>NZ_FNWL01000001.1 GCF_900108095.1 Natronorubrum sediminis
AGTATGAGTGAAGGCGGCGAATCGGGGATCCCAGAGGCTCGCGCACTCCAGTACGTGCCGATACGCAGACGAGCTTATCTTCCGTGTTCGGGATGGGTACGGGAGGCACCTCGTCGCTCTGGCCGCCGTAATGCCGATCAACGGACTCGAACCGTCGCTAAACCGTAATCGGTGGCCTCTGACCGTGTGTATGTGTAGTCCAGTTTGCGTCCGGACCCGTTCTCCGCGTCACGGATCCAATGCGATAATGTATGACTGTGTGGCTCGATCGATTAGTGCTCGCGGGCTCAACGCCTCGTTGCCTTGGCGCGTACACCCCGAGTCTATCGAACTCGTCTTCTACGAGTGATCTCAGTGGTATCTCTTTTCCAAGTGGGTTTCGAGCTTAGATGCGTTCAGCTCTTACCCCGTGGTGCGTCGCTGCCCGGCACGTGCCCTCTCGGACAGCCGGTACACGAGTGGCACCCATTCGTAGTTCCTCTCGTACTATACGAACGTTCTCGTCAGATACCGTAACACCCCCAATAGATAGCAGCCGACCTGTCTCACGACGGTCTAAACCCAGCTCACGACCTCCTTTAATAGGCGAACAACCTCACCCTTGCCTGCTTCTGCACAGGCAGGATGGAGGGAACCGACATCGAGGTAGCAAGCCACCCGGTCGATATGTGCTCTTGCGGGTGACGACTCTGTTATCCCTAAGGTAGCTTTTCTGTCAGCAATTGGCCGCATCAAGCAGCCTAATTGGTTCGCTAGACCACGCTTTCGCGTCAGCGTCCGTCGTTGTGCCGGACACTGTCAGACTTCCGTATGCTCTTGCGCTCTTTCCCGCGTCTCCGACGCGGGTGAGGAAATCTTGGGGCGCGCTCGATATCTTTTCAAGCGCGTACCGCCCCAGTCAAACTGCCCGGCTACCAGTGTCCTCCGCCAGGAGTGAGAGTCGCAGTCACCATCGGGTAGTATTTCAATGCTGGCTCGGTGAGCCGCTAGCGCGGCTACCTGTGTAATGCCTCCTACCTATGCTGCACAATGGCGACCACGTCTCAGTGACAGCCTGCAGTAAAGCTCTATAGGGTCTTCGCTTCCCCTTGGGGGTCTCCAGACTCCGCACTGGAACGTACAGTTCACCGGGCCCAACGTTGGGACAGTGGCGCTCTCGTTGATCCATTCATGCAAGCCGCTACTGAAGCGGCAAGGTACTACGCTACCTTAAGAGGGTCATAGTTACCCCCGCCGTTAACGGGTCCTTCGTCCCCTTGTAAGGGGTGTTCAGATACCCGCACTGGGCAGGATTCAGTGACCGTACGAGTCCTTACGGATTTGCGGTCACCTATGTTGTTACTAGACAGTCGGAGCGCCCGAGTCACTGCGACCTGCCTCTTTCCGAGGCAGGCATCCCTTATTGCGAACGTACGGGACTAACTTGCCGAATTCCCTAACGTCGGTTATTCCCGACAGACCTTGGCTTTCGCTGCCACGAGTACCTGTGTCGGATCTCGGTACGGACTGTGTGCTTGCCTTTTCACGGGCTCTAGGTTGACCTCTCTTTCGCTATCCAGCCATTCGATCGCTTCCTGCCATTACGGCTTCCACGATCTTCGACTGTTCGACCGGGCGAAAACCCGGTAGAGGCGGCCCCAAAGCGTCGGCTTTGAGTGCACACTGGCGTAGGAATATTAACCTACTTCCCTGTTGTCAGCTTCGACTTACGGGCTGACTTAGGACCGGCTAACCCTCAGCTGATCAGCATTGCTGAGGAACCCTTACTCGTTTGGCCGTCGAGGATCTCACCCGACTCACGCTGCTACTATGACCAGAATTTTCGTTACTGCACGGTCCACACGACCTCTCGGCCGTGCTTCCGCCCGAACAGTACGCCAACCTACAGGATCACTCCGTCAAGAGTGCCGCTAGGTCTCGGTGGTGGACTTGAGCCCCGATCATTTTGGGCGCCTCAAACCTCGGCCGGTAAGCTGTTACGCTTTTCTTAGAGGGTAGCTGCTTCTAAGCTCACCTCCCGGCTGTCTAGGGCTTGAGACCACCTTCGATCGCACTTAGTCCACACTTGGGGACCTTAACCCAGCTCTGGGTTGTCTCCCTCACGGTACACAGGCTTACCCCGCGCACCGGACTCCCTGCGTCAAACGACGTTCGTAGGTTCGGAGTTGGACAGGGGGGCACACTCCTCTCGGAGTGCGATCCCCCAATCCGTTGCTCTACCCCACGAACTATCTCGGCAGAGGTCATGCTTCGACATGTTTCGGTTGGAACCAGCTGTTTCCGGACTCGATGGGCCTTTCACCCCTAGACATAGGTCACGCGAGGGTATTGTAGGACACCAACGCTAGCAGGCCTCCACGTGGCTTTCGCCACGCTTCACCTTGCCCATGCCTAGATCGTCCGGTTTCGGGTCGTGCCCGATTGACTCCCCGCGCTTGAACACGGCGGCCCTTGTGCAAAGCACTGCGGCCATGTCGGTTTCCCTACGCCTTCCCCGATACTCGGGTTAGACTCGTCAATCAGGCACACTCTCTGGTTCGTTTTTCAAAACGTACGACGGAACACCGGCTTCCCGTGATGCTTACTACAGGTTCGCACCTGATTCATTACTCACAGGACCTTGTGTGCCCCGTCGCTCTATCGCCAACTGATTTCACGCCCTATTGCACCTCCCTTCTGGGGGTACTTTTCAGCGTTCGTTCACACTACTTGTTCGCTATCGGTCTTGAGGAGTGTTTAGTCTTCCCAGTCGATGCCTGGGATATTCACGAGGGATATCCAACCCCCGATACTCTGGAGCTGACTCGTCTCATACTCATCTACACTACGGGACTGTCACCCTGTCTCGTGCTCTATTCCAAGAGACTTCCTGTAGATCCTCTGAGAGTGTTAGTCAGTCCGAACACCACATTGCCCGAAGGCTTCGGTTTGGACTGTATCGCGTTCCTTCGCCAGTACTAACGACATCACATTACGTTTTCTTTTCCTGCCGATACTGAGATGTTTCAGTTCTCGGCGTTCCCCATTGCGCGAAGCAATTGCGGTGGGGATTCCCATTCGGAAATCCTGAGTTCTTTCCCTCCGTGCGGGTCCCTCAGGCTTATCGCAGCTTGGCACGTCCGTCTTCAGCTCTCAAGCCGAGCGATCCACCAGCTGGCACAGTAGCCACGTTCATCGGATCGGGATTACATCAAAGATGTAATCGTTAAGTGACCCGGGAACGGGTCCAGTGGACGCCTGGACTACACGTACACACAGTCTCATCTGCACGCCGGTAGACGGCCGGCCTGCATTGACCCTTCCCAGCCACACTTGCGCGGGCTGGTGCATCGGTTCTGCTTCGGATTCAATCCTCGGGTCGTCTCCCACTTAAGGGACACGATCCGTGATTTCCTCCGAGTCATGGACCCACAGGGATTCGAACCCTGGGCATCCTCCTTGCAAAGGAGGCACTCTACCACTGAGCTATGGGCCCACGTCCACCACTCGATGGTGGACACGAGGTGAGTGTTAGCCTTGGTAGTTCTGAGGTGCTCGATCGGCCTAACGGTGGGCGATCGAACGTGAACTGCGTGACGGAAAACCGTCACGGCTTCTGGGCTGGGGCGACGCCCCAGTCCCGGTCTGTGGAGGTGATCCAGCCGCAGATTCCCCTACGGCTACCTTGTTACGACTTAAGCCCCCTTGCGAAGCCCAGATTCGACCCCCGTACAGGGGCCTCATCCGGACCTCACTCGGGTGCTTTGACGGGCGGTGTGTGCAAGGAGCAGGGACGTATTCACCGCGCCCTTCTGAGGCGCGATTACTACCGAATCCAGCTTCATGAGGGCGAGTTTCAGCCCTCAATCCGAACTACGACCACGTTTCGGAGATTAGCGCCCCCTTTCGGGGTTGCATCCCACTGTCGTGGCCATTGTAGCCCGCGTGTCGCCCAGCACATTCGGGGCATACTGACCTACCGTTGCCCGTTCCTTCCTCCAGTTTGGCACTGGCAGTCCTCCTAATGTACCCAACCACCACAAGGGTGTTGCTGGCAATTAGGAGTGCGGGTCTCGCTCGTTGCCTGACTTAACAGGACGCCTCACGGTACGAGCTGACGGCGGCCATGCACCTCCTCTCAACGGCTCCAGTAAGCTCATCACACTGACCTTCACGGCACGTTGTCGATGCTGGTGAGATGTCCGGCGTTGAGTCCAATTAAACCGCAGGCTCCTCCGGTTGTAGTGCTCCCCCGCCAATTCCTTTAAGTTTCATCCTTGCGGACGTACTTCCCAGGCGGTCTGCTTCACGGCTTCCCTACGGCACAACACTGGCTCGTAGCCAGTGTCACACCTAGCAGACATCGTTTACAGCTCGGACTACCCGGGTATCTAATCCGGTTCGTGACCCGAGCTTTCGTCCCTCACCGTCGGATCCGTCCTTCCAGAGCGCTTTCGCCACCGGCGGTCCGTCCAGGATTACGGGATTTCACTCCTACCCCAGACGTACCCTCTGGATCTTCCGGTCCCAAGCCACACAGTTTCCACCGGACGCCTGCGCGTTAAGCACGCAGATTTCCCGATAGACTTGTGCGGCCAGCTACGGACGCTTTAGGCCCAATAATAGCGGTCATCACTCGTGCTGCCGGTATTACCGCGGCGGCTGGCACCGGTCTTGCCCAGCACTTATTCCACCACCACCTTACGGTGGTGAAAAGCGAGGACTATATGCCCTCGCACTCGGAGTCCCCTTATCGCACTCGCGTGCAGTGTAAAGGTTTCGCGCCTGCTGCGCCCCGTAGGGCCCGGTATCTTGTCTCAGATACCGTCTCCGGGCTCTTGCTCTCACAACCCGTACCGATTATCGGCACGGTGGGCCGTTACCCCACCGTCTACCTAATCGGCCGCAGCCACATCCTATGGCGCCTGAACGTTTCGCGCTCGCGCCACTTCCAGGCAGCGAGCGGTATTCCGCATTAGCCTCAGTTTCCCGAGGTTATTCGGATCCATAGGGTAGTTTGGCCACGTGTTACTGAGCTATCTGCTACGAGTCTAAACTCGTGCAACTAGCATGGCTAAATCGGACTCCAATAGCAATGACCTCCGGCAGGATCAACCGGAATGCTATCTAACTCCCAGCCCCAATGAGCTGGGAGGGCTAAATTTGGCGGTGAATGTCGTATCCAAGATACACACTCACACATGGGTCCACGTTCGATGTCCCCCAGATCGCCGACCGATCAAGCGACACCGAACTACCAAGGCTAACATCAAATCCCATCTATACGGCGGACCGCAGGGGTAGGATTCTCATTTCCTTCGGATCTACTCCTAAGCCATCCGGGGTACATAACCCCTTCGAACCGGAGTGATCCGATCCGACGAGACGTCAAGCGCCTCGCCGATCACGTTAGTATCCAAACGACCTCGTACATATAAGGGCGTCGGATCAAATCCACCGTCGGAAACCACATCCAACGGAGGGTTCCGCGTATACAGGAATAGACGACGACCACATATAAGGGCGTCGTCTCCGACGTCGATCGTCGAAGTGTATCACGGTGAATCCGAACACCCATCCGACGCTTCGGAGTGATCCGTATCGTCGAGACGAGGGCGGGATACTATACCTACCTCCGTGCCGGGAAACGGCCGGAGGGGACGCGACGAAGTACGCCACGTCGTTCGCATTACTTTCGAAAGTCGGGTGTACACATAAGGCCGTCGTCTCGAGTCGCGTCTGAGCCACGTTAGGCAGTGCCGTTAGGTAATCCGAAACAGTGTATCCGTATGGTATCGTTACTTGCGCTCAGGAGAGGTCTCGGTCGGGTTTTCGGGTGAAACGAGACTACGAATGAATCGAAAGCTTCCGACGAGAACCTCTCGAAGGACTGGTGCACCATCGTACAGCCAGAGCAATGCGGCACCAGAAGCCATCCCAATCTGGATCCACATGTACGTCGAGAGGTCGCCCGCGAGCAGTTCCGACTGATACTGAGAGAACAGTAGAAAGAACTGCTCGAGGAAGTTCCGACTGTGGCCGTGTGAGCCAGTTGTCTCGACGGGCCAATACATTAGTTCGGGTTGATAGACCCCTTCGCGGACGTACGCGTCGACGACATCGGACGGAAGGTGAAGGAGATACCCGAGACCGAACGCGAGCCCAGTCCGCGGGCGGCCGAGTGAATGCGCAACGATTCCGACGAAGAGAGACAGGGGCACCGCGAAAAAGATCGAGTGGCCAAGCGCGTACCCACTGTCGAAGATGCCGTACTCCCAGGCGAGTGGTTTATCGATGAGATCCGGGAGGACAGAAGCGAAGACGACGGCGAACGCCTCGAGTCCGCCGGGCGAATCGCGATAGACCGTGTGACAGAACAGCGAGTAGGCGAGATATCCAACGATAGCGTGTTCCCATGGCCACATACGTTGGGCGTACGGTGGACGATGGATAGTTATGGAGCGCCTGTATCCACTTTCGGTCGGGAACTCGTATTCGTTGTGGAGTTCAGGCGCACCTGGACCAGAACGGAGGTGTTGGCGCTCGACAGTGGCGGTTCGAGAGTCCGGAGAATCGTACGGGTCGAATATAGAGGACGGAAGATGGAGGTGGAAGCGTGAAGGTGCCAGCGTGCGAGAGTCGGCGACCGATACGATTTAGCGGCGAGCGAGCGATGGGTGAGACATGGACCGAGAAGGATTCGTCAGGCTCGCGATAATCGGGATCGGACTCGTCATCTTGAGCTTTTTCGTCCGCGGGTTCAGCCAGCTCGCGCTCGGTCGGGGTATCGCGGAGATGCTACAAGCACCGTTCGCGCTCGTTGGATTTTGCATCGTCGTCTATTTGTTCATCAGGGCGACACTCGACGCTGTCGGGATCTGGGAAGTCGAAAATCCGGACGCGTAACCGTTCACGAAGAGGATTCTGTATGACTCGCCTCGAGCGTGACGTCACCGGAAGGAAACCGTTTTTCGCACACCGACCGAACGCGTGGGTATGACAGCACTTGTGCGGTCACTTGCCGACCTCGGTCCGGCAGACCGTAATGCGTTTTTCGAGCGGGACGCCGGAATCGAGGCGATCAGCGGTGACGTGGAAGAGATCGTCTCTCGCGTGCACGAGGAAGGCGACGTTGCCGTCCGAGAGTTTACGAGTGAGTTCGACGACGTCGAACTCGGAAACATCGAAATCACTGACGCGTGCGAGCGCGCGTACGAAGACCTCGAGCCAGATCTTCGAGAGGCGATCGAAGCGGCCGCGAGTAACGTGAAAGCGTTCCACGAAACCCAGTTACCAGCGGACTGGCGAGAAGAGGCGAGTCCTGGTCGAGAGCTCGGGCGTCGGTTTCGACCGATCGACCGCGTTGGTGTCTACGTTCCAGGAGGATCAGCCGCGTATCCCTCAAGTGCGATCATGGGCGTCGTTCCGGCGGTCGTCGCCGGTGTCGAACACGTCGCGGTCGTCACGCCCCCAGCCGACGAACTCAATCCCGTGACGCTGGCAGCGATCCACGTCGCAGGCGCAGATGCAGTGTACAGCGTCGGTGGGGCGCAGGCAATCGCCGGTCTCGCTTACGGGACGGAATCCATCACGCGCGTACAGAAGATCGTTGGCCCGGGGAACAAGTGGGTCACGGCGGCAAAAGCCGTGGTACGCGGTGACGTCGAAATCGACTTCCTTGCGGGACCGAGCGAGGTCGTCGTCGTCGCAGACGAGACGGCAGATCCCGAACTCGTCGCCGCGGAACTGGTCGCACAGGCCGAACACGACCCGAACGCCTCCGTCGTCGCAGTCACAGCCGACGAAGACCTCGCTACTGCAATTCAGACTGCAGTCGAGGAGCAGGCCGACGCGCGTGAGCGCGGGGATGTAATTCGGGACGCCCTCGAGAACGACGCCAGTGGTATCCTCGTGGCCAGATCGATGAGCGAGGCGATTCTCTTTACCGAGGAGTACGCCCCCGAACACCTCTCGATTATGGCTGACGACGACGAGGCAGTCCTCGAGCGAATCGACAGCGCGGGGAGCGTCTTTCTCGGGCCGAACACGCCGGTCGCTGCAGGAGATTACGCGAGCGGGACGAACCACGTCCTCCCGACGAACGGCGGCGCGCGCGTGACGGGCGGGCTTTCGACCGAGACCTTCCTCCGGTCGACGACGGTCCAACGACTCTCTCGAGAGGGACTCACGGATATCAGCGAGACGGTTACGACCCTTGCAACGGCAGAAGGGCTCGAGGCTCACGCGGAGAGCGTCCGAAAGCGACTCGAGAAGTAAGCAAATCGGCTCGAGTGAAACGGGATGTGATTGTAACCTAGTTTTAGGGTCTTCGACGACGTAGGTAACTGCATAATGCCACGGCAGGAGTGTGAGAGCGAGCCAATGGTCGATCCAACCGACAGACGAGTGCTCGAGCGAAATTACGATTACGCACAGAAGAACGTGCGGCTCCTCTCGATGTGGTACGAGTGTGAGCCAAAACGAATGCTCGAGTTACTGGCCGAGTACGACATCGAACTGTCTCGAAACGATAAACGCCAGTTTGGTCCGTACTACCAGTCGGTACAGCAGTGGGCGAACACGTACGGCGAGTAACGGTCGAAACCGCCGATCGAGTGCTGTGCGTGTCGCGTCACGAATGGCGTCACAGTTAACATCGTTGCGACGGAAGGGATGCATATGAGCACGGACAGTATGGAAGGTGGCAACACGAAGACACACCCGGAGATCGAAGTAACGGAGATTGCGGCCGAACAGGCGCTGTCGCTGCTCGACAGTGAGGATCTCGACGCGACGGAAGCCGGACTTCGCCTCTTCGTCCAACAGGGCGGGTGTGCTGGCCTCTCCTACGGGATGCGCTTCGACGATTCACCGGACGACGACGATACGATCTACAACCATCACGACCTTCGGGTCTTCGTCGACCCGGCTAGCCTGAAATACATCGAGGGGAGCATCCTCGACTACGAAACTGGTCTTCAGGCAGAAGGGTTCCACGTCGAGAACCCGAACGTCGTCAGCGAGTGTGGCTGTGGAGAGTCGTTCCGAACGTAACGTCGGCGTCCGCCTCCCGTCCGTTCTTCAAGAGACGTTTTCGGCCCCGATTCTCGAGACGACGAGTGACTGCGCTCACGAAACGGAAGGAAACGGAGTGAGTGCTCACTCCTCGAGTCTGAACGCGACGGTCACTTCTGCTTGATACTCGCGGTCGTCCGCGCTCGCGACTTCGACGCCGAGTTCGTCGACTTCGACCCAGTGGACGTTCTCGAGCGTCTCTTCGGCGCGGGTGATCGCGTCGTCGGCCGCGTCGTCGAAGCTTTCGGTGCTGGTTCCGATCAGGGTGATTTTCTTGAAGACCATCGCCTGTCTTTGTACACCGTCCTCAGCCTTCAATATGTGGCTCGTGAGCGCAAGAGTCACGCTGTTCGCACAGTGCAATCGCCAAAGACAGTGTGGACTCGCGTGTGGATGCCGTGGCGATGCGTGAACGTTTTTGAGGGTTCCGCTCCCACTGGGTACCATGTCAGATGCTGACGAGGCGATAGACGTCGCGGAGATAGCTGAGTTGACACCACCGGATCGGACGCTGATGGGGCCAGGGCCGAGCGATGTCCACCCACGCGTGCTGCGAGCGATGAGCACGCCGCTCGTGGGCCACCTCGATCCCTCGTTCGTCGAGATCATGGACGAGGTGCAGGAACTCCTTCGCTACACGTTCAGAACCGACAATCAGTGGACGATCCCGGTTTCCGGAACCGGTTCCGCGGCCATGGAAGCTGCCATCGGGAACGTCGTCGAACCAGGAGACACCATGCTCGTACCGACGAACGGCTACTTCGGCGGGCGAATGGCGTCGATGGCGCGTCGCGCCGGCGGCGAGGTCGTCGAGGTCGACGCGCCGTGGGGCGAACCCCTCGAGCCTGCCGACGTTTCCGACGCGTTGGCAGCACACGACCCCGATGTCTTTGGTTTCGTTCACGCGGAGACGAGTACGGGCGTCCTCCAGCCTGACGTCCCCGAACTCACCGCGGCGGCCCACGATCACGACGCGCTCGTCATCGCCGACACCGTCACCTCGATCGGCGGCGTCGAGTTGCGGGTCGACGAGTGGGACATCGACGTGGCCTACGCGGGGCCACAGAAGTGTCTCTCCTGTCCACCCGGCGCGAGTCCGCTCACGCTCTCCGACGAGGCCATGGAGAAGGTCCTCTCGCGCGAGGAAGATCCGCGCTCGTGGTACCTCGATCTCTCCCTGCTCGAGGGCTACTGGGGGAACGAACGCGCGTACCACCACACGGCACCGATCACGAACGTCTACGCGATCCGCGAGGCGCTGCGACTTGTCGCCGAGGAAGGAATCGAACAGCGCTGGGCGCGCCACGAGCGACTCGCCGGCGCGTTGAAAGCGGGCGCAGAAGGAATGGGACTCGAGATGAACGCACCCGAGGAGTACTGGCTTCCGAGTCTCAACGCCGTCCGCGTTCCAGACGGAATCGACGACGGGGAGGTCTGTTCGGAACTCATCGACCGCTACGACCTCGAGGTTGCGGGTGGATTGGGAGACCTCGCCGGCGAAATCTTCCGCATCGGTTGTATGGGCCACTCCGCACGGCCGGAGAACGTCATCTACGTCGTGACGGCACTGGGTGACATCCTCGAGTCGATGGGAGCGGACGTCGATCCCGGTGCGGGCGTCTCTGCGACGCGAAACGCACTCGAGTAACGACGCGGTCGCTACTTTTCCGGACGGTGGGTTCTCGAAAAGAGGGTCGTGATCGGTTTATGCAGTCGCGCGTGGGCCCGGCGGGGCGCGTTCGACCTGATAGTCGTCGCCGTCGACGACAATGATGGCCCACTCGTATTCAGGGCTGCGACGCCGAAGTTCGGTCTCGAGTTCGTCTACGTCCTCTGGTTGTGCAACATAACAGTGGAACTGTCCGGATTCGTCTGACAGTTCTGCTGTCTCGAGGACGGTATTGACGTGGACGACCTTCCATTCGCGTTCGGCACGGAACGTCGGGCCGTTTCCTTCGACGCTGTATCCAAGTTCAGCGAATATCGACCTGGCCTGCTCGACGAGTCGCATGTTAACAGGACCCATTCGTATAGACAGTCGTTGGCATACACCATAAGTGTTGGTCCGACACGAGAACTCGGCTGTACGTTCGGATTGTCGATAGAATCAGCGAGTAGTGGTGATAAATCACGACGGAATCGGTCAATTTGGTGTGTGGACGTCACCGGCCCGTCGACAATGTGGGGCGACTTTCGCGGCGGCGAACTGACCACGAGAACTGGAGACGAGTATCGAGTGTCGAACACGGTCACTCGTGGGCGGCGTCCCACTCGGTCGGTTTGCGGAAGTTTCCACACTGGTTGCACTTAATTCGGCCCATCGAATCCATCGCGTTGTCGAAGCTCTCGCAGTTCGAACAGTACCAGCCGTATCGACTCTCAGCCGCTCGAGATTCGTAGGCCACGAGAAATGGCCCCTTCGAACCGCGATCGCCATCCGTCTGTGACACGTAGACGGTCGTTCCGTCGTCGGTGGACAGTGACTGCATGCACGCACCTACCGTCGCTCGGGGTAAATGACTGTCTGTCCGGTCGCGAAACTCGTTTCCAAAATGACCGTCCGCCAGGGCGTGACAATTGTGCACACCCGTGACTGTCCGCACTGAAAGGTTTACCCGGTGGCGAACCGTTCGGGTGAATAATGTCGCTGGTCGTGGTTCCCGTTCGGTATCCACTGTCGAAGCACTCGCGTCGAACGCTCGAGCGCGCAATCACCGTTGCGCGCGAGCGCGACGCGGCGTTGACGGTTCTCCACGTCGATCTCTATCAGAACGGGAAGAAAGTCACGAGAATCGATCTCAAGAACGCTGTCGAGCGCGAATTCGGGCGTCTCGAGAACGTACGCTACGTCGTGCGGACCGGGTTTTTGGTCGAGGAGAGCATTCTCGACGAGGTGGCAGCGGAGGAAGCGGACGCGGTCGTCATCGGCAGTCGACAGGCGAGTCGCCTTCGCCGGATTTTCCGCCGGTTCACCGACAATCCGAACATCGACCAATACCTTCGCACACACCTCGAGTGTGAGATTATCACCGTCGAGAGTGCGCGCGCCTGAGCGCTAAAGCGCGATTAGAAACCCGTCGACTCACGCTGTGGTTCCCGCATTCCGGACGACGAAAACTGGAATTTCTGCGTTATCGACGACGCGTTCGGACACGCTTCCGAGAGACGTTACCTTTTCTCGCGCACTCTTGCCGCGCGTTCCGATCACGATCAGGTCGATATCGTGATCGTCTGTATATTCGAGGATCGTTTTCGATGGCGTCCCCTTGTGAACGTCGCGTGCCGTCTCGAGACCGCGTTCTGTGGCGGCGTCTGTGACGGCAGTAACGGCTTCGCGACCTTCGTCCTCGAGTGAGCGCTCGAGGTCGGCCCCAGTTTCCTCGGTCGCCGCTGCGGTGATACGACTGTCGACGACGTACAGCGCGTGGACCGTTGCATCGTTGTCTTCGGCGATAGCAAGTCCGTGCTCGAGCGTTTCGTCGGTCGTTTCGCTCCCGTCCGTCGGAATGAGAATGTCGTCGTACATCGCTGTGCTAGTACGTGACTTCGTGACAAGACGGGATAAAAGACTACCACGATTTCGGCGGATGGAAAGTACAGACGGACTGATGGATTATTCGCTGTCGTCGTCTGAATTCCGTCGAGGACCCGGATTCGAGTCGTGGCTGCGAGCGTCGACTGGAACGCCGCTGTCCGATCGCGTCCGTTGGGTGTCCTCGACTATCGTCCGAGCGACGCCGCTGCTGTCGTCGAAGACGTGGTGACGGTGTGGGTACGCGAACTCGACGTCCAGATCCTCGAATCGATCGTAGACGGCCTTTTGGACGTCCGAGCGGGAGACGGTTTGCTTGTAGGGGTGTTTGATCCAGAAGCGAAGTTGCAGTGCGATCCCGTCTTCGGCGTACTCGTCGATCGTACACATCGGGGCAGCGCCGTATCTGGCGCTTCCGATTCGGATATCCGGCCCGCCGGAGATGACGGTGTCGACGGTCCGAGCAGCCCGTTCTGCCTGACGCCGTGCTTGCTCGAGGTCGCTCTCGTACGTAATTTCGAACGAGACGGAGATACGAGTTCGTTCGTCTTCGGCGGAGTAGTTGATGACGTCCCGTTCGTGGATTTCCGCGTTCGGGATAACGATGAACGTGTTCTCGACGGTGAAGATCTTGGTGTAGCGGATCGTGATATCTTCGACGAAGCCCTTGTGTTCCTCGTCGGTAATTTCGATCATATCTCCAATTTCGTAGGGCTGATCGGCGAGGATGAAGAAGCCGTTGATCAGACTGCCAACCAGCGGTGCGAGGACGACGGCAATGACTGCCGAAATGACGGTCACCGAGAGGAGGATCTCCGTATCGCCAACGCCGAGAATCCAGGCCGCAACGATGGTCGCGACGGCCAGAACCGAGATCCGAACGCCGCGAAGGACGGTTCGAGTAACGCTCGGTCGGTCGATTCGCCTGGCGATCGTTCGACCGGCGAGTTGGACGACGAGTTTCGAGAGATACCAGCCGAGGACGATGATACTGATCGCAAGTGCGAGTTGGACGGCCCACTCCGGCGGCCCGAGCGGCAGGCTTTGGTGCACGTACTCGGTTATCTCACGCTCCGTCATTCGAACCCCTCGCGCATGACAGCAAATCAGGGTCACAGTGGTTAAGCGTTCTGACTATCGCACTCCCGACGCTCCCGGGTATTGACGAAGGAGCGCCGAATCGTTCTCGAGACTACCTAATTTCGAAAAGAGGTGCTACTCAGAGTATAATAAATCATTTAGCCGTCGGGACCGTAGGCGTCGATATGGCTTCAGACGAACTTCGTTCGACCGTCGAGCAGGTCGGCGATCGGTTCAACCTCGGAGAATACGAGATCGATGCCTATCTCACCGTGTTAGAGCAGGGACAACTGACGGCAAGTGAAATCGCAGACCAAACCGACATTCCCCAGCCCCGCGTCTACGATACGGTCCGCAGTTTGAGCGACCGCGGGCTGGTCGAACTGCGCGAGTCTCGACCGATGAAGGTCGTCGCGATCGACCCGGAAGACGCCTTCGAGAACGTCCAGGACTCCCTCGAGGAGATGATCTCCGAACTCGAGGCACGCTACACGGCACCCGCACGCGATACGGAGGCGGTCTCCCTCGTCAAATCGCGCTCGACGATCCTTCGGTATCTCGAGGAGGTCATCGCCGACGCGGAGTTCGAACTCTCGGTGTCGCTGACGCCGGAGCTCCTCACGCGGTTCGAAGCGGACCTCAAGGAGGCCATCGACGACGGTGTGAGTGTCGATCTGATCGTTACGCCGGCGAAGGAAGCGCCCGATCCGGACGAGTTCGACTACCTCGAGGTAGCGACGACGGTTCGAGCGCGGCGCGGAATCACGACACCAGTCGTCGCGGTTGCAGACGGTAATTACTCGATGTACGCGACACAGGACGCCTTGCGTGACGATCAAGACCGTTACGGCGTCATCTTCAATCGGTCGGCGCTTGGCTTCCTGGTCTCGGGATTCTTCGGTACCGTTCTCTGGACGACCGCCGAAGAGACGCTCGCCGAGAACGGCGTCGCCGGCACCTATCCGCGCAAGTACGCCTCGATTCGCCGGTGTGTCAAAGACGTCCTCGACGAGGGTGGGGAGTTCTACGCGACCATCGACGGTCGCGACGTCGAAGTCGGCGGCCCACGCGTCGTTCGCGGTCGTATCCTCGACGTTTCCTTCGAGGTGAGCGAAGAAGTTGCGTCACTCACGCTCGAGACCGAAGACGGCGAAGAAGTCTCCGTCGGCGGTCGCGTCGCCGCGTTAGAGGACGTCGAGGCCCACGAAATTCACATCGGCCGCCACGAGCCACCGACGCTCGAGGACTAACACCGAACGCGACCCAAATCTGAACCGAAACCAGAACGTGAGACAACGTTCGTATCGTTTCTCGCTCCGAATTCACTGAAGAGGACTTCGTGAGTACTCAATTCCGCCGACGATCGCTCCAGAGCGGCCGTGTGCACCTCGGTCGGGTCTCTCGTTACTTCTCGAAGAGCGTAACGACGGATTACTCCGGTGATCGGTTCCTCTAGCTGTGGTAGGCATAATCATGCAAGCAGACTAATTAAGCACCGAAGCGCCGTGTATTGAGTTCGGATGGGAGACGAGACTGGCGGACGATTCCAGCGGGCTGGCGTGTCACGCCGGACGTTCGTACGAACCGCGTCAGTATCGACGGTGCTCACCACGACGGCGTTGGCCGGTTGTCTCGGACGTGGACGAGACGAAACGACCGTCGTCATGACCGGTGCGACTGATTTCGAGGAAATTCTCCACACGGAAGAGGGGGAACCCTCGGTCCAGCAAGCACTGTGGGACGCCGGACTCGACGAAAATATCACGGTCGAACTCCAGACGGTCGTCAGCGACTCGGTCCAGCGAATGCAAGAAGCCCAGGCGACGCTCCAAGCCGGCCGAGCACCCCCCGACATTCACATGATGGACAGCGGGTGGACGATTCCGTTTATCCTTCGCGGGCAGACGCGAAACCTGACCGACGCGCTTCCGGACGACGTCGTCGAGCGCATCGAATCCGAGTATCTCGAGGAGGCGCTCGAGACGACCCAGCACCCGGAAACGGGAGATATCCACGGCATTCCGCTGTTTCCCGATTTCGGCATGATGTTGTACCGCCAGGATCTCGTCGAGGACGCCGGCTACGACACGGAAGAGTGGGCCGCGGAGCCGCCGTCGTGGGAACTGTTCTCGGAAGCGGTCGCCGAGACGCAGTCCGAACACGACATCGACTTCGGCTACACCACGCAGGCGGCCGCATTCGAGGGACTGGCGTGTTGTTCGTTCAACGAGGTGATGACAACCTGGGGCGGTGGCTACTTCGGCGGCACGGAGAACCTCTTCGTCGCCGGTGAACGGCCCATTACCGTCACCGACGACGGCGTTCTGGATGCAATTCGGATGATGCGAGCGTTCATCCACGGCGAAGACGACGAGCACGCACTCGAGGGCTACCCCCAGATCAGCCCCTCGGCCATCGTTCAGTGGTCCGAAGAGGAGTCACTCGGGCCGTTCGCGGGAGGCGACGCCGTCGCCCACCGAAACTGGCCGTTTTCGATCGCCGAAACCGGCGACGACGAAGTGTTCGGCGAGGACCTCGGCGTGATGGCCCAACCGTACGCGGTCTCCGAAGACGACGCGGAGTACGAGGGCGTCGGTGGAACGGCCGCCGCACTTGGCGGGTGGCACCTCACGCTCAGTCCCTACACCGACCGCGAGGATCTCGCACTCGAGGTGCTCGAGGCCTTCACCCACGAGGAAGTCATGCTCACGATTTTCGAACTCCAGGGCTTCCTGCCGCCGAACATCGACCTCATCGAGGAGGCGGATCCGGACGAGATCGGCCCGATTGCACGGTACACCGACCAGCTCCAGTTAGCTGGAGAAAATGCGATTTCGCGGCCGGTCACCGACGTCTGGCCGGAACAATCGGCGCTCATCTTCCAGGAGGTCAACGCGGCCTATCGCGGCGCGAAATCGCCCGAGGAAGCGATGAACGATCTGGACGAGCGACTCGAGCGGAGCGAATCGGAGGTGGCCGAGCAACATGGCGACTGATACCGACGAGAACCCGTTGATTGGCGGAGAAGAAGGGCGGGAACGAGACCGAGACCGAAGCGGAAACGTCGTCGTCAACTGGATGGAGAATCTGAGCGAGGCCGCGTACGCCTACTTGCTGTTGATACCTGCGTTCGCGTTACTCACGTTGATCGCGTTCTACCCGCTCATTCAGACGTTCGTCATGTCGTTGCGCTCTGATGAGACGCGGGGTGCGGAGCCACTCGGCGGGTTTGTCGGCGTCGAGAACTACATCGACATACTCACCGGCAACGCCCGACTCGCCCGGCAGTTCCTCGACGTCACGGTCTCGACGTCGTTTCCGTTCGTCGAACTCGGCGTGCCGTTCCTGCAGCAAGCGTTGTTCGTGACGCTCGCGTTCGCCGTCATCAGCGTCATCGCCGAGACCCTTATTGGGTTCGGACAGGCGTACGTCCTCGATCAAGAGTTCCGAGGCCGACGGTGGGTTCGCGTCGCGATCATCCTCCCGTGGGCGGTGCCCATCGTGATTCAGGGGATGATCTTCTTCCTGTTGTTCCAACCCGAAGTCGGCTTCGGCAGCGATCTGATGCAGTGGCTCGGCCTCTTCGGGGCCGATCCGCTGGCTGATAGCCAGGATTCGTTCATCATCATCCTCATCGCGGACATCTGGAAGTCCTCGGCGTTCATGGCCCTGCTCATCCTCGCGGGCCTCCAGAGCGTCGACCGAAGCCTCTACGACGTCGCACGCGTCGCCGGTGCGTCGCCGTGGCAACGATTCAAGCGAATCACGCTGCCCCTCGTCATGCCAGCCCTGCTGGTCGCGATGTTGTTCCGAACGATGGACGCGATGCGCGTCTACGGACTCATCGAATCGACTGCCGGCTGTACGACCGTCCCCTCGCTGACCTGTCTCGTCGTCGAAGCGATGTTCGGCGGGACGCGAATCTTCGCGACGGCGGCCGCCATCGCGTTCGCGACGGCGCTCGTGATCGGCCTGATCATCTCGGTGTACGTGTTCTTCTTCCGCGACACGCAAGGAGGGCTCTACTGATGACGAACGATACCTCACCGACCGGCGGAGACGACCCGCTCGATCGCTCCTCAGACGACGTATCAGAGGAAACACGCGGGGCGGACCCGACTCAGACGACACCCCGGCGGATGACCGACGGCGGGAGTCCCGAATCACAACAGCCCGACGCACTGATGGGTGAAGACGACGCGGAACTCGACCGCGGACCGCTCGAGCGGTGGGTCGCGAGTTCCATCTCGAACCCGACGCGGGCGTACCGAGCGATGTTCTACACTGCCACGATTTTCTTCCTGTTCACGACGCTCTTTCCGTTCTACTGGCTGCTTATGGTCGCACTCACGCCGGAGGGACAACAACAGGATATCATCCTCACGCCAAACGGATTCAATCCCGGCGCGTTCGTCGAGGTCTTCCAGGTGCTGCCGTTTCACTGGTACATCTTCAACAGCTTCGTCATCGCGACGGCTTCGACAATCTTCGTCCTGATCGTCGCCAGCCTCGCGGGCTACGCCTTCGGCCGCCTCGAGTTCCCGGGCAAAGTGCCGCTCATGTTGCTCGTCTTAGTCATCTCCTTCTTCCCGCCAGCCGCGTTTTTCATTCCGCTCAACGAGTTGTTCAACACGCAATTTGTCGCCCTCGAGCCGATTACGGGCGACGGCTCGCTGTACAACACCCCCGGAGCGATGGTGTTGCCCCTCTCGGCGATCTTCATGCCGCTGGCGATTTTCATCCTGACGACGTTCTACAGCCAGATTCCCGACGGACTCGAGGACGCCGCCCGCGTCGAGGGGACGACTCGCCTCGGCGCGCTGTTTCGCGTCATCATCCCGCTGTCGGCCCCCGGCGTCGCGACCGCGGGCGTCCTCACGTTCATTGCCGTCTACAACGAGTTCTTCTTCTCGTTCCTGATGACCGACGGCCAACCGGAGAACTGGGCACCGATTCTCGAGGGTATCCTCGGCTATCAGGGCCAATACGAAGTGATGTACCACCTGATGGCTGCCTCGAGCATTATCGGCGTCATTCCGGTCGCGATCCTCGTGATCATCGCCCAGGAGAAGATCGTGAGCGGACTGACCGCCGGCGCGCTCAAGGAGTAACCAAGATACAACCATGGCACGAGTACGACTCGAGAACGTCACGAAACGCTACGAAGACGTCACGGCAGTCGACGACGTCAGCCTCGACATCGAAGACGGCGAGTTCGTCACCTTCGTCGGCCCCTCCGGTTGTGGCAAGTCGACGACAATGGAGACAGTCGCGGGTCTGACGAAACCCACAGACGGGAAGGTGTACATCGGTGACGACGACGTTACCACGCTCGCACCGAAGGACCGCGGCGTCGCGATGGTCTTCCAGAACATCGCCCTCTTCCCCCACATGGACGTCTTCGAGAACATCTCCTTCGGGCTTCGCCTGCGCAAGTACGACGACGAGGAGATCGAACGCCGCGTCGAGCAAGCAGCCGACATCGTCCAACTCGAGGGCATGCTCGAGCGGATGCCAGACGAGATGTCCGGTGGCCAACGCCAGCGGGTGGCAATCGCCCGCGCGATCGTTCGCAATCCGGACGTCTTCTTGATGGACGAACCGCTGGCCAATCTCGACGCCAAACTCCGGGTGCACATGCGGACGGAACTCCAGCGTCTTCACCGACAACTGGGGACGACGATCATCTACGTGACCCACGATCAGGCCGAGGCGATGACCATGTCCGATCGGATCGCCGTTTTGAACGCGGGGAAACTTCAGCAGATCGCCCCCCCACTCGAGTGTTACAACGAACCCGCAAACCGGTTCGTCGCGGGCTTTATCGGCTCGCCGTCGATGAACTTCGTCGACGGCGAACTCGAGGAAGACGGCCTCCAAACGCCGAACTTCCACGTCAACCTCGATCCCGAGACGCTCCCGGGCGCAACCGTCGGTGACGCAGTGACACTCGGCGTCCGGCCAGAAGACATCCACCTCAGTGAGTTTGCGGACACGATCCACCACTCGACGGCACCGATCGACGCTCGGACCGACGTCCTCGAGCCCATGGGTGATGAAGTGTTCGTCTATCTATTGCTCGCAGAAACGTCGTCGCAGTCGATGGCAGAGGACCCAACGTCGTCGTCGGACCAACTGTTGATGAGCGTGACACCGGATACGGAGGTGTCCGTCGAACAGGACGTGAACATCGTGCTCGATCGATCGAAGATTCACCTCTTCGAGACGGAAACTGGTGACGCACTCGTTCACGGACTCGTCGACCACTCCGAACGGGAGCCGGGGACCACGACTCGAGAGGCAGATAGCTGAACCGGCGAGCGACGAACGCGGCCAATGGACAGTCGCCAACGGAGCAAAGAGGGTCGAGCCCCTAATTTGATATAGCGATATTGGATATATCGAGGGATCGGCCACACCGAGGCTAGGACAATGACACTGGATCGAAACGACGTACGAACAGGGATCATCGGACTGGGAAACATCGGCCAGTACCACGCAGAGCGACTCGTCGATCTCGGTATTCCGCTGGTCGGCGGCATGGACGTCGCTCCGGACGCGCGGTCTCGATTCGCCCGCCGATACGACGTGGACGTCTACGAAGACCACCAGGAACTCTACGATACAATCGACGCGGTCATCATCACGACACCGAACAAGTACCACGAGGAGTACGCCATCGATGCCTTCGACCGCGACCTCCACGTCCTCCTCGAGAAACCACTCGCTCACTCGCTCGAGAGTGCAGAGCGAATCGCAGCGGCTGCAGGTGAGTCGGACGGCCACTGCATGGTGGGATTCAACAACCGATTCGCAAACGCGGTCCAGATCGTCCACAATCGAATCGCTCGCGGTGAACTCGGGGAAATTACGCACATCGAGGCGAACTACGTCCGTCGGCGAGGAATCCCGGGGAGAGGTTCGTGGTTCACCAGACGCAAGATTGCAGGTGGCGGGGCGCTCATCGATCTCGGCGTCCACGCCGTTGACCTCGCGCTGTTCTTACTCGACTATCCAGATCTCACAGAGGTCACCGGCGTTGCCCGCGGTGAGTTCGGCGCGAGCGACGAGTACGCGTACCTCGAGATGTGGGGTGAAGACGCCGGACCCGCAGGATTCGACGTCGACGACTCCGCGAGCGCGTTCGTTCGGTGTAGGGGGAATCGAACGATCTCGCTCGAGGTCGCCTGGGCGACGAATCGCCCGGCAAACCACGAGTTCGTCGTCCGAGGCACCGAGTCAGCTGCACGCTTTGACTTACTCGAGGGTGATCTGTCCGTTCACTCGGCGAGTACGACAGGCCCCGACCACCTCGAGAATACGACGATCGAAACGCGCCAGAACGACACCCATTCGGCGGAGCAACGCGCATTTTTCGAGGGTATTCGTCGTGACGACCCGCCTGAACACAGTATCGAACAGGCGCTGGCCGTCCAGGAGGTCATCGAGGCGATCTATCGCTCGAGTGAAGCGGGGAAAACGATCGCCGTCGAAGAGTGAGTTCGTGGCCAAGAACAGACCGACAACCGGAGTAGATTTCACACCGATCGCACAATCATCGTAGGTAGGATCGGGTGCGCACTGCCTTCAGTGCCAGCTAACTGGTGTCTCACTGAGAGCGTTGGTTCGTGCCCGTAGCTGTTTCCGGTTTTTCGTGTGTCACATGCAAGTGTGCGCTTTTGGGGGCAAACGGTGGTAGACGTCAGTATGAACGTGAAACGATCGCTCGTTCTCGAGGTGAACAGATACGAGGTCCCCGTCGGAGAACCCGTCGTCGTTCGCGTCACGTCGGGCAACCGTCCGATCGAGGGCGCGATCGTCGAGGCCGGTTCGAAACGGGTCAGAACCGACGCCGGTGGGTGGTGTGAAGTGACGTTTCACTCGCCCGGATTCTGGAAAATTATCGCGGCCAAATCGCCGACGGATACCACCACGTACAAACCCGTATCGACCCTCGTTCGAACCTTGCCACGCACCTCGACGAGGCGAAAAGCACGACCGACCGATCCACTTCGACTGTAACTCGAGACGTGCCGTCTCGATTGCCGGCCATCGTTTTATTTTACCGGCCGTCGACCGTCGTCTCGTATGAATATCGGTGTCCACACCCCGCCGCTGGCCGACGAATCGCTCGAGGGTGCACTCGGGTATCTCTCGGATATCGGCGTCGACGCGATCGAACCGGGAGTCGGCGGCCATCCCGGGGAAGATCACCTGTCGCGAGCGGATCACCTCGACGACGAGGACGCCCAACAGGTCGTTCGAACCAAACTCGAGGAGTACGGAATAGAGATCAGCGCACTCGCTACGCACAACAATCCGTTACACCCCGACGACGAACGCGCCGACGCCGCCGATACCGAACTCCGTGAAGCGATCGTCCTCGCCGACCAACTCGAGGTCGACGTCGTCACCTGTTTTTCCGGCCTCCCCGCCGGCGGCCCCAACGACGAGGTGCCAAACTGGATTACGGCACCCTGGCCGCCAGAACACGAGCGCGCACTCGAGTATCAGTGGGAACAGGCGACTGCGTACTGGCAAGACCTCGCTGCACACGCGGATGACCACGGCGTCGACGTCGCGATCGAGATGCACCCGAACATGCTGGTCTATGAACCCCACGGGATGGCGAAACTCCGCGACGAGACAAACGAGCGAATCGGCGCGAACTTCGACCCGTCGCACCTCTACTGGCAGGGAATCACGATTACGGACGCTATTCGATACCTCGCCGAACGCGATGCGATCCACCACGTCCACGCGAAGGATACGAAAATCTACCAGGCCCAAGCCCGAGAAAAGGGTGTGCTCGATACCACGGCCTACGACGACGAACCCAATCGCTCGTGGCTCTTTCGATCGGTCGGCTACGGACACGGCGAATCTCACTGGAAGGATATCGTCTCGACGCTTCGTATGGTCGACTACGACGGCACGCTCAGCATCGAACACGAAGACTCGCTGACGAGTTCGCGAGAGGGCCTCGAGAAGGCGGTCGACCTCCTCGAGCGTGCGATATTCGAGACGGAACCCGGTGAGGCCCACTGGGCCGAGTGAGTCACTGCTGATGTCGATCGCGCGGATTCCGCGAATTATTCGTTGGTTCCGCTAACCGAGTCCAATCGAGTCTCGAAGAATCGACGAACCGAGTCGACGATGCCGTCGACGGTGTAGTTGACGCCGATGTAGACGCTCACGAGTGCGAGGATGGTGCCGGCGACGACGTCAGCGAACCAGTGTATTCCCAGGTACATCGTCGAAAGCGCGACGCTGACCGCGAGGAAACCGGAGACCGGAACCCACAGCGGATACTTCCGGCGCGTTACCCACGCGAGGAAGAAGACGGTCATCGACAGCGAGGTGTGCAACGACGGGAAAACGTTCGTGCTCTGATTCACTTCGGTCGTGAGCGCCCCCGACTGTGGGAAGACGTCGTACAACAATGGCTCGAATGTGGTTGGATCGATGTTGCGCGGTCCATACGCCACGAAGAGTGTATAGAAGAGCAACCCAATCGCGTAGTTCGCGGTAAACGCGAGGATGAGCGTCGAGAGGTCGTCCATCTCCTCGAGTGCAAAATACGCGAGAAACGGGAACAACAACAAGAACGCGTAGCCGTAGATGTAGATGAAGACGAAAAACGCCGTCACCAGATCCGTCTGGACCGACTGGACCATAACGACGGGGTCCGTTCCGAACACCGTCTGATCGAACTCGAAGAGATAGGGTGTGATATTGTTCTGGAGGACGCGACGCTCGAGCAACTGCACGATATCCTGTGTCGACCAGCGCAAGAGTAAGACGGCAGCCAACGCGACAAACGGCAAGAGGCAGGCCTCGAGGCGCCACCGGAACCCTCGTATCGCATCGAGCAGGTTTCGGGGACCGATAATAACGAGTATCCCGGTGACGAGCATCGCCGCCACGACGAGCGAGAGTTCGAACAGTACTGAGAGGAGCGCCATTCGGGTCTACGTAGAGATAGAGACTCCGAGTCATTAACTCTTTCATGGGTATCGGTGTGGATGGCCGATACGTTCCACTGTAGAACAATTGCTCGTCGTCGACAGACGGATAGTTACCGACGTAGCCCCAACCAGCGGGGTTGTCGACAGTCAACAAGAGAACTCAACAGTGAGCGGGAGAATGCAAGTGAGAACGACGCAGTCTCCCACACGCGACCGACCGGAACTACTTGAGCAATACGCCGTCGTCGTGATCACTTGAGCAATACACCGTCGTCGTAGCTGTACCCGATATCTTCGAACAGCGACCGAGTTTGAGCGGTATCGATCGATCCTGCAGACCCCGGAAAGTTCAACACATCCGGGGTGAGCGAGTCGAGTTCGTCATCGTCGTCGAAGTCGGCGTTGTGCATGCCGACGAGTTTGGCCGGCGTCGTCGCTGGATCCCCGAAGTCGTTGAAAACGTCTTCGACGGTCGTCTCGCGATCGATCAAGCGCGAACAGATACGCCGGAAGTTTGGATTCGCAAGCTCGTCGTGTTGGTTGTTGTATCCAACCATATAGAACGACTCCGAGGAATTCATCGCCGTCGTCACATCACTCGTCCCCTGGACGTCGCCGACGCGCTCGGGCGGAAGTTCACTCGCTGTGATATCGATTTCACCGTCGAAGAGGGTTTCAACCATCGTCCCCGGTTTCGACACGATATCGAATCGCAGCCCACCGAAATGTGAGAAGTTCTCGAGCACCGATGGTCGGTCCTCACTCTCGTAGAAGACGTGCGCTTCGAACGGTTCGAGAAGGACTTCGTTGTCCTCCGTCGCCTCTTCGAATGCGAACAATCCTGAGCCGATCGGTTCCTCGTTGTCGCTTGCGAGTACCTCAGTCTGGCGATTAGCGATAATTTCTGATCGATCGGCCCAGATGTGCTCTGGGAGGAGTGGCATCGTAAACACGCGTCTGGCTACGTCCCGTGACACCTCTCCGAATGATATCGAAATCGAGTCTGGCGCGTACACGTCAGTCGATTCGACGAGCAGTTGTTGATCTCGATAGATTGGAGCAGGAATCGCACTCTCAGCGTCGCCGAGCGACGTATCTTCGATGAGTTCGAGCGTGAACGCCACGTCGTCTGCGTCGATCGATTCACCGTCGTGCCACTCGAGGCCGTCACGGAGCGTGACGTCGGCGCGAAGTCCGTTATCGTCGTCCCATTCGACGTCCGCAGCCAGCCACAGCACGTACTCGTCTTCGAACTGGCGAACTAACGGATCGTACAGCAAATCCAACACCCCGTCGATTCGGTTCCGATCGACGGTGAGTGGGTTCAGTCGTTGAGTCAAATTTTCTCCAAAAACGCCCAACTCTACCCGACCATCCAGTGATCCGTTGTTCTCGTCTGAGAGGAGGTCGACGTAACTCGGGATGTCTCGTGGCGGCGTCGCAGCCTCGAGACTGGACTGGACGCCGCTGATTCGGTACGGATGTGCGACCACCGTGTAGGGCACTGCTTCCAACAGGAACTCGACGAGATCGACGAGTTCTGTCGGACGGTCGTCGTTCGACGCCTCGCGTTGTCGTTCGAGGAGGTCGTCGACAGTGAGGTCAGCGAATTGGAACGGGTTCTGCCATCCCCGTTCGCTGACGAACTGCGAATGTAACAACCCATACAGCGAGTCGTGCTCGTCGAACCCGCGGTGACGAACGACGAACACGTCGTAATCGTGCTCGAGGAGGACCTCACGGTGGAGTTCTGCCTTCGCGATTGGGTGGTGGGAGGCGTCGATCCCAGCCTCGGTGAAGTTTTCACGGAGCCGGTTCGCAATGGTTGCGGCGAGTGGGTCGTCGTCTGCCGGGACGGTTTTGATCGACATCGTCACTTGATCCGGACCGGTCGTTTCCGCTTGGGACCAGAGTCGATCGAAGCAGCCTGCGAGAGAGCTCACAGCGGCCACACTCCCGCCAGCAATGAGCCCTCGTCGCGTCGTCGGCAGCGCGCCCCCTTCCATACGAGCGAGGGTACGCTACCGTTGCGTATAGGACTTACTCTCGAATCGACATTTCGCCGAGACGATTAGCTCACGTGTCGCGGAACACTCGAGAGGATTGCTCCATCTCGCAGTTTGATCTCGAGAATCCGGACCAGCCAACATCTAAGAAATAGAGAATGTAATGGGTTATTGACTCTTATTTATTCGAGTGTACTCGATCCATAACAATAGGAACGTCTGCCGATCGATCAACTGTGAGACGGCTACTGAAACGGTCGTTCGGCAGAGTAGTCGAACAATCTCGCCTCAGTAGCGGCCACGAATACACCCATGAAACTCGCACTCATTGGCTTTGGACAGGCAGGTGGAAAGGTCGTCGATCAATTTCTGGCGTACGATTCCGAGATTGGCGGCGGGTTCGTCGAGGACGCTATCGCGGTCAACACGGCGACGGCGGATCTCCACGGGCTCGAGAACGTCCCGGAGGATCGTCGTGTGCTCGTCGGCCAGGCACGAGTGAACGGTCACGGGGTCGGCGCCGACAACGAACTCGGTGCAGCGGTCACCGAAACGGACATCGACGAAATACAACACGCGGTCGATCAGGTGCCGACGCACGAACTCGACGCGTTCCTCGTCGTCGCCGGTCTGGGCGGTGGAACCGGGTCGGGTGGCGCACCCGTCCTCGCGAAACACCTCCGAACCATCTACACCCAACCCGTCTACGGGCTGGGTCTCCTCCCCGCGATGGACGAAGGCGGGATCTACACGCTCAACGCGGCACGCTCGTTCCAGACGTTCGTCCGGGAAGTCGATAACCTCCTCGTCTTCGACAACGACGTCTGGCGGAGTACGGGCGAGTCCGTCGGAGACGGCTACGACCGAATTAATCGTGAGATCGTCGAACGCTTCGGTCTCCTGTTCGCTTCGGGCGAAGTCTCAGACGGCGACGTGGTCGCAGAGAGCGTCGTCGATTCCTCCGAGATCATCAACACGCTCTCGAGTGGCGGCGTCTCGACGATCGGTTACGCAAGTGAATCCGTCGGAACGAGCGGCGATGGACTGCTTTCGTCGTTCACCGGGAGCACCGACGATTTCGACGAGGGGAACGCCACCAACCGGATGACGAGTCTCGTCCGAAAGGCGACGCTGGGTCGACTGACGCTCCCGTGTGACGTCGGGAGTGCAGACCGCGGTCTGGTCGTCGCCACGGGACCACCAGAGTACCTCAACCGAAAGGGCGTCGAACGCGGTCGGCAGTGGCTCGAGGACGAAACGGGGAGCATGGAGATTCGCGGGGGCGATTATCCGCGAGCGGACGACACCGACGTTGGAGCCGTCGTTCTCCTCTCGGGAGTGACGGACGTTCCGCGTGTCAAACAACTCCAACAGGTTGCTGTCGAGGCGAAAGAGACCACGGCAACCGTGCAGGCGAACGCCGAAGACGAGTTCGCAGCACTTGTCGATACGGGCGGCGAACTCGACGCACTCTTCTAACGCTCGAGAAGCGAATTCGAGGCTGAATTGCTCGAGACCATACTAGTAATTCGAGGCGCCAGCGTGGCCTTGTTCAGTCACAGTTAGCCCGTGACGCCGGAATCGTTCACTTCACCCAGCCATGGTTCGTTCACCTCCCCCTCTCGCGAACCCCTCCTGATGAACAGCGAGTGTGACCACCCGACGCAACCGAGATATCGATGATATCAAATTTTGTGTTATTCAAGGTATGGAGAGTATAACGAAACCCGATACGGTCGATCTGCCGACTATGGCACGGAAGAGTCAGCCGAATCGGGGCGGACGCGACTCACGCATCCGCCGATCACTTCGCGCCGTCTTCGCTCGAGATTCGGACCGAACGACCATCGAAGAGTGTCGTCAGTGCGGAACGACGTTGCAAACGTCGGCACCCTCGTGTCCGACTTGCGGTCGCGAGGAGATCGCCATCTACCACCTCGAGTGATCGGGTCTCTCGAGTAGCGTACTCACCTCGAGCCCCTCGGCGGCGCGCACACGAAGTGAGCCGTCACTGGTCTCGGGTGAGTTCCACTGGCAAGTCGTTCGTATCGATCGCCCCTCGACGGCCGTCTAGTAGTTCGAACGCCTCGCCGCGACGTTGCTCAAGCCACGCGAGCAGCCGTTCGGCCCACTCGAGTTTCCGGGCTTTCTGCCCATCGACCGTCGGATCGTCGAAATCCCAGCCGACGAACTCGAGGGTTGTGGCACCGAGGTGGTCAGCGAGGAAGGCTCCACGGTCCCCGTCGGTGAACCCGCCAACGTTGACGACAGGACCCCGTGGTGCAGCCTGCGTCGTCGGAAGCACGTATTCGTCGGTGCACGTCGGAATGACCTCGCGAATCAGCGGGATATTGTCTCCGTGAGCGTGGACTGCGACGGGAACGCCATCTTCCGTGAGACGTCGAACGGTACCCGGATTCTTATCGAGATCCGTCACCATACAGTCGACGGCGATGCCGTGGGCTGCGAGTCGATCGGTCGCTGTCGAGGCCCCAAAGACGACGTCGGCTCCCCGGATTCGCTCGAGCGCAGCACCGTCTTCGAGCGACGGTCCCGCCCCAGCGATGGCGACAGACGCACCCTCGACGCTCGAGAGTACGTCGAAATCGAACGCGCCAGTCATCGATCCCAGAAGATCCCGTGCTCGCTCGTCACCCTCACGACCGTACCCGAAATCCTCGAGAATCGCTTCGTACACGGGTTCCCACTCGTCGAACTCCATACTTCCTCTTGTGAAGTGGAGTCGTATCTGTATTGCGCACGCGATTTCTAGAAGCGAGAGGACGACGAACGAGACAGACGATTGGACGACGAACGACGATGTGACCTTGCGTTCACGACAGCCAGCACTCGACAGTTGGTTCTGTTTCAAAACGAAACAGTCACGCAAGAATACACAGACCGCTCGGGTGAAGATGTCACTGGCCGGTTGGAGCCACAATAATTCCGTGTTGTGGGCCGGGAGGTCGCCTCCGAAGTACCCCTACCCGGGAGGCCGCCCGGCGTCCACTCCATCCTTTCGAAGCATCAGGCATAAGCTTTCTCTTACCTAAGCACTGTCAGTAGTTGGTATCTGATACTGTCGAACGTGACGAATATCTGGAGAGAATACTCGAGCGCCGTGAATTCAGTCGAATCGGCCCGGCTTTGCTATACCATGGTTATTGGTACCACGAGTAACTGGCTTCCCTCATTGGGACTGCGTAGATCAGCCCTAAAGAGAAGAAGAAAGAAATCGATCGACACTCGTCTCGAGCACACGAATCAGTCCCGAGCACACGAATCGGCGAACGCATCACCAATCAATGCTGCATCCCTCGTTTCACCAACGTCGTGCGTTCGGACGATGTGTGCCCCACGATCGACGGCCATCGAGGTCGCCGCGAGGCTCACTGGTAGTCTGTCGTCGGTCTCCCTGTCGGCGATTTCACCGAGGAAGTTCTTCCGGTTGATCGAGACGAGCATCGGTCGCTCGAGCGACCGAAACTCTCGCAGGCGTCGGAACGTCTCTCGGTCGTTCTCGAGCGTTTGCGCCTCGCTCCACCCACCGAACGCCGGATCGATGATCGTCTTCTCGGTCAGACCGTTTTGTTTCAATGCCTCGTAAACCTGGTCGACGTAGTCAGCGTTTCCAGCCCACTCGCGTGACTTTCGTTGGGCCCAGTCGGTCTCTTCGACGGCACCGGGACGCTCGAGATCAGGCGGACTCGCCATTTTTGCAACGGCGACGTCGTACTCAGAACAGACGACCGGCATCTCCGGATCGGCGAAGCCGGCAATGTCGTTGACCATGTCGAACCCGCGTGAAATCGCCTCGTCGGCAACCTCGGCGTACCGAGTTTCGATCGAGAACACCGCATCCCCGCTGACGCTCTCGATCGTCTCGAGGGCAATATCCAGTCGCTCGAGTTCTTCCTCGGCCGAGAGCACGTCGAAGCGTTTGTTCGCAGACTCGAGTCCGATGTCGACGATATCGGCACCCTCGTCGATCAACGATTCGTCGACATATTGAGCGGCGTCACCGGGATCGTCGAACACGCTCGGATCGTACGGTGACTCCTCGCTGACGTTCAACACGCCCATAATCCGGGGCGGGTAATCGTCACCGATCCCGAGACCTGCTGCGTCGACAGCGTTCATACCACACACTGGGAAACAGAGCCTGATAGGTACGCCGGTCGCGAGTCCGGGCGGATTATTACGCTCTTTCCGAAGGGATGGTTGGGACGTGTAAGAGAGAGAAATTAGGACAGCGTGGGGGAGATACCTGTTACTCGCGACGGATTACTCGTCGCCGTCGTCCTCGAGGACAGCCAGTCGCGAATCTCGCAGGAGCACCTTTTTGACGATAGACGGATTCTCGAGGAGTCGGTGTTTCGCGTGCGCGCCTCGACCGCGCCCACGTCCCTCACGTTCGGATTGAATAACGTTGAGGAAGTTTTGTTCCTGGAGGATCTCCTGGACTCGCCGTTCGGAGAGGACATCGAAGTTGAGTTGACGAGCGATCGACTTGTACTGGTTGTAGATAATCTTCGTCGGGAACTCCTTTTCCGAACTGTTCTCGGTGAGCAGCGTCAGCGAGTACAAGATCGCCTTCGCCTGTTGTGGAGAGCCCTCGATCAATTCGTTGAACCTGTCGGCTTCGGTTTTCTCCTTTGCATCCCGGACGTGATCTGCGGTAACGCGCGTCGCGTTTTGTTTCTTTGCGATCCGACCCGCATTGCGCAGAATGTCGATCGCTTTCCTCGCGTCGCCGTGTTCCTGGGCCGCTAATGCGGCGGTCAGTGGAATCACGTCGTCAGAGAGGACACCATCGTGAAACGCGTCGCGGCGTTTCTCGAGGATTTCGACGAGTTGGTTGGCGTCGTAGGGTGAAAAGACGAGTTCGTCCCGTGAAAGACTCGATTTGACGCGCTCGGAGAGATGATCGGGGAAGTCAATCTTGTTCGAAATGCCAATAATACCGATACTCGAGTCCGAGATTCGTCGATTTTCGCCCGCTCGGGAGAGCTTTCGAAGGACTTCGTCGTTCTCGAGCATGTCGATTTCGTCTAGAATGACGATCGTGACGTCCGTGCAGTGGTCGATGGCCTCCCAGAGGCGTTTGTAGTAGTCACCGGTGCCGAGTCCGCGGTCGGGAACGGAGATGCCACTCGCTTCGGGTTCGTTGACTAGCTGGGCGATCGTTTTGATGACCGAGGCCTCCGTGTTCTGTTCGCCGCAGTCGATAAAGGCGTACTTGACGACGATGTCGTCACGGCCGGCTTCCGAGATGACACGTTGGGTCACCGATCGAGAAATGAGTGACTTTCCGGTTCCGGTCTTCCCGAAGATGAATAGATGGTTGGGTTCGCTGCCGAAGATTGCAGGGTTCAGGGCGTCTGCGACGCGTTGCATCTGTTCGTCGCGGCCGACGATGCGGTCGGGGCCGGGGAGGTGCGTAATCTCGAGCAATCGCTCGTCAGCAAAGACCGGATCGTCGTATTGAAAGAGCGGATCACGATCGTCGTTGGCGGACATTGCAGTACCTCGTGGCTTTCAACTGGATTGAAATAAACCTATGGACTTCGCTCGCGGATGTAAATATGGTGGGAACCCCTCTGAAAAGACTGTACGCGCGGGAGTGACGGTGAATCAGTAGATTGCCAGTATCGCGCTTCTAACACTGTGGTTCGATAGACGATCGGTATGCGAAACACCCCCACCCCCGTCGCGGATGTAACTGCGCCGACAGGGAGGGGTCGAGGAGAGATGAACGCTGACGGTGAGTGAAACGAGCGCTCCTACGAAGTGTACTCGATTTTTAGGAGCGGACAGTGCAAGTCTCGCTTGCCCTCGCTCATATCGTCCCATTTGCCCTCGCTCAAATCGATCCACTTGCTCTCGCTCGTATCTCGTGTTTCAAAACGCCATTCGCGACGTTCGAACCTGTTAATTCCATCGCTCGAGGGAGGCACACCCCCATCGCGTTTGTAACGGGGAATGGGTGGGTGGGGTCTGAGATTATCGACTGATTTGTCCGCATTCAGAGTTATTTGGGCTGATTTTACATCCGCGGCACTGGTGTGTACCAATACAGAACCCCCACACACATACAGCCTTACAAACGCGATGGGGGTGTGTCCCTCCCCCCATTATATGTGTTGTGTCTCGAGATACGGAGAACTACCAAACGCCTTCGTGAATCGAGACTATACCGACCCAACCAAGACCGTACTAACACGATTCCAAGGGAGCACAGTTCCAAGACCATAGTAACACAATTAGTATCAACTGGCTAGTCTAGAAACTAGTCTAGTTAGCTAGTCTAGAATAGCTAGACTAGAAGAAAGAAGAAGAGAGAAAAAGAGACCGAGAGACCGAGAGACCGAGAGAAGGATCAATCGAAACTGATGAAGAGACCGAGACGATGTCCAGATTAGGTCGAGTATCCTGAACAAGACTCCCGTTCTCTTCCGGTCAATCTCTCTTCTCTCTCATTCGTTGCTTTCGTCCTCGAGTCGCCGAGTGATGAATCGAAAGGGTAACCCGTTTCACGACCCGATCTTCGCTGAACGCGTATGAGCGAGGAGTTAGACGACCAGTCCACGGTCACTCATCAAACACCGCCAGCAGTTGCCGTCGTCGATGCCCAGACGCCGGGGAACGTCGGGACGATTGCACGAGGCATGAAGAACTTCGGATTCGAAGACCTCCTCCTCGTCGACCCGCCAGCACTCGACCGTGACGGCCCAGCGTACGGATTCGCAGGACACGCTCGAGACGACATTCTTCCGAACGCGAGTGAAGTAACGTTCGACCAGCTCGTCGAAAACTATCACACCATCGGCTGTACGGCAGTGACGAACGAAGACGACAACAGTCACATCCGTTTTCCGTTCTCGACTCCTGGCGAACTCGCAGATCGCCTCGAGACCATCGAGGGACCAACTGCACTCGTCTTTGGCCGTGAGCGTGTCGGACTTACAAACGAGGAACTCGCCCAAATCGACGAAATTTGTTCCATTCCGGCTGCCGAAGAGTACCCCGTTCTCAATCTCGGCCAGGCGGCGACGATCACGCTCTACGAACTCAGCTCACTCACACTCGCGAAGGGAGACACACAGCTTCCCGACCGCGAGCAGGTCCGAGCGCCACAGGAGACGGTCGATCGAGTGTACGACCAGTGGGACGCGCTTCTCACGGAACTCAATCATCCATCCGAAAAACACGACAAAACGATGCGGATGCTTCGTCGGATCCACGGTCGGGCGGATCTGACAGCGCGAGAAGCACACACGCTCCTCGGCGTACTTCGCCGAGCAACTGACCGCCCCGAAAAGCAGTAACAAAGTCGACAACCACTTTACCGACCGTCCATTCCTCGTATTCTCGCACCTCGTGGACACTGCGAGACGAACGGAACGAATACCACTACAATGATATATCAGTGGTAATCACTACTACTGGATGATCGAGGTCAATCGACGACACGCACTGTCTCTCGCCGCGGGTGGAATGCTGGCCCTCGCTGGGTGCTCGGAGTTAACCAGTTCCGACGATGAGGAATCGGACGGTGGGATCGAGGCCGACGGTGGATTACCGTCGTACGCGTCGATTCTCCCCGCCGGAGACTACTCGCCGTACGTCTATGGTGCGATCGATTTCGAGACGATGGCGACTATCATCGACGAGGAAGACACGACGGCTGGTGACGAACCGGACGATCCGCTCATCGGGAACCCGATCGTCGTCGCCGTCCTCAACTCGAGTGGGTTTTCTCACCTGGCTAACTCCCCAGGAGCGACCGCCTACAGCGACAACGACGAGACACCGACGGGCGAGGGTGCGCTCGTGTACGCGAACGGTGCTTTCGCAGTCGTCGGCGAGTACGATTACGACGGTCTCTACACCGACCTCGAGCAGGCGGGATACGACCTCGAGTCAGAATCGGATTCGTCAGCACTCTTTAGTGACGCCGAAACTGACGAAATCGTCGGGATCACCGACGACGTGTACGCCTTTTCGTACCCGAATCCGAACGACGACGAGTACGACGCACTCGAGGGAGTCGACAGACTCATCGAGACCGCAGCTGGTGAACGAGAGCCCAAACACGAAACCGACGACGACTTCGAGTGGCTGCTCCGGACGGGCGAAACGGGAGGGATCACGCTCGGTGTGTACACTGACGACGAGGCCCTTCCCGCCGAGACGATCGACGGCGAGCAACCGGCGGAAGACGAGGAGGGCCTCGAGTTCGAATTTGGAGCCTTCGAGGATGCGTCGGCCGTTCACCAACACCTCGCGGTCGAATCCGACGGCGCACACGCCAGTACGCTCGTGACGTACGCCGGGGAAGATTCACTGGACGGAGAGGGACTCGAGTCGGCACTCGGAACCGACTCAGACTCGACCGAGACTACGACCGACGACACCGCCGTGCGGGTCGACGGTGAGTACACGGGAGAGCTGACTGATTGAGTGCCAGACGGGCTCTTCCTAGCGATTTACTTTACGTCCGAGTCGTCGAGGACGACTACGAGCGGAGACGTTGAGTGCGAAACGGATAGTCCGTTGAGCACGATACGAACGAGGCCGTCAGACCCGAGGACTACCGCTTCGAACTCGAGGGTTAGCGCTCGTTGGGTAACTCACTCGAGTCGGATTCGGGGATGACTCCACCATCTGTTCTGGCTTTAGCGTGGGTTTCGGTGCTAGCTTCGACACGAGTTTTGGCAGTGGTTTCGACGTGCGTCTCAGGAAGTCCCCGATTTGGCTTGCCCGAACGCGCCGACACCAGGGCGGAGCGGATCGCGTTTCGCTTGATGACGAGAAAGCCCACAAGGATCGTGAGCAGTCCGACGATCGTAATCGAGTCGACGATCGAGCCGAGTACCAACCAACTGACGACGATCGCGACGGCAGGTTCGGCGTAGCCCACGAGGTTGACCTGCGTTGGTCCGCTTTGCTCGAGCAACTCGAAGTAGAGCAAGAACGCGAAGACGCCGGAGATAATCGTCAGGTACGCGTACGAGAGCAACGCTGTCGTCGTCAATTCGACGCCAGCCATCGACTCACCGCGAACGCCCGCCCAGGCGAACAGGACGCCGGCACCGATGAGCATCGCCCACGCCTGGAGCGTTTCGATCGGAAGTGCGGACTCGATCGGTCGGACGAGGACGCTCCCGAGCGCGAAGGTAATCGCAGCACCGAGGACGAGTATCGCCCCGTAGGTCATGTCGCCGTGGAGCGATGCCGGAGACGGTCGAACGACGAGGATTACACCCACCAGTCCGAGGACGAACCCGATAACGCTGAGTCCGTTAATTCGCTGATTCGGCAACAGGAGACTGGCGAAGACAACCGTCAGAATCGGGGCCGTACTGACGACCGTTGCGGCGACTGCTCCCGAGACGTAGAGCTCACCGAGGTACAAGAGCCCGTGGTAGAGACCGATCACGAAGACGCCCGCGATGGAGACGATGAGCCACTCACCGCGAGTCCGTGGGCGTATTCGGTCGGTTGCGACCACCGCATAGGCGAAGACGATCGCGCCCGCGACGAGGTAGCGAAAGCCGGCGAATAACAACGGTGGAACGTACTCGAGGCCGACTTCGATTGCGACGAACGAACTTCCCCAGCAGAGTGCGAGTATCGAAAAGAGCACCAGTTCTCGGTACTCAGATCGGCGGGAGAGTAGATGAGTCATATCCGATTCAGAATGGAGGGGTATATTTAGATCCTTCTACAAGCGCACTCTCTGAGCCGAATCAAGAACCACACATATGGATTACATCCGAATGTACTGCCACAGTGATGGACTGTGTTATAGATATATCCAAGTACGTCAGACGAAGGATATATTCGAACCGAACGATGAGTGTACTACATGGACGAGCGCGACGTGCGACTGCTGAAGGCAATTTCGGAACTCGAGACCGGGAGCCCGGAACGACTCCACGAAGCCACTGGAATCCCGGTCTCCACGATTCACTATCGGTTGAGCAACCTTCGGGAGGAGGGAATCATCACGAACGATCGCTACGAGATCGACCTCGAGGAACTCGGTCTCGGCGTGACGGTCCTCGTCGAGGTTCACGCCGATTATCAGGGCTCCTACGAGGAGTTCGCCGACCGACTGCTGACCGTCGAGGGCGTCACGAACGTCTACTTCACGATGGGGAAAACCGACTTCATCGTCCTTGCTCGACTGAGCGCCAGCGAGATGGTCGAACGACTGATCGCGGAGTTCGAACAGATCGAAGGCGTCGACCGGACCGATTCGACGTTCGTGATTTCAGCCATCGAAGAGCGGGACGCACTCCAGAGTTACGAGCTAGAGACGTTGCTCGAGGAACTCGCCGGTGAGTGAGCACGCTATTCGAATTCGCAGTTACGAAGGTGGCGACAAAATGCGTCTCGAGCGTTTTTCCAGACGGTCTACGTCCGTTTTTGAATCTCTTCACGCAGCAACTCGCTCACGAGGTCGCCGTCGGCCTTCCCTCGCAGCGCGCCCATACACTCGCCCATGAGTCCGGAGAACGCCTGCATTCCTTCGTCTGCGACCTGTGACTCGTTGCGTTCGACGACCTCGACGACGGCTTCCCGAACCTCCGTTTCGTCGACGCCGCCGAGTCCCGCCGCTTCAGCCGCCGCTTCGGCGGTTTGGTCTGGCTCTCGAGCCAGTTCGGAGAGTAGATCCGGCACTCCTTCGTTAGGGAGGTCGCCCTCTTCGGCCATCGAGAGCACGGCCTCGAGATGCCCGCGTTCGAGGTTCTCGACCGGCACGTCGTCTCGTCTGAGTTCGGTGAGCGTCGACTCGAGGGTGGTCGCGGCGAGCGTCGGATCGATGTTGTCGGCGACTACGTCCTCGAAGAGTGGCATCCGTCTGCCGTAGGCGACCTGTTCGGCCAGTCCGGCACCGAGGTCGTGCTCGTCTTGATACCGTTCGACCTTCTCGGTCAGGAGTTCCGGCTCTGGAACCTCGCTCGGGTCCGGTTCGACGGGTGGCACGTCCGTCTCGGGGTACATCCGCGCGGCACCGGGAAGTGGGCGCAGGTAACGGGTCGTCCCGTCGTCGTTCGCGCCGCGGGTCTCCTCGGGGACGCCCTCGAGGGCGGTCGTGGCGCGTTCGGCGGCGGCCTCGATTGCGGCTTTGGCGACGTCGGTGTCAGCAGCGACGATCGCGACGGCGTCTTCGGGACCGGCCCCGACGGCGTCGCGAAGCGCGTCGACTTCGTCCTCGGTCACGCCGTATGCCGGGAGTTCGTCCGTGTGGAAGATTCCGCCGGCGCCGTGGCGCTTGGCGTGGTCGGAGAGTTCGGTTCCGAGCCGACGATCGGGAGCGATCTCACGGCCGACGATCCCGTCGAAACCGTAGAGCGGGACGGCCATCACCGATCCACCGCTACTGAGTGCACCGGCGATGACGCCGCTGTCGGTTCCCTCGAAAACCTCGCTGACGTCCTGTTCCTCGCCGACGGCAGCCTCGCGTTCCTCGAGTTCCTCGCGAATGCCGACGAGTTCGGCCTGTCGACCGACCTCGTTGCGGACGATGTCGTCGATGTCGTCCAGACTCTGGACGCCCTTGATCTCGACGCGGGCCCCCTCCGCGATAGAGACGTTCACGTCCTGACGGATGGTTCCGAGCCCGCGTTTTACCTTGCCCGTCGAACGAAGCAGCATGCCGATTCGTTCGGCAGCCTCGAGCGCCTGTTCGGGAGAGGCGATGTCGGGCTTCGTGCCAATCTCGACGAGCGGAATCCCCAGCCGATCTAGGCTGTAGCGGACGCCGTCGTCGGTCTCCTCGACGCGCTGGGCGCTCTCTTCCTCGAGGAGGAGGTCTTCGATGCCGACGCTGCCCTCGCTGGTCTCGATCCCGCCGCCAGTTGCGATCAACGTCGAGCGCTGGAAACCTGACGTGTTCGAGCCGTCGACGACGAGCTTTCGCATGACGTTCGCCTGATCGACCGGGCGCATGTCCATTAGCTGGGCGATCTCGAGGACCGTCTCGAGAGCCTCTGCATCCAGTTCGTGTGGTGGCTCGTCGTCCTCTTCGACCAGACACGTCGAGTCGTACGCGAGGTACTCGAACTCGCGGTCGACCTTGCTCTCTTCTAAGGCGGCTTCATCGATCTCGCCCAGTTCGCTGCGCGTCGGGTGGAGATAGCGCGTGAACGTCCGCGACGACTCCTCGGGCTCGCGAAGCTCGGTCGGACACTGACAGAACAGCTTCGTCGCCGTCTCGAGTTGCTGGTGGATCTCCAGCCCGGCGACGAGTCCGAGCTCGTCGTAATCGTACTCGCTCATTAGCGGCCACTCGGAGGCGGAAGGGTAAAAAACCGTCCAGTTGCGTTCAGTCGTCGTCGGCCGCATTACTCACGTGCGCGCTCGCTCGAATCACGGTCGTCTCGTTCATCTCGCTCGCGCGATTGCCACCAGCTAATTGCGATAGTCGGCAGGAATAATAGAACGCCGACGCTCACGAAGAGCAGGACGATCGCAATTGTCTCGAGCATATTCTCTCTCGGAAAGCGTGACGGACAGTCGTAAATACACTTCGCGTCTCGCACATGCAAGCACTATCATTACCGGTCGATGTCGTGACAGAATTTAGTATGGTTAGACTCTCGACGATCGTCATCATCCTCGCGATCGTGCTCGCAATCGGTCTCATTCCGATCCCCGTCATCCCCGGAGTTGGACTTCTCGTCGGCATCTCGGGAATCATTCTCGGGATCATTCTTCGACTGATCGGCTGGTAAAGCCCCTCCCGAGCGTCCCGAGGGTGCAAACCGAGAACCCAGATTGATACCGCGCTCTGCAACTCTCTAATCGCTCGAGGACTCCGCCGAGGCGCCCGGACTCGAATCGTCTTCGGAAGTCGATCCGCTACTCGCGGACCCGGCGGTCCGACGCGAGTCGACCGCGTTCGTGTGTTCCTCGAGTGCGGCGTCGATGGACTCGAGAACGGTCTCTCGGGTTCCAGCAATCACTCGCTGGTGACTCGAGAACGTTTCGGGGGCCGTTTGCGACGCTGGATAGTCGCTACCAGATACGTCGTCTTCACGGGTGGCACTGACTCGACTGTCGGCTTCCCGAGGGTTGTTGACCCGTCCGTCGTCTCCGCTCGAGTCCGTCACGATCACGACCGAGTCGGCGACTGCATCGACCGTCTCGAGGAGTGCGCGCGACCCGGGCCCAACCGATTCGACGACGCGTTCGGTGACGACCGTGACGTCGGCAGTTCCGACTCGCTCCTCGAACGTCGGGTGTACGGCCGGCGATGGCGACTCGTAGGGGCCGATCTCGAGACACGCGAGGTCGTGTCGGCGCGCGATATCGGCGACTGTGCTCCCGCGGGTCACGGGACCGACGGTTACCGAGAAGTCGCGATTCGCTGTCTCGAGTCGCGAGACGACGCCCGCACTGACCTGTCCAGTCCCGAGGACGTGGACGGTGACGTTCGTGGCACCACCGTCGTTGTCGACTCTGCCGCCGTTGTTGGCTCTCTCATCGTTGTCCATTCCGCTCGAATTTGTCGCCTCGAGTCGGTCCGCAGTTCCGTCGGTAGTCGGTAGTGCCGTCACCTGTTCGGTCCCCGTAACGGGATTCTGCGTCACCGTTGCGCTCGCCTCGAAGACCGCGGAGAGCGTCTCACCCGTTAGTACGTCCTCCGGCGGCCCACTCCGGTAGACCGAGCCATCGGCGAGCAAGACGAGACGATCACAGTAGCGGGCGGCCAGATCGAGGTCGTGAATCGCCGCACAGACGGTCTGGCCGTCGTCGACGAGGTCGCGAACCAACTCGAGCGTCTCGACCTGATGGTTCACGTCGAGGCTCGCGGTCGGTTCGTCGAGCAACATAACGGGCGTCTCCTGTGCGATCGCTCGCGCGAGGACGACACGTTGGCGCTGGCCGCCGCTAATCTCGTCGATCGGTCGATCAGCCAACTCGGTCGTTCGCGTTCGCTCGAGCGCTCGTTCGACCGCAAGCCGGTCCTCGTCCGTGGGCGCGCTAAAGCGAGAGCGATGGGGGTGACGGCCCATGGCCACGACGTCGCGGACGGGGAAGGAAAACGAGAGCGACGTATCCTGGGGAACGACCGAGAGCAACCGACTCGAGGCCCTCGAAGAGGCGTCGTGGACGTCGGTTCCGTCGACCGTGATCGTCCCCGAATCCGGCTCGAGTGCGCTACTGATCGCTCGAAGGAGCGTCGTCTTCCCGGCTCCGTTGGGGCCGATGAAGCCGACGAACTCACCAGCGTCGACGGTGAGCGAGACGTCCTCGAGAACGGAGAGGTCGCCGAACGAGAGCGAACAGTTCTCGATCTCGATCGACGCGGATACTGGTGTCCGTCCGGAACTCGCGAATGGAAGCGAGTCGCGTTCCTCGGTCTCGAGGGGTTCCCAGTGGGTGTCGGTACTATCCGAGTTCGCGCCGGAAGTAAACGGATTCATACCGAGTGCACCTCCCGTCGCGTGAGCAAGAACAGGAAGAAGGGCGCGCCGAGTGCGGCCGTGATGATCCCCACGGGAACCACCGGCGTCTCGATCTGGATACCCAGTGGGAACGAGAGCGTTCCGAGTCGGGCGATCGTATCCGTTACGACCAGAAACGACGCCCCCGCGAGCGCACTGGTCGGCAGGAGGATTCGGTGATCCGGGCCGACGAGGAGTCGCATGATGTGGGGGACGACGAGGCCGACGAATCCGATGACGCCAGCGACGGCCACGCCCGCAGCGGTGACGATGCTCGCCAGTGCGAGCAAGAGGAGTTTGGTCCGTTCGACGTCGACGCCGAGGTGGTGGGCGTCTTCCTCCCCGAGGAGCAAGACGTTCATCTCTCGAGTGTAGGTAAGCAAGATGGCCACGCCGACGAGCGTCACCGGGAGGGCGAAGGCGACGTCGCTCCACGTACTGTTGCTCAGATGGCCCATCATCCAGACGACGGCCTGTCGAAGGTCGTCACCGCTGTGGACGAGCATGTAGGAGATCATCGCGCCGAGGAAGGCCTGAATCGCGACGCCCGCGAGGAGCAACGTTGCAACCGGCGTTCGCCCGCCTTCGGTCGCGATCGCGTAGACGAAAAAGGCCGTTCCCAGCGCACCGACGAACGCCGCGAGGTGGAGGCCACCGAACGGAATCAGTGCTGGGAAGGCGATGGCTGCGACGGCACCGGCGGCAGCACCCGACGAGACGCCGATTATCGAGGGGTCGGCGAGCGGATTGCGGAAGAATCCTTGCATCACCGTCCCGGCCGCGGCGAGCGAGAATCCGACGGTGGCTGCGAGGGCGATCCGCGGCAGGCGGACGTCGGTGACGATGATCTGATGGCTGTCGGGCACGTCGAAGCCGAACAGCGGACGGTACTCGAACGACGGGAACGGAATCGACCACCCGGTGACCGGAAGCCCGGACGACTCGAGGCTGGCCCCGACGGGAACGGCGAGCGCGTTGAGGACGGCCATCGAAACCGTGAGCGGGTCGATCCGGACCGAGCCAAGCGCCGCGCTGGCGACGATCGTGGCCACGAGGAGGGCGAACAACCCCATCGACCACGCGAGGAGCCGGCCCGGTCGGTACATACGTCACAACCACGATTGGATTAGCCAAATATTTGTTGAAGTGGCTCCAGAGTCGGAGGTATGCGACCTATCGCAGCACTCGTCGTGGCAGTGTTCGTTGCCACCGCAGCGTTCGCCCCGGCCGCCGCGGCCGGCGCTACTACACACGCCACACCCGAAACGAGCACCTCGGCGGGTGACGTCACACCGTCGATTCAGGACGATACCGTCTGTGAGTATCCCCTCGAGATGACCGACGCGACCGGTGAGACCGTCACGATCGACGAAGAACCGGAGGAAGTCGTCGCCTTACAGCCGAGTGACGCACAAACGACCTACGAAATCGGTGCCCAAGAGCAGGTCGTCGGCATGCCGATCGGCGAATTCACCGACTACCTCGACGTCGAAGATCACGCGACCGACATTACCGAAGACGACGGCGTGACGACCGACGCCGAACAGGTCATCGATCTCGATCCTGACGTGGTCGTCGCCGACGAAACGGCACTCAGCCAGGAGGGATTGATCGACCAACTCCGTGACGAGGCCGACCTGACCGTTTTCGTCGTCGAGGACGCCAACAGTATCGACGACGTCACCGAGAACGTCGCACTCACCGGGCAACTCGTCGGCGAGTGTGAGGGTGCAACCGACACGGTCGAGGAGATGGACGACCGACTCGAGGACGCCGAACCGGACATCGACGAGTCGCCGACGGCGTACTTCGCGATGGACGAAGAAGGCTACACGGCCGGTCCCGGCTCGTTCAACCACGACGTGCTCGAGGCGGCCGGATTCGAGAACATCGCCGAGGATGCTGGCGTCGAGGAGTGGGGCGAGATCGACCCGGAGATGGTGGTCGAAGCGGATCCTGACGTCATCATCTATCCCGACTATCAGGACGAGCCACCGATACCGGATGCCGTCGAGGCGACGACGGCGGCTGAAGAAGAAAACTTCGTTCCGGTCAACGACAACCTGATGAACCAGCCAGGGCCGATGATCGTCGAAACTGTCGAGGATCTCGCAGACGAAGCCGAGGCGCACGAATCGGACGCTGAGGGTGCCGACGACGCTGACGACGCTGACGACGGCGACGAAAGCGAACCGATCCCCGGCTTCGGCGTTCCCGCCGCGGTTGCCGCAGCCTTGCTCGCCGTCGGGTTCCTCGTTCGGTTCCGATAGGGAATCTCTCCCCACTGATTTTGAAAAGGGTTTACCGGTCGGACTGCCGAGATGAGTGTATGGTCGAGAACGTCATCTGGCCCGCCTATCTCGATGCGGCCCTTTCGCGGGCCGACGGGCGGCGCGTTTCACAGGAGCTCGCCGTCGAGGAACCGACGGTCGACGAAATCGCCAAGGCAGTCCAACAGATCGGCTACGACGCCTCGATCGAACGGGACAAAGCCTACTCTCGAGAGCACTGGGCCGACCGGGGTCGGGTCGTCGTTCGCGGTGCCGACGATTCGTCGAAGAACGACCTCGTTCAGGCCGTCGCGGCGTACGTCGTCGCGATGCGTGAGTAAGATGCGACGGGTTGGCTCCGTCGTCAGAACGGCACAGGGACTCGCCGTCCTCCGCGCGAGCGAACGGAGTGACGAGAACGCTGCGGGCGCTGGCGGCAACGCGTTTCGCGACGAAATCGGGACGATGGTCATCGACGACGACCTCGAGACCGTCGGTCGCGTCGTCGACGTGTTCGGACCCGTCGAGCAACCCTACGTTGCGGTGACACCGGAGGACGGCGTCCACCTGCCGTCGCTCGTCGGTTCGAAGCTCTACACACGCTAAGTGAGGTGAGTTCGCCGTACGCCTCCTCGAGCGGAGACGAAAACACCCATACCAGCAGGATACGAACGCCGGGCTATGAACCATCGGACTCGAGTCTCTGCCGCCGTCGGATTTACGGTGGCGCTCTTCCTCGCGATCCAGCTCGGGACGCTCGCGCTGGTCGAACCGTTTCAGGAAGCGGGACATCAGGCCGTCGACGACCCGGACGATCCGGCCAACAGCGCGTTCTACTTTGGAATTATTCTCGTCGCAACGGCGTTCATGCTCCTCACGTTCAAGTACAACGCAGACTGGCTTATCAGGGCCCTCATCGTCGGCGTCAGCGTGATGCTCGGGTGGTTCGTCTTCGCCGAACTCGTCCCGCCGGTGGTCACCGTCGCCTCGACTAACGTCCTCGCCGCACTCGGCGCACTCGCCGTCGGAGCAGCCCTGCTGGTCTATCCCGAGTGGTACGTCATCGACGCCACGGGTATCGTGTTGGGCGCTGGCGCGGCCGCCCTCTTTGGAATCAGCTTCGGTCTCCTGCCCGCCATCCTCTTGCTCTCGATTCTCGCCATCTACGACGCGATTAGCGTCTACCGAACCGAGCACATGCTCGACCTCGCGGAAGGCGTGATGGACCTCAAAATCCCCGTCGTCCTCGTCGTCCCCACGACGCTTTCCTACTCGTACCTCGAGGCTGGAAGCACCGAGGGGGTCACCGATGTCGAAGACGGGCATCCATCGGACGAACGCCACTCGACCGACGATGAGGATTCGGGTACCGCGGCCGAGACCGAACCAAACCCCGCCACCGAGTCCGAAGCGGACGCCGATCTCGACACCGAGACAGACGCCAATCTCGAGGCTGAAGGCGACTCCGATCTCGAGGTCGGAAGTGGCTCCGACGGCGACACTGACGCCGAGGAACTCTCCGCTGAAGAACGCGAACGCGACGCGCTGTTCATCGGCCTCGGCGACGCCGTGATTCCGACAATCCTCGTCGCGAGCGCCGCGTACTTCCTCGAGGCTGGAACGATCGACGTACCCGGACTCGCGCTGAACGTGCCTGCACTCGGCGCGATCATCGGAACGATCGCCGGCCTCCTGGTACTCATGTACATGGTGCTCAAGGGCCGACCCCACGCTGGCTTACCGTTGCTCAACGGGGGCGCAATCGGCGGCTACCTGCTCGGGGCGATCGCGAGCGGGCTATCGATTTCGACTGCGCTCGGATTCTGAGCGGTCGCCGGTTCTATTCGTCATCGTCCGTGTGGTCGATCTCCGTCTCCTCGTCGATATCTACGTCTACGTCCTCACCGTGTTCGAGACCAGCAAGGAGGGTGTCGACCTCGTCCTGTTCGTCGCTCAACTCGAGGCTCTCGTCCTCAGGATAGATACCGACCGTGACGAGTGAATCCTCGCCGGCGTCGAATCGAACGACGTCGACGACGCAGTCAATCTCCGCGTCAGCGTCGTCGGCCACCGTCGCCGTCGCGGCGTACGTATCGAAGGAGACCCGAACCTCTAGGTCGTCGATCTCGACGGCACGGCCGCCGACGTTGTTCTCGACGCTGAAATCTTCGTACTCGTCCTGAACCGATTCGACGATGACTTCGGGATCGCGGTCTGCGAGCGTCTCGAGTTCCTCGCCCGCGACCACGACTGTCGGCGTGGACACGACGGAGACGACGGCCGGAACGGACGACGACTCGAGGTCCTCGAGTGAGTGTTCGACCTCCCGGACGTACTCGCTCACGTAGCTCGTTTCCTCGTACGATTCGTCCTCGTACTCCCGGTGTTCGACCCGTTCTTCGGTGCGGGTATGCTCGTAGTCGGTCTCGTCGACAGCGTCCGGAGAGACGCGAACCAGCGACGCCTGGAACGTCGTCTCGTCGTCGATAATATCACTCAGACAGCCCGCAGTGACGCCGACTATGCCGGATACGCTTGCCCCGAGAAACACCCGTCGATTCATCTACTCAGGTCGTCCCCACTCGAGCGTATATAGCTCGTGACTGTTGTCACTCGCTGAAATGGGCCCTCGCAGAAACGGTCGCAAAAGACCAGCGGACTACTCGTCGCTCGGCAACCGGTAGCTCGCGCCGTCGTCGGTATCCTGAATCTCGATGCCGAGTCCCTCGAGTTCGTCGCGCAACTCGTCCGCTCGCTCGTAGTTCCCCGCCGAGCGTTCCCGTTCGCGAACGTCGAGAACGAGGTCGACGACATCGCCCGCGAGGTCGGCCGTCCCGGTCGTTTCCCCGACGAACGAGAGGCCGAGGACATCGCCGAGTTCCTCGAGCGTTTCGACGGCCGCTCGGAGCCCGCGGTAGTCGTACTCGTCTCGGCTCTCGAGGTGTGCGTTCAGCGCCGATGCGATCTCGAGCAACGCGGCCTGTGCCTCACGCGTGTTGAAGTCGTCGTTCATCGCGGCGACGAAGTCCGAACGGGCGTCTCGGACTGCTTCCCGAAGCGAGTCGTCCGACGCTTTCGTCCGTGCGGCCGGCGAGTCGAGCGCCTCGACGGCCGACTCGTAGGCGCGCTCGAGTCGATCCCATCGCTCCCGGGCCTCGGCGATGGTCTCGTCCGAGTAGAGCTGTTTGCTGTTGTACGACCCCGCGGTGAGGAAGGTGCGAAGCGCGTTCGTCCCCCACTGCTCGACGGCGTCGTCGACCGTGACGAAGTTGCCCAGACTCGAGGACATCTTCTCGTCGTCCATCTGGAACAGCTCACAGTGAAGCCAGTAGTTCGCGAATTGCTGGCCGGTCGCAGCTTCTGACTGGGCGATTTCGTTCTCGTGGTGGGGGAAGACCAGATCCCGGCCACCCACGTGAATGTCGAGCGTTTCCTCGAGGTGCGTCATGCTCATCGCCGAGCACTCGATGTGCCAGCCGGGACGACCCTCGCCCCACGGCGACTCCCAGGTCTGGCCGCTCGGTTCGTCCTCGCAGTCGAACGCCACATCGTCGTGGCGGTGTTCGTGAACGGACGACTCGTCGACGCCGCCGGCTTTCCAGAGTGCGAAATCCGCAGGGTGGCGCTTCTCGGAGCGCTCGTCGGCTTCGCCCTGGGATTCGATCTCCTCGAGTTCCTGATTCGAGAGCTTACCGTACTCTTCGAAACTCGTCACGTCGAAGTAGACCGAGCCGTTCGACTCGTACGCGTAGTCCTTCTCGATCAGGGTTTCGACGAGGTCGACGATTTCGGGGACGTGTTCTGAAACGCGCGGGTAGACTTCCGCCCGGAGGAGGTTGAGGGCTCGCATATCCGCGAGCGTCCGTTCGATGTACGTCTCCGCGACGTCGTTTTCGTCCGAGCCGAGGTCGTCCTCACCCACCCGGGCGACGATCTTCTCGTTGACGTCGGTGAAGTTCTCGACGTGACGCACGTCGTAGCCCAGGTGCTCGAGCCAGCGGTGCATGACGTCGACGTGGACCCACGAGCGCGCGTGGCCCAGGTGAGGCGGATCGGAGACCGTCAGGCCACAGTAGTAGAGCAAGACGTTCTCTGGATCCTGTGGCTCGAAGGGCTCTCTCTCGCCCGTCAACGTGTTCGTCACGTGCAGGGTCATTAGGCTCACTTCCTCCGGACGAAAGTTAAAGCGTGTGATGAGCGTCGAGACACGACTCGAGCGCGTCCTCGACCGCCCGGAGCGCGTTCGCCCCCTCGAGTCGATCGACGACGACGACCAATGATTCCTTGCCGACGCCCGCCGCGTGGGGCTCGATACCCGAACGCGACAGTCGGTGGATGACTTCCGCGAGTGCCGTCGCGTCCACGTCGCCGGTCGCGATCACGGCCGTTCTGTCGCCCCCAGTCGGTCCGAACGCACTCCCGCCGACCGTGATCAACGCCTCGTCCGCCCCTGCGTCGGCTGATCCCCCACCATCCGGTCTCGCACTGTCCGCCCCCGCTTCGACCGGGCCGATCCCACTCTCCATCGTGACTCGAGCGTCTCGGGTCCTCGTCTCGTGTGCCGGTAACTCCTCCGCGTAGCGTCGCAACGCCGTCGCGACCGCGTCAGTCTCGCCGTCGACCTCGAGAAATCGAGCGGCGGCGGTGTAGTTGACGACCCCCGCCCGCAACGCCGTGATGAGAAACGGGTGCGAGTCGGCGACCCGCCGCGCGTCGGCTGCCAGTGACATATCGCAGCAAGCGCCCCGGATCGGTATAAATTCGCCGTCACCGGCGTGGCGGTACCGACGTGTCAGCACCGGCGTGCCAGCACAGATGTGTCAATGCCGATACGGTCGAGGGGCGTAAGAGATCATGTACTCCCGAGCGCTGCGAGCAGGACCGCGGCGCTTTTGCCTCGAGCGTCCGAATGTCTGCGTATGAATCTCTCCGACATCGAGGAACTCATCGAGTCGAACGTCGAGAACGCCGAAGCGAATGTCACGCACGCGCGAGACAAACACGACGACGACCACCTCGCAGCCACCGTCGTCTCGCCGACGTTCGAAGACCTCCCGCTGGTCCAACAACACCAGGCGGTCTACGACGCCCTCGGAGAGCACATGACGACCGATATTCACGCCCTCGAGTTGTCGACGTACACTCCCGAGGAGTACGACGAGCAAGAGGACTGACTCGAGGTCGCCCCGCCGCGAGATAATCACGTCACGTGAGGAGACAACCGCAACTTTATCCACGTTCCTGAGAGGCTATGCGTATGGAATCCCTTCACCCGCGAATCAGACTGCTCTGGATCGCGAACGTGGCGATCGTCCTCGGCGTCGTCGGGGCACTCGCTGGTCAATGGGTGATCGACATCCCCATCGAAGCGGTCGGGGCTGTCATTGCGGTCGGAATCGGGCTGGGGATCGTCTACGCGATCCGCCTCTATCAGGTCTGGCGCTTCGAACTGCAAGACGACGCGCTCTACCTCGAGCGCGGTGTCGTCACCTTCGTCGAGACGGCCGTTCCATTCGTTCGGGTCCAGCACGTCGACACCCAGTTCGGCCCCGTCGAACGAGTGCTCGGGCTCTCGAGCGTCGTCGTCTACACGGCCGGTTCGCGCAACGCGGACGTGCGAATTCCGGGGCTGACCCCCGACCGGGCAGATGATCTGCAAGATACGCTCCGTGATCTCGCCGTCGAGAGCGAGGCCGACGACGCGGTCTAACTCACGATGAACCGACTCCATCCACTCAGCGCAGCCACGTACGGGCTTCAATACGGCCTCATCTGGCTCTGGATACCGATGGCGTTGGTTCTACTGTTGGGTGCCGTCGTCGACCCGATCAGCCCAGCGTGGTCTCCACTCGCCGCGCCACTCGGGTTCGCGATCGGTGTCGCCTACGGCGTCGCCTACTACTACCGATTCGAGTACGCCATTACGCCGGACACGTTCGACGTCTCCTCGGGTGTCTTCGCCCGCCGATCCCGTGAAATTCCCTACGGCCGCATCCAGAACGTCGACGTTCGACAGGGGGTGTTTCAACGACTCTTCGGTCTCGCGACGCTGTCGATCGAGACCGCAGGTGGCGGTGCAACGGAGGCCACGCTCAACTTCGTCAGCGAATCCGAAGCCACGAGACTCCAAACGCAGATCAGGCGGCGAACTGCCGAGGTAAAGAGTCGTCGGGGTCGACGACGCGAACAGGAATCGTCGTCGGACGACCAAGCCGAGTCAGTCGCCGATCGACCCGAACACCCCGACGAAGCCGAGCGCACGAGCAGCGACCAAACGGTCGACGGGACCGGCGGTCCTGGCACCCCTGAACCGACGTCGAACCGCTCTCGAGAACTCGACTCCGACTCTCCTCTCGCACCAGGAGTCGGCCAACGCCGACAGCATCGACTGTTCGACCTCGAGGCTCGAGAACTCCTCCTCTACTCGTTCACGTCGTTTCGGCCCGCGGCCGCCGCTGCCGTCTTGGGGCTCTTTTTCATCGCGACGGATACCTTCCTCGAGTTGCTCGTGGTCGTCGCCCAACCGGTCGGTGGCCCCGAATCGCTGGGCGAAGGGACGACGACAGATTACGGCATCCTGACGCTCGTCTCGATAGCTAACGGTGTCGTCATCGCGTACGTATTGAGCGTCGCGTACACGTTCGCAACGTACTACGACTTTCAGCTCGGACGGGCCGACGACGACTTCGTCTACGAACGCGGGCTCTTACAGCGTTACAGCGGCTCGATTCCCGTCGAAAAGGTCCAATCGGTGACGGTGACCGCCAACCCGATTCAACGGGCGATCGAGTACGCCGGTCTCTGGGTCGAAACGGCCGGATACGGTCCCGACAGCAACGGCGGCAGCCAGTCTGCCGTCCCGCTGGCGAAACAAGGACGCGTTCATCGCTTCACGGAAAACCTGACCGGCGTCGAAACGCCGAAATTCCAGCGCCCACCGCCCATCGCACGCCGACGGTACCTCGTTCGGTACTCGCTCATCGCCACCGTCATCGTCGCGATCAGCTTCGGAATCACGCAGGCAACCGGCCTCGAGCGCTGGTACCTCGCTGCTGTCGCCTTCGCCGGGGTTCCACCCGCAGCCCACCTGAAGTACGTCAATCTCGGCTACTACGTCGGCGAGGATCACTTGATCGTTCGACGAGGCTTTTGGCAGCGCCGAACGACGGTGATCCCCTACTACCGAATCCAGACCGTCTCGACTCGTCGATCGATCTTCCAGCGTCGACTCGGGCTGGCGTCGCTCGTCATCGACACGGCCAGTTCGCGAACGCTCTTTTGGACGACGCCGACCATCTACGACGTCGATCTCGAGGATGCGCGTGACACCCACGGAACCGGCCGAAAACGACTCCAGTCGGCGCTTCGTGAACGGGCTCGAGACGACGACCTCGGCCTCGACGTCGACTTCACCGCCTCGAGTGAACGCTCCGATGATTTTATCTAATTTCCACAATAACGCCGCGTTATGGAACCCCTCCATCCGCGAATTAGGCTCCTCTGGATAGCAAAAGGTGCTCTTCAGGCGCTCGTCGTCGGCCTCCTCTTGGTCGTCCTCGATCAATTTATCGCAGACGTTCCCGTGTCGGTCATCGCTGTCGTCATCGCAATCGGCCTCGTCCTCACGAGCGTCTACGCGATTCGACTGTATCAAATATGGCAGTACGAACTTCAGGACGACGCGCTCTACCTCGAGCGCGGCGTTATCACGTTCGTCGAAACCTCGGTGCCCTTCGTTCGGGTCCAGCACGTCGACACCCAGTTCGGCCCCGTCGAACGAGTGCTCGGACTCTCGAGCGTCGTCGTCTACACGGCCGGTTCGCGCAACGCGGACGTACGAATCCCGGGGTTGACGCCCGACCGTGCTCGAGACCTCCAGGACGCGCTGCGCGAACTGGCAGTCGAGAGCGAGGCCGACGACGCGGTCTAACTCACAATGAATCGACTCCATCCACTCAGCGCCGTCTCAAACGCCGTCAGCGGCGCGATCATTGGCTTCTTCCTCCCGTTTCTCACCGTCTCGTTCCTCGCGGACCCGCTCGGCACGAACGCGGTTTACGCACTGGTTCCGATAGGACTCGTTCTGGGTGTATCCCACGGAATTGCAACCTACTATCGATTCGAGTACGAACTCTCTCCGGACACGTTCGACGTCTCCTCGGGCGTCTTCGCGCGCCAGTCTCGAGAAATTCCCTACGGCCGAATCCAGAACGTCGACCTCAGACAGGATCTGCTCCATCGACTACTCGGCGTCGCCGTGGTCTCCCTCGAGACGGCTGGTGGCGGGGCCTCCGAGGCGACCCTAAGCTTCGTCACCAAGGACGAAGCCGAGCGAATCCGCACCGAGGTCCGCCGACTGACGGCCGAATCCGGATCCGAGCGAGCAGCGTCGGACGAACGGGTCTCGAGTACAGAATCAGCCACTGAAACACCAGCGGTCGATGCAGATGTCGGCACGGAGACCCAACGCGTCACCGGCTCTGATACGGATTCTGGGATCGAGACCGAAGCAACTGACGACCACCGAGTCGAACGAACGCGACTGTTCGAACTCGAGACCCGCGAACTGTTGCTCTACGGCACCACGGCGTTCAGCCTGAGCGGCGTCATGTTGCCGGTAATCCTCTTCGTCTTCTTTACCGACGGCGGATCGGGCGTGTTCACGAGCGGGTTCTTCGAACTCTCGATCCTCCTCCAAGCCGTCTTGGTCGTCGTTCCGTGGGCGCTGGCTGCGTACCTCTTTAGCGGATTGTTCACGATTGCGCGATACTACGACTTCCAGTTAGCGCGCGCCGGCGACGACTACGTCTACGAACACGGCCTGATCCAACACTACAGCGGCTCGATTCCGATCGATAAGGTCCAGTCGGTGTCGATTACGGACAATCCGCTCCAGCGGGCGCTCGGCTACGCCGGGCTCTGGGTCGAGACGGCGGGGTACGGCCCCGAAAGTAGCGGCGGCAGTCAACCAACCGTTCCGTTCGCGACCGAGAGTCGAGTTTACCGATTCGCCGAACGAGTCACCGGAATCGAGCGGCCGGCATTTACAGACCATCCGCCGATCGCTCGCCGACGGTACCTCGCACGATACACCATTCTCGCGACGGTGTTCGTCGGCGCGGTGTTCGTCGCGGCTCAGGTGACCGCCCTCGAGCAGTGGTACTTCGCGGGACTCGCCTTTCTCGCAGTTCCACCAGCGGCCCACCTCAAGTGGAAGCACATGTCCTACTATCTCGGCGAGGATCACCTGGTCATCCGGCGGGGCTTCTGGAACCGAACGACGACCGTCATCCCCTACTACCGAATCCAGACGCTGACGACCAACCGCACGCTCCTCCAGCGCCGCCTCGATCTGGCGACGCTCGTCGTCGATACGGCCAGTTCGCGAACGTTTTCTCGATCGACGCCACAGATCGTCGACATCGACCTCGAGGACGCTCGCGACGTTCACGACGAGAGTCGCAACCGACTCGAGCGAAGTCTCCACGAGCGGACTCGCGACGGTGTGGAGACGTCGCCGGCCGACGGAATCTGATCGTTTCGGACGGTTTTTCGATCGCGTGACCTGCAAGTGAGGTTCGTTTCGGTGGGTTTTACCTGACTCACCGAGACGAGTCGCGTATGGCAGACAATGACGAGTTCCGCGTCGAGGAGGACAGTCTCGGGGAGATGGAGGTACCCAAAGACGCCTACTGGGGCGCACAGACCCAGCGGGCGATCCAGAACTTCCCCATCTCGGGCATCTCGTTCGGCCGACGCTTCGTTCGCGCGTTGGGTGTCGTCAAAAAATCCGCCGCGCAGGCGAACCGCGACCTCGGTCTCATCGAAGACGACGTTGCTGATGCGATCGTCGAGGCCGCAGACGAGGTCATCGCCGGCAAACACGACGAGCAGTTCCCGGTCGACGTCTTCCAGACCGGCTCTGGCACGTCCTCGAACATGAACGCCAACGAGGTCATCGCCAACCGCGCCGCCGAACTCAAAGGTGCGGAAATCGGCGACCGCGTCGTCCACCCGAACGACCACGTCAACTACGGTCAATCGAGCAACGACGTCATTCCGACCGCGATGCACGTCGCCTCGCTCGAGGCCGTCGAAAAGGACGTCATCCCGGCACTCGATCAACTCCGCGAGGCGCTCGAGCGAAAGGAAGACGAGTTCGACGACGTAGTCAAAACCGGCCGTACGCACCTCCAAGACGCGACTCCCGTGACCCTCGGTCAGGAGTTCGGGGGTTATCGTACACAAGTCGAGAAGGGACTCGCCCGCGTTGACAAGGTTCGCGACCACCTTGCCGAACTCGCACTCGGTGGCACGGCAACCGGAACCGGCCTCAACACGCACGAGGAGTTCCCCGGTCGCGTCGCCGAGTACATCACGAAAGAGACCGGCGTCCAGTTCCGCGAGGCCGATAACCACTTCGAGGCCCAGGCCGCACACGACGCGATGAGCGAGGCCCACGGTGCGCTTCGCGTCATCGCCGGCTCGCTGAACAAGATTGCCAACGACCTTCGACTGCTGGCTTCCGGACCGCGAAACGGTCTCGGTGAGATCGAACAGCCCGAAAATCAACCCGGATCGTCGATCATGCCGGGCAAGATCAACCCCGTCGTCGCCGAGGCCGTCAATCAGGTCCACAAACAGGTCATCGGCAACGACGCCGCCGTCTCCGCCGGCGCTGCAGACGGCCAACTCGACCTCAACCTCTACAAGCCCGTCCTCGCACACAACTTCCTCGAGTCCGCCGAACTCATCTCGAACTCGAGTCAGGTGTTCGCCGACCGCTTCGTCGACCCACTCGAAGCGAACCGCGAATTCTGTGCGGACCAGGTCGAACGGTCGATGGCGATGGCGACGTCGCTCAACGTCCACATTGGATACGACAAAGCCAGCGAGGTCGCGAAGACGGCGCTCAAAGAGGACAAAACGGTCCGTGAGGTCGTCCTCGAGAAGGGCTATCTCGACGAAGCAGAAGCCGACGAAGTGCTCGACCCCCGCAAAATGTCCCAACGCGGGATCCTCGGCCAGGACGACTGAGTCCTGAGCGGAACCAACACTTACCCGTTGTCTCATATCTGCATTTTTCTCGAGCGAAAACAGTTCCCTCGACCGACGTGACAGTTACCGCCCCACTCGTTACCGAATACTCGGTATATTCTGACGTTCTTTCTTCACGAGTAATAGCCAATAAAACGACATAGTGGGCCCAGATCACGGTAATCTCCGTCGGAATAAAAAATCCAAGCAGTTTTGACGGGGGCTCGCGTCAGACAAAATATGCACACCTGTCGCGACTGTAACCAGTCGTTTCAGACGGAACTCGCACTCGAATTGCACCGTGATACGTGCACGAAGGGCCAACTCTTTTGTCAGGTCTGTGGCGATCGGTTCCGAGAGGCCGACGCGACACAAGATGGTTGGCATTATGACTGTCCGGACGTCGAGTGCGACGGCGGTGGCCTCCAAGAGGACCTCTTTCGAGTTGAAGACATTCGAACCGCTACACACTGAGTGAGTGCGCTATACACTGAGTGAGTATTCCACGCGACAGTCCGTCTCGGCGGGCGTTCTCAGGCGACAGATTCGCTCTCGAGTGCACCACTGATCCGGAGTAATTCGCTTTCAGACGACGTTCCGATTACGCTGGGTCGGCCACTTCTCCTTTGAGTTCCTGCACGACAGCCAAATCGTGTTCCGCGATTTCGCCCACGAGTTCTCGAGTTTCGGCTTCGACGTCCTCGTCCGGAACGACTCGATTGAGGAGTCCGAGCGCCCGTGCGCGCTCTGGTGAAACGGCTTCGCCGGTGAGTACGATTTCTTTCGCGACTCGAGAGCCTACCATCGCCTCGAGGTAGGGAATCGAATGTGAGGCCGCGATACCGAATTAAACCTCCGGCATCGCGAGTGTTGTCTCTTCGCCGGCGACGAGGAAGTCACACCGCAACGAGAGAATGAATCCGATACCGATGAGTGCACCGCGCTCCGACGGCGATCGGATACGGTCTCGAGGTGAGAAAATAGTATATTTCACCGGTCAACTCGCCAATTTCGTCGGCGTACTTTTCGCCGTACGCTGGGTCAGCGACGAGGTCCCTGTCCATGCCGGCACAGGTGACGTCACCGGCCCCAGTCAGGACGAGACCGTCGACCGCATCCTCGGACAAGTCGACGAGAGCGTCTCTGAGAGCGGACAGTAACTCGAGATTCACCGCGTTGAGTTTGTCTGGACGCGCCAGCGTAATCGTCGCAATTCCGTCGGTGACGTCCGATTCGATGAGTGTTGACGAAGCCATACGTGTTCAATTCACAGTGGCCGAGATAACAGTGGGTGACTTCCGTACTCGTCTACAATACCACCGTCCTTTCAGTATAGCGAAATGCAGTATATGTGTCTGTCGTCGGCCGCACTCTGTGGACATATTCACTACGCCTATACTCACTAATTTCTTCGTGAATTGATACGGGGGAGCCCACTCGAGGCGTCGTTCGGGTCGAAGGCAGGTAGTTTCCGCGAGTGGTCCACATTCTCTGACCGACACGAAAAATTCGGTCGATACACTACCTGTCCCACACCCACAACCAATAATCAGTCACGGTCCCAGACCCATTCACGAACTACTGAGGCGACCGTCCACCCCTAATTCAACAGTGTGAGCCGTCGCTTTGATGGATACGTCCACTCGACTCGAGTCGGTTAGTCGGGGTGTATCCGACTCCGGAAACCAGTCGTTCGACCAAGAGCACTCTCGTGGTCAGATACCTGCCCAAGACCGGTGAGTGGCCACGGAATCGATTGTTGATGGTTACGCGTCCATTTCCCCCTTCGGACTAGAAACGGGGCTCTCGAGTCCCTCATGGCCAGTACCCCACACCGTATTCGAGCGCACGAATCGACCGATCAGCGCCTTTCTATCGTCGTTTCCGCGATAGGAAGACAATTTGCCAGCAGTGCCGGTCGGTGACGTTGACGGGGTAGTGAAAAAGACTCGATTCATTCACAGGGACTCCTCGAGTGCTGGCCCAACTCTGGTTCGGTAGGTCTCGAGTCGATTTACCACCCCGACGCGTACCACGTAGCATCGTTCACTCATCTCAGTTTCAAAGATCTCACACCGATGTGTTTTCTTTCGACCGTTCGATTCTCTCGTTTGATCGGGCCATGAGTTGTGCCCTCGCCTCGCTCGAGGAGACCCATTCGAAGTCGTCTGGATTGTAGTAAGACCGAGAGTCTGTGGAGTGGTCCATGGTGACGATAAGCACTCTTCCCTAAGAATTTTACAATTAGGATGGGGAGGAATTATATTGTTTTGCAAGGGTGTTTTTCGGGCGTTACCCCAAGGGTTTGCCCCGGGAAGATGGCAATCAAATATTGCCGGATGTGGCTGTACTTCGACCATGGATTTCGATTGATTCCCAGCAACTGAATGAGGGTACAGACCGACTCGATAGTAGCATAATAAATCTGCCAATTTATCACACTTCGTATTCGGATCAGTTCGAATCGCGATTCTTTATCTGTGTAAGTAACACTATTTGGTCGCTATTGGTGGACCTGCTAATGAATATAATCTACTTGCCCGTCGGTTTTGAGAGTATCAATTGCCCAAATAAATGCCCTTATTTGTGATAGTGGGATAGATTGAAGTGTGCCCGCTGAGTTGCGCCGACCATGGCTGAAGACGACCGCGTCGCTGTGAAAACATACGTTCCTCGACAACAAAAGGAAATTTGGAGCGACCAGGCCGACGATCTCGAGATGAGTCAAAGCGAGTTCGTCAGGACGATGGTCCAGGCTGGGCGGAGTGAATTCGAGATCCCTTCGGCAGGTGACTCGGGGGGAACTGAATCAGGTTCTAACGCACCCGCTGACGAAGACTTTGCAGACCGCATTCTCGAGGTGTTACAGCGAAGTGGCGCGCTGGATTGGGACGGACTCGTCGAAGCACTGGTCGACGACGTGGAGGCCGAACTCGACGCCGAGATCCAGCGTCTACAGGACGACAATCTGGTTCGATACAGCGGCCGAGAGGGCGGCTACGTGGTGACGAACGATGAGTGAGGGCCAGCAACAACCGAATACGGTCGAGTACTTCCTCCAGGACATCGAACACCACGGGCGTAACGAACGAACGGCAACAGCCTACAAACGAGTGCTCACGGACTACGAGCAATTTCTTGCGGAACGCTTCGATAAGACGCCGCCAGCGGCCAGCTATCGGGATTGTATGGCGTGGGTACACGAACTCCGCTCCACGCACTCTGACAGCACTGTCGCGACGTACGCGTCGTATCTGAACCGATTTTACAGCTATCTCGAGCGAGTGGGACACACCGAAGCGAACCCCATGACCGTCGTCTTAGAGGAGATGAACGAGTCGATCGAATCGAACCCGACGCGTCGCGACGTGACGCTCCCCGAAATGCGGTCGTTCGTCGGCGAGATTCACCATCCCTTGCACGAGGCAATCGTGCTCGTCCTCTTGAAAACGGGTATCAGAGCGGGGGAACTCTGCAACCTCGATCTGATCGACGTCAATCTCGAGCACGAGGCTCGAACCTGGCAGCCTCGAGCCCATATCTCGGGTCGCTCTGACTCGCTGTTTATCGCGACAGAGCACACGTACGGCCAGGAATCGGGTGGGGAACGCCGAAACGCGTCGAATAAACGGAAACGGGAAACGGTGATACCGATCGATTCGGAGCTCAAAGACGTCCTCGTTCGGTGGCTCGCCGTTCGGCCGGACGTCGCTTCGAACTCGGCCTCACCGGCTGCGTCGGAGCCTTTTTTCGTCGGGACAGCCAGCAGTTGGGGTGAGCGATTGACGCCGAATATCGTCCATCACGTCGTCGAGCAGTACGCGAGAGCCTACGGCTGGTATCGAACGGGCGGTGGTGCCGCAGAGAACGTCACTCCCCACTACTTTCGTCACTTCTTCACGACTCACCTTCGCGATCGAACGGGTGACCGGGGTATCGTCCAATACCTTCGCGGTGACGTCGCCAGTGACGTGATCGATACGTACACTCACAACTGGGGTGATCGCGTTCGAGAAACGTATCTCGAGCACATCTACACGCTTCGTCGATAGGGCTCGGTCGTCAATTATCGTTTCCTGTGTTCGCCGCTGAATACCACCCCGAGACGCGAGGAACGCTATTGCAAACACGCAGACGGACGCTGTTCTCATCGGCACGATTTCCGGAGACTGAGCCTCTGTGCCACATATAATTACTACTATCGTTGTCCTATATCGCGTCCGAGGCTGGACTAATAAATCGCATGTCGCTATATACAATTGGGACACCAGCGACGAGAGAGTCGGAACTCTCGAGTCACCGCTCGAAACTGTGACGAAAATTGTGTTGCTACGGTTCGAGGGTCAGTTCGGTCTCGAGGTCGGGTCCGGTGAACAGCGACCGGACCCGTTCGACGGTGTCCGTCACTTCCGGGGAACTCTCGAGGAGGACGGTTTCGCTCGGGAAGAGTTGTTCGCCGAGCAAGAGACCGTGGTCTCGAGCGGTCGACCCCGTTACCGTGAGGTAGACGCCGATTCCGGTGTCGGCGATAGCTGCTTCCTCTTCACGACCGGATTGGGGGTATTCGAAGTGAACTCCCTCGAGCACGTGCGTTCCGAGGACGGCCTGTACGAGTCGCTCGTAGCGCGGTTCGATACACAACGGGCCCTCGTATTGCTCGAGGAACGTCCGGTCGATCGACCCGTCCGAGGACACGTCGGGGGTAGCCATCAGCGTGTGATACACGGTGTCGCCGAGTCCGGTGACCACCTGGACGTGGGTGTCCGACGGATCGATTCGCGTGTTGATATCCGCTAAGCTCTCGAGTGGCTCCGGACGAAGTTCGACGACTTCCTCGAGGACGAGGTCGGCGCTGTCGAATCCGAGTGCGAACTCGTGGGTGCGAAGCGCACGGAACGGCTCCTCTCGTCCGACGAGTTGAATCGAGACGTCGTCGGAGATATCGTCGACATCAGTGAGTGGAATCGTGACACTGTCAAAGACGATTCGACGAGGTTTGCCGTCACGGTCGTCTCTCAAGAGCGTGTACTCGGGTTCGGTTGGATCCTCGACGGAACTATAGGTTGCGAGACGATGGTAGACGTGTTCGTCGGGTCCGTCTGCTGGCTCGATCGTTCCCTTCGTCAGTGCCTTCTCGTGACGAAGCGTCGACGTAATCGTGTCCGCGAGGTCGGCGATGTCGAGTCGGTGTGCTAATCGATCGAGGACCGACTCGAGTGGCCGCCCCTTTCGTGGAACCGCAATCGGGATCGTCTCGCCCATCGACGAGTTCTCGCGTACCGAGAGATAAACGCGTTGCGTTTCGAAAGCCAGACTGGGGAAAATCAGTCAGAGAACATCGAACCGAGTTGGTCACGCCACTCCTGAATATCGGTGACATCACCACGAACGTCTTCGAGGTCCGCTTGGAGTTCGTCGACATCGTCCGTCACCGTCTCGAGATCGTCGGTTACCGTCGAAACATCGTCGTCGAGGCTGTCTACGTCGCTCTCGAGGCCCGAAACATCGGTCGAAACTGTCTCGAGGTCGTCCTCGACGGCCGACACATTGTCCGTCGTCTCTTCGAGTTCCGCTTCTACCGTACCGACGTCGGACTCGAGCGATTCGAGACCCGACAACGCCGTGTCGACGTCGGCCGAGACGGCTTCGAGTTCGGAGTCGGTATCCGTGAGCTGACGGTCGTTCGCTGTTACTTGCTCGTCCATGCGCTCGAGTTCCGATTCCATCGATTCGAGGTCCGATTGGACGTCCTGAATGAGTTGCGTCCCAGTCCCGTTTTCGTCGAGGAACTCTTCGAGTGCGTTGGTGTAGGCGGCGACTTCTTCGACGCGAGACTGGAGGTGGTCGAATTTCGCAACGTCTGCTCCCGCTGGCTCGAGATCTAGTGCGTCCTGGAGCACGTCGAGGTCGTCGTCGTCGATTTTGCCGTCGCGAAGTTCCGCCGCGAGTGTCGCACCAACGGTGCCCTCGAGTGCAACCGCGTCTGTGCGTTCGGTGGAATCGTCTGTCGCTTCGGTGTCGGTCTGAGTCGCTTCAACGGGCGCCGTTGTGTCAGTAGAATCGGCCATGTCGGTCTCAGTATCGGCTGTGTCGTCGTCGGTGCCTTCGGCTGTGTCCTCACCAGCGTTTTCGGCTGTGTCGTCGTCGGTGCCTTCGGCTGTGTCGTCGCTTTCGTTCTCTTCTTCCTCGAGATCGAGGGCGATTTCGGGCTCTTCGGCTGGTTCTGCTGGTTCGGCTGGTTCTGCTGGTTCGGCTGGTTCTGCTGGTTCGGCTGTCTCTCCTTCGTCGCCGGCGGCGTCGTCCCCGTCTGCGTTGTTCGTGTCGGTTTCGTGGTCGAGACCGAGTTTGAGCTCCGACTCGTCGTCTTCCTCAGTAGCAGCCGGGATATCGTCTTCTTCGAAGTCGAGGTCGATATCGGGAGCGTCCTCGTTAGAGTCACGTTCGTCCGTGTCGACGTCCTCGTCGTCTTCGTCCGTTGTCCCCAGTGACAGATCGAGTTCTTCGTCTGGATCGGCCTCGCTGTGATCGTCTTCGTCGATGGGACTTTCAGAATCAGTGTCCTCGTTTTCGAGGCCGGGAACCGAGTCTGTATCCCCGGAAATCAGATCTTTGACCGCCTGATTTCGGTCCGGTGAGACGATGCTTCCGATGACATCGTCTTCCACGACATCGGCTTCTGAGTCGGTTGAATCGGTCGTTTCAGAACTCACTTCGACGATCGTTGGGTCCGTCAGAAACGCACCAATGTCCGTGTCGTCGTCGATCCGAATTCCGTATACCGTGAGCAAGTCGTCGGTTGCGTCGACGGCTCCGGTAAATTCGACGTGGTTGTCTTGAAAGGCAGTCCAGTTGTCGCTATCGTAGTCTGGGTGAAATCCGACCCTATCCATCGGGAACGATTCCGGAATCGATTCAGAGAGGCGGAATGTAACGGGTTCCTCCCGTTCTGATTCGATTTCGAATTTGATCGCAGGGACCGGAAATTCGTCCGCCGTGAACGATTTTCGGACGGATAACCCGTCGGCAGAGACCTCGATCACGTCGTCCGTGTCGGCGGTGCTACTCATGACGCCAACGTTACCACACCATTACTATAAATGATACGGACAGTATCAGATTTGGTGTACGTCGCAGTCTCAGAGATCGACCCGGTCGCCGATTTCGGCGAGTTCGACCCGTCGAGGGTACTCAAAACTCGCCGCGTGGTGATGAAGTGATTTCGGGTCAGCGGTGAGGCCACGCCACATATCCCAGTGACTTGGAAGGACGCGCTCGAGTCGGAGCGTCGACGCGGCGTCGACGAGTTGGTTCTCGTCGTTGTACCAGCGAGTTCGGGACGGTTCGCGGGTTTGTTTATCAGGTATCTGACCGACGGTACCGAACGCGAGAACGCCGAGGTCGATGTCGTACTCGCTCCCGATTCGGTCGAATTCGTCGGAGGGCTTCGTGTCGCCGCCGTGGAAGAAGGTTCCCGAGTCGTGCTCGAAGACGTAACTGACCGGATGGGTTGCATCGGGGTCGTTCGCCACTTCGACGTGAACGGTAAACTCGCCGACCTCGAGCGTGTCTCCTTCGGCCACTTCGGCGAACTGGTCGTCGTCGAGGTCCCAGCGGGTGGCCCACTCCTGGTCGTCTCGAGCGGCCTCAAGGCTGTCATCCGGTGCGTAGAAGGTTGCACCCGTTTGCTCGAGAATCGGTGCCTGACTCTCGCCGTGGACGTGATCGGAGTGTTCGTGGGTGGCGAACACGGCGTCAGCCGATGTGACGTCGGCGGGATCGAACGGTACGGGAATCATCCGAACGGTTCGGGGTGGATCGCCTAGCCCGAGATACGGATCGATGTAGATCGTGGTACCGTCGTGACCTTTGAGGACGAACCCGTTACAGCCGAGGTACCAGATTGCCACGCTGTCGGGCGATGCGTCTGCAACGTCTTCGAGGAGCCAGTCTCCCCAGTCGCTGTGGATCATACCTACCGATGCGAGGAGTGAGTGGGTAAGTGTTGTTGTCTCCGTAGCGTATCCCGGCATTTCCACGCGACGGCAAGTAGAATTTAAGAGGGACCTGTGACAGTCGCTGGCGGTTGTGCGTTATTTCGACGGTCGGTATTCACGATACGACGGGTTCGCAGGAGGCGGTTGTGGTGACTAGCGTGTCGCGTAGCTGTGATCCGCCTTCGTAGGAGATTTGATCCCGCTGGTCGTCCGTTCTGACGAGACCAGCCTGTTGCAATCGTGGCAGGTGATCGTGGACGAGTGCAGCCAGGACATAGTCGAGGCGCTCTTGGAAATCGATGGCTTCTGTGTCCCTCATCTCTCGCCCCGTAACGTCTCGAGCGAGCGTATCGGTCGAAACTGGCTTCTGGTAGTTCGCGAGCACGCTCAGCACGGTTCGTCGTTGTGGGTCCGTAAGGATACTAGCGAGCGTCTCGACGACGTTCGAGTCCATTTGGTTGTCGAGGAGTGTCCGGACCACGGGGTCGTCGAACGCCCAGTGGTCGCCCGCGGCAACCGTATCCGAATCAGTTTCGACAACGAGCCCAGAATCTAGCAAGTACGGGAGGTGGGAGTGGTGACACTCGACGAGCGTTCGCTCGAGTTCGGCATCTGTTACCGTTGCTGGTTCGGCGTCGGTGAGTACGGCGGCGAGTTCTCGCGCAAGCGCACGTTTCGAGATCCCAGTCGGTGACCGATCCCGGACAATTTGAAGGAGATGACGGCGCGTCTCGTTCGTGAGTACCCCGAAGACCACGTCTCGAGACCGCGTCGATCGTCCAGCGACGTCTGAATTACTCATCGATTACTCGTGGGCACCATACGTGCAAAAGGACTGCTCCAAATTTATTTGGAGTCAACCTATGGTTACGACGTTCACTGGCACATTCGTTCACTATTCGACAACATTCTGGCGATCCACGAAAGAGTAGTGCCGGATACTCTCACATTCGGCAAACGGATTCTCCGAGGTAGATGGGGATAATCGATTGCAACGTCCCGAGAAAGACCCGCGATATCGTCTGCTTACCAGGTTCCGTGGAACGTGTCGAAGGAGAGTTCGTCGAGTGGTTTGTTGCCGACGGCAATCTCGTACTCGCCGGGGGTGAGCATCGGCTTGTGGAACTGCGGACCGTCGTCGGTCGTAATTCGCGGGCAACCGGTGTTGACGAAGGCGTCCATGTCGAAGTTTCGGAGGCGATCAGGGGTCACTTCGTCCATCGTGATGAGGTAGGCGTCGTCGTTGTCGTCGAGAATCTGCTGGGCCTGTTCCCACCGCCCTTGGCCGATCTTGGTACAGAAGATGACGCCCCACTTCTTCGCGTCCATCGCCTTGTGGACCGACGCATAGCGCTGTTTCAAGAACTTCTCCGTGTCCGCGACGGTCACGACGTTGTTCACCGGATCAGCGATGACGACGTGTTTCTCGGGGTGTTCCATCGCGAGTCCGAGCGGGTGGAACTTACCGCCGCCGACGTAGAGAACCTGATCCGCGGGAACGTCCGCGCTCGCGTAGTTGCAGCCAAGCACCTGCCCTTCGTGAGTCAGTCGGTCGTCGCCACGACGGCTATGAACCTCGTAGCCTCGCTCCTCGAGGAAGTCGGTCATCTCCTCGTAGCGATTCATGTGTTGGGCCGTGGTGACGAGTCCGACGTCTTCGGTCTCCGCGGGGTCCTCGAGCGTCTCGAGGGCCTCCTCCATAATCGGCTGGACCTCGACGTTCGAGAACAGCGGGACGTAGATTACTTTGTCCGTGTTCTTCATCGGCGAGTGCCCGAAGTGAACGAACACGTCCGTTCGTTTCATCAGGAACGTATCGAGGTCGCAGGCGCCGTAACAGGGCTGCCCGGAGAGCATGAACGTCACGTCGTCGTCGGCCAACTGACGGAGATCGTCCGCGACGGCCGGGCCGCGACGTTTCAGCCCTTCCGGAAACTGCAGGCCAACTTTCTTCGCATCTCGCTCGTCGATGGCGTCGACGATTTGCTCGAGTTCGTAATCCCACTCCCGGTCGTGTTTGAGACGCATCCCAGTGTTTCGGAGGTCACCCTCGGTGTACTCCGACTCGTGACTCATTGTCCGGTGTAGCGTGCACGGACGTATATACTGCACGCTGTCGAAAATACAGCGGCGAGCGAGCCACACGGTGACGAAGACCAGTCGTTCGAGACGAATTGAGTGTCGGGTCAGATGGGAACGTGACAGACGAAACGGGGATCAAATCACGGAAAAACTAGTTTGATATATAACTGGTAAGTCGACCCAACAGTCATAGTACTGGAGTATAAACGGGTTGCTAATGCCAGCGGAACAGCCTGCAGATGGGTATCTCTTCGACCTTTATCGTCGATACATCGGTGAACCCGAGGAGCGAACCGACGTCTACGTCGGCTTCGGCCTCTTCTTCGGTGGAATCGGGATCGCGGTGACGGCCCTCGTACTCTTCCTGTGGGGGAGCACGCACGAGGTCCACACCTTAGACAGCGCGTACTACGACTGGATTCAGTCGGCGTACGCACTCGGAATGCTTTCGCTTCCCGCGATGATGCTGGGGATCGTCGTCCTGTTGCCCGCCGAGCGCAAAGTGTTGTACACCTCGGTCGTGGGCGCGGTGATCACCATCGGTGCAGTCATCGGGTTCGTCTACGCCTACCCGATGCACTGGAACTTCGTTCGCGAGGTCGACTACACCATCGAGGTCGTCGCGACGTACGCGCTCGGGCTCTCTGGACTCATCGCCTCGACCGGCGCGGCGCTCGTCGCTCACTACCTCGACCTCGCGCGTCAGGCGGAGACGGTTCATATCGACGGCGAGGACGACGAAGAAGACGAACTCTCCGACGCCGACGTCCGGCGGGATATCGACGAGGCGATGGAAGATGTCGAACTCTCGTGGGGTGGCGTCCAGAAAACCGAGCACAAGCGACTGAACTTCTCGAGTGACGATTTCGAGGACGTCTCGGTCGATACGGACGTCGGAACGAAGACCGCACGCTCGAGTGGTGTCGACGCGCAGGTTGCAGGTCTGAAGGGACTGAAAGGCGGCGAAACGAAGACGACGACCTCGAGTTCGACGGTCGACGACCAGACGTCGAAGTTGAAGGAACTTCGCGAGCAAAAGCGCAACGAAGAACTGGCAACGGCCGAGAACGAGGGATCGGCGATCTCCGGACTACTCGATCGGCTTCGAGGCCTCCTTACCCGCAGGTAATCATCTGATACTGGCGGTAATTGCCGCTTATAATTCACACGTTGAGATGTAAGAAATTCACATAGATTTATATTCCGTCGGCCGCCTTGCCCAACTATGGCGAAAGGCCTAGACGTTGGGACGATGAACATCCTGTCAGCACAGCAGGATGGGAACGACACGGTTTTCGTGCAACAGCGCAACTCATTCGTAGAGATCGAATACTCGGATATGGCCGAGCAAATGCTCTCGCGAAGTGAAGTACTCCACATTCGCAAAGACGACAAGGTGTACGTCGTTGGTGACGACGCCCTTAACTTTGCGAACATTTTCAACAAGGAGACACGCCGCCCGATGAAACACGGGATTCTCTCGAACGACGAGAAGAGTGCGATTCCGATGATGAAGCTCATCATCGAACAGGTCGTCGGCGAGCCAGCCTATCCTGACGAGAAACTGTACTTCTCCTCGCCCGCAGATCCGATCGACTCGGATCTCTCGACGCTGTATCACCAGAAAACGATCGAGTCGTTCCTCAACGACATGGGATACGACTCCGAACCAATCAACGAAGGGATGTCCGTCATCTACTCCGAACTCGCGGACAACAACTTCACCGGCCTCGGCATCTCCTTCGGTGCCGGGATGACGAACGTCTGTCTGGCGTACTACGCAGTGCCAGTCATGAAGTTCTCCGTCGCTCGTGGTGGCGACTGGGTCGACGAACAGGCCGCCCGCGCGACGGGCACGCCCGTCGACAAGGTCACCTCCATCAAGGAAGACGACTTCGAACTCGACTTCACGACCGACGTTGGTGGCGTCGAAGGTGCACTCTCGATTTACTACGAGAACCTGCTCGACTACGTCATCGAGAACATCGTCAAAGAAGTCGACGACGAAGACGTCGAAGAGGGACTGGACGTCCCCGTCGTCGTCACGGGCGGAACCTCGAGTCCGAGTGGCTTCGAGGACCTCTTCCGTGACCACCTCGAGGACGCGAACATTCCGTTCTCGATTCGGGACGTCTCCCACGCGAACGAACCCCTCTACAGCGTCGCCCGTGGTGGCCTCGTGGCCGCCCGTTCCGACGAAGACGTCGACCACGACGGCGGAGACGACGACGCAGAAGAAGCAGAAGCGGCTGCCGAATAAGGGTCGCTGCAGTTTTTCTTTGGAGCAAAGTTCCTCGCAAGTGAATACTCTCGCGGTAGGTTACACCGTCGAACGACTACCAGTTGCACACCGTCAAACGACTGCCTAGACAGTCACGGGCGCGTCTCGACAGTTCGGTTACTGATCGTAAAATCGGTGGAACGCGTCTCGCCAGGACTCCGGTTCCTCTCCCTCGGGGATGTGATCGACCGGGACGTCCGCAAACTCACAGTGTGGACACGACACCGTCGAGACGTCACCCAACGAGAGTTCCTCTAACGCCCCCTCACAGCGTGGACACTCCATACCTGCACGTCACACGGATTATCCTTAACTCTATTCGAACATACCAACTTCAATATGTTTCACGTTACTCGACAATCGGGTCGTCAGATGGGCTATCAGAAGACGTTCCGTCGACGGTCGAACATCTCCCTGCCGGTCCCAATTCCGAGGGGGCTATCACGCTCGAGTCCGAATCGATTCGCATGTCCGGCCCGTCGCGCCGATCGCTCGCTCGAGCACTCGAGACGCTCGACGATTTTGCCGAGCCATCCGTCGAACTCGAGCAGTACCTCACGCCCCCCGAGATTGCCGCCCACGTCTGTCATCAGGCCCAACTCTCCGGGGATCTCGAGGGGTGGGTCGTCGATTTAGGCACCGGAACGGGAATGTTCGCGATCGCGGCGTCGCTTTCGGGAGCCAAGCGCGTGGTCGGTATCGACGTCGATCCCGACGCGCTCGCCGTTGCACGGTCGAACGCAGCCAGAATCGAAGCCGCGGGAGAATCGGGGTTCCTCGAGTGGGTTCGTGCTGACGCCACGCAACCACCCGTGTCGGAACCTGTGGGCGATGCTACGGTCACGGTCTTCTCGAATCCACCGTTCGGCGCACAACGGGGAAATCGCCACGCAGATCGGGCGTTTCTCGAGACGGCTCGGTCGATCGCCGACGTCTCGTATACGATCCACAACGAGGGGAGTCAGTCGTTCGTCGAGTCGTTCGCGGCGGACGAGGGCGGCGACGTCACGCACGCGTTTCGCGCGGAGTTCCCGATCGAACAGCGATTCGAGTTTCATACCGAAGGCGAGCGAACGCTCGAGGCGGAAGTGTTCCGGATCGAGTGGGCGTGAGCCGGAACGACCCCACGGGCAGGGTTGTCCCGCGAACAGGGTTGGTCCCACGAGGAGGGACGACAGGCGACCAGTGACTGGCGGTGACGCGGGCGTCACTCGAGGTGCTCGAGTCGAGCGTAACGAGCGCCACGCCAGCCGGTGACGAGGGCGACGACCGTTCCGAGGGCAATCGAGAGAGTGAGTCCGAGGAGGTACACCTCAGGTGGGGTTCGCAGTAATTCGTCGAAGCCGACGATTGACGCCGAGAGGTGGTTGAGTCCCGCGGCGAACAGGGGAGTCAACGCGAGCCCGAACACGCCACCGACGAGGCTGATGAGGAACCCCTGGACGGCGATGGTTCCAGCGAGTACCCACCGAGAGAGGCCGATTGCTCGCAGTGCAGCGAGTTCGTCGCGTTGCTGGTAGGCAACCAGCGCGAAGAGATTAACCGTCAAGACGATTCCGCCGACGAGCGCGAGGCCGACCAGCGTCGTGCCGCTCGCGATGACGAGCGGTCGCTCTTCGATCATTGCCCCGACCTGCTCGTCGTTGGCTCGAACGTCGTACTCCGGATAGTCGTCGTCCAGTTCGGCTGCGACGGCGTTTGGATCCTCACCGTCGGCGACGCTCGCGGTGATGAACGTCGCTCGATCGGTTCCGGCCGTTCCGCCGAGGGCCTGGAGATCACCCAACGGAATCGCTTCGGTGTCCGACCCGAGGAATTGCGAATAGTACTCGGCGATTCCGACGACGGTGAACTCGTAGTTCGGTGCCGACTCTCGAGCCGTCCCGACGTAGACCGTCTCACCGACCGATACGTCGTGTTCCTCGGCAGTATCGGGATCGAGGACGATCTCTTCGACGTCCGGGTCGGTTGGCCGTTCGTCGGCAACCCCATCACCGTCGGACGCGTTCGTGTCGGTTTCGAACCCTTCCCCCTCCTCGAAGCCAAACCCGTCGTGGGTCTCGTGGACGCCGACGGCCGACGTTCGCTCGAGGTCGTCCGGTGACGTTCCGATGTAGACGTCGTGCATCGCGAGCGGTGCGGCGGAGCTGACGTCCTCACGCTCGCTTACCTCTGCAGACACGGTGTGTGCGCCGACGATCGGGTTTTCGGTGCCGCTGGCTGACGGGTCGATCGGATCGCTCGAGATCCAGATGTCCCGACTGGAGCTGTCGAGGCCGTCCTCTCCCGTTTCGACGACGCCGACGCCGAGGCTGGCGAGAAGCGTCACCGACAGGACCGCGAGCGCGACGGCGAATACGGTGAGGACAGTTCGTCCGGGCGAGCGCCGAAGCTGCGAGACGGCTAGCCCGACCACCGCCCGCAGTCGTCTGCCGGCCCGACGGAGCCTCACCGTCCCACCTCCTCGAGGACGGAGGTGCGCGCGGCGACTGCGAGCGGGTAGGGAATCGCGACGAGCCCTGAGACGAGGGCGACGCCGAGTGCGTAGGGAACGAGTATTGGGTGAACGATGGCGACGGCACTGGGGGCAATCGTCGCGGTGGCGATTGTGTTGACGAGCGCGATGCCACCGATGCCGAGGACGATGCCGACGAGTGCACCGACGATCGTCGTCAGCATTGTCGAGACAGCGACGATCGAGAGGCGACTCCGCGTGGGGTAGCCAACGGCCTCGAGAACGGCGAGCGTCCGCCTCTCTTCGGTGACGGTCATCCCGGCGGTCGTGGCGACGAAGGAGGCACAGATTGCGATCCCGATGACGAACGTGAGCACGCTCGTCGCGAACGCGAGTCCGTCGCTGAACAGTGCAGACGGGTCGGTTCCGTCGTGGGTTTCGACCGCCGCGTCGGGATACTCGTCGTCAGCAGCGGACGCCGCTGCATCGTCGTCGCCCCACACCAGGACCTGATCTGCCAGTTGGTCGTCGTCGGCACCCGAGAGCGTCTGCAACTGCTCGAGGTCGACGAGTGCGACCGGCGTTTCGTCGTCGGTCGATTGGACGTCAGTCGCCGTCATCGAAGGGGCTGGAACGTCCGCTGGGACGTGAGAGGGGCCAACGGTAATGTCGTCGTCGGGCGCTGCATCCAGTCGGTCTGCAGCCGGTTCGGAGAGGACGATGGTGTCATCCTGTGAGACGGCGTCCGATTCGTTGTCGCCACCGTCGTCACCCCCCGCTAACTGGGCCGTCGAGAGTCCGCCGACGGTTCGATGTTCGTCGTCTGCATCGACACCGACGAGAAGGACCGTCTCGGATTCGCCGTCACTCGGGGACTCGAGTTCGACCGGTTCGATGAGGACGGGTGAGGCGTGATCGACACCGTCGGATTCGCGAATCGTCTCCGCCCGATCGTTCGTCTCACCGAGGCGAGGCCCCTCGACGCCGTCGACGGCCGACAGCGTGCCGCTCTCCTCGGGGACGATCTGTACGTCGGCATCGGCGTCGTCGACAGCGCCGCCATCGGCGAGTCCGAGTGCGACGCCGGTCACGACGACGAGCAGGGCGATCGTGAGGGCGACGGCACAGACGGTCGCGAGGACCCGACTCGACTTGGTTCGGACGGTCCGCTTCCACAGCCGAGTGACCGAGACGCCGAGGATTCCACGCCACCGCGAGCGCCGCGTGCCGTCTTCGTTCGACTCGAAGGCGTCGTCAGCTGCCATCGGAAACCACCCGTCCATCGCGTAGGGTGATTACGCGGTCGGCGACGGCGAGCGTCGGTTCGTCGTGGGAGGCGACCAGTACTGCCCGATCACGGCCGATATCCGTCAGCAACTCGAGGACGTCTGCGCCAGTTTCGGTATCGAGTTCGCCCGTCGGCTCGTCGGCGACGATGACGTCCGGGTCGGTCACGAGCGCTCGCGCGATCGCGACGCGCTGGCGTTCGCCGCCGCTGAGTTCTCCCGGTAGATGGGTGATCCGTTCGGCGAGCCCGACGCGCTCGAGCAACGTTTCGGCCCGCTCGCGACGGACGGTTCTCGGCAGTCCCGCCTGGACGAGTGGCAACGCGACGTTCGCACGCGCAGAGAGGGAGGGGAGCAGGTGAAATCGCTGAAACACGATGCCGACGTGCTCGCGTCGAAGCCGGGTTCGCTGCCGACTGGAACGACCCTCGAGTGGCGTTCCGAGCAACTCGATGGTTCCAGAAGAGGGGACTAATAGCCCCGAAACGGCGTGTAGGATCGTCGACTTTCCGCTGCCGCTTGGCCCCTCGAAGCCGACGATTTCGCCGGCGCGGACGTCGAACGACACGTCCTCGAGCGCGGTTACGGTCCGATCAGGCCCCGAAGCTCCGCGAGCCCCACTCGAGCCGTACTCGTGGGTGACGCCCGCGAGACGAACGGCAGTCGGTAGCTCGGCCTCGTCGGTACGCGGTCGGTCGGTCGAGTGCGCGTCCTGTTGCAGCGTGTGCTTGCTCATCGATCCAGAGTCAACTCACGCAGAAGACCGACGCAGTCGGCTATTGTTTCCCGCCGACTTCTCACAGCCACGTTGCCGTTAACGATCGTTCCAATTGCGACGACTGTCGGTTTCACGGCTACTGTAATCGATTCACGACCATCTCGAGAGCAAACGCGTTCGATTCGATACCGATGAATATCGGCGAAAGAAATGTGTCTGTACCTGTGAGTGTGTTCGAAGATGAAATATTTCGATTATATGACCCTCAATCAAACCTTCACGTAGGTGACTCGAGCCCCCTACTCGTACGTCTCTTCGCTCGCCACAGCAACCTCTGTCCCGTCGGCGATTGCATAGATCGTCTCGGCCGCATCGTCGTCTGTATCGCTCTCGCGTTCGAACGTGAGCGTGCCGGCCGTCGTCGATTCGTTGCCGTCCGGAATTGGCGTCGTTTCGACATCGCCTGTTTCGGTCGATTCGACGACGAATTCGAACGTCCCGTCCGTCGACGCGAGCGTCACGTTCTGGCCCTCGAGTTGGACGTCTGCTCGCGATTCGTTCGACTCGTGAGCCATCTGGGGATCCTCGCCGTCCGCCCAGAGTTCGACCTGATAGACGGAATCGTTACCGACCGGTTCCCAGCCGGTGCGTTCGACGTGGACGGTTTCTCGCCACCCGACGCTGCCGACGTCGACCGAATCGGAGCCGGAGAATTCGAGGTTCTGTGCGGGAATCGCTTCGGACCAGAGTTGTCGCTCCTCGCTCGCGACGATGACGCCACTCGACTCGAGGGAAATGGCGTCCTGAAGCGGACCGATGGCGAACGGAGTCGTCATTTCGTTTTCGACGTCCTCGGCGTACTGCACCGTGTAGTCCTCAATTTCGACGGCCGAGTCGGATTCCGGTGTGGCATCCTCGAGGACGAAGAGATTGACCGGAACGGCCATACCCGCGAGGATCGCCAGCACGACGACGACGAGGACGGTTCCCGTCTGTCGCTGCCCGAGTGTCGCGAACCGACTTCGGCCGCTCGAGCTCGGCCCGCCGGCGATCGTTTCGATTCGCTCGAGTCGGCCGGTCGGCGATGGGGCACGTTCGCCAGACCGGCGGGCGAGTTCGAGCGATCGCTCGAGGGGGCCGTTCGAGCGATTTCGGTCGGTGGGACTACTTCGCGACCTGAGCCGTCCCGGCACGATCGGTTTCTCGGAGCCGGCGATGGCGACGGTGATCACGAGCGCGAGGACGAAAACGAGGAACACACCGGGCCCTCTGAAGAGGTAGTAGACGTTCTCGCCGCCGAACCAGTAGATCTGCCAGAGTCCCTGTGCGAACGCGAAGAGGAGGACGCCGAGCCAGACCCAGCGGGCGTTAGGCTGTCGGCTTCGAAGGCGTAGGAGCCCGATACCGAGAACGAGTCCGAGGAAGAACCCGAGTGCATGGCCCTGTATCGCGATTCCGGCCCACGAGGGTGCCGACGGCGGACTGGGCTGGGCGACGAAGACGCCGATCGGCGATTGGAGCGCCTGGTAGGTGGTCACGAGCGCCCCCTGAACGCCGAGGATGCCGACGAGCGAGACGATCGGATAGTGCACGATCGCGAACGCGGCGAAGGCGAAGACGACTCCCGAAAAGCCGATCACCGGTCCGAGCGCGAAGAGACTCGTCACGAGCGTGAGACCGACGACGACGAGCGGGAAGACAACCACCGCCCGGATCCAGGGGGTGGTCGGCCACCACGAGAACCGCTCCGTCGCTCGTTCGTTCGGGTAGTGACCCCACGCGTACTCCGCTATCGGGGCGAGCACCATCGCACCAGCGAGGTTCCCCATGAGATGACTCGCGGACGCGTGTGAAAACGAGGACGTGAGCATCCCCAGGGGGTAGAAGTACGAATACGCACGGTAGGGAATCGTCACCGGATCGTTGATCGACGAGATGCTGTCTTGGACGAACAAGTAGACGCCACAGACGAGTCCGATGACGATCAGCGACCCCCACGGAACACCCATCACGAGCCTCGAGCGGGCACTATCTACCCACCCCTCCTCGGAATCGTGCAACCGATCGACGATTACCACCGACGCGAGGATGGTCCCCACCGTGAGTACGGAGAGGATGATCGCGAAGAGCGTTCCGATCGACAACATACCCAACGGTTCGGGGCCTGCTGTATAGTGATTTACATTCCGGGAATGCCGACTCGAGCGGCCTCGAGCCTCGAGGGTGAACAGAAAGGTACAAGCGGCTGACGGCCGGAACGGAGACTATGGAACTGCGGGTCACCGAGAGTAGCGAGAACGAACTCTCGATCGAAATCGCCGGCGAGGATCACACCTTCATGAACGTGCTCAAGGGAACGCTGCTCGAACACGACGACGTCACCGCCGCAACGTACGACGTCAACCCCGAACAGTCGGGTGGGCAGACAGAGCCAATTCTCACGCTCAAGACCGTCTCCGGAGCCGACCCGATCGACACGCTCGAGGACGCTGCGGGCGACGTTCGCGACAAAGCGATCTCCTTCCGCGAAACGTTCGAAGCGGCCGCGTAATTTCGTCTCGTTCTCGAGGTCCGGCGTCGCTGTTTTTGTCGGTGATTCCGGAACGAATCCGTCGTTAGCACGCCGCGTACGTGACGTAAAGTTGTCCGTCGACGGCGTGGAGGTCCATCCCCTCGATGTCGTACTCGTCGCCGGTAATTTCCTCGGAGCCGCTCGTCTCGAACGCCGCGGTGACGGCGCTCGCGAGTTCGTCTTCGTCGTCGTACTCGTCGACGGATACCATTTCGATACCCGGCCAGACGGGAATCTCTCCGCTACAATCGGCACCAAAATCGGCTGGCTCGACCGAGTCTGGGCTCACGTCGTCGTACTCGCTCGCGACCTCCGCCCGATTTATGTACTCTGCGTATGCAGCCATATCGCCGTCGTACGTCCGCGTCGACTCTCGCTCCGCATCGAGTTGCTCGTGAATTATTTCCTCACTTGCCTCGAGGTCGATGCCGGCCGCCGTCGCTCCGTCGCCGGGGGCGTCGGGCGGTGATGGCGTTCCCACACCGGGGATGATCGACGGCGAGATGATCCCCGTCGCGAACAAGACGACGATGAGCCCGAAGACGGCGATAATCGGCGCGTAGGGTTTCGCAACCTCGAGCCAGCTTGGAACCTCGAGGTCGCTACCGACGTCGTCGTAGGTCTGTTCGACTTTCTCGAGGTCGTGGTCGCCACAGCGAGAACAGGGTGGGTTGTTCTTCATGTGCTGGCGGCCGCAGTTCGAACAGACCCACATGTACTGCGTGCCGGTGTCCACGGTTTCGAACTCCTGTTGGCGAACGACGGCCTTCTCGAACTCGTTGTGGCCACAGCTATCACACGGAGGGTCGTCGGATTCGTGTGGTTTGCCACACCACGTACACCGCCACTTCACGAGTCGGAAACTCGAGTGATAGAAGAAAAGCGTAGCGAATCAGTTGCGGACGGGAACGTCTCGTTCGTCCAGATGCGCTTTGACCTCGCCGATCGAGTACTCGTCGAAGTGGAAGATAGAAGCTGCGAGACCGGCATCTGCGTCGGCTTCGGTGAACACCTCGTGCATGTGTTCCGGTCCGCCACAACCCGAGGAGGCGATGACTGGCGTGTCGACTGCATCGCAGACGGCCGACGTTAAGGGGACGTCGTAGCCGTCTTTAGTTCCGTCCTTGTCGATCGAGTTGACGAACAATTCGCCCGCGCCGCGGGATTCGGCCTCCTGTGCCCACTCGATGACGTCGATCCCGGTTCCTTCGCGGCCACCCTTTTTCGTGCACTCGAACCAGCAGGATTCGCCGTCCACGTCGACGTAGTGTTCACCCTGTTCGTCGAAGCGGCGTCTCGCGTCGACGCTGATGACGATACACTGGCTTCCGAACGCGCGCGCTCCCTCGTTGATCAGTTCGGGTCGCTCGAGTGCACCGGTCGTGATCGAGACTTTGTCCGCGCCGGCGCGAAGCGTTTCTTTGATGTCTTCGGTAGTACGGATGCCGCCGCCTACCGTCAAGGGGATGAACACTTCGTCGGCGACGCGTTCGACGACGTCGAGCATGGTCTCGCGCCCTTCCGCGGAGGCCGTAATATCGAGGAAGACGAACTCGTCCGCGCCGGATTCGTTGTACGCTTTCGCCATCTCGACCGGGTCGCCGGTGTACTCGAGGTCCTCGAAGTGAACGCCGGTGTACACCGCCGGGTTCCCGTCTTCGTCCAGATCGACGTCGATACACGGGATGATTCGCTTGGTCAGCATGTAGGTACTATCCGAGGGTTAGCACCCGGTGTAGTAAAGTGACCTGCATCGATGCGTCTTCGCTGCGGGCGATACCCCTCTCCACCGATCGCGACAGAAGGGGCGACCTCTCGGATCGCGTGTCTTTAAGACGACTACCGGCCAACACGCTGGTATGGCAAACGAATCAGACGCCGATGTCGAGGACGACTCGGGCGCTGACGTCGGTCACGACCTCGAGGCCGAACGGACGACTGCACCGATGAGCGAGTTTTCGGCACGCGAAGCCGGAATCGGATTCGCGATCTTGCTCGTCGGCGTCGCGCTCGCGTTCGGGATTCCACTCGTCGCTGTGGCTCCGTAGCGACAAGAACGCGCGGGAAAGAGTCAGTTAGAAGACGTATTCGTCGTCGTGGCCCATCATGCCGTCGTCTTCGAGGCCGCCCGGGCCACCCTCATCTTCGTCCATTGGTCCACTAGTCTTGTAGGCCTTGATACCGGTCGACAGCAGATCCTCGATCGCCTCTTCGCGATTGACGAACTCGCCGCGTTCGACCATCTGGGCGATCTGCATCTCGAGGTGTTCCGGTATGGTGATCTCTACTTTCGGCATCTGATTCGGGTTTCGGTGAGGGGGTATTTAGGTTTGACGGGGAGTCTATCGTGCTTGGAATCGGACTGAAATATTGTGAACGGAGATGGACTCGAGTCACTCGACTCGTCGCCAGTAGGTGGTTCGTCGAAGACCGACACGAAAAGTGCTGTGTCGGTGACAGGCCGGGCACGTTCGATATCACCGATGGGACTTCACCGAAAAACGGGGGCGTTCGAGGATGAGTCAGCGGACCGTTATTTGTTGCCCATCATCGAGTCGAACGCGTTCTTGATCGTCGCACCGGGCTGGGTGACCGTCTCGAGTTGCTGGCGCATCTTGCGCTGGTTGAAGTAACTCGCGAACGCAAGGATGGTCGGCGGCCAGAGTCCGACGAATATGCCACGTTGTCGGTCGCCGCGGAGGAAGAAGTAGTACCACGACAGCCCGACCGATGCGACCGCCGCAAGAAGCGCCGGGCCCATGGCTTGTCTGGTCACTTCTTCTGCCTGCTGTCCGGACATCTCCTGTTCCGTCATCTGCTGTTTGCTCGCCATACGATGTGAGGGTGGTCGAGACTGTACTAAGGGATGGCGAGGGTTTCGCCCGGAATCCTTTCCATAGGACCTCACTGAAACCGTTTCAGACCGTTTCATTTCGTCCTTCGTCGTGGTAAGTCCAGATTGTCACGCGAAACTCGCCACTCTAGAGAACGCGATATCATCGAGTTCCTCGAGGGATCGATCTCTCGAGTCGCGATCGGCGACGCGAGTCGAGTTGACACTCGAGCGTCACACCTACGTCCCTCGGTCCGGACGTATACGTATGAACACGGACATCTCCGACGTGACCGATCTTTACCAGGAGTTCGGCGACGATCGACTCCCGCCCGGACAGCGGGAAACGACGGCGTTTCCGGTTCTCTCGAAGGGGAGCACTCCCGACTGGGACCCCGATACGTGGGAGTTCACTGTCACGGGTGCCGTCGAGAACGAACTGACGCTCTCGTGGGACGAGTTCCGAGCGTTACCGAGTGAGACCCAGTGTCAAGACTTTCACTGCGTGACTGGCTGGAGCAAGTTCGACTGCGAGTTCACGGGCGTTACATTCCCCGAACTCGCCCAGAGAGCAGGCGTCGACGACGATGCAGTCCACGTCATGTTTTCCGCACTCGACGGCTACACGACCGACCTTCCACTCGAGGACTGTCTCCGCGAGGAAGTGCTCTTCGCGTGGGCGTACGACGGTGAGTCGCTTCCCGGCGACCACGGCGGGCCGCTACGGGTCCTCACCCCGCACAAGTACGCCTACAAGGGGGCGAAGTGGGTCGACGGTGTCGAGTTTTTGACCGAACCCGAACTCGGGTACTGGGAGAAACGCGGCTATTCGGAGACTGCAGATCCGTGGCAAGAAGAACGCTACAGCTAATTTAACGCGCGTTTTCCGTCGTGTCGTTTCGCTGTCGAACGTATACTCTCCCCATCAGTACCCGGTATAGTTAGGCTGAAGGCACGGCAGTTCCGAACTGTGTTCGATGGATCATTCGTCGGGCGACCGTCGACTGGCGGGGGTCGAGCCAGCCGACGGCCCGCCCTCTTTCGTCAGCCACAGCCGCGAACTCGAGGACGTCTCCTTCGGCGCGATCGTCGATACGGACGCCGAGTCGCGGATCCTGTGGTCGACGCCCGATGGTGTGGAGATCGTCGGCCGGGGTGTCGGTGCTCGATTCAGCGCCCGCGGCCCGGACCGATTCGATCAGATTCGAACTCGCACACAACGTACGTTCGACGCGCTCGAGCACACGGGCCCAACGATCGCCCGTCCCCGTGCGTTCGGCGGGTTTGCATTTCACGAGGAACACGTGCCGGAAACACTGTGGAACGGGTTCGACGCGGCGTCGTTCGTCATCCCCGAAACGCTCGTCGTTCGCAGCGACGAAGGAACCTGGCTGACGACGCTCGGCGAGGATTCGGCACGCGCACAGGAACGACTCGAGTCCTGGAGTCAGCGACTCGCCGAGTTACCGTCGATGAAGCCGACGGCGGCGAGCCCCGGTATCGCGTCGACCGAGCGCCCAACCTCGAGAGCGGACTGGGCGACACAGGTCGAAACCGCCCTCGAGCGAATCGATCGGGGCTCGCTCAGAAAGGTCGTCCTCGCACAGTCGCTCTCGGTCGATCTCGAGAATCCGATCGACGTTCCGGGGACGCTCGAGCGACTCCGTCGCGAGTACCCGAACTGTTATCGGTTCCTGGGGGGCTACGAGGGAGGCGGGACCTTCTTCGGTGCCCCACCTGAACGGCTCGTCTCCAAACGCGGCAATCAGGTCGAAACCGAAGCGTTGGCTGGATCGGTACAGCGAGGCGACTCGCCCGAAGCGGACCGAGCGTTCGCGGACCGAATGGCAGAGAGCGAAAAAGTCCAGCACGAACACGAACTCGTCGTCGACGCGATTCGAAGCCAACTCACACCGCTCACGCGAACGCTCGCAGTCGAGGAGCAGACGATCAGACGACTCGCGAACATTCAACACCTTCAGACGCCGATAACTGGCGTTCTCGAGGACGACCGACACGTTCTCGATCTCGTCGAAGCGCTCCACCCGACTCCCGCCGTGGGCGGTGTCCCGCCGGGATCGGCCTTCGAAACCATTCGAGACGCCGAAACGTTCGACCGGGGCTGGTACGCCGCCCCGATCGGTTGGTTCGACGGTGCTGGCGACGGCGAGTTCGCCGTCGGCATTCGCTCGGGACTCGCTCGCGAGGACACGGTCACGCTCTTCGCGGGCAACGGGATCGTCGCCGACAGCGACCCGACGGACGAGTGGGAGGAAGTACAGCTCAAGTTCCGACCGATCCTCGACGAACTCAGGTGATCAGATGGACGCACCCAATCGCTCGACGCTGTGGGGCCGGATTCTGATCGACGAACTCGCGAAGGGGGGACTCGAGGCCGCCTGTGTCGCCCCCGGCAGCCGTTCGACGCCGTTGACCGTCGCCGCGGCTGCACATCCCGATATCGACGTCTATTCGCACCTCGACGAACGATCGGCGAGCTTCTTCGCGCTCGGGCGTGCGAGACGAACCGGCGAGGCGACCGCGCTGATCTGCACCTCCGGGACGGCAGCGGCGAACTTCCACCCGGCAGTTATGGAAGCCGATCAGGCGCGAGTGCCGATGCTCGTCCTGACGGCTGACCGACCACGAGAACTGCGCGACAGCGGCGCGAACCAGACCGTCGATCAACCGTCACTCTACGGCGACGCGGTTCGGTGGGACGCCGAATTACCGAATCCCGAACCCGACGAACGCAAAGTCAGAAGCCTTCGGACCACCGTTGCGCGGGCGCTCGCAGAGACCGGCGGCGTCGATCCCGGTCCAGTTCACCTGAACTGCCCGTTTCGCAAGCCACTCGAGCCAATCGACGTACCTGGCGACATTCCGGAGTCGTTTGCGGATACCCTGGCCGGCCGAGGCAGACCCGGGGCGTTCGTCGAGACGGCTGCAGGGACCCGTTCGCTCAAGGACGAACAGTCCCAATCGCTGGCAACGGCTCTCGAGACAGCAGAGCGACCGGTGATCGTCGCTGGACCGGCCGACCCCGTTTCACTCTCGACTCTCGACCCTGCGCACGTCGTTTCGGTTGCCGAAAGTGTCGGCGCACCGATTCTCGCGGACCCGCTCTCCGACGTTCGATTCGGCAATCATGTCGACGACGGGTCCTCTAAGAAGTACGTCTGCGGTGGCTACGACGGCTACATCGACGCGATGGCGGCTCCCGACGTCGTCGTCCGTTTTGGTGCGTCGCCGACCTCGAAACCGCTTCGTCACTTCCTTCGCGACAGTGAGGCGCGACAGTTCCTCGTCGACCCCGCTGGAGCGTGGCGCGAAGCCACGTTCACCGCGACGGACCTGCTCGCAGCCTCGCCCGGAGCCGTCTTTTCGAACCTCCTCGAGCGGATCGACCCCGAAACGAACGCCGATACCGACTGGATCGAACAGTTTCGGGACGCTGAACGCGAACACTGGCGACTCCTCGAGGAAGCGAGGACGGACGAGGCGCTCGAAGCCGAGCCCTTCGAGGGGAGCGTCCTCGCCACGGTGTTTCAACGCGCGCCAGACCCGGCAACTGTCTTCGTCTCGAACAGCATGCCGATTCGTGATGCGGACCGGTTTGCACGCCCGCGAAGCGCCGAATTCACGGTATTGGCAAACCGCGGCGCGAGCGGCATCGACGGGATCACGAGCACGGCACTCGGTGCTGGCAGCGCGGGCGACGAACCACTGGTCCTCGTTACCGGCGACCTCGCGTTTTACCACGATTCGAACGGCTTGCTCGCCGTCGAGCGCTGTGACGTCGATGCCACCATCGTCGTGCTCGACAACGACGGCGGCGGAATCTTCCACAAACTCCCGATTGAAGACTTCGAGCCGCCGTTTACGGCGCAGTTCAAGACGCCCCACGGCCTCGAGTTCGATTCGCTCGCCGAATTCTACGGCCTCGAGTTCGACCGCGTCAGTCCCGTCGACTTCGCTGACGCGTACGCGGATTCGCTCGAGCGCGAGGGAACGCAGGTTCTCTCGGTCGAATTCGACTCGGAGACGAATCACCGAACTCGCGAGTCTCTCGAGCAGCGGGTGAGAGACGCCGTCGGAGGCGTCGGCACCGACTCGGTGTAGCGGTTCACGGCCGTAACGCCCACCAAAAGGCCAGCGCGTAGCCAAACGGAATCCAGACGGAACCGAGTGCGATGAGGCCGGTCACCGAGATTACAGAAACGCCCGGCAGCTGGAGGAGTCCGAACGGAAACAGGAGGGTCCAACTGCCGAACAACACGGTCGCGAGTCGCGGCCTCGTGAGCAAATATGCCACGAGAATACCCGTACATACCGCGAGCACCGCGTTCACAGCGAGTGGAAACATCGAGGTCACGCTCGAGGCGACGAACAGCGGATACAAAAGCCAACAGCCAGCCATCGTCAACGCCGTCGCGCGGTCGATCGGACGACCCTCCCACTCGAGGGTGGCCTCGCCATCCCAGTCGTGAACGGTGTACCGGAACCCGCCTGCAGAACGCTCCGTGGCCTCGTTCTCCGGCGGGGGCCGGCCGGCGGCTCCGACTTCGGTGGCGTCTCGTGTGAATTGCCCACGGCGTTTCGTTCGCCGTCGCGCGCGCTGGCTTCCGGCCTTCCTCTGGCTCGTCGTTCCAGAGCCGTGTGTCGACCCGGTTCGTGACCGAGTTCCGTCGGACGCCCCTCGCGTGCCTCGAGCACCGTTCGATTTGGTCGTCTTCTCGGTTGAATCGGTCGTCTTCGGTTGTCTCGACGTCCTCGAGTCTCCTGTCTCGCTCGAGTCACTCGAGTAGCGCCCAAGGCGCTCGTAGGCGTCGTGTCCGAGTCGGTCGTACCGAGCGCGTTCGTCCCCGTCGGTGAGCACGGATCGTGCCCTCGAAACGCGGGAAAACTGTGTCGCGGCGTCGGGTGCGTCGTTGTGGTCAGGGTGGGTCTCGAGGACGCGCTTGCGATACGCCGCGGTGATTTCAGCCCGCGTCGCGTCCGACTCGACCTCGAGGACCTCATAGTACGTTTCACCCATCGACTGAGAAATAGTTGGAAATCGCGGATGAAAGTCATTCCGGCTGTCACGTCCGAGCGACTTCGTTCGAGTTTCGGTGGTCGATTCAGGGGAACGATGGTGGCGAACGAGGCCGAAACAAGACGGATGAATTGTATTACGATATATCAAATCAAGTCAGTCTCCGCATCCCGATAGTCGGACAGAAGTGAGGGAGAGACAGATGAAACGGGTCTTTTCGACGGATTCGGTTGTCGAAGGAGTTGCTCGAGGGAGAGATGGTGAGAGTCGTCTAGTCTGGCGTCACGGTGTCACGAATCCGAGGGTGGCGTCGACGGCTGGCGGTTCGTGACAGGCCGGGCGAAGAGTGGGTACGGGGAGCGCACGGTGGAGACACCTCGTCTCGAGGGCGTCGGTCGTCACGAGGGTGAGACGTTCGGCGTTACACCGGACGCATCTCGGTCGGTCGACAGCGGACCACCTCGAGGGGTCGACAGCGCCCCCTCGAGGAGCGACAGTCGCTGCGTTCTACTGGAGAAACCCACGTTTCGATTGACGCAAGCGTTCGAGAACAGCGCTAGCCTCGTTAGCGTTCGCGTCGATACAACGCGACGAGCAGGACTAACAACGCGACTTCGGTGGTCTTGCTCGCGAGTTCGTGCACATCGTCGAGGAGGTGCGCAACGACCGTTTCGAGGACTCCCCGATCGTGGTGGCCGTGGGCTTCGATATGTGGCCAGAACGCGCCGTGTTCTAACACGGTGTGCCACGTGACGTAGCCGACGAGGTACGCGAGGACGAGTCCGATGCCGAGCGCGTAGAGGTGGCGATTCGGGATGTCGACGAGATCGGTCGCGACGAGCACGATCCCGGCGAAGATGGCCAGCCCCGAGAGGGTGAACAGGAGCGGGCGTGGATCGTAGAGCGTCCCGAGTTGAACGTACTCGAGCAGGCGGGGGAGACCGAGCGTCGGGTGAAAGAGGTGCAATCCGGCGACAGCGACGGCGACGCCTCCCGTGAGTGCCCGAAGACGGGTGGAAAACGCGTGTGAAAACTCGTCCAGCGTTGGCTGCCAGTAGAGCAAGCCGACGGCGAGGACGAAGAGGACGGTCGCGATCTCGTGGGTGTAGTTGACCATGAAGACGAACGCGGAGGACGTTCCCGCTGCGCCCGCGATCAGCGGGGCCAACACCGGTGCGGCACAGCCGGGACAGGTCACGAGTCCGACGACGCCGGTGTAGATCGACGAGGAAATGTTGAGCACGGCGGTGTAGAGGAGATACGACAGTGCCAGATAGCCGACTACTTGGTACGGAATGAGTCGAACGGAGACCCAACTGCCGGTGTAGTCGACGATCGGTGACCAGCCAAGCGGTCGATCCCACTCGACGACGAGACCCGATGGGCCGGGCTCTGCGATCGAACGTATCGGCATCACCATCCCCGAGAGGTACAAGATCACGAGGAAGTACGCGATCGCGACGCTCGCAGCGATGGCGACGTACTTGAACGAACGGGTGACCGGTCTCGTGTACCAGACTGCCAGCGCGGAGATAGTTATCCAGATGAACGGAATGAAGTAGTAGTGGACGTTCGGCGTGTTCGCGTCGACGACGGCCGCGTACGTCAGACCGACGACGAGCTGTGCGGCCAGGAAGAGATTGATCCACGTAAGTGTCCGAAGGTAGCCGCTAACGTCGTCGAATCGTCCGAGGGATACGTCTTCACTCATAGTTCTCGAGACGGAACCACTGTTGTCTCGAAGTGTGGTCTCACGGCCAATAACCGTATCCATCTCGTGCTCGAGTCGATCTTTTGGGAAAGTAATTCGTCCGTCGTAACCAGGAGACGGCGTTCGAGCTTTCGGTAGGTGTCGCCAGTACACCGCGAGGACGAACCTATTTCACCTGCCGGACGCGAAATGCGAGCCAATGGTTTCGGAATGTTTCGACGACACGCAGTGGGAACCGGTAGCGGAGTTCGACTTTCGCGATCTGACCTACCACCGGGCAGTCGATTCAGGCACGGTTCGAATCGCCTTCGATCGACCGGACGTTCGGAACGCGTTCCGTCCGGGGACGGTCGACGAGCTGTACGACGCGCTGGATCACGCGAAGCGACAGACAGACGTCGGCTGTATCCTGCTGACCGGCAACGGCCCATCGTCGAAAGACGGCGGCTGGGCGTTTTGTTCCGGCGGCGATCAGACGGTCCGCGGCGACGACGGATACCAATACGGCGACGAGGAGAGCGAAGCGCGTAGTTCTTCGGAGAACGCGAACGGGCAGCGCCCGGGATCACGTGCGTCGGAACAGGGACGACTGCACATTCTCGAGGTCCAGCGACTCATCCGTCACATTCCGAAGATCGTTGTCTGTGTCGTCCCCGGCTGGGCCGTCGGCGGCGGCCACTCGCTACACGTCGTCTGTGACCTCACGCTCGCGAGCGAAGAGCACGCGAAGTTCCTCCAGACCGACCCCGACGTGGCGAGCTACGACGCCGGCTTCGGCTCGGCGTACCTCGCGAAACAGATCGGGCAGAAGAAGGCTCGAGAGGTGTTCTTCCTCGGGAAGACGTACAGCGCGGAAGAAGCCGCCGAGATGGGGATGGTCAACGAGGCCGTCCCGCACGACGAACTCGAGGACGTAGCTCTCGAGTGGGGCGAGCGGATCAACGCGAAAAGTCCGACGGCGATGCGGATGCTCAAGTACGGGTTCAACATGGCTGATGACGGACTGGTCGGCCAGCAGGTGTTCGCCGGCGAGGCGACGCGACTCGGCTACATGACCGACGAAGCGAAAGAGGGCAGAGACGCCTTCGTCGAGGGGCGCGAGCCCGATTTCGACGAGTATCCGTGGCATTACTGACTGCGAAAGGTTGCAGAATTCCCTCGGATATTCCGGTTGCAGTTGTCAGGAAGCGTAACGCTTTGGATGGATCGGCGTGAAAAATACACCAGTGACACTCTCCGATCGGTCGGGACTGTCCCGTCGGGATTCCCTCCGCGCGCTCGTCGCCATCGGTGGAGCGACGGCCCTCAGCGCCTGTCTCTCCGAAACCGAGGATAGCGACGTTCCAAGCGGGACGGACGATCCGGGTTCTCTCCACCCCCGCCAGCACGCGTGGAACGGGTATCTCGATCGAGACGACGACGGAAACGTCCGCCTTCCCGAACACCACGTCCTCGTCGCGCTATCGCTGCTCGAGGAGCCAAGCGATGACGCTCGAGACCGGGTCGAGTCGGCGTTACGGACGCTCGAGCGCGCCTACGAGTGGAGCACCGACGGGCTGGTGTTCACGCTCGGTTACACGCCGGCGTACTTCGATCGCTTTGACGAGTCGCTGCCGGAGACGGTTGACTTGCCCGACCCAGAGGCACTCACCGAGCGCGAGGAGCCGTCGACCGATACGGACGATGCGGTGATTCATCTCGCCAGCGACCGCTCGGAGGTCGTTCTCGAGGCCGAAGAAGGATTGTTCGGCGACCGATCGACCGTCAACGGCGTCGACGTCGAAACCGATCTCACCGACGTCTTCGAGCGACTCGAGGACGAGCGCCGCACCGGGTTCGTCGGAGCAGGCCTTCCGGCGGAGCACACCGACGTGTCGGGAGTTCCCGATGCCGTCCCCGAGGAGGCCCCGTTCTTCATGGGCTTTCGATCCGGATTCGATCGGAGTCAGGCCGACGAGGATCGGGTGACGATCGAGGAGGGGCCGTTCGCGGGCGCGACGACCCAGCACGTCGAATCGATGGACGTGCAACTCCGGACGTGGTTCGAACAGGAGAGCCACCGTCAGCGCGTGATGAAGACGTTCAGCCCCCAGCACGCGGACGAAGAGCTGGTTGGCGAAGTCGGCGAGAAACTGACCGACTCGAGCGAGCTAACCGACGAGCGGATCGACGCGACGGAGGACGACGCCCGAAGCGGTGTCGTCGGGCACGCGCAGAAGGCCGCTCGAGGGAGGATCGACGGAGAGCCACCGTTGCTCCGCCGCGATTTCAATACCGTCGACGGCGACACGCCGGGACTACACTTCCTCTCGCTCCAACGAGATATCGAGACGTTCGTCGACGTTCGAGAGGCAATGGAGGGCGAGGATCTGGCCGTTTCGAACGCGAACAACGGCATTCGGAGCTACCTGTTCGTTTCCCGACGGGGGAACTATCTGATTCCGCCGCGGTCGCTTCGCGCACTGCCGCCGCCCGATCCGGATGAGACGTGACAAGGATCGTTCGGCAAAACAGATATTTGCACTCGCGACAACCACGCTGAAAACCACGACTCGATCTATGCACGACCGAGCTATGAACCGACGGGCGTTCACGCGACTGACCGGCGTTGGAGCCAGCGCGCTCGCGTTGGCGGGCTGTCTCGACGGCATCGCAAACGGAGACGATGAGGAGCAGGACGACTCGAACGAGACGGAAAACGGCGGTGACTCCGGCGGGGACGGTGACGTCCCGGCATTTCCCGAAATCGACGACCCGCCGGACGTCGTCTATCGCCCCACACACCGCGAGTCGATGCGCGTTCTCGAGCCCGTAGTGGCTGGCGAGTACACCCTCGCACCGATGCTGTCGTATCCCCATCCCTTCTGGGTCGTCGCCGGCGGGACCGACAGCGAGGACGAAGACGAAGTCGAGCGCGAGGACCCTGAGCAGATGGAGGGCGTCCACCTGATGGTGCTCTGTTGGGACGAGGAGACGGAGACGATTCTCCCGGTCGACGAGGGCGTCGAAATCGCCGTCTCGCGCGACGGTGACCCGGTCGGCTCGCCGCGCTCGGCGTGGACGATGATCTCCCAGGAGATGGGTTTTCACTTCGGCGACAACGTCCCACTCGAGGGCGATGGAACGTACACCGTCGACGTCGAGTTGCCGTCGCTCTCGGTTCGGAAAACGGGCGACCTCGAGGATCGGTTTACCGACCGAGAACAGGCAACGTTCGAGTTCGACTACGACCAGTCGTTTCGGGACGCTGTCTTCGACGTGACGTACTTCGACGAAGACGAGTGGGGCGAACCCGGCGCGCTCGAGCCGATGCACGGCGAGGACGCGGGTGAGCACGCCGGAGACCACGACGACGATGACGGTGAACACGACTACACCGAGCACGCTGACGACAATGGCGGCCACGCTGACGACGGTGATCACGCAGACGACGGTCACGAAGACCACGACCACCACGAGGACATTCCCTACTCCGCACTTCCGCCCGCCAGCGAGTATCCAGGGACGGCGCTCGAGCCGGTCGAAGAACCGGAGGATGGCGACCTTCCGCGCAGCGGCGACGCAGCGTTCGTTGCAACGCTCGTGGACTCGAGTTCGCAACTCGCGATCGACGAGGAGACGACGCTCCTCGTCTCGCCGCGAACGCCGTACAACCGGGTGCCGCTGGCGGACATGTCGATGCGCGCCACTCTCGAGCGTGAGGACGAGTCACGTTCGGAGGCCGACCTCGAGCAGACGATCGACGGGGAACACGGCCTGCACTACGCCGGTTCGCTCGCGGACGCGGCCGCCGGTGATAGGGTGACCGTCGAGGTCGACGCACCCCCGCAGGTCGCTCGCCACCAGGGGTACGAGACGGCGTTTCTCGAAATGTCGCCGATCGAGTTTGACATTCCCGAGGACCAATGAGAACGACGCTTCCTCGCCGACGGCTCTCGGCCGTTGTCGTCGTCGCGCTCGCGTGTGCGATCGTCGCCGGGCTAGTCGTTCCGGCTACCGTCGCCGGCGGCGACAACGCGACGACGATGTACTTCGACCCCCACGAGTCGGAGGCCGACGCCGGAGAGACGATCACCGTCGACCTCGTCGCGAGCACCCACGGCGACTACGTCGGCGACGGTATCGACGAACTGTCCGTCGACCTCCAGTACGATTCGGACCTGCTCACCGTGACGGAGGTCGAACACGGGCCGATGCTCGCGGAGGGGGCCGACGACGCCGAGGTCAACGGGACCGCCGATTTCGACGAGGACGGAACCGTGTCGATCGAGCAGGAACGCGAGCCCTCGGGCGACGGCGCGGTTGCCACCGAAACGGTGGCGACGATCACTGTGGAAGTTGCTGAGGATGCACCATCGACTGAGACCGATCTCGAGATCACCGATTCCGAGGCGATGCTGATCAGCGAGTACCCGCAGGCGTCGATCGAACGCGACGGCTCGATCGAAATCGATGGCGACTCGAGTGACGGTGCGGCTGACTCGATTCCGGTGGGTACCCCGTTGGCCGCACTGGTCGCGATCGGCGGGACGCTCCTGTTCTTCTTCCTCCGTCGGTAATCGGTTTGACGCGAAGACTGCGTTGCACCCGGTTCCGGAAGTGATTTTACTTCGATTGTGGACGCGTTCGATAACTCACGATGGACGAGTCGCGACTGTCGTCTCGAGTCAGTGGTCGACTGCAATGCCAACGTTCACACTCCCGCGAGTACCACTCTGGTGCAATGAGCACGGCGGAGGTCGATATTTCACGGACGAAGGCGTGGGTGATGGCTGCGCGTCCACAGACCTTGCCCGCGGCCGCGGCACCGATTCTCGTCGCGACGGGGCTGGCGGTCCACGAGGGCGTGTTCGCGCTGGGGCCAGCAGTGATGGCGTTCGTCGGGGCAGCACTGATCCAGATTGGGACCAACTTTGCGAACGACTACTACGACGCGATGAAGGGTGCCGACACCGACGACAGGGAGGGGTTCACGCGGGTCACGCAGGCGGGAATCATCTCGCCCGAACAGGTCAAACTGGCGACGATCCTGACGTTCGCGCTCGCGATCGTCACCGGCACCTATCTCGTCTACATCGGTGGTGTTCCCATTCTCGTCATCGGACTGGTGAGCGTCTTCTGTGGCTGGGCGTACACGGGAGGGCCGTACCCACTCGGCTATCACGGACTCGGCGATCTGTTCGTCTTCGTCTTCTTCGGCGTCGTCGCCGTGATGGGGACGTTCTACGTGCAGGCGGCGGCGACGCTCGCGGACCCGCTCGCGACGACGGTTCCTGAGGGAACGGTCACGCGAGAAGCGTTCCTCGCGAGTCTCCCCGTCGCCGGACTCTCGACCGCGATTCTCGTCGTGAACAACGTCCGCGACCTCGAGACGGACGCGGAAACCGGCAAGCGAACGCTCGCCGTCAGGCTCGGCTACCAGTGGAGTCGTCTCGAGTACGTCGCCATGCTCGCGCTGGCGTACGTCACGCCGGTGTGGTTCTGGCTCGGCGAAGGCTACGGAATCGCCGTCTTGTTGCCCCTGCTTACGCTGCCCTACGCGGCCGTGTTGACCCGAACGATCTACACCCGAACCGACGGAGAGGCGCTGAATCCGGCGCTCGAGGGGACCGGAAAACTGCTCGCGCTGTACTCGCTGTTGTTCGCACTCGGGGTGGTCGTGTGAGTGGATCCTGTAACGACGACCGCGACCGCAACCGCGAACTCGAACTCGAGTATCAGTCGTTCTCGCTTCCACTCGCCGCCCCGCTCGAAACCGGCGACGGGACAATCGAGTCGCGAGACGGATTTCTGGTCAGAATCGAGGACGCAAACGACGACGGAGACCCAGCCCCGGTCGGCTACGGCGAAGCGACGCCACTCGCAGGCTGGACGGAATCGATCGAGGACTGTCGGGACGCCCTCGAGCGGGCCGAGTCTGCCATTCAGGTCGGTCCAGAGACCGCACTCGAGGCCGTCAGCGATCAGGTCGCCGCTCGACACGCGATAACGCTCGCGCTCGCGGATCTGCAGGCGACCAGCCAGTCGACGCCGCTGTACCAGTATCTCGGCAACGGCCCGCTGGTCGGACGGGTTCCGGTCAACGCGACCATCGGGTCCGGGTCCCCGGCCGAAACCGCACAGGAGGCACGAGCGGCCGTCGAGCGCGGCTTCACGTGTTGTAAACTGAAGGTCGGACGACTCGCCCTCGAGACGGATCTCGAGCGAATCGCTCGCACCCGCGAGGCCGTCGGTCCGGACGTCGAAATCCGGGTCGACGCCAACGGTGCCTGGACCGCAGCGGAAGCAACGCGAGCACTCGAAACGTTGGCCGAGTACGACGTTTCGCTCCTCGAGCAGCCCCTACCGGCCGGATCGTTGGACGGACACACCGACCTCAGACGAAGCGTCGGCGAGGATGACGTCGCGATCGGGCTGGACGAAGGGTTGCTCGAGCACGGGGTCGACGCAATCTGTGACGCCGGTGCAGCGGATGTGGTCGTCCTGAAGCCGATGGCACTCGGCGGGATCGACGTTGCTCGCAAGATCGCGGCGTGGGTACGGATGCTCGACATCGAACCGATCGTGACGACGACGATCGACGGCGTGGTCGCCCGGACGGGGGCGCTTCACGTCGCCGCGTCGATTCCAGACGTTCCGGCCTGTGGATTGGCAACTGCGGACCTGCTCGCGGACGATCTGGGCAACGATCCGGTCTTACTCGAGAACGGGTCGGCCGTCGTCCCGCAGGCCAAAGGGCTCGGCGTCGAGGGGGTGTGGGACGCGTGATCGGAGACCCACTCGCAGACGCACCTCGAGATCTCCTCGCGATGCGAACGAAGACGACGCCGGAACGGACGGCGCTGCTCGACGACGAAACGGGACGTCAGTGGTCGTACAGCGAACTCGACGCGCTCGTCGATCGAGTGGCCGAAACCCTCGAGCGAACGCTCGCGGCCGTCGACGATACCCGGGCACGACCGAGACTCGGAACGCTCGTCGACACGCGACCGGCGTTCGTGACGCTCGTCTTCGCTGCGATACGAGCGGGAATCACCATCGTCCCGCTGAACGTCCGCGAGACGACCGACGAACTGGCCTGGAAAGCCGAACGGACCGCTGTCACGGCCATCGTCTGTGAACGCGAGACCGAATCGGCGGCGCTCGAGGTCGCCGAGACGGTCGATACGGGGAGTTCGTCGACACCCGTCCTCTCGGTCGACGGGCCGAGGGCGAATCGAACCGGACGGATTCGAGCGACGCTCGAGGATGTGGGTTCCTCATCGAAGACCGACTCGCGCTCGACGACGCCGGAACGTTCGAACGATGGCCCAGCGGCGTCGAACGAAACAGCTCCGCTCGAGCACGACGAGACGTTCCTCATCATGTTCACTTCGGGCACGTCCGGCGAGCCGAAGGGCGTTCGCCTGACGCTCGGCAACCTGATCGCGAGTGCGACTGCCTCCGCATTCCGTCTGGGAGTCGACCCGTCCGACCGGTGGCTGTGTTGTCTGCCGATGTACCACATGGGCGGATTGGCACCCGTTATCCGATCGACGCTGTACGGGACGATGGTCGTGATCCAGCGGACGTTCGATCGCCACGAAACCGCACGCGTGCTCGATGAGTACGGGATCACCGGTGTGTCGATCGTGCCGACGATGTGTAAGCGACTGCTCGACGCTGGATGGGAGCCCGCGGAGACGCTTCGATTCGTCTTGCTCGGCGGTGCACCGGCCTCGAGCGAGTTACTCGAGCGGTGTCTCGCGGCCGACGTCCCGGTGTACCCGACGTACGGCATGACCGAAACGGCCTCCCAAATCGCGACGGCGACGCCACAGGACCTCGCCAATCACACAGGAACGGCGGGAACGCCGCTGCTCGTCACCGACGTGACCGTCGTCGACGAGGACGGCGACCCCCTCGACCACGGTGAAACGGGCGAGTTCGTCGTCAGTGGGCCGACAGTGACACCGGGATACCTCGAGACGGCGCACACGAACGCCGCGTTCGACGAGTACGGCCTCCACACGGGGGACATCGGATACAAGGACGGTGGGGGTCGGCTGTGGGTGCTCAACCGACGGAGCGACCGAATCGTCACCGGCGGCGAAAACGTCGATCCGGGCGAAGTGATCGCCGCGATTCGATCGCACCCCGACGTCGACACTGCGGTCGTACTCGGCCTCGAGGATCCGGAGTGGGGCGAACGCGTCGCAGCGCTCGTGGTTCCCGACGAATCCAGCGATTCGGGTGCAGCCAGCGACGGCACAACTCGAGGTGCGCCGAGCGACGCCGCGTCGGTCGACCTCGAGTCCGTGCTCGCACGCTGTGGGGACTCCCTCGCCGGATTCAAACAGCCGAAGACGATTGCCGTCACGGACTCGCTTCCCCGAACGGCGTCGGGAACCGTCGACCGCGAGCGCGCTCGAGCACTCATTCTCGAGCACGGGATCGACGTCTCCGAACTCTCCTGAGCGCAAGCGAAGTTAAGGCGATGGCGGCCCAACCAGCGGCCGTGTGTACACTGACACTCGCGTGGCAGGTATTCGACGACGCACCGGTCACGGTCGCGGCGAATCGTGACGAGGCCGTCGGCCGGCCGTCCGAACCGCCGGGACGCTACCGAGACGAGCCGGCGATCGTCGCACCTCGAGACGTCGAAGCGGGCGGCACTTGGATTGGGTACAACGAGTTCGGCGTGTTCGCGGGCATTACGAACAAGTGGACCGACGCGGACCTCGCCGGCGAGCGATCTCGGGGACTGCTCGTTGCGGACGTTCTGTCGGCTGCATCTGCCGTTGAAGCAGCCGAGGTGCTCGAGGCCGCGACGGCCGACGCCGAGTACGACGGCTTCTATCTCGTCATTGCAGACGCGACGGACGCCTACTGCTACGAGTGGGACGGGACGCTCTCGCGACTCGAGTTCGATCCGGGCGTCCACGTGGTCGTCAACGTCGCTATCGACGATCACGTCGACATTCCGCCCCATCGCGTCGACGCCGGCCGCCAGCAAGCCGACAGCGCTCGCGCGGTTCGCGACGCCCTTTCGGACCCCACCGAAGAGACGGCCGCGGAGTGGCTCGAGCGCGCTGGAGGGGTCCTCGCGGATCACAACTACGGCGTCTGCCTCCACGAAAACGGGTACGGAACGCGCTCGTCGTCGCTGATCGCGCTCGGATCGTCACCGACACGACACGCGTTCGCTCCAGGCCCGCCGTGTGAGACGGCGTACGAACCCGTCGACCTCGAGGCACCGGGTCTCGCTGAGACGCGCGCCATCAGTGACGATTGCAGCGTCGAAGGGCACATTTAAGCGCCTCGACCAACCTCATACGTACATGGACGCACTCCCGTTCCGAGCGATGAGCACGGAGAGGTGGTCACCGTGAGCGTTTCTGCGATCGAAGCCGAACTCTCCGAGGACGAGCGCGCCGGGCTCGAACTCGTCCGTCAGAGTGGTGGGATCCATCAGAGCGACTTCTGGAAGGAACTGGACGTCTCCTCGCGAAAGGGTAGTCGAATCGTCGAGTCGCTCGTCGAGAAAGAACTCGTCGATCGCGAAGACGCCGTCTACGACGGACACAACACCTACCACATCACGCCGACCGCTCGAGACCTCGACTTCACGCTGTTGATGGCCGGCGACATGCTCTCGCCGTATATCGGCGAAGAGGAAGTCGACCCGAACAGTGACGCGTTCTCGCAGTGGATCATGAACCTCGCCTACGAGGAGTAACCACCTGCTGCTCTCGATTCTGACGCACTCCCATCGACGGATAGCCCTGCAGCTGGCGCTCTCGCTTCCTACCGACAGATCCCGACTCGTAGAAGTTGCTGCGAGACAGTCGATGGCGTTCGTTACTCGAGCGCGCTCGCCGCTCGAATCAGTCGTTCCTCGCCGAAGGCGGGGCCGACCAACTGGAGTCCGACGGGGAGGCCGTCGTCGTCGCTTTCGCCGGCTGGCACCGAAATCGCGGGCAGGTCGGCGAGGTTGACGGGAACGGTGTTCGCGTCGGCTAAGTACATCTGAAGCGGGTCGTCGAGGCTCTCGCCCTGCTCGAACGGCGTGACCGGCATCGTCGGCGAAGCCAGCACGTCGGCGTCAGAGAGCGCCTCGTCGAAGTCCTGTTTGACCCACGCTCGAGCGTCCTGTGCCTTCTTGTAGTACTTGTCGTGGTAGCCCGCCGAGAGGGCGTAGGTACCGAGGAGGATGCGGCGTTTGACCTCGTCGCCGAAGCCTTCCTTGCGAGTCTCGGCGAAGACGTCGTTCCAGTTGCCCTCGGCGTCCGCGGAGTGGCCGTAGCGGACGCCGTCGAACCGGGCGAGGTTCGAGGAGGCTTCCGACATCGCAATCACGTAGTAGGCCTCGACGGCGTGTTCGACCGACGGGAGCGAGACCTCGTGGTACTCGGCTCCTTGCGCTTCGAGGTCGGCAATCGCGTCCCAGAAGGCCTCGACGACGCCGTCGTCGGCACCCTCGAGCAGTTCCGTCGGAACACCGATCGACAGACCGTCGACGTCGCCCGTTGCAGCGTCGGCGTACCTCGAGTCGTCGCCGGCATCGCGGGTCGTCGCATCTCGCTCGTCGCTTCCGGCGATGACGTCGAGCAGGGAGGCGGCGTCTTCGACGGTGTTCGCGAACGGGCCGATCTGTTCCAAACTATTGCCGTAGGAGACGAGTCCGTACCGGGAGACCAGCCCGTACGTCGGTTTGATGCCGACGACGCCACAGAAGGCGGCGGGACAGCGAATCGAGCCGCCGGTGTCCGACCCGAGTGCGAGGTCGGCCTCACCAGCGGCGACGGCTGCGGCCGAACCACCGGAGGAACCACCGGGAACGCGTCCCGGTGCGGCCGGATTGTCCGTCGACCCGAACGCGGACGTTTCCGTCGTCGATCCCATTCCGAACTCGTCCATGTTCGCCTTCCCGATGATGGTCGCGCCGGCGTCCGTCACGCGTTCGACGACCGTCGCGTCGTACGGCGGGACGTACTCCTCGAGCATCGTCGACCCGCAGGTCGTTCGGACGCCCTCGGTCGAGATGTTGTCCTTGACGGCAACGGTCTGGCCGGCGAGTGGGCCGTCGTCTGTGCCATGGATCGTCTCTTTCGTGATGAAAATGTGTTCGGACATGATCAGGAGACGTTCGGTCCTTTGAAGTAGCCGTCTTCGGTCTCTGTTGCGTTCTCGAGTGCCGCCTCGTGATCGAGTGATTCGCGTTCCTCGTCGGGTCGCATCACGTTCGTCAGGTCGGCCTCTCGGTCGACCTCGGGCACCGTATCCAGCGTCTCGAAGTACTCGAGGATGTCACCGAACTGTTGGGTGAACTGGTCGACCTCGTCGTCGTCGAGGTCGACGCGAGCCAGTTCGCCAACGTGGCGGACTTCCTCGGGACTGACGGCGTCGCTCATGCTTGCTCGCACTAGCCAGCGGGGAGTAAGCGTTTCGATACGCACACACTCGAGTCTCGCCTCGTATCACTCGAGGAGTGTATCACTCGAGCCCGACTGATCGTCTGTAGAACGCGTGTTCTCTAGGAATACTCGCTATCACCACCTTGCACTCGCCAGTTCATCTCACCGTACTATCGAAGAATTTAAGTGATGCGGATTCGTTGGGTTTCCCTACGATAGCACGTTTTCCAGTGAGCGTCGTGAAAATGTGACAATACAATGACTGACTCCACTATTCGAACGCGGAGCGGTGAGCGACGCCAGCACGAGTCGACGGACTCCGAGGAACAGTCCTCGACGCGAGAGCGCTGCCCGGAGTGTGACGGCCGACTCGTCTCCGACGCCGAACACGCCGAGACCGTCTGTCGCGACTGTGGCCTCGTCGTCGACGAAGGTGAAATTGACCGCGGCCCCGAGTGGCGCGCGTTCGACGCCGCCGAGAAGGACGAGAAGTCCCGCGTCGGTGCGCCGACGACGAACATGATGCACGACCAGGGCCTCTCGACCAACATCGGCTGGCAGGACAAAGACGCCTACGGCCGTTCGCTCTCGAGTCGCCAGCGCCAGAAGATGCAGCGCCTGCGCACCTGGAACGAGCGCTTCCGGACTCGCGACAGTAAGGAGCGCAACCTCAAGCAGGCGCTGGGCGAAATCGACCGCATGGCGAGCGCACTCGGCCTCCCGAAGAACGTCCGCGAGACGGCCAGCGTCATCTACCGTCGCGCGCTCGACGAGGACTTACTCCCTGGCCGCTCGATCGAGGGCGTCGCCACCGCCTCGCTGTACGCGGCAGCGCGACAGGCGGGGACCCCGCGTAGTCTCGACGAAATTTCGGCCGTCAGCCGCGTCGAGAAAGACGAGGTCGCCCGAACGTATCGCTACGTCGCCAGAGAACTCGGCCTCGAGATCGAACCAGCGGACCCCGAACACTACGTCCCCCGATTTGCGAGCGACCTCGAGCTCTCTGACGAGACTGAACGACGCGCTCGCGGGCTCCTGTCGACGGCGAAAGAGCAGGGAATCCACAGCGGCAAGTCGCCTGTCGGCCTCGCGGCCGCAGCCGTCTACGCCGCGGCACTCTTGACGAACGAGAAGGTTACGCAAAACGACGTCAGCGAAGTCGCGAGCATCTCAGAAGTAACCATCCGCAACCGGTATCACGAGTTACTCGAGGCCGAAGAGGCGACGCCGGCGTAATCGAGTGGCGGCTCCCGGGGGCGCTCGCGTTTCAAGATCACATTTCCCGCTGTTAGTACGACTTTTATCCGTCTCGTCGCTCGTATAGTCACTCCATAGTGAATATCATCGGTCCAAATAACTCTGCTATGAGCTGTGACAACTGTTCGGCGACAGCAGTCGCGTACACGCTTCGGACGCACGTGACGGACTCCCCCGGTGAGCAAATCGACCTCCACTTTTGCTCGAGCGAGTGTCTTCGCGTCTGGACGTAACGACCCCACGGAGCTATCACGCGCTTTGGTGTTAGAGTCGCGCTATGGTGACGAATTCGTCTCTCCGTTCCGAGACGGGAACGGCCCTCCGGTCGTCCATCGACGCGGAATCGACCGTCCGAACGGTCAACGACGTCCAGTTGCACGTGGTCGTGGCTGGCGAAGAGACGGGCCCACTCGTCGTCTTACTGCACGGCTTTCCGGAGTACTGGTACGGGTGGCGCCACCAACTCGAGGCCTTCGTCGAAGCGGGATTTCGCGTTCTCGTTCCCGATCAGCGCGGGTACAACCTGAGCGAGAAACCCGACGGCGTGCGTCCGTATCGACTCGAGGAATGTACTCGAGACGTCCGCGCGTTGATCGAAAACGAGGGTCGCGACAGCGCGTTCGTCGTCGGCCACGACTGGGGCGGCGTCGTCGCGTGGAATCTCGCCCAGCGGTTTCCATCGGCGGTCGATCGACTCGCGATCGTCAACGCGCCCCACCCGACGGTGTTCAGAGAGCACCTGCGCTCGAACCCGGAACAGCTTCGACGAAGCTGGTACGCCGGCTGGTTCCAACTCCCGACCCTCCCGGAACTCGTTTGTCGCGCGAGAGACTTCACGATCCTCGAGCGAGCGCTCACGTCCATGGCGCCAACTGGAACGTTCACGGACGACGAACTCGAAAGCTATCGGTCGGCCTGGAGACGACCCGGCGCGCTCACGTCGATGCTGAACTGGTATCGGGCGGCGCTACGGTATCCCCCTGGTCTGGATCGAGAACCGGTTTCGCCACCGACGCTCGTCGTCTGGGGAACTGACGACGTCGCGCTGACGACTGCACTGGCGATCGACGCGGACCTCCGGTGTGAGACGAGTCGCCTCGAGTTGTGGCCGGAGACGAGTCACTGGGTACAACACGAACGCCCGGAGCGCTTGAACACGCATCTTCTCGAGTGGTTCGATGATGACCGGTGAGCCCGTTCGCCATCTTGTCGTCGGCCGTTCCCAACGGGTGGGAATAGCCAGTGTCTATTCGGACGGAGCGAGGCTACGATCGAGAAGAGACGCTCGCATGGCTCAGGCGATACTCACGATTACGATGCCAGAACGCAACTGGATAGGCCAGCTCTCGACGGCGTATCCGGAGGCGACCTTTCAGGTGCTTGCGGCACTCGGCGACGCCGAGAGTGGGTTCGCGCTCGTCCGGATAACCGAGTCGAACCGTTCTCAGGTACTCGAGGACGTGCGTGAGCATCCACAGATTACGGCGTTTACCCTCCTCCAGCGTCGAGACAACGAGGCGACCGTTCACGTCGAGACGGCTGAGTCACTCGCCCCCTTCTCCTCGGGAGGGTCGGAACTCCCCCTCGAGTTCCCGCTCGAGATCGTCGACGGTGAAACGACGATCGAGGTGACCGGAACGCGAGACCATCTCGCTGGACTCGCCGAGCAACTCGAGTACTCGCCGGTCGACTATCGAATCGACGAGGTCCACGAGCGCCTCCACGAGAGCCAACTCCTCTCCGAGCGCCAACTCGAGATCGTCGTCACCGCCGTCGAAGAGGGATACTACGATACGCCACGCCGGAGTTCCTTGACGGAGCTCGCAGCCCATCTGGGTATCGCGAAGTCGACGTGTAGCGAAACGCTCCACCGGGCAGAAGGCTCGATCATCAAACGGTTCGTCGACGACGTTTCACAGAGTGATGCCGATGATGAACTGGAAGAACACTTCGCCACCCGCTGAATCGGCGAGCAACCGCGTGGGTCCGTTCGAATCACGTCCACCTCACGAGTAGTTTTGAGAGTTGACACAGATTACCACGCTGGACGATAAGAAACTCCGACGCAGTTGTCGGGCGATAGACGGGGCGTCTCGTTCTTCCCATGGTCCATGATATGATGGAACATGTGCTGGCCAATTCAGGGAAAACGGCCTACCCTACTAATAAATGCACGAACATATTCGCGTCCATTCTCACCCGATGGAAATCGAGTCTATATTTGAACCTGATCTAGTTGTGAGTCCGGTAGTAGAGGATCCACAGATGACCGTATTCAACTACGTGTCGGCGTGTTATTACTTCGCAACGAGCGGATTCTCGTCCAGAGGTGTGCTACCGAAATGAGCACGGACGACGAATCTTTCCACCCGCTCGGACAAGAGTGGGAGACTGAGCTCGAAGGAATGCTCGACGATACCGAGTACGACTCCGATCTCGGTATGCAAATGGCCCAGGACGCAATGCGCGTCACCAAGGGCGAACTGTCTGAAGCCGAATTCCACGAAATGTATCACGACGACGTGATGGACGAATTCGGCGTCGACGACCGCCCGACTGAGGAAGCCTACGAGGCTGCTCAGGAAGAAGGGAAGGGCGGAGTAGCCCGAATGCTCTCTGCTTTCGACGACGACGGCGAGGAGGGTCGCCGCGACGTCATGAAGAAGATGGGCGTCGGTGCCGCTGCCGTCGGCCTCGGTGCGTGGGGCACCGTCGACGACAGCGAACCCAGCCTAGGTATCTCCCAGGAAGGCGACGACGCCGGCGGAGATGGCGACGACGTCCAGATGGGAATGACCATCGACCTCGAGCAGTGTGACGGCTGTCTCTCTTGTATGTCTGCCTGTGCCGAGGAGAACAACCTCGATCAGGGTGTCAACTGGATGTACGTCCTCGAGTACGACGAACCAGAGGGCACCCCAGACACGAGCAACAACCTGCTCGTCCGTCCGTGTCAACACTGCACCGACGCACCCTGTGAGAAGGTCTGTCCGACCACGGCACGACACACCCGTGACTCCGACGGCCTCGTGCTGACGGACTACGACGTCTGTATCGGCTGTCGATACTGTCAGGTCGCGTGTCCCTACGGCGTCAACTACTTCCAGTGGAACGAACCCGACATCTCGACGGACGAAATCGCCGAGGACCACGAGGACATGGATTCCGATCACATGACCTCCGAGGATCGGTGGGTCGACAGTCGTGCTCCACGCGGAACGATGAGCAAGTGTACGATGTGCCCAACCCGCCAGGACGGCGGTATGGGCGACGAGATGGTTGGCACCACAGCCTGTGAGGAAACCTGTCCGCAGGACGCCATCCACTTCGGCAATATGAACGACGAGACGAGCGACCCACAAATCTACGCCGACAACCCGAGTCGCGGTCGGACGCTCACGGACTTCGCTCCGGACGAAGCCGACGTCGAGGAGGAACTCGAGGAACTCGAAGACGCCCTCGACGGCGAAGACGAGGACCTCGACGCGGTTCTCGACGCCTACGACTTCCAGGGTCTCGGTGCCGTAGAAGACGACGAGGAAGGCCTCGCACTCTTGCTCGCACTCGAGATCACCGCCGAGGACGAACTCGGTGGCGGCGAGGACTACCTCGCACAGAACGAGGAGTTCGTCGCCGCTGCGCTCGAGATCATTGCCGACCACGGACTGGATCTCGAGAGCCAAGAGGTCCTCTCGGAACTCGACCTCGCAGATGCACCTGAAGAAGACGACGAGGAAGACGACGAAAACGGTGCAGACGAGGACGAAGACGAAGCCGACGAGGAAGACGAGGACGAAGACGAAGCCGACGAGGAAGACGAGGACGAAGACGAAGCCGACGAGGAAGAAGAGGACGAAGCGGAAGACGAGTTCGATGGCCCAGACGAAGGCGCTGCACAGAGCCTCATCGAACAGTACGCTGGCACCCCTGCCTCGAGCTTCCGCTTGCTCGAGGACATGGGGACCAACCCGAACATCATCTACCTGGGTAACGAACCCGGACCGAACGCCGAACAGAGTGAGGATCCCGAGGAGCAATCCGACTATGGGAACGTCTCTTACCAGCGAGCAGACGGCGACCGCGTCGATCTGGTCGACAACCGCAAGGAAATCCTCGACGACGAGACGGTCGGTGACGCTGGGGTGTCCCTATGAGCACGAAGACGCCATCCGAAGCGGACATCCTCCGCCCGATCGACAACTTCTCGAAGAAGTTCTTCATCCTCTTCGGTGTCTGTGCCCTGGCACTCGGTGCGTTTCTCGTCGCCTGGGTCTACCAGCTCTACGTCGGGATGTCGGTTACCGGCCTCTCCGACTGGGGGACCGGCGGCGGTGCGACCTGGGGACTGTACATCGGCGCGTTCATCTGGTGGGTCGGGATCGCTCACGGCGGGATCATCCTCTCCGCTGCGGTCCGACTGCTCGGCATGGATCGATACATGCCGGTCGCCCGCCTCGCCGAATTGCTGACCATCGCCGGCCTCTCCGCGGCTGGCTTCTACATTCTGGTCCACATGGGACGCCCGGACCGCATGGTCACGAGCGTCCTCGGACACTACCACATCACGGTCAACAACTCGCCGCTGGTGTGGGACGTGACCGTCATCACGGCCTACTTCGTGTTGACGGCGACCTACCTCGCACTGACGCTTCGCTACGACATCACGCGGCTGCGTGACGATCTTCCAGGCTATCTCTCGCCGGTCTACAACGTCCTGACCCTCGGCTACACCGAGGACGAAGACGAGGTCGTCGAGCGGATGGTTTGGTGGCTCGCACTCGCGATCATCATCATGGCACCACTGCTGCTCCACGGCGGTGTGATTCCGTGGCTGTTCGCAGTGTTGCCCGGCATGCCAGCCTGGTTCGGTGCCGTCCAGGGACCACAGTTCCTGACGATCGCACTGACCTCGGCGATCAGCGGCGTGATCATCGTCGCGTACGCGTTCCGACGCGCGTACGATTGGAACCACATCATGACCGACGACGTCTTCCGCGGACTGCTCCTCTGGCTGGGCTTCTTCTGCCTGCTGTTCGTCTGGCTCCAGCTCCAACAGAACGTCACCGGTCTCTTCGCCGCACCAGTGAGCACGGAAGTCGCCCAAGAGGCGACGATCGGTCACTGGATGTACATCGGATCGATGGCGCTCGTCTTCGGGACGCTCGTCTTCATCTTCGCACAGGCGATCCGTCCGTCGCTGTTCACGAAGGCTCGAGCGATCGTCGCCTCCGTTGCCGTGCTCATGGGCACGCTCGGTGAGAAGCTAATCTTCGTCGTCGAAGGCTTCCTGCACCCGGAGTTCGAGATCTACGCGAACACGCCCGGAGAGTACTTCCCGAGTGTGATCGAGTGGCTCTCGCTGCTTGGCACGATCGGGATGGTCACGCTGATCTTCCTCGTCGTCTCGAAGGTCGTCCCCGTCGTCGAACTCCACGCCGTCGAACACCTGCGTGGCGATCACGGACACGGCCACGAGGAAGCAGACGAATCCGCAACTGAACCAGAGGTGAAAGCATGAGCGCACTCGCAGCCACACTCGCAGAACCGCTCTACCACGGCTACAGTGGTACCGAAGGAGTAACCGGATTCCCGAACATCGGGACCTACCTGATCTTCGGCGTCGTGTTGGTACCCATCTACGTGATGGTCATTTCGTGGTTCGTCAGCGAACCTCGAGACACGAAGACGGGCCTGCTCGGTGTGTCTTACCTCATCGGCATCGCCGCACAGATGTGGATCGGGATGTTCATCCTGACCGTGATCATCGGGGTCTTGTTCTTCGGCGGCCTCCCGGAACCGCTTGGCTCCCACGGCCCGACCGACTCCATCCCGATCTTCGGGTTCCTGTTCTAACCGGACAGGCCGACCTGCTGATCGGTTCTCACCGTTTTTGTTCTCGTTCAGTCGGCGCTGCCTCGCGAGCCGCGGCCCACCCATGACATCCATGCACACCCAGGGGAAACCACGACCCGACCGGGGCGCAAACCCAGATTATGACGCTGGTTGACACGCTCGCGACGATACTCTATCACGGCTACGAAGGGACGGAGGGATGGACCGGATTTCCAAACGAGGGAACGTACATCATTTTCGGTGTCGTCTTACTGCCGATTTACGTCATGATCATCGCCTGGTTCACGGGTACCCCTCGAGACACGAAAGTCGGGTTGCTCGGCGTCACGTATCTCGTCGGCATCGCAACGAGTATGTGGGTCTCGATGCTCGTCATGACGGTACTCATCGGGATCATCTTCTACGGTGGTGTGCCGAGTATCTGAGGCGACGAACGATCGACGTTTCACGCACCCGTCGAGCGGTTTGCCGGGAACCCTCGAACCATCACACGTATCCCATTCCGACCCCTTATGCACTGATAACGAACCTAACGCACTATGAGTATTACAGAACACGAACTTCAGATCGAACTCGAGGGGATCGAAGACCCGGACCTCGGCGGGGATATCGTCTCGCACGGATTGGTCAACGACGTCCAAATCGAGGACGAAACCGCCCGGATCGAGTTGGCGATGAACGCGCCGTATGCCCCCTCCGAGATGGAACTCGGCAATCGAATTCGAGAGGTGTGTGACGAGGCCGGACTCGAGGCCGACCTGCGTGCACACGTCGGCGAGGAACACGGGTTCGACGATCAAGTGCTGCCACGAGTTCGGAACGTTATCGCCGTCGCCTCGGGGAAGGGTGGCGTCGGCAAGACGACGGTCGCCGCGAACATCGCTGCCGGACTCGAGAAACGGGGGGCGATGGTCGGGTTGCTCGACGCGGACATTCACGGCCCGAACATTCCGAAGATTCTGCCGCCCGAGAGCGATCCCGGCGTGACGCCGAGTGAGGACATCGTCCCGCCACGATCGGACGGCGTCCGAGTCATCAGTATGGGGATGATGATGGAAGACGAAGACGATCCGGCGATCCTCCGCGGGCCGATGGTCAACAAGTTCATGCTGAAGTTCCTGGAGGGCGTCGAGTGGGGCCGTCTCGATTATCTTATCGTCGACTTGCCGCCGGGAACGGGCGACGCGACGTTGAATCTCCTTCAGTCGATGCCGGTGACGGGTGCAGTCGTCGTGACGACGCCACAGGAGATGGCCCTCGAGGACACCCGGAAAGGGATTCAGATGTTCAAGAAACACGACACGCCCGTGTTGGGCATCGTCGAGAATATGAGTTCGTTCATCTGCCCGTCGTGTGACGACCAGCACGGACTCTTCGGTACCGACGGCGCACAGACGATCGTCGACAAGTACGACGTGCCGTTGCTCGGCCAGATTCCGATCCACCCGGACTTCGGTGCCGATGGAAGCCAGGGTGCGCTCGTGAAAGACGAGGAGAGTCAGGTTCAGGAGACGGTCGAAAACCTCGTTGCCGACGTCGCAGATCAAATCGGCGCGACGAATCGCCAGACGGTTGCCGACAACGTCGAAGGGGGGCCGACGAATCAGCTCCCGACCGAAACGAAAGACTGAGTGGCTGACTTACACCCCACAGTAGGACGCGTGCGCCGTCGAATTACCCGGTTGAGTTCTACTCGGTTGATGGTTCTTCGTCGACTTCCCACTCGAGCGTGACCGTTACTTCTTCACGCGGTCCACCGAGCATCGGCGAGCGCTCTTCGACTTCGATCTTGTACTCGAGTTCCGGTGCCGGTGTGAGCGACAGCGTCTTGTTTCCGACGCGAACGTTGGCCGTGCCATCACGTCGGAGTTCTCGAGCGAGTTCCTGAACGAGGTCGGCCGCTCGTTCCCGTGAGACATCCTCCGTCGTGTTGGTTTTCTCTGCCATGGCCAAACGGCCACCGAGTGAACATAAATAGATTGGCTGCGAATCGGCAGGCCGGGCGTCGATCGTCATCGCCGTCGAAGCGAGGTATCAGGACCCAAGAGACTGATCGCCGTCGAACGGAGCGGGGCATTCGAACCGTGTCCGGCGACCCGAAATCGTGCTATGCACTCGGCGGATCGGGTTCGTTCTCGAGCAGCGACCGAATGTACGTCCCGACGTGGTCATCCATGCGGCGTTTGTAGCCGGCTTGTCTGGCGAGTCGGTCGAGTTCTCGAGCGACGAGACTGCCGTATTGGACGGCCTTTTTCTCACGGTCGACGACGTCTGCGGGGAGGTGCGATCTGGAGACGCGACGGAGGGCCCGTTTCCGTTCGGTTTCGTCCGCGAGTAGTTCGTCCGGAAGCCGAAGGGCGGCGTCGACCACGGTGTCGTGTAACAGGGGGGCGACGGGGTCGAGTCCGGTCGCTTCGATGGCGTGAACGTCTCGTGGAAGCTGTGCCGGCAACGTCTCGATTCCCTCGCGGACGGCACCCCGAACCGTGTTCGCCTCGACGCGGTGATCGAGACGGACGACTTTCTCGTAGCCGCCGAACAGTTCGTCGGCACCCTGGCCGACTGCGAGGGCGTCGAAGCCGTCGGCGGCGACACGCTCGCCAACGAGGTACAACGGCAGGGCGATCTGAACGTCCATCGCGTTCGTCCGTCCCGTCGCTCGAGCGACCTCGGGGACGGCGCGCTCGAGGTCTGTAGGCTCGAGTTCGACGACGGTGAGCTCCCGCCCCATCGCTCGTGCAGCGCTTCGGGCGGCCTCGACGTCGTGACTGTCGGGAAAGCCGACGACGTACAGCGGCGCATCGAGCACGGCGGCGACGAGCGCCGAATCGACACCACCGGAAAACGCGACGGCGATGTCTCTGTCGTCGGTGTCGACGGCGTCAGCCGCGGTTTCGATCGCCGTCTCGAGTCGTGTGAGTGCTCTCGAGTGATTCGATTCGGGTGTCGGCTCAGGGAGGTCGAAGTACTGCTCTGGAGTCGCGTCCGGGTCGTCGAGTGCGAGCGTCGATCCCGCCGGAAGAAGCGTCGGATTTTCGAGTGCTGTGGGTTCGAACGCCCATTTTGTCGAGGTCTCTGCTGAGGGCTCTGCCGTGGGCATCGAGTTTGTACGGGCGGATGCAGACTCGACGTACAACGGCTCGCGTCCAAGCACGTCTCGAACGACTATCCCGTCGAGTTCACCGGCGAAGCCGGTCGTTCCGGGGAGGGCGTCATCGCTCGAGAGTGCCGCCCGAACCGTCTCTCTGGTGGCACCACGGAACGTCTCGGTGTCGCTTGCGCAGTCGCTCATTGGAACAATCCTAACACCGAATTTCGAACGCGTCGGGTCACGCCGCCGGCGGCCTGTCGAAAGCTGATATGCCACGGCGTTCGTTTGCCTTCGACGGTCGTTTTACCCTCACGGATCGCCTCGAGTATCGCGTCGGCGGAGCGTTCATCGGCGTCGACGCGGGTGATGGCCTGGCCGACCATTTCGCTGATGTGGGCGTCACTGCCCGCTGTCATCGGCATGTCTCGCGTGTTCGCGAAGCGTTCGGCCTGCCGATTCGCTCGGCCGGTGAGCAATCGAGAGTTGTAGACCTCGATCGCATCGCCCTTGGCGAGTTGATCGCGCGTGACGCGAGCGATCACACCGTGGCGAGACTCCTGGAATGGGTGGGGAATAACGGCGAGTCCATCCTGTTCCCAGATGGCCTCGAGCGTGGTTTCGTAGGAGAGGCCGGGAGGGACGGCTTCCTCGAGCCCGAAGCCGAGGATGTGGCCCGCTTTGCTCGAGATTTCCATGGCGGGAATGCCGACCAGGCCGTACTCGGGGGCCCGTTCGGCCGCGTCGAGGCTAGCGTCGATTTCGTCGTGGTCGGTCACTGCGATCGCGTCGAGACCCACGGCTTCGGCCTGTTCTAAGATCAGTTCGACCGAGTCTCGGCCGTCGTACGACAGCGACGAGTGAGCGTGGAGTTCAACCGACAGCACGTGTATGTTGCACGATTCGGGCGGAGCGATCAAAAGCACCTCGGTACGCGAACGTTCACTCGCGCTACCGACAGGACGGTCGTCTCGACTGCATCACGAAGGAGTTGCGCCCGGGGACCGCCGTCGGGCCGATCGGTTTCGGCGGTGGACGAGTGACGCGATTACTCGTCCGTCTCGAGTTCGACCAACTCGAGCGATCGGTCGAGATGGCAGACGTCGTGTGGTGCGTCGCCGTGAATTTCTTTGATCCGGTACTCCTCGTCGAACTCGAGGCCATCGGGTTCACAGAACTCGTGGGAGGGACACTCGACGTACGGACACGGTCCGGAGAGACTCGCCTTGCTGCCGGCGAATGCCCCCTTGGATGGGATGGTTGCGCGGACCGACGCGGGTTCGACTTCGACGGCGCGAACACCCCCGTCGTGCATCGCACACTCCAGAGTCTGTGCGTTCTCTCGGATGGCCGTGACGCGGTACTTCGTCTCCGGCTGGAGGTTCAAACACTGGCTTCGGTACGGACAGCCCGCACAGCCATCGGCTTCGCCGTGATAGACGAATTCGGTTCCCGGCTCGGCGAGGCGGGTTCCGAGGAGGGTAACGGTCGACATACGTCGTCGTTAGTGGTGGTCGCGGTTAAGACTCACGTCCCCTCGCCGCACGCGGCTGGGTCGATAACGGACTGTCTCGACGGTCGAATCCGCTCTGTGGGCGGATTATTGTTCGCCGACGAGTTCGTCTAACCGTTCGAAGTACGTCTCTCGAGGAACCTGATACAACTCGCGGTAGTCGACGTCTCCGTCGTCGAATTCCGTGGCGAGCGCAAGCGTGTACTCGAGGGCGTCGTTTCTGTTCGCGAACCGTTCCGTCGTCGCCGAGACGTCGGGCTCGAGGTAGAGGGTGACGTACCAATCGTCGTCGGCGTGATTAGCTGGGTTGGTTCCGGGGCGTCGGGTCCGTGCGCCGTGGGTGAGGTACAGCGTCGGGAGGCAGGCCGGCGGAAAGTCGTCGCCGTTGAATACGTCGGGTCGGTACGCAAGGACGAGTCGGCCGTCGTCCCCGCGATTCCAGACGTTCCACTCGGAAGGGAGCGACGTGAGTGGCGTCTCCGAATCCTCCGCCGATGGCGAGTTCGTCATTAGTGGCCGTACGCGCGCCCCGCCTAAATTCTCGTCGTCGAGTCGTGAACACCTGTACTCGAGTCGTGAGCGCCGGCACCGACGACAGCGGCCGCGTCGAGCGCGCGCGACCGATTCCGGCAGTTGCAGGGAGATAACTTATTCGTCGAATTGGCAAACTGTCCGTATGGTGGCAGAAAATGCGGTATAATTCGACACTACCGACAGGGAAATATATTCTGGTAAATACCTTTTGGGGCCAAAGCTAAGTACCTGGATTACTCACTCATTAAATACTATCGGTATCCGCTCACCGGACCGATCCACTCTGCGCTCGTCCCCGACGCAGCGTCGTTCGAAGCAACACGTGCTTCGTGTACGATGTCGAGTGGTACAAGAAAACACATGACACGACACGGTAGCCCCTCGGTGCAGTGCTCCCCGCTCCCAGCCCACGTCGCTCGAGGAGCGAGTAGAGAACGGACGCGATGTGTTGTCGCCGGTGAGGCGACCGAGCGGACCCGGACGAATCGGTTCCGTCGAAACCGATGGCAACCGCCACCGACTCCGAGCACTCGGCGCGAGGAGAGCCGATGCAGACGGGGGAGAGAACAACTGGCAATGATACCATGACCGGCGATATCGAGACACTCGAGACGCTCAGCACGGATTACAAGGAATCGATGCCCGAAGACCTGCGGGAAACCAAGCCCTTCGATTGGTACCTCGGGGAGTGTTACGACGATCCACAGATCACTCGGAACGCTCACCAGCGGGTCGCGGACATGTTCGACTACTACGGCACGACGTACGACGAGACCGAAGGTGTCGTCGAGTACCAACTCGCCAGCGAAGATCCACTGGGCGACGGTGAGAACACGTTCTACGGAAACGTCATCCACCACTCGATTCACGAGTTCGTGAACAAGGTCAAATCGGGTGCCCGCCGATTGGGTCCCGAGCGTCGAATCAAGTTGCTGCTCGGCCCCGTCGGCTCCGGGAAGTCACACTTCGACAAGCAAGTCCGCAAGTACTTCGAAGATTACACCCTCCGCGAAGCGGGCCGAATGTACACATTCCGGTGGACGAACCTCTGTGACGTCATCGTCGATCAAGACCCCGCCGACGACGTCGTCCGTTCGCCGATGAATCAGGACCCACTCGTCCTCTTGCCACTCGAGCAACGCCAGCGGGTGATCGACGATCTGAACGAACGACTCGACGCACCCTACACGATCCAGAACGAGCAGGCGCTCGATCCGGAAAGCGAGTTCTACCTGGATAAACTGCTGGCATACTACGACGACGACCTCCAGCAGGTACTCGAGAATCACGTCGAGATCGTCCGTCTCGTCGCCGACGAGAACAAACGACAGGGCCTCGAGACGTTCGAGCCAAAGGACAAGAAGAACCAGGACGAGACGGAACTGACGGGCGACGTCAACTACTCGAAGATCGCCATCTACGGGGAAAGCGACCCGCGCGCGTTCGATTACTCGGGGGCGTTCTGTAACGCGAACCGGGGCATCTTCTCCGGCGAGGAGTTGCTGAAGCTTCAACGGGAGTTCCTCTACGACTTCCTGCACGCGACACAAGAGCAGACGATCAAACCGAAGAACAATCCTCGGATCGACATCGACCAGGTGATCGTCGGGCGAACGAACATGCCCGAGTACAAGGATAAGAAGGGCGACGAGAAGATGGAGGCGTTCAACGACCGCACCAAGCGGATCGACTTCCCCTACGTCCTCAGCTACGAGGACGAAGCCAGTATCTACGAGAAGATGCTGAACAACGCCGACGTCCCGGACATCAACGTCGAACCACACACTCTCGAGATGGCGGGGCTCTTCGGCGTCCTCACGCGAGTCGAAGAGCCAGACACCGAGACGGTCGATCTGCTCTCGAAGGCGAAGGCCTACAACGGGGAAATCGACGAAGGCGACGACATCGACAGCAAGAAGCTCCGCGAGGAAGCCGAACAGAAGGCCGAGATTGGCGAAGGGATGGTCGGCGTCTCGCCCCGGTTCATCGGGGACGAGATCGCCGAGGCGATCATGGACTCCAAACATCGCAGCCGGGGCTTCCTCTCGCCGCTGACGGTGTTCAACTTCTTCGAGGAGAACTTAGAGCACCACGGCTCGATTCCCGAGGAGAACTTCGAGCAGTACTACCGCTACCTCGAGACGGTTCGCGAGGAGTACAAGGAGCGAGCCATCGAGGACGTTCGCCACGCGCTGGCCTACGACATCGACGAGATCCAGCGCCAGGGCGAGAAGTACATGGACCACGTGATGGCCTACATCGACGACGACACCATCGAGGACAGCCTCACGGGCCGCGAGCAAGAACCGGACGAAACCTTCCTCCGTAGCGTCGAGGAGAAACTCGACGTGCCAGAAGACCGGAAGGAAGACTTCCGTCAGGAGGTGTCGAATTGGGTCTCTCGTCGCGCACGCGAAGGAGAGGCATTTAACCCACAGGACAACGAGCGCCTGCGCCGCGCACTCGAGCGCAAACTCTGGGAGGACAAGAAACACAACATCAACTTCTCCGCGCTGGTGAGCGCCAACGAGTTCGACGACGACGAGCGTTCGGCGTGGATCGACGCGCTGATCGAACAGGGCTACTCCGAGGGCGGCGCGAAGGAAGTACTCGAGTTCGCCGGCGCGGAGGTCGCCAAAGCAGAGATGGAAGACTAACATGACCGGCAACGACTACGTCACCGAGGCCGACCGCGCGTTAGAAGAGACCTACGAGGAGCCGATGGGTCTCGCGGCGTACGTCGATCGGATCTTCGAAAACCCGACGATCGCCTCTCACGCCTCGAAGTACCTGCTCGAGGCGATCGAAGCCGCGGGTACCCGTACCGTCGTCGAGGAGGGCGAGGAGAACGAACGCTACCGGTTCTTCGACGATCCGCACAACGACGGTGAGCACGCCATCCTCGGGAACACCGAGGTGCTCAATCGGTTCGTCGACGACCTCCGATCCATCGCGGCTGGCCGAGCGAAAGACGAGAAGATCATCTGGTTCGAGGGGCCGACCGCGACCGGCAAGTCCGAACTCAAACGCTGTCTGGTCAACGGCCTGCGGGAGTACTCGAAGACGCCAGAAGGTCGTCGGTACACGGTCGAGTGGAACGTCGTCTCGGGCGAGGCCGACGAGCGCGGCCTGAGCTACGGCGGCGACCCTTCGGCGGGGGACGAGCAGTACTGGTACGAGAGTCCCGTCCAGACACATCCGCTGTCGGTGTTTCCCGAGGAAATTCGAACCGGCCTCCTCGCCGACCTGAACGAACGAATCGAGGACCACGTTCCGATACGCGTCGACACCGCCCTCGATCCGTTCTCTCGAGAGGCCTACGACTACCTCGAGGAACGGTACCGGCGAGCGGGTGAAGACGCCCTGTTCTCTGCGATCACCGACGAGGATCACCTGCGAGTGAAGAACTACGTCGTCGACGTGGGTCAGGGCGTCGGCGTCCTTCACTCCGAAGACGAGGGGCTACCCAAGGAGCGACTCGTCGGCTCGTGGATGCACGGCATGGTCCAAGAGTTAGACTCCCGCGGGCGAAAGAATCCGCAGGCGTTCAGCTACGACGGCGTCCTTTCCCAGGGCAACGGCGTGCTCACGATCGTCGAGGACGCGGCCCAACACGCCGACTTGCTCCAGAAACTGCTGAACGTCCCCGACGAGCAGTCGGTCAAGCTAGACAAGGGAATCGGGATGGACGTCGATACGCAGATGCTCATCATCTCGAACCCCGACCTCGAGGCCCAACTCAATCAACACGCGGATAGAAACGGAATGGACCCGCTCAAGGCGCTCAAACGCCGCCTCGACAAACACCAGTTTGGCTACCTGACGAACCTGAGTCTCGAGTGTGAACTCATCCACCGCGAGTTGACCAACGAAACCGAAATCTGGGACGCTGAGGGCTACGACGAACTCGAGGAGCGGATTCGAGAGCCGGTGACGGTGACGCTCAAAGATCAGGACGGGCAGACGCGAATAGAGGAGTTCGCACCGCACGCGATCGAGGCGGCCGCACTGTACGCGGTCGCGACGCGACTCGACGAGGAGAACCTCCCCAACGGCCTGGACCTGGTCGACAAGGCGTTGATCTACGATCAGGGGTACCTCCAGGAAGGCGATACCCGCCGGGAGAAAGAAGACTTCGACTTCGACGACGATAACCACGACGGCGAGCACGGAATCCCGGTCACGTACACGAGGGACACCCTCGCCGAACTCGTCCAGACCGAACGGGACCGCCACCATCCCGAATTCCCCGTCGAGAACGTCGTCATGCCTCGAGACGTGTTGAACACGATGGCCGAAGGGCTCTCCGACGCCCCCGTCTTCTCGACGGGCGAGCGTTCGGAGTTCGAAAATCGAATCGTGCCGGTGAAAAATTACATCTTCGACAGACAAGAGAGCGACGTCATCGAGGCCATCATGTACGACAAACGCGTCGACGAGGAGACCGTCGCCGAGTACGTCGAACAGGTCTACGCCTGGGAGACTGACGAACCCCTACAGAACGACCGCGGCGAACGCGTCGAGCCCGATCCGTTGAAGATGAAACTCTTCGAGATCGAACACCTCGGTCGGTTCTCGGAGGCAGAATACGAGGGGAACTTGCCTCGAGAGAGCGTTCGAAACTTCCGTCGCGAGAAGGTCATCACGTCGCTCAATCGGCACGCGTGGGAGCACCGCGACGAGGACTTCGCCGTCGAGGACGTCGATCTCACGGCGATTCCGGTGATCAAGTCGGTCCTCGAAAGCCACGATTGGGAGGACGTGCGCCGAACCTTCGAGGACTTCGATCCGCGACAGTGGGATGACCCACCGAGCGGGACGGAGACGGCAGCGATCAAAGCCCAAACGATCGAGACGATGGTCGACCAGTTCGCGTACTCCCCCGCGTCGGCCGAGTTGACCAGCAGACACGTTATGGGACAGGTGAGCTACCGATGGGACTGAGAGACGACCTCGAGCGATTCCGTGAAGTGGGTGAAAAGCGCCGCGAAGATCTGGCCGACTTCATCCAGTACGGCGACCTCGCCGGCGGGAAGGAGTCGATCCAGATTCCGGTGAAAATCGTCTCCCTACCCGAATTCGAGTACGACCAATTCGACAAGGGCGGCATCGGTCAGGGAGACGGCGACACGCCCGACGTGGGACAGCCGGTCGGCCAGCCACAGCCACAACCGGGTGACGACGACGGTGACGACGGCGAACCCGGCGAGGAAGGCAGCGAGCACGAGTACTACGAGATGGACCCCGAGGAGTTCGCCCAGGAACTCGACGAGGAGTTGGGTCTCGACTTAGATCCGAAGGGGAAGACGGTCGTCGAGGAGAAGGAAGGCCCCTTCACGGACATGACCCGAACGGGCCCCGACAGTACGCTCGACTTCGAGCGGATGTTCAAGGAGGGCCTCAAGCGAAAACTCGCGATGGACTTCGACGAGGAGTTCCTTCGGGAAGTCTGCAAGGTCGAGGGAATCACGCCTCGAGCGGTCTTCGAGTGGGCACGCGGCGAAAGCCTCCCCGTCTCGATGGCCTGGATCGAGGAGGCCTACAGCGAGGTTCCCGACGACGAGCGTGGAACGTGGGCCTCTATCGAAGAACTCGAGGCGAACGTCGAGCGCGAGAGCGTCCAGCAGAAGATTCGCCGTGAAGGGATCAAGCACGTCCCGTTCCGACGCGAGGACGAACGCTACCGCTACCCCGAGATCATCGAGGAGAAAGAGAAGAACGTCGTCGTGGTCAACATCCGCGACGTCTCGGGTTCGATGCGCGAGAAGAAACGCGAACTCGTCGAGCGAACGTTCACGCCGCTAGATTGGTACCTGCAGGGCAAGTACGACAACGCCGAGTTCGTCTACATCGCCCACGACGCGGAAGCCTGGGCCGTCGAGCGCGACGACTTCTTTGGCATCCGAAGCGGCGGCGGGACGAAAATCTCGAGCGCGTACGAACTCGCGAACGAGTTGCTCGAGGAGTACCCCTGGAGCGACTGGAATCGCTACGTCTTCGCCGCGGGTGACTCCGAGAACTCGAGTAACGACACGGGGGAACGAGTTATTCCGTTGATGGAGGAAATCGACGCGAACCTCCACGCCTACGTCGAGACCCAACCTTCGGGCAACGCGATCAACGCGACCCACGCCGAGGAACTCGAGCGACACTTCGGCACCGATGCGGACGACGTGGCGGTAGCGTACGTCAACAGCAAAGACGACGTGACCGACGCGATTTACGAAATTCTCTCGACGGAGAGTGAGGGCGATGACTGAGAGCGGACTAGCACGACACAACCACAGTGGTGTCCATGAGTAAGACAAACTCCAACGCGGATCGCTTCCGCAAACAGGCGATCGCGAGCGACCTCGAGGAACCGGTTTCGGAAGCCAGAAACTTGGCCGAAAAACTCGGCCTCGAGCCGTATCCGGTCAAGTACTGGATCATCGATTACGACGAGATGAACGAACTCATCGCCTACGGGGGGTTCCAGAACCGGTACCCACACTGGCGCTGGGGGATGCAGTACGACCGACAGCAAAAGCAAGGCCAGTACGGCGGCGGCAAGGCCTTCGAGATCGTCAACAACGACAATCCAGCCCACGCGTTCCTCCAGGAGTCGAACACGATCGCGGACCAGAAGGCCGTCATCACCCACGTCGAAGCCCATTCCGATTTCTTCGCGAACAACGAGTGGTTCGGACTGTTCACCAGCGGCCGAACAGACGAACAGGTCAACGCTGCGGCGATGTTGGCCCGGCACGCGCGTGCCATCGACGAGTACATGGCCGACCCCGACATCGACCGCGCGGAAGTCGAAAAGTGGATCGACCACTGTCTCTCCCTCGAGGACAACATCGACCAACACCAGGTCTTCGTGCGTCGACTCGAGGTAGACGGACCGACGGATGACCTCGAGGACCTCGACGACGACCTCGCGGAGAAGGTGGCCGAACTCGACCTCTCCGAGGAGATCAAAGGCGAGGTGTTCGACAAGGAGTGGCTCGAAAAACTCGAGGCGGGCGAGGAGTCCGTGACGTTCCCCGAAGAGCCCCAAAAGGATATACTCGCGTTCGTTCGCGAACACGGGAAACAGTACGACGGCGAGGCGGGTCGCGCCCTCGAGATGACCGAGTGGCAACGCGACATCCTGGATATGATGCGCGCCGAGGCGTACTACTTCGCCGCCCAGAAGATGACGAAGGTGATGAACGAGGGGTGGGCCGCTTACTGGGAGTCGACGATGATGACCGACGAGGGTTTTGCCGGCGACGACGAGTTCCTGAACTACGCCGACCACATGGCCAAGGTGTTGGCTTCCGGCGGGCTCAATCCTTACAGCCTCGGCATGGAGCTCTGGGAGTACGTCGAGAACCGAACGAACCGACGCGAGGTGCTCGAGCACCTGCTTCGAATCGAGGGCGTCTCGTGGCGGAACCTGATGGACGTCGTCGACTTCGACGAGGTTCGGGACGCGCTCGAGCCACCAGCGCCACTCGCGACGATCACGCCGGAGACGATCGAGGAACTCGCGGACGTTCCAGACGAATACGTCGACCACGACGCACTCGAGGCGGCACGGGCGGGTGAAATCGACGTCGAGCGCTATCCCTGGAAGGTGCTCACCACCGAGGGGTTGGCCCGACGCCACTACTCGCTGCTCAAGCGCCAACATCGCGGCTTCCTGACTCGAGTCAGTCAGAACGATGTGGAGCAGATCGGTCGCTACCTCTTCGACGACGCTCGGTACGAGTCCGTCGAGGAGGCGCTCGCGGACGTCGACTTCTCGGCCGGCTGGAATCGGATGTACGACATTCGCGAGAGCCACAACGACGTGACGTTCCTCGACGAATTCCTCACGGAGGAGTTCATCACGGAGAACAACTACTTCACGTACGAACACTCGAAGGCGACCGGGCAGTACCACGTCGCGAGCGACGCCGCCGAGGACGTCAAGAAGAAGCTCCTGTTGCAGTTCACCAACTTCGGCAAGCCGACGATCGCGGTCTACGACGGCAATTACAACAACGCGAACGAACTGCTCCTTGGCCACCAGTACAACGGCGTGATGCTCGATCTCGGGAAGGCTCGAGAAACCCTCAAGCGGATCTTCGAACTGTGGGGTCGTCCGGTGAACGTACAGACGATCGTCAAGGAGGTCAACGAACACGACGTCGAAGTGGCGAAACGACGGAACCGAGAGCCAGAGCCAGAAGAGCAAGGCAAGTTGCTTCGCTACGACGGCGAGGAGATAACCGTCGAGGACCTCCCCTGGGAGGAAGTCGATCATCTCGCTGCAGACGACGTCGACTACGATACGAAACCGGACGAGTGGCTCGCGTAGTGGATGTTTTCGCCACCCTAGACGCGAAGTAAACACTCGGAACGCTTTTGACCCTAATTACCAATACTGAGAACAGCATGGATGGGGAAGGGGTTGGATCACTCGACCAGCGACAAGCCGCTGGCTCGCCGTTCGACGTGCCGGCCATTCTCGCACAGCTAGATAGACGCGATCCGGCCGAACAACGCGTCGCGGTCGAAACGATTCGAGAGACGATTGCGGACGAACCCCGCGCCTGCGTCCCGACGGTCCCGAAACTCAGAGCACTCCTCGAGCAAGACCCACTCGAGTACCACGAGACGGTCGCGTACTGTCTCGCCGAACTCGCAGCGGAGTTTCCAGCAGACGTCGCACCGTCCGTCGCGGAACTCGTTACCTTCGCCAGCGAGCATCCGACCCAGTCCGCGACGGGGGAGGTACTTCGCTGTCTCGAGGCGGTCGCACGCGAACAGCCAGCGACTGTCTCCGACTACGTGGCATCGATAGCCAAGGTGATCGACGAGCGACCCGGATACGACGAGTGGGGGCTCCGTCTCCTACAGCACGTTTCTCACTCGAACCCGGTTGCAACCACATCAGCGGTCCCGGTTCTCCTGGATGCCCTCGAAGCGGACTCAGAAGCGACCGGAACGCAGGTCCTTCCGGTATTCGGTCGACTCGCACGCGCGGGTCGATTATCATCAGCGTGTGAATCGGCCGAAATGGACTCGAGTTTCGAGTCGCTCCTCGAGGAGACAACCCAACTCCTCGACCACGACGTGGATGCGCTCAGACGAAACGCGATCGGCTGTCTGGCTGACGTCGCCACCCACTCTCCGACTGCTGTCACGCCACCCTCACCCGCGCTCGTGGGTGCACTCGACTCGACTGACCCACAGACACGGGCGAACGCGGCCGTCGTCTTCGCTCGCGTCGCGATGGAGACGAACGTAATTCCCGAGAACGCACGCGAGCCACTGATCGGCGCACTCGCCACCGATCACGAGCGTGTCCGGGCGAACGCGTGTGTCGCACTCGGCTACGGTCGCGTCGAAACCGCGAGTGATCGACTCGAGACGTTGGCAGACGACGACCCGGAACCGAGTGTTCGCGAACGAGCCGAGTGGGCCCTCGAGCGACTCTCCTGAAACGATCGTCGGTCGACGCCGTGAGCGAAACTGGATAGGGAGTCCGTCGCGTGGTCTCACGTATGGGTATCGAGACGATCACTATCGAGACCGACGCTCGATTGACGACGGTCGACGTGACCGATCAGATCGCGAGCGTCGTCCCAGACGACCTCGAGTCCGGGACGGTCACGGCGTTCGTCGCGCATACGACGGCTGGACTCCTCGTCCAGGAGAACGAACCGCGATTGCGAGAAGACATCGAAGACTTTCTGAGCGACCTCGTTCCCGACGAGGGCCACGCTCACGATCGACTCGACGGGAACGCAGATTCTCATCTGAGGGCGGCGATGATCGGGCCGGACGTAACGATTCCCGTCGAAAACGGCGAGCTCGTCCTCGGCACCTGGCAGTCAATCCTGTTCGTCGAGTGTGACGGCCCGCGGACGCGTTCGCTCACGGTCGCGGTAACGCCTCACTCGGAGTGACAGCAGCGCTCTCACCTCACAAGCGATGGTTTCCCACACCGATGCCCGCCTCAAACGCGAATCGGGCGGTCTGCCGAGACGCAATCGACGCCGCGCAACTCGAGGAGTTTTGCCGTCGTCCGGCGCTCGAGCGACCACGCGTGGACCTCGAGGTCGACCGCTTTCGCTCGCGGGACGATGTTGGTCGTGAGACACCGCCAGTAGTTCGCACCGATGACGTCACAGTCCAGTTCGATCGCGGTCGTGACGGGGGTTTCGAGGTGGCGACTGGCCAGCAAGCCCGTCGGCTGCTCGCGGTCGAGTTCGCGAATTGCTCGCAGCTCCGGTATCAAAAACGAGGTCGTCACGACGCGATTGTCGACCGATTCGATCGCTTCGAGGACGTCGGCCGCGATGTCGAGTTCTTTCATCTCGAGATTGACTTCGACGCGCGAGGGCAACGCCTCGAGGAGTTCCTCGAGCGTCGGCACGCGCTCGCCGGACTCGAGAACGGTCTGGGTCTTGAGTTCCTCGAGTGACTGGTCGGCGACCACACCGACGCCGCCGGTGACGCGATCGATCGTCTCGTCGTGGATGACGACGAGTTCTCCCGACCCACACCGACGAACGTCGAACTCGACTGCATCCGCGCACTCGGCCGCAGATTGAATCGCGGCGATCGTATTTTCCGGAGCCGTCGCGGCAAATCCTCGATGTGCGATCAAACGCATTCACTGGCACAACAACGGCGACCGATTTCAGTGTCTCGCCTCGTGACAGTTCCCCCGCATTTCTGAGCACGGTCTCGAATCACGGTCGGTATCGGCAGGACCACTCAAATCCACGATCTCTCGCTCGAGACGAATCCAGGATTTCAGCTGTTTAGACGCTTGTACCAACCGGACTCGATTTCGACCCAAACGGTGTAGTAGCCACTCTTAAATGGGTGCCACATATAGTAGGGTTCAGTTACGGATCGAATGGTCTCTATTGGGTCAGGAAGGCGCGACATGGGGTGGGGGTGCACATATGACTAGTCGAACTGACGACGTAGTCGAAATCCTGCTCGTCGAAGACAATCCGGGAGATGTTCGGCTGACGAAGGAGGCGCTGATCCAGCTTTCGATCGAGACAACGACGCACGTTGCGATCGACGGCGACGAGGCACTCCAGTTTCTCTCGAGACGAAATCGGTCAGACACGGAATCGCTTCCCGATCTCGTCCTGTTAGATCTCAATTTGCCTCGAATGGGTGGACTCGAGGTACTCGAGGCGTTGGCGGACGAGTCGCTACCCGCTCGCATTCCGGTTGTCGTCCTCACGAGTTCCGACACGACGGAAGACATCGTCGAAAGTTACGAACTCGCCGCGAACGCCTACCTGACCAAACCAACGGATCCGGCCGAATACACCGAGATGGTCGAGGCGCTCGCCCACTTTTGGTTCGAACAGGCTGCACTCCCCCCGATGAGTCACTGATCGGCGTGGGGCTTCGACGCGACTGGCGACCACCCGAGCAATCATTGTTGTGGTCGTGGAAGCGGGCGTATGGCTCCGTCCGAGTTTTCAGTCGACTTCGACGAGCGGGTCGCGATCGTTACGGGTGCAAGCGGTGCACTCGGTAGTGCTGTCGTCGAGCGATTCGACGACGCGGGGGCGACCGTCTGTGCCGTCGATGTCGTCGCTCCCGACGATGAAGACAGTCACCTCGAGATCACCGACGACGTCCACTTCTACGAGGGCGATCTGACCGACGAAGCCGACGTCGAGCGCCTCGTCTCCGACATCGTCGACGATCACGGCCGGATCGACCACTTGCTCAACATCGCCGGCACCTGGCGCGGTGGCGATCCAATCGAGGACACCGACCTCGAGGAGTTCGAACTGCTCGTGAACGTCAACCTACAAACCGCGTTTTTGGCGTCGAAACACGCGCTCCCTCACCTCCAGGAGACCGAGGGATCGATCGTCAGCGTCAGTGCGCGTTCGTCACTCGAGGGTGGCGAAGGGGATGGTCCCTACCGGATTACGAAAGCCGGCATTCGGCTACTAACCGAAACCATCGCCGAGGAGAACACGGGAACCGTTCGCGCGAACGCCGTGATGCCGAGTGTGATCGACACGCCGATGAACCGCGAGATGATGTCGGATTCGGATCACGACGAGTGGGTCGATCCGGCGGACATCGCCGACGTAATGGCGTTTCTCTGTAGCGACGGGGCGTCGGTGACGAGCGGTGGCGCGGTGCCCGTCTACGGCGAAGCGTAAGCGAGCGATGGTGGCTGTGCGTTGCTCACTCAGAAACCCAGCTTCTCGTCTCGAAAAACCACAAAAGAAGGCTCGAACGCTACAGATTCGCGCTGATCCAGTCAGCGAAGTCCCCCGTCAGGAAGCCGACGTAGTCGACGATACCGAGCGCGAGGGTGATTGCCAGCACGACGACGAGCGGAATGCGAACCGCCCAGATCCACGCCGCACCAGCGGATCCGATATCGTCGACGCCTTTCGATACTTCGTCCAAGGCAGCGTCCGGGATGACCCACCCGACGAAGATGACGAGTAACAGGGCTCCGAGGACAAGCAAGACCGAATCAGCGAAGTAATCGAACAACTCGAGGAAGACGAGGTCGTACGTCACGGGAACTCCGAGTGCGAATACCGAGCCACCTGCGAGCAGTGCTGCAGGGCGACGCTCGAAGCCGTGTTCGTCCATCAGGTACGCGACGATGAACTCGAGGATACTGATCGCACTCGAGAGCGCCGCGACGGCGACGACGCCGAAGAAGAGCAACCCGAGCACGTCGGGGACCTCCGTCATCGCGTCCGCAACTGCTGTGAAGATTGCACCGATCGGCGACGCAAACAGGAGTTCACCATCTGGGTCAGGCGTTGCGGTAAGCAGAATCGGGAAGACGATCAGGCCGACCAACAGCGCGATTGCGGTATCGAACCCGATGATGATCCCGCCGTCCTTTGCGAGGTTTCGATCTTCACCGACGTAGGACGCGTAGACGATCATCACACCCATTCCGAGCGAGAGCGTGAAGAACGCCTGTCCGGCCGCGGCCGGCAGAAGCGTCGTCCAATTAGCGGCAATTTCGCTGAAATCGGGCGAGAGGTAGTACTCGTACCCATCGCTCGCACCGGGAAGGGTAGCAGCCCAGATTGCGAGTCCGACGAGCAAGACGATAAGCGATGGGACCATAACCTTGACCGCGAGTTCGATCCCCTTCCTGACCCCGAGGGCAACGATGCCGATCGTTACCAACATAAAGAGCGTGTGGAACAGAATCGAATCGAGCCCCGTCGCGACGGAGTCGAACAGCAATTCGGCCGGTATCGTATCGTCTCCGGCTTCGCCTTCGTACTGACCGACTGCATCGTCGTAGCCGTCGGTCACACCGATGATGAAGTAGCGAACGAACCAGCCCGCAACGACGCTGTAGTACGAGAGGATGACGAACGCAGTGACGAAGAACACGTATCCGACGTACTTCCACACCCCGCTGCCGAGTTCACGAAGTGCACCGACAGGATTGAGTTTGGTTCGTCGGCCGATGACGAACTCCACGAGAATCGCCGGAAATCCGATGAGGAAGATAAACAGCAGATAGACGAGGAGGAACGCCGCACCACCACCCTCACTCGTGACGAACGGGAATCGCCAAATGTTTCCTAACCCCACCGCGCTCCCCACCGCGGCGAGAATGAAGCCTGTTCTTGTTGCCCATGTCTCTCGTTGAGCCATGTCTTGCCCATTGAGAGGGGTGTTATATATAACTTTCTACGGTATTTTCCCTCGAGATAACGAGCGTCTATTTATAATTGCTGTCGGTCGTTCCACCATTTGCCACCTCGGTGGTTATTAATTGTGATGGAGTTGCGGAATCCTTTTCCAGTAGGTTCTCGCACGAGAATATATGAACCACGCAGGGGTGCATCGACCGTGACGATGGAAGATCGCATTGCGGAACTCGAGGAGCTACGCGAAGAAGCCCGTCTGGGTGGCGGAGAGGACCGAATCGAGAAACAACACGACAAGGGCAAGATGACCGCCCGCGAGCGGATCGACTACTTCCTCGACGAGGGGACGTTTACGGAGTTCGATCAGCTTCGGACCCATCAGACCAGTCAGTTCGGGATGGAAGAGAAGAAAGTTCCCGGCGACGGTGTGGTGACGGGTTACGGCGAAGTCAACGGACAGACGGTGTTCGTCTTCGCTCACGACTTCACCGTCTTCGGCGGCTCGCTCGGCGAGGTGTTCGCCGAGAAGGTCTGTAAGGTCATGGACATGGCGATGGAAGTCGGCGCACCCGTTATCGGGCTCAACGACTCCGCCGGGGCCCGCATTCAAGAGGGTGTTAAGAGCCTCGCTGGCTACACCGAAATCTTCCGCCGAAATCAGGAAGCGAGCGGGGTTATCCCCCAGATTTCTGCGACGATGGGTCCGTGTGCTGGCGGTGCCGTCTACTCGCCGGCGATCACCGACTTCATCTTCATGGTGAAAGACACGAGCCACATGTACATCACCGGGCCCGGCGTCACCCAGACCGTCACCGGTGAGGAGGTCACCCACGAGGAACTCGGCGGCGCGATGACCCACTCCGGGAAGACCGGCGTCGCCCAATTCGCCTGTGAAAGCGAAGAGCAGGCCCTCGACGATATCAAGCGGTTGCTCTCGTATCTGCCACAGAACAACGTCGAGGATCCGCCTCGCGTCGAACCGTGGGACGACCCCGACCGACGAGACGAGGAACTCAAATCGATCGTGCCGCCGAGCCCACAGAAGCCCTACGACATGGTCGACGTCATCGACAGCGTCGTCGACGAAGGCTCGTTCTTCGAAGTCGCGGACAACTTCGCGAAGGAACTCGTCGTCGGATTCGGCCGTCTCGACGGCCGTTCCGTCGGTCTCGTCGCCAATCAGCCTCGAGTGAACGCCGGAACGCTCACCGTCGACGCCTCGATGAAGGGCTCGCGATTCGTTCGCTTCTGTGACTCGTTCAACATTCCGATCGTCACGTTCGTCGACGTGCCCGGCTACATGCCCGGAACCGATCAGGAACATCGGGGCATCATCCGCCACGGTGCGAAACTGCTCTACGCGTTTGCGGAGGCAACCGTCCCACTGCTGACGGTCATTACCCGGAAGGCGTACGGCGGTGCCTACTGCGTCATGGCGTCGAAGAACCTCGGTGCCGACGTCAACTACGCCTGGCCGACCGCCGAAATCGCCGTCATGGGGCCACAGGGCGCGGTCAACATCCTCTACCGCAAGGAACTCGCCGAGTCCGACAACCCCGATGAACTCAGAGACGAACTCATCGAAGAGTACCGCGAAGAGTTCGCCAATCCGTACACGGCGACGGACAAAGGCTTCCTCGACGACGTCATCGTGCCGACCGAAACACGTCCGCGCCTGATCGACGACCTCGAGATGCTCGAGACGAAACGCGAGTCGAATCCGGACAAGAAACACGGAAACATTCCGCTGTAAGCATGACGACACACCAGTCGAACGTCGAACTCGACGGCCCACAAGATGGTCTCGAATCGGCCACGCACTCGACAGCAGGCGAAACCGATGGTGCCACCGTCGAGACCCCATCGCAACCGGCGTACGATATCGACATCCCAGCGGATGCGAGCGACGAAGAAGCGGCCGCAATCGTCGCGGCAATCGGCGCACACGTACACGATCACGCACTCGCGATTGCCGCGGCAGCGTCAGAGAGCGAGGAGACGTGGGATGGAAAGCGCTGGTCGTTCGCCGGCCGGATTCGCGACCGACAACAGCGGACGGTTAGAGTGCCACGCGAAAGCCCAACCGATCCGTGGGCGGCGGCGGGCCGAACGGATCGATTCTAACGCAGTGGCGACTGGCGTTTCGAGCGATCGATTTTCACGGGATACTCTTCCTCGAGACGTGTCCGCGTGCTTGTGGACCTGACGCACAATGAGTGCGCTTAAGAGACACCGTCCACAACCCCCGAACATGGCCACGCAAACCGAATCTTCGACGGACATGGGTGTAGGACTGGCATTTGCACTCAGCGCAGTTGCAGCGATTGGTGCGTTGTTGATGTTCACCGGCGCCCCGGACATGACCGCAGCCTGGGGATTCGCCGCAGCGATGCTCTTTAGCGCGCTGGCAGTCGTTGGCATTCACCTTTACTGGGACTAATCGCCAGGCGAGACGTCGTTCAATACCGGCGTACGTTCCGAATCGGGCTACAAAAGTTAAGAGCGACGATGTCCTAAACCCTCCTACGGACGATGACCGACTACTCCAACGAAGAGCAAGAAATCCTCTCGTACCTCCGGGAGAGTGCGACTCGAGGTGAACAGTACTTCCGGGCGAAGAATATCGCGGAAGCGATTGGGCTGTCATCGAAGCAGGTCGGTTCCCGCCTCCCTCACCTCGCCGAAAAGGCAGACGAGGTCGACATCGAAAAGTGGGGTCGCGCTCGCTCGACGACGTGGAGAGTAACGATTAGTTAATCACCGGCCGGAACTGGGTCGTTGTGTCGGTGGAGTAACGTGACGTTCGGTCCACGGTCTTTTTACCAGTGACTCCCGGAGTTAGGGCCATGACAGTACGGGTCGATCGATCGTTCGAGGTTTCGGCGCCACCCGAACGTGTCTGGGCATTCATTGCTGACCCAGAGAATCGCGCACAGGCGATCAGTGTCGTCCACGAGTACACCGCGAACGATCCTGCCGGCAAAGAAGTAACCTGGCACGTCGAATTACCGATTCCGTTCGTTCGGAAAACGATCACCGTCGAAACCGAAGACGTGGCGCGTGACCCACCGACGTATGTCGAGTTCGTCGGCAGATCGAAGGTGATGGACGTCACCGGGACGCACGAAATCGTCGAAACAGCCGACGGCACCCGCCTAGAGAATTCGTTCGTCGTCGATGGCAAACTCCCTGGCGTGGAGACGTTCTTCGAACGAAATCTCGACGACGAACTCGAGAACTTGCGTGTCGCCCTCGCGGACGACCTCCGGGCGACCAACTCAGGGGGCGACTGACGACGCTCACTCGAGGATCGACAACACACGGGAATGACGGCACTCGAGGACAGACACCATCGGATTCAGACGACACCGACAATTGACACCACACGATGACACCGACAATTGACACCACACGATGACACCGACTCCGACCACACCGTTTACACTCGCACTCGCACAGATCGACGTCGAACCGACCGCTGTCGACGCGAACGTCGAACGCGCACTCGAGGCCATCTCGCGTGGGGCCTCGCGCGGCGCGGACCTGGTTGCACTGCCGGAGCTGTTCAACGTCGGGTACTTCGCGTTCGACAGCTACTCGGACCTCGCGGAACCGATCGACGGCACGACGCTCGCTCGCATTCGAGAGGCAGCGGCCGAACACGGCGTCGCCGTGCTTGCGGGGAGTATCGTCGAAGACCTCGAGGCGACGGCGACCGTCGAGACGCCGGCAGACGAGGGGTTTGCAAACACGGCGGTGCTGTTCGATTCGAACGGTGACCGTCAACTGATCTACCGGAAACACCACCTCTTTGGGTACGAGTCGGCCGAATCCGAACTACTCGTTCCGGGTGAGCGCATCGAGACGGCAACCGTTGGCGGGGTCACTATCGGAACGACGACCTGTTACGATCTCCGCTTTCCGGCCCTCTACCGACGACTCGTCGATGCCGGCGCAGAATTAGTGCTCGTCCCGAGCGCGTGGCCGTATCCGCGCCTCGAGCACTGGCAAACGCTTTCACGCGCTCGCGCGATCGAGAATCAATGCTTCCTCGCGGCGATCAACGGCTCGGGCCACTTCGAAGACGCCGACGCGACCCTGCTCGGACGGTCGACCGTCTACGACCCGTGGGGGACGACGCTGGCCTCGAGTGGTGACGAGCCTGCTCTGATCGTCGCGGATCTAGACCTCGAGCACGTCGGGCAGGTTCGATCGGAGTTTCCCGCACTTCAAGACCGGCGACTGTAACTGTACCGCGTTCGTCACTTCCAGAACGGCGACGTCGATCACTGAATTTTTATTTCAGGGACCCGATTGTTCGACCTGCCGGTTACAGGCGCTTTTCACGTCACGACCGGCAGAGCGCGTCTCCGGCCCGACACACGCTCGAATCCCGGGACTCGAGCGTGTCTCGTCTCCGTCCCACCTCGACCCCACTCCTCTTTCGTTGCTGTCGAGTCGTTGACTATCCGCGTCAGACGGCCGATCTCGCAGAAATTGCGAAAAGTACCATCGGCCAGCCCGTTGCGAAAAAGTAAGGTAGTGGGTTCGCGTGGGTTTTGACAGGAATGTTCAGGAAGGTTCTCGTAGCAAATCGCGGGGAAATCGCAGTTCGAGTGATGCGAGCCTGTGAGGAGTTGAATATCGGGACCGTCGCGATCTACTCCGACGCCGATTCGGAGTCGGGACACGTCCGCTTCGCCGACGAAGCGTACAACGTCGGTCCGGCTCGAGCGGCCGATTCGTACCTCGATCACGAGGCGGTTATCGACGCCGCACGGCGAGCCGATGCCGATGCGATCCACCCCGGCTACGGCTTCCTCGCGGAGAACGCCGAATTCGCGAGCAAAGTCGAAGCTGCCGATGGTATTACCTGGATCGGTCCTGCGAGTGACGCAATGGAATCACTCGGTGAGAAGACCAAAGCGCGGACGATTATGAACGAGGCAGACGTGCCGATCGTCCCCGGAACGACGGATCCCGTCACCGAACCCGAGGAGGTCACCGCCTTCGGCGAGGAACACGGCTATCCGATCGCGATCAAAGCCGAAGGTGGCGGTGGCGGACGCGGGATGAAAGTCGTCTGGGACGAGAGCGAAGTCGAAGACCAACTCGAGAGCGCCCAGCGCGAGGGTGAGGCCTACTTCGACAACGACTCAGTCTACCTCGAGCGCTACCTCGAGAACCCTCGCCACATCGAAGTCCAGATCGTCGCCGACCACGACGGCAACGTTCGTCACCTCGGCGAGCGTGACTGTTCGCTCCAGCGCCGCCATCAGAAGGTTATCGAAGAAGGCCCCTCCGCAGCACTCTCCGACGAACTGCGCGAGAAGATCGGCGAGGCCGCTCGCCGCGGGGTTTCTGCGGCGGAGTACACCAACGCCGGCACCGTCGAATTCCTCGTCGAGGAAGCGTCCGGACGCAGTCCCGACGAACCGCTTGGCCCCGACGCAAACTTCTACTTCCTCGAGGTCAACACGCGAATTCAAGTCGAGCACACCGTCACCGAGGAAATCACCGGCATCGACATCGTCAAACGTCAGATCCGAATCGCCGCCGGCGAAGAAATCGATTTCGAACAAGACGAGGTCGAGATCGACGGTCACGCGATCGAGTTCCGGATCAACGCGGAGAACGCGGCCGAGGACTTCGCTCCCGCGACCGGGGGCACGTTGGAGACGTACGATCCGCCGGGTGGAGTCGGCGTCCGGATGGACGACGCCCTCCGACAGGGCGACGACCTCGTCACGGACTACGACTCGATGATCGCGAAGCTAATCGTCTGGGGCGAAGACCGCGAGGAGTGTATCGACCGCTCACTGCGCGCGTTAGGTGAGTACGAAATCGATGGCATTCCAACGATCATCCCGTTCCACCGACTCATGCTCACCGACGAGGAGTTCGTCGAGAGCACGCACACGACGAAGTACCTCGACGAAGAACTCGAGGAGAGTCGAATCGAGGAGGCCCAAGAGCAGTGGGGCGGAGACGTCGGCGATGGCTCGAGTGAGGACGAAGAGGCCGTCGAACGCGAGTTCACCGTCGAGGTCAACGGCAAGCGATTCGAAGTCGAACTCGCAGAGCACGGTGCCCCGGCGATTCCGGCCGGCGACGTCGACGTCGACGGTGGCCACACCGAACCGCCACAGCCAGCAGGCGGCTCGAGCGATAGTAGTGATCTCGAGGGCGACGGTGAAACCGTCGACGCAGAGATGCAGGGAACGATTCTCGACGTCGCCGTCGAAACGGGAGACGAAGTCGCCGCTGGCGACGTGCTCGTCGTTCTCGAGGCGATGAAGATGGAAAACGATATCGTGGCCTCGAAGGGCGGCACCGTAACCGAAATCGCCGTCGAGGAAGAACAGAGCGTCGATATGGGCGATACGCTCGTCGTCCTCGAATAAGGAAGGCCGATTCCGACTAGTCGTCCTCGAGCGTTCGACGGTGGACGTTTTGATCCGCCGACCAGTCTTTTTGGGCGTATCCTTTCTGCCACTCGATTCTCCGGTTACGTAAACGAGTCAATGACTGCTTGAGTAGACGAGTTGGGACCGTTTCCTCTCGACGGTAGTCCGTGACGCTAAAACAATTCGAACGAAACGAACGATTCACCTGATGAGTGTCATACTATTACACCACTATTGGAGTCGAAGAAATACACTGTCGAACAGAACTGCGTCGTACTGAACAATAGTGTCCAACAAGGGCTGGCTGAGGCCAGAGGATTTATCCCTGATGACTGTAAGAGTCTGCCCAATGCTACTCTCAGCTGACGCCTCGGATACCACTGCGACACGCTCGATCAGTTTCGACGTAATCGCCGCCGTTGCCGAACGAGAGGGTGTCGATCCGATGGATATCGAACCTCCAGAGTACGAAGCGTTGTACGAAGCCATCAATCCGGAGGCGCTCGATGCAATTTTCACCCCACGAACGGACGGAACTCCTCGAGCGGCGGGGCGCGTCGAGTTCCCTTTCTGTGGGTATTACGTCACAGTAACGAGCGACGGGGATGTCGACGTTCGCGAGCAATCGAGCACCGATCAGTAAGCTCGTTTGGCGCGTGGACCTGGAGTCGAGACTCACTCGCGTGTTGCGTCGATTCGCGTTCGCCATTCGTCGGGGAGTGGCTTCGACTCGCCGGCCGCCCGATCGACGAGGACCTGAACTGTCTCTGCTGTCGCGGCGGTGTCTCCATCGGCTCGGATCTCGTATCCAATCGTCAGGCTCGAGGTACCGAGGGCAGTAACGCCCATCGAGACGGTGACCCTGTCGTCGGCTTCGATTGCCCTGACGTAATCGATTGTCATCGTTGCGAGGACGGTTCCAATGTCAGTCAGTGAGACGCCAATGACGTCGGCGAAGTACGCTTCTCTCGCTTCTTCGAGGAACGTGGCGTAAACTGCGTTGTTTACGTGGCCCATGAAATCGATGTCACGGAGACGCACGTCGATGTCGGTTTCGTAGGAGTACAAGTCGTCGGGATCGTCGGTCATCGATGCCAGCTAACGAACGCGGCCACCGTATAGCTACGTGTCCCATCCGTATTCGTCATCGATCGTCGCGAGTTATTCTGAGTCACAGACCGATTCGAAGACGGATCGATGGAGTTGCGTCGTGACGATTTCCATCAGCGGCTTCATGTTTCGCGTATCAGCCCGGTTGTACTCGACGAGGCGCTCGAGTGCGGCGTCGTCGCCGCGTTCGTACTCGTGCCAGAGGCGGACGGCGTCGCGGCCCGTGAGGTCTGGCATGTCGCGGTCGATCCCGAGTTCCCGCTCGATCGCTTTCAACCCGCCATCGAGTCCGAGCCTCTTACAGGGATACATGAGGTCGACGTGGGGCGTCGTGACGTCGATGTCGTAGCAGGTCTCGAGAAACGGCACGTCGAAGCGCTGACCGTTGAACGTCGCCAACAGCGCCGCTTCCTCGAGTTCAGCCTCGAGGCGCTGACTCGTCAAATCTCGGCCCTGAACGAACGTCTTCGTCTCGCCACCTTGGTGAAGGCTGACGGTCGTTACGTCGTTACAACTCGCGTCGAGTCCGGTCGTTTCGATGTCCAGAAAACACGTTTCCTCGCGAACGTTTTCGTAACAGCGCCAGCGGCTAGCTGCCGGCATAGCGTCGGCGAATACCGAAACGTCACCGCGCTCGAGGTGGCGACGACCGTCGTCGATAAATGAAGAGATACGGTCGGCGAGCGTCTCGCCAACGACACGTCCATCGAACTCGTCCCAGTGGGTGATCCCGTGCTCCCAGAGACGACGTTCGGTGGTTTCCCCAACCCCGCGGACGGGAATGAAACTGTTCTCGATTCGCACACCCATTTCAGAGCGCCGCGCAAACTAAAATTGATTGGATCGACGCCGGGGACCGTTATCTCGACCGTCTCGAGAGACTGGCGGTATCGACCGGAGAGACTGGATTCTCGTGTGAGCGTTTGACGGCTCAAAAGGCTAGCCACTCGGTCGTCGTTCCTTCGTCTTGAAATTGCCAGCGATGTTCGTCCGTTCCGCGCCGAGAGCGGATTTCGACGAGCACGTCGAACAGTGGCTCGAGGAGACGAACCAGTTCGTCGGTGCGCTCGAGTGGGAGGTGATAGTGGCCCATCCCGTTGTAGTAATCGACTCGAGCGGTGAGCAGGTGGAGGAACTGAAACACGTCGTCTCGTGGCTGTGCTTCGAATAACCGCTGGAGGCAATCGAGACAGACGCGAAGCGAGGCGGGTTCGAACCCGTCCGCACGCTCTTCGAGTTCCTCGATCGCGTCGTTACTCTCGATACCGAGCGTTTTGAGCGATGTCTGGTCGGAGGTGTCGCCAGCTACCCGTGTCGACGGTGTGGCCGCTGTCACGTCGATCGTACGGGTGTGAGCTGGCGCGTCGATACTCGAGCGAGTACACGGCTGCGTCGTCGAATCTGAATCGGTAATGGAGAGTCGATATCGCGAGGGTGCATCGACGCCGCCACACAATCGACGACAGAGGGTCGTGTGAAGTTCGGACGCATCCGTGCCGACGATCAGAATATTGCTACCGTTTCGTTTGAGTTTCGCGAGCGTCTGTCCGAAACTCGCCTCCGATGACACACCATCGATTGGTTCACCATCCATTCCGTCATACAGAGCTTGCGATATACTGATAAGTTTTCTGTCTCGTATTGATCGTATCGTTCTGTTTCACCTCCAGTCGTGAGTTCGACGGACTACTTTCGAGTCCACCGGCTACCGGCCGAACTTTTCATTGAGGCACCCGTAGGAGTCGTATGAGCGACTCCAACGACGAACTGATCGATGCCGTTCGTGAACTCACACGAACGATCGATGACCTTCGAACGGAACTCGAGGCGAACACCGACGGCCCTCGACTGCGATCGCGCCCGCGGCCGCCGACCCCCCGAGAACTCCTTCGGTTTACGGACGAAGTTGCGATCCCGGCAGCGATCGTTGCCCTCGAGACGAGCGTTCGCGCGCTCGAGGGGTTTCAGCGGACGCTCAAACTCGCTCGTACTGAACGAGACGTTCGAGACCGAACGTCGACCGCGACCGACGCCGCGAGCGATCGCGCGAATGCGCTCAGACGAACGACGCTGTCACAACTCGATACCATTCTGACGCAACTCCAGCGAGCGACGGCCGACGAAGACGCCGTGGAGGACGACCGAGTCACCGACTTGCTCTCCGAGGCTCGAGCGCTGCGCGACGATCTCGACGGGAGGTTGCAGCGTCTCGGCGACGATGTCGACCGATCCACGGAGGGCTCGGAACCGATTCGCATCGACATCGAAGACGGAACCGTCGACTCGCCCGATATCGGTGACGAAAGCGACACTCGGGCCGATCCACAGTCACACGTCGACGTCGACGCCGAACTCGAGACGCTGAAAGATCGTTACGGAGAGGAGGATCCGGACGCCGATTCCAAGCCGGGCGTGGGTTCCGGTGTTGGTATCCACGAGAATCACTCGAGTGCGGCCGGTGAGACTGACGATACAGGCGAAGCGGACGAAACGGACGAAACAGACGAAACAGATGAGACGAACGGTGACAACGAGTCGGACCCGACTCGTGACGATTCTCCGGGAGCGGGAGGCGATAACGGCGAGGAACGTTAGACCGGTTCGAACCGATACCCGTCCCACTCCTGACTTTCTGGCTCGCGAATGCCAGCATCGGGGTCGCGCAGTTCCTCGACGTACACCGGCTTTACCTCGTCGTCAGTTTCGATATCGCCGGTCGTCACCTGACCGATCGCTCGAACGGATTCTCCCTCGACGTCGAACTCGACGATTGCGAGATGATTCGGCTCGCGGACGCCCGGTGGCGTTGCCGTACTCGTCGTCCACGTGATCACTTCTGCAGTGTACTCGCTGAGATCGATCGTGTCGACCGGTTCGGTCCCACCCGGCCCTCGAGGATGGCCGGGGTAGCGAATCGTGCCGTCGTCGTACTCGTAGGCTTCCATCGTCATTGTGCTGCCTCCATGATCGTCGTGATCACACAGTTGCCAAAGCCACCGACGTTACAACAGAGTCCGGCCTCGGCGTCGACCTGTCGTGGTCCTGCCTCACCGACCAATTGTTCGTAGATTTCGACCCCTTGTGCGACCCCGCTTGCACCCAGTGGATGGCCCTTCGATTTGAGACCGCCGGAGGTGTTGACCGGCAACTCGCCCGTCTCTCGCTCGGTGTATCCCTCCTCGACGAGTTTCCACGCCTCGCCGTGCTCGGCGAAGCCAAGTCCCTCCATCTGAAGGAACTCGAGAATGGTGAACATGTCGTGGAGTTCTGCGACGTCGATATCGTCCGGTTCGAGGCCGCTCATCTCGTAGGCTCCGTTGCCGCTCTCGACGACGCCGCCCATCACGGTCGGATCCTCGCGTTCGTGGACGACGTGAGTGTCCGTCGCGCCGTCGATGCCTGAAATGACGGCGTAGGTATCGGTATACTCCTGGGCGACGGATTCGGGACAGCACATCAGCGCCGCCGAGCCATCCGTAATCGGACAGAAGTCGTACAATCGAAGCGGATCGGCGACGACCGGCGACTCGAGGATCGTCTCGAGGTCGACTTCCTTCTGGAACTGCGCGTGTGGGTTGTCGACGCCGTTTCGATGGTTCTTGGCTGCAACCTTTCCGAGACTCTCACGCGGGGCGTCGAAGCGCTCGAGGTAGTGTCGCGCCGTGAGCCCTGCAAACGAGGGGAGCGTAACGCCATGTTTGTACTCGACTGGGTGAGTGAGCGAGGCGATGACGTCGGTTGCTTCGCCAGTCGTCCGATGGGTCATCTTCTCGCCGCCGACGAGCAGCGTCATCTCGCTCGCGCCGCTTGCGACGGACTGCCAAGCAGCGTAGATACCTGCACCGCCGCTGGAACTCGTCTGATCGACACGTTGTGTATATGCCGGCATCGCATCGAGGTCGTGTGCCAGCGCGTTCGGAACGCCGGTCTGTCCTTCGAATTCCCCACTCGCCATGTTCGAGACGTACAGGTGGTCGACCGCCGAGGCGTCGACACCCGAATCCTCGAGACACTCCTCACCGGCTTCCGCGAGGAGGTCCATGATCCACTCCCCCTCGCGTTGGCCGAACTGCGTCATCGAGGCACCGATAATTGCAACACGTTCCATACGCTACTGGTCATCGGTCAACGATTTATAAGGTGGGGATCCCGACAGTGCTCGTCGTCGCGAGAGCTTCAGCGGACGGCTGCCGGGAGACTACACCGATTCAGCCGTCGTCGTCCCCAACTCACTCGCACGTGATCGCGCCTGCTCGATCATCGCGGGTCTCGCTTCGAATGTAATGACGACGTCTTCGTCACCGTACGTCACGTCGTCGACGTGGCCGTTATCGTGAATCCACGACACGACGCTCATCGTCTCGTCCGTCATGGGGAGCAACAGGCGCTCTTCACGCCACTCCGGCAATTCGTCGTCGATTCGCTCGAGGAGGGCGTCGACGTTCGCTCCCGTCTTCCCGCTGACGGCAACCGGATTCGGGGCGAGCGACGAGAGCGCCTCGCGCTTTTCGGCGAGTTCGTCCTCGTCGACTTTGTCGATCTTGTTTAACACCGTGACGATCGGTGCCTCGTTGCGTTCGTAGAGCGTGTCGTGACTGGTGACGAGTTTCTCGTGAATCTCGTCGACGTCTTCGCTAACGTCGACGACGAGTAAGACCAGGTCGGCACGGTAGACCGAGTCCAGCGTCGACTTGAACGATTCGACCAGCCAGTGGGGCAGGTCGCTGATGAACCCAACCGTGTCGGTCACAAGGACATCCCGCGGTTCGATCGCTGCACGTCGGGTCGTCGTCCCTAGCGTGGTGAACAGGTTATCCTGAGACTCGGCCGTCGCCTCGAGGTCCGGGTGAAGCCCCTCGTTTTCTTCGACGGTGAGGTCGTCCGCGAGTCGGCGCAAGAGGGTCGATTTGCCGGCGTTCGTGTAGCCGGCGAGAGCGACCAGATCGAACCCGGAGTCGCGTCGGCGTTCTCGCCGATGCTGCTCGGTCTGTTCGATCTGCTTGAGTTCGTCGTTGATCCGGCTGATCTGGTCTTTGATGTCCTGTTCGCGGCTCTCGTCGTACTCTCCCAGACCCATGAATCCGGGGTGTTCGTCCCGCTTGGCGAGGCTGGTTTTCGCCTCGGCTCGAGGGAGTTCGTATCGGAGTTCCGCGAGTTCGACCTGAAGCTGTGCCTTGCGCGTCTGGGCTCGTTGGCCGAAAATCTCGAGGATGAGCGTGAATCGGTCGATGACCTCGACTCCCGCATCGAAGAGTTGTCCCAGATTGTACGTCTGATAGGGGCCAAGTCGATTGTCGAAGATAACTGTCGTCGCCTCGGTTTCATCGACGAGCTCGGCGAGCGTTTCGGCTTTCCCCTCACCCAGTTGCAACGCGGGATCAGCCCGTCGCGATTGGGTGACTTCGCCAATGACAGTGTACCCTGCTGCGGCTGCAAGGTCCCGAATTTCGCTCGTATCCGCGACGCCGGAATCGACGCGTTTCGCGATAATAGCCTTCATACAAACCTCGAATGTGTCGTAGTCGATTCGGACTCGTGTCCGTCCGTTCGCGAGACGTGGGGCTCTCCGGACGACGACAATCCTTCGGTACCCCACCATTCGTCTCGACGTATCGATCGAGACATCCGCTGGTCGTCACTCGAAACGATGCCGGGCGAACACCTCCGTTGGACGAATGCTGACCATACGTGTGAATACGTGTCCGAGCGTCTTGAATCCCATGCTCAAGTCACACTCACGAGTCGTCCAATCGGTGAAATCCGCGTTCCATCTGTCGTCAGAAATGGGGGACGGCGTCGGTTTTAACCACAACAGTAATTGTCATTGGCACGTATGTGAAACCGTGGTTGTAGATATCGATCCGTCGACGCTCGGCCTGGAGTTTGCCGGAGGTGCGATTATCGGTGCGGTTCTCGGATTTGCGACGAAGCAGGTTGCCACGCTCGTCGCCATTATTATCGGCGTTCAGTTGATGGCGTTTCGATATCTCGAGTCCCAGGAGATCGTCACCGTCGACTGGAACCGTCTCTCAGCGGGTCTCGTCGAAACCCAAGAACGCGCGCAATCGGAAATTCACTGGCTCGAGTCCGCCCTCTCGATGCTCTCGGTTGGGGCCGGATTCACGAGCGGGTTTTTAATCGGGTTCCACCGAGGGTAGCGTAGAGGCCACTCGCCGAGAGTCACGTCTCGTTGCGGGCGTGAGGCACCCACAACGAGTTCGAGGAACTTCACCGCGTCTGGAGGTCGTCTTTGTCCTTGACGAGTTCGGTTTCTGCTTCGCCACTCGAGTGTTCGTTGACGACGTCGTAGAAGTCGTTTTGCATGCCCGCTGGGAACGTGATAGCACCGATCCACGAGCCGTCGGGTTGCCACTCTTCGCGCTCGAGATCGCCGAAGGAACGAACCTTCGCCTGTGCGCTCCCGGCGTACTCCGCGGGAATCTGGACGGCGATGGTCACCTCTTCGAAGCGAATCGGGATGACGGGACGTAACGCATCCAGGGCCTCGTCGACTTGCTGTTCGACCGGTTCCATCGGATCGACGGTGAAGCCGGCTTCCTCGAGGGCGTTCTCGATTCGTTCTGGGGGATGGGGCGCATTGTCCATCTGGGGGTTGATCGCGTTTCGTGCGATCGTGTTGATCAGTTGCTTGCGCTTTTGTTCTTGCATCTCCCGACGCTGTTCGGCCGTGATCTGGATCTCACCCTGCTTGATCACTTCTGGAATGATCTCGAGCGGGTCGGTCGTCTCGAAGACCGTCTCGAGATCGTCCTCAGCAGGTCGGTCTCCCCGCGAGGCGTTTTCGAACACGTCCTCTGCAGCGATCACGTCCTCGAGGTCGTCGTCGAACTCGCCCCGTTTGATCTCGAGTGCCGCGTCAGGATCGACTAACACTTCGAAGCGCGCCCCGTGTGACTCGAGTTGCGCCGTCACCGCCTCGTCGAGTGATATCATACCTGTGAGTTCCGTCGGACGGGTAAAAGAGCTTTTCCTGATCACTCGGCGGAGACAGACGCACGAACCCGCGAAAAACGAGACTCGAAACTGCAAGCGACGTCCGTGCCCGTCGGATCGTCTCGATTACTCTGCGTCTTCGTCGTCCTCACCGTCGTCGAGGAGGTCGTTTTCCTCGAGGTGAGATTCGATCTTGTCGTAGTCGAACTGCTCGAAGGACTCCGTTTCGACGTCGACCGTCGCGAGGCCGACCTCGTTCGGCAAGAGCGAGCCCTCGTTGACCGAGGCGAGTGCGTCGAGTGCGAGTCCGATGCCACCATCGAGATCCGCTTCTTCGTCGTAGTTCTCCTCGAGGTACTCCTGTAAGTCGCCGCGGTCTGCACCGACGGCGAGGGCCTTCCACTCGTAAGGCGTTCCGGATGGGTCGGTTTCGAACAGGCGCGGCTCGCCGTTGTCGATCCCGCCGACGATCAGGGCGACGCCGAACGGACGGGCACCGCCGACCTGAGTGTACTGTTGGATGTGGTCGGTGACTTCCTTCGTCAGCGTCTCCACGCCGATTGGCTCGCCGTAGCGTAGCTGGTTGACCTGCGTCTGTCGGCGCGCGAAGTCGATGAGCTGGCGAGCGTCGGCGACGTGGCCGGCGCTGGCGATGCCGACGTGGTTGTCAGCCTTGTGGATTTTCTCGACGCTCGAGTCCTCGAGCAGCGGAGAGGGAACTCGTTTGTCGACGGCCAGTACGACGCCGTCACTCGTTCGGACGCCGATGCTTGCTGTTCCTCGCTTGACCGCCTCGCGAGCGTACTCGACCTGGTATAGTCGGCCGTCGGGCGAGAAGATCGTGATGCCTCGGTCGTACGCCTGCTGTTGTTGTTGTCCCTGCATAGTATCACGCTAAATCGTAATCGAGGTCTGTCGCACCCGTGAACGTCTCATCGAGTCGCACGTCTGTAGATCCATCGCGCACAACGGCGACTCGCTCCTCGTTCCCGAACACGACGTTTCTCTCTTCGGAATCTTGCCCGCGTCGACCTAAATAGTTTTCTTCAGCGGCACGGATCGTGCCACTGATACCACAGACCCGAATTCCGACCGGAGAGCCGTCTATACCGTCGATACAGGCGACCGCTGCCCGCCCCGGTTCCGTCTCACCGCGGCGGACCCGAACGATCGCTGTACCGGTTCCATCGCCAAATTCGAACCTCACGACCGTCATATCGGCTCGAGCGCTCCCCGGATCGCCCAGTAAATTCTGGGCCGCGTACCAACACTCGCGCTGGAACGCTCGTCGATCGATCGTGGCGTCGGGCCAACTCTCGAGTTCGAGCGCGAGATAGCGCCAGTGGGGCTGGAGGTGTTTTGGCAGGTGCTTCATGCGGAATCGAGAGCGTCAGTGTCGCCCACTCGGGTCGTCGCCCGTTCCGCAACCAAGACGCCCACCTGTTCGTGGACCTGTTCGACTGCGGTGAGCGAGAAGCCGGCGTCGGTGAATGCGTCCGCGAGGACGCCGACGGTCGCGGGGTCGTCGACCTCCGGCGAGTAGTACGGCTCGTCTGGATCCGGTTCCCCGAAGAACATCACGTCACCGAGGACGAATTTCCGGGGCTCGAGGTCGGCAATCACCGCAATCGCCTCGCGTTTTTCTCCATCCGAGAGGTGATGAAGGGCGTAATTCGAGGTGAGTATGTCGACCTCGTCGTCGTAATTCGGCTCGCGGAAGGTCCCGTGGCCGAACGAGACGTTCTCGAGTCCGCGCTCATCGGCCTTGGCTCTCGCCTCGTTCATCATTTCGTCGCTGATGTCCCGACCGACGATGCGTTTTGCGTCGGCCGCGAGCGAAAGGGCAATCGCGCCGGTTCCAGTGCCCAGATCGAGAACGATATCGTCGTTACTCGGATTCGCGTGTTCGACCACGAGGTCCGCACACGCCCGATACTCGGGTGATTTCGACTCGTCGTAACTCGCCGCCTTTTCGTCGAACCTTGCGGCGTGTTCCTCAGGACTCTTCGTCATATCTCCCCCGTTCGACCCCCGGCTCAATGAACGACTCGGAGCGAATCGCTCGGTTTCGTTCGGCAAGGTGGCCCCACTCGGCGAGCCCCGCTTCGATAAACTCACTCGAGAAGCCCAACTCCTCGCCCAGCGCAGCGAGTTCGCGCGGGGCGCGCATCTCGAGGTGTGATCGCGGATCACCACTGACGACGTACGGTGCGTCGTAGTAGTCGACGAGTTCCTCGAGCTTTTGCAGCGACTGAATCGCTCGCACTCGTCTGCCGCCGCTTCGTCGGAGCACCCCCGAGAGGTCGAATTCGAGGCGAACGCCGTTCTCGACGGCGGCTTTCACGACCACGTGATTGACGTCACCGCCGCCGGCCATCGGATGCGCGAGAACGTCGACCTTGTCGGTCTCGACTGCGAATCGATTCATCGCGTTCGAACCGCCGTGAACCGCGAGAATCGTCTGTTCCGTTCGGTAATTTCCGACCGACCCTCCGGCCTGTTCGGGAGAGTCGGCTCGTATCTCGAGGCCCGTCACGACGTCGACGTCGTACGCCTCGCGGATTTGCTCGGCGTCGTACTCTCCACGAGAATCGTGGTGATTGCGTACGACCACGCCCTCGAAGCCGTAGTCGGCCGCCGTCTTGGCGAGTCTGGCGACCGTGGTCTCTCCGTCAGGGTGGGCGTGGACGGCCTCGTACATACTCGAGTCGTCTCACGGCGGCGACTTGGGGTTTGCGCCATGTACTGAGGAAATTGTCGCAGAGTCGAACGGCCGGGAGCACGCCCGAACGACTGTGAGGGCGTGCGACCCGGGGAAGGGCAGGCTGACACCCGACGCTCACCGCGAGCGAACGTAAGAACGGCGCTACGCGCCGCGGAAAGACGAACGGCCGGAGGCCGTGAGTCAGTGAGCGAGCGGGCCGACGACTGATGTGAGTGAGGACTAAAAGGACGAACGAACGGAAGGAGAAGTGCTTTTCATCGAAATTTTGCCGAGGGACATCGCGGCCGCAACAGTTTGCGGCCGCGATAGACCGCAGCGCAAAAGTTCGGTTCTAGTTGAGAATCGACTGTGCGACCGTCGCGAGCTGGCCGTTGTCCGCCTCGCGGAGTCGGTCGTCGCCGATCGTTAGACGCAGTCGTGGGCGACCGACGTCGATCGGAACCTTCTCGGTGTCGATGAGACCCATGTCCTCGAGTTTGGTCTTGGTTCGGCTGAACGTTGCTTTGGACGCGATGCCGACGTCTTCGCCCCACTTGCTGATGTCGTACAGCAGCGCTTCGTTCTTCGCTGCGACGAGCAGCGAAATGGTCACTTCGTCGAGACCGTCGCCGTCTCCGCGAGCGGTCTCGAGCGAGTTGAGGATCGCCGTGAAATCTTCCTCGGCTTCGGGACTGATCTCGTCGGCGAGAGTCTCCTGGACGTCCGTGATCGGTGGCGTCCGGAGGTTGAACTGGGTGGCGTCCTCCCAGCGGCCGGCGTACGTGTCGTACGTGTCGGCGACGAAACTCTCTTCGTCGGTGACGAGGCCACCGACGCGGTCGCCGGCGTGGACGATCGCGATGACGCGTTCGTCGGTGCTCAAAAGCGAGTTCTCGGGTGCTTGCTCGAGCGTGCGAAGTGCGAGTGCGTCCTCGCTGATGAGGTCGGCAGCGTTCGAGGCGATGATAAAGTCATCCATCACATCTTTGAGTGTTCGCTCATCTGCGAGCATGTGAACCGACGGCAACTCGCCGTCGAATGCGGTCGCGACGGAAACGAACTCTTCGATCGCATCAGCGGACGGATTAACCATGTATACGTCCCCAGATGCATCCTCGAGAACAGATTCGAGGATATCGTCAATCTGGTGGTTGAGTAAATTCGAGGCCATGACTATACAGAAGTAAACGAACGGATGTTACTTAATTTTGGTGGCCGTTTGACCACCAGAACATCCAATCGCGTCGGGACACCGGTAAGTTTTGTCTCAGGTATCGTCAATTTCCCGACCAAATCCGGGTAGAAGCCCGATACTTGTTAACCAATTGTCTGGATAGGACGCTTCGTGTGACAGTCCTTTCTTCAGTATTGTAACCATTATTGTATTGTGGACAATAATTATATATGCTACCGTAGTACTGTTGACTCGTATGGGTGCTAGCTACGAACAGTGTTCGTCGATTGGTCGTACGTTGTATCGTTGTGGGTCGACGGCTGATGCACGTCGGTTCCCGCTAGTGGGTGCAAAGCGTGTCAGTACGTACGGTGGTCCCTGAACTGCTTACTGGACAAAGTGCGACCAGATATCGTTCGACCAGTAGACGTCGCCGTCGTAAATTACCGACGCATCTGTTTCCTTGAGGACCGTTGCAACCTCACTCGAGGTGAGCGTCATGTTCGACTGTGTCCCACTGAGGTATGCAAACTCGTTTTCTTCGGTGTGGGGGTAGTAGTACGACCCCGTCGCTCGTGTCGAGTAACAATCGAACGTCACGAAGTACCTCGAAGGTTCACCGTCGAGTTCCTCAAGAGTGATCGTAATCGGAAGTTGGTTTTCACCGTGGACAAGCGAGTGGGTTCCGTCGCCGACGACGGCGTAGTCTTTGCCCATCATGATGCGTCTTCTGGCGAGGCGAAGCGCGCGTTCGAAACTGAATCCGTGGACGAGCAGTTTGGCGAACATCGAGCCCACTTTGACCGCGTGTTCGTTCAGAACTTCTTGAAACGTTACTGCACCGGCCACGCTACCGTTTTCGATCAGATCGACCCCTTCGTAGTAGGAGCCACACGCGTTGAGGAAGAAGGTTTGTGCGTTTGATTCGTCCACGTTCGAAGTCGAGAAGGAGCCGTCTGTACAGCGAAGTCCATCGGTTTCACAGTGGCCGATGTAGTGGACGAAGTCGTGGTCGGCTTCGAACACACGGGCGAGTTCGCTCGACGTAAGCGATTCGAGGACGGTGACGTCCATCGAGAGCTCCGACGATCGTTGCCGGTAGATATTGGCGACGTCATCGTGTTCGCAGGCCATCTCGGGATCGTTCAACACGATACAGATCGACGTCGTCGAACTCGGGCCTTCGATGTACTCGAGTCGATTGTGGTAGGCCTCCGGTGTCGTGTTGAAGACGTCGATTGGGACACCGTCGGCGAGCCACCCGTGAACGCGACCTGTTTTGAGGTCGGGTTTGACGATATCGACGGACGCGACGGCTCCGTTCATTGCACCCCTGGTGTCCGCGTTTTCGAGAGAACGACCGGCGCGGTAAAAGTCCTCGAGTGATCGTTCGACGAGTTCCTTCCCCTCGAGTTTGGAGGTCTGTGGCATGTATATCATGCTCATTCGATCGAGGAGGAACGGGAGGGCCTCGACAGTATCGTACGCCGGGGCGACGTACGTCGAGAGGTGCCAATCCGGGAGTCGGTGTTCGATTGCACCGTAGGGAACGTCGAGGTACGCGGCGAGTCGTTCTCGTGGCGGCGCAGTGTAGAGTCGCTGTGCATCGACTCCGAGCGCGTCGAGGACGTTGAGTTCGGCCAAGTCGGTACCGTGGGGCCCGACGTTCCGGACGAGACAATCGAGGAAAAACGTCTTACGGAGCAACTGTTCGACGTCTCGCTCGAGTTTGGGCATCGATGAGAGTTGCGTTTCGATCGGCCCGTTGGTCGAACGAAGCGTCGGTTCGTTCGATTCGATTCCGCGGGCATCGAACGGGACGATCGTCGCCTGAAGATAGTAGGCGAGGGGTGCGATCACGTAGAGCGTCTCGTAGTCGGCTGGAACGAGGAGTTCGATACCGGTGTCGATACGCTTCTCGCGGACGGTGTCGGGAATCTCGAGGTGGTCGCCGCGCTCGAGGAGCGGTGGGTGGCCCCGAAGTGTCGGGTACGTGCGATCCGGGCTGTCGGTTTTGTGTGCTGTAGCGAGATGGGAAATTGCAGTTGCAAGTTCGGTCGGCGAGTCGGGGACGGTAATCGTCTCCGTCGGAAGTTCGTGCCGACTCCGAAAGCCAACGATGACGCGGGTCCGTTCGGGAAAGGTAACGACGGTTTCTTCGTAGCCACCGGCTTTCGAAATTGTCGCACTGCCGGAGAATCGGAGGTACGTTTTGATCTCGGCGTCGATATCGACGACGTACTCGTCGGGGACGAGCGACAGTGGGGTGCCGTCCGGATCGAGTTCGTGTTGTGCTGTTGTGCTGAGTGAACACGCGTAGGTAACGGCGTGGGGGAATCGCAGTTCGTCCGTCGTAACGACGACCGTCTCGTCGACGGGGCGCGGGATGTCCGGACCTGGGCCGTCGACGACGAGCGTCTCACCGTGTACCGACAGTTCGGTGTTGTCGGCGTCCGTCACACGGAGCGTATTATCGCCCATCGCCCACTCTATCATTCGGTTCGCTGAATGTTTCTCTGCGAAGTTAGTTGTATCGGGTGTGTCACGACAATATCTGCCATTACGATCGTGAAACGTCGGAGATGAGCAATTTGAGCGGTTAATACCCGACCACGTCTCTTTCGGTTGAATCGTGACCGAACCGCTGTTCTCGAGGCCAAGTAGTGGCCCCACTTGCCGAAGACGGGTACACTTATACACTCGCCAGCCGGCACATCGGACATGGAACACGAGCACGTACGGGAGGTCGATCCCGCCGTAGCAGATGCACTCGAGGGTGAGGTCGAACGCCAGCGATCGTCCCTGCAGATGATCGCGAGCGAGAACCACGCCAGTCGAGCCGTCATCGACGCGCAGGGAAGCGCGCTGACGAACAAGTACGCCGAGGGCTACCCCGGCTCCCGGTACTACGGCGGCTGTGAGTTCGCCGACGACGTCGAACAACTCGCCATCGACCGCGCAAAAGAGCTGTTCGGTGCCGAGCACGTCAACGTCCAGCCACACTCGGGGACCCAGGCCAATCAGGCCGTCTACTTCGCGATTTGCGAGCCAGGCGACAAGATTCTTTCGCTGGATCTGACTCACGGCGGACACCTCAGTCACGGTCACCCGGCGAACTTCGTCGGCCAACTCTACGACGTCGAGCAGTACGAAGTCGACGCCGAGACGGGCTACATCGACTACGACGGCCTCGCAGAACAGGCCGAGGAGTTCGAGCCGGACATCATCGTCTCGGGGTACTCCGCGTACCCGCGCGAGATCGAGTGGGGACGCATTCAGGAAGCCGCCGACAGCGTCGACGCACTCCACCTCGCCGACATCGCTCACATCACCGGCCTCGTCGCTGCGGGCGTTCACTCCTCGCCGGTCGGCACCGCCGACTTCGTCACCGGTTCGACCCACAAGACCATTCGCGCCGGTCGCGGCGGCATCGTCATGTGCGATGAAGAGTACGCCGACGATATCGACGCCGCCGTCTTCCCTGGCGGACAGGGTGGCCCGCTCATGCACAATGTCGCTGGCAAGGCCGTCGGCTTCAAGGAAGCCCTCGAGCCCGAATTCGAGGAGTACGCCGACCAGACGGTCGCCAACGCGAAGGCCCTCGGTGAACGTCTCGTCGAGAACGGTTTCTCGCTCGTCTCAGACGGGACGGACAACCACCTCGTCCTCGTCGACCTCCGCGAGAGCCACCCCGACACGAGCGGCGGTGACGCCGAGGAAGCGCTCGAGGACGCGGGTATCGTCCTCAACGGGAACACGGTTCCCGGCGAGACGCGCTCGGCGTTCGACCCGTCAGGTATCCGCGCGGGCACGCCCGCACTGACGACTCGCGGTTTCGACGAAGACGACTGTCGCAAAGTCGGTGAGTTGATCTCCCGCGTCATCGATGCCCCCGAAGACAAAGCCGTCATCGAAGACGTTCGAAGCGAAGTCGAGGACCTCTGTGGCGCGAATCCGCTGTACGAGTAAGTAGTCGAGTAGGTCGATCGTCAGCGTTCGGTCGTGTCGCCTTTTTCCGCTAATCGTTGTCCCGGCCTACTTGCCGCGGGCATCCAGCGGTTCCACCGAGTACCGACACCGATTTCCATAGCGGGCGACCGTTTGGTGGAGACGTGAGTGTTCTGTCTCAGTCGTCGCTCGAGTCGCTCGAGTCGGCACCGATCGACTCGTGTTTGTGCAGGAGTGACATCTTTTCGCGGAGATCTTCGTCCTCGTCGCCGTACGTCCGAATTCGGTAGACGTACAACAACGACATTACCAGAATCCAGCCGAACTGGAGCACCAGTGCCGACGGTGCGCCCAGTGCGACGAACACCATGAACACCGCCGAGACGACGACGTTGCCGACGGCGACGATTTTGAGCACCGGCATCGGGAGTCGGTAGAACGAGTACTTGTACCGATCCGGGAATATTTTCGGGAGATTCCACAGCGCGACTCCGCTAATCATGAAGCTGATGAAGATCCCGGTGACCGTGACGGTCACGAGCCAGTCCAACACGTCGACGGTGAGAATTGCTCCGAAGGGGCCCATAAGGGGGGCGGCGAGTAACGGAGGGAGCCCGAGTAACAACAGTGCACGGTTTGGCGTTCCGAACCGATCGTCGATCCCGGCGAAGAACTCGGGGATAACGTCGTCACGGGCCGCGCGCATGATCGTCCGCGAATAGGACGTGTACAGCGTGTTGGTCGTCGTCGCGGCCGCAACGAGCGCGCCGATAGCGACGAACGCGATCGCCCAGCCAGGTAAGATGCCTTCACTGACGGCCGCGATACCACCATCGACGGCCTCACCGTCTTGAGCGATCGCCTCCCACGGTACGGCACCGACCAGGGCGATGATGACGGCAATCGTCAACACTGCCACGAGTGCCATCCCGACTGCGAGGACGCGCGGGATGTTCTTCGCCGGGTTCTCGAGTTCTTCGCCGATCTCGATGATCATCGCGAAGCCCTGGAACGGAATATACAGCGTCACGGCTGCCAGGAAGAAGGGAGCGTATCCGTCGGCGTACGGTTCGCCTTCACCGGCGGGGAACATCGGTTCGAAGTTCGCGGTATCGAAGGACGTGAAGCCGCCGACGACGAACGTGATCATCGCCGCGATCAACAGACAGACGAGGACGATCTGGATGTTCGCGGCGAGACGAACGCCGACGTAGTTAAACACCAGAAACGCTCCGAGTAGGAGGTAGACGGACAGCAACGTCGGTAACTCGACGAAAACCGGGACGTACTCGGCGAAGCCAAGTGCCGCGAACAACAGGTACGCCCACACCGACATCACCGGAACTGCAACCCCAAGGAATCCCCAGTACGGCCCGACAAGCCTCGAGGCGTAGACGTACGCGCCACCGGCGACTGGGATTGCACCACCGAGTTGTAACAACAACAACATTCCCAGTACCATCGGCACTACCGAGAGTAAGATCGCCAGGACGATACTGGGTCCAGCGACGGCGGCCATCTGTGTCGGGACGATGAAGATACTCATTCCAACTGCCGTCCCAATGAGAAGTGCCACTGCTGCAATTGGTCCCACCCGTTCCGTAATCAGTTTGAAATCGTCAGTAGCCATCGATGTTATGCTACTACATGCCATACCATCTGCCTTCAACCTACCTATTGGAACATACGATAAGTCTGCGTATCGTTCGAGCGTATCGTCGACACGATACCCACATTCGTGGATAGTGTGGCTAGCGAGCGTGGAGATTTTGGGCACGAACCCGAGGGTTGAATAGCCTCGCGGTCGCCCACTCGAGTAATGACTGAGATCATCGACGGCAACGCTGTCGCGAGCGAGATCCGAGACGGGTTGACAGACGCGATCGAGACGCTAGCCGACGTGGGTGCGCGACCTGGGCTGGCGACCGTCCTGATGGGCGACGATCCCGCTAGCCAGACCTACGTGAACATGAAACAACGCGACTGCGAGGAGGTCGGCATCGAGGGCCACCACGTAGACGTCGCCGGAGATGCGCCTGCAGACGAACTATACGAGACGATCGACGACCTGAACGACAACCCGGATGTCCACGGCTACCTCGTCCAGGATCCTGTCCCGGATCATATCGACTACCGAGAGGTCATTCGCCGAATCGATCCCGCTAAAGACGTCGACGGCTTTCATCCCGAGAACGTCGGCCGGCTAGTCGCTGGTAACGCCCGCTTTCGCCCCTGTACTCCCCACGGAGTCCAGAAGATTCTCGAGGCTTACGACATCGATACAGAAGGGGCGGACGTGACGATCGTCGGCCGCTCGCGAATCGTCGGCAAGCCGCTCGCGAACCTCTTGATTCAGAAGGCTGAGGACGGCAACGCAACGGTGACGGTCTGTCACTCCCGAACCGACGACCTCGGCGAGAAGACCCGCAATGCGGATATCGTCGTCGCCGCCGTCGGCGTTCCCGAACTGATCGACGGGTCGATGATCGGCGACAACGCCGTCGTCATCGACGTCGGTGTCAATCGCGTCGAGGCAGATACCGAGAAGGGATACGAACTCGTCGGTGACGTCGACTTCGAGAGCGCCAACGAACGCGCCAGCGCGATCACGCCCGTCCCCGGCGGTGTCGGTCCGATGACGCGCGCGATGTTACTATATAATACGGTTAAAGCGGCGAGCCTCCAAGAAGAGATCGACGTGTCGCTTCCCTGAACGACGCTCTCCTCGACAGAGAGGTTACTCTCCATATCTAGACGGCGTCGTCGAACTCGAGTGTCTCGAGTCGATCCTGCGCCCGTACGACGGCCTGTTCGTCCCCACGGAGTCCGCTCGCGAGGTCGCGTGTGGCGTCAACCAGTTGATCTGCTCGTTCCGGTGCAACGTCGCCATCGAGCATCCGGACACGTGTGACGTGATCGTCGAGCGTCTCGAGGGTGGCTCGTTCGGTACTCGTGAGGGTATCGTCGTCGATCCAGGTTCGAACGTCTCGACGGTATTCGTCGACGGCGGTCGCGTAGGCGAGTCCGCGAGCGCTGCGAAGCGACGGCGGAATTTCGGCTGCCGGTGGGCGTTCACCCTGATCGGCGTCGCGAAGTAAGGAGAGGAAGTACAGTTCCTCGCGTTCCTCGAGGCGGGGGGCTCGAGAGATGGTGTCAGAGACGTGGCGTAACTCGGATGCGGCCAGATACGTGTCGTCCAGATCACGCAACGATCCGCCGTCGATGAAGCCGCGTCGACGAACGTATTCGCGACACTCCTCGCTCGCCCGGTCTGCGACGTCGTCACTCGAGTGTTCGTCGAGGTCGTTTCGGACTCCCGTGAGGTCGAACGTTACCTCGAGGTCGGTGTGTTCGGCGCGTTCGTTTACGCCGACGCTGTGGAGACTCCCACACGATGGACAATCGATCTCGCCGGTTTCGTAGTACGACCACCGGGTTCCACAGTCAGTGCACTCGCGCTCGCCCCGTACTTTCATGGCGAGACGTACGTCCGGGAGCCCAAAAACCACACCGGAGTCTCGGTCGACCTCGCTCGAGCGCGTCCGTCGTGTGGGAAGTGACAGGAATCGCCATCAGTGACTCGTGTAGGAATCTCGGATGAGTAAATTCGCGGTCGAGATGCCACCGACACCGATCGTGAGCCAGTACGTACAGAGCCGGTAGATGAGTGCGATGGTGAACGCCGCCGCTGGGTCGAGTTGACCGAGGGTCGTGAGTCCGGCGGTGACGATTGCTTCGACACCACCCGTTCCACCGGGTGCCGGAACGACGGTTCCCAGTTTGCCGAGTGCGACGACGATGGCGACGACGGGTAACGATAGTTGATGGCCAAGCGCCATCGCGCCGATGTAGACGGGGAGCATCAGGAACGCCATCCCGAGGTGGGCGTAGATCGTCGCGACGACGAGCGTGCGCTTGTTGGTCGTGATCGTCTCGACGGTCGTGTAGAACCGATCGAGGCGCTCTCGGATAGTTACCTCCGAGAGGTGCGTGGCGAATCGGTCCGTGAACCGCCCGGTGGCGACACGGACGATGCCAGCGAGCCCAAGCACGATTCTGTAGACGAGCGACGGGCGGCGAACGACGGTGAGGACGACCGACGTCACGACGACGAACAACACACCAAAGGCTGTGAACTGCGCGACCATTCCGTTACTGAGGGCACCGGAAACGGTGATTATCGTGAGGCCGAGGAAGCCGAACGTATAGTAGGGAACGTAGTTCAAGAGGTCTGCAGAGAGGATACTCGCGAGTCCATCTTCGTAGGCCATCTCTCCGTTGCGAGCGACCAGGTAGGCGACGAACGGTTCTGTCGTCACCTGGCCGTACGGCGTTGCATATTTGATGAACATCGCGCTGAGAAAGACCCCGCCGATCACCCGCCGGGACATCGTCGTGTCGACTAGTGTGATAAATCGCTCCCACACCATGCCACGGAACGTGAGTGCGAGTAACCCAGAGAGGAATCCCAAACCGAGCAGTCGAACGTCGGCGCCGGACAACTCGTCGACGATTCCCTGCCTGCCAACGAAATAGACGAGGAGGGCGAGGAGGGTAAGGGCGAACACGAATCCGAGGGCCATTCGACGCTTCACGTACGTACCAACGCGCCAACCATACAACTATTTTATGAATTTAGTGGCCATTATGTTTATTACTTATCAGTGAAGAAAGGAAAAACTCGGGAGAAATAGAGAGTCATCGAAAAGCCCCGGTAACGGCCCGATGTGTCGCTCTATCGCCAATTACCGAAAAACCAGTTTTCCGGGGTGACGGTCACACCATCTTGGAGGATGTTCAATACGTGATTAACAGGCGGCAGTTGCAGGCCGCACTGAAACCAACGGGAACGTCCTATCCAGAGATATGTCCGATTCAGAACTGAACCGACGTAAGTTCGTGGCCGCAGCAGGTACCGCAAGTGCACTCGTCCTCGCCGGCTGTGCCGACGACGGAAACGGTGGCGACGATGACGACGGAGCCGAAGAAGAGGAAGATCCAGCGACGGAAGACGATACGGACGACGAAGACGACAACGGTGACGAAACGTATGCGCTCACGGTAACCGTCGAGGACGACGGTGAACCCGTTGAAGGCGCGACCGTCGAACTCGAGGAGGCCGACGACGACCTCATGGACGACGATGAGGACGAGGATGACGACGAAGACGACGATGATCTCCTCGATGACGAGGACGAAGACGAGGAAGATGACGATCCGGAAGAAGCCGAAACCGACGCGTCGATTCAGGAAGACGACGACCCGGCCGCAGACGACGAAGACGACGATGAGGACGAGGATGAGGACGATGACGACCTCATGGACGACGACGAAGATGACGATGACGATGAGGATGACGAAGACGACGACGAGGACGATGATGACGAGGAGTTCCCACTCGAGGAGGAAACCGACGAAGACGGTGAGGTCGAATTCGACGACCTCGAGGACGGCGAGTACACGGTGACCGCTGAGTACGAAGGCGAAGAAGCCGAAGACGATGTCGAAATCGACGGCGACGACGAAGAGGTCACGCTGACGCTGGGTGAAGAAGCCGAAGACGACGATGCCGCCGCGGACGAGGATGACGACGAAGACGACGAGATGGACGATGACGACGATATGATGGATGACGACGAAGACGATGCGGCAGACGACGGTGACGAAGACGACGCACTCTAGGTCACACTGAGTCGGCTCAGAAAGACATCACCTCGTGGTGTTTTCCGTCAGTCAAACCCCCGTGACAGACGTTTTTTCCCGGTCCAAACTCACGCGTGTGAGAGCCATCTCTAACTCCCTCGAGTCGAACTGGCACTAGTGACTCCTGGGAAGAAACGGTGCTGGCTTCGGTCATTCAGTGTTACATCACTCGAGTTACACGGACGTGTTCGTTTTTTCGGCCGTTGTCGTATCCCGTGTCAGATTGTACTGTCGTCTGCCGACGAGCGTCACCCGCGCGAACCGTTTCACGAACTAATCGATGACTGACTCCTAAAACCATCACAGTCCTTGCTACGACTCGATGTGTGATGAGTCACATACTGGCCAGCTCCGGATACACTCGAGATTGCTGTCACGGTCTGGGCGAGCGAACGCGAGGGCTTTTTTCCGTGTCGCGTCCGTAGTGTGACGTATGCGAGACGAAGAAGAAATCCGGGAGCAATATGAGTTTCTCACCGAACACCTCGAGAGCGAGGAGATGAACCACGAGGGTGTTAGAGAGATGTTCACGTACTACAAACGCGCGATTGGCTGGGTTCTCGAGGAAGAACACATCTGATTGTCATCGAACCTGAACGTATCATCGCTCCGGCTGGTGTCGTTACCTTTAAGTACACTCGGCAAAATCGTTCACCTGACGCTTCGCTTGGAGGGCCGAAGCGTCAGCGGGGACCAATTCAGGGCGGCAAGCACTCGCGTGGCATTTTTCCGCCACGCGATCTGCTTTCCTGTTTCGATACTATTCACTCAGTCAAAACACTGCTTTTTAGTAACGCAGCATCGTCTCCGTAGACAGAGTTTGTTCGCTACGCGATAGTATAATAATACGGAAAATATCTACCCGGACACTAAACATGAATCGAGCGTTACCTATCCTCCGGTGTCGATTCATCACCGCCGTTATCATTTGGCTAAATCGAAAATGGCAACATTCGTCTGTAATAGTGCTGTTTCAGTCGAAACAACCCGATAGCCTTATTAAAATTCGACAGTAAGTGCAAGTGGTACTTATCCAATGTACGACCTGACAGGATTTCAGCGTGACTTGCTGTACGTCATCGCTGGCGAGGAGGAACCCCACGGACTGGCAATTAAAGAAGAACTCGAGCAGTATTACGAGAAGGAGATCCATCACGGTCGGTTGTATCCGAACCTCGACACGCTCGTCGACAAGGGCCTCGTAGAGAAAGGCCGGCGTGACCGGCGAACGAACTTCTACACGCTCACTCGACGCGGCCGGCGCGAACTCGAGGCGCGTCGTGACTGGGAAGGACAGTACGTCGAACTATAGGACGTCGGTCGGTCAGGGTCGGGAATCGCTATTGATGCCGTCGTTTTTCACGTGGGGTCGGTCAGCGACGGTCCGTTCGAGGGTTGTTCCGATTCGAACGGACTGACGGGACGAACGCTGGCATATAGTTGGTGTCGGATTGCACTTTTCGAGAGGTGACGGTGCTCGTTTCGCCACCGTGCATATATGCACTCGTGGTGAACCACCGCTAGTGAACGAGGTGACGTTACAACTCGTCGAAGCGCCACTCGAGGAGACAGTCGTTCGGCTGGCACTCGCCGGCGCACTCGGTATGTTCCTCGGCTTGGAGCGAGAGTGGTCTCAGAAATCGGCAGGTATTCGGACGTTCTCACTCATTAGCCTGCTCGGAGCAGTCTTTACGCTGCTCGCGACGGAGACACAACTCGGTGAAGGGTTGCTCGTCCTCGGAGGCATCCTCGTCATCGTTCAGGGGATCATGCTCGCAATTCAGGGGCTACTGAGCGAGGAAAACGCCGGGTTGTCACTCACGACGTCGGTCTCGATGCTCGTCGCGTACGGAGTCGGTGCACTGGTCGCAGCCGACTTCGTCGTCGAAGCCGTCGCCGTCGCCGTCCTCTCGTCGTTGTTGCTCGTGCTCAAACGAGAACTCCACGAGTTCGCGTGGGGGCTCTCCAGAGAGGAAATGCGCTCGACGACCGAGTTCGCTATTTTGGCGTTCGTCGTCTATCCGCTCCTCCCAGCGGAGTGGACGCCCGAAATCGCCGGTCTCACGATTCCACTCGAGCCACAGGTCATCTGGCTCATGGTCGTCGCAGTCGCCGGGATCGGTATCGTCAACTACGCGATCGTCTCGACGTACGGCGGCCGTGGAATCGCTGTCACGGGGTTTTTCGGCGGGTTAGCGTCATCGACGGCAGTTGTCGGGACGATGCTCGATCACGTCCGACAGCGCCCCGATGCCGCGTCGTACGCTGTCGCAGCGATTCTCCTCGCGAACGCGGCGATGGCGTCGCGAAATCTCGCTATCGCCGTGGGATTTACGATGGGCGGTGAGACGGCAATCCTGCTCGAGTCAATTATTCCGCTCGGTGCAGTTATCGTGCTCGCGTTCGCCATTGCCGCGATGACTGCAGACTGGCACGAATCCGGCCCGATCGAACTCGAGAGTCCGTTCTCGCTAAAGAACTCGCTCGCGTTCGGTGCCGTCTTCCTCGTGGTGCTCGTCTTCGGCTCGCTGGCCGAAACCTGGTTCGGCACACTTGGGTTCTACGCAACTGCCGTCGCGAGCGGGTTCGTCTCGAGTGCCGGAGCGACCACCTCGGCGGTCGTCCTCTATCGTGGTGGCCAACTCGGGGCGACCGAAGCAACGATCGCTATCCTCCTCGCAACGGTCTCGAGTATCGTCGTTAAGGCGTTACTCGCAGCGACGTCGACGAACACGAACTTTCGTAGGCAGGTGGCAACCTACAGCGGGATGCTCTTACTAGGGGGTGCACTCGCGTCTCTCGTAATCGTTGTTTGAGCCGAAACGTCGCGATCCGCCGCGCGTTACGTCGTCATACGAAAGCCTCGGCGTCTTACCGCTTCGACACGAGTATCGTGGACGATGATTGGGGCACTAACGGTCGGCAAAAAGGCGGTGACGTTCGGGTACAAACGCTACGGCCTCCCGGGGGCAGTTGCATCAGGCGGAATCGTCCTCGTCGGATACCTTGCCGTCCGGAGAGCGCTCCGTGCGGCGGCCGAGGCCGACGAGGACTCGATCGGTGCGGCGATCGATGCAGATCAAATCGAACGCGCGATCGATCAGAACGGGATCCAGGCGGTGACCAACGTCGGGACGCTCGAGGAAGCGATCGATACGGACGAACTGCGTTCGAACGTCGATCTGTCTGACATCCGATCGGATGTCGAGTCGTCGATTCCAGAGGATTCCGAAGAGTTCTCTGACGAGTTCGACGACGAGTACGGACAACAAGCAGGCGGCTAAGCGGTTTACTCGCCGCGGAGGTCGTCCATATGGTCGATTCGCTGCTGGACGAGGTCGGGTTTACCGATGTCGTGGCGCATGTGCAATCCGTCGTCTCCGGCAACCGCGAGGGCGTCTTCTGCGATTGCTTCGGCCTCGGTAATCGAGTCCGCGAGGCCGACGACAGCGAACGAGCGCGAGGTCGTCGTGTAGATTCCGCCGTCACCAGAACCTGAAGCGTGCTGATCGCTCGAGGCGCTTCGCTCTTCGACGCTCGCGTAGTAGAGGAGCGCGTCGCCTGCACTCTCCTCGTCGATTTGTATCTTCGCACCGGCCTCCGGGTCTGTGGGGTAGCCGTCAGGAACGGCGTACTTACAGACCGTCGCCTGCTCGACGAACTCGAGTTCCGGCGGCGCGTCGCCGTCTCGAGCCGCGATCAAGACGTCCAGGAAGTCGGTCTCGAGGACGGGGAGGGTGTTCATCGCCTCGGGGTCGCCAAAGCGGGCGTTGAACTCGATGACTTTCGGGCCCTCGCTGGTGAGCATGAACTGCCCGTAGAGAATACCGCGGTAGTCCTCGAGTGCGTCGACGGTCGCCTCGATGATCGAGACGGCCGTTTCGTAGTCGTCGTCGGTCATAAACGGCAGTTCGTTCGTCGCCGCGGAGTAACTGCCCATGCCGCCGGTGTTTGGTCCCTCGTCTCCTTCGTAGGCGCGCTTGTGATCTTGGACTGCGGGTGCGGTCTGGAACTCGCCGTTTGCCACGAACGCCTGAACGGTGACTTCCTCGCCGATCAGTCGTTCCTCGAGGACGATTCGGTCGTACCCCGACTCCTGAATGTACGCTTTGCCCTCCTCTGGTGTCACCTGGTCGCCGATGACCTTCACACCCTTCCCGCCAGTGAGACCGGCGGGTTTGATCGCGAGGTCACCGTCGTACTCGTCGACGAACTCACAGGCCGCCTCCATATCGTCGAACGTCTCGAAATCCGGGCAGCCCGGAATGTCGTGTTCATCCATAAATCGGCGCTGAAACGCCTTGTCCGTCTCGATGCGAGCGTCCGACTGTTTCGGGCCGAAGGCGTAGACGCCGGCAGCCTCGAGTTCGTCGGCGACGCCGGCCTCGAGTGGGCCTTCGGGGCCGATGACGGCGATCGTCGCCTCGATTTCCTCGGCGAACTCGAGGACGGCCTTCGGATTGGTCGTCTCGAGTGTCTCGAACTCGCTCGCGATGCGGGCGATGCCGGGATTTCGATTCCCGGCGCAGGCGTAGAGGTCGGCCTCGCTATCCTCGAGCGCGCGAGCGATGGCGTGTTCGCGACCGCCGCCGCCGATCAGGAGCACGGTCTCTGGCATGATCGATAGCGGAACGCACGAACCTGTAAGTGTTGCTCTTTTCTCGAGTCGAACATATCCACGAACGTGGATACTCGTCGCTACGACTCACGCGTAAAACAGCGGCGGCCGTCTATCTCCGCCGTAGTCCTCCTCGGACGTCTGGTCCTCGAGCGCCTCGGGGTCCGCGTTCCCGAGCAGTTGATCTAGCACGTCGACTGCGCCACCGCGATGGAGCGGCTGATTGTCGTTTCCACACTGTTCATCCATCACGCACGCGGGGCAGCCGCCGACGTTGCCACACTCACAGTCGGCGATGAGGTCTCGAGCGCGCCGAGCGACGGCCTCGTAGTTCTCGTAGATGGCTCGAGCAAAGCCGAGTCCACCCTCGATACCGTCGTAGATGAACCAGCCGCTGGCCGGTTGGTGCTCGAGTTCCATCGCTATCTCGCGGACGGTGGCCTCTGCCGCGGCGATGTTCTCCGGCGCGTCCTCCTCCGTTGCTCGTCTCTCGCGTCGGTCATCTTCGCCCGGTCCCCCGTCGGGATCTAGGTGGGAATCAATCGTTAGCGTCGCGAGCCCGCCCAGATCTCGTTTGTCGACCATCAACTCGAGGGGGGCCACGCCGATCGTCGCGTGCTCTGCAGCGTGGAGGCCGCCCGCGTAACCGAGGTGGGCCGTCCCTGCGAAGCCGTCCTCGAGTTCGGGAATCTCGAAGTCGCGGTACTTCTCGACGAGGGCGTCCTCGACGGCCTGGGGCACCTCGAGCCAGCACAGTTGCGTGTCCATCGACAGCGGCGGGTTGTCGGTCGGGATCGCCTGTTCTTGCTTCTGGCCGCCGTGGATGGCGACCTTGTCGTAGGTTCCGTGGTAGACGAGCACCCGCCCACGACCGAAGTGCAGGGTGAAGTCACCGATCTCTCGAGACTCCTCGGAGACCGCGTCGAGCACGGTCACGTCGGTTTGCGTGCGCGTGTAGTAGTCCGCATTCGTCGGCCGAAGCGTCACCGATGGCTGTGGCGAGTCGTGCTCGACGGCGGTCACCTCGTACTGTCGACCCTGATGCAACCGAACCGCGCCTTCGTGGAAGTCCCGCAGTACGCGCTCTTTCGCCAACGGCTCCATCTCTGGATCGGCGTCGTCGTCACACCCGTCTTCGAGACTGACTTCGTACTCCTCGCCGGTCGTCGCGTAGAGTGAAATCGACTGCTGGGGGCGTGGCGGGCCGACGTAGGAAACGCCCGTCTCGAGGTGGCCCTGTAGGTGTCCAGCGCGTCGCCACATCTCGACGGCTCGCTCGAGTCGCTCGTGCTCGGCGAAGTCCTCCGCATCGCGTTCCTCGAGCGCGAGTTCGCTGGCAGCACACCGCAGGTGCTGGGCGAAGACGGCGTCGTTGTCGATGTCGACAACGGCGTCCTCGACGTCGTTCTCGAGGAGGTACTCGGGGGTGTTCACAACGTACTGATCGAGCGTGCGGTGTTCGGCGACCAGGACGGAGAGCGCACGTTGGTCTCCGCGACCCGCGCGGCCAATTTGTTGCCAGAACGATTGTCGCTGGCCGGGGTAGCCGAGTTGGACCGTCGCGTCCATCTCGCCGATGTCGATTCCCAACTCGAGGGCGTTCGTCGAGGCGACGCCGTCGAGGACGCCCGTTTTGAGTTGGTGTTCCGTCCCGTGGCGTTTGCGCCGCGAGTGTCCTGCGTGATAGGGCTCGAGGGCGCTCGATCGCTCGGGATTCGTGTAGTATCGCTGCCGGTCGTGACGATATTTCGTGGCACGTTTGATGGAGAGTTCGGCGAGCTTTCTCGAGGGGGTGAACAACAGCGTCTGGGCGTCGTGATAGGTGAGGTGTGAGAAGACGCGCGGGGCCTCGACGGTGGCGGGCAGGCGCTCGAGGATGCCCTCGCCGCCGTCACCCGTCGCTCGGTCAGTGTCGGTCTCGTCGCTATCGCGCCACTCGTCTCGAGGGTCGGCCGTGTCGTCTCGATTCCGCGGCGGCGGATTCCAGAGGACCAGATCCCGCGGTCCGCGCGGAGAGCCGTCCTCGTCGACGACAGTGACCGATTCGTCGAGCAGCGCCTGCGAGTGCTCGCCGGGGTTGCCGATCGTCGCACTCGTGAGCACGTACTGAGGTGTAGCCCCGTAGTACGACAGCACGCGTTTGAGCCGTCGGACGATCCAGGCGACGTGCATGCCGTGGACGCCGGTGTAGGTGTGTGACTCGTCGATGACGAGGAGATCACAGGCGCCGAGAAATCGCGCCCAGCGATCGTGGTCGTTGAGATAGGTGTTCACTCCCGCGAAGTTCGTGATGATGACGTCCGCCTCCTCTCGAATACGCTTCCGGTTCGTGCCGCGTTCGGTGTCGCCGTCGTAGACGGAGACGGTGATGTCGAGGCCGAGTTCCTCGAAGAGGTCGTTCAAACTGGCTTCCTGATCGCGCGAGAGGGCTTTCGTCGGATAGAGCAGGTACGCCGTCGATTCTTCGCCTCGAGCCTGCGCTGCGAGATAGTTGCGGGCGATCTGCAGCGCGTACACGCGAGTCTTTCCCGACGCGGTGCTCGTCGCGACGCAGACGTGTTCCTCGCGTGCGAGCGCCTCGAGCGCGCGAGCCTGGTGGGAGTAGAGGTCGTGCTCGAGCGAGTCCGCGAGGTCGGTTCTGAGGACGTCTTCGCTCGGAACTCGCATCGCCTCCCGCCCTGCTCGCTCGAGGATGGTCGCACTACCGGGCGAGCCGGGGAAGGTTTCGACCAGTTCGTTGCCGGTTACCGGAACCTCAGAACGCGAGTGCTGTTGGTCGCTCATGGATTAGAAATCACTCAAGCCGCTTTGTTCGGTTTCGTTCGTCTCCGTCGTCGCCGTGGCAGCGGAACTCGAGTCGGATCCACCCTGACTCGAGTCCGCGCGATTCGCGTCCCGAGTCGCTTGATCTCGGGTCGCTGGGGCAGTGGTCGACTCGTCCGCAGAAGCCCCATCGGCTCGAGGCGCATCCTGCAGACGCTCGTAGACGTGCCAGAGCGCCCGGCAATCGTCCTCGCAGTAGGCTTCGTGGCGTTCCCACTCGAGTGGCTTTCCGGTTCGCATGAATCGCTGGTAGGCAGCGGCAGTTTGAGCTCCGTCGAGGCCAGTCTTTGCGCCGTCGAAACCCAGCGCGTCGGCGACGACCTCGAGTTCGTTCGTCCGACCGGGGAGCAACGCGTGCTCGTTCTTTGCGGCCCACCAGTAGAGGTCGAACTTGGGAATCGACTCCCACTCCTCGGCGTAGTACGGGGCGTGTTTCGCGATGAACGAGCCGAGGTGTCGGTAGTCGAATCCCCAGCCGTTCCACGTGAGCAGCGCGCGATTCGGGTGGACGCCGAGCAGCCAGTCACAGAAGGCCTCGAGTACCGGTCCCGGATCCGAGGGCTCTTCACGCTCGACGAACGCGCGATACTCGTCGGCCGCGGGGTCGTAGACGCCGATCTGCCAGAGAATCGTCGGCGAGAGGCCGTCGGTTTCGATATCGAGACACAGCGGGGGCGTCGACCAGTGCTCTCCCGGTAGCGACTCGTCGGTCAGCCGGCGCGCTTCGCCGGTCTCGAGCACCTGCGCGTGCCGGTGCATCGTCCGAGCGCGTTCGGCACCGACGCCAGAGAGTGACGTGAGTGTCTCGAAGGAAGTCTCGAGCAGGTCCGTCCGCGTCGTTACACCTCGTTCTGCGAGCTGTGTGGCCGTTTTCGGCCCGATGCCGGAGACTGCCTCGAGTCCGAAATCGGTCACGTCGTCGGTGTCGACGGCCGAAACGCCGCTTGGGCTCAGTTTCAGCGTCGCGATCGAACGGCTCTTGCCGTAGCCTACTGTGGGCCCCACTCCTCGAACGCGAACGGAGACGGACGCCGAATCCAGTGGATCGAGGGCACCGATCAGGTCGTGGTCGACGGCCCGAACCGATCCGGAATCGGGCTCGAGGTGCCAGAGGGCGTCGTAGCCGGCTGGTTCGCCGCCAGTAAGGACGGTCGTCACAGCCCCCGTCGGTGCGACTGACGCCAACGTTTTCGCGCCCTCGAGTTCGGCTGCGAGTGCCGTCGGTCGAACGGTTGTCGTCACGTCGTCGCAGACGAGCGGTGGACTGTCTGCGTCCGCGGATCTCCGGGCGAGCGCGCTCGAGACGGTCTCTCGATCGGCGTCCATGGCTCGGAGACTCGGTGCGACGGTGAGCTCGAGCGCGTCACGCTCCTCCTCGATAGCCTCGTTCTCGTCTCCTTCGAGTGGCTGTCGATGAAGCGGCCCATCGCCGGTCGTCTCGAGTGGCGGGTGAAAGACTGCCGCCTCGAAGACGCTCCTCGCGCGGGCGAACGCTTGCGGTTCTCGAGACGGACCGAGCACCCAGACGGCGTCCGGCTCGCGGGTGCTCGCGAGGTCCTCGAGCGTCGCGATGGAACGGTTCTCGAGTGCCGACGGTGGGAGAGCGAGGACGGTGGCACCGACTCGAGCGGTCATCGCTCGTCGGGACGCCCGCAGGAATAAAGAGGGTTTGGACAGCGGAGTGAAAGTGAACAAAACGTGGAGATATGTGATCAGCGAAACAGTTAAGCAGGATCTGCACACATATGTGTGCATGAGCGAGACCGAGTATCGAAACATCAGGCTCACTGAGGAAGCGTACGAGCAACTCAAAAGCCGCAAGCAGGCTGGGGAATCGTTCTCTGATACGGTCGATCGTATCGCGGGCGAACGGTCGTTGCTCGATCTCGCGGGAATCATTTCAGAAGACGAAGCCAACGAGATGCGTGATGCGATTCAAGAGCAAGAAGACAGGTCGCGTGAGAATCTCGACCGACTTACCGAACGAATGGACCCGTGATCGTCGATACAGACGTTCTTATCGATATCATGCAGAATCGAGAACGAGCGATACAGAAGCTTCGCCATCTCGAGAGCGAACACGTCCCGCTTCGTATCTCAGCGGTTTCACAGTTCGAACTATTCCATAGTATCGAACGAGTCGATAACCCAGATAACCGACGACGAAAAATCGAACACGTTCTCGAAACGAAACCGGTGTACCCAGCTGATAGCGCCGTGATGAAAAAGGCTGGACGGATCGACGGACAGCTAACAGCAGATGGTCGTGCTATCGGCATCGGTGACACAATAATCGGTGCCACGGCGCTCGTACACGAAGAGTCAGTGCTCACGAGAAATGATACGCATTTCAAACGAATAGACGGTCTCACTATCGAATCGTACCCAGACGAAAGCTAACGGCGAAATCAAACGGCTGATTTCGAGCCTGCGACTTTCTGCAGTAAAATCATACTTGGCGGGGATTTGCCATGTCGGCCCTTGGAAGTCAACGCTAAAGAACGAGGGGCCAAAATGGGAGTGTAATGCAACAGTACCTCGATCTCGTCGACGCGGCTCTGAGCGAGGGGGCGTACAAACCCAATCGCACCGGCGTCGACACGATTTCTTCGTTCAGCGAGCACTACGAGGTCGATCTCCAGGAGGGGTACCCGCTCCTGACGACCAAACGGATGGACGGCTATCGCTGGAATTCGATGCTCCACGAAGTCTGCTGGTATCTCTCCGGCGAGGAACACGTTCGAACGCTGCGCGAGGAGACGAAAATCTGGGACGCGTGGGCCGACGAGGAGGGCAAACTCGACACCGCGTACGGGCGCTTCTGGCGACGGTTCCCCGTCCCGGAGAAATCGAACCGACTCGAGGGTGAGTCCTGGCCCGACGAGAGCCACCGGTGGGTCACCGAAGAGGCTGACGGCAGCCAGACGTTCGACCAGTTGCAGTACGTGATCGACACGCTCTCCGACTCGCCGAACTCCCGGCGACTCGTCGTCAACGCGTGGCATCCGGCGAACGCAGCCGTCTCGACGCTGCCGCCGTGTCACTACTCGTTCGTCTTCAACGTGCAAGGCGATCGGTTGAACTGTCACCTGACTCAGCGCTCGGGGGACATCGCACTCGGCGTGCCGTTCAATATCGCGGCGTACGCCCTGCTCACGAAGGTTATCGCACAGCAGACCGGCTTCGAACCCGGCTCGTTCGCCCACACGGTCGTCGACGCGCACGTCTACTGTGGGCGAGGCGCTCGAGGGGAGTGGTACGGAGACAACCTCGCGGACCTCCAGTCCAAACTCGCCGCGGTCGACGACCGCGAGGAGTACCACGAGGTCGCGACGTGGCTCGAGTCCGAGGCCCCCGCCGAGGCCGAGGGTGACGAACGCCTCGATCACGTGCCCGGCATGCTCGAGCAACTCGCCCGCGAGCCACTCGAGCGACCGACGCTCGAGGTGAGTGACGTTTCGATCGACGAACTGAGCTACGATGACGTCACGCTCGAGGGGTACGACTCCCACGACGGCATCGAGTTCGCAGTGGCAGAATGACGGCGACAGAGTCGACGGCCGAGACGGACCTCGAGACCGACCGCGAACTCGTCGGGATCGTCGCCGTCGCCGAAAACGGCATTATCGGCAAAGACGGCGACATGCCCTGGCACATCCCCGAGGATCTCGACCACTTCAAGGAGGAAACGATGGATCACCCGGTGATCATGGGTCGAGTCACCTACGAGGGGATTCTCGAGGCACTCGGTGAGCCCCTTCCCGGCCGAACGACGGTCGTGTTGACGAGTCGGGACCTCGAGACGCCTGATGACGGGGCTGCCGTCGTCGCAAATGATCTTCGAGAGGCGCTCGAGAAAGCCGAGCGAGCGGCCGACGAACACCACGACGGCACCGACCGCATTTTCGTCGCGGGTGGGGCAACCGTCTACGAACAGTGCTTGCCCGCCCTCGATCGACTCGTCGTCACCGAAGTGCACGACGACCCCGCCGGCGATACCGTGTTCCCAGAGTGGGACCGAGACGGTGGGTGGGAGGAACGCTCGCGTGACGCCCACGACGAATTTTCGTTTCTCGAGTACGTGCGTCGCGAGTAACGTCGTCGAAGTAGAGACACACGTTCGGCATACAGTCTATATTTCCGACAATAGCTCGCTGTATTATCGACAGGGTGTCTATCACCGTTCGTTGTCTGTCGGCGTTCACGTGATATTGGCGAACCATCCATATAATCACATACCAATATGTGACAAATATTGGGCGAAACTGCGCCCTACAGGGAGTTCTCGGGAGATTCAAAACCCCCCGCCTCGAAGTCACTGTATGGCAATCGATGAGTTCTCGGATGCAATCCGGGAGTTCGAACACGACGGCGAGACGTACAAGATGGCCGACCTCACCGTACTCGAGGAACAGGGACTCTGTGACCTCGAGACACTGCCGGTGAGTATTCGCGTGCTGCTCGAAGCGGTCCTCCGAAACGCAGACGGCGACATGATTTCTGCACAGGACGTCGAAAACGCAGCGTCCTGGGAACCGGACGTACCGGACGTCGAGGTCCCGTTCCAGCCCTCCCGCGTCGTCCTGCAGGACCTGACCGGCGTTCCGGCGGTCGTCGACCTCGCTGCCCTCCGTTCGGCCGCGGATCGGGCCGGAAAGGATCCTTCGGTCGTCGAACCCGAAGTCCCCTGTGACCTCGTCATCGACCACTCCGTCCAGGTCGACTACTTCGGCAGCGAAGACGCCTACGAACAGAACGTCGAACTCGAGTACGAGCGAAACGAGGAGCGCTATCGCGCGATCAAGTGGGCCGAACAGGCCTTCGAGGACTTCAACGTCGTGCCTCCGGGAACCGGGATCGTCCACCAGGTCAACCTCGAACACCTCGGCCGCGTCGTCCACGCCCGCGAGGAAGACGGCGAACAGTGGCTCGTCCCCGACACCCTCGTCGGCACCGACAGCCACACGCCGATGATCAACGGCATCGGTGTCGTCGGCTGGGGTGTCGGCGGGATCGAAGCCGAAGCCGCCCTCCTGGGCCAGCCCATCACGATGACGCTGCCCGAGGTCGTCGGAGTCGAGCTCACGGGCGAACTCCCCGAGGGCGCAACCGCGACGGACCTCGTGCTTCACATCACCGAGAAGCTCCGCCAGGTTGGCGTCGTCGACAAATTCGTCGAGTTCTACGGCGAGGGCGTCTCCCAGCTTTCCGTCGCCGACCGCGCGACCATCTCGAACATGTCGCCCGAACACGGCTGTACGATCTCCATGTTCCCCGTCGACGAGAAGACGCTCGACTACCTCGAGCTCACTGGTCGCGACGAGGACCACATCGAACTCGTCCGTGAGTACCTGGAGGCCCAGGGACTCTTTGGCGACCACGACCCCGAGTTCACCGAGACGGTCGAGTTCGACCTCAGCTCAGTAGAGCCCAGCCTCGCGGGCCACAAGAAGCCCCACGCCCGCATCCCGATGGGCGATCTCGACGAGCACTTCCCGACGCTGCTCGCCGAAGAGGGTGTGATCGATTCGGGAGCGGCCGAAAGCGACGGTGGACTTGTCGCGAAAGAACAGCCCGGACTCGACGAGAAGGTTCCCGTCACGCTCGAGGACGGCACTGACGTCGAGATCGGTCACGGCTCCGTTCTCGTCAGCGCAATCACGTCCTGTACGAACACGTCGAACCCGTCCGTGATGGTCGCCGCGGGCCTGCTCGCGCGTAATGCAGCCGAGCAGGGACTCGAGATCCCGGAGTACGTTAAGACCAGCCTGGCACCCGGCAGCAAGGTCGTTACGGAGTATCTGAAGCAGGCTGATCTCCTCGAGGATCTCGAGGAACTGGGCTACCACGTCGTCGGCTACGGCTGTACGACCTGTATCGGTAACACTGGCCCGCTCGCCGAGCCGATCGAGGCTGCCATCACCGAGCACGATCTCTGGACGACCAGCGTCCTCTCGGGCAACCGCAATTTCGAGGCCCGAATTCACCCGAATATCCGCGCGAACTACCTGGCCAGTCCGCCGCTGGTCGTCGCCTACGGTCTCGCGGGCAAGATGGACATCGACCTCGAAAACGAGCCGATCGGCACGAACGACGACGGCGAGGAGGTCTACCTCGAGGACGTCTGGCCGGACCCAGAAGAGGTCAGAGAAACCATCCACGAGAACGTCTCTGCCGAGTTGTTCGAGGAGAAGTACGCGAGCGTCTTCGAAGGCGACGAGCGCTGGGAGTCCCTCGACGCGCCGGAAGGTGACGTCTACGAGTGGGATTCAGAGTCGACGTACATCCGCGAGCCGCCGTTCTTCCAGGACTTCCCACTCGAGGAACCCGGCGTGGAGAACATCGAAGGGGCGCGCGGTCTACTCATGCTCGGTGACACCGTCACGACCGACCACATCAGCCCGGCCGGGCCGTTCAGCGAGGACCTGCCCGCCGGCCAGTGGCTCGCAGAGCGCGGCGTCGAAGCCTACGAGTTCAACACCTACGGCTCCCGTCGGGGCAACCACGAGGTCATGATGCGGGGCACCTTCGCGAACGTCCGCATCGAGAACCAGTTGCTCGACGGCAAGGAGGGCGGCTACACCATCCACCACCCGACGGACGAGGAAACCACCGTCTTCGACGCCTCCGAACGCTACCGCGAGGACGATACGCCGCTGGTCGTCATGGCCGGCGACGAACTCGGCACCGGCTCGAGTCGCGACTGGGCGGCGAAGGGAACCGACCTGCTCGGCGTCCGCGCAACGATCGGCAAAAGCTACGAGCGAATTTATCGGGACAACCTCCTCGGCATGGGCGTCTTGCCCCTGCAGTTCGAAGACGGCGACGGCTGGGAGGAACTCGGCCTCGACGGCTCGGAGACGTTCGAGATTCGCGGACTAGACGACGGCCTCGAGCCGAACGCCGAACTCACCGTCGTCGCCGAAGCCGACGATGGCGAGACGACCGAGTTCGACGTGACCGCACAGGTCGGGACGCCTGCTGCAGTCGAGTACGTCGAGAACGGGGGCGTGCTCCACCTCGTGCTTCGACGCATGCTGACGGAATAACGAACCGAAAATCAACTCTCGATTTCCCTATTTTCGCGCCCGTAGACTGGTCTATGGGGCTGATTTACGAAAGAATTGTCAGCGAAGTATATAGCTGCTCGTGTCGTTCATACGAGACGAGAGCCATGGAATCTACACCCAACGAGTCAGCCGTCGATCCGTTCCCACTCGACGTAGACTGGCAACTGGTCGGAATCACTGGTGGTGTCATCGCACTCCTCGGCGTCCTCGCGATCGCGTTTCCGTTCGTGACGGGCCTGTCGATGACCTACCTGCTCGGGGCGCTACTCGTCGCGAGTGGTATCGTACACGCGATCACCGCACACGCGAATCGTGGCTGGAGCGGAACGCTCTGGCAGGTCGTTCTCGCTGGCGTTGCAGTCGTCGCGGGACTCCTCTTGCTCGTGAACCCGATCGTCGGTCTCGCGACGCTCACGCTCTTGGTCATCGCCTTTCTGGTCGTCGACGGGCTTACCGAACTCGCGGCGAGCGTTCGAATGCGAGGCCACGACGGAATGGCGTACATCGCTGCCAGCGGGATCATTTCACTCGTCCTCGCGGGCCTGCTCTGGGCGGGCTTCCCGGCCGACGCGACGTGGGCGATCGGAGTCCTCCTCGGCGTGAGCTTGCTCATGACGGGGTTCTCGATGGTCCTCATCTCCATGAGCGGACGACGAGCCGCGAGAGACGTCGAGAGAGGCGTCGCCGACTCCCCACGGACCTGAGAACAATATCGTTCATTTTTCGACGCCGTCAGTACGTCACTCGAGCGGTGGATTCATCGTCGTGCCGACGGGTTCGACGGAGTTCCGAATCGACATCGGCGTCTGTAATGTTCGTCCGATTCCCGTCGCCGCCCACGCGCAAAACGCTCGAGACGACCGTCGTATCGCGTCCGTCCCAGTGGTCCGTCGGGAATTCAAGCACACCCTACTCGGTCGTCGCGTTTCGACGCGGGGCTTTTAGGCCGGGAGGCTGTATCCCGTTACATGAGCGCGCCTACCCGGCGAAATCGTCTGGACGAGGAGGAGAGTCCCTATCTGCGCCAGCACGCCGACAACCCCGTCAACTGGCAGCCGTGGGACGAACAGGCACTCGAGACGGCTCGCGAGCACGACGTGCCGATCTTCCTCTCGATCGGCTACTCGGCGTGTCACTGGTGTCACGTCATGGAAGAAGAGAGCTTCGCGGACGAGGACGTCGCCGAGGTGCTCAACGAGAACTTCGTCCCGATCAAAGTCGACCGCGAGGAGCGCCCGGACGTCGATAGTATCTACATGACCGTCGCCCAACTCGTCACCGGACGGGGCGGTTGGCCCCTCTCGGCGTGGCTCACGCCACAGGGAAAGCCCTTCTACGTCGGGACGTACTTCCCGAAGGAAGCGAAACGCGGCCAGCCGGGCTTTCTCGACGTACTCGAGCAGCTTACGACCTCGTGGGAACAGGACCGAGACGAGGTCGAAAATCGCGCACAACAGTGGACCGACGCGGCGAAAGACCGACTCGAGGAGACCCCCGACTCCGTCGCCGCGGCCGAGCCTCCCTCGAGTGAGGTGTTGACGACGGCAGCGGACGCTGCCCTCAGGAGTGCCGACCGCCGCCATGGCGGCTTTGGCTCCGGCGGGCCGAAGTTCCCACAACCGTCTCGCCTCCACGTCCTCGCCCGCGCGTTCGATCGAACCGGGCGAGAACAGTATCTCGAGGTGCTCGAGGAATCACTCGACGCGATGGCCGCAGGCGGGCTCTACGACCACGTCGGCGGCGGGTTCCACCGCTACTGCGTCGACGAGGACTGGACGGTCCCACACTTCGAGAAGATGCTCTATGACAACGCGTCGATTCCGCGCGCGTTCCTCGCGGGGTATCAACTGACCGGCGAGGAGCGATACGCCGAAATCGTCGAGGAAACCCTCGAGTTCGTCGACCGAGAGCTGACTCACGAGGAGGGCGGCTTTTTCAGTACGCTCGACGCTCAGAGCGAGGATCCCGAGACGGGCGAGCGCGAGGAAGGTACGTTCTACGTCTGGACGCCGGCAGAAGTTCACGACGCCGTCTCCGACGAGAAAACGGCAGATCTCTTCTGTGACCGATACGACATCACCGAGTCGGGGAATTTCGAGGGAACGAACCAGCCCAATCGAGTTCGCTCGATCGCCAACCTCGCCGAGGAGTACGCCCTCGAGGAACGCGAGGTCGAACAGCGACTCGAGACCGCTCGCGAACGGCTGTTCGACGCCCGAGAGTCCCGACCACGGCCCAATCGGGACGAGAAGATCCTCGCGAGTTGGAACGGCATGCTGATCGATACCTGTGCGGAGGCAACCCTCGTGCTCGGCAACGACGAGTACGCCGAATTAGCCGTCGACGCCCTCGAGTTCGTCCGGGAACGTCTCTGGGACGAGGACGAGAGCCGTCTGGCGCGGCGATACAAGGACGGAGACGTCGCCGTCGACGGCTACCTCGAGGATTACGCCTTCCTCGCGCGGGGGGCACTGCGGTGTTACGAAGCGACTGGAAACGTCGAGCACCTCGCGTTCGCCCTCGAACTCGCCCGAACCATCGAGACCGAGTTCTGGGACGAAGCCCGCGGGACCCTGTACTTCACACCCGAGAGCGGCGAGTCGCTCGTCACGCGCCCACAGGAACTGGACGATCAGTCGACGCCCTCGGCGACCGGGGTGGCCGTCGAGACGCTGCTCGCCCTCGATGGCTTCGCCCGCGAGGACTTCGAAACGATCGCATCGACGGTCCTCGAGACGCACGCGAACCGAATCGAAGCGAACGCACTTCAACACGCCTCGCTCTGTCTTGCGGCGGATCGACTCGAGGCGGGTGCACTCGAGGTTACGGTCGCAGCCGACGAACTCCCCGACGAGTGGCGCGACCGATTCGCGGAATCGTACCACCCGGACCGGCTGTTCGCGCTTCGACCGCCGACCGAAGACGGACTCGAGGCGTGGCTCGAACGCCTCGACCTCTCGGAGGAACCACCGGTCTGGGCCGGTCGAACGGCCCGTGACGACGAACCCACGCTGTACGTCTGTCGGGATCGGACGTGCTCACCGCCGACGCACGACGTCGAGGACGCACTCGAGTGGCTCGGCGAGAGCGAACTGCACGCTGAGTCGACTGAGAACGGTTCCGACGAACCGGAAAGCCCCTTCTAACGGCCCTTCACTCGGGTGTGCTTACACTCGAGGCGGATCATCCCACGTCGGGTTTCCCCTTGTGTGGGCACCGCAGGGCTTCGACTGTTTTGCGCTGGCGGAGTATCTACCCGGTCCTCCTCGTGTTGTGTCCGTCTCGTATAGCTCTTCAGAAGCGAACGGGCGGACGTACTCACATCGCTGAATATCTGCAAATTATTCACGTGCTACCGTCTGGTTAGCGCCGATTAACAATACTACCTGATGATTGTTATTCAGCTGAATTTCGATGAATCCCCGCTTCGTGGCAACGGCGTTGAACGGCGTGGTCGCTGTGGAACGCACCGACTCCCACCCTGGGCAAGTGGAACAGTGTGAGGAACCAACCCATGACTGATATGAATCGACAGTCGCTCGATCGGGACGAACGGCCAGCGCATCACTCCACTCAGGAGTCGTCGTCAGCGCCGGCAGAATCCGAATCCACGACGTACTCGACAGGTAGCGGTCGTCAACGTGAACGCACGGTCGCGATTCACCAGCCAAACTACTTGCCGTGGCTCGGATACTTCCACAAGATCCAGACGAGCGACGTGTTCGTCTTCCTCGACGACGTTGAGTACACGTCCAGTTCCTGGATCAACCGGAACAAGATCAAGACGCCGGACGGCTGGTCGTGGCTCACCGTCCCCGTCGCCGGATCGAGTGGCGAAATCTCGAGCGTCGACATCGCGAACGACGACTGGCGGGACACGCACCGAAAGAGTCTCAGGCAGAATTACGGCAAAGCGTCGGCGTTCGAAGAGTGGTGGCCGATCTTCGATGACGTCTATGCTCAGTCGTGGGACTCGCTGTGTGAGCTGAATATCCACCTCGTTCGGACGATTGCCGATCACCTCGACCTCGAGTGTACGTTCGTCCGCTCGTCGGAACTCGACGTCGACGCGTCGAAAACGGACCGGATCGTCCGTCTCTGCGAGGAAGTGGACGCAGATCGGTACTTTTCGGGCACCGGCGCGCGCTCGTACCTCGAGCACGATCGGTTCGAGGACGCCGATATTGCACTCGAGTACCAGTCGGTGACCCATCCCCGCTACGAGCAGCGCTTCGACGAGTTCGTCCCGCAGTTGTCTATCGCCGATCCGCTCCTGAACGTCGGGTCAGCAGAGACGACCGAACTCCTTGCACAACTGGAGGACCCATGAGTCGAACGGACCACATCCAAAACGGCGAGTGGAGCGACGATTTCAGCTACGACTACTACCGACAGCTAATCGACACGCTCGAGACCCGATTCGATCTCCGCACGCTCTCTGCGTACCCCGAGTACCGGTCGAACTCATCACGGGCCGCGTTCGTCCGTCACGATGTCGACGTCTGCCTCGAGGAAGCACTCGAGTTGGCCTACTTCGAGCACGAACTGGGCGTCTCGACGACGTACATGGTCTTCCCCAGATCACCGCTGTACGATCTCGAGGCGCAGCGAGACATCCTCCTCGAGATTCAAGCGCTTGGTCACGAGATCGGCTTGCACTGCGATCTCGGAATCCGCACGACACGTGACCGGGCTGAACGACCTGCCAGTAGTGAGGGGGGACTCGGACCGGCTGAACGGGCGACGATCGAGGAATCGCGGTCGCGTCTCGAAGCACTCGGTGTCGGCCCCGTCGAATCGCTCTCGTTCCATCGGCCAGCGGAGCAACTTCTCGGTGGGCCACCTGCGATTAGCGGCATGATCAACGCCTACAGTTCGGAACTCCTCTCGGCGTATATCTCGGACTCGGGTGGTCGATGGCGAGAGGGGCCGCCGATCGATTCGGTACGAGCCGTCTCCGACGCCGATTCGTTTCAGCTGTTGACTCACCCGGTGTGGTGGGGTCACGAACACGTTCAGCCGATCGATCGTCTGGACGCCGTCGCCGAGAAATTCGACGTGACGAACGAGGGTGTGTACGACGAACTCGTCGCGATCTATCCGTCGCTGGCTACACGACTCGAGCACCCACAGTTGAGCTAGTACCACTCGACGCTCCGCTCGTCGCTCACGCGGCCATCACACTAACGGAGCGTGGCCCACCACGTTGAATCACGCAGGAGTAGCGATCGACCCGGTTCTTTAGCGCTGTTCTTCGAGTTGGGTCGCGAGCCAGACGGCCGGCGGAAGGTCCTCGGATTCGACGAATCGAATCACTTCCTCGCCGTCCGTGGTTTCGACGACGACCGTCGGAATGTACTCGATATCGTACTCCTCGACGCCCTCACCCTGCTTGTCCTCGCCGAGAGCGTACTCCTCGATCTGCGCTTCGGGGACGTCCGCCGCCTCGAGTGCAGCACCGAGGTTCGGCAAGAGTTTCCGGCAGTCCTTACACCAGTCGCCACCCCAGACCTTGTAGACGAGGTCGTCGTGTGCGGCGAGCGTGTCGACGGCCTCCTGGTACGACGCCTCGTCCCACGTCGGATTTGGTCGCAATGTCTCGAGACTCATACCCACGGGTTACTGCTCCGATGGCTTAACGACGATGTTTCAGTTGGCGCTATACGATAGCCGGCACATCCTGCCTGTGTCCAGCAGCGGTTTATGGCTCGACCGACTACGAAGGGTCAATGAAAGGGAGCATCCTGGACACGATCGGCTCGCCGCTCGTCCAGGTCGACTCGCCGGAGGGAGCGACCGTCGCAACGAAAGTCGAATCTTTCAACCCCGGCGGCTCGGCCAAAGATCGGCCGGCGCTCCAGATGATCCGCACGGCCGAACGCGAGGGGGCCATCGAACCCGGCGATTGGCTCGTCGAACCGACCAGCGGGAACACCGGGATCGGACTCGCATTGGTCTGTGCCGCTCGAGACTACGATTTGACGATCGTCATGCCCGCAGACAAATCCAAGGAGCGCCAGCAGATCATGGCCGCCTACGGTGCCGAGCTAGAACTCGTCGACGGCGATATGGAAGCCGCCCGCGAGCGTGCCGACGAACTCGTCGAAGACGGCGCGATCCAGTTAGGCCAATTCGAGAATCCGGCGAACCCGGAGGCACACTACCGAACGACCGGCGAGGAGATCGTCGAACAGGTCGGCGAGCGACAGATCGACGCGTTCGTCGCCGGTGTCGGCACCGGCGGCACGCTTTCGGGCACCGGCCGAAGGCTTCGCGAGGAGTTTCCCGAAATGGAGATAATCGCCGTCGAACCGGAGCGCAACGCCGTCCTCTCGACCGGCGAGTCCGGCGACGACGACTTCCAGGGGATGGGTCCCGGCTTCGTGAGCGACAATCTCGACCGCGACCTCCTCGACCGCGTCGAAACGGTCCGACTCGAGGACGCGGAAGACGAGTGCCGTCGCCTCGCTCGCGAGGAAGGGCTACTTGTGGGCCAATCCAGCGGCGCGACGAGTCTCGTCGCACAGCGAATCGCTCGCGAAATCGCCGATCCAGACCTCGAGTGCCCGGAGCCCCCAAGCGAGTTCGACGAGTCGGTGGCCACACCCGAACCCGACGGCGGCGAGGTAGCCGACTGTCCGCTCGTCGTCACGGTCTTCTGGGATAGCGGCGAACGCTACCTCTCGACGGGACTGTTCGACCTCGACTCGTAACGACAAAAATCATTTTAGCTTGCCATATTCCTTTGATACGTCGGTGAGTACGTTCGGGTGATGACACGTCGTTCACGACGAACCGTCCTGTATGGTACCACAAGCCTACTCACCCTCTCAGCCGGCTGTCTCGACGAGATGAACTCCGGATCGGACGACGATACCGGAACGGATGACGATCCCGGAAGTGGGAGTGAAGGCGGTGGCGAAAACGGGAACGATGACGACACTGACGACGGTGGCACTGACGACTCCGACGGTTCAGACGAATCAGACGAATCAGACGATTCCGACGATTCCGACGATTCCGACGACTCGTCTGAGAACGGGGAACCGCTCGAGTCCGTCTCGTTCGCCCACTCCGACCCGCCGTCAGAACCCACCGCGACGGTCCTCGACACCACCGACGAACTCGACGACTGGCTCGAGGACCGCCAACTCGAGGACGGCGATGTCGCCGACCTCGTCGACGGGATCGACTTCGATACGTCGGTGCTGACCGCTATCGAAGCAGAGGGGCCGAATCTCTGTTACACCATGACCCTCGAGAAGAAATCGATCGACGAGGACGAATCGGAACTCGTCCTCGAGGCGACCGTCGAATCCGAGGACGAAGACGACGTTGCGTGTGCACAGCAGATCGTTTCGGCTGGCCACCTCGTTCGGGCCTCGCTCGACGGCGAACCGATCACCAGCGCGTCGGTGACGATCACTGACGCCGACGGCGAGGAACACGACCTCGATCCCGATTACTGAGCGTTCGGTCCCCTGCCAGGCGCTTCTCAGTACGCACCGTTCTCGAATAATCTACCCTCCTCCGCGTCCCTACGGCGCGTGCTCGCTCTCAGTCAGGCGAACGACCATCGTTTCTTCGACGTCTCGGAGATCGTACTCCGGCAACTCTCCGTCGGTTCTGCGCACGTACAACGGTTCGACGAGTTGCCACTGGGTGGGGACGGTTCCGGGTGACTCGCTCGAGTCTGCGTCCGCACCGTCGACGTCGTCCCCTTCGCCCGTGTGCTCGCGTTCTGCTCCGTCAGAAGACTGCTCACCGGCGCGTTCCGCCTCGCTTTCGGGCTCAGAACCGACACGCTCGAGACCGTAGACTTTACAGAACTCGTCGGTTTCGCGGGGTTCGAGGGTGCCGTTTCGGAGGTCGGTGGCGAGCGAGCGCGAGAGCCACTCGTCGTCGCAGACGCTTGGCTCCTGGACGAGTGCCACGTCCACGAATCGGGTGAGGTACCAGTTCAAGTCGTTCAACAGCGAGACGGCAGCGCCGATGCTGACGGTTCGCAGCGCGATCGAGTTCTCGAACGGCCGCTCGAGATCGTACGTCGCGAGGGCGTCTCGAGAGGTCTCTCGGGAGAGGAGTTCGTACTGGAGATTGCAGTCGGCCGTCCCGATGAGACAGACGCGCGTCACTGACTGTGCATCGGTGCGTCTGCGTAATGTGGGTTTCGCTCCGGCCGACGCACGCGATCCTCGCCGTTAGAGTTCGATCAGTTCGGCGTCCCGTGCAGCCGCTTGTGCACGCTCGAGCAGGTCGTCTGGCTCGGCCGCCAGCAGTGGCTCGAGGCGGGCGTTGGTCTCGACGCGGTCGGGGGCGACGCGGTTACACCCGGCGTCGATCGTGGAGTCGGAGTAGGTGCCGATTTCTCGGGCCTTCGCGACGATTTCTTGTTTGTCCAGCGTGAGGAGCGGGCGGTGAATCGGCAGCCTGCTCGCCCGACTGGTGACGCCCAGGTTTCGGACGGTCTGACTGGATTTCTGCCCGGCCGCCTCGCCGGTAACGATGCCGTTCGCGTCGACGCGTTCGGCGAGTGTCTCTGCGGCCCGGTAGAAGAATCGCCGGAGCGAGAGCATTCGCCCCTGTTCCATCTCGTTGACGAGCAAGTCGACCGTCTCGCCGCCGGGGATCTTGTAGACCTGCATGTCGAAGTTGGGGGCGTAGTCCGAGAGCAGGCGAACCGTCTCCATCGCGCGAGCCTCGTGGTCGATACCGCCGTAGTCTCCGAGGTCGACGTAGGCCGGAATGACCGGGCTACCACGTTTCATGAACTCGTAGGCGGCGACCGGCGAGTCGATGCCGCCGCTGACTAGGGCGATGACGGGTTCTTGTGCGCCGAGTGGAAGCCCGCCTGGGCCGGGCACTTTCTCGAGGTAGACGAACGCGAAGTCTTCGCGGACCTCGACCCCGAACGTGATGTCGGGATCGTCGAGATCCACCTCGGGTTCGAACTCGTCCGCAACGGCCTCCCAGATGGCTGTGCCGCCCTCTCGAGCGAGATCCTCGCTCTCGTAGGGCAGCGTCTTGTCCGAGCGGCGGGCGTCGACCGCGAACGCGCCGCCGGTGTAGTGCTCGCGTGCCGTCTCCTCGAGCAACTCGACGATTCGTTCTTTTTCGGTGCTGACGGTGGCAACCGGGCTCGCGGAGACGACGCCGAAGGTGTCGGCCGCGGCCGCCGTCGCCTCCTCCACGGCGTCTTCGGTCGTGTGGATCAGTGGGCGATTCCACCGGCGTTCGACCTCGCCGGGGATCGAGCGCTCGGCGAGGAGGGCCTCGAGGTTCTCGACGAGGATTTCCTCCATGTACCGCTTGACGGTGTTGCTCTTGGTGTTGACGTCCCCGTGGCGGATGAGGACGGTATCGGCTCCCGGCGGGTGCATGGACGTGGATAGTTGGGCCGAGCTATAAGGGGGTTACGAGGACGGGCCTCGAGCGGACGAACGGATAGTCGAGGCAGACGACCGCCCTTATCCAGTCGATTCGCTAATCGTCGGGCTCACGCGGCCCGTATGGGCGTAGATGCCGACGACGAGCACCGCGCCGGCGAGCATCGGGACGATCGCGCTGACGCCGTAGATAATCTGGAAGCCGATCGACTCGACGAGGGGGAGTGAAATGAGCGGCCCGAGTCCACCGCCCACGTCTCCGAGGACGTTGTTCGTCCCCATGGCGCGGCCGACGCGTTCATCCGGCGTCAAATCCGCGAGCAGCGCCGTCAGCGGGCCGCCGACCCCGCCCTGACCCGCGCCGATTAGGAGACACGCGAAGACCATCACCTCGAAACTCGAGCCGAAGGCGAGAACGGCGAAGCCAACGCACGAGGTCGTCAGGAACGCGATCATGACGGGAACGCGCGCACCGACCGTGTCGCTCAGGTAGCCACCGCCGAGCGTGAACACCGCACCCGAGAGAACCGTGATCGCCATGAGCATCCCCGAGGAGCCCTGCGCGTCGAGACCGAAGATCGAGATCGCTCGCGCGTCGAGCAAGAGCACCAGCGTGGAAAAGAGGACGCCGATGTACGCGAAGTAGAGCCCGAAGTTGACGAGACCGATCGTTACCGTGGGCATGCTCGTATCCACGTCCCACGGTTTGACCGAATCCTGCTCGGACTCCACGTGCGTCTCGGGGACGATCAGATAGGCGATAACGCTCGCCAGGCCGGCAAATGCGGCTGCGAGGACGAACGCCGTCGTATTCGTCCAGAGATCGCTGACGACACCGCCCAGCACGAGCCCCGCAGGGAAGCCGAACGTAATTCCCGCGCGGACGATACCCATGCTCGTCCCCCTCGAGTCGGCCTCGCTGACGTCGGCGGTGATCGTGTACGCCGTCGCGAAGACGAGCGCACTGCCGATTCCCCAGAGGATTCTGGCGACCATGAACCAGACCTCCGGCATCGGCGAGACGATCGCGACGACGTACATGAACGTCGCGATGCCCTCGATCGCCAGCCCGACGACGAACGGCTTTCGCGTGCCGATTCGATCGACGAGTACGCCGGCCGGTGCGTTCGCGACGAGTCGTGTGAACCGGTTCGCGCTCAGGATGAGCCCGACCATGAACGCCGAAATGCCCAGCACCTCGCCGAGGTTCGGCAGAATCGGGAAGATGACGCCGCCGCCGAATCCGACGAAGAAGGTACTCGCGACGACGGCGAGGACGATCCGATTCGAACTGGCAGATGGCAGGGACACTGACGATCGCTCTCGAGAGGTGTTGAGTCGGGTCGAAACGTGGTACCAGAGTATCACGTGCGTTCGCGTAATGGGTCTGTTGGAACCGGAGATCCCCATTTTGGTGCAATTTGGACAGTCACGAGTGCGACACGGAGAGACCGTGGCCCGCCGTCGCGCACTCGTCGTTCGCTCACCTAACGTGTCGCTAGCGTGAACTATATCGGCTCCGCCGGTGACGAATCGCATATGTTGACGAAGCGAGTCGATCGACTGTGGACGTACGAAGAACCGCTGCAATTCTTCGGCGTCGAAATCGGACGGATCATGTCGGTGATGAAGCTCTCGAGTGGCGGCCTGTTCGTCCAGTCGCCAGCCAGATTGACGCCGAAACTCGAGGCCGCACTCGCGGACCTCGGCGAGGTTCGATTCGTCGCCCCGGCGAGCAAACTACACGGTCACCTCTACATGGAACAGTACAGGGAGGCCTATCCCGACGCCGAGTTACTGGCTGCACCCGGTCTCCCTGCACGACGATCGGACCTGCGTTTCGATCAGGTACTCGGTGACACACCCGATCCGCGGTGGGCAACCGATATCGATCAGGTCGTCGTGGCCGGACATCGCTGGCTCACCGAAGTAGCGTACTTCCACCGACCGAGCCGAACGGCTATTCTCGGTGATATCGGTTTTCACATCGACGAGCATCATCCACTGAAAACCCGACTCGTCGCTCGAGCCCTTCGAATGTACAGGCGAGTGAGTCCGCCGATTGAATTGCGCGCGACGATCACGAACGAGGCGACCTTTCGCCGATCGATACAGGACGTCCTCGCGTGGGACTTCGATCGCGTCATCCCCGGGCACGGAACGATCGTCGAGACTGGGGGCAAATCGGCCGTTATCGAGGGCTACGACTGGCTGCTCGAGTAGCTCTTCGCTGGTATCTCACGCCGGCTCAACACAAAATTGGACTCGAAGGTGGCCTTAGAACGTCGAGAGTTCGCCGTCGATCACGCGGCGGGTGATGTCGGTGACGTTGGCGAGTTCGTCGTCGACGATGGCTTCGACATCGTCCTCGACGTCGCCGAGTTCGACGCCGTCGTCGGTGACGATGTGAATGTCGGCGACGTGGGGTTCGTCGATCGGTCGGCCGATCTGTGAGAGAAGGCGGACGCGCAGGTCGCGGATGCCGTCGACCTCGTCGACGACCTGTTCTGCGATCTCAGTCGAGAGCAGGTTGTAGATCTTCCCGATGTGGTTGACCGGGTTCTTGCCGCTCGTCGCTTCCATCGACATCGAGCGATTCGGGGTGATGAGGCCGTTCGCGCGGTTGCCGCGGCCGACCGAGCCGTCGTCGCCCTGCTCGGCAGAGGTGCCGGTGACGGTCAGATAAATCGAGCCCTGTTCGTAGTCGTCGGCCGTGTTGACGTGCACGTCGACCGACCGGTCGGTGTGCTCGCTCGCCACGTCCTCGACGAACTCCCGGACGGATTCGACGGCCTCCGCGTACGCGTCGATGTCCGCGATGTGCTCATCGATCATCGCCGCCGCGACGGTGACGTCGATCTCGTCGCCCTCGCGTTTGCCCATCAGCTTCACGTCGGTGCCGAGATACGGGTGTTCGTCGGCGAATTCGCCGTTCAGCCGGGCCTCGGCCTCGAGCACGATCTGCTCGGTTTCGCTGAGCGGGGCGTGACCGACGCCGAAACTCGTGTCGTTGGCCATCGGGACGCTCACTTCGTCTTCTCCGAAAACTTCCTGCAGGTCACCGCTCCCCTCACCGAGTTTGACGTCGACGACGATGTCCTCGCCGTAAGTGAGGTGGGGGATCTCGGACTCGAGGTACGCTCGAGCGGCTTTGAGCGCGATGGTCTCGGCCGGGATCGTCTGGCCTTCGTAGTGTTTGGTCGCACGGCCGACGATCAGGAGGTAGATGGGGTCGACAACTTCGCCGCCGCCGAATGCGGGTGCGGCTTCGCCGGCGACGAGTTGCGTCTCGTCGGTGTTGAAGTGAAGCACTTCGCCGACGCGATCTAAGTACTCGCGGGCCAACGCTCCGGCGACGGCTTCGGCGATGCCGTCACAGATGGAATCGGGGTGCCCGATTCCCTTTCGCTCGACGATCTCGACGTCCTGGTCTTCGACTGCTCGACGGTCGATTGGCTCGATCCGAATGTTCCGCTCGCTCATACCCCGGAGTTAGCGAAGCGTGGTTCTATAACTTGCGGAAACAGAATCGGCTCGAAAAATGCTTGCAGGTTATAGGGCTGAGCGAAATCGGGCGTCTCTGGCCCCTTTCTGCGCTCTGTTACGCGTATTTGTGCGTCGACACCTCACGAGTCGAGTAACAGCCCCAGATACGACGTTCGGATCTGTTCGTCGGGATCGAGTTCGAGGCGTTCGAGCACCGCATACACCGACTCGCGGGCCGACTCGAGGTCGGCTTCGTCCTCGACGTCGGTCTCGACTTCGACGTACTCACCTACATCGTCCACCAAATCGAGCGTGATCGTGAACCCCTCGAGGTCGAATCGCTCGCGGTCTTTGTGAACCGTTGCAGCGGGTTCGAACCCGAGGTTCGTAAGGATCGCATCGAACGTGTCGTCGTCTGCGACTGCCGTTTCGAACTCCTCGCGGCTCTTGGATTCGTTGTCGAGGAGCGGTCCCTTGTAGGTCACTCTCGTCTCCTCGACGTCCGATTCGGCGTCTGACTCTCGACGAATTCGTAGTGCTTCGTCGGTTTCGGCAAAAGTCCGGTGGGGCGCATCGTAGTACGTATCTCGCTGAACGAGTGCCCCCTCCCGCGTCGCCTCGAGTGCCTCGAGTCGGGTTCGAACGGTCTCGAGGTCGGCGGGAACCTTCACTTCGACTTCGTACATGCTCGAGGCCACGAGCACCGAGAGTAAGTATCGGTCGCTCCGTGCCCGCGTGAAAACGTGTCCCTTAAATGTAGACGGCGGGACGTACAACGTATGACCGAGGATCAGGAGGCCGAACTCGAGGAGCAGGCCGATGACGTTGACGAATCAGCAGACGAAGACGCCCAGGAGGGGCTTCAAACGGGCGATTTCGTCGAAATCGAATACACCGCGTACACCGTCGAGGACGAGCAACTCGTCGACACGACGGATCCCGAGGTCGCCGAAGAAGAAGGCGTCGACGATCAGGGCCAGGAGTTCAAGCCCCGAACGATCGTTCTCGGTGAGGGCCACATCTTCGAAGGCGTCGAGGAGGCACTCACTGGCAGCGAAGCCGGCGACTCCGGTACCGTGACGATCGACGCCGAAGAGGCATTCGGCGAGTACGACCCCGACGACGTCCAGACGGTTAGCGCCGAGAAGATCGACGAAGACGACCGCTACCCCGGCGCAAACGTGCAAGTCGACGGCCAGCAGGGCTACATCAGCACGATTATCGGCGGCCGCGCTCGCGTCGACTTCAACCACCCACTCGCCGGCGAAGACGTCGAGTACGAGTACGAGATTCTCGCGGAAGTCGACGACCGCGAACAGCAGGCTGCCGGCCTGTTCGAGATGTTCCTCGGCATGGAACCAGACCTCTGGATCGAGACCGACGAGGTCGAAGAGGAAGTTCCCGTCGAACCCGACGAAGACGAGGACGAGGACGCAGAACCTGAGTTCGAAACCGAGGTCGTCGAGAAAGAGACGCTCTACCTCGAGGCCACGCCACAGATGACCATGAACCAGCAGTGGATGATGGGCAAACAACAGATCGGTCAGCAGGTCATCGACCAGATCGGTGTCGACCGCGTCATCGTCCAGGAAGTCATCGACGGCATGGGTATGGGTGGAATGGGCGGCATGATGGGCGGTATGGGCGGCATGGGCGGCGGCGACATCGAGGAAGCCCTCGAGGACGCCGACGTCGACGCCGACGAAATTGTCGAGGAACTCGAAGGCGCAGAAGAGTAACGTCGCTCGTACTAAACGGCATTTACCGACGAACGCATTTTTACCGGAGCTTCTCACTCAGCACTGCGTGTGCTCGAGGAGGGGGACACAGACGGTCCGTCGTTTAGCGCGACGTGAGCGAGCAGATGTCACTGTAAGACCAGAATCGACTCGTACCCCGTCTCGAGCGAGTTACGCAATATCTCGGCTCGTGTCGATCGCGACTTCTTCGACGAGTTCGAGTTTGATCGCTTCGGTCGGCTGTTTGCCCTCGCGGAATTTTGGGATCGTGAGATGATTTTCGAGTTCCGTGCCGGCGATTTTCGTTCGCAAGTCGAAGACGGCATCCGCGGCGTGGAGTGTCCGTGGCCGACTTTTAGGAACATCGTTCCCTTTGAGACAGTGTAAGATGGCGATCGAACCGGTCTCGATCATCTGCGTCTTGAGTTCGTTGAGAAAGGTGACGTACTCGGTCGGGTCGGCTCGCTCGAGGAGATCCATCGTGTCGACGATGAGATTCGCGCCGTCGGGCAACGCGCCGATCAACTGGGTCGCTTCCTCGAGTGGGTCGTCGCTGGTGACGTGTCGAACGGTCGGACTGCCGACTGATGACGGCGAGGCTTCGATTGCTCGATTGACTGCCTCGTCGGAGCGTTCGGTCGAGAGGTACAGGGTCCCGCGGGCGGCCGTGAGTTCGTACAAGAGAAGTTCCGACTGGCTCGCTGGCTCGGCAGTGTAGGCGACGACACACCCTGTCGGTAACCCACCCTCGAGTTTCCGATCCAACACGTCGATTCCAGTCTCCAGCCGACCCGCCATGCAATTGCGCGTACTTACCGCAGCGCTCGCATAACTCTTTGGCTTCAGTACATTCACTGGAAACGAGGTGTGTGTAGCACCCCGTCTCTGCGGACGCTACTGCGGATGTTTTCCCGTCACTATCGGTGCGGTACTGGCTAACCTTTCCGCTCGCGTATCGTTTGTTCTCGCTCGGTAATACGCGACGTCGAATGGGGAGATTCAAGGGGACGCCAAGAGCTAACACGAACGAATGCGCCACGATCACCTCATCACGAGCAAACAACTCTCGCGGGCGGACATCGAGACGGTCCTCGACCGAGCGGCCGAGATCGATGCCGACCCATCGACGGTCGCCGACCGACACGCGAACACGTTGCTCGGCTTGCTCTTTTTCGAGCCGAGTACGCGGACGAAGATGAGCTTCGAAACCGCCATGAAACGCCTCGGAGGCGACGTCGTCGACATGGGTTCGATCGAATCCTCGAGCGTCAAGAAAGGCGAGACGCTCGCCGATACGGTCCGCGTTATCGAAGGTTACGCGGACGCACTCGTCTTGCGCCATCCTCGCCAAGGGGCGGCGACGATGGCCAGCGAGTTCGTCGACGTGCCACTGTTGAACGCCGGTGACGGTGCTGGACACCACCCGACACAGACGATGCTCGATCTCTACACGATCCGCGAAAACGCCGGGCTGGACGATCTAACGATCGGGATCATGGGTGACCTGAAGTACGGCCGGACGGTTCACTCGCTGGCCCACGCCCTGACGAACTTCGACGCACGCCAGCACTTTATCAGCCCGGAGAGCCTCCAGTTGCCCCGCGAGGTCGTCTACGACCTTCATCAATCCGACGACGGTCCGGGAATCCGTGAACACGAGGCGCTCGAGGAGGTATTGCCGTCGCTCGACGTCCTCTACGTGACCAGAATCCAGCGCGAACGCTTCCCCGACGAATCCGAGTACCAGAAGGTCGCGGGTGAGTACCAGATCGACCTCGAGACGCTCGAGGCTGCAGCGGACGATTTGACGGTGATGCATCCGCTTCCCCGCGTCGACGAGATCGCACCCGAGATCGACGACACGACTCACGCGGCGTACTTCGATCAGGCACACAACGGGGTGCCGGTTCGGATGGCGTTGTTGGATCTGTTGCTCACGGACGGAGGTGATCTCGATGAGTGACGATGGGGCCAACGGCGAGACGGGCGGCGACCACCAGTTACGCGTCAGCAAGATCCGAAGCGGAACCGTCATCGATCACGTTCGGGGTGGGCAGGCGCTGAACGTACTGGCGATTCTCGGCATCGACGGCAGCGAGGGTGAGGAGCTTTCGATCGGAATGAACGTCCCCTCGGATCGGCTCGCGCGAAAAGACATCGTCAAAGTCGAAGGGCGAGAGCTCAGCCAAGACGAAGTAGACGTGCTCTCGCTCATCGCCCCCGAGTCGACGATCAACATCGTTCGGGATTACGACGTGATCGAAAAGCACCGCGTCGATCGCCCGGAACTCGTTGAAGGCGTCCTCTCGTGTCCAAATTCGGGGTGTATTACGACCGGCGACGAACCGGTTACGTCCACGTTCGACGTGCTCGAGGACGGAGTCAGATGTGCGTATTGCGAGACGATCGTCCGCACCGGGATCGCCTCGTTAATCGACACCTGAACGCCGCTGGCGCACACGAGTCCCGTTTCCATCGTGTTTTTCGGTACCCCGTGGTGATCTACACGAATGGTCTCGTTACTGAGACTTTTTTCACCCCGAGAGAACTGTCCAGAATAGCTAAGTAGCTATCAAAAGAACGTGGAGATGTACATGTCTCGTACAGTTAAACTCCTGCTCGCCCTGTTCGTCATCGCCGTTTTCTGGAAGGTTGCCCTCAGCGGCTCTTCCGACGTCGAGATCGAAGAAGTCGAGTACGAACCGGTCGAATAGTCCCCGACAACCGTCATTTTTCGGCGTCTCGATCGCGGAGTTGCCTCGCTACTCGCGTGTACAAATCCTGTCGACACGGTACTGATTGGTGAGGTGAACACGGTGCGTTCCGAACGGCTTACGGCGTCGGCGACGAACCATCCACTATGTACGGCGTCGTCACGCGGAACGAAGACGAAGTCAACTGGCCCGAGTTCGACCGGGGCTTCTACGAAGTCAAAGACGTGACCGGTCGGTCGGCCGAACCGATCGAGAACGGTGTGAACATGGTGTCGTGTTTCGGTGACAACGCTGCGGCGGACGCCGACCCTTCACTCGTTCCCGTCGACGACCTCGGTCGCCCGGCCACTCGAGATCGGACGTACTTCGATTGGGCCTATATCTGCCCGTCTCGCGAGGACTACCGCGAGGGCTTGTTCGAGATCATCGACGACTGCGTCGAGGCGAACGAGGACGTCAGACTCGACGATATCGGCTTTCCCCGCGCCGAGTACTGTCGCTGTGGCGTCTGCGAACAGTCCTTCGAGAACAGCCGTTTCGAGGATCGATACGAGTGGCGAGCGAACGTCATCACCGAGTTCGTCAAGGAAGCCGTCGAGCGAATCCCTGGTCGCGTCTACATGACCGTCTATCCTGATCCGTACCCGGGACACCTCTACGAACGGGCGGGAATCGATCTCGAGGCTCTCGAGGAACACGTCGACGAGTTCGTCGTCCCGCTGTACGACATGGCCTACGAGACGACCTACTGGCTCGAGACCATCGCTCGTGGCTTCGAGAGCGCACTCGAGACGCCCTTCAGCATCGAATTGTACGCGATCAACATCGATATCGACAATCTGGTCCACGCCACGGAGGTTGCGAGCGAGTATGGCAACGACGTGTTCTTCGGCTACGAAGCGAGCAACGCTCGAGCGACACTGAGGCGGATGCGTGCCGACGAGCGCGACGGCGTGACACACGGCGACCCGGATTCGGACCGCTGAACGGACTCGGCCGGTGCTGGCGTCACTCGTTTCTCGATGTCTCCTGGTGGCTCGGATTCGTGTACTCTCGCTCGAAAAATCGAATTGACCAGCCGAATCTCCGCCGTCATGACTCGAGTCGGTTGGGCTAGGGTTTATCGGGTGCCTCGACTGTCGACGTCGTCATCGTCGTCGCCGATCAGGTCATCGTCATCGTCGTCCATGAGCCCCTCATCATCATCGTCACCGATCATGTCGTCGTCATCGTCGTCCATGAGGCCGTCATCGTCATCGTCCATCAACCCATCATCGTCGTCTCTAACGCCGCTATCATCGTCGTCCATGAGGCCGTCGTCATCGTCTCGGAATCCATCGTCGTCGTCTCCAATCATGTCGTCATCGTCGTCCATGAGTCCGCTATCGTCGTCATCACCAATCATGTCGTCATCGTCGTCACCCATCAACCCGTCATCGTCATCACCGATCATATCGTCATCGTCGTCGTCCATGAGTCCGCCATCATCATCGTCGTCATCCATCAATCCGCCGTCGTCATCATCGTCCATAAGGCCGTCATCGTCGTCACCCATCAATCCGTCATCGTCGTCTCGTCCTTCTCGACCCGATTGAGTACCGGCGCTGGCCGAGCCTGCACTGGCTCCGGCAGCGCCGCCGGCTCCCGCTCGGTCGCTCGAGGATCCCATCTCTGTGGTGTCCGTGTCGAGGTCGGATTCGCCGCCGGCGCTGGTCGCTCCGCCGCCGGCGCTCCCCGAGAGATCACTCTCGAGGCGAATCTCGTCGTTAGTCACTTCGGCGACGGAGCTCTCTTGGAGTGGATAGGTGTCGTCGTCGGCACCGCCCCAGCCGAGTTTCGCTTTGATCGTGTCTGCGATTCCGGGGTCTGGCTCGACGTGTGCGGTGCCGTGTTCGATGCCCGCGATCAAGCCGACTTCCTCGCCGTTTGCGTTGACGACGGTCTTGCCGATGTCGTCGTCAGTAAATTCTGGAGACATTACACTCGGCTAGACGGCGAACCGGTGGAAGTTGGTGGTGCTTGCGGTGGCTTGCGATTCGAGTATTACCGGAGTAGTCCGTAAGTATCAGCGCCTTAGGTGTCGAATTCTGGCTCCCGGTTTTCGAGGAACGCCGTGACTCCTTCCTCGTGGGCGTCCGACGTCCGGGCCTGTACCTGCAGTTGATTCTCGTAATCGAGGGCTTCCGACCAGTGACGCGTCATGTTCTCGTGCATCGCCTGTTTCATCATGCCGACGATGGCCGTCGGTGCCTTTCGAAGCCGAGCGACGTCTTGCTCGACGCGCTCGTCGAGTTCGTCGGCTGGAACGGCCTCGTTGATTAACTCGAGGTCGGCCGCCCGTTCGGCGTCGAAAAACTCGCCGGTGAACGCGAGTTTCTTCGCGGCCCGAAGACCGACGATGTGGGGCAGCATGAACGTGGCGCCGGTATCAGGAATGAGTCCAACGCGGACGAACGCACACGAGAACGTCGCGTCCTCGCTCGCGTAGGCGATGTCTGCGAGGGCGACGAGTGCCAGTCCTGCACCGATTGCATCGCCGTTGACTTTCGCAACGATCGGGACGTCCGACTCGAGCATCGCCTCGACGACGCGGCCGAAGGTGTCGGAGACCGACTCGTACGCGTCTCGCGCCGTGTCCGGAAAGTTAGAGAGCGACTCGAGGTCGCCTCCGGCACTGAACGCGTCGCCCTCGCCGGTGAGGACGATTGCGTGATACTCGTCCGGAGACGTCTCCTCGATCGTCTCTGCGAGATTCACGGCGGTCTCTTTCGTCATTGCGTTGAGTGCCGCTGGTCGGTCGAAGAAAATTCGGCGGACTCCGTCGTCGCGTTCGACGTGCATAGACAGGGCATGTCTGGCACGGAACATAACGGTACCCGTTCGGGTCTCGGCTACGGATCGTCAACCGGGATACGAACGATCAACGCTCGTTCGTGGGGTCGGCTCCCGTCGCGACTCGAGCGACGGGATCTAACTTCGCTGGGCCGCGAAAACATCGAGTGAAACCGGAATCGACAGCCGGTGATTGGTCGTCGTTTGGGTAATCAGGTGGTCAGCGCAATCGATTCGATCAATCCGATGGCATCGGCGGGGCGACGGTTTCGTCCTCGGAGACGTTGAGTTCCGAGGTGACGAGTGCGCGGTAGGCCCGGCGGAGTCGCTCCGAGAGGGCCTGGTGTGAGATGTCGAGTTCCTCCGAGAGTTCCTGCATCGAAACCTCACGCGGAATTTCGAAGTAGCCGTGGTCGATCGCCGCCACGAGCGTTTCGTACTGTCGCGCCGTGAGCCCACACTGCGTGTGCGTCTCATCTGCGAGGTCGAACAGGCGAACGATCGTCGGCGTGATCTCCGCCTCGTCGAGTCTGTCGTAGAGCGAACTGACGCTCTCGCGGTCGGCAAATCGAATGCTCAGCAGCCACGTGCCACTCGAGGCCGACGCGCTCAGGACCGTTCCCTGCTCCTCGAGGATCAACTCGAAGACGTCGGTCGTGGCGTTGTTGAACTGGAGATCGTACAGCCACCGACCGTCGTCGGTGGAAATGAGTGTGTACGATTCGATGCCTGACGCTTCCGTCAGGGCGTCCTCGATTGCTTCCTGTGAAGGCCCCGAGAGCCAGAGTCCGTGGCCGCTCGAAGCGATTACCCGTTCCATCTCGCAGGTGAGCGATGGAATTGCGTCGAACAATTCACCGGTTCCGGTCCCGTCTGCCGAAATCTCGATGTCTGCGATCGATGTCATAATTCTCAATCAGGGATACAACGAGGAGTCGGATAACCCCGTTTCCAAAGAGATTAGAAGCGATGACGGTGAATTACACTCTCCATGAAGGGTTACGATAGGGAGTCATTTACGTCGGAATATCAGTATACGTTCATTGATCTGAACTCACTCTTGCTGTCAGCGGTCGGATGGATCGTAAGTGACGTTGAGTGGAACGCAGGTGCTGTTGAGTGGACGTAGCCAACGGTCACACAGCGTGCGTCTCGTATTCATCACTTGTACAATAGAATGGGCAGACCGACTCGAGTGCAAGTGCCTGCCACGGATTGAACACCAAAATATTGACTATCGAGACAGTCGTTAGATCGAATACTCTCTGTGAGGGTGCTCGTTCGTCACTATTGCGTCTCTTCGGAGAGCGTGTACGATGTCCGGTATGGAGGGCCTGCATCCGGCGAGAAAGCGAGCGAACCACTCGAGAGTGCCCTAGTTTTTCTCGTTGAAACTCGAGTGTGCTCGATCAGGGTCACGAATACAGACGCAGTCCTCGCTGGTGACAACGACGGTGTGGTCGTCAGTCGTAAACGTGACACTGACGTTCGAATCAGTCTCTCTCGAATGGGCGAGTAAATCACCTACCGACTCCGTTTCGACGTCGTCGTAGAGCGAATCGAGTTGTGACACGGGAACGTTTTTGCTTCGGGCCAGTCCTCGCAGAATCATGTGTGTCACAGATTCACCGTCCTCACGAACGGTCCGGATCTCTACACAGTCGTCGTGTAGTCGAGGGCGGTCATCGTGGGAGACCATACACTGTCTCACGATTGTCTTTCAAAGAGACTTGTTCCAAAATGCGTAGGGCAGTGACCGTCTCAGTCACTGGTAATTCGTTTCGTTGTGCGCTCAGGAATCGTGTCTCGATCTCTCTCTAAAACAACTCGACGCGGATGTCGTCGTCCTCGAGTTCAGCAACGAAGGCCTCGGCGTCCGTCTCGATCGGTTCGAACGTATCGTAGTGTTCGGGCAAGACGAGCTCCGGATCAACGCTGCGAGCGAAGTCCGCCGCCTCGTGTCGGTCCATGGTAAAGTGCCCCCCAATCGGTGGGATGAAAACCGCTGCAGTGATCGACTCGTGGTGCTCGAGGAAGTCCGTATCCGACGGACAGAAAACGGTGGTTCCATCGAGGTCGATACGCAGCCCGATCACTTCACCCTCGGCGTGAAACGGATTTCCGTCGTCGTCGACGTGTTCCCCATCCGGGTCGTTGTACGCGGGCACCGTCTGGACGGTAATCCCGTCGACCGTCGTCTCGCCGTCCGCTGGCAAGTCGACGACATCGCGCTCGAGGTCGCTCGTGTCGACCGCCTCGTAAACAGCGACCGTCGCATCCGGTCCTGATACGGCGTCGATCCCCGCCGGATCGTAGTGATCGAAGTCGTCGTGCGTGACGAAGACGATATCGCCGTCTCCCGGTTCGGACTCGAGGACCTCCTCCCAGGGGTCGATGTAGATAACCGTTCCATCGTCCGTCTCGAGTCGCTTGCTCGCGTGGCCGATCCGTTCGAACGTAATTCCCTCGTATGTGATGGACATCGTCACGCGGATCATACGACGGGTTTTGCCTTATACTCCCGTCAGCCAGTAACGCGCTCGGGGGATCGATCCACGCCGTTGCTCGAATGTCCCCGGGAGCGACCTCGAGCGGCGGAATGCGTTCGATAGTACCATTCCATGAAAGTCTCTCAAACGGTTCTTTCGTTCGAGCGCAACTGTTGTTCCCGTCTCGGCGGCCCCAGTCCCTCAGTTGAGTCGTTTCCAACGGTCCGAGCAAGAACTGCTTGCATTGCGTTTCATAGAATTACGTTCGCTTTGTCCTGACTTTCAGTATTTTGGTCGCGACTTTGATGGCGTTCGAAATCTGTGTCTAGACTGGTATTATTTTACTTGGGATATACGTAATAACCGTTAACGGTGAGGACTGGCCGTGTCTCGAAACGATTCACGGAAACGAAGCATTGATCGACGGTCGTACATAAAGGGTTGCCTCGTTGGGCTTGGGACGCTCACGGTCGCCGGGACGTCGAGCGCTACGGCGCTCGAGGACCAATACGAGACAGTCGTCGACGTCGTCGAAGCCGGCGCGGACCCCGAAGGGAACGAGTCCATCACGCCTGTATTACGAGAGCACGTTGGCGACGATACTCTTCTCGAGTTCCCGGAGGGGCGATACTACATGGACGAACAACTGCGCCTCACTAACTTCGAGAACGTCGGCTTCAGCGGCCACGGCGCGACCTTGGTCCCGGCTTCCTTCCACGAGTTCGACGGACCACAGTATCGCCTCTTCCGACTCGGTACGCACGAGGACCCGGGACGAGACCTCCTCTTCGAAGGCTTCGACGTCGACCAGAGCGCAGAAGACACGGGCATCCGCGTAATCAGCGCTCAAGTCGAGGACGGGCTCTCCGTCCGAAATATCTCCGTCGAGGGACGCCACGACAGCGGTACCTGGGGACCAGGACTGTTCAACATCACCGATCCTGACGGTGAGGGCCACGTCTACTGCTTCTTCGCAGACGACGGCGCGGACCACGTCGACGAGACGCCAAACGCTGGGAACATGTGGCGCGGAGCAACCGGCTTCGCCGTCGACCAACACCACCGCGGTTTGCTCATCTTCGAGAACTGCCGACTGGGTGACTTCCCGGACAACGGACTCTACGCCTCGAACGAAACCGGCCGAATCGGTGTCGACGGTGGCACCTACCAGAACAGCGGCACCGCCTCGATCCGTCTCAGCGGATCGACCGGCCGGGTCGAGGGCGCAACCGTCGTCGTCGACGAGAACCAACACGACTCCGCCGGTCAACACGCGATCCGACTCGACGACGGCGAACACGAACTCGAGGACATCACCGTCGACGTACCCGAACCGAACGGCGACGCGATTCGAATCATGGATCCCGTCGACAGCGCCTCGATCACGAATTCGGAAATCACCGTCGGCGACGAGCCAAACGCCGCCGTCCGAATCGATCCGTCGGCCGGCGCGACGACTATCGACGATGTCGACATCGACATCAACGGCAGCGCCAACGCCGTCCGAATTCTCGGCTCCGATGCCGGCGCCGTCGAACTCGAGGACGTCCACATCACGGGCGACGCGAGCGGCGCTCGAAACCGAGAAGCGATCTTCTGCGAACGAAACGGCTGTGAGTTCGTCGGCCTCGAGGTCGAGCAACTCGGACCGGACAACCGACGCGGGATCGACCTCCGCGGATCCGACACGATCATCGCCGACAGCGAGTTCGAGACGACCGACACCGCGATCACCCTCAACGGCGCAGACAGCGTCACGCTCGAGGACACCACCGCAACTGTCGATGCAGACGGCTACTCGCTTCGCATTCTCGAGAGCACTGACTCCGTCTCCCGGACGAACAACGATCTCCCCGACGGCGTCCGAGACGACCGATAACTGTCTCGTCGCCCCTGAACAGGTCCCCTTGGCGCTTCTCGAGTACTCGGTACGAAACTAGTAGACGGCGTGGCTCGAGTGGCTACACTCTGGCCGGACGCGGTTGTGAACGACGCCCAGAAATGCTCGTGGTTCGAGAGAGCACAGCTCTCTCGTCATTACGAAACGGCAGAGCCGTTTCGAACGACTTCGCTGTGCCTTTCTGGTCTACTTCAAATCGCAGGGCCGTTTTGCCACTCGCGAGTTTGCTCGTGGCAAAAGCGGGCCGGGCGCGATTATGAACACACGGTCGTTCCCGTTCGCTCCACCTTCGGTGTCGCTCACCTCCCACTCCCTGCGTTCAAATCGTTTTGGCCGCTCTGCTCGTCACGAATTGTTCCTCGCAGAAGCGGGCCGGGCGCGATTTGAACACGCGACCGTCTGATTAAGAGTCAGACGCTCTGCCGAACTGAGCTACCGGCCCTGTACCTGCGACTTTTCTGCGACGAGTGAAATACGTTTCCCTTAGAACTCGTCGTGACAGGGACGAACACACACTACTCCGCACCTTTTGGCACTGTGCGTCACTGACCGAGCACTTCATCGGGTAACAATCTTCGGGAGCGTTAAGTGTGGTCGGTCCCACCACACGTTCAATGAGTACGGGGGTTACCATCTCGTCGATTTCTGACTATGCGATCTTGGGATGTGGCAGCGTCGGCTACGCCGTCACAGAAGAACTCGTCGAGCAGGGAAAGGACGTCCTGATCATCGACCGTGACGAAAGCCGCGTCGAGTCCCTCCGCGATCAGGACCTCGACGCCCGCACGGCAGACATCAGCGAACCCGAAACCGCAGACTTCGTCACCGACCGCGACGTCGTCCTCATCCTCGCCTCCGACGTCGAATCTAACAAACAGGCCGTCGAACACATCCGCGCTGTCGACGACACTCAATTCGTCGTCGCCCGCGCGAGCGACCCCGTCTCCGGCGACGAACTCGAGGAAGCCGGTGCCGACATCGTCATCAACCCGTCGGCAGTGATCGCCGAATCCGCCCTCCGCGCCCTCGAGTCGGGGGAACTCGAGTACAATGCGGGCAAACTCGCCCAGTTAGTCGAGACGACCGACGAGCGCTTGGCGATCGTCACACAGGATAGTCCGGACCCGGACTCGATCGCCAGTGCGGCCGCGCTGCAGGCGATTGCGTCCCACCTCGGCGTCGAATCGGATATCATCTATCTGGGTGACGTCGGCCACCAGGAGAATCGCGCGTTCGTCAACCTCCTCGGGATCGATCTGGTGCAGTGGGACGAAATCGGCGATCACGCCATTTACGATACGGCGGCCATGGTGGATCACGCGACGTCCGCAGAGATGGACCTGGACGTCGACATCGTTGTCGACCACCACGAACCCGAAGTGGAGTACGAACCCGAATTCGTCGACATTCGACCGAACATGTCCTCCACGTCGACGATCATGACGAAGTATATTCAGGAGTTCGACATGAACGTCTCCGAGGAGGTTGCCACCGCGTTACTGTACGGTATCCGCGCGGAGACGCTCGATTTCAAACGCGACACTACCCCCGCGGATCTCACCGCCGCCGCGTATCTCTACCCCTTCGCGAACCACGATACTCTAGAACAAGTCGAGTCGCCGTCGATGTCCCCCGAAACGCTCGACGTGCTCGCCGAGGCGATCACCAACCGAGACGTCCAGGGCAGTCACCTCGTCTCGAACGCCGGGCTCGTGCGCGACCGCGAAGCACTCACGCAGGCCGCGAGCCATCTGCTCGATCTCGAGGGCGTCACCACGACTGCCGTCTTCGGAATCGCCGACGAGACAATCTTCCTCGCGGGTCGCTCGAAGGACATCCGAATCAACATCGGCAAGGTGCTCGAGGATGCCTACGGCGAGATGGGTGAGACTGCGGGCCACTCGACGCAAGCAAGCGCCGAAATCCCGTTGGGCATTTTCACTGGAATCCAGATTTCAGAGGAGACGCGAGACACGCTACTCGACCTGACCGAAGAGGCGGTCAAACGGACGCTCTTCGACGCGATGGGTGTCGACGGCAGCGAAGGATCGAACGGGAGTTAACCCCATTCGCAAAATCGTCAGAAAGTCGAATACAGCGGCTCGAAGGTAATTTTCGTCCGTCGGACAAGGATTCGAAACTGATCTCAGGCGACGACTTCTTGCTCTTCCTCGTCGGGCTGTTTGACGCGCTCGACGACGTCGTTGATCAGGATGACGTCGCCGACAGCACGGACCCAGCGGTAGGGGACAATGACGCCTTGCGTTCCGCGAGCGGTGTCGGTGAACAGTTCGGTGTTGAGCTGACCCAGGGCGAGTCCGGTGACGGCCTCGCCGTCGACGTTCAAACGAAGATCCTCGACTTCGCCGACGAAAACGCCATTGTTCGAGTATACCTCGCGACCGACGAGAGAGGTGATTTCTTGGGGAGTGTCGTCCATGACTGGGCTCATGCGTGGCGGACTCTTAATTGTTGGTCAGACGCATTCACGACGACCGAAAGGAGACACCAGTCCTCGGTGAAACGAAACACGAACGCACGCCGAGTTCGATTCCTGCGTTTTCACGAGTCACGCGCCCGAAATGCCCTCGAGTATCGATTCGACATCGACGTGATCTGAGAGCAAGTCCTCCATTCGATCGACGGTCGATTCGTCGCGCGTGCGTCCGCTGCGAACGATGTTCTCGGCGCGTTCGACCGTCGTGAGCGTGTCGGTCTGAACGGAGAGGATCGAGAGCCCCTGTTGTGCAGCCTCGCCGATGATGGTCTTCGACGGTTGCTGACCGCCGGTGAGGATCAAGCACGTGACGCCGGGTGCCTCGAGTGCTGCAGTGTGAATACCGGCGCGGTCACCGCCGGTGATGACGGCGGCGTCTTTCGTTCGCCGGAAGTACCGAAGCGCGCTGTCTGCGCCCATCGCGCCGACGCTAAAGCGCTCGATGTAGCTGTCCTCGCCCTCGACGAGTACCGACGCGCCGAGTTCCGAGGCCAGTTCGTCGACTGAAACTCCCGAGAGCGTCTGTATGCGGGGCAAGATTCCGAAGACCGGAATTCCGCGGCTCTCGAGGAACGGGACCACGGTCGACTCGAGCGTGTCGTGAGCGGCGTTCTCGACGTTGTTGAAGACGACGCCCGCGAGCCGATCTCCGAAGGCGGCGGCTGCGGCCAGTACGTCGTCGACGTCGCGGGGAATCGAGTACGGCGCGACGAGGATGACCTCGGCGTCGAAGCGGTTCGCGACGTCGGGGTCGGTGAGGTCGACGATCCCGCCGACGGTGTACTCGCCGCCACCTTCGACGAATAGCCGATCACACCCCTCGGCGACGGTCTCGAACGCCGCCTCGACTCGCTCGTGAATTTCGTCGGGATCCTCCCGACCCCGAAGGGTTTGTTCGATGAACGTCGGCGAGTAGACGACGGGCTCTAAGTCGTGGAGTTCCGCGTCGAGCCCCAGGATCTCTCGAGCGAGCAACGGGTCGGCGTCCAGCGTTTTCCCGACGTTGCTCTCGAGACGGGTTCCCTTCGGCTTCATGTAGCCGACGCGTGCACCGCCATCTCGCGCGATGCCCGCAAGCGCGATGGTAATCGCGGTCTTTCCGATTCCCGATTCGATCGAACTGACGAGAATCGTCTCCGTTTCCCACTCGCGCTCCTCGTGAGCGGTCTCGTCGTCCTCGCTCTCAGCCGCCGTTTCTCTCGCGTCGCGATCGTCGGTTTCGGGCTGTTCGGCACCAGTCTGCTTGCTCTCGGTCGAGTTTCGATCGGTCGCTGTTGTCGATGTGTCTGTCTCGGTATCTGTGTCAGTCATGGCTCGTCTCCCTCGAGTCGGTCTGTGTCGACGGTGAGGCTGAGATCGATCGCCTGTACTCCCTCCGGAGCGACGACCAGCGGGTTGACGTCGAGTTCGAGTATCGACGGAAAGTCGACGACTAGCTGGGATAGCCGTTGGATCGTCTCGGTGATGGCGTCGATATGTGCGGGTTCACGTCCGCGAGCGCCGCGCAACAACGGTGACGCCTGAATCTCGTCGATCATGTCGCGGGCCTCGGACTCGCCGATCGGCGCGACGCGAACCGCCGTGTCCTCGAGCGTTTCGACGAAGATGCCGCCGAGGCCGAACACGACGAGCGGCCCGAACTGCGGGTCGCGGTTCATTCCGACGATCGTCTCGGTACTGTCTTCCATCTCGACGAGTTCCTGAATCTGGACGCCGAGAATCGTCGAGTCGGGCTGGTACGTTCGCACGCGAGCGACGATATCCTCGTAGGCACTGGCCACCTCCTCGTCCGAGACGCCGACTCGAACCCCGCCGATGTCGGATTTGTGGGACACGTCGGGGCTGACGATCTTCATCACGACGTCACCCTCGATTGCCCTCGCAACCTCGGACGCTCGCTCTGGGTCCGATACCACTTCACCCGCCGGCGTCGGGATGCCGTAGGCCTCGAGCAATTTCATCGACTCGACGCCGAGGCGGTTGTCACTGTATCGCTTCGCGCGTGCGAGCACCGCTCGAGCGCGCTCGCGGTCGACGTCGAACGTCGTCGGCTCGTCGATCGTTCGCTCACGAATCTCTCGGTATCGGGTCAGCGCCTCGAGTCCGGCCACCGCGCGAGTCGGGTCGAAAAAGTTCGGCACGCCGAACCCACGGAGGACCTGCTCTGCGGCCCGCGCGCGCTCGCCGCCCATCAGACACGTCACGATGGGCTTGCCGGAATCTTCGTGCTTCTCGATGATCGTCTCGGCGAGTCTGTCGTATCCCAGCACTGCTGTCGGTGCACTGACGACGATCGCTGCACCGACGGCGTCGTCCTCGAGGACGGTCTCGAGTGCGTCGCCAAAGCGGTCGGCGTCAGCGTCACCGATCACGTCGACCGGGTTGTACCGCGTCGCTTCGTCTGGCAGGACTTCTGCGAGACCATCTGTCGTCTGGGCACTCAACGAGGCCATCTCGAGTCGCGAGTCGCCGACCGCGTCGGTCGCGAGCACGCCCGGCCCACCGGCGTTCGTCACGACGGCGACGCCGTCGGTGTCGGGTTCCGGCAGGCCAGAAAGCGCTCGAGCGAAGTCGAATAGCTCCTGGACGGAGTGTGCCCGGATCACGCCGGCTTGCTCGAGGCCGGTTTCGTAGGCTCGTTCGCTGCCGGCGATCGCTCCGGTGTGCGAGGAGGCAGCCTGCGCACCGGCGTCCGTTCGGCCGGCTTTGACGAGCACGATCGGCGTGTCCTCGGTGACTGCACGCGCAGTCTCGAGGAACGCAGTGCCGTCGTCGATCCCCTCGAGATAGCCGATAATGACGTCTGTCCCCGGGTCGTCGCCCCACTCTCGGAGGAAGTCCGTTTCGTCGAGGTCGGCTTTGTTCCCGAGGGAGACGACGTGCTGGAAGCCGATTCGTTGCTCGTCGGCCCACTCGAGGACGGCCGTGACGAACGCGCCGGATTGGCTCAGAAACGAAATAGCCCCCTCGCGCGGCGAGTCGGGCCCGAAGGTGGCGTTCAGGCCGTTGACCGTCGACATGACGCCGAGGCTGTTCGGCCCGACGATCTCGAGGTCGTAGCGCTCGGCGCGTTCGCGCAGGCGCTGTTCGCGCCTCGCCCCCTTCTCACCCGACTCGGCGAATCCAGCCGTCACGACGACCACCGCGCGGGTGTCGGTCTCACCGAGATCGTCGAGCACCTCGAGGACGACGTCGGGTGGAACGACGAGCACCGCGAGATCGATCGCCGGCGCTGCCGTGGCGTTGGAATAGCACTCGAGTCCGAGCACCTGCTCGCGCGAGGGGTTGACGGGGACGATTTCACCGTCGTAGGTCTCCTGCAGGTTCTCGAGGATCGCCCGCCCAACCGACCCCTCGCGGTCGGTCGCCCCGACGACACCGACGGATTCCGGATCGAAGAGCGCAGACAGCCGGCCCATCACACGATCTCTCAACTCGCGGCGAGGTAAAGCTGTACCCTGACACACACGTGTGCCAGACTCGAAGCGCGAGAAACCGACCGACAGGTGACCCCAACACCTGACACGCGACAATCAGTGCATCGACAGCGCCGCCGAGCGACTCGAGGCGGCGATCGCGAGGAGGTAGACCACGATTGCGACGACGACGATGGAGCCACCCGGCGGGAGACTCTGGTGGACCGAGAGTCCGTATCCCACGATGACGGAAATCTGGCCGAACAGGACCGAGAGGACGAGCGTTTCCCGGAAACTGTTGGCGAGCTGTGAGGCGGCCGCAACCGGAACGACGAGCATCGCGGCGACGAGGATGACGCCGAGAATCTGCATCGCGCCGACGACGACTACGGCGGTCATCACGATCAAGAGCGTGTTGTAGCCGGTGACGTTGAGGCGAGCGACGCGTGCGGCTTGCTCGTCGAACGTGATGAACAACAGCTGTTTGTACGTGATCGCGATCACGCCGAGGACGGCGATCGTCTGGACCACGACGAGTTGCGCGCCTTCCGTCGGAACCGCTGCCGCGCTGCCAAAGAGGTAGTCCTCGATGCTGACGCCCGAGAGTCCCTGCCCGTAGCTGATGATGATCGTCCCGACGGCGAAGCTCCCGGTGAGCATGATCGCGATGGGCACGTCGCCGTAGGTGTTCGTCCGTTCGGCCAGCCACTGGACGCCCAGCGCACCGAGGATACCGACAATGAGCGCCGCAGTGAGCAGGCTGCCGTCCCAGTCCGTCGTCGTACTGAACAACAGTCCGATGGCGACGCCGGCGAACGCCGTGTGAGCGAGCGTTTCGCCGATCAGGGCCATCTCTCTGTGGACGAGGTACGTTCCGACGACCGGCGCGATGATGCCGATAAGGACCGTCGTCGCCATCGAGCGCCACATGAAGCCGTGGCTGAAGACGTTCGTCCCGAGGTAGTAGTCTATCCACCGGCCGGTGGTGATGAACTGCCCGTAGAGGAACTCCCCGATAGCGAGCGACCGAAGGGACTCGACGGTGACGAATCCGATCATCACGACGGCTAACACGGCCGTCAGGGCGAGACCTGCGAACTCGACGGAACGGCGAATATTCGGTCCCATCAGTGGTGGTGATGAACGACCTGCCCGGTCGAGCCGTAGGCCGCTGCTAAGGCGTCACTTTCGACGAACGATTCCGTGTCTCCGTGGTGGTACAGTTCCTGATTGATACAGGCGATATGATCCGCACGATCCGTGACAACGCCGATATCGTGTTCGATCAAGACGATCGTAATACCCGAATCGTTGAGCGAGTCCAGCAGTTGGTAAAACTCGTCTCGAGACTCGGCGTCGACGCCGACGGTCGGTTCGTCCAGTGCCAGCAGATCCGCTTCGGAGGCGAGCGCGCGGGCGATGTAGGCTCGCTGGCGTTGGCCGCCCGAGAGCTGGTTGACGCGTCGATTCTCGAGATCGGAGATGTCGACCGTCTCGAGTGCGTCGTCGACGATTTCTTCGTCGGCGTCGGAAAGTCGACCGAAGCCGGCGTGGGCGAATCGCCCCATCGTCACGGCTTCGCGGACGGTGACGGGCATCGTTCCGCCGCGACTGGTCGCCTGTTGGGAGACGTAGCCGATTCGCTCGCCGGCTTCGAACTCGTCGACCGGTTCGCCGAAGAGGTCGATCGAACCGCTATCTGGACTGTGCAGACCCAACATCAGGTGCAGTAGCGTCGTCTTCCCGGAGCCGTTCGGGCCGATGAGTCCCAAAAAGTCGCCCTCGTCGATCGTCAACGAGACGTCCCGAACGGCGACGCTCTCGCCGTACGCGAACGACACGTTCTGGATATCGACGGCTGCACTCACGGTGAATTCACTTGGTAGTCGGGCACGGAGTGGTTTATCTCTTCTACTTTGGCTCGACCGATCGGTACGACTACTGTGGCGATCATATACAACTCATTCGGCACCGAATGCGGCCCGAAGCGCCGGAATGTTGACTTCCTCCATCTGCTCGACCCAGCCGTATCCGTCGTCTTCCCACTCCTCGGTCGTGCCCTCGAGTGGCGACAGCGGCGCGGTCTCGTCGGCGTCGGTCTCCTCGAGCGCCTCGTTGACGACGTTGCTCATGTCGTCGAACGGATCGTAGAGGATCGTGTCGATGTCGTTCTCCTCGATGATCTCGATTGTGTCGCTGATATCGTTGGGAGAGACGTCGTCGTCGGGCGAGATGCCGACCGGCGTGTGCAACTCGATATCGTAACGAACCTCGAGGTACTGGAACGCATCGTGGCCGGCGAGAACGGCGATGTCACGGTCAGTCTCTGCAAAGAGGTCCTGAAGCTGGTCGTGAATGTCGTCGATCCGCTCGATGTACGCTGCGGCGTTTTCCTCGTAGACGTCTTCGTTGTCGGGGTCGGCCTCGATGAGGCCGTCTCTAATCGTCCCGACGATGTCACGGACCAGAACCGGATCGACCCAGACGTGAGGGTCGTACATCTCCGGAACGTCGCTCTCTTCGACCTCGTCGACGACCTCAAGTCGCGCGTTGTCGTTGCTCGTGTCGAAGACGACCTCACCGTCCGCGACGAGTTCGAAGACGACTCGCGACGTATTTTCCTCGAGACCGCTGAAGATAACGTGATCTCCTTGGGAGTCGATTTCGACGGTCTCGCCCTCGCTGTCGTCGGCAGTCGTCGCCTCGAGTTGGAAGGATTCGTTCGAACCGATGGGGAGGATGCGACCCTCGCTGTCCTCGACGACGGCTTCGACCTCGAGCGTCTCGTCGACGGCGACGTCGGGGAGGCCGCCGTGCCAGTGGTCGTTGTGCCACCACGCGAGTTCCTCCCCGCTTCGGCGCTCGAACAGCTCGAATCCGACCACCGAAATCGACTCGGGGTCGTCGTCGAAGTCGTCGGGTTCCTGATCTGCTGCCGTGTCGCTGTCCATCTCGAGGAACGCATCTTCGAGTCCGTCCATGGCGTCGATCAGCGTGAGGTGGTCGTAGTCCCGTTCGAAGTCGACAACGTACTCCTCGACCCAGCCGAACTCGTCGGTCTCGAAGTAGACGAAGACGTCCGAATCGGCAATATTGCGTTGCAGATCGCTCGAGGGCTCGTACCCGTGACCCATCTCCCCCGTGGGAACGGCGTTTTCGAACTCGAGTTCGTCGCCGCCGATTTCGGATGCCATGTCCCAGAGGGCGAAAAACGAGGCGTACCCACCGTCGGCCTCACTGCTCGCGGGATCGCTTAGACAACCGGCCAGCGTACCGAATGCGAGTGCACCAGCCCCCGCCTGGAGCACCGATCGGCGTGTTCGTTCCATACCGGATGGTGCCAGCGGGTGAATAAAAGCGTTATTATTCTTTCCCGAGCTGTTAATAACAGCTGCTACTGCGAAACTGTGAATTAGTAACACAGCGGCGTCTCGGGTTTCGACGGAAGTCGATGCGGCAGAAGGCACCTGTCCGAAACGCGCTCTGTCGACCGCTCTCAGTTAGTGATCGTCATCGTGGCCGTCGTCGTGGTCGTGGCCGTCGTCGTCATGGTCGTGGTCGTCGTCGTGATCGTGACCGTGGTCGTCGTCCTCGTCGACGTACTCTTGGTCCTCGTCACCAACTTCGACCTCGAGTGGGCGTTCGTCGTCGCCAGGAGTTTCGTACACGACCTCGTCGTCCTCGACGAGTTGGAAGACGACGTCCGTGAACCCTTCTTCTTCCCCTTCGACGTGAATGTGGTCGCCGTGTGATTCGAACGAAACGATGTCGTCTCCATCGCCGACGAGTTCGCCCTCGAGGTCGAGGCCCGCTTCCTCGAGGTCGATTTCCTCCCCGTCTTCGTCTTCGACGCGCGCACCGAGAGAGACGTTGTCTCCCTCCGGAACCACGAGCGGCCCGTGGTCCCAGTGGTCGCCGTGGACGTACGCGATGACGTCCTCGTCGTGGTCGCGGTCGAGCAACTGGAACGCTTCGACTTCGAGGTCGGAGCCGTTATCGTCGCTTCCGTTGTCTCCGTCGTCGTCGTCACTCAGGCAACCGGCGAAGCCGAGTAGTGCGAGCGAACCGGACGATGCGAGCAGTGTGCGACGAGACGTCGAACGTTTATTTGCGGTCATGTTAGTTCTCGACGAAGAGTTGCGACTGATTAGTAATGAGTGTAACGATGTTAATAACGAAGAGCAATTGTGGGGTGGTAAATAGCAGCGTCTGGTTCGGAAAATCGAATCTCCCTCCGAAAACGAGTTCGCGAGCCTACTCGAGTGAGACGTGAACGCGAACGCCGTCTTGTCGGCGATACGCCGGTGGCCGACGGGGATCGTGGTCGCGAACGACTTCGAACGCGTTGAATCTGATAATCAATCGGCCCGGGTCGATCGTCGCGCGAAGTAGCGGTCCGCGACTCGTGACGACGACGTACGGCGGCGCGGCGACCGGCTGTGCCCGAAGCTCATATCCAATCGCTTCCACGACGTCGACGAGCACTCGAGGGAGGTACTCGAGCACGCCAGCCATCTCGAGACCCTCGTGGAGACCGTCGACGACAGCGTTGCGATCCGTCGTTCGCGCGGTATCCCACGGCTCCGCAATCCGTGTTGCGACGCGGTCGACTCCCTCCACGACCGCAGCGTGTTCCGCCTGAATTCGCTGGCGAGCGCTTCGAACCGGGTACGACACGGCTCCGAATGCGACCGGGACGTACTAATGTGTCTCGAATCCGACCGACTGCACAAATCCATCCGCTGACCCTCACTCACGGCCACGGTCGAGCGATCCGACGTTGATCGTCCGCACGTGTCGGGCCACCGTTCGAAGCGCGCGTTGCCAGCCGGTGCGTGTTTCGTCTCGCTCGCGTTCCTCGAGTGATCGCTGCAGTCGGTCATTGGTCGCTTCGAGTTCCCGATTCGTTGACTCGAGCGCTCGCACGCGATCCTCGAGGCGGTACCGTCGTTTTCGTTGTGCGTCCCGATCGAGTCGGAGTTGGTTTCGCTCGCGCTCGAGGGCGTTCGCACGATCGCGAAGGTGGTCGTACTCGTACTCACTCGCCGTCTCGGCTCCGAGGGGCGCTCTCCCCGTCGCTGCGATCGAGCCCTCGAGTGGCTCCCTCGAGTCGTCCGAACCCTGTTCGGTTTCGTCGCTCCCCGGCTCGAGGTAGCCCGTTCCGATCGCGTTGACGACGGCTCCGGAGAGCAAGATCAGGCCACCGAAGTACAGCCACGTTAGCAACAGCAAAATCGCACCGACTGCCCCCGCTCCCTCCGACTCGGCGGCGAAGGCAACGTACACCCGAAAGAGCGACTGGAGGGCCATCCAGCCGATGGCCGCGACCAACACGCCGGGAATCACTTCGCGTTTGGAGACGTCGACGTCCGGGAAGTAGTAGTACATTGGATAGAACGCGCCCGTGAGAACGACGACGAGTAACAGCGACTGCAAGAGTCCGAGGCCAGGGATATCGGGCAGGAACGCGAACACGATTCCGGCGGCGGTTGCGGCGATGAGCGCGCCACCGATCGCACCGAAAACCAACAGCGCATCGCGGATCTGGTCGAGGAACGAACTCTCCGCGGTCGTATCGTAAATTTCCGAAAACGCCGTATCGAGCCCCCTGAATATCTTCAGCGACCCCCACAGGAGGACGACCACGCCGATGACGGTCGACCCCGCCGTCGCAGGTGAGTCCTCGAGCGACTCTTCGATGAGCAACTGGCCGCTTTCGGGGAGTGCTCCCTCCGTCGTCTCGGTGACCTGCGCCGCGAACTGTTCGTCTCCGGCGAGCGTGACGAAGAAGAAAACGAGCACGAGCAACGGAATGAGCGAGATGAACGCCTGGTAGGCGATGCTCGCGGCCATAAACGGGACGTTCTTCTCCTGAATACCCTCGACGACCGTTTTGGCGAAATTGAGGCCGTCACGAAAATCGCTCGACATGAGCTACCAATCGGCCTGAATACCGATAGCAGGTCGGCTTGCATCCACCACGAGGGAAGCGGTGAGAAAAACGAGCGGAGGAACGGCCCCTCGAGTCGCCGGAATCGTCGGTTAGAGGACGATACTCTTCTTTCGCATCATTTCGTGGATCGAGGCGTCGAGCCCTTCGCGGCCGATACCCGAGTCCTTGTTCCCGCCGAAGGGAATGTCGCCGAGTCCGTGGCTTGGCGGGCCGTTGATGCGAACGGCACCCGCATCCACTCGATCCGCAACGGACATCGCTCTCGAGTGGTCGCTCGTGAAGACGGAAGCGTCCAGTGCGAGGTCGGAGCCGTTCGCGATCTCGAGTGCCTCGTCTTCGTCTTCGAACGTGGTGATCGCTGCGACGGGGCCGAACTGCTCTTCGTCGACGATTCTGGCGTCGTAGGGAACGTTCGCGAGCAGTGTCGGCTCGAAGAACTGATCGCCGAGTTCCTCCGGCACGCCTTCGGGAGCGCGACGGCTGCCGCCGCGAATCAGATCCGCCCCCTTCTCGACGGCGTCGTCGACCAGTGTTTCGACCCAGTCGGCTTGTTCCTCGCTGATGAGGGGGCCGAAAGCCGTGTCCTCGTCGAAGAGGTCGCCCGCCTGCCAGGCGTCCATCTGCCCCTCGATGAGGTCAACGAGGTCGTCGTGGATTGACTCGTGGGCGATCACGCGCGAGATAGCCGAGCAGCGCTGGCCGGCGTACTTGAACGATCCTTTGGCGCAGCTTCCTGCGACGTCCGCGAGGTCCGCGTCCTCGAAGACGATCGCCGGCGCGTTGCCGCCGAGTTCCATGTGGAGGTTGACCATCCCGCTCTCGCGGGCGATGTGGTTCCCAGCTCCCGAGGAACCGGTCATGGCGATCGCGTTGATGCGGTCGTCACCCGCGAGCACGTCACCGATTTCGCTCGCTTCGCCGGGGACGAAGTTGAATGCCCCGTCGGGAATGCCGTCGACGTCGGCGATCACGGTCGAGAGGATCGCCGCCGAGATAGGCGTCTTGCTCGCGGGTTTGAGGACGACGCTGTTGCCGGCGGCGAGCGCGGGTGCGGCCTGGAGCGCCGTCGTCGCCAGCGGGTAGTTGTAGGGGGCGATGCACAACACCGAGCCGATCGGTTCGTGTTTCACGATGGCCTGCCAGCCCTCGTGGCCCTCGGTCGAGCCCTCGCGATACTCGCCCTTGCTGACGATATTGCGGGCCTCTTCCGCGGCTCGATCGAACCGAGTTGCGGCCTGCTCGACCTCGCCGCGAGCAGAGGAAATCGGCTTCCCAGCTTCGCGGACGATGACCTCCGTCAGTTCTTCTTCGCGCTCGCGAATGCCAGCGGCGATTTCCTCGCACCACTGGGCGCGTTCGACGACCGTCGTCTCTCGAAGCTCGGGCTTGATTTCGTGGGCTGCCTCGAGTGCCGCCTCGGCGACGGATCGATCGGCAGCGGCAACCTGCGCGAAGGTGCCGCCATCGGCGAGATCCGAAACCGAAATGGCGTTTTCGGACTCGAGCCACTCTCCGGCGACGTAACTCTGCTCTCGTCGCTGTGCGATTCTCGTTGCCATACGAGCACGTACGTCGGCCACACAGAAAATGTTTACTCATACTCGAAAAAATAACATTGGTGGACCGACGACCAGTCCGACCGGTGGCACACAACACGGGTAATACAAGAAAGTTGGCCTCATAAGCCAACGAAAGTTTTTGCCCACCAAAAAATTATTTCGTCATGGGAAGGCTTTAAGTGGGATGCGAGCGTATCGTATAGATACGATGAGCACCCAAAAGACCGTCCGCCAACGTGCAGACGCCGTCGAGGAGAACGAACTCCGTCTCGAGCAAGAGAAGGCCGAGCAGATCGTCGAGGCGCTCAACACGGAGCTTGCGAACGCCTACGTGTTGTACCACCAACTCAAAAAGCACCACTGGGTCGTCGAGGGTGCTGAGTTCCTCCCGCTCCACGAGTTCCTCGAGGAGGCCTACGAACACGTCGAGGAGGGCGCTGACGTCATCGCCGAGCGCACACAGGCCCTCGGTGGCGTCCCGGTCTCCGGCCCGACGAACCAAGAACAGCGAGCGACCGTCGAGTTCGAGGGCGAGGACGTCTACGACGTCCGAACGATGTTCCAGAACGACCTCGAGATGTACGGCGACATCATCGAGTCGATGCGCGACAGCATCGAACTCGCGGAGAACCTCGGCGACTACGCCACCGCCGAGATTCTGCGTGAGATCCTCGTGACGCTCGAAGACGACGGCCACCACTTCGAACACTACCTCGAGGACGACACCCTCGTTCTGGAAGAAGCGACGAAGTAACAGACAACGACGGCGCTGTCGAGCGGGTATTTTTCGAGCGATCGTTCGTAGTTTCTTCGATCTAACGATTTTCGACCGTCGAGTACGTTCCTCGAGTGGTGATACAGGGCTCGAGCAATAGGCTGGAACGTGAGAGCGACTCGGCGCGACTCAGCGACGATAGTAGATAATTCCGCCGAGCGCTCCGACCGCGAGCAGCCCAAAGAGCGGCCGGATCGGATCGACGTACGTCGCCAACCACGACGAACTGAAGAGGGCGACGAGAATCGCGTTGCAGTGAGGACAGGCGACGGCGAGGAAGCCCCCAAGTGCACCGCCGTACGCACAGCGATCGCTACCACAATCAGGCTGCATCGTTCGCTGAGTTACGTACGCACCGACGAGGAGGGACGTGAGAACGAGAAACGCGTAATCGAGGGGTGTCCGAGGGACCATCCGCTCGAAGAGCGGCGTCTGTACGACTCCGGTGACGACGCCGGTGAACAGAAAAAACGCGAGCGCGGCGAGGACGCCCTTCAGGAGTGACTCTCGAGTCGGATTCACAGTGAGACAATCCACGTTAGCAGCGCAAAATCCCTCTGATTCTTGTCCGTTTCGGCACAGATAGATTCACGGCTCGAGCGGCCACACCATCTCTGGTCGTGGAGGGCCGACAGTGCTATGGCAATAGCGCTATCGCTCGAGCGTGACGGCGAGGTTGGTCGCGATCCAACCGTCGGTGTTTCCGCGTTCGGTCAACACGAGTTTGCCGGGGCGCGTCTTGTGCGCGCTCACGATCGCCGCCGGCACCTCGTGGGCGTCGGAATCGGCTGTCTCCCTTCGGGCGGGTACGTCCATCAGGAGAAGTTAGGTGGGCCTAAATCTAAAAACGTTTTGGTCGAGCCGCTCACTCGAGCGCGTATCACCCATTGTGACTGTTTCAGCTGCTTCAACGTGCTGTCCATTCACAGTCCCCCAGGACGTACGCACGCGTATGGAGTACGAGATCGTCCAGGGTGATATCGCCGCACAGTCAGCCGACGCGCTCGTCAACGCCGCTGGTACCAGCCTCGAGATGGGGTCGGGTGTCGCCGGTGCGCTTCGCGCCGAAGCGGGCGACGAACTCGATCGAGAAGCCACTGCGAAGGGGCCGGTAGACCTCGGTGGGGTTGCAGTGACCGACGCCTACGACCTCGAGGCCGAGTTCGTGATTCACGCCGTGGCGATGCCCCACTACGCCGACGGGCAAGCGACGGAGGCGAGCATCCGTGATGCGACCCGAAAGACGCTGGAAACCGCGGACGACCTGGGCTGTGAGTCGCTCGTGTTGCCCGCACTCGGCTGTGGCGTCGCCGGGTTCGACCTCGCGGATGGTGCGAAGATCATCGGTGATACGATCGATTCGTACTCCCCGGAGACGCTCGAGGACGTTCGGCTCATCGCCTACAGTCACGAAGAGTACGAGACGATTCGAGAGGCGACGGGCGAGACGGGTTCGACAGCGTAACTCGCTGTGTCGGCCGTCGAAGGATTCACGTTCGAATTTCGTCCGAGAGTCCGTTCAAATACGCTGTGCTGGCCACTGGGTCCGACCTCGAGTCACTACTCGAGCGAGAGGCCGCGAATCTCGACTTCTGAACCCGATTCGACGCGGCCGATGATCCGTCCGTCGGTCGCGTCGACCAGATCCGTCGCCCGGTCTTCGGGGACGGCGACGACGAAACCGGTTCCCATGTTGAACGTGCGGTGCATCTCCTCGTCGGTAACGTTGCCCTCCTGCTGGACGAACTCGAAGATCGGCTGGGCCGGGAACGGATCGTCGACGACGTACTTTCGCTCGCCCATCCGAAGCAGGTTGGTCCAGCCACCACCCGTGATGTGGGCCGCTGCGCGAACGTCGTGAGCGTGCATCGCCTCGAGCAGGTCCGTGTAGATCCGCGTCGGGCGGAGAAGTTCCTCGCCGATCGAACGACCGTCCTCGGCGTGGGGAAACGGATCGGTGTACTCGTGCTCCCGAGTGACGGCCTCGCGAGCGAGCGTCAGTCCGTTCGAGTGGATGCCATCTGAGGCGAAGCCGACGAGGACGTCGCCGACCTCGGCCTCGCCCTCGAGCACGTCGTCTTTCGCGGCGAGGCCGACGCAGGTCCCCGCGAGGTCGAACCCGGAGACGACTTCGGGCATGACGGCCGTCTCTCCGCCGAGCAGGGTCATGCCCGACTCCTCGAGCCCCACTGCGAGTCCCTCGCCGATCTCGTTCGTCAGGTCGTCGTCGGGTTCGTCGATCGCGAGGTAGTCGACGAAGGCAACGGGTTCGACGCCCGCGGCCACGAGGTCGTTGACGTTCATCGCGATGCAGTCGATTCCGATCGTCGAGAAGTCCGCAATCGCTTCGGCGACGAGGAGTTTCGTGCCGACGCCGTCGGTCGCCAGCGCGAGGTATCGGTCCCCGATGTCGAGTAGGCCCGCGTACTCGGTCATCAGATCGCTGCCGAACGCCTCGAGCAAGGCCGCCGTCGCGTCCTCGCTGGCGTCGATGTCGACACCCGTCTCGGCGTAGGTGAGCCGGTCCTCCTCGCTCCCGTCGTCCGCTGGATCGGTCATGTCTGAACGACCTCTCGGGGTGAGCAAAAGACCACCGGTCCAGTGATGATCAAACCGTTTGGTAGCTTATTCAGAATGTAGTTGTGGGTGGTTTGGAGGCGTCTAATCCCCTCAGGAAACATTTTAACCGAACAAACCTATCTCGACGAGAGCAAGCAGTGCCAATGTCAAACTCGGAATAAAGACGAGTAAGCAGACTCCTTTATTCCAATTCCAGACCGACTTTCCATCGAGTGGGCCGAATGGGATCATGTTGAAAGCGGCGAGAAAGAGATTGATTGTTACACCCATTGCACCAATCGTCCGAAGCGGATCTGGGAAGATTAAGAGTGGGAGGAACATTAACGCAAGCAAGTGATTAGTGACCGGGCCTGCGAGTGCTACCATCGCATTTTCGCGTTTCGTAATCTGTCCACGGTGATAAACCGCTCCGGGTGCAGCAAAGAGGAAACCGAGCAAGGCAATCATAATTGCTAGAAATAGCATTTGATAATCCGCGCGGAATTCTGCTATTTGACCATGTTCTATTGCGACAATTTTGTGTGCGAGTTCGTGTAACAAGAATGCAACACCAACTGTAATAAAACTCAATCCAACCATTAGGACAAAATGTTGAATGTCTACTTCTCCACTATGAACTGGCTCAATAAATAGTGCAAATGCGACCGAGAGCGTGACCCAGGCGAGTGCGAGGTCGAACAACTCCTTACTGGAGAACGTCAACTCCGGTTCGCGACGAGTTCGAGTGGGGGTGTTCGTATCCATGGACGTATCGCCTCAGCTCACGTCAACAGACCCCGAAGCAACTCGAGTGTGTTCTCTGCGCCGTTGAGTAGTTCGCCCATCAGCGCGTCGACGCCGCCGATTTCGGGTGCCAGCCACGGCAAGACGGCGACGGGGAACAGCAACGTCGCGATCATGCTCCCGATGTTGGTCAACGCAACGATCATGATGAGTCGGAACAGGGGCACGTCGAACATCTCCGAGAGAGCGTCCTCGAGTGGCCGTTCGGTGTCGCCGATGATGTTGTTGAGCCGCTGGATGTCGCCGACGTTGACCGGCCGGTGTTTGAGTTCGACGTAGCCGGCGAACCAACCGGGTGCCAAAAGCGGGTTGATGCTGGTGAGCCAGGCGACGGAGCCACCGACGCCGGCACTCGACCACCGGGCACCCGCGAGTCTGGCGAGCGTGAACGCGAAGAAGCCGTTGAACAGGAACCACGCGCCGAAGAGTTGCAACAGGAACGTGTCCTGGACGCCGGCCATGATGAGCAGGAAGAAGAACCCGATGAAGCCGAGCATGACCAGGTAGCCCAGAATCTTCAGCGGTGAGAACCGACGGCCAGACGCGGTCCCGGAGATCGACTCGAGCGTCGGAATCTCGGAGGGGTTCTCGAGGTGTCGTTCGATACCGGCTTTGTGTCCGGCACCGACGACGGCGACGACGTCGTAGCCCTGCGCCTTGAGTTTGTGCAGGTGATTCGCGATGTAGGCGTCGCGTTCGTCGATCAGGGCGTTCGCGCCGCGGGGGCTGAACTGACGGAACTCTTCCATCATCGCTCTGACGACGTCGCCGTCGGTCATCTCCTCGATGTCGACTTCCTCGATGTCTTCGACGTCGCCGCTGAGCACGTCGAGAATGATGCCGAGGAGTGCTCCGGCCGCGACACCGATTCCGACTCCCGCGACGACGCCGACCGTACCGCGAATCGCGTAGGTCCCGGTGCTCTCGAAGGCGCCGGCAGAGAACGGACCGACGAAGGTCTCGGTCGCGACGAGTGCGAGACAACCGCCGACCCCGAGGACGACGCCGGCGAGGAGCCGGATTGTGAAGCCGTCGATGGCACCGCTCGAGTTGCTCGAGCCGAGCGAGGGCAAGAAGAGCATTCCAAGGAGTGCGCCACCGACGCCGCCGCCGATCAGGGCACCAGCGTACTGGAGCGTGCCGGCGTCGGTGATACCGAGCAACAGCATGTCTCCCAGCCCGAACAGCGGTGCGAGAAACGCGGCGAAGACGAAGCCGACGAAGAGGCCGACGGCTGCACCGAATGCAAGTCCGATGGTCCGGGGGTCGGTGACCCCGAGAGCCAACCCGCCGATCATCTTTAGCTTCTCGACGATGGACAACCGTCGCCAGAAGCGCTGGATAGTGATCTGAATGTCCCGGTCGACGAGTGCGACGCCGCTTTCGTTACGTTCGGCGGCCTCGATTGCCGCCCGCATGTCCGACCCGGGTTCGATATCGAAGCGTTCACCGAGTCGAGATTGGACGTACGAGAGCATCCAGTATGCCAGAAATTGAAAGACCGTGTTGCCCGAGAGAAGATCCTTCGCCTCGATGTCGTCGGGCGTGCCGCCTTGCATCTGGCGGTAGCGACTCTCGTCGAGTTCGACGGCGACGACGTCTGGTTCTTCGCGATCGACCGTTTCGTGGACTTCGTCGACGCTCGCCTGTGAAACGTGTGCCGTCCCGAGAACGTGGACGGAGCCCTCTTCATCTGCCGATGGCTCCGGGGGGTCCGGCACGTCGGCGTCGCCTACATCGCTCATTAGCGGGTCAACTCGGTGAGGACTTTTACCAGTATCGAACTCAGAAGAAATAATAAATTCGGTTCGTTTGCTGCTGTATGTATATACGAGGGGACGGCGACGACTCGGCGACGGTCCCTCCACCCACGACCGATTTTCTCGAGGGGGGAGCCGAGAAGTTCTTTCCGTCACGTCTCCGGCCAGTTCCGTGTACAACAGTGATCTATTTGCAGTCGCCGAATCGTGGCCAGTTCGACCGCCGAATGCCCCCGATATCACTCAGCCGGTTCCAGGCCGGAATACTCCGTTTCGAGCCGAGTTGCCGGCGGGCGTCGACGAGAAGAGTAATTCACGTTCCCGCACAAGGACGAGCGATGACCGATCTCATGGAGACGCTCGTGGAGAATCGCGAAATGGTTCAACCTAACCACGCGAACATGCTCGAGACGGCCCACGGTGGGAACGTGATGAAGTGGATGGACGAGGTGGGTGCGATGTCTGCGATGCGATTTTCCGGCGAAAACTGTGTCACCGCCCGCGTCAACCGGATGAACTTCGAGCGACCGATCGCCGTCGGCGATACGGCGTTTATCACGGCCTACGTCTACGACGCCGGGATCTCGAGCGTGAAGGTTCGACTGGTAACCGAACGGGAGGACCTCCGGACGCGAGAGCGAGAGCAGACGACCGAATCCTACTTCGTCTACGTCGCCATCGACGAGGACAACGAGCCGACGTCCGTTCCGGCGTTGACGGTATCCAGCGAGGAGGGTGAACAGCGTAGAACGCTCGCTCTCGAGGGCGAGAACGGCGATTCCTGAGCGATTGACGGAAACGGCGTCTCCGATGGTCTCCGTGTGTCACTCGAATTGGATCGTCTCCCGGCGCGGATCGATCGCGAGGCGACCCCCGATCGAAATCGGCGTCGTCGGCTACGTGTGGGCAAAGTCGAGGTCGAAGTGAAACGGAGAACACACTGATCGCCAACCCGGATTTCAATTCGGTGCTCACTGACGGCCAGTGGTTACGATCGATTCCCGACGGTGAAAACCGATGTCAGGACTCTTCGTTAGTCTTCGTTTCGCTCACCGATCCGAGCTCCGACTCGCGAGCTTCCTCGAGGAACGCACTCGCCGAATCTCGGGTATCCGAAACCGTTACACCGACCATTGCACCGAACGCGCCACCGGTGCTCGCGGCGTTTCGACTGATGACTGACCCGAGTGCAGCGCCGACAGCGGCTCCGAGTGCAGCGTAGCGGGCTCGACGCGCGATCTGTGTTAGGCGATCTTTCATACGTTGACATTCGTGAGTCTCACTGATAAAAATGAGTGTTGATATCGCAAATTGTGATTGAGTTGTCACGGGAATGTCGCCACTCGACGCCACTATAGCACGGCGTCGATCTCGGCGAGTGACTCGAGAACGTAATCCGGTTCAGTCGTCGCTGACTCGAGGTCGCCGTCGTCGCTCACACCGGTTTCGACGAGCACCGTCGTCATCCCGGCCCGGTTGCCCAGTTCGATGTCGGTGTCGAGGCGATCGCCGACCACGAGCGTTCGTTCGGGGGCCGACTCGAGGCGCTCGAGTGCTGCGTCGGCCGCGATCGGAGACGGTTTGCCGAGGATTGCGTCTGGTTCGCGGCCTGCAACGGCCTCCATCGCCGCGAGGAGGGCTCCCGACCCCGGAATCTCGCCGTCTTCGATCGGAATCGTCGTATCCGGATCCGTGCCGTAGAACGACGTCGTCTCGTCCTCGAGCGCCCGGAGCGACTCCCAGAGCGTGCCGAACGAGAAGTCCGTGTCGAACGACCCGACGACGACGTCGGCCGCGTCGGGGTCGTCCGTCAACTCGATCGCGGTGGCTTCGAGAATCCCCTCGAGTCGGTCGCTTCCGACCAGATAGACGGTCTCCTCGGGGTGCGTCTCCTCGAGATACGCGGCTGATACGGTCGCTGAGGTGAGGACGTACTCCGGATCGACGTCGATCCCATAGGGCGCGAGCATCTCGCCGTAGTGACCGCTGGCGCGCGTTGGATTGTTCGAAAAGAGGAGTCGAGACACGTCGGCGCCCTCGAGCGCGGAGAGTCCGTCGGCGACGTTCGGGAGCAACTCGTCGCCGCGAACGATCGTTCCGTCGACGTCGAGAATCGCCGCCTCGTAGTCGGTCATCCCTCGAGTAAAGGCCGAGTACGGAGTTGAGTGTTTGGATGGAACGCGAGCGACTGCCTAGCTCGCTTTTTCGAACTCGAGTTCCTCGGTGTCGATCCCGGCGTTTTCGGCCCGCTCGTTGGCGTCGATCAGGCGCTCGAGTTTGGTCTCGAACTCCTCGTCGGAGAGTTCGCCGGCCGCGTATCGCTCCTGAAGTTTGCTAACGGGATCGCGTTCGGATACTGGCCCGTCGACGCTCGACGGTTCGGTCGCCGACGCAGACTCGTCGCGTTTGACGAGGTGCCAGATCAGAAAGGTGCTGACGACGAACAAGAGTGTGATCGCCAGCGCGTACAGCGGTCCGGCTAACAACAAGACGGCGATGATCAAAATATCCGCGAGGACGAACTTGATGGCGAAGATCTCCGTGAGACTGTAACTCCGCCCACCACTGTCAGCGCCCATACGCATTAGTTGGCGTCGCTCGAAATAATTGTACGCATCGCTCTCGACTCGAGGGCACGTTTCGCTGTGACTCGAGGTGGGAATTCTTTTCCACGCACCGACCCTACGCCACGGTATGACACTCGAGGTCGAACCACCGGAGCCGCCGGAGTTGAACGTCGTCGATCCTAACGAGTACGAGGACGCGACGATTAGTGCCGACGGCGCAGAGGACATCGACTACCGACGCGAGGAACTCGAGGCGTTCCTCGAGAGCGGCGCCTGGGAGGAAGCCTTCGAGGAGTGGGTCGAGGACACCGATCTGGACGAACGGACGTACGCCATCGCTCGAGATCTCGATCTCTTCGCCGGCTTCGACTTCTTCTGGGACGATTTCGCAGACAGGGTCGGCTATCACGCCCCGGGGATTCCGGAAGATTGGCAAGAACGAGCGTATCACCCGGAACTAGACACGTGGGGGACCGTCTCCGCGATCAACGCCGAACTGACGGAGTTCGGCCAAATTGTCTCCGTCGTCCTCAAAGAGGAGTACATCGACTGGGAAGCAGAGTACGAACCGCCGGAAGACCTGCCCGATTTCGAGTAACTAGCCCGCCCACTCGCCGGCGAGATCGCCGGTGATATTCTCGCGCCAGTGTTCGAACGACTGCTTGCAGTCGTCGCTCTCTTCGATGTGATCGACGAACCCTGCGCCGGGTGACTCGAGTTCGGTGCCACAGAACGGACAGTGTATTGGATTCGTCCAGTCTGCTGTCGTGTTGACTGCCATCGGTTCCGGTGAGTATCATCATCTATCATATACGTGTTCCCCGTTAAGATCTATTATAATTAGTATGGTGTATAATACCACTAGACCAATTTGCCACACTGGCAGCCACTACTTCTCGATTGAGCGCGACCGTTTTCGAGCGGGCCGAGCGATACCGCATTTCCATTCCCATTACAATCAACGGGTCGACATTTACTGAATTCGACCGGCGAATCGGTGGGTATTCATCCGTCCGATGGTGACCCTTCGATGTAACGAAATGTCGGTTCGAGAGACGGCTCAACGCATCACTCACTACGACGTCCTCCTGCTCGCGGCAACGATCTGGTTTCTCGGCAAGTTCCTCCGATATGCCTTTCCGCCGCTGTTCGACTCGTTTCAAATGAGCTATGGCGTCTCGAACGCCGTACTCGGTGCTTCCTACACCGGATTCATGCTCGTCTACGCCGCGATGCAGTTTCCCTCCGGCGTCCTCGCAGACCGATTCGGGTCGGTAATCGTCGTCACCACTGGCGCGCTCGTCGCTGGTGTCGCCGCGCTCATCCTCGTCGTCGACTCGCCGTTTCTCGTCCTCGTCGTCGCGATGCTCATCATGGGTGCTGGAACCGGCGCGCACAAGACCGTCGCCGTTCGGCTCCTCTCTCGAGCCTATCCCGCTCGGACAGGTTGAGCCCTCGGGATCCTCGATACGTTCGGTGCGTTCGGTGGCGTGGTCGCTCCGGCAGCGGTCGTCGCCGTTGCAGGTGTTTCGTTCGCACTCGGCGACAGTTGGCGAATGATCTTCTTCGTCGCTGGGCTGACAGCGCTCGCTCTCGCGGTCGCCTTTCGCGTTCGAGTTCCCAAGCGCGTTCCCGGTGAAACTCACGGCGACACCGCGACGAGCGCGATTTCCGCCGGCAACATCTCACAGTACGCGTCACTCTTTCGCGACTGGCGGTTTGCCGTCTTCGCCCTTCTAACGGTCTTGTTCTCGTTTACGTACAACGGCTTCGTCGCGTTCGCACCGCTGTATCTCACGCAGGAAGCCGGACTGAGCGAGGCGGCCGCGGGATTGCTCTACAGCGTGCTCTTCCTGGCGAGTCTGGTCCAACTCGTGACCGGCGACCTCAGCGACCGTCTCGGGAAGCTTCCGATCATCGTCTTCTTGCTCGGACTCGCTTCGATCGCACTGATCGCGTTCATCTCCCTGACCGACTCTGCCGGCCCCGTCGTCCTCGGTGCCACGCTCGTCGCTGTCGGCATCGGCTCGCACGGCTTTCGACCCGTTAGAGGGGCATACTTGATGGCCGTCATTCCGGACGACGTCGCCGGTGGCGGACTCGGTGTCGTCCGAACACTGTTGATGGCCGCCGGTGCCGTCTCGCCAGCCATCGTCGGCACCCTTTCAGAGGTCGTCGGCTTTCAGCCCGCATTCGGGGTACTCGCCGCGTCGATCATTGCTGCAACCGTGTTGAGCGTGTTTCTTTGGGTTCTCGAATAATGTCACAACCTCGTTACTCATCACCTCCCCGACATTCGAGCGGACGTTCGAACACCCAGTGGAAAGAGTTAACACGGAACACGACTTAGCACGAAGTATGTCACTCGCCGATTCACTCGAGTACGAGTGCCTCTTGTGTGGCCGCCGAGAGTGGGCCACGGACTCACTCGTGAGCACCTGTCGACGCTGTGGCGGCGAGATGCGTAACGTCGAGGTTGTCGGGAGCTAATCGGAACTCGAACACGCCAGTCAAGTGGCGGCCTGAGCGGTGATTCTCTCCCAAACTTGTGCTATCGTCCGAGGAGGGCGATTGCGAGGAGAAGCACGATTCCGAGCGCGAGGGCAACACCACCGACTGTCGGCTCGCCGATAGCCGCGAGTGCGCCACCGGCGACGAGACCGGCCCCACCGGCACCAGCAGCGGTCGAAGCGACGAGACCCGAGGCGCCATCCGACCTCGCCTCGCTCGAGGGCTGTCGCTGGGCCTCCTGTTGGTCGCGCAGTTCCTCGAGTGCATCTCGAAGCTCCTCGAAGGCCGCATCGCGGTCGTTCGCAGCAGTCTGACCCGTGTTCGCTTCGCGTTCAGCGTCTGCATCCTCCAGGCTCTCGAGGTTGGCCATCACTGCCTCGATCCGAGAGTCTTGGTCGGCGAGGCGACGACCCTGATCGTCGACCGTTGCCGTTGTCTCCTCGAGACGCTCGTCGTGGCTACTCGTCTGCTCTTCGAGTTTGCCAAACCGGCTTTCGAGTCGGTCGACTCGGTCCGCGACGTCGACCACCGTGTTTTCGACGCCGTCGATGCGAGCGCCGTGATCAGTTCCGGCATCCGCGTCTTGGAGTGACGAGAGTTCAGTTCCGAGCGACTCGAGTTCCGCCTCGAGCGCCTCGACGGTTTCGTTGGATACCGTAGAGTCCGTCGAAGCGGTCGTTTCCTCGAGCGTGCGAACGACTGCGTCCAATTCCTCGACCTCGCTTTCGAGCGTTGCAGTCGTTTCGGAGACCGTCTCGAGTCCGGTTTCGATCTCGTTCGAGTCCGTCTCGAGCGAATCGAAACGAGCATCGAACTCGTCCGATCGGTCGTCGAGTGCCGTCTCGAGGTCCGCGAGCGCGTTCTCGAACTCGGCCTCGAGTTCGTCCAGTCGGGCCGTGAGGTCCGCTTCGACACGCTCGGCCTCGACCGACCCTGCCTCGAGTTCGTCGATCGCCTCTCGAAGCGACTCGAGACGGTTCTCTACACCGCCCACGCGCTCGTCGATTGTACTGTCGACTTCCTCGATCTCAGACGTGACTGCTTGCACGTCGGTCTCGAGCGTTTCGACGGTCGATTCGACCGTGTCGACGTTCGCCGCGACCGTTTCGATGTCCGCTACGGCCGTGTCGACATCTGCTTCGATCCCGTCGACCTCGTCGCTGGCAGTCTGTACGTCCGCCGAGACGGACTCGATGTCGGTCTCGAGTGCAGAGACGCTGTTTTCGACGGCCTCGACACGGTCGTCCGTCGCACGCTGGTTCTCGTCGAGACGCTCGGTCATCGTCGCGGTCGTCTCGAGGTCGTCGTCGAGGGTTTCGACTCGATCGTCGACCGAATCCAGTTCGTCCGCGAGTGCGTCTCGAGTCGTCTCGAGCGCTTCGGTCAACGCGTCCAGGTCATCTTCGAGTCGTTCACGTTCGGCAGTCGCCTGCTCGAGACTGTTGTCGAGTTGCGCCGAAACCTCGGCGAGTTCCTCGTCTTGCTCGTCGAGGCGATCACCGAGAGTCGCTGTCCGTGTCTCGAGTGTCTGGACGGTCTCGTCGACTCGTTCGAGCGAGTCGCGTTCGGTTTCGAGGGCCGTCTCGAGGGCCTCGATGTCTGTTTCGAGTGCCGATTCGATGTCCGTGAGTGTGCCCTCGAGGGCCTCGATCGTTGCTGAAAGCGAGTCGTGTTCCGCCTCGAAGTCGGCCTCGAGCGTCTCGAGGGTGTCCGACACCGACGCGAGTTCGTCGTTCGTCTCGGCTGTAAACTCCGCGAGCGAGTCGGCACTGGCGAACGTCTCGCTTCTGGCCTCGAGGTCGCGAACGTCCGCCCTAACCGTCTCCAGTTCGTCGCCGAGTTCGCCGACGGATTCGGCCGTTGCGGCCCGTTCCTCGAGCGCCGAGAGCTCCTCGAGTGCAGTCTCGAGGTCGGCTTCGAGCGTCTGAATCTCCTCGTCGCGGTTGGCGAGTCGGTCGAAGAGTTGGTCGATCGCGTCGTTCGCTCGCTCGTGCTCCGAGCGTCCGCCGCTCCCGGTTGATTCGTCGAACGAGAGCGTCGTCTGTCCGTCGTCACCGGAGAGCGTTGTCGGTTGAGTCGTGGTCGCTGCGTCGCCAGCGTCGTCGGCATCCGCCCCCGGCCAGACGATATCCTCGTAGGAGTCGACGTCGTCTCTGGCGGCTGCGAGAGCCCCTCTGGTCGCACTCTCACTCGGCTCGTCGGCGAGTCGCACGTCCCGAACTGAAAACGGCAACGGCGCTGCGTCGAAGCGCCCGCCGAGGAGGTACTCGAGTCCCTCGACAGCTCCTTCACCTGCGAGGGCCATCGAGATTCCCAGCCCCTGTTGGACGTCGCTCTCGGTCGCTTCCGCCTCGATCTCGTCGACAATTTCGCCGATCAGGGCGTCGTAGGCCTGTGCGAGTGCACTCTCGACGTCGCCCGTCGCCGCGTCTGGCTCGAGTCGAAACCCCTCGAGGACGGTCGCGACGTGAGACGGTTCGACCCCGCATGCTGTCGCTGCTCGATCGACGACCCAGTCGCTCCCCTTGGCGAGTGAGAACGCCAGCGCGGGGACGCCGTAGTACGCGAGCGTGACGCTCGTCGTCTGCGTGCCCAGACAGAGACCGAGTCCGGTGTGGTTTTCATCGCGAAGTTGATCGTAGACGACGGCGAACCCGCGGCTGATCGGCGTCGCATCGATGTCGCGCTCGGTGAACGCCGCGTCGACGGCCGCTCGGTGAGCCTCGGTCGGTTCGGAAACGTCGACGAGCCGTCCTGGCGTGGTATAGCACAGTCGCTCGACCTCGTTCCCGTCGGCGTCGATTAGTTCGTCGACGAGCGCGGCGAGAGCCGACTCGGCGTACGCGTCGACGGTGAGAACGCCGTTCGAGAACAACGATTTCGGCGCGCCCTCACCGCTCGTCGTGGCCGATATCGCAGCCGACCCCACCGCGTACGTCGCCTCCCCCTCTTCGATGAGCACCGTTCCTCCCGACGTGTCGAGTTGCTCTTCGAGTGCCCCCTCGTCGTCAGCAACGACGAACGGCGGAACCGAGTCGACCGTCCCCTCCCCCTTGCCGGAAGCCACCCTGAGGCCCTCCGGTCCGATATCGAGACCGTATTCCATGTCACCGCTGAGTCGGAGCGACCTCTTTGAGCTTTGGCCCCGAGTACCAGATATGAAAACCAGCGCGAACGGCGCTGGCACGCAGGATACTTTTGGCCCTTCTCGGCGACGACACGTGTATGGGACACGAACGCGACCTCGAGTCGGATCTCCAGTCGGCGATCCGCTCTGTGCGTCAGGAAGACGACGATCTGGCTATCGACGAGATCAGCGAGTACCTCCTCTCCGAAGATCAGATCAACCGCTACCTGATCGGGCTGCAAGACGAGTGTACGCGAGCGTCGTTTTACTGTACGACGACGCGCTCGATCGCCTACAAACCGGTCGCGGGCGAATCGCCGTCGAAGCTGGTCGATACAGTGACTGGCATCGTCGATCGGACACAGCTTCGTGACTGGATCGTCAGTCAGGAGTGGTCGTGGATCCATCCGCGGTATCGATGGCTCCTCGAGGACGAGTGACGGGCGGCCAAGGTGGAGATCGTTTCCGACGCTACTGGGCCGGGTTCGCATCGACGAGCACGTCGTCGACGCTGACGGGATCCGTGACCGTGAACGAATTGCCCCACGACGAGTCCGGCACGGTCGTGTTGACCATCAACCGGAAGTAGTGATCGAACCACGCTTCGCTGGCCCACTCGGGAAGTGTCGCTTCTCTGCGTTCGACGAACGTCTCCTGGAAGCCCTCCGTTTGTTCACCCGTATCGGGATCTCGCGTCGGAACGACACACCGCTGGCACGGATTGACTCCCTGCAGTTCGACGCCGCCAATCTCGAACGGAACGATCTGGCCCGGGCGTTCGTAGAGCCGATCCTCCCAGAAGGCGGGTGCCTCGAGGACGAGGTTCGGACGGAGTCGCCGGCACATCTCTTCCGTCTCGATTTCGTCGTACCACGAGGCGACCGCCTCGAGCGTGCCCGTACTGATGACCGTCGGGCCGGCGGCATCGGTGTCGTCCGGAAAGCCACCTTCGTCGTCTCGGACGACTTCGACTGGATACCCGAAGTACGAGGAGAGCCAGGAGGCGAAACAGTCGCGATCGAGTTCGAGGTGGAACGTGTTCGTCTCCTCGGCGTTTCGTTCGCGGATCGTCACCGTCTCTCGCTCGAGGTCGTACGTGGTCTCGAGTTCGTGCGTTCGCCGTTCGCGCTTGCCGTTGACGTACTGACCAACGGCGTCCGTCTCCGAGCCGGGAGCACTCGTTCGTTCGACGATCGCGTAGCGACGATCCCACTCGAGTCCGCCGCCGTCGGCGATATTACACTCGTCTACCGACACTGCATCGAGTGATTTGATCGGGTGGACGCGGATTTGACCGAGGTGTACCATTTGGTGGGGTGTCATTATGGTCGCTCTTAGCTGTATTCGTTTCACCCCGCGTTCGCCGGTATCAATCGCGTAGCAGGGAGACGCCTCCGAGGGCACTTTTTTGTCGATCGAAACCGTCATTCGGAGCGAAATGTCCCCCGACACCACGCTGTCCGACGCGGTCGACAATCTGGTGTACGAGCCAACGCAGGTCCACGACCACGGGATCGATCTGACCGTCGGCGCACTCTACGAAGTCGCCGAACCGGGCTCGATCGACTTCGGCGGCGACGAACTCGAGGACGCCGGCCTCGAGCCGGTTTCGACGGAACTCCGGCAACCCGACGACGAGTACGGCTGGTGGAACCTCGAGAGCGGCCAGTACGTACTCCAGCACAACGAGTTCCTGACGGACGTGGAGGAACCGCTTTACCTGCAGCCACGCAACGAATTACTGGCTCGTGGCGGCTCGCATCCTTCGGTCTGGGTCGCCTCGCACCTGCCGTTGCTCCCGTTGTCGGTCGCTGATGGCGGGTTACGACTCAAGGAAAACGCACGCGTGTCGACGCTCGTCGAGGTGGGACCTGCATCGATAGATAAGTCCTGACAGTGGTGTCACTCTCGTCCCCGTGACTCTGGCTGACTTTCGTTATCCTCCCCAACATGTTGGACTGTCCCTACCCAACACATTGCACTATCCCTCCACTTCACGCTGCACTGTCTTCACTGTCGAATTCTTCGCCGTCTCTTCTCAAAAAATACCGAATTTGTGTCGAACTACCGTCCCTCGAACTCGGGGTCTCGGTCCTCGAGGAAGGCGTTGACGCCCTCTGCGTGGTCGTCGGTGTCGAAGACGATCCCCTGAGCGATGGCCTCGTCGGTCAGCGCTTGCTCGAGGGATTTCTCGAGTCCCTCGCCGACCAGTCGATTCGCGTGTCGAAGGGCGACTGGCGGGCCGGAGACGATCTGCTCGACGAACTCGTCGACCTTCTCGTCGAACTCGTCTTCGGCGTAGACGTGGTTGACTAGGCCGAGTTCTTTCGCGCGGTCGGTGCCGAAGATGTCGCCGGTCAGGACCAGTTCCTTGGCGACGTTCTCGCCGACGATCCGGGGCAGCAGGTACGACGTTCCGGCGTCGACACTCAGGCCAACCTGCCGGAAGACGAAACCAAAGACCGACCGATCGCTCGCCAACTGGACGTCACAGCCGATGGCCAGGTTCGCGCCCGCGCCGACTGCGGGACCGTCGATAGCCGCGATTGTCGGAACCGGGCAGTTGACCAGCGAAGTCATCATTTCACCCACTCGGTATTCGAGACTGCGCGCTCGTTCGTCGGCCGGGATATCTTCCTCGAGCGTGTCGACCATTCGCTTGACGTCCCCGCCGGCGGAAAACGCGCCGCCCGCGCCCTGGAGGACGACACAGCGAGCGTCACTCCCTTCGATTTCCTCGAACGCCGCGACGAACCCGTCGTGAATCTCCGACGAAAAGGCGTTTCGTCGGTCGGGCTGGTTGAGCGTGATCGTTGCCGGGCCGTCATCCTCGATGTCGAGGAGTACTGCGTCACCAAGTGTCATTATTATTGACTCGTGCTTGCTTCCTCGTCACGGAGCTTGAATTTTTGGACTTTCCCCGTCGTCGTTCGCGGCAGTTCTTCGACGAACTCGATTTCGCGGGGGTGTTTGTACTCTGCGAGGTTGGTCAGACAGTACTCTTTGAGTTCGTCTTCGGTCACGTCCGCGTCGGGCGTGGTGACGACGAACGCTTTGACGGTCTCGCCGCGACGCTCGTCGGGAATCCCCGCGACGGCGGCGTCGGCGACGGCCTCGTGCTCGAAGAGCAACTCTTCGACTTCGCGTGGATAGACGTTGTAGCCGCCGGTGACGATCATATGCTTCTCGCGGTCGACGACGTAGTAGAAGCCGTCTTCGTCGGAATAGCCGATGTCACCTGTGTGGAACCACCGTCGACCCTCATCGTCGGTAAACGCCTCGTCGTTGGCCTCGGGCAACCCGTAGTAGCCCTTCATGACGTTCGGCCCGGCGATCACGATTTCGCCCGTGATCTCGCGGAGATCCGTGTTCTCTTCGTCGATCGGTCCCGCTTCGACCGGCGAGACCGACTCGAAGCTCTCGTCGACCACTTTCGAGTCGACACCCGGAACCGTCTTGCCGACGCTGCCGACGCGTCGCCCCTCGATCGGGCTGTTGAAGTGCGTAATCGGGCTCGTTTCGGTCAGGCCGTAACCCTCGTAGAGCTTCGGTTCGTACAGTTCTTCGAACTTGCGCAACACCTCGACCGGAATGCCGGAGCCACCGACACCACACAGCCGCAGCGAGGAGAGGTCGAACTCCGCAGCGTCCGGCTGGTTGATGACGTCGTTGTACATCGCCGGCACGCCGTGCATCAGCGTCAGTTGTTCGTCCTCGATCAACGAGATAGCCTGTTGTGCGTCCCACGCTGGGAGCGGATAGAACGCCCCGCCGTTGAACAGCGTCGAATTCATCACGACGGTCATCCCATAGATGTGAAACAGCGGGAGGACGCCGAGTTGCTTGTCGTCGGATCTAATCCCATCTGGAATCAGTTCTGACGCCGCGCTCGCGTTCGACGCGAGGTTCTCGTGGGTCAACTGCACTCCCTTCGGTTGTCCCGTCGTCCCCGACGTGTAGGGCTGTACCGCCACGTCGTCGTCCGCTCGCTCGGTGATTCCGGGGTCACCCGGCTCGAGGAACTCGGTAAACTCGATCGCACCGTCGGCCTCACCACCGACGCTGACGACGTGCTCGACGCTCGTCTCGTCCTGTACTTCCGTGACGAACGGCACGAGGTCGGCTAACGCGACGACGACTTTGGCTTCGCTGTCGCCGAGTAGGTGTCCGATCTCTCGAGCCTTGTACTGTGGATTCATCGGCACGACGGCCCCGCCCGCCCGAAGCGTGCCGTGGAACGCGATCAGAAACGGCGGAACGTTCGGCAGGTAGATCGCAACACGATCGCCCGCGCCGACCCCGCGTTCCTCGAGCGCGTTGGCGAACGCTCCCGTTTGCCCCCAGAACTCCTCATAATTAGTCTCAGCCCCCTCATAGCCAATCGCGGTATTTTCGCCGTACTCCTCGACGGCTGCCGCGAGATTAGTGACAAGATTTGTCATACTCCGTGAGTTGTGTTTGCGTGTGCCGTAAAAAAGATTGCCACCGACGACGCCGATGATTCGACGGACGGAACGGTTGCTCGAAACGATTCCGTTCGTGTAATTCGATCCCAGCAGGTGTCGACACAGGCGGTTCGGTCGTCCCTGACTTGTGGCTATTTACGTCTCAGGGTCTAACTGCTCACCCAGATGTACGAGGACGTGCTCATCCCGACGGACGGAAGCGACGGAACGCGACAGTCGATCGACCACGGCCTAACGATCGCCCAGCAATTCGACGCGAGCGTCCACGCCCTCTCCATCGTCCCGGAAGGGCCACTGGGGACGCTCCAGAACGACGCGGTCACACCGGCAGCCTACCGGGCCGTCGACCGCGTCGAAGCCGAATGCGAGCGTGTCGGCGTCCCCGTCGAAACGACGGTCGAACAGGGTGTTCCCCACGAAGCGATCCTCGAGTACGCGTCGGCCAACGATGTCGACATGATCGTGATGGGGACGCAGGGCCGGTCGGGACTCGATCGCGTGCTTGTCGGCAGCGTCACCGAACGCGTCGTCCGGATGGCCGACGTGCCGGTCGTCACCGTTCGCCAGACCGACGAGATCCGAATCGAGGGCGCCGAGGAGGCCGACGCGCTCGCTCGGACAGCCCTCGCAGACGACCGAACCGGGCTCGAGGCAGAGGACTTCTCCACTCTCGAGGGCCCCCACCGAACGAGTGCAACATGGATCGTCGTCCTCGAGACCGAGACCGAAACGGTGGACGTTCACGTCGACGCGCTCACGGCTGACACGCGCATCGTCGGTCACGAGTGAGGAAGGGTCTCCTCGCTCCCGAGCGAGCGCGTCCCTACTCGTTTCGAGACGATCTCTCGAGTCTATGCGAGAGATGGTGGGGGCGATCGTTGATCCTGGTCGGCGCGTGAGGGCGATTGTTGATTCTGATCGCGACTCGAGAAGGTTCGATCGTGACTCGCGCTGGATCTGCCGACACGCCTCCTCGTTTGCGGTTGCCTACCGGCGTCGCAGCCACCTCCTGCGTTAGTAATCGGACACAACAGTCTGGTAACGTTCCCCATCAAATGTACGTCGGGGCCGACACGAGCCAAATATCCGATTTGTGCGCACAACGGTACACCCCCTTTTTGCGGTGATTCCGGGTTGGCGACCAGTATACTGCCGGACAGAAGCGAACCCTCCGGACAGCAGCGTTACAGGAGGTGCCTACCCGTTCGCGAATCCCGTCGTGAACGTCCTGTCCGATAGTATAGGAGGCTAGACACGTGAATCGACGAATGCTCTTGAAAGGGGTTGTTGTCGGAAGTATCGCATCGGTACCGAACGCCGCGAGCGCAGCTGGCGGTCCTCACGGTGGTAAAACGAAGACGGACGAATCGGACGCGACAACGGGTGATCCCAAACACACTGAACCGAACGACGCTGAACCGAACGACATCGACGAATCGTCCCTCGCCATCCGAATCGTGGACATCCCGGACGCGCTGACCGGTGGCGAGTTCCTCGAGTGGACGCTCGAGGTCGAAAATCTCACCGACGAGTCGATCGAGCCCACGGTCGACTCGTTCGTCGACGGCGAGTCGGTCGGCTCGGTAACGCTCACGATCGGTCCCGGAGAGACGGTTCAACCGACGACGCCGAGCGTTCCAACCGAACCCGTCGACACGGAAGGCTCGGTAACGCCCCGCGTCAGCGCGAACGGCGTCTCCGACGAGCGCACCGTCCGTCTCCTCCCTGCGGAGGAACTCGACACGGCCCTCCAGTTTCCCGACCCGGAGTTGACCGTCCAACCGGGAACGACGGTCCACTTCGAGGTCGGTGTCGTCGATCCGGACGCCACGCAGACGACGACCTGGTTCGTCGACGGTGAGGAAGTCGGTAGTACACTCGCCGATCCGCGGCAGTCGGTCTACTTCGCCGAGCAGGACGCACACTTCTGGCAGGAAACGTTTGACACACCCGGTCCGTCGGAAGTCGTCGCCGCCGTCGACGTCGACGGCGAACAGTTCAGAGCGAGTTGGACCGTCACCGTCGATCCGAAGGGACTCGCCGACCCCAGCATCGACGCCGTGAGACCGGAACCGGGGATCCTCGAGTTCGACTCCGAGACAGACGAGGAGACGACGCTCGAGATCGACGTCTCCGATCCGGACGAGAACCTCGATCGAGTCGTCTGGTGGCTTACGCAGGCGGACACCATTCTCGGCGTCTCCGACGTCTCGGGTGCAACGGACACCGCATCACTCACCGTCGGCGCCGAGCTGTGTCACACTTGCGTGATCATCCCGTGGGTGATTACCGGCGACGGAACGTTCGCGTCGGAACCACTCTGGGAGGCCGTCGACGTCAATATCGGCGAGCCAGCAGGCACGGCTTCACCGGACGATCAGGACGTCGGAACGGACGACGCCGGCGATTCGACTGCCCCAACGCCACCCGAAGCAGACGCGCAGTCAGAACCGAGTGGGTGAAGAACCACCAGTGACTCGAGGCACTGTTTCTGTCGTCTGTTCCCACGATTGACACACCTCGAACGCGTTTTTGGGGACTCAGACCGTACTCGGGCCAGAATCTCGCACTTGCAACTCGGAGACAACGTAGCGAAACCCAACATGATTTGGGAGGATACCTATCATCCAGGACCACGTTCACTCCACTGACGGGGGTAGAACACCAGTCGTTGCCACGAAGGGGTTCAGCTACTACAGTCCCTCGTCGTACCACTTCCACCACCTGTTCCGACATCGGCCCTCACCAGGCCGATAGTTTTCACCCACTCGAGCGACGCGTCCGATAGAAAAACCGCTGGCTGCGTCTCGAAGAGAACCAGCAGGTACCGAGGCGACACACTCGATTTCGATCCGTCGCTCACGAAAGATGTCTCGAGGAGGAAGCCAGGGCGGGGATTTGAACCACGCCCGAGAACCTGCGCGTAGCGCAGAACCTCAGTCTGATTCAAATCCATTCTCGCTGCTGACGCTCACGAATATGTTCGCGTCAGCAAGCCAGGGCGGGGATTTGAACCCCGGGAGTCTCGATTACAAGTCGAGTGCATGAACCACCCATGCTCCCCTGGCGCAGATTGTGGTTAGCGGTCCCCCTTTGAGTGTGTATCGCTTTTGGATCGGTCGTCGTCCTCGAGCGAGCGCTTCATCGACACCCGATACGAGTCGTAGCCATGTCGCGCGTAGAACCGTCTGGCGTCGTCGTTCATCGACATCACCTCGAGGGTCACGACGCTCGCGCCCTGAGAGGCGAGTTCGTCCTCCGCCGTCTCGAGTAGGGCCGTCCCGATTCCCCGTCCGCGAAACGGAGGGTCGACGTAAATGTTCGACAGCAGTCCGCGGGTCGTATCGAGTGCGAGCGTCCCCCGCTCGAGGGTGAAGGAGGCGAACCCGACGACGGAGCCACCGACGCGAGCGACGAGCAGGCAATCGGCAACCTGGTGGGCGGCCAGCGTCTCTCGCATCGATTCTCGATTTCGCTCCGGGAGGACGGCCGACTCGTGGAGGCGCTGATCGCGTGCGAGGCGAACCCAGAGATCGGTGACCGCATCGATATCGTCCTGGGTCGCGTACTCAATCGTCGGCTGGCTGTTGGTGTTTCGGTCCATCCTCGAGTGCCGTCACGGCAGGGAGGGGTTCTGCGGTGAGCATTCGTAAGGCGGCACCGCCGCCGGTGCTGACGTGGGAGAAGCCCTCGACGCCGAGACTGCGTAACGCCGAAGCGGTGTCTCCACCGCCGACAATGCTGGTTTCGACGCCGCTCGCCGCGTTGTAGAGTTCTCGGGTTCCGTTCTCGAACGCTGCCTCCTCGAAGACGCCGGCGGGACCGTTGAGGATAACCGTCCTTGCATCCTCGAGGATTCGTTCGTAGTACGAGAGCGTCGACGAGCCGATATCCATCGCGGCCTCGGAATCGGCTGGTGGCAAGGCGTTGACGCCGAGCTCGTGTCGCTCGCCGTCTCGTTCGACGGCGACGTCTCGGGGGAGTGCAACCTGTTCGCCGTAGGCGTCGAGCAAGTCGGCGGCGCGGTCGATTTCGTCCCAGTACCCTTGCTCGTAGATGAAGTCGGTGCTCGCATCCCCGAGGTCGACGCCGTCGGCGGTGAGGAAGACGTTCCCCGCGACGCCCGCCGTCAGGACGTGATCCGCGAGTCCCTTCTCGAGCACGGACCAGGCGACGTCGATCGAATCGGAGACCTTCGCGCCGCCGAGAACGTACACTCGCGGCTCGGGTGTCTCTTCGATCGAACCCAACACGTCGAGTTCGGACTCCATGACTCGACCGGCGTAGCCGGGGAGCACGCTCGGAAAGCCGACGAGCGAGGGCTGTGAGCGGTGGGCTGCGGCGAATGCGTCGTTGACGTAGGCGTCGAGCACCGGGGCTAATCCCTCGACGAGGTGCGTCTGTGCGGCCGCGTCGGGGTCGAACTCCATGTACTCCTCGCTGTAAAAACGGGTGTTCTCGAGGACGATGCAGTCGCCGTCGTCGAGGTTTCGAACGGCTTCGCGCGCGCCGCTGCTGTAGGTGACGTCCACGTAGTCGACGGGACGCTCGAGCAGCGTCGAGAGACGCTCGGCGTGGGGTTCGAGAGAGACGAAATCGTCGCCACCCGGTCGCCCTTGGTGGGCGAGGACGGCGACGCGGCCACCACGCTCGAGGAGTTCGGAGAGTGTGTCGACGTGGGCACGTAGTCGGGCGTCGTCGGCGAGTGAACCGTCATCGTCGATCGGACTGTTGATATCGACGCGAACGCCGACGGTGGTCCCTTCGACGTCGAGGTCGTCGAGGGTATCGGTCATTACCGACCAGTCCACCGCGGCACCCGAAAGGTCTTTCCATCGGAGTAATCGTTCCTGCAGAGTGTTAGCACGAATCAGTCCGTTTTCCCGGCCGCTGTGGCGGGGCGGGGACGAGTCGACGCAGACGGGACACTCGCTGCTCAGACGGCACGGCAGTCCGTGCACACGAGCTTTCCGTTCGCATCCCAGAGCGAATCCGAAAGCGTCCCACAGGCTTCACAGACGCTCTGTGTCGAGTACTCGTCGTTGGGAAGGACGGAACCAGACTCGAGTTCCTCGCGGGGTTGGGACGATTGCGCCGGTCGTTCGGTCGCGAGTTGTCCGTTGTCGTACGCGGCGTCGCTCGAGCGCAGCGGCGTCATCGTCCCCTGGAAGGAACTCGCTGCAGCGATGACGTCGCGCTGGGTGACGAGTCCGAGCACGCCGTCGTCGTCTTCGACGACGATGTTTCGGATGTGCTGGCGGGTCATGACGTTCGCCGCCTCGGTGAGTGACTGCTCCGGCGTGAACGTGATGACGGGTGCGGTCATGGCGTCACCGACGGTCGTCTCGCCTGCGTCGTATTCGTCGGCGATGATGCCGAGAACGTCCCACTCGGTCATGATGCCAACCGGCTTCGGTCCCCGAACGACGAGCACGCAACTCGCTCGCTCCTCACGCATCAGCGACACCGCGTCTCGGACCGTGTCCGATTCACTGACGCCAACGAACTCGTTCGTCAGAACATCTCTGACCGACAGATCCGATTCCATGTGTGAACAATGGACACGACTGGGCTAAAAGCTACCCCCGCTACGTTTAAGCAAACAGGAGTAGAAGGTCCGTAATTCGGGGGACGAGAGGTCATTCGTCGCGTTCCAAACGGCGGGGACGATTGCCGGCAGTAGCCGGTTACTCCCACTCGAGTTCGACTCTGGTTCCGTCGGCGCGACATGTTTCTAACGCGTGCTTCGCGGCGAATCCGGCGTCGTGGGCACTGGTGCCACGGCCGACGCCCACTTGTAAGTCGACATCGACTGCTTCTTGGACGTGGTAAATCGCCTCCTCGTAGTCGTCTGCCGTGAGATCCGGACAGACGACGATGATGTTGTCGCCACCGACGAAAAACGAGAGGCTGTCGTGGCTGTAGCGCATGTGTCGCATCAATTCGGCGTAGCCCTGCTCGATTTCGATGAACGTATCGAACGCGTTGAGTTCGTCGGTGTACTGTCCGGTCGCGTTGACGACGTCGAAGTGAGCGATCTGAATGTCGTCTTCCCGTCGCTCGTCGCCTTCGATGACTCGCCCCTCGAGACACTCGCGTCGGTTCTTATCCTGTGCGCTTCCCGCATCTTGGACGTGTCCGGTCGCGTCGGCGAGTGCCTGTACGGGATTGGCGTTCGTCGACACGCCTAGACTGAGCGTTACGGGGTAGCGATTGCCCACCGACTCCTGGAGGAGCGCGTGATCCTCGAGGTCGAGGCCGTTCGTGATGGCGATCATATTGTCGAAGCGGGTGAAGAAAACGTAGCCACCACGGTTGCCGACGAACTGGGAGATATCGGCGTAAAGCCGGGATTGGAGCGTCTGTAGGTCGGCTTCCCGTCTCGGCTCGGGAGTGACCGTCCATGGCCCGTAGTTATCGATTTGAACGAGCGTAACCTGCGTAGTAGTCACGGTGAGAACTTCTTTCGAACGCCGTCGTATAAGTGGTACGTAATCCAGATTCGTGATGGGGGCTCGTCTGCGTCGCGACTCGATGCTGCTTATGCCGGTTTCTTCTCCGGGTCCGCGCCTTTCGGGTGGTAGTCCCAGAAGTCGCCTGCACGCATCGCGTCGCCGACTGCCTTGTGCATATCGAGAATCGTCTCGAACTCCTCGGGTTCGACGTACTCGAAGATCTCCCGCATCGGGACGACCGTCTCGTAGTTGACTCGGATCGGATCATCACCGTGTTCTTCGACGAACTCATCACGGATCATCGGGAAGTCTTCGTCCTCGTCGACTTTGTCTGCGATGATGCGCATGTCGTACTTGCGCATCCCTTCGCTGCCTTGCTCGCCGTCGGGATCGTGTGGCCAGTCCATACTCTGACGTGTGCAGGGGTCCCGCAAAAGGGTTACTCTCCATCGTCGCCCCTCCATCGAGGGTCCACGATCTTTGTTCTCCTCACAGCGATTGACAGCTCGGTGAACAAAATACTATTGTACGTTCATTACAGGTTTGACGGTAGTGATCCGGTGGAAGCCGATTGTCTCGCTGGTCGGCCCGAGACGCCTCATCCTCTTCTTCGGAATGATGTACGTAGTGGCCGCCACCGGACGAACGATCGTTCGTCTCTCGAGCGGGGGCACTCCCTCGAGTGTCTTCTTGACCGGGTTTCTCATCAGCGCCTTCGGTGCCGTCCTCTGTTACGGTAGCTATCGACTCCCCAGAACCAGCATCGACGACGAGTACCATCCGTACGTAGCCGGCTGGTCACTCGCCGGGTTCGCTATCATCCTCTCCGTTCTCGTGCTCTATCACTTACTCGCCGAGGGCGGCATCGCAAATCCCAGTCGGGCGATTCCCATCCTCACCTCGATCGGAACGACGGCCGGGTACGGCATCGGCGTCTACGATGGGAAGGCGCGGACTCGAGAACACGAACTCGAGCGTCGCAACCGTGCACTCGAAACGACACAGGCCGAACTCGAGGAAACTGTCGCTCGACTCGAGCGTTCGAACCAGCAGCTCGAGGCCTCGAACGAACGACTCGAACAGTTCGCCTACGCCGCAAGCCACGACCTTCAGGAGCCACTGCGAATGGTCTCGAGTTACCTGCAGTTGATCGAGCGCCGAAACGACGATCTCGACGCCGAGACGGAGGAGTTTCTGGAGTACGCCGTCGACGGCGCGGATCGGATGCGACGGGTGATCGACGGGTTGCTTCGATACTCCCGCGTCGAAACGGAGGGGGCACCACTCGAGCCGATCGATCTCGAAACGGTATTCGAGGACGTCTGTGACGACCTGTCGGTGAAAATCGCGGAGTGTGATGGCGAGGTTACGGCCGACGACCTCCCTCACGTCGACGGTGACGAAGGTCAACTCCGGCAATTGCTGGGGAACCTCATTAGGAACGCACTCGAGTACAGCGGCGAGGAGCCGCCGTCGGTCCACGTCACCGCTGAGCGAAACGGAACCGACTGGCACGTTTCAGTCAGCGACGACGGCATCGGTATCGTTCCCGACGATCAAGAGCAGATTTTTGAAATGTTTCACCGCTTGCACACTCACGAGGAACACGAGGGGACGGGTCTCGGTTTAGCACTCTGTGAGCGGATCGCCGAACGCCACGGCGGGGCGATCCAGGTGGATTCGACACCGGGGAGCGGGTCGACGTTCACCGTGACGTTGCCAGCCTGTCCAGAGGAAGCGTGACTTCGTTCGTCACGGACTTCGAAATCGAGAGACGGGCGACGAAGAACACCGGGCCACTCGGGGTACACAGCATCCACCAACATCGCAACGCGACGAAAGCGCGTTCTCCGACCGGTTCGTTCTACTCCTCGAGAGTCGGTTCGAGGCGAATCGCCCTCGCCGCAGTCGCCTTGAACGACGCGGTAATCGACTGTTCGGATCGAATCGACAACCGATCCGCACTCGCTTTCGTGATGAGCGCGTGGAGGTCGACGGAATCGCTCAGTCGAATCGTGACCTTGGTGATTGCATCCCCAGACTCCGTGTCGACGACTTCACCGGTAAACTGATTTCGAAGACTCGTTTCGGCCGGCTGTGACGTCTCTATCGGATTTTCCAACACGACCGCATCGGAACGAACGGCGACTTGCACCCTGTGTGCGTCGTCCGGAACGAGTGCCAGAATCGAGCCCGCGTTCGTGTCGACGGTTGCTAACTCTCCATTTCTGTCCTGTACGGTCCCCGTAAAGACCGACTCAGTTACCCGAGAGACGCCATCGAGTTCGACGTCGTGCTGATTGAACTGGTGACGTAACTCGTGGGCAGTCTGCGTCAGGTCTGTACCACCACCGTCGGTGCCGCCACGACGCCGCTCGGTAATTTGGCCGACGGAGTCTTCGATTTCGACGACCCGTCGTTGCAACCGTGCGTACGACCTCCCGAGTTCGTCCGCTGCCTTGTGCAACGAGCCGTGTTGGTCGATTGCATCGAGCATCTCGATGTCGCGTCGGTCAAGCGTAACGTCGCCGACCGAGAGTTTCGTCGTGTACTCCTTCCTGAACGTCATCTGTGTATCGTCCTCCGAAACGTGAACGAGAACATCACTCGAGTATCACTCAGTAGATGAGATCGCCGTCGATAAATTTCCGGGTCCGTTCGTCGCGTGGGTCCTCGAACACCGTCCTGGTCGCGCCGACTTCGATAATATCGTTTGCTAAGAGGACCGCAACTCGGTCCGCAACACGCTCTGCTTGATGCATATCGTGGGTCGCGACGACGACACCGATTCCTCGATTTCGCGCCTGTCGGACGGCGTCTTCGATGACAGCGGTATTTCGCGGATCGAGATCAGACGTCGGTTCGTCGAGTAAGAGCACGTCCGGTTCGTACGCCAGCGCGCGAGCGAACGCAACTCGTTGTGCCTCACCGCCCGAGAGCGATTGGGCGTCCTGATCGATCTTCCTTCTCAATCCGACGGTCTCGAGCGCCTCGAGAACGTCCGTAGTTCCGTTCTCTTTGCCAACCAGACTGGCGACTTCGTGTCGAACCCTCTCGACCCACGACTGGCGAACGCGAACGCCGTAGGCAGCGTTGCGTCGGACGGTCGCGTCGAACAGGCTCGCCTCTTGGAAGACCATTCCAATTCGACGACGGTGTTCCAAGCGTTCCTGTTCGGTCGTTTCCCACAGTCGAGTACCCTCGAACGAGACGGTGCCCTGATCAGGCGGATCGAAAACCGCCAGCAGCCGCAGCAGTGTCGATTTTCCGACGCCGGAGGGCCCGATGATCGCGACGACTTCACCGGGGTCAACCGACAGTGAGACTCCCTCGAAGACGGTTTCGTCGTCGTATCCGTGGTGGACGCCGTTTGCCTCGAGCATTATCCGTGCCTCCCGTTTCCGCTGCCGAGTCGAACCACGATGGCGTTGACGAGCAAGACGAGGACGACCAGAATCGCGCCGAGGATCATCGCAGTCTCGAATCGTCCCTGTCGCGCCTCGAGTTGGATCGCCGTCGTGAGCGTTCGAGTGACGGATGTGCCGTCTGCGTCGGCGATGTTTCCGCCGACGATGAGGACGGATCCAACCTCGCTGATCGCCCGACCGAATCCGGCGAGTACGGCCGTTGCGATCCCGTATCGGGCTTCTTTGATCGTGACGAGCGCGACGTCGAATCGCGTTCCGCCCATCGCAAACGCCGCGTCGCGAACGTTCTTCTCGACGCTACTCACGGCGGCTAAACTCACGCCGATGATCACCGGCGTCGCCAGGACGAACTGGGAGAGGATCATCGCCTCGGGTGTGAACACGAGGTCGAACGTCCCGAGTGGCCCCTGATTCGACACCGCAAACAAGACGAGAAGGCCGACGACGACGCTCGGGAATCCCATTCCGGTGTTGATCAGCGACGTGAGCAACTGCTTTCCCCGGAACTCTTTGAACCCGACGAAGAGTGCGATCGGGAGACTACACAGCGTGCTCAACGCGACTGCGACGATGCTCACGTACAGCGAGACGTAGATGATACTCCGGATGTAGTTCCACTCGAACGGGAACTCGAGAACCAACGGTGTCGATAGGAGAAACTCGTAGACCATGTATCCCTGTTCTTACCCTTTGCTCTCGGACGGTTCCCACTCCTCCGGCACGTACTGCTGAAAGTTCGGTTCGTCTGCGATCGCTTCCGGGTAAAACAACTGCTCTCCTTCGACCGTGTACTCCTCGATCAGTTCCTGTCCCTCGAGACTCGTGATGAATCCGATGTACGCCATCGCCAGATCGTACTCGACGGTTTCGTGTTCGGCCGGATCGACGGCGACGATTCCGTAGGGGTTCGCGAGGAGTTCCGGCCCGCCTTCGATCGGTCCCTCGACGTGAATCTCGAGGTCGAGTTCGGTTTGCATCGAGAGGTACGTCCCCCGGTCAGCGAGCGTGTATCCGCCGCCTTGGTCCGTCTGAATGAGGACGTCACCCATTCCGCTGCCGGCCTCCTGATACTCGCCGCGGTCGTCGCCGACGCCCGCTTCCTCCCAGATTTCGAGTTCTTTCGTGTGGGTTCCGGAGTCGTCGCCACGCGAGACGAACGTCGAGTCCGTGTCGGCGATCGTCGCGAACGCTTCTTCGATGTCGTCCCCGCCACCGATGTCCGCCGGGTCGTCGGGGTCGCCGACGACGATGAAATCGTTGAACATCAGATCGCGTCGGTTGACGCCGTAGCCCTCTTCGAGGAACTCGTCCTCTTGGGAACGGGCGTGGACCATTACCACGTCCGAATCGCCGCTGCGAGCCGTCTCGAGTGCGGCCCCTGTCCCCTGTCCGATGGTTTCGACGGTGACACCGAATCGGTCCTCGAACGCCAGATTGAGTTCGTCCAGCAGCCCCGTGTCGTAGGTGCTCGTGGTCGTGGTGAGTCGAAGCGTCTCGCCGTGTATGCTTGCCCCATCCGGGTCTTCCTCACCGAGTCCGACACACCCTGCGAACCCGATAGCACCAGCGCTCCCCAGACCGGTGAGTATACGCCGGCGATGTATCGTCATGGACACCACGTCGAAGGCCACACACATATGTGTTTTGGGATGGCGAAACGAGGATTGGTTTCCCAAACCGTGATGAGTTCGATATGTGGCCTCGGAGTAACCTATTTCGATTACTTTCCACTACTTTCGGAACGGGATCTGTTCACGATATTCGCACACAGTGTCCGCTCACACACACGTCGAGTGCATGCGAACGGACACCTCGCTCGGACGAAGACCCAGTGACTCGCTGTACACGAGACTCCCTCAGGGCGAAGTTGGATATCTTCCTCGAGCCGAATGTTCCGAAATTGGGTATCCGACCGCTCGCTACAAAAACAACGGTCGCAGGCCGCAGATTTCAGTCGGCGTCGTCCTGCTCAGTCGTCGGCCGTCGTTTCGGCTTCTTCGCCGAGTATCTCCTCGCGGTGCTCGTCGAGCAACGGTGCGCGACCGCGGGGTTGGGGCGTCGTCTCGCTCATCTTGATCGGGTTGCCCGCGATTTCGACGTCGCGGTCGGCACCAGGCTGTTCGACGGGGACGAGCATATCCCGGATGCGGACGTGTTCGTCCTCGAAGATTTCCTCGGTGGTCTGGACTTTGGCGGCCGGAACCCGCCCTTCGAGTTTGCCCACCAGTTCTTCGTTCGTCTGCTCGAGGGTCCAGTTGGCGATTTCGTCCCGGAGAATCTCTCGGTTCTCGAGGCGCTCTGGCGTCGTCGGGTACGATTCGGAGAGGTCCTCGCGACCCATTATCTCACAGAGTTCGGCCCAGTGGTTGTTGTTGAACGCGGCGATGACGGCGTAGCCGTCTGCGGTTTCGAAGGCGTTGTAGGGAAACAGCGTCGGGTGGGAGTTGCCCCGTCGGGAGGGTGCTTCTCCGGAGTACGACTGCTGGTAGATCGCGCGTTCGGTGAAACTGATCATGGAGTCGTACATGCCGGTGTCGACGTACTGGCCCTCGCCAGTCTGTTCGCGGTGATTCACGGCTGCGAGGATCCCGATGCAGTTCAGCGTCGCGGTAAAGAGATCACCGACGCCGGGGCCGGTTTTGGTCGGTGGACCGTCCGGTTGCCCAGTCGTTTCCATTACGCCGCCAAGCGCCTGGGCGATGAGATCGAACGACGGCTGGCCTTGACGATCTGTTTCGCCCGTACGCGGGTCACCGAACCCGCGAATCGAGGAATAGATGAGATTCTCGTTGTACTCGGTGAGCGTCTCGTAGCCCAGATCGTACTTCTCCATCGTCCCGGCGCGGTAGTTCTCGACGACGATGTCGGCTTCTTCGACGAGCGAGAGGAAATCGTCGCGATCCGTTTCGTCCCCGAGGTTGAGTTCGATACTCTTCTTGCCGCGATTGACGCTCTGAAAGTACCCGCCGTAGGCTTCTTTCTCGGAGTCCGCGACGAACGGTGGAAACGACCGAATCATATCGCCACCCGGACGCTCGATCTTGACGACGTCAGCGCCCATATCCGCGAGTAACATCGTGCAGTACGGCCCAGCAAGCACCTGGGTCAGATCGAGCACGCGTAGATTCGAAAGTGCTCCCATGTACCGGTCACTTCTAAAACCACGACCAAAACCCTTACCATCGATCATGTATATTGTGTCGCTGTGCCATAGGGGGGCTGTAAGGATGTTTAAGGAGTATTATCATGGAAGATCATTAGGTTTATAGTGGCGTTCCTCATGATTCATCATACGATGTCCCAAACGGTCGTCCTCGGCGTGATCGGTTCCGATGCACACGTCGTTGGAATCACAATCTTAGAGCAGGCCTTCAGTGCAGCAGGCTTCGACGTTGTCAACCTCGGTGTCCAAACCTCCCAAGAGGAGTTCGCCGAGGAAGCCGTAGACCACGACGCCGAGGCCGTACTGGTCTCTTCGCTCTACGGCCACGCCGAGCAAGACTGTCAGGGATTCCACGAGGTCCTCGCAGAATCCGACGTCGACGCCGTCACCTACATCGGTGGCAACCTCGCCGTCGGACAGGACGAGTTCGACCAGACCCGCCGGACGTTTCGCGAGCTCGGCTTCGACCGCGTCTTCGACTCAGAAACGGACCCGGAAGACGCGATCGAGGCGCTCCGAGAGGACCTACAAATCACACCGACCGAGTCTGAACGCGCTACTATCAGTTCCTAGATGATACGAGACGAACGTATTCCAGCCGACGAGCTACGGCGTATCGACGAAGAGATTCGGTCTGACTGGGAGACGGGTGCGGACGTCGACTTCGAGGAGGCAATCGAGTACCACGAGTCGCTGCCAGATCGCAAGCGATTCGCGGACGTCCTCGAGTCGGCCGACAAACCCCTCTTGCAACCTCGAGCCGGCGTTCCCCGGCTCGACGATCAGATCGAACTCTCGAAATACCTCCACGAGGAGGGGCAGGCGGATCTCATCCCAACGACGATCGACTCCTACACGCGCGACAACGAGTACGAAAAAGCCCAGCAGGGTCTCGAGAAGGCTCGAGAGACCGGCGACGACACGCTCAACGGATTCCCGGCGGTTAACCACGGCGTCGACGGCTGTCGGAAGTTGATCGACGCGGTCGACGCACCAATCGAGGTGCGCCACGGCACGCCGGACGCTCGACTGCTGGCGGCGATCACCTTCGCCGGCGGCTTCCAGAGCTTCGAGGGCGGCCCGATCTCCTACAACATCCCCTACACGAAACGTCACGGGCTCGAGGAGACGATCGAGCGCTGGCAGTTCGTGGACAGACTGGCGGGAGCCTACACCGAACGCGGCATCCGGATCAACCGGGAGCCCTTCGGTCCGCTGACGGGGACGCTCGTCCCGCCGTCGATTGCAATCGCGATTATGATCGTCGAGGGGCAACTCGCGGCGACGCAGGGCGTCCGCTCGATCACCCTCGGCTACGGGCAGGTCGGCAACGTCGTCCAGGACGTCGCCGCGTTGAACGCACTCAAGAAGTTGGGCAACGAGTACCTCCCCGACGAGGTCGTCGTTACGACCGTCTTCCACGAGTGGATGGGTGGCTTCCCGCCGGACGAGGCCCGCGCCAACGGCGTGATCAGCCTCGGCGGGATGACTGCTGCCATCGCACAGCCGGATAAGGTCATCACCAAATCGCCACAGGAGTTCCAGGGCGTGCCGACGAAGGAGGCGAACGCCTCCGGCCTGCGCACGACGCGACAGGTTATCGACATGGCTATCGAGCAGAAGATCGACATCGACGGCATCGAGGAGGAACAGGACCTCATCGAGCGGGAGACGCGGTGTCTGATGGACACGATCTTTACCCACGGCGACGGCGACGTCGTCCAGGGGACGCTCAAGGCGTTCGATTCCGGGGCACTCGACGTGCCGTTCGCCCCGAGTGACAGCGCACGCGGTGCGGTCCTCCCCGCTCGAGACGACGACGGTCGGGTCCGAATCTTCGAGTGGGCCGATCTCGATATGGACGACGACATCAAAGAGATTCACAAGGCGCGACTCTCACAACGTGCGGATACCGAGGGTCGCAAACAGTCGTTCCGAATGGTTGCAGACGACGTGGACGCGATCAGCGACGGGAAACTCATCGGCAGACCACAGGGTGACGTCTAAATGGAAATTACAGGATTATACGCGACGCCCGGCTACTCCGGGTTCTTCTTCGACGACCAGCGCGCGATCAAGCAGGGAGCACAGCAAGATGGATTCACGTACACGGGGACCCCCGTCACGGAGGGCTTCGACGAGATTCGCCAGGCTGGCGAAACGCTCATCGTCGACATCGAACTCGCAAACGGCACCGTCGTTCGCGGTGACTGTGCCGCCGTACAGTACTCCGGCGCAGGGGGACGCGACCCGCTGTTCAAAGCCGAGGAGTACGCACCCGTCGTCGAGGGGCCACTCGCCGAGGAACTCGAGGGCCGTGACGCCACTGCGTTCCTCGAGAACGCCGAGACGCTCGAGGAGCTACAAGTGGATGGAACGCGCCTCCACACGGCAATTCGCTACGGCGTCTCACAGGCCTTGCTCGCCGCCGCGGCTGAAGCGGACAACACGACGCAGACGGACGTGCTGGCCGACGCCCTCGGGACCGAGCCTGCCGAAGAACCGGTCCCGGTCTTCGGCCAATCCGGCGACGCTCGCTACACCAACACCGAGAAAATGTTCGTCAAGGGCGTGCCCGTCTTGCCACACGCGCTGATCAACAGCGTCGAGAAAATCGGCGAAGATGGCGGGACCTTACTCGAGTACGTCGAGTGGCTCACGGAGCGCTCACAGGAACTCGGCCCCGACGGCTACGACCCCCGATTCCACATCGACGTGTACGGGATGATCGGCGAGGTCTTCGGTGCCCCCTACGACCGCGACGAGGTTGTCGAGTACTTCGCCGACCTGGAGGAGGCCGCCGCACCCTACCCGCTTCAGATCGAAGGGCCGATGGATGTCGGCGCTCGCGCGGAACAGATCGAGGCGATGGTCGAACTCCGCGATGGACTCGCTGACGCCGGTGTCGACGTCGACATCGTCGCCGACGAGTGGTGTAACACCTTCGAGGACGTGCAGGCGTTCGTCGACGCTGGAGCGGCCGACATCGTGCAGATCAAGACGCCCGACCTCGGTGGCATTCACCGGAGCGGACAGGCAGTTCGCTACTGCGAGGGAACCGACACTCGAGCGTATCTCGGCGGGACGTGCAACGAAACGGAAATTTCTTCGCGGGCCTGCGCACACGTCGCGCTCGCGACGAACGCCGCGCAGGTGCTCGCAAAGCCCGGTATGGGATTCGACGAGGGCTACATGATCGTCGAGAACGAGATGCGGCGAACGATCGCCCGACGCGAACGGGAACAGTTAACAGCAGACGCGGATGAGGTGACAGCAGATGACTGAGTGGACTGATCCTGAGACGTTCGCACAGGCACTCGAGCAGGTCGAGACCAAAGAGAAAGGAAACTGTTTTGAGGACTTTGCGGAGGGAGACGTCATCGAACACGATCCCGGCCTCACGCTCACCCAATTCGGGAACGAACAGTGGATGGGCCAGACGCTGAACCACGACCCGGCGTACTGGCGTACCGACGCCGCCGAGGCGCGTGGATTCGACGAACCGCCGGTTCACCCCGACTACCTGACGGCTGCGACGCTTGGCATCACCGTCGAGGACCTGAGTGAGAAAGGTGGCTACTTCCTCGGTCGAACCGACGTTCGCTTCCCCGAGACGCCGGTGTACACGGGCACCGAACTTCACGTCGAAAGCGAAGTCGTCAACCGGGCGACCTCGAGTTCCCGACCGGAGTACGGCATCGTCTCCTGGCGAACTCGCGGCAAAGACGCCGAAACGGGCGACGTGTTGTGTTCGTACGAACGGACGAACATGATCCCCCGACGCGACCCAGTCGCGACTGACGGGAGCGGTGCGACAGCGACCGAGGAGGACGACGGCCCTGACCTCCCATCGGAGTTCGTAACGCCGGAGGGTGGCTACTTCGAGGATTTCGTCGAGGCACTCGAGAACGCAGCGGACGAAGACGCTGCCGTCGCCTACCGCCACGAGCGCGGTCGCACCCAAGATGACGTAACGGTCGCACAGCTCCCGCTGTCGACGCTGAACACGGCCAAACAACACCACAACGTCGACGTTATGTCTGACTCGCCCTCGGGTAACATCGTCACCTACGGCGACGTGACCCGTTCGACCGCGCTGGGCCACGCTCGTTCGGACGAGCAGACGTGGCGCGAGGTCGGCTTCGACGACGAATCCTTCCACACGTTCGTCGCCGTCGGCGACACCGTCTACGCGTTCACGCGCGTTCTCTCCGCCGAAGACGACGCCTCGAGCGACCGGGCAGGGACCGTCACCTTCGAGCACATCGCGTTCAACCAAGACGACGAACCCGTCTACTCGGGAACACGAACGGCGGAAATTCAAAAGCGTTCTAACTAACACGAACGAACATCACAATCGACTGCACTCACGACCATATCCACGACTTCAAATTCCAACGATGACAGACGACACTCGACTCTGCCGAACCTTCCAGACTGCACCGGCCGCCGTTCCGAAAGACGACTCGGCGAAGTACCTGCGCTCCGGCCTCGAGGCCGAAGGCTTCCAAGCACCCGACTGGCTCGTCCCCGACATGGAAGACGGGACCGCGCCGAATATGAAAGACAAGGGCCTCGAGAACACCATCGAACTCGTCCCCGAACACGACTTCGCGGGCGAAATCTGGCCCCGCGTCGAGTGGAGCTACGAGGACGAATCGTTCCGCTCGCGCGGTCGTGAACAGATCGACCAGCTTGTGGGCGAAATTGGCGACGAGATCGAAGGCGTCGTCGTCCCCAAGGTTGGCCGCGTCGAAGACGTCGAACGAGCCGCCGAAGCCGTCGCGGAAGCGGAATCGGAACACGGCCACGCAGACGGTTCGATCAAGCTCGCGATCATCGTCGAAACCGGTCGCGCACGCTCGGACCTCCGCGAAATCTCGAAGTTCGGCGAGGAGTCCCGTCTCACCGCACTGGTCTTCGGGCCCGTCGATTACGCCGCCGAACTCGGCGCTCGTGACCTCGGTGACGGCCGCCCGCGCTGGGACGCGCTTCTCGAGGAACTCTCGAACGAAGCGAGTGCCGGTGATCTCCTCTGTATCGGTGGTCCCTTCGACGACCTCTTCAAGGAACGCGCCGGCCTGACGTACTACAACGCCGACGCCTACGCGGACCAGGTCGAACACGAAGCCCACCTCGGACTCGACGGCTCCTGGTCGCTGTATCCAAAGCAGACCGTCCAGGCCAACACGGTTCACATGCCGACGCCCGAGGAACTCGAGCGTGACGTGAGCAAGATCGAGCGCTTCAACGAGGCGAAAGCCGAGGGGACCGGCGCGGTCACCCTCGACGGACAGATGGTCGACGAAGCCACGTTTAAGGTGTTCCGGAACACGGTCCAGCAGGTTCGTGCGATCGACGGCACCCGACCGGCTCAGACTGAAGAGTACTACGACGACGGGCTGTTGAGTCGCGCACGCGACCTCGACCTCTCCTACCAGTAGCCAGACGCCCGAATCCGTTCGATTCTCTCGTTTTTTGCATCGAGACACACCATGTGAATTGTTCGCTGGGACTGTTCGTCACAAAACGCCTTTAACGGCTGACTGACTAGTCAGTCAGTATGTGGCAATCGAACGAACGGTCTCTGCGAATTACTCTCTGGCGGCTGTTATTCGGTAGGGTCCTCGAGCGAGTCCGACTGGCCGGTACTGGAGCTGTAGGCGCGTGGTTGGCGACCACGGCGACCGACCCTCCACTCGTTGGTGAACGATGACGGCGACCGGCGAGGATCGATCCGTCGACGTGACCGACGGCGAGTTACTCAAACCGATCGTCTTTCTGGCGATTCCGCTGATCATCACGCAACTGCTTCAGGTCGCGTACAACATCGCGGACACGTTCTGGGTCGGCCGCGTGAGTGCAGACGCGGTCGCAGCAATTTCTTTTGCCTTCCCCATCATCTTTCTCATCATCTCTATCGGCGGAGGCTTCACCGTCGCCGGAACGATCCTGATCGCCCAGCACAAGGGCGCAGACAACCACGAGGAGGTCGACCACGTCGTCGGCCAGACGATGTCGTTCGTCCTGCTCGTCTCCATCGTCGCGTCGATTATCGGCTACATCTTCACGCCGCAGTTGCTCACCCTCGTCGGCGCGGACGCCGGCAGTGCGGTCCACGAGATGGCCGTCAGCTACACGCGAACCTGGTTCCTCGGAACCGTCACCGTCTTCGCGTTCTTCATGTTTCAGGCGCTGTTGCGCGGCTGGGGAGACACTCGGACGCCGATGTACCTGATGGCGATCAGCGTCGTTCTCAACATCGTCCTCGATCCGTTTCTCATCCTCGGATTCGAAGCCAACCCCGTCTTCAGCGTCGTCGGCCTCGAGTCCCTCGAGGCGACGCTCTACTCGATGACAGGCTTCGCCGGACTCGACGTTCAAGGTGCCGCTATCGCGACGGTGATCAGCCGCGCGGTCGGTGCGGCGGTCGGCATTTGGTTGCTCGTCTCCGGCCAACTCGGAATCCGTCCGACGCTCTCGCAGTTCCGACTGAAACTCGAGACGGTCGAAACGATCGTTCGGCTTGGAATCCCTGCCGGTATCGAGCAGAGTACTCGAGCGCTCGGTCTCGCGGTGTTGACGGCGCTGGTTGCGATCGCCGGCTCTGATGCGGTTGCCGCTTACGGCGTCGGGAGTCGCGTCTACGCCGTCTTCACGCTGCTCTCACTGGGCGTCGCACAGGCCACCGAAGTCGTCGTCGGGCAGAATCTCGGTGCCGATCAGACGGGTCGTGCTCGCCGCGGCGTGTTGTTGAACGCGGGGATCATCGGCGGGGCCTTTGCCGCGATGAGCGTCGCCGTCTACGCGTTTGCGCCAGAAATCATCGAAATTTTCCTCACGGAAGACGAGTCCGGACAGGTCGTTCAGATGGGTGCCGACTTCCTGATGATCGTCGGTCCGACGTTCGCCTTCCTCGGCGTCTTCCAGATCCTGATGGGCGCGTTCCGCGGGAGCGGAAGCACCCGAATCGCGATGGCGTTCTCGATCCTCTCGCTGTGGATCATCCAGATTCCCGTCGCACTCGCGTTGATCGAGTGGGCCGGAATCGGCGAAACGGGAGTCTGGTACGCGATGGCACTGTCGAACGTCGTCAGCGTTCTCGTTGCCGGTCTCTGGTTCCTCCGTGGGACGTGGACGGACAACGTCGTCTCCGGACGGCCTTCCACAGCTGAGTAACCGGCTCGCTCGAGGTCACCTCGTTGAGTTTCTGAAGAGGCAAAAGTGGAGGCTGGTGGGGATAGCGCTAGAACCACGCCGAGACGGTTGTCCCCTCCCCGTTCGGACGCTGCGACTCGCCTCATCCAAATCCCATCGTTTCGTTTTTCCGCTCACGTGCTCCTCGCGAGGCTCATCACAGTTGTTCGTCGAAAAACGGTGGGGATGGGATTTGAACCCATGAGGCTTGACAGCCACCTGCTCTCAAGGCAGGCGCGTTGGGCCGCTCTGCCACCCCACCTCGAAGGCTTCGGCTGCCCCCTTCACGTCATGCGATTTCAGCGCCTTCAATGGTGAAACTGATGAAACTGACACGTTCCATCGTTCCTCGATTGAACCGCGCCGAAACCGCTGAAATCGACTTCATTGAGGGACTATGAGTATGGACAAACCCGAGAAGGTTGAAGGTATCGTTCTTATTCCCGGTCCGTCACGTGATATCCTCAACGAGCGTCAATTGGTTGCGTACGAGAGCTATCGACGGAGGCTCATCAAGTGGCTCGCACGACAAGGAAAGAATCCGGACGCGCTCGAAGGCTATGCTCACGACACTGCACGGAACTATGCGAGCATCATCGACAAGTTTCATCGACAAGTCTGGCAACAGGATGGATACACGCTCGATCTTGGACACGAGACTGCTGAAGACTACCTACGCTCTTTGATTATGAGTGATGACGGATATTCACGGTCACACCTCCACAACGTGAAATTGGCGCTCATAGCCTATTTCCGGTTCAATGGCGACGAGTGGGAACCTGACATCACTATCAAATCATCTTCAGGCGTCTCTCAACCACGGGATTTCCTTTCCGGCGAGGAACGAACAGCACTCCGTGAAGCTGCGCTCGAATACGGGACCGTCCCCGCATACGCTGCTCTTGATCCCGATGAGCGGACAGAGTGGAAACGATTCCTCGCTCGCCGCTATGGAAAATCTGTATCCAAGGTGTCCAAAGAGGATTGGGACCGTGCTAACGGTTTCAAATATCCGAGTATCATCCACACGGCATTGGACGCTGGTCTTCGTCCCATCGAAGTAGGCCGTGCTCGGACCTATTGGGTAGACGTAGAAAATTCTACGCTCCGTATTCCTGAAGAGGAGTCCTCGAAAAACAACGACAATTGGACGGTGAGTCTTCGACGCGAGACAACTGAATATCTTGCCCGCTGGCTCGAAGAGCGAGAGATGTACGACAAATACGATGATACTGATCGGCTGTGGTTGACGCGTCACTCGAATCCCTACAGTGGATCATCACTACGCTATGTCCTCGATGCCACTTGTAACATTGCGGGTATCGATCGGGACATATCGTGGTATGCAATTCGACATTGGACGGGCACCTATATGGCACGCGAAGAGGGACTCGCTGCTGCGCAGTCTCAACTTCGTCACAAGAGCATCGAGACAACTGCCAAGTACGACCAAGCCCCGGTAGATGATCGGCGGGATGCGCTTGATAGAATGGGCTGAACAATCCACTCATCAGTATTTTTCTTCTTGGCAGAAAGTATATCCAGCTACCATTTGAAAAACTACTCAATGTCGATGGACTTCCCGTCATTGATAGACGAGTATGAGAACGCGAATCCCGGCGAATCCGTAGAGTACAAGGATGATTCGGGTTCATGGCAGGATGATACAGATTACGGATTCGGGTCTATATCTTCGGAATTTCAAAGGCGGGGGCACATATCTCGGCCTGAACTTCGAAAGATTGGTGAGTGGAAATATCCTACTGGTCGAATTGATCAATACCTAAAAAATAATAATTCAACTTACGTAGAACAGCGAAGTGCTGTAGCGTTTCAAACAAGCTCAGATGTAGAGAAAATAGAAGCGCTAACGGAACTCAGGGGGATTCGAGTTCCTCTGGCATCGGTTATTCTAACCATGTTTAATCCAGCTGATTATGCCATTGTAGACTACCATACCTTCCGCGCTCTTGGGGCAGAATTATTAGATCTTCAGAACTATCCCGATTACGCTGAATTTATGGGATATTTTCAGAACTACAATTCAGACCCGGAAGCATATAGCATCTATATGGACGTAGTTCGAGACGTTGCACAGCAAGAGGGGATACTCCCAAGGGAAGTAGATATGGCTCTTTGGGCCCATGATAAGATAGAATCCTCGTAGATCACTCAAATTTCAGGTCGATAGATTTCGTGTCCCTCCTGAGTCAACGGTGGAATATCCAAGGCAACATAGTGAGCTCCAATCAACTCAACCTCAATCTCCCTAAGCTTCCGTTCTGAATCCACATCTGCTGGTGGTTATACATATCAAGTGCTGTCATAGTTGACCATCATTATTCTTAGTACATAGAACCGACTGGTGATCAACTCTATTTCGGTGATATCACTCTTAACCGATAATACTCGTATTATCCACGGCTTGAATCGCAGAAATTATTCAGCCGATCGCCTTCTTTCTTCGATAAGACCGATACACCCCATCGAAGCCTCTGAACGGTATTAGCGGTGAAAATTCGGGAAAGATGCTCCCTGTCAAGAGTTATTTCCCGATTCCTCGGTGAGGGTGTCGCGGTCAGATTACGACGATGAAAACTACGGAACACAATCACAAGAATATATCGAACTATTCAGAGAAAAACAGACTGAAAACTATTTCCGATCGGATTGAAGAAATAGGACTTGAATCGAATCGGTTTATTCGACTTCAAGATGGATCGAAAGCTCCTATCTCACACGAGGAGTTATGTTGGGAGAAGATAGGAGAGGGAAATTATGGTGTATATGCCGGAAACGGGCTTGTTCTCGTTGATATTGACTCATATCGGAGCGATAGTGGTGACCTTCCTAAAGAAGTCCAGAAGCTCCGAAGCACCCTCACAATCACCTTCCGAATTACTTCTGAAGGCCGTGAATTGGACGTGAATCGCTCTTTACCTACATTTATAGTTCAGTCCCCACATGGAGGAGAACACCTATATTATGCCGTGTCAGATGATGTGGAAAATTCTACTCATGAGTGGGGAGAAATGCGAGCAGAAAATCAGTATGTCGTGGGTCCCGGTTCTGAACTCACTAATTGCGATAAGGATTGGCATGACTGTTCACAGCCGGATGAAGGTTACTACGCTATCAAGCATAACTACCCAGTCAGATCAATTTCAGCATCAGAATTGCCAACGAAGCAAGACACTGATCGGAATCCGGAGACAATGTCCAATGAGGGTGCGATTTCCGAGGAAGATCCTCAATATGCCGAAATAGATGTTGAGGTAGCAAATCAGCACCTCAAACCTTCCAAGCGGAGAGTGGAAGCGCGTTTTATTGCCTCATGGACCGACTGAACGGTGGAAGAGGAAAACTAAGTGGAAAAGTTACCCGTGACGATGGAACGATTAATCGGAGTGCCATAGATTTCCTCACTCTTTCACATTTGTTTGGAGTGATGGTGAAGTTCGGAAATGAAGACAAAGAAAGAGCAAGAGAACTATCCTACGCAGTCTACAGTCACTTCGCAGAACAAAAACCCTATGTCAAGGACAAAACCGGACGTAGAAGGAAGTGGCTATTGAGAGATGAGAAGTACCGTCAAGATCGGCTCGCATATGCAGTAACGGAGTTCGACCGAGGAAATCACCTTCCAAGGCCATGATGAAGCCGATGTTCGGGCAGCTGTGGTGGAGTGAAATAAGTTTGTAAACCAATATAATTAGTGCTCATAAAAGGAGTAGTCACACTATCAGATTTGTTGACTATTGTCTAATATTTCTCTTCAGACGCTGAGATTGGACTGTTAGTGGATTATAGTTTTATATAGTAAGGAGGAGGTTAGATAGTTGAAGTTGACTCTCCCTCTATCTCAATATCTTTTAATTTGATCCAATCAAATTCCATTTTCATCTTGAGAAGTTCGGGTGTGTTTTAAATACTTTAAAGGTATCCGGTGTTAATTTCCGATTCTTACTGTAGAACGTAATCATAGGATTATATCGTCTTCAACAGCATATCTATAGACACTTTTGGTCAGAATAGTACTTGTGAGAGCACAATCAAGACTAACTTCAGGAGTTATTTCCCATCTTTCCAAGGCTTCAGCATCATCACCGTGAGCACCACCTTTATTCCGGATCTCCGCAAGAGCCATAATGCGTCTTTTGTGATGACGCCTCACCAAGCCATCCCCCTGTAGATGATTACAGAGGGGTACAATTCCGGAACCGGTTGAATAATCTCGCCCTTCATCCCCATATGTTTCTCCGAGGTTTCGAAGGAAGTCTTCAAAGGCTCTACCAGATGCGCTAACAGAATCACGAGGCTCTGTTGAATGCTTTAGATATGCATCAGCCAAATCAGTTTTTGTATCTTGGTCAAGAAACTCCATTAAATTCTCTCCAAGGAACTCATCAAGATATATTTTGACTTCTAACTCTGATTTGAGTGACTTTCGCAGACTTTCTAATGAACCAGACATATCTGCAGGGACGTTTCGAATTTCGACTGACAGTTCGTCCCCTTCTAAAACAATTCCTGTATATTTCCCCATTAGTTCAAAATATTCCTTAAGATAATCCGGTTTGCTTGCAAGTTCGCTGTTTCCTGCATAGACTTTCTGAGCGGCTTCTTCTGAAGTGTAACCTCTATTTAAATAAGTAGAATAATCAATAAATGGCTGATAATTTAGTAATGATTTTTCTAATATAATCGACCAATCTTTTGGTGCCGTTTGCTGTAGTAACCTTTCATATCTATCCTCTACTTTATTATCTCCCTTATCAATAATACCAATTGTTTCAAGTATTTTAATTGCTTCTCTTACTTTGCGATTTGAGAGGTTAGCAAAGCGGGATATTTCATCATTTGATGGATTGGGGCCTAATTCAGATATTGCAAAAAGCACTTCAAGAATATCTTCCGGTAATACTCTATATGCGGGAAACATTTGGTTTTACTATTTAGATTGTAGTTTTTCAATTAGGGCGATGACTGATTCACTTTCCCAATCTGATGATGAGATCTCAATATTGATTTGTAGATCAATAGAACTGTCTTGTTCAATCTGCTCCGAAATTTCAATCAGATCTGTATTAGGATCCTGCTCAGGTTTCTTAATTGATGGTTCTGCTACAACATCCTCTTCAAAACTAACCTCTTTATCCTGTTTAGTTTCTTCCTCTTCTTTGGCCTCCTTTTGCTGAATGATTTCTGTAGCACTATCCTCCAAGGTAGGCTGTTCAATTTCTGCCCTATCTTCGCTCCCCTCCGCGGGGTTCTCATCGAGATCCTGATCTACTTCCTGTTGGATGTTTAATAGACTCTCTTGGACTTCTAAACGAGTCGGGTTACCACCTCTGCCAACTACATAATTCCCATAACCTGCTGCCTCTAATGTCTTCAAAAAGACATTGGTTGCTGGCTTGAGTGTACTATCTGTACTAAGTTCTGAAAAGCCAAAATTTCTATTCAAATGGGGCAAAATCTGTTTCTGAGTAATTGTGTTTTCCATTCGTTCTTCTACCAAGCCATCATCAATTACTAATTCTAAAAGATCTGAGTATAGAGAATGTTCCTGAACCCCCTTTCTAAATTCTTCTTCAAGAGTATCATCAATTTCATCAGTAAATGCAGCCTCCCAACCTCGGTCTGTGAGTTTATATTTTCCTTCTTCAGATTCAGAAATGAACCCTAACCTATCCCCATATTTTATAACTTCAGAAACAACTCCTTTTGATAAACCAATATCCTCATCTTCTGCGAGATTGTCTATCGATCTTGCACCATCATTCAGACCCTCACAAACGAATAATAAATTCTTAGGTGAGGAATCGGTTGTCGGGTTCTCGTATGACATGACTTATGGAAATCACCCATATTAAATAGTATTTTCGAATTTCATGACAGTTCAGATATTTAATAATAGGCGCATATGAGAATAGGTCCATATGACTATATGTTTAAAGGGTACTACAGGTGTTGTTCTACCTTCACTCCCTCGGAGCATCTATCATATTATGTTTTAAGGGCAGCTTGGCTTCCGGTCATGAGACCGAGAAGGGTCACTATGGGTGAAATAGATATACTTTTGATGCCCTAAATTCCGTCCTGCGGTCTCAAGATAGTATCAATAGGAGTCTGATTCACAAACCTATAATTTTATAACTATTAGTAAACTATTCTTCACGTAGAAGGTGCGAATCGGATGATACGGTGGGGATGGGATTTGAACCCATGAGGCTTGACAGCCACCTGCTCTCAAGGCAGGCGCGTTGGGCCGCTCTGCCACCCCACCTCACCTCTTGCTTTTCCGTCCGCTCAAAAAGGGTTATCGGTTACGCTCGCTCGAGCGACCCGTCGGCACCCACCGAGAGGCCGAGGTCGTCGACGACGGTAGCCGTCGCCTCCGCACGCAGCGTTCCCGCGTGGCGGCGGGCCTCGAGAAGCGAGACGGTCGATCGGAGGCCGGCAGGCGTGGCGATGGTCGGGAGCATCGGTGCAAATCCGACCTCGAGACCCGCGTTGCGTGCTCGCTCGGCGAGCGTCGAGAGTTCGGCACCCGCGTACGCGTCGGTGAAGTCGATCGGCTCGCGAAAAGCGGTGAGGTACGTACTCCCGTCCGATGACGGACCGAGAACGACGTCTTTTCGCCGGCTCGACATCGCCGCGCCGTCGAGTTCCGTTCGTCGGACGAGCGCAGCAGTCGGTTCGAGAACGCCGACACTTTCCACGTTTTCACGCTCGAGGAGGTGCGTGACGGTGTTCCCGACTCTGGCACTGTGACTCGAGCCGACCTGTCGCTCGAAGCGGATGCTATCAGTATCGGCTTCGTTAGCACTCTCGGCAGGGATCCCGAGCGCGTCGGTCGCGAAATTTCGAACTTCGTCCTCGGGGTCACCAGACGCGACGTCGTCGGGGAGCGTCTCCGCGTCCCGATAGTTGACCAGCAACTCACCGCCACTCGAGGCGACCGCTCGAAGTACGTCGACGACGCTCGCTTCGTATAGCCGACAGGCCTCTGTGGCTGATAGCGGTGCGTTCTCGACGAGCGACGGGAGAACGAGTTCCTCTCGAGGCGGATCGACCGGAACGACGACCAGCATGGCCGATACTCCGGGTGGGTGGGCCTTGAACGCGGCGCTTCCCGGTGTCGGGACCCGGCGACGCTTGCGCCCCAGTCCCATCTCGCCCTGTCCTGTCCAGGTACCGACCGAACGTCGGGTGAATTATAGTGGTGGGACGCGAGCACTCGCGCATGGACGAACAAGCGATTTCGCGATCGATTCCGCGCTCGGTTGGATTGCTCGGCTCCCTCTCTATCGCCGCACTCGCGGTCGTCGGCCTCCTCGGGGCCGTCGATGGCTACCTCCTCGAGTCGAGTGAGTATCTTGCGCCAACGGCCGGCGTCCTCGTCGTCACGGCGCTCGTCGTCGGTGGGCTAATCGCCCTCGGTGCCCGTTCCAAGCAGTGGCGAGCGGGTCCGTACTGGTAGTTACACTGTCGGTGCTACACGACCTGACGAACCGATTTTCAGCGATCTCGTTGTCCCTTCGTCTGGCGATAATCCGACGCCATGAGGTCGACGAACCCCTCGAGCCACACTTGTGTCTGATCGTCGGTCTGCTCGCGTGGGGCGACCATCGGAACGAGTTCGAAGCCGCGGCCACGGATTCGAGCCGCGTGCGCTGCAGGGAGCGAAAGCTCGTCGACGGGGGTCGTCGTGTACGTCGTCCCGAGTTCCGCGAGGGCGCGCTCGCCGACGGGGACGAGGATCTCCGGGTTGATCATCCGAATCTCGGCGTTGAGGTACGGTTCACAGTTGCCGATTTCGTCGGCTGTCGGCCGTCGGTCGGGGTCGCGACACCGCGTCAAATTCGTGAGATAGACGTTCTCGACCTGCGGTGCGTCTGGTGGCGAGGTCGAATCGCAGAGACCGAGGCGCTCGAGCATCCGTCGGAGCGTGGCCCCTTCCCCGCCATCGGATCGATCGTTTGCGGGTTCTGCGAACGGTACCCCGAGTTGGTCAGCACGCTCGGATGGCCGTTCGCCGACGAACAGAAAGTCCGCATCCACGTCGCCGTAGCCGTGGACGACCTGCGTGCGCGTTTCACAGAGCGCCGGACAGTTCTGGCACTCCTTGTCCATCCCGTAGGGGTTGCTTCGAGAGCGTTGATTCGCGTCCACACTCGAGTGTCGTGATAGAAGCGCAAAAGCGACGCGGCCGCGAGCGGTGGCGGTTACGGAGTCGAGTTAGCGACCGAGACCGCCGCGCTCGGTGACCTCGAGGATGAATTTGACGTTGCGGACGATCGATTCGGGCGACGTGTCCTCGCTCGCGTCGTAGAGGTCGCTGGTGCGATAGAGGATGTTCGCGAGTTGTTTGCTCTCGCTGGTTTCGCCACGGACGTCGTCGGCGATTTCGCGAAGCGTGGCGACGCGTTCGGGATCAGCGGTGAACTCGCCCGCCGCGGTGGCGTCGTCGGTCGCCTCGTCGCTCATCGGTCGGGCGTGACGGCACCGCTTTGCCTGCTCTGGGAGATGCCGCGTCGGTGGACGATACCGGTGTTGTTCGCGACGTTTTCGGTGATCGTTCGGAACGCGTCGCCCGTCGAGGAGTCGTCCTCGAGGACGGTTGGCTTCCCGCCGTCGCCGCCTTCTCGGACGGCTGGATCGAGGGGAACCGATCCGAGGAACGGCATCTCGTGGGTCTCGGCGAACTCCTCGCCGCCGCCGGAACCGAAGATGTCGTGTTCGCCGCCACAGTCGGGACAGGAGAACGTCGACATGTTCTCGGCGATGCCCAACACGACGGTGTCGTGTTTGGCGAACATCTCGAGGCCTTTCCGAGCGTCGTCGAGTGCGACGTCCTGTGGGGTCGTCACGATGACTGAGCCCGTGACGGGCATAGTTTGGAGCATCGTGAGTTGGGTGTCACCGGTCCCCGGCGGGAGGTCGATGATGAGGTAATCGAGGTGTCCCCATTCGACGTCCTCGGTCAGTTGCGTGATGACCTTGTGGACCATCGGGCCGCGCCAAATAACGGGGTCGTCCTCGCCGGTGAGAAACGCCATGCTCATCAGCTTGACGCCGTACTTTTCGGGCGGAACGAGCGTCTCTTCTTCGGTCGTCATCGGCGGCTCGTCGGCGTCGACCATCCGCGGAACGTTCGGTCCGTACACGTCGGCGTCGAAGAGGCCGACGCGAGCCCCGAGTTGTGAGAGTCCGGCCGCGAGGTTCACCGACAGCGTCGACTTGCCGACGCCACCTTTCCCCGAGGAGACGGCGATGACGTTCTTGACGTTCGGGAGTACCTGGTCCTCGCTCGCGAGATCGTCGCGGTCCGGAATGCTCGCCGAGAGTTCCGGCTCGAGACCCTCGTCGACGAGCACCTGACGGATTTCGGCGGCCATGTCACTTTCGGTGGGTGAGTACGGTGCACCGAGGGCGAGATCCACTTCGACGGTGTCGCCATCGACGCTGATGTCGTTGACGAGTCCGAGCGAGACGATATCGTCTCCGAGTTCCGGGTCCTCGACCGTCCGGAGGCGGTCGCGAACGGCGTCTTCGTCCATGTCCGTAGGTAGAACTGGCCGTCGAAAAGGGTTGTGTTCCCACCTTTTTCCGTCACCCTCCAGTCCGTTCGGTCGAATCGCTCCAAGAATATGGCTCGAAAACGTTGCTCACTCGCTTCGCTGGTTTGCGAGGACAGTGCTCGTAATGATCGAGATCCCTTACACGAGCACCCTACGCGTTGAAATCGAATCGCGGCCCGCCGTACGTCGGCGGATCCGGCTCGAGTTCCACGCCGTGTTCGTAGCGGACGAAGTTGAGGTAGAACGGACGACCACAGCCCTCGACTGGATCTCCCTCGAGATCGGTCACAGGGCCGTCCTCGCCGCAGACGAACGCGATTCCGTCGGCTTCCTCGCGATCCGGATCGTCCGGCGAGGCGTACTCCCACCCTGGCTGTGTGGTGGTCGTGACCGATCGATCGGTGAGTTCCGGCGGTCGCTCGAGGCTAACGACGGCGTCGCAGTGAGGGCAAGTATAGCGGACGGTAACGCTCATACGTGGAGCTAGCGGCGTCGTGCGTGTAAATCTGTGGCCAGCGGTGGGTGTCGATGGCGACGGCGGGTGGATGTCGATGGCGACGACGAAATGGGGTGTGGTGGTAACCGTGAGAGACGCCAATCGCAGGCTGTCGGGTCGATTTTCCGAACCGTTTACCCGCTGGCCAACCCACACTCCGCCATGACCGAGTTCGACCCCGAAAAGTTCGAGGAGAAGTACGTCTACTACTTCGAGGAACTCGAGGAAGCCTACTCGAACGCGTACAACCAGCTACACGGACGGTACGATTCGGCGGTGCTTCGGGCGATCGACCGGAAGGTCTTGAGCGAAAGCGAACCGTTCTACGTCGGTGACGGCGAATTCAGCGTCGAACTCCCGGACGATGCTCGAGAACGCGTCGGTTCGGTTGCCGACCACGACCAGTTCGAGACGGTCCTCACGGAACTTCGCGAGCGAATCGAGCGCGAACTCCAGCGGATCTTCGGGTTCGACGACGAGGCGTGACGAACGGACGGTCGGACGGACTTCCGACCGCACGTTCCACCAAAGTGTAGTTTTGGAGTTCAGGCGAAGTGTCGAAACTCGGCGTCAGTAGACGTACTCCTCGGCCATCTCGACGGGGGAAATCGTCTCGAGGTGTCCCGCTGCTTCGAGTTCTGCGATCCGTGAGACCGTCTCCTCGAGCGCCTCGTAGGAATCCTCGTCGTCGATCTCGTAGAACGGAATTGCCGTGATACCGCCGTGTTCGGCCGTCCACTCGACGACGTCGGCAGCTTCGAACGGTTGGGGTGAACTGGTGAGCGAACACAGATGCGGATTTCCGGCGTAGCCCTGCGCCCGCGCCGAGCCCGCGAACGCGAGGTCGTAGTGTTCCGTGACGAGTTCGTACGACGCTTCCGAATACACTGCACCCGGATAGGCGAAAAACCGGCCGTCGTCTGCGTACCCTTCGTCCTCGAGCCACTCGGCCGGGCCAACGATCTCGGCTGCCAACTGGCTGCTCGAGCCTCCGTCGAGGTGTGAACCCCGTGCAGCGTAACTGCCGATCGTCCAGTCGGCACCGGCCAGCGACGCGATCTGTCCCTCCGTCAGTCGACTTTCGCCGTTTCCGGATTCGGCACCGATTCGCTCGGGGGGAACGAACGCGCTTCCCGTGACGCCGTACTCCTCGAGGAGCGACAGCGCGACCGTGTAGTGAGATTCGTATCCGCCGTGGAACTGGAGCATAACCCGTCCCGTCTCGGGCTTTGGGACGAAGTGGAAGTCATCGACCCAGAGCTGGGCCCCGTCGGCGTTTTCGTCCCCCCAGTGGACGATTTGGAGGACGAAAATTTCGCTGAGATCGGGGTCACCCCGGATGCGAGTGAGTCCGAAGTTCTTGCGCGTCATCGGCATTCCCTCGAGCACTCGCTGGCTGTACTCGACGTAGTCGCCGTCGGCGTCTTGAAGCTGAATCCTGACGACGCTGCTTCGCTCGCCGGCGACGGCGAGACCGGGTGCCACGGTCCGGATGTCGATCGGATCGTCGAGCGTGCGACGGATTCGAGTCTGGCCCTCGTCGTCTGCCTCGAACACGACCGATTGTGACCCCTCGTAATACCGATCCGTATCGGCGTCGAACGAGCCGATATCCTGTCTGACGCGCCAGCGCTCGAGGGTTTCGAAGTCGTCGAACGTCCCGGTCGGTGGCGGCGAGGCCGGACCCGCGTCTGCGAATTCGTCGTCATCGTCGGGGTCTTCGCCGATCACGTGTTCTTCATCCACTCCTTCGGTCCGACCGAGACTGACACCAGCGAACCCCGTTGCACCGAGTGCGAGGCCCGTCGTCAAATAGGTTCGTCGGTTCATTGATCCGTCTCTGTTGTGCGATCGATTCGGTGAGTCATCTGTACGCTTTTGCTCGAGGGCGAGCCAGTGAATTGTTATACTGAGAATAGATTGGGAAACGGAGCGTCAACCAGTTTCGAACGCGGGTAAGCGAAGGAAACACGAGTTCACCGCCACCGATTGGGGTTCTTACACTCGCTGGTACGGTCCTCGACTCGAACTCCTCGAAGCGACGCGCAGACGCGACGAGGCGTCTCGAAACGTGGGTCGTTGTGTCATTGCAGCCCCCCTTCTCGAAGACCAATGACCGATTGACCGTCGAGAAAGCACCCAGGGGAGAGACCTGAAGTCAGAGACTGTGTCGCGAGTGACTGTCCGCTCGAGTTGCCATTGTCAGTTGTGTCGCCACTCGAGACCCAGTCTGATCACACAACAGCGACGTAGGCTTCGAGTCGTCACTCGTCGCGTCGCCCTCGGTCGAGTACGACCCGAACACCTTTGGCGCTCACGAGAATCTGTCCGAGTATGATCGACGAGACGGTCGAGGAGATACAGGCAATGCAGACTCACAGCTCCTCGGTAGTGGCCGTACGTGCGACGCGGGCTCTCGAGGAACTGGTCGATCGAGAGTTCGCTACCGTCGAAGAGTACGTCCGTTCGTTGGAACGAAACGGTACCGTCCTTCGGCGAGCGAACCCCTCCCACGCCTCACTTCAGACGGCAGTCAGGGAGGTCGTTACCGCCGTCGAGGACGCCGACCTCGACAGCGTCGAGGACGCCAAGCGCCACACGCAAGACCAAATCGACGCCGTCGTCTCGCGAGTCGAAGCCGCAAAACGCCTGGCGGCCGAGAACGCGGTCGACGTTCTCGACGACGGCGCAACCCTGTTAACGCACGATTATTCCTCGACGGTACTCGAGGCGCTCGAGTACGCGACGACGGCCGGCAAATCGTTCGACGTCTACATCACGGAGGCTCGGCCCCGATACATCGGCCGCAAGACGGCACGGCAACTCGCCGACATAGACAACGTTGACGCCACCTTGATCACCGATAGCGCCCACGGACTCTACCTCGAGGAGTGCGACCGCGTCGTCGTCGGCATGGATTGTATCGTCGACGAGATGCTGTACAACCGCGTCGGGACGTTTCCCATCGCGGCGACCGCAGCACAACTCGATGTCCCCGTGACCGTCCTCGGATCGGCGTCGAAGATCGTCGAGGAGGGATTCGTCTTCGAAAACGAGTACCGCGTGGGCAGCGAGGTCATGCCGGAACCCGCCGACGGCTTCGCGATCGAAAATCCGAATTACGACGCGACACCGGTCGAGTTACTCGAGAGCGTCATCACGGACGACGGACGCGAGTACTTCTGAAGGAACGAGAACCGCCATTTGTCTTCACAGTTCGGGAGACGACATCACCGCGCCCTCACCGTTACTCGCGTTCGCCGAACGTTCGCGGCGCACCGTCCGTCGGCGTGGCCCACGCGACCGCGTTGCGGAGAACGCGTCGGATCTCTTCGTTTTCGTAGATCGGATACGTTTCGTGACCTGGACGAAAGTAGAAGATTCGTCCGCTTCCCCGCCGGTAACAACAGCCGCTTCGAAACACCTCGCCGCCCTCGAACCAACTGAGGAAAACCAGTCGGTCGGGTTCGGGAACGTCGAAGGGCTCGCCGTACATCTCCGTCCGCGGTAACTCGAGTGAGCCCTCGAACCCGTCGACGATGGGGTGTCCCGGGTCGACCACCCAGAGGCGCTCCGTCTCACCCGCTTCTCGATACTGGAGGCTGCACGTCGTCCCCATAAGTCGCTTGAACGGTTTCGAGTAGTGAGCCGAGTGAAGGGCGATCAGTCCCATCCCCTCGAGGACGCGCCGGTGAACGCGGTCGACGATTTCGTCGGCGACCTCGTCGTGGGCCTCGTGGCCCCACCACACCAACACGTCCGTTCGCTCGAGAACGTCCTCGGTAAGGCCGTGTTCGGGTTCCTCGAGCGTTGCGTACTGGACGTCGTGCGTTCGCTCTCCGTCGGTGAGCCCCTCTGCGATCGTCTCGTGAATTCCATCCGGATAGACGGCTGCGACGTCGTCGTCTTCGCGTTCGTGTCGAAACTCGTTCCAGATCGTGACCGTCGACATCGATTCGGTCTTCAGCGCCCACTCGCTTAGTAGGAGCGTGTGTCACTTCTGACTCTCGCAAGGAAATACAGATTTACTCGGGACTATCGATGGATGGTAGCAAGAACATAACAATTCACGTGAATTATCCCGAAATCGTAGAAACAAATCGGTCACAACCCTTATTTTGATCGACGGCTGCCTCTCTGTATGGACTGGGAGCGTACACGATCGAGGACGAAATGGACCGTTTCTTCTTCCATCTCTCTTCCACGTGCTTGGAAATTGGTGATTTTACGATGATCGGCGCGGGGATTGGTGTGGGGGTTGTCGGTCTCGGTGGAATGGGCCACCTCCACGCTCGACACGTGACGGAACTCGGTGCGAACGTCGTCGCTGGCGCAGACCTCGTCGAAGCACAGCGTGAGCGCTTCGAAACGGAGTTCGAGGCAGAAACGTACGAGACTCACGACGGCCTCGTCGACGACGACACCGTCGACGCCGTTATCGTGACGACTCCGAATCGCTTCCACGAACCGATCGCGATCGACGCGCTAGAGGCCGGTTGTGACGTGCTCGTCGAAAAACCACTCGCACACACCCTCGAGAGCGCGCGGCGAATCGCTCGCGTGGCGGCCGACGCAGACGGAATTTGCATGGTGGGCTTTCACAACCGTCACGCCGCGTCGATGGCCATGTTCGACGACCACCACACTCGCGGTCGATTCGGCGACCTCACGCACGTCGAAGCGAACTACGTCCGGCGACGCGGTGTTCCCGGCCCTGGGTCCTGGTTTACGAATCCCGAACTCGCCGGCGGCGGCGCGCTCCTCGACATCGGCGTTCACGCACTCGACCTTGCCCTCTACACCCTCGATTTCCCACAGATTACTGAGGTCTCCGGCGTAACCAGAACGACGTTCGGTTCCGCCGAGGAGTACGCCGACCCCGACGGATTCGGCGACGCGTGGGATGGGAAGAATGAGACGTACGACGTCGACGACTCCGTCAGTGCGTTCATCCGCTGTGAGAACGGCGAGACCATCTCGCTCGAGGCCGCCTGGGCGACGAACCGCGAGGAGAGCATGGACTTTCGGATTCGCGGCACAGACGCGGGCGCGCAGTTCGATATCGGGGACACGGCTCTGGACATTCTCGAGACCGGAACGGCTGGCTGCGACCACTACGCCGACTCGACGCTCACCGGCGACTCGTCGGTAACCGGATACACCGAACAGGACGAACAGTTCCTTCGCGCAGTCGCCACCGAAACCGAACCCGAAACCAACACCATCGAAGAAGCGCTGACCGTCCAACGCGTCATCGACGCCATCTATCGCTCGAGCGAAACCGGCCGAGCGGCACAACTCGAAGACCCCGAACTCGAGGCGGAACAGTGCGCGAAGCTTCAGTGAGCATCGATTAGCGGTGAAGTATTGCGGTGGGATGGGCCGCCGTGTTCGAACCTGCCCGCCAGTTCTCAGCGGACATAAAAATAACACCAATACTGTGAGGAAATAGTTACATACACCTTCGCCGTAAGGTGTCAATGCAATGCAACGAAGAGCAGCACTCAAAGCGATCGGTGTATCAGTCCTGGCAGGAGCGACGCTGACGAGTACGGCGTCGGCAACCGAAAACGGCCCACGCGTCGTCGACGTCGAATCCGAAATCTCCACCGAAAACACCGATGCCGGTGACGAGTATTCCGTCGAGTACGACGGCAATACCGTCATCATCACCGGCGGGACGACGGTTCCCGAATCGTGTTACGAAGCTGAAGTCGTCGGTATCGACTCCTCGGGCGCTGGTGACGTCGTTCAGGTCACACCACACCGCTACGGCGAGATCTGTACGCAGGTCATCTCTCGGTTGACGTTCGAAATCGAACTCGAGTACGAGGACGAACCGAACGACGTCTCCGTCGAGTTCGTCGACCAGTAACGCTCACTCTCTTTTTTCTCGGGTCTCGAGGTGCAACGGGTGCGAGAACGCAAGCGAGTATCGATTCGAATCACGACGCGTGAGCACGGCCGTCGTCACACGCCTCGCTGAGTCATACTCGTCTCACTCGAGTGATGGACGGAACGAGTGGATGCCGTTTTGGTCGTCTTCAGGAGCAGACGCTCGTTGGTTCGTTCGTCACGCGAAACGCGAAATTGGAGTAACTGCGTTAGACGACTTCGTCGAAATCGTGGTGGCCGTGGATGTCGACACCGTCTTCGGTGATCTCACAGAGGAACACACCGTTTCCGGAGCCGGTGTCGCGTTCGGCAGCAGATTTGATGGAACGTGCAGCGATGGTCGTTGCCTCGTCGTTCGAGAGGTCGTCCTCGTAGGCCTGTTCTAAGTGACCGTAGGCGAGTTGCATCCCCGACCCCGTCACGGTGTAGTCGTCTTTCATGACGCCACCCGCGGGATCGATGCTGTATACGTGGCTGCCCTCCTCGTCCACCCCACCCAGAATCGGGTGGATAGCGAAGAACGGACCGCCGCGAGCGAAGTTCCCTGCGAGTGTCGCGAGGGCGTCGATGCTCATGTCCTCGCCGCGTCGGGATTCGAAGAGATTCACTTCGGCACGGAGCGTCTCGATGAACGACTGTGCGCCGCCGACGCTGCCGACGAGGGTCAGTGCGCCGGTCGGGTGAATCTGCTCGACCTTCTGGACGTTCTTGTTCGAGACGAATCGGCCGCCGAGGCTAGCGCGCATGTCCGTCGCGATGACGACGCCGTCCGTGGTCGTGATTCCGATCGTCGTCGTTCCCGTCTTGTTGACGTTATCGAGATCCGCACGCGAGAGATCGTTCTGTGGCATCGTTCCGATCTCCGGGCCGTAGGGATCCGTCTCGTCGGCCAACTGGTCGACCGTGCGGGAGAACTCCGAGTGATGTTGAGGTGTACGCATTGACCGAACGTTACGACTGGGAGGATATAAAACACCGGCGGTCACCGCCGTGGTTTCCGCTATCAGCACCGATGGCTCTCGAGCGAGATGACCGACAGCGGCATTCGCCGATAAAACGATGCTTCGACTTACGGTGTCTGTGACTGACTTGCTTCGTAGGCGTCCTCGACGCTCTCGAGGAGTCGATGGACCGGAAGGGTAACTCCAGCTTGGCGGGCGGCGATTGCGAGTGGCATCACAGCGATACCGATCACAATACACAGCTGGTACAGTGCGAACAGACTCGCGTGGTACACGCGGGATTTCATCAGCGTTCACTGGGTGCCAATCGGAGGGTGTATATAAATTTTCTTGATATACACCAGGCATAATGATCAACCCTGCAAAATCGACCCGACGCCGTCTTGCGATTCAACTCTACTTTCACTCACTGCAACTCGAGGTGTGCTCGAGGCGATGTACGGCTATGTATGCAGCAATCGACCTGGGCAATTCTCATAACGTATGAGAATCATCCGTCGTTCGTGCGCACCGTGGACCCATTGAGGAGTGCGCCTCGCTCGCACGCCGGCGACGAACCGCAAGACAGGAAACCCCCCGGACCGACCACCTGATATGGCCAATTATCTCGTCGCGATGGAAGCCGCGTGGCTCGTTCGTGACGTCGAGGAGATCGACGACGCAATCGGCGTCGCGGTCAGCGAAGCCGGGAAGCGACTCAACAGCGAAAACATGGACTACGTCGAGGTCGAAGTCGGCGCAACGGGCTGTCCGGCCTGTGGCGAACCGTTCGACTCCGCCTTCGTCGCGGCGAATACCGCGCTCGTCGGCCTCGGCCTCGAGATGGAAGTGTTCAACGCGGATAGCGAGGAACACGCCTCTCGGATCGCAAAGAGCGAAGTCGGCGGTGCCCTTCGCGACGTGCCGCTCTCGGTCGTCGACCTCATCGACGTCTCTGAAGACGAAGACTAATTCTGCGGTCCGTCGCGTCGATACTCGATGCCGTCGGAACCTGCACTGACCCAAAGGATTTTCTATAACCGTTAGTTATTGAGCCGTATGGAGCTCCCGACACCCGCCGACCTCCGCCAGCGCCGGACCGAACTCGGGTTAACGCAGAGTGAACTCGCGAATACGGCGGACGTCTCCCAGCCGTTGATCGCCCGTATCGAAGGCGGCGACGTGGATCCGCGTTTGTCGACACTCCGACGGATCGTCAACGCCCTCGAGAAGGCCGAAAGCGACGTCGTTCGCGCGGAAAACCTGATGAACGAGGCCGTCGTCAACGTCTCGCCCGACGACGCCGTCAAAGAGGCCGCGCGCAAGATGGAAGAGGAGGCCTACTCGCAACTGGCCGTCATCCAAGAGGGGATTCCCGTCGGTTCGATCAGTCAGAGTGACCTCGTCCACCTCGACTCGGAGGCTCGAGACGAACCCGTCGAAGCGCACATGAGCGAAAGCTTCCCGACGGTCTCCAAAGACGCCACGCTCGACGAAATCAGCAACCTGCTCGAGCACTACAAGGCCGTGATGATCACCGAGGCGGGCGAAACCGTCGGCATCATCACCGAAGCAGACCTCGCCAGACGGTTCTCCTGATCGAAGCGCAGAAATCCGTCTCGAGCAGGTGACTAACGCTGTCTCGAGCGAGTCCAGAAAGCGAGTGAGAGCAAAAGCGTGACTTCAGCGGTTTCGAGGGTCTCTCCGCTTCCCGGTGCTGCCGGAATCGGCGTTACCCCTCGAGCGCGGGTCGGGGCGCGTTTTCGTACTTCACCATCTTCTCGGGTTTATCGGAAATTGTCTCGTAGATTCGCTGGAGCGTCTCCTCGGCGGCGAGGAGGTTGTGCGTCTCCAGTAATTCCCGTCCGTCGTCCGTCAGCCCGTAGAATTTCCAGGGATACCCTTGTTGGCGCTCGTCGTCGGGTAGTGCGACCGCTTTCACGACGCCCGCATCGACGAGTTTCTGGACGTGTTTGTACACGGTCGCCTCGCTCACGCTCGGATTCAGTTGCTCGAGTTCGTACATCGACGGCAACTGCTCGGGGTGTTGAACGATGTTCGTGAGCAGTGCGAATCGGGTCTCCTGCGTGATGAAGTGCAGGAGTTCGCGCGTTTTTGCCCCCGCCGGCGATCCCACATCGGTACTCATGGATCCACCTACGGCACCGTCGACCAAGTAGTTTACCCTCGGGTAAATCACCCCTAGGTAAACTCCGTGTCTACGGGACCCCACACCGCCTGAGGGTTATTTCGGAAATCGGAAACGGTGTAGTAACTCCTTTTGTCGGTCCGGATGAATCACAGGCTATGACCAACGAGTCGCCGCCAGTCCCCGAGGAGGTGCTCACGAGTGCGACGGAGCGACTCGAGGCCGACGACCTCACGCTCGCCGAAAACGAGGACCTCCTCCACGTGCTGAGCGAACTGACACCGATCTACGAGCGCGAGCGCTCGTACTTCGTCCTCGGGAACTACGACCCCGAGCAGCGTCGTCGCCTCGAGCGCGTCGTCGACCGATTGAACAGTCGCCCGGGCGCGTACGCCTTCCAAATGAGTGACGTTCGCGGAAACTGGGAGAACGGCATCCAGAAGTTCTGCCTGATCGCAGACCTCGTTACCCACATCGTCGGCGTCGCCGAGAAAGAACCGAGTGGCTTCCTCGTCGAACAGGGCCTCCTCGTCGGCACGGAGGAGTACTTCGAAAAGAGCTACGTCCTCAAGCGGACGTATCCGGATCTCGACGCGGACTATCCCTACGGCTGGATGGAAGACGGCGTCTTCGAGTTACTCGCAGCCGACGATCGACTGCACGAGTGGCGAACGGCCGACGAACTGGTCGAAACCGTCGAACAGATCCCGTAAATCCGAGGAACCGTTCGGCCGGTAATCGGTCTCGAAATGACTTCCTGAGTTCGAGTGTAGTGCCACAGATTGCACTCTCGTCACTGTCGACGTCTGACACTGCAAAAATTCGCCCACGATCGTCGACTGTCGACGATCGTCCCCAGTTTCCCTCTCGGCGCGATTGTTCGCCGATCAACGTCCCTCAACCGGTGTTGGCCGCGGGTTCAGTTCGGTCGGATCGCGTCACTGGCTCGTCTCGGTGCCGATTCGATAGGTCGCCCGACCGGTCGCGACGACGCGATCGCCCTCGTCTGCGCTCTCGACGGTGACCTCCACCACGCCGAAGGTATCGCCGGATCTGACGACCTCCGCGACGGCGATGAGATCGTCGCTCGCGGGGTGGAGAAACGAGACGTTCATGTCGATCGTCGAGAGCTGCGCTCGCTCGGGATCGTCGCACGTCGTCCAGATGGCGAACCCACCTGAAATATCGATCAGCGTCGAAATGACTCCGCCGCTTATCGCTTTCGACGTTCCCTGGGCTGGATTGAAGTGTTTGCTCTTTGCAGGGAGACGAATCGTCGCGGACGCGGATCCCAGGGTGTCGATCTGGATGCCGAGCCAGGACAGGTAGGCGCTGTGCTCGAGGAACCGCTGGGGAACGTCGGAGTCGAGCGTCGCGGATTCAGCGGTCATCTGTTGTGTGGATAGCGGCAGGTGCATTTTTTGGCGGTTCGACTGGGGTCGTTCGTTCTGGGGATGCGTGAATCACAGTGATCCGTCCACCAATGCACTAACACAGAATTTAAAATTTACCTAGTTTATGTATGTACTGAATTAGCACGCGCAAGTATTTCTAGATGTATACTCACATTAAATACGTGAATACAACTAGTATAGGGAGCGCAGACAATGGGAGTACTGCCAGCCGAACCGGTACTTGTCGGCTCTGTAGTTCGACCCTCGGCGTTCGACGCGTCGAGTGATATCGCCAGCACACTGCCGGTTTCGACGCGGTGATAGACACGTCACGACGAACGGGTACGACGAGAGAGCAGGCGAAAAGGGACTTGGTATCAGTTTCGCGGGCAAAGTCGACCGCAATCGGCGACCTGACGATCGATTCAGTTGTGACCCGACACCGGAACCGGTTCGTACGGTTCCTCGAGGTAGGCCATATCCGACGCCGAGAGCGAAATCTCGAGTGCTTCGACGGCCTGCTCTAAGTGCTCGACGCTCGTAGTTCCGATAATCGGTGCATCGACCCAGTCTTTGTGGAGCAACCACGCGAGAGCGATTTGGGCCATCGTCGCGCCCTTGTCTGCGGCGACTTCGGCGACGCGTTCGTTGACCTCCTGGCCGCCTCCCTCACGGTAGGGATGGTTGTACATGTGCTCTTCAGTCTCCCCGCGCGTCGTCGCGTCGATGTCCTCGTGCGGGCGCGTGAGGTAGCCACGGGCCAGCGGAGACCACGGCATCACGCCGATGCCCTCGTTCGCACAGAGAGGTAACATCTCGCGTTCCTCCTCGCGATAGACCAGATTGTAGTGATTTTGCATCGTAACGAATCGCTCGAGGTTCTTCAACTCGCTCGTCGCGAGCGCATCGGCGAACTGGTGGGCCCACATCGACGACGCCCCGATGTAGCGCACCTCACCGCGTCGAACCGCGTCCGTGAGCGTTCGAAGGGTGGTCTCGATCGGCGTATCGTAATCCCAGCGGTGGATCTGGTAGAGGTCGATCGTGTCCACACCCAGGCGCTCGCGACTGGCGGCGAGTTCCTGTTCGATTGTCTTTCGAGAGAGTCCCTGCGAGTGTGGATCATCGTCGCGCATCGGATGATACACCTTGGTGGCGATGACAGACGACTCGCGATGGCCCTCGAGTGCCTCACCGAGAATCCGCTCGGATTCACCGCGCGAGTACATATTCGCCGTGTCGAAGAAGTTGATTCCGAGGTCGATCGCCCGGTCGATGATCTCCTTCCCTTCTTCGTCTTCGAGTACCCACTCCCGCCAGTCGCTCGAGCCGAAGCTCATACAACCCAGACAGAGCCGACTGACTTCCATTCCGGTCGAACCGAGTGTCGTATACTCCATACGCTCGAGACGAACCCCACCGAAAAAACAGTATGTGCTCAGCGAGCGCAATGATTGGCGAAACCCTTCCGGAAAACGGTCGACCGCCTCACCCGTTTCGCCATCTTTGACGATAGACCTCGAGTGCTGAGTGTGCTGTCCTCGAGCGATAGCGATCCCTTCTGGCGAGGGATCTCGAGTGAGGAAAATTCACATGGGCCTCGCCCGCGTAGCGACGCGTAGGGATGACTCGCGTTCGTCCGATACACACCCAAGACGGTCGCCGGATCGAGGTTTCTCACGTTCTCGAGGCACCCGCGGCGGACGCGTGGGAACTGCTCGTCGACACGACCGAGTGGCCGTCGTGGTCGCCGCTGGTTTCCGGCGTCGAATCGAGCGATCGGCGGATTCGAACGGGGACGACGGGGCGCGTCAGGCTCTCCGGAGTTTGGACGTCGTTTCACATCACGACCTGCGCGGACCGTCGCTGGACGTGGACGCTTTCGAGGCTGCCGGGTGCAACCCACCGCGTCGACGACCTCGAGAACCAGCGCTGTCGAATCGCGTTCGAACTGCCGGTGTACGCAGCGGGCTCAGTTCCGGTCACCCTTCGCGCACTCGAGAACCTCGAGGAGAGACTCGCCGAGTAACTGCAGCGGGTTCGCGGCGACTACGGCGGTCGCTCGAGGGCGAATCGATCGTCGGTTCGCGTGTAGAGACTGCCCGCGAGTCGGCCGACTGCGTCGACCTCGGAGACGTCGATTCGGTCCTCGAGTGTGACTGACTCGTCGAGGTGAACGTGGCGCACGTCACCCAGCACGAGCGTCTCGCGGGAGTCGTCAGTCACGAACGATACCTTCGAATCCGTGCGCATTCTGTTGGTGTGGTACTCGGCGGCACTGCTAACATGGTGTTAGTTGGTTTCGATCCGAACTGCTAAAGTGGTTCGTCCCATAGCCGTGGCCAGATCGAATAGATGGCGACCCAACAGCCGACGACGAAGACCGACGAACCGAACGCCTGCCCCGTTATCGAATCGCTCGAGCAAATCGGTTCGAAGTGGCGACTGGCCGTCCTGCACGAACTCCTCTCCGGCGAACAACGTTTCAACGAACTCAAACGCTCGACGGGCGCAAACGCCCGGACGCTCTCTCGCGTCCTCGACGACCTCGGCGAGATGGGGTTCGTCGAACGCAGACTCGAGGAAGATGCACCGGTGGCGACGTACTACAGTCTCACCGACAAGGGCAAGTCGCTTGATCCAGTGTTCGACGAGATCGAATGCTGGGCCGGATCGTGGCTCGACGACGAGCAACTCGAATTGTAGTCAGCCTCTCCGACGGCCCGTAGTTATGCACGAAGGTGGATATGGAAACCCATTTACTGCCCGACTTCCATCACCGACATGAATGAGTCTTGCCGATTCGGATCGCGAACTCGTCGTCGAGGAACTCGAGCGAGAGCCGACGCCGGCCGAGGCGGCGCTGTTCGAAAACCTCTGGAGTGAACACTGTGCATATCGCTCCTCGAGGCCGCTGCTGTCGGCGTTCGACAGTGAGGGCGAGCAGGTCGTCATCGGGCCGGGTGACGACGCGGCGGTTGTCGCACTACCGGGAAGCGAAGACGGCGGCCCAGCGGAGGGATCGACCTACATCACGATGGGTATCGAGAGCCACAATCACCCCTCGTACGTCGACCCGTTCGACGGGGCCGCGACGGGCGTGGGCGGCATCGTCCGGGACACCCTCTCGATGGGCGCGTACCCGATCGCACTCGCGGATTCGCTGTACTTCGGCGAGTTTGTCGAACCGCGTTCGACTGCCCGCCGATCCGACGATGTCGACCACGAGCACTCGAAGTATCTCTTCGAAGGCGTCGTCGAGGGAATCAGCCACTACGGCAACTGTATCGGCGTGCCGACGGTCGCGGGCAGCGTCGACTTCCACCCGGATTACGAGGGGAACCCGCTCGTCAACGTCGCCTGTATCGGTCTGACGAACGAGGAGCGACTCGTCACCGCCGAAGCCCAAGAGCCAGGAAACAAACTCGTACTCGTCGGCAACGGAACCGGGCGTGACGGCCTCGGCGGTGCCAGTTTCGCCAGCGAGGACCTCGCAGAAGACGCCGAAACCGAGGACCGACCAGCAGTCCAGGTCGGTGATCCCTACGCCGAGAAGTTGCTCATCGAAGCCAACGAGCAACTTATCGACGAGAACTTGGTCGAGTCCGCCCGCGACCTCGGTGCCGCCGGATTAGGCGGGGCCTCGAGCGAACTCGTTGCCAAAGGTGGTCTGGGAGCTCACATCGAACTCGAGCGCGTCCACCAGCGCGAACCGAACATGAACGCCCTCGAGATCCTGCTCGCCGAGTCCCAAGAGCGGATGTGTTACGAGGTCGAACCCGAAAACGTCGATCGCGTGCGTGAGATCACCGAGCGCTACGATCTGGGCTGTTCGGTCATCGGCGAGGTCACGGACGGAAACTATACGTGTACCTTCGACAGCGAGACCGTCGTCGACGTCGACGCCTACTTCCTCGGCGAGGGTGCACCGATGAACGACCTGCCGAGCGAGGAACCGACCCAGCCGGAAACGGACCTTCCGGAGGTCGACCTCGAGGAGGCCTTCGAAGCCGTTCTCTCGAGTCCGAACACGGCCTCGAAGCGGTGGGTCTACCGCCAATACGACCACGAGGTCGGCGTCCGAACGAGCGTCGGACCGGGCGACGACGCGGCGATTATTGCTATCAGGGAAGCGAGCGCGGAGCGTGACTCCGCAACCGAGTCGAGCGACGACGGCCCCGAAACCGGACAGGGCCTCGCAATCTCGTCGGGTGCGGCACCGAACTGGACGACCACCGCACCCTACGAAGGGGCGAAAGCGATTGCCTTAGAGAACGCGACGAACATCGCTGCGAAGGGAGCCACGCCCCTCGCAGCCGTCGACTGTCTCAACGGCGGCAACCCGGAGAAACCGGACGTCTACGGCGGTTTCGAGGGCATCGTCGACGGCCTCGCCGACATGTGCGAGACGCTCTCCGCGCCGGTCGTCGGCGGCAACGTCTCGTTGTACAACGACTCCGTCACCGGGCCGATTCCACCGACGCCGACGCTCGCGATGGTCGGAACCAAGGACGGGTACGACGCGCCGCCGCTGGCGATTTCGACGGATACGGACAGCACGCTCGTCCTCGTCGGCGACCTCACGCTCGGCAACGAGGGCGGCTCTACGACCGACGAGGCCCGTCTCGGCGGTTCCGAGTACCTCGCACAGTTCGGTGGAAGCGACGCGTTCCCGACGCTCTTCGACGAGCCAGCGGCCGTGATCGACGCGCTCGCCGACGTCGCGAACGACGACTCGACGCTCGCCGTCCACGACGTGAGCCACGGCGGTCTCGCCGTTTCGCTGGCCGAGATGGTCACGGACGACGCGGGACTCGAGGTTTCGCTTCCCGTCTCCGACGGCGCTGATGATGCAGCCGTCACAGGTGCGCTCTTCCACGAGCAACCCGGTCGAGCGGTGATCCAAACGGAATCGCCAGCAGCCGTCGCCGAGGCGTTCGAGGGCATTGCACCGGTCACCACGCTCGGTCAGCCGACGGCCGATGGAACGCTCGAGGTCAGCGCTGGCACGCATCAGTTCAGTATCGATGTCGCGGACATCCGCGAGCGACGCGCGACGATTGAACGCGCTCTCGAGTAACGATTTTGGGCCGTTAGACACGTGTACCCGGTATATTGATATGCCCCGGGTACAATTGAAATCACGAACCGAGAAGCTGGAGGATACTGTCTAATGGCCAGAGAACCCCCGTCTGTCCTGATCGTCGAAGACGAGCCTGATCTCGCTGATCTTTATGCGACCTGGCTCGCAGAATCGTGTACCGTCCAAACGGCCTACGATGGAGAGACGGCGCTGAATTCGATCGACGACGGTCTCGATATCGTGCTCCTCGATCGCCGAATGCCCGGACTCTCTGGCGATACGATTTTGACCACCATTCGAGATCGGAATCTCGATTGTCGGATTGCGATGGTGACCGCGGTCGAACCTGACTTCGACATCGTCGAAATGGGATTCGACGACTACCTCGTCAAGCCCGTCTCGAAAGACGAGTTGTGTTCGATCGTCGACCAGCTACACCTCCGCTCGAGTTACGACGATCAACTCCAAGAGTTCTTCGCGCTGGCATCGAAAAAGGCCCTCCTGGACGCCGAAAAAACCGAGGTAGAACGAAAGTCGAGTCGCGAGTACGACCGACTGCAGGACCGACTGGCAGTGCTTCGAGTCCAAGTCGACGACACGATGCAAGAACTCCTCGATCAAGATGGCTACCGCCGACTCTGTCAGGATCTCACGCGCGATACCTTGCTCGAAGAAACTTACTGACCGAACCCGGTAGACCGTCCGACAACGGCGTCTTCACATTCACGGAGCGAAGTCGGAATCTGACGTTTCCTCGAGTGTCGTTACGTCACTGATCTCGAGTCTCGTCCCTCCGTTGGTTCCGGTGTCGACGGTGAGCGTCCAGTCGTGTGCTTCGGCAATCGCCCGGACGAGAGCGAGTCCGAGTCCGTCCGTGTTTTCGCTCATGTCGCTTCGAACGCTCGATTTGCCGGTTACTGGCCTCCCATCGGCATCGTCAGCGTCTGAAAGTGGGTTTATCCCGCGTCCATCACCGTCGTGTTCGTGCACCGTTGGCTCGAGCACTCGCTCGTCTGCTGGTGGCGGAATCTCGGCTGCATCGTCGAGCAAGAAAAACCCGCGCGTGCGGTCGTCAGTGTCGAAGCCGAGGAGTCCGACCTGAATCGTAACGTCGTCGGTCGCTCGCGCGGCTGTGTCGTCGAACGCCGTCTCGAGGAGGCGGACGAACCGGTCGTCGTCGGCCCGAAGCGATGCAGAGCGCTCGACGACGACGCGTTCGCTCTCGAGGCGTGAGCGCTCGAGAGCGTCCGTGATCGCCGACTCGAGGTCGATTCTGGTCCGCGGCCCGACAGCCGATGCGTTTCGTGCGAACTCGCGAACGTCGTCGACGAGTCGTTCGGTTCGCTCGAGTGTCGTCTGGACGGTATCCTCCGCGAGTGGAAATTCCCACATTGGGTCGTGGGGCGTCTGCTCTCCCGAGAGAGCGTCGGCGAGCGTCGAGAGTTGTTGTTTGAGATCACTCGAGAGGACGTCTGCGACTGACTCGAGTCGGTCAGTCTGGCGCTCGAGTTCGGCCGTTCGCTCCCGAAGGACGTGCTCGCGCTGGGCGCGCTCGAGTGCGGCAAGAGTGTTCTCGACGAGTGTGGAGACGAGATCGACGTCGGTTTCGTCGAATTGGTGAGCCTCGAACGAACCGGTCATGAGTACACCGTGCGTGCCGATCGGTGCGATGATCTCCGATCGAATCGGCGTGTCGGGATTGTAGAGGTCGTCGACCGTCGCCAAATCGTCGAAGCGCTCGACGGTGCCGGATTCGAACACGTCCCAGACGAGCCCCTCGCCGGGAGAGAATCGCGGCAATCCGCCGAACTCGTCGTGTGCACCGGCCGTTCCGGCGACTGGGTCGAGGTAGCCGTACTCGTCGTCGAGGAGCCACACGCCACTGATCGGGAGATTGAGTAGGTCGCTCCCCGCATGAACGGCGATCGCACAGATCTCTTCTGGGTCGTCTGACTCGAGGAGCCAGCGGGTAATTTCGTGGAGGGACGTGACGACGCGCTCGTACTCGCGTCGGTCGGTGACGTCACGGATGACGGCTGCGACCGTCGCGACGTCGTCTTCGATCGGGACGAATCGGAACTCGCCGATTCGATCGGTTCCGTCGGCGTCGGTGAACGGTAACTCGAGGTGTCTGTCGACGGCGTTACCGACGTCGACATCGGTGATCGCCTGGCCGATTTGAATCGCGTGCTCGTCGTCGATACCGGCGCGTTTGGTGAGGAACTCGATGTGTTTCCCGACGAGATTCGACCGGTCGATGCCGAGAAGCGCCTCGGTTGCGCCGTTGACCGTGACGAGGTTTCGATCGCGATCGAGCGTGAGGACGGCGTCGTGAACGGCCTCGACGACTGCCGCGTGCTGTGCGAGCGACGCCTCCTGTGTTTTCCGCGCGGTAACGTCTCGCATGTAGACCGACAGTCCGTCCTCGGCGGGATACGCGCGGGCTTCGAACCAGGTCTCGAGGTGGGCGTGATAGATCTCGAAGGAGACGGGGACCTGTTCGTCCATCGCGCGGTGGAACCGATCCGGAAACTGCGTTTCGACGGTCGTAGGGAACTCGTCCCACATGACGCGTCCGATGAGGTCGGCTCGAGATCGCTTGAGAAGAGTCTCTGCTCGCTCGTTCAGATACGTGAAGCGAAAATCCGTATCGAGCGCGAAGAATGCATCAGTAACTCGATCGAGCAGTGGTTCTGATCGTCCCGTCATCGCTCGACACCCCTTTCGTTACTCGATAGCACCGGCTCACCCTTCCACCCCAGCTTCCAACTGGGTTTTGGTTTCGGTAGTCCGAGCCCCCCACCACAGAGCATCGTGACTCGCCCCGTCACTGTGGTCATCGAGAGAGTAGTAGAGTTACCTTCGGGTGGTGCCTATTTCAGTGTCGTGGCCACACTTTGACGCATCCGTGGCTGCGTCGCTCACAACGACAGTGACTCACCCAGTCCTCGTTCTTCAGCCCGTTCGAAGACGAACGTCGCCGCCCCAGCATCCAACACCGCCGAACCGACGCTCTCGAGGACGAGAATCTCCGCCGACGACGTTCGGCCAGTCCGTCCCACCAACACGTCGCCGAATGGCACGACCTCGAGGTCGGCGTGCTCGCGGAGATCTCCCGTCTCACGTGCTTCTTCGGGAACGTCCGCGAACACGCGAGTGGCACGTTCGATCGTTCGATTGTCGAGTTCCCGCATTTCGGGTGTGTAGGCACCGACGGCGACGACGAGCGCGCCGGGTGCCAGTGCATCCCCCGGAAACACCGGCTCCGTGCTCGTCGTGGTCGTGACGACGACGTCGGCGTTTTCGACGGCACCCCGTGGACTCGAGGCCGCGTCCGTCCGAACGCCGAGTTCGGACTCGAGGGCTCGCGCGCACTCGAATCGCGAATCGCTCGGCGAGTAGATTCGGATCGACTCGAGTCGGTCGGCACCGATGGCGGCCGCGATGGCACGCGTTTGCCAGCGAGCCTGTGTACCGGCGCCGATGACGCCCACCTCGAGCGGGCCAGCGGAGGCGAGTTCGCGAGCGGCGAGTCCGCCGATACAGCCCGTTCTGGCGTTGGTAATTCGATTTCCTGCGAGGTAGCCCACGGGCTGTCCGGTTTCGGCGTCGGTGAGCGCGATCTGTGCGGTGACGGTCGGTAGCTCCCGCTCGGAATTGTCCGGACAGACGGCGACGAGTTTCGTCGCGGCGTACGGTGTGCCGTGGATGTACGCCGGCATACAGAGGCCGGTCCCAGTCGGTTGCTCGGGTGCGTCCGGATTCGTCCCTCTCCCGATTGGATAGTGTGGCCGCTCCGGTCGTTCGATGGCCCCCTCGCGTTGCTTTTCGAACGCTTCGGCGACGACGGGAAGCAACGCCTCGAGGTCGAGAACGGACGACACGTCTGCGTCGGAGAGGACGCGAACCATGTCGGTATCTCGTGGTTCGATCACTTCAGTGTGCGTGTCCTCGCAGAATCGGCTCTGACGGTGTAAATTGAGGATCTCGTCGGAGAGGGACCTCAGGCGTGGTCGTCGACGAACGCCTCGATCCGAGCGAGAGCCTGTCGGAGGTCCTCGAGTCCCGTCGCGTAGGAGACCCGAAGGTGTCCGTCGCCGCCCTCGCCGAAGACGTCGCCGGGAACGACGGCGACCCCTTGTTCGCGCAGGACTTCTTCGGCGAACTCCGCTGCGGTGAAACCCGCTGGTACCTCGGGGAAACAGTAGAATGCGCCCTTGGCTTCGAAGACGTCCATGCCGATTTCCCGGAAGCGCGAGAGGACGAACTGCCGTCGTCGATCGTACTGGTCGACCATCTCTCGGACCTCGTTCTCACAAGACTCGAGGGCCTCGAGTGCGGCGTGTTGAGCCGTGGTCGGTGCCGAGAGCATCGTGTACTGGTGTATCTTGTTCATCGCGTTGATGGCCTCGGCGGGGCCGAGCGCGTAGCCGAGTCGCAGTCCGGTCATCGCGTGGGCCTTCGAGAAGCCGTTGAACACGATTGTGCGCTCGCGCATGCCCTCGAACGTCGCGATGGAGGTGTGCTCGTTTCCGTCGTAGGTTAGTTCGGCGTAGATTTCGTCCGAGAGCACCGTCAGATTGTGCTCGCGGGCGAACTCGGCGATCGGCTCGAGATCCTCCTCCGTCATGATCGCCCCCGTCGGGTTGTTCGGATAACAGAGGACGAGCATGTCGGCTTCGTCCGCGCCTGCGTCCTCGAGTGCGTCGACCGTCAGTCGGAAATCGTCGGCCTCGGTCGTCGGAACTGGTAGCGCCTCACCCCCTGCGAAGACGACACCGGGTTCGTAGGAGATGTACGACGGCTGGGCGATGGCGACCGTGTCGCCGGGATCGACGAACGCACGAAAGGCCAGGTCGACCGCTTCGCTCGCGCCGGCGGTGACAAGTATCTCTTCGTCCGGGCCGTACCCTAATCCGAATCGGTTGGCGACGTACTCGGAGATCGCCTCGCGGAGTTCGCGCGTTCCTCGATTCGCCGTGTACGAGGTCTTTCCTTGCTCGAGTGACGTGATCGCTGCGTCGCGGGCCGCCCATGGCGTAGCGAAATCGGGTTCACCGACGCCCAGTGAGATGACGTCGTCTCGTTCCTCGGCGATTTCGAAAAAGCGCCGAATTCCCGATGGCGGCACCGTCTGGACGCGTTCGGACAGTTCGAACGTCATGATTAGGGTGAGAACGAGAGCCGTTCGTCGTCTTCGCCGTCACCGAGTTCGATCCCGTGTTCCTTGTAGGAGGTCATCATGTAGTGGGTAACCGTCTGGGTGATCTCGGGGACTGGCGCGACCTTTTCGCTGATGAACTGTGAAACCTCGCGAATGGAGTCGCCCTCGACTTCCATGTCGAAGTCGTAGTCGCCACTGACTAATCGCAAGGCTTTGACCTGCGGGAATCGCGCGAGGCGCTCTGCGATATCTCCGTAGCCGGTCTCCCGGTCGAGACGAACGTTGAGTTCGACCTCCGCTCGGACGCGTTCGTCTTCCAGTTTGTCCCAGTCGACGACTGCCTGATAGCCGCGGACGACACCTGCGTCTTCGAGTTCCTGGATCGTCGTCTCGACCTCCGACTCCTCGAGGTCGGTCATTCGTGCGATATCGGCGCTCGAATATCGCGCGTTCTCACGAAGCAACTCGAGTACCTCGCGTTCGCTCATAGTTCTCCGAAGCGCGAGCGCGAGTAAAGGTCTACCGTTGTTCGCTCGAAAAAACCGACGGGAACGGCTTGGCCGACGATCAATGCAGCGACGCCTCACACCGTGGGCAGATTCGAGACTGCATCGGCACGTCTCGGCCACACTCTGGGCACGTGATGTCCTCCTCCTGTTGGAATGGGTATGCTCGGCTCATCGTTCCCCTCACGTGAGACTCCCACAGGGATGCCTATAAACGCATTCGGCGCTGCTGGTGACTCTCAGGGGCAGTGAATCCTCACTCGAGTCGGGTCTGTAGACGAGTCGCGAGGGACGCAAAACGTGTCACACCCCTAGTCACGGGTGGACTGCCACCGTTCGCCCGCTTCCTCCGGTACGATTACCGATAGTTCTTGAACAAGATTGCTCGCACGTCGTCTTTCGTCTGGACGTCTTCCGTCGTGCCGTCGGGCAGTTCGACGCTGTAGCGGAAGTCGGCCGAACTGGATTCCTCCCACTTGTCGTCGTGGGTCTCGAGTAGGCTCATCATCTCGTCGAGCATGTCGTCGTCGTCAGCTGACCCGCCACTCGCACTCGCTTGTCCCGAGTCGCTTTCGCTGTCGTCTTCGTCGCCGTCCGCGTCTTCGCTGTCGGCCTCGTCCTCGCTGTCATTTTCGTCCGCATCGTCGCCAGCCCCGTCCGTTGCTTCATCGACATCGTCGCCAGCCGCGTCGTCCGCACCGTCTTCGTCCGACCCCTCGTCGCCGCCGTCGCCGTCGTCTTCGATGTAGGAGACTTCCTCGAGGTCCTCCGGCGTCGATTTGCCCTCGATTGCGGCCCCGACCGAGGCGGCGACGTCGTCGGTCGCCGAGGAGTCGAGGTCTGCCTCGAGTTCGATCTCGAGTTCGTCCTCGCCGTCTATGTTGTCGATCAGGAACTGGACGGCGTCGCGTTCGCGGACGAAGCCGTACTTTCCGACGACCTCCTCGGAAATCGCTTCACGAAGGTGCTGGATGACTGCATACTGTTCGTCGGTGACCTCGAGCGTCTTCATACACTACCGATGTTGCGGGGGGTACAAATATGTGAGCCGTCCTGACGTACACGATTCACGACTGGTTTCCGCGTGAAGGGCGAGAGCCTCATCAGGAACACCGCTGTGGACCGAACACGACATTTACAACCGACTGTCTGTAACTGAAAGCTATGGTACTCGAAGAATCCGACACCGACCTCAAAGCGGGCGAGACGCCACCCGACTTCGAACTCGAAGCGTCAGACGGTGAGACGTACACGCTCGAGTCCTTCGAAGACGCCGAGGCGTTGCTCGTCGTCTTCACGTGCAATCACTGTCCGTACGCGAAAGCGAAGTTCGACCTGCTCAACGACATCGCAGCCGAGTACGACGACGTTTCGGTCGTCGGTATCAACCCGAACGACGCCGAGGAGTATCCCGACGACTCACTCGAGTCGATGCGCGAGTACGTCGACGCCGGCGAAATCGAGTACGACGCGTACCTGCGAGACGCGGACCAAACGGTCGCGAAGTCCTACGGCGCGGTCTGCACTCCCGACCCGTTCCTCTTTCGCCGAGGCGAGGACGGCGACTTCGAACTGGCCTATCAGGGTCGACTCGACGACGCGTTGAACCCAGAGGACGAACCGTCGCGGATTCACGTCCGCGAAGCGATCGATTCGATTCTCGCCGGAGAGGCCGTCGATCTCGAGTGGCGACCCTCCCAGGGCTGTTCGATCAAGTGGACCGACGAGTAACTTCCTCACAATATCCGCTGGAGTCCGTCGCGCCTGCAACACCTTATTCGACGTCGAATTCGCCGATCTGTCGACGCGCGTGAAGCGAGCAGACGTACGACGAGAGCTCTGCCGTCGCCGTGAACTCGAGTACATCTCGCTCGCCTTCGTCGGCCATCGTGTCCGTCGCCAGATCGTCGACGATGGCGTCGCCGTCGTCCCACAATTGGAGATCGTGTTCCATGCCGTCGCCGTTGATCCACTCGATTTCGTAGCGTTCGTCCTCCTCGAGGACGAACGTCGGATTCTCCGATCCCTCGATCTCCTCCGGTTCGACGCCTTCCCAGTGGGAGTTGTAGCCCTCGATAACGATCGTCGTCTCGGGATCGATTTCGAACGCTTCGGCGTCGTCGCTTCCCAGACAACCCGCTGTGGCGATTGTTGCCACCGAGGCACCCGTTACCCCTAGTACCGTTCGTCTCGTGTAGTCGGCCATAGATTCCTGCTCGTGTGTATCGATCGACGAATATTGACTAGTCCAGACGATTCCCACGGCGTGAGAGTGGGTCCACTTCCGAATGCAATTCGGCCTCGCATCTCACGCATCAGCCGTGGCCGCGCCGCGAGCCTACCGTACAGCGCGTCGGTACTGCACGGGCCAGCGCGAGGACGCATCCTCCTCGAGCGCACTGGCCGCGTGAACGCCGAAGTACGGGTCGCGAAGGAACTCCCGGCCGACGAGCACGAGGTCGGCACGGTCGTTTCGAATCAGCGCATCTGCCTGCTCCGGTTCAGTGACGCCGCCGACGGTACCGACAGCGACGTCGGTCTCCGTACCGATCGTCTCGGCCAGTGGGACCTGGAAGTTCGGTCCGCCCGGCACCGCTTGCTCGGGGTGGAGTCCGCCCGAACTAACGTCGACTAGATCGACGCCGAGCGCCTCGAGGTCGTCTGCGAGTCGAACGGATTGTTCAATATCCCACGACGGCTGGTTCTCGAGCCAGTCGGTGCCCGAGATTCTGACGAACACCGGCTTCTCCTCGGGCCAGACGTCGCGGACAGCCGAGACGACCTCGCGGAGGAGGCGCGTTCGGTTCTCGAAGCTTCCACCGTAGTCGTCCTCGCGTCGGTTCGTGACGGGTGAGAGAAACTCGTGGAGCAAGTAGCCGTGGGCCGCGTGGACTTCCGCGATTTCGAATCCGGCCTCGAGCGAGCGCTCGGCGGCGGCGCCGTAGGCGTCGATCACGTCCTGAATATCGTCGACCGTCGCCTTTCGAATCGCCGGCTTCTCTCCTTCGAACGGCGGGTACGCCTCAGGCGACGGTGAGAGGACCTCCCAGCCGCCGTCGTCGGGGTCGATCGGGACGTTGCCGTCCCACGGGCGACACTTGCTGGCCTTGTGGCCCGCGTGAGCGAGTTGAATCGCCGGGACCCCACCCTGTTCGCGGATGAACCGCGTGGTCTTCGCGAGGGAAGCGGCGTGCTCGTCGCTCCAGATGCCGAGGTCGCTCGGCGTGATTCGGCCTCTGGGTTCGACGGCCGTCGCCTCGGTCATGACGATACCGGCACCGCCGACGGCACGACTGCCAAGGTGGACGTGGTGCCACTCGGTTGGCATGCCGTCAGCCTCACAGGAGTACTGACACATCGGAGAGACAGCGATCCGATTCGGCACCTCGAGATCACGAATCGACAGCGGATCCACTAGCGTAGACATCGCCCGCCTCTTCTAACGGTGGAGAGAAAACGCCCTCGGACGAGGGCGTCCTTGCCGCCTCGACGACGAGCGAACCGGCCGACCACCGATCCGTCCCACCGGAACGCGCCGACGGATTCCACACCGACTTTTCTCACTCGAGTCCACAGCCAAACTATGCCGACACCGTTACTCGACAGGTTCGACGCCGAGACGCCCGTCGTCGGGATGGTCCACCTCTTGGCGCTTCCCGGCGCACCAGGGTTCGCGGGTTCCCGCGAGACCATTCGTGCCCGAGCGCTCGAGGACGCACGTCGACTCGAGGCTGGCGGCGTCGACGGGATCATCGTCGAGAACTTCGGCGATGCACCGTTTTATCCCGAGGACGTTCCGAAGCACGTGGTCGCGGAGGTGAGCGCGATGGCGACCGAACTGACGACCGAACTCGACATTCCAGTCGGCGTGAACGTGCTCCGAAACGACGCGGACGCGGCGCTTTCAGTCGCTGCTGCCGCCGAGGCCGACTTCATCCGCGTGAACGTCCACGTGGGCGCGGCGGCGACCGATCAGGGGGTCCTCGAGGGACGAGCACACGACACGCTCAGGCTTCGCGACCGCATCGACGCCGACGTCGCAATCCTCGCCGACGTACACGTCAAACACGCGTCGCCGGTCGGCGAACCCACAATCGAACGGACCGCACTCGAGACAGCGGAACGTGGTATGGCCGACGGCGTCGTCGTTTCCGGGGCTGGAACCGGCGTCGAAACGGCACTCGAGGACGTCGATCAGGTGGTGGAAACGCTTTCAGAGTCCGCAACCGACGGCGACGCCGATTCCGACCCTCGAACGCCCGTCTTCGTCGGCAGCGGCGTGACCCCTGAAACCGTCGGCGACTGCCTCGAAGCCGGTGCGGACGGCGTCATCATCGGTACGGCACTCAAAGAGGGAGCAGAAACGACGAACCCCGTGTCTCGCGAGCGAGTCGAAACAGTCGTCGCTGCACGCGACGCTGCACTCGCTCAGGATTCGAACGATACATAGGATTGCTCGAGGAGGGAGTCGATTCAGCCAGCGAGCATCAACGGACCGATCAGGACGCCCATCAGGTGGACGCGACGCGCCTGAAACCGAACCGGGACCATCCCGATGGCGGCCGCGACGAAGAAGACGACGATCCCGAAGAGACCCGCGAATAGAAACGAGAGCACACACAAGAGCCCGAGCACGACGACGGAGATTTTCCAGTAGGCCAGTTGGCCGACGAACTCGAGATAGACGTCTCCGACGACGATCACGAGCACGAAACCGATCACCCCAGCGAGGACGACTCCGACGAGCAAGATCGGGAGTTCGAGCGGCGCGTTCGCGTTCTCGAAGGCGACCATCACGCCCGTTCGCGGCTGGCCGATGGCGACCAGCGCGAACAGGGCGAAAATCGTGTTAGCGGTATCGACGCCGCTCGTCGCGACGATGTAGCCTCGGTCCCCGGAGCGGCCGGGAACGAATAGAAGGACGGCTACGGCGGCGATCGCCGCCGAAATTCCCGGAATGTAGCCGACAACGGCACCGGCGAGCGCGCCCGCGAGCGCAGTCACGGCGACGAGCCATCCCGGCATGGCGATCGCTCGCTCGCGCTGTGGTGGAACGCCGCCACCACGGATCGCATCGATCAACACCGGTGCGCCGAAGAGGCCGGCGAAGATCGGGGCGAGCATGCCGCCACCCTCGAGTGGAGCGTCCGGCGAGAGGTCGAGCGTGTACAGTCCTAATACGGTCGCAAGGACGAACGAGAAGAGTGCACCCACTCGAGCGCGTCGCGTGAACTCCGAGGCGATCAGCGCGACGACGACCATCGCGAGTAAGAGGGGAAGGTTGTCACGAATCGTCGGATATGCGGCCGTTACGCCCCACGTGATCGGCAGCGCCAGCGGAATCGCGGCCAGGACGGCGAGGATGCTCCCGAGTGCTGAGAGTCTGATCGCCTCGTATCCCCGTCCCTCCTGGACCATTCTGTGTGCCGGCAGCGTCGTTACGGCCATCTCCGCGTCGGGGACACCCAGTGCCATCGCGGGGACAGCATTGAGGAACGTGTGAACGACGCCCGCAGCGAGCATCGCACAGCCGACGAATAGCGGATCCCCGGGAACGGACGCCGCGACGCCGGCGAGCAAGAGGGCGAAATTGTTCGCGTGGAGCCCGGGAACGAGCCCGCTCAAACTGCCCAGAAACGCACCCCCAAGCGTCCAGCCGAGTAACTGTAGCGTGAGCGTCGGATCGGCGACAAACTCGACCGGAGTAACGGCCATCGATGTCTCTGGCCGCGGCTTCGTTTATTAACCCTCGTCCGACTGCGTCACTCGAGCGCACGGAGAATCGATGGCGCTGACCGACGGCGTCGCCACTCGCCGGCGATCGTCATAAAAATTCGAGGTTGGTGTCGACGAAACGTCGCCGTCTCGAACCGAGTTAGCCGAAGAGTTCGCCGAGGCCCTCGCCGCCGGCCTCTTCGTCTTCGTCATCGTCGTCATCGTCGTCCGTCGTGTCCGGGACGTCACTCGTCTCTTCGACGTCTTCGTCGTCTCCGCCTGCTGCGGCACCGCCTGCTGCAGCGCCACCCGCTGCGGCACCGCCTGCGGGAACGGCAGCAGCCTCGGAGACTGCATCGTCGATGTCGACGTCCTCGAGTGCAGCGACGAGCGCCTTGACTCGGGATTCTTCGACGTCGACGCCGGCAGCGTCGAGTACGTTCGTCAGGTTGTCTTCGTTGAGCTCTTCGTCAGTTTCGTTCAGGATGAGTGCAGCGTAAACGTATTCCATTGTTGTGTCCTCCAGTTGTTATCCAAACATTGCGCCGAGTCCTTCGCCGCCACTTGCGTCATCGTCGTCATCGTCATCGTCGTCTTCGTCGGCGTCGGCGTCGGCGTTGGATTCAGCGTCGTCTGGTTCGTCTGTCGATTCGTCCTCGCCCTCGTCCGATGCCGTCTCGGCAGCGGGTGCCTCGACGCCCTGTAGTTCCTCAGGCAGGGCGTCCTCGTCGTCGATCTGGGCCGCGAGCGCACGCAGTTGTGCGTCGGCCTTGGAGACGAGGTCGGGCATCAGGTCTTCGTCCTCGATGGCGGCCTGCAGGCCGAGGCTCTTGGCCTCGCCCGTCGCCTTGGCGATGAGCGTTGGCGCGGTCGCTTCGGTCGGGTAGCTCGCGTTGACCGAGAGGTTGCGAGCGCGAGCGGCAGCCGTCGCCACGTCGCTCTCGTAGGCCTCGACGTCGATGTCGAGGTCCTCGGGGTCGAACTGAACGCCCTCGGCGACGACCGATCGCAGGTCGAGCCCGACTTCCTTGGGCTCGATACCGAGTTCGTTGAGAACGTTCGAAAGGTCCGCGGAGACTTCCTCGCCGGCCTCTAAGACCGTGGAGTCTTCCATGACCTGAATCGAGCCGTCCTCGATGCGCGCGTTCGCACCGATGCTCTGCAGTTCGCCGACGAACGGCCCCGGGTCGACACCGGTGTCACCCTCTGGGATGACGATGTCGTTCGGGGCGACTTCGCCCTCGTTGATCGGAGCGGGCGTCTTCGACGCCTCGAGTTCCTTGTAGAGGGTGAATGGGTTGTCGTTCGTTCCGACCAGGCCGACCTGACCTTCGACCTCACCGACGAGGTCGCCGAGGCCAGTGCTTTCGAGCGCACGGACTTGCAGGGTGTTACGGCTCACACGGAGTTCGGCGGTGCCGTAAAGACCGCGTCGCATGTCCTGAAGCTGTTTGCTCGGAATGCCAGCAATACCGACGACGCCGACGCTCTCGTAGCTCTCGATGAGTTCCTCGAGTTCGTCGACTTCTTCTTGCTTCCACTGGGGAAGGTTCTCGGTTTTGCGGTCTGCCTGTGCGCTCATGTTAGGCCACCTCCACAGACGGGCCCATGGTCGTCTTTACGAAGACGCCATCGATGTTTTGTGGGCCCTTCTCGAGGTCGGCGTGCAGACGTCGCAGGATGACGTCGATGTTGTCTGCAATTCCTTCAGCATCCATATCTTCGGCACCGACGAGCGTGTGGAACGTTCGTCGGTCGCCGGAGCGAAGTTGCACGGTATTCTTGAGTCTGTTGACGGTCTCGACGACGTCGTCGTCGGGAGCGAGCGGGTCCGGCATCTTTCCGCGGGGACCGAGGATGGTACCCAGGTGCCGGGCGATATCTTGCATCATCGCCTCTTCGGCGATGAAGAAGTCCGTCTCGTCCGCCATATCTTTGGCTTCGTCGTCGTCCAGATCGGCCACGTCGTCACCCGAGAGAACCTCGTCCGCCGCCTCTTCGGCGCGGACTGCGGTTTCTCCCTCGGCGATGACGGCGATAATCGTTTCCTGGCCGGTTCCGGACGGCAGGACGATAGACTCGTCAACACGATTCGACGGTTCGTTGAGGTCGAGGTCGCGCAGATTGATCGCGAGGTCTACCGTTTCGGTAAAGTTCCGTTCCGGTGAGTCCTCGAGTGCGCGAGCGACTGCTGTTTCAATATCCGAATCTGCCATCGTTCACCTCCGTAGTACGCAGGAGTGCTCCTACGGGTCAGTGAAACAGGCTACGCCTGTCTCCCTTGAACGAAATGCCATCTCGAACTTAAACCCGTCGAAGCGCGTTCCCCGACAGCCCTCGAGCACTATCACGTTTTCACACACCTCTCGAAAGTAACCCTCGAAATCAGCTCTGTACCCAACGTGATCCACACTGTGGACGACCATCGTCGGCTTCAACGACCGAATATCTCAATTTCGATGAAAGTAATCTAAAAGCGAAGTTCTATTAGATGTGAATGTATATACCACGTTCATGCGGCCAGTAGATTCATATAACATCGATGGGGCAGCACTTGAGTCAATCGGCCAACCAGCCGTGATTACCGGCGGACTCGAGGCGTATTTGGCACTGGAGGCGCTCGAGCGCGCCGGAGTTCAGTTCGGACTCACGCTCGTCGTTGCGATGGTCGTACTCGGGTTGGTGCAGGGATTCGGACCCGAAACGGTAACCAAATCGCGAAAGAGTCCCGTCATTTCGATCTGTATCGGGACACCGGCGTTACTCGTTCTCGTCGGACTCGTCACCGGCGGTTACATGATCGTCGGCACGACGCTCGGTTCGTTCTTCGGCTTACTGATGGTGACACTGGGGATGACCGTTATCCCGATCTTGACCGTTCTCGGATTCGTGGCAATCGGCCAGTCGATCGCCTCACGACTGGGACGAAACCAGTTGTGGGCCGGCGTGTTCGTCGGGAGTCTCCTCAGCGGCGTGGTGGGCCTTTCCCTCGTAACGACGCTGCTCGCCGCACTCTTCGCCGGGACGCTCGGGATCGGTGCCGGTGTTCGCGTGATGCGCAGCACCGGTGGTTCGACGAGTCCGAGCGAACGGACGGTTCCGCCCGCGAACAAAATGTAAGCACCCGCTACTCGAGTAACCCGTCGGAAGCTGTTTTTGAGTCGCCATCGAGACCACCGTATGACCGCTGCGAACCGAGTCGCGTCCGCCTCACTCACGCCCCTCCACTTGGCGGCGATCGGACTCGCGCTCGTCACCGGGCTCGTTCACCTGATTCTGGGACTCGAGTTCCTCCCTCACTGGATGGGACTCGCCTTCCTGTTCGCGACTGCAGGCTTCCTGCTGGGGATCGGACTCGTCGTCGCTGACTACCGGCGACCGACGGTCTATCTCCTCGGAATTCCGTTCACGGGCGTACAGATCGTGCTCTGGTACGTCCTGAACGAACCGGCGACCGTCGCCGATCTCTCGAGTGCAGAGCTGATCGACAAACTCGCACAGATCCTGCTCATCGTCGCGCTGGTACTCCTCTATCGGCGAGAGCGATGACCGACGAAACGCGCGTTGGGCGCTCACGAGCCAGTTCCCCCTGTTGGATCACTATGAGTGCGGGACACGTCGCGATGGTGGTCGGAACGCTTCTCGCTCTCGAGTTGGTCTGGCCCGCTGGCCCGTCGCGTGCGTTTCTCGGCACGGTCGCGCTCGTCGTCGTTCTCGAGTTGGTCCTCGTATGGATCCTCTTCGATGAAGGGGGGTCGATATCGGCGAAACCAGCTCAGTCACCACGAGATGCGACGGGGCAGTCGGTTACACTCGCGACGTGGGTGACCATCGCCCGCGCTGGGGCGGTTGTGGTCCTCGCCGGATTCGTCGCGACTGGACTCCCAACGGAGTCGGGGATCGGTCCCTGGGCCCCGGCCGCGTTGTTCGCGGTCGCGATGGTCTTCGACGCCGTCGACGGTGCGGTCGCCCGACGAACGAACAGCGAGACGGCGTTCGGCTCGCGACTCGACGTCGAAGTGGACGCGCTGGCAATTCTCGTGGGCTCCGTCGTGGCCATCGCTGCCGGGACGCTCCCGCTCGTCTTCGTCGCCGTTGCCGTCGCCCGGTACCTGTTCGTCGCCGGCCGACGGTGGCGAACGTGGCGCGGGCGGGGCGTGTCGACACTCCCGCCGAATCGGCTCCGTCGGCCACTCGGCGGCCTCGCCATGGTCGCCGTGTTGCTCGCTTTGACACCGGTTCCCGGCCCGGCCGTTTCGTACTGGCTCGGTTTGCTCGTCGCCGTTCCCGTTCTCGCGAACTTCTGTTGGGATTGGCTCGCGGTTTCCGGCCGTCTCGAGCGAGGGTGAATCACCAAACATAACCGCCACCTACGGGTCGGAAACGCTCGTCTACACCGACCGGTCGTCGGCGCGCGACAACCGGAAGCACCGTATGGCCACCGTACCGACGCCGTTGAAACCCGTACTGACGCCGTTCGCACAAACGACCAAGTGGGGTGACGTGGAAGACGGCCCAGCGTGACCGACTCTGACGCCGAGGACACCCCGTCGTCGGCCGGTGGTCCTCCACGATCCAATCGGCGAGCGACGATGCGATCTTCGAGCGACGCTCACGGCCTGGTTTTTACGGGTCCGAAGAGCGTCGCCGTCGAATCGAACTCGATCCCGGAACCGGGATCTACTGACGTACTCGTTCGGACGAGAACGTCGGCGATCAGCGCCGGTACGGAGGGGCTGATTTTCCGGGGGGACGCCCCGACGAACCTCGCGGCCGACGACGAACTCGAGGCCCTCGAGGGGGATCTCTCCTTTCCACTTCGGTACGGCTACGCCGCGGTCGGCGAAGTCGTCGCTGTCGGCGACGATGTGGCCGAAAAGTGGCTCGATCGAACCGTCTTCGCGTACAACGCCCACGAGAGTCACTTTCTCGCCGAGCCTAGCGACCTCTTTCCCGTCCCCGACAGAATCTCGCCGCGCGAAGCAGCCCTCTTCGCGAACCTCGAGACCGCGATCACGCTCCTACTGGACGGTGAACCTCGGCTCGGCGAGCACGTCGCCGTCTTCGGACAGGGAACCGTCGGCTTGTTGACGACGGCGCTGCTCGCCCACGCGCCACTCGAGACGCTGCTTACGTTCGAACCGCACGCGAAGCGCCGTCGCCACTCCGAACGCCTCGGTGCGGATCAGTCGTTCGACCCGACCGATCGGGAGTTCCCCGACATCGTTCGAGCAGTCACTGACGCGCGGACGGACCTGACGTACGAACTCTCTGGGAACCCCGCGGCCCTGAACGACGCCATCGCGTCGACGGGCTTCGACGGCCGCGTGCTCGTCGGTTCGTGGTACGGCACGAAGCCAGCTAGCCTCGATCTCGGCGGTCGATTTCACCGCGACCGAATCGACATCCGAAGTTCGCAGGTGAGTACGATCGATCCGCGCCTCTCGGGGCGGTGGTCTCGCGAACGCCGTCACGACCTCACCTGGCAGTGGCTCGAGCGACTCGAGGTCACACCGCTCGTCACGCACGAAATCCCACTCGAGGACGCCGCGACGGCCTACGAGCTACTCGAAGAGCGACCTGACGAGGCCATCCAGATCCTGTTGACCTACGACTGAGCGTCGTTTGTCTCTCCTTCATCCGCTGCGAGTAGCCCCGGTCGTTTTGCCGGATGCTGGCGTACGACTGAGTATGTATTCGGTGTCCGTCTCTCGGGAACTTATCGCCCAACACTACCTGACCGTTCCGGACCCCGGAGCGGAAGGGAAACTCCACTCCCACCGATACACGGTCGAGGCGACGCTTCGAGGGCCCGAGTTGGACGAACGGGCGTATCTCGTGAACATCGACCGATTGTGCGAAACGATGGACGCGCTCGCCGCGTTCTACAGTGACCGGACGCTCAACGACCTCGACGCGTTCGAGGGTGCCAACCCGAGCACCGAACGCTTCGCGCGCTGTTTCGGCGACCGACTCCTCGAGCACCTCGATCCGGACGGCGTTTCCGAACTTCGAATCGCCATCGACGAAGACGATGTGGCCAGCGTGGCCCACGAACGGACGTGCTGACCGATGAGGGTTGGCCTCGTCGTCGACGGCGACCTCGAGCAGGCAACCGGCGGCTATCGTTACGACCGCAAACTCGTCGAGTTTCTCGAGTCACGGGGAGATACCGTCGACGTGATTTCGCTTTCCGAAGCGTCCGAGGAGTCCGTCGGCGATCGGACCGGCGCTGCCCCCTCGAGCGAACTGCAGACGCGCCTCGATCGACCCTACGACGTCCTCTTGCAGGACGAACTCTGTTACGCGAGGCTACTCGAGTACAACCCCCGACTCGAGCGTCCGGGATCGCTCGTTTCGCTCGTTCACCTCCTCCGAGCGCCCGACCCAACGGTCTACGATCCGCGTGCTCGCGAACGCGAATGGCGCTATCTCGAGTCGGTCGACGCGGCGATCTGTACCAGCGAGTACACGCGGGATCGGACGCTCGCCCTCGCCGGCACGGACCTCCCGACACAGGTCGCACACCCCGCTGGTCGTCACGACGGGCCAGCGTTGACGCCGGACACAGTCGAGACGCGTGCTCACCGCGATCCATTTCGTGTCGTCTCCGTCGGCACGCTCGAAGCACGAAAGAACGTCACGACCCTCCTCGAGGCGCTCGCTCGACTCGACAGTTCGTCGACGGAGTGGTCGCTCACCGTCGTCGGTCGCGAGGATGACGATCCGGCGTACGCCAGCGTGGCCCGCGAACGAGCAGCCGAACTCGGTATCGACGATCGGGTGACGTTCACCGGAGAGGTGGAGACAGCGGCCCTCGAGTCGATTCTCGAGGGTGCACACGTTCTCGCTGTTCCCTCTCGCTACGAAGGATTCGGCATGGCCTACCTCGAGGCGATGGAGTACGGCGTCGTCCCAATCGCCGGCACCGTCGGCGGCGCGCGCGAGATCGTCTCCGACGGCGAGAACGGGTTTTTGATCGATCCGACCGACTCGAGACGACTTGCGGACCGACTCGAGCGTCTGGCAACCGATCGAGACCGTTTGGCGACCCTCGGCGTCGAGGCGCTGCAAACCGCTCGGGATCACCCGTCGTGGACGGACACGCTGGAACCCGTCCGTGAATTTCTCCGCCGATCGATCCACCGGTCGGGACGCACCGACGGTGAGCAACCGTGACGACCTCGTTTCTCACGTACCTCGAGGCCAAACGGACCGTGGACGACAGCGCGCTCGATCGGCGCGTCCTCGAGCAGTTTACGAACGCGCTCTCGAATCGGGACGGACCGGTTCGACTCGTCGAACTCGGTGTCGGCGTCGGCGCGATGCTCTCTCGACTGATCGAGTGGGACGTGCTTCCGCCGCGCGTTTCCTACCGCGGCGTCGATATCGACTCGTCGTGTATCGTTCGCGCGCGAGAGCGCGTCCCGAAACGCCTCGAGTCCGCGGGCTACACGGTCGGTGCGCCCCGCTCCGTGGGCAACGAAACGGTCGAAGACGGTGTTCCGAAGGCGACGTCGTTCGTAGCAACGTGGGCTCCCTCGAGCGACGATGAGACTGCCACTGAAATCGAAATCACGCTCGAGGTCGCAGACGCGTTCGCACTCGAGGACGACGCGGACGCCGTCATCGCGGCGGCGCTCCTCGATATCGTGGACCTCGAGTCCACGTTGGCGGCGATTGAATCCCTTCTCGCACCCGGCGGCCTGTGCTACGCGCCGATCACGTACGACGGGTCGACTGCGTTCACACCCCGCGATTCGCTCGACGCGAGCATCGAGGCGCAGTACCACCACCACATGGACGAGGTTCGCCCCGCTGGGGGGAGTCGTGCCGGCTCGGCGCTCCTCGAGTCGGTAGCGGACCGTCCCTGGTCGCTCCTCGCGGCCGGGAGCGGGGACTGGGTCGTGTCTCCAGTCGACGGCGGGTATCCCCACCGTGAGCGAGCAGTCGTCTCGCACGTCCTCGAAACGATGGCCGACGCGCTCGCGGCCGTTCCCTCGAGTGATCTTCCCGAGGAATCGCGGCTTCCGGCGGAGAAACGGCGTCGCTGGTTCGAGCGCCGACACGCAGAACTCGAGGCGGAGAGACTCGGCTACGTCGCGCACAATGTAGACGTCGTGACTCGAGTGCCGTAATCGATCAGCGTCGCTTGGCGTCTCGAGAAACGCAAAACCCGTTCTCGTTCGAGCGTCGGTCGCGGCTTACAAATTAGCCGACGCGCCGACGCACTCACTACGCTCGTGTTCGAGTGCTGGCCTCGTTACGCTTCAGCCAGGACGTCGTCGTACTCGCCGCTGTCGACTTTCTCCTTGAACGCTCGAGCGTCGTCGCCTTCGATGGTGACGCCCATGGAGGCGCAGGTGCCGACGACTTCCTTCGCGGCGTTGATCGTATCGTAGGCGAGCAAGTCGGGGTGTTTTTGCTCGGCGATCGTCTTGACCTGCTCGACCGAGAGGTCGGCGACGAAGTCTTCCTGTGGTTCGCCGCTGCCGGTGTCGAACCCGGCTTCGTCCTTGACGAGTGCGGCCGTCGGTGGGACACCGACGTCGATTTCGAAGGAGCCGTCTTCTTCGTAGTCGACGGTGACGGGCACTTCCGTGCCGTCGAACGCCGCAGTCTCGTCGTTGATCTGTTGTACAACCGCCTGCACGTCGACGGGAGTCGGTCCGAGCTCGGGACCGAGCGGTGGGCCAGGGTTGGCCTGGCCACCCGGAACGAGCACTTCGATGGTTCCAGCCATACCCGTGAAAACCCGCGCGCGAGTTTTAAGGGTTGCTTTTTCGGGCAGTCGTGTCTGTGAAAGTGTGTCGCACGTACGGCGTCCTTACTCCAGGGCGTCTGCTCGCCACTCGGCGAACGACTCGAGGACGTGTGCCTCGTCGAATCGTTCGATACAGGGGACGTCGTGGGGGTGAATCTCCTCGAGTCGCTCGACCAGATCCTCGTACGCGTCGTCGGTCGTCTTCGCGAGCAAGACGGCTTCGTCGTTGTGGTGGATTTCGCCATCCCAGTGATAGGTTGACGTCGTCGACAATCGATTTACGCAGGCCGCGAGACGTTCTTCGACCAGCGTGTTGGCGATTGCCTCGGCGTCGGCCGGTGGCGCGGTGATATAGACGGTTGGCATACAGCCGACTACGGGTGAGTGTACAAAAAGAATCCTGCACACGCTCGTGAGACGACTCGAGCGTGTGCGAGCATCTAAGACAAATCGCGGTTACTCGGGTCCAGAAACTGGATTGAACGTCCCGTTGATGTCCCACTCGTGGAGACAGTGGGGATTCCCAACCTGCTTCTCGCCGTCTTCGTGGACGAGTTGCCAGGCTTCGAGGGAGGTATCCCAGTGTTCTGCTCGTTCGCACCGTTCACAAACGCGGGCGGTTGGCGTGCGTACGTCTACACTCATTACGCCACTGTGAGAACTACACGCACATAACGGTATTCATGACAGGCAAGTGCTGTCACGTCCGCTATAGTACCACCTGAACCGAGTTACACACTGATCTAGCTCACTCGAGGCGAGTGAAAATCGAAACACCGGCTCAAAAATAGGGGCGCTGGCTCCCCGTATGTCGATTAGTAAACGGCGTCCGCGATCTCTTCTCGGAGTTCGTCGAACTGCTCGAGGTAATCACGTCGGTCGGCGCGCAGTTCGGCGAGGGCCGCCTCGTAGTCCTCGACGTGGTCGGGGACATAGTAGTCCGCGATGTCCAGTCCGGGAACCGATTCGGGGATGGTCAGTCCCGTCTGATCGTCGTCACGCCATTCGATCGTGTCTCGAGCGGTTTCGGTCAGGATCGTGACGGACTCCTCGACGCCGATATCTGCAGACTTCTCGCCGAGATAGCCCGTGTTGATGACGTAACACTCGACGTCGAGCGCCTCGATCAGATCCTGGAAGATGTTTCCTTCCTCTCCTTCCGGGCCGATGATGAACGGGTTCGTTCCGACGACGCGGATCGATTCGCCTGCTCGAGAGGGGTCACCCGCGCTGGTCTCGATCGATTCGCCGAGCATGAACGCGACGGCGGCTTGCCGCTCGTTGAGTTTCGCGACCGGCGGCATCAGGGGGTTTCGGGTGATGAAAAAGACCTGATCGATCCGCTCGAGGTCGATTTCCTCGTCTGCACTCTCGAGTTCATCGCGCTGGACGATGGCACGCGAGTTCGCCGTGTATCGGTCCTCGTCGAAGTGCACCGTGCCGTCGTCGTCGACGGCGACGTTCTCGAGGATAGCGGAGTCGTCGGTCGCTGCCTCGTAGAGTTCGGGCTGTTCGTCTTCATCGAGGCCGATCGTCTTGATGTAGAGGCCCTCACCCTCGCTGCCCGGAACGGAGCCGTCGGGCAGGAGACCACAGACGTCGTCCTGAAGCATCGCGGCGTCCTCGTCGTCCTCGAGCCAGCACCCGTGTGAAGTGAGCGTCGATTTGCCAGTCGCCGAGAGACCCATGAACACCTGCCCGACAGTTTGGAGGTCGTCGTTTTCGTTACGGACGCGGACGCGTTTGCTGCCAGCGTGGAGGCCGAGTCCGCCCTGTTTTTTGAGCTGGTACATGAACAACCGGAGGAACGACTTCTTGGCTTCGCCGGTGTAGTCGCTGCCGAGTACCGTCGTCACGCCTTCCTCCGGAAGGACGCGGATCGCAGTCTCGTCGTAGTCAGGTAATTGGACCGTAACGAGGTCAGGTTCTCGGCCGTCGGTGGGTTCGAACAGATTCGCCCACGCGAGGGCGATTCGGGCGTAGTCGACGGGGACGAAGAGCCGACAGCAGTACGTCGCGTCTGCGTGACGACCCATGAGTCGGTCGACGCAGACCAGTTCTCGGTTTCCTGCGAGTTCGAGCGCGGTGTCGACGAGGTCGCGATCGCGGGCGTCGAACTCGCTATCTTTGGCGTTTTTCGTCCGATCGGAACTCCGCGAGCGGTACTCGCTGACGTACGACGGCGAGTCGAATTCGGTCGTCGTCTCGTCGTCGGCTGCAAGTTCGCGAAGCTCCTCGAGTGATGGGTTGTATCGAACGTTCGACGCAGTTTTCGGGTCGGGAAGCTGTCGGGCCAGCGGACGGGACTCCGTCCCGGTTTCGGACATATACGTAACCCACCATCAGCCCGGTGTATAAACATGAAGGATTCTGACCGACGTGTGTCACATCTTACCCTGAAGCAAACTGACGTATGGGAGTTCATACCCGCTCGCGGCGATTTATAACCAGTACGTTATCCGACCAAAAGCTGTCTGAACAAAGATATGAACTTGGAATGTACTCGATCCAGAAATAATTCTCGTCGGTCGGAAACCAGTAGGTGGGTAGGCGCTCTCGAGTCGGAACCGAGGCTATCGGCGATGAAAAATACAGTTACTCGGTGACGATGACCGTCCCGACCATGCCGCCACCGATGTGGGGTTCACAGATGTACTCGTACTCCCCTGGCACCTCGAAGGTGTGTTCGTACGTCTCACGGAGTTCGATCTTTCCACCTTCTTCCTCGTGCCACGCGTCGACGGCCGTCTGTTGGTCTTCGTACCCCCCACTCGCGAAGTACTCTGCATCGTCCGGAATGCCGTTGTCGAGCGCAGTGACGGTGTGACGAGCGTCGCTGGTGTTCTTCCAGACGACGGTATCGCCGACGCTCGCTTCGTACTCTTCGGGGACGAACTCGTTGCGGGTCATCCCGATATCACAATCGTCACCATCACACGCGTCGTCTTCGAAGGCGCTGCGGACCGTCGAACAGCCTGCTAGCCCGACGGAGACGGAAGAGCAAACGGCGGCGAGGTAGGCGCGCCTGTTCATACGAACGCGTTGGGACAGTTGCGATATAACCACCCCGGTTCATTCCTCGAGCGTGGGAGTCCTGTCTGTCGCCGACGGACGCCTCGAACCCGCCTGCCACAGTTCGGTCGATGAACTCCCCACAGTGAACGTATCGGTGTAGGAAAACGAAAACACGTAAGGTCGCTGCGCATCGATTCCGCGAGTATGCTTCCCCGGTTCGTCGGGCGACTCGGCGTCGCCGACGCCGTGACGATTGCAAACGCCGCCTTGGGGTTCGTCGCGATCGTCGTGGCGTTCGTCGATATCGATCTCGCCGCCCGCCTCATCCTCCTCGCAGCCATCGCGGACGGTCTCGACGGGATTCTCGCGCGTCGCTACGGTGGGACCGACGCTGGTCCGTACCTCGACTCGTTGGCCGACGTCGCTTCCTTCGGCGTCGCCCCCGCCGTCCTCGCGTTCGTCGTCGTTACTGACGGCCTCGCGATCGGATTCGATGCAGTGACCGGTGAACTCCTCCTCGTGACGATCATCTGTGCCCTCTTCGTCGCCACAGCGGTCACCCGTCTCGGCATGTACACCGCCTACGATATCTCCGGGAACTACACCGAAGGCGTCCAGACGACGCTCGCGGCGACTGTCCTCGGTGCGGCGATCCTCGCGGGTCGCCCCGAACCCTGGCTCGTCCTCGCTATCACGGGCGCGTTCTGTTACCTGATGGTCTCTCGCATTCGCTACCCCGATCTACTCGTTCGCGATGCAGCCATCATGGGCATCGTCCACGCGCTCGCAATCTTGATCCCGAGTTTCGCCGGTCGCACGTTTCCGTACGCCCTGTTGACACTCGGCATCGCCTACATGACCCTCAGCCCCTGGCTGTACTGGCGCCAGGATCCCGAGCCAGCGGCCGCCGAGGTGCATGGAAACGCTTAGGACGCTCCTGACACGAGTGTAGCGTATGTTCACTGCCACGCGTCCACACTCTAGTCAGGCACAGGTGGTCCCATGAGCGAAGACGAGGCAGCCGAGGACGGAGCCGAGGAACCCGAACCGGTCGATCTCGAGGCCATCCGGGAAGCCCTCGAAGCGTTCGAAGGCGACGTCGACTCGCTCGCGGACGATCTCGAGGCCGCCGACACCGAGGACGATCTCGACGTCGTCGAGGCCGACCTCGAAGCGTTTCGAGACGATCTCGAGGAGATCGAGATTCCCGACCCACCGGAACCCGACGAGGATGCGGACGAGGAAGACGACGAAGAGGAGGAAATCACCCCGGAGGAAGCACTCCAGGATCGTTACGACGATATCGAGAGTGACCTCTCCGACCTCGAGTCCGATCTCGAGGACCAGCGTGGACCCTACGGCGAAGACGTGGTCGGCGAGATCGACGACGCCAGCGCCACGATTACGAACACCCGCTGGACCGAAGAGGGCGACGACGAATTGATCGACGTCGTCGACGCGTTCCTCGAGGAGACGAACGACCTGCTCGATTCCTCACTCACGATCGTCAAAGACGGCGACGACGTCCCAGCCCAACTCGAGACGACCCTCGGGGGGGCAGCGACGGCCGTCGAGGACGCAGGACTCGACGCGGACGACGACGCCGAGACGATCGCGGCCTTACTCGAGGCGACGGACGACCTCGAGACGGGAATCGACGAATCGACCGCGTGGAGTGATCTCAAGGTCCGTGAGCAGATGCGACGAGAGGGCTTCTACGACGTGCTCGAGCATGTCAAGGACTTCCCGCCGGAGTGGCACGCGCTCAAGGTCCACGAGAAACGCGGCAACGTCGATATGATCTTACTCGCCCTCGAGACGTTCGATTCCGACTTCATGGAAGAACACTGTCTCGAGGCTTTAGAGCGCATGGGTCCCGAAGAAGCCATCGAGCCGATGATCCAGAAGGCGAACCGTCGGGACACGACGGCGATGTCGATCCTCGGCAAGATCGGCGACGACGACGAGGAGGTCGTCGACACCCTCTTGGATTACGTTGACTCGAATCCGACCCTCCAACAACCCGCGTTCAGAGCACTCGGCGAAGTCGGTGCCGAAGACGCAGTCCAACCGATCGCCAACCAGTTGGTCGACGAGGAACCGGACGTGCGAAGTTCGGCCGCGCGCTCGCTCGGACTCATCGGCGACACGCGCGCGATCGATCCACTCGAAGACATCCTCGCCGAGGACGAGGAGGACCGCGTTCGCGCTAGCGCCGCCTGGGCACTCAACCAGATCGGTACCGAAGACGCACTCGAGATCGTTGCCGAGTACGGTGACGACCGCGCGTACCTCGTGCAAGCCGAAGCCGAGAAAGCGACGCTCGAGCCCGCAGCCTGATTCGGGGCGAATCGGCGGGTCGATGGGCACTGTTTTTGAACGACGACTCGATCCGAGACTTTACGTACGAACGAGCGGCCAGAGTCGTCGATGGATCGTCAGCGACTCGTGATCGTCTCGGTCGTCCTCATACTGGTAGTCGCCAGTGGGGCTGCCATCACCTTGGCTGCTACCGAGTCTGTGAGTCCTGTACCTGCGGCGACACCAATACTCCCTGAAACCAACACCGAACCGGCCTGTCCTGCAGTAGTTTCGAACCCCGGTGCTGGAACCTCGGCGGACACTGACGTCGATTTCGAGCCCAGAATCGTCGAGGCGTTTCCAAATCCGACCACGGAACACAACGTCGGCGAGTACGTCGTTCTCGAGACCCCACCCGACACCGAACTCGAGAACTGGACGGTCACGGACGGCCACACGAGTGCATCTATTCCGAACGAAACCGTCTCTGGACGAGTCGCACTGAGTACGGACACCGAAGCTACCGACGAGTTGACCGACTATCCAGTCCACGAACTCGAGGGCTCGTTGCGACTGGCCGTCGACGGCGACGACCTCGAACTTCGAAACGGGTCGACGACGGTCGATACGGTGTCGTACGAACGGGCGCCACTCGAAGAACGCTGGCACCGTGACGCCGACGAATTCGACACCGCCACCACACAGACTCCCGCCGACGGAGACTGGCATCCACGAGATGCGACGTGCGTGCCGATTTCGAGCGGCGACGCCGACGAGGCGACGCCGTTCGTCCTTCCTGACGAGCCCGAGCTTCCACGAGAGACGATTCGGGAAGCGGAGGATCGTCTCTCGGTCGCCGGCTACACCCTTACCTCCGAGGAGATCGCCGAGGACCTCGTCGACGCTGCAGACCGGGGTGTCGACGTCTCCGTTCTCCTCGAGGCCAGTCCAGTCGGCGGTACGGAGGAGACGACCGAACCCGTCCTCGAGACGCTTGAGGATGGCGACGTGGAGGTCCGTGCGATCGGTGGCGAAGGCTCACGATATCGATTCCACCACCCGAAGTACGCCGTCGCGGACGAGCAAGTGCTCGTCACGAGCGAAAACTGGGCCCCCGCCGGCGTCGGTGGCGAGTCGAGTCGTGGCTGGGGTGTTCTGCTCGAGGATGAAACGCTCGCAGCCGACCTCGAGGCGGTATTCGATGCAGATTTCGAGGGTTGGGATACTGTCCCCGGCTCCGAGTACCGTGAAGACACCTCGTTCGTCGACGACGAAGGCGGTGAGGAGGAAACGCCCGGTTCGTACCCGAGCGAATACGGGCCAGAGCCGACTGCGATCGAGGCGGTAGAACTCCTCGTCGCCCCGGACAACGCCGAATCTCGCGTGGAGGAACTGCTCGCAGATGCCGACGAGGAGATACTCGTCAAGCAGGCCTCGATCGCCGCGGACGCGTCCGTTCTCGAGGAGACGATCGATGCTGCCCACCGCGGCGTGGACGTACAGATCCTCCTCGATTCGACCTGGTACCACGAAGACGACAATCGGGCCCTCGCGGACGAACTCGAGGAGTACGCCGACGACGAGGGACTCTCACTCGAGGTCGGCCTCGTCGAGGAGACCGATCGATTCGAGAAGATTCACGCGAAAGGCGTCGTTATCGATCGAGAGGTCGCCATCGTCGGAAGTGCAAACTGGAACGAAAACGCCTTTGAGAACAATCGGGAGGTACTCCTTGCACTCTCGGGTGAGGAAATTGCGACGTACTACGCGGACGTATTCGAGGACGACTGGGATGGAGACGAGGATCGATGGGAACTGCCGTTCGAACTCAGCCTCACAGTCGTCGTTGCCCTCGCGATTGCGGCGATTATCGGACGGCGGTACATCCGATTTGGCGATCCCGGCGTCGAGTAAGCGACGACAGTGTTCGTCGGGATTCGAATGATTACTCGGGACAGCCGTCCGGTCCGACCTCGAGTCGTTCACAGAAGTCCTGCTCGGGGTCGAAACAATCCGGACACTCCCCAGGACGGTCGATGATCGTGTCGAGGCGATCTGCAACCGTATCGTCGATCACGCTCTCTAAGGCACGCGCCTCGTCGCGAAACTCCTCGACCTCGAGGACGTTCGCGAGGAATCGTTCGATGATACAGTACGTCTGGAGGGCGTCGTGGGCCCGCTCGATTCCCTCGTTGGTTAGACTCGCACCCTTGTACTTCTCGTGTTCGACGAGTTCGCGTTCCTCGAGTTTGCCGATCATCTCGTTGACGCTTGCCGGGCTGACTTCGAGTAAGTCGGCGAGCGTACCGGTCGATGCTGGGCCGTCTTCGATCCGTTGGGCGAGATAGATCGCCTTGAGATATTGGTCTGCCGTGTTCATCGCGTCCCTCCGTCAGTACAGCGTGTCTCTGCTGTCGCGGCGGTAGCCTTCGTTTGCTGACCCGTCCCGATCATGCTCTGTGCTCCATGATCTCGGTCACGTCCTCGACGCCCTGCTTTTCTTCCTCACGAATGTCGTACAACGTCTCGAGGAGCCGATCACGATCGATTGCGTACTCGGCCTCGGAGGCTTCGATCGCCTCGATCAGATCGTCGTAGAACTTGTACGCCGTCTCCTCGTTCGCGAGTTGATCGTACAACACGCCGTCGGTGTCCTCCGGTGGCCCGTACTGAGCGTCGACCAAAGCGTTGATCTCCTCGTAACCCACCGTCTCGGCGTCGAGATCGTCGATCAATGCCTCGAGACGGTCCCGGTGGTCTGCAGACTCCGTGGCAGCCTCCTCGAGTAACTCGCGGATCTCGGCGTCGATTTCCTCTCGCTCGCTTGGGGGGAGCGAGTCGAGGTGGTGGGCGGCGCGTGACTCGACGACTTCTTCCAGCACGACCCCGATCTGGAGGAGTCGGGTGAGCTGGTGGTCGCTCGAGACGCGCTGTCCCAGACTCATACAACTGGATCCGGGCTACTGATACTTAACCGTCCCTACTCGCGTACCTTCGCTCACTTCTGGGTTGGACGCAAGTGAGATAGTGGCAGTCGTCTCGTCGACACATCAATGATATCGCCATCGCGAGTCGGGACACATCTCCTCGCCAGACAGCGACGCGGTTGGTGTGTGAACTGGTACAGTTAGGAGGGGAGTCGGTTCAGGTACCCGTCCCAACAGCAGGTATATGTGCTCACCTGAGAAAACACGGGTCAGTGATGATCGGAAATATCGTCGGTGGAGCCCTTTTGGTCGCGTTCGGGTACACGGTCGTCCGGTGGTATCGAAACGGCGACGCTAGACTCAACAGTGAGTGGTTCAACTAGCGACTGAGTGGTTGGTGACGACCGGCCACGGTGACTTTCCCCTTTCACTCACGATATCGCCAAACGCGCACCCCGTCGCCGCCATCGACCGCTTCGACCTGTTTGAGACCCGATTTGATACACTCCCACCAGCTATCGGCCGTCTCGTAGCCCGCCGGACACCCCTCGTACAGCGACTCGACGAAGTCTGCTCGTCGTGCGTCACCTTCGTCTCTGACGTACGCGACCGCACGACCGACGGCCCGACGGCGCATTTCGATCGTTTCTGCTTCCCGTCCGGGAACAGAAAGCGAATCGAGATCGACCAGATCCCCACCGGGGCGCACCATCTCTTTTGCTAACGGGGTCGACGACGTGTACTCGAGGCCCGTGTGGACGTCTCTGTTCAATCGAACGCGCGTCGCTGCAACTGCTCGTCGGGAGAGTTCGTTCACTCGTTCGGCTTCGACCGTCTCGAGTACGCCGGCGTCTTCATGGACCGGATCTTCGGAAATTCGCTCCACACGTTCCGGTGTGAGTGAATCTGGAGCCTCCTTCATCGACGACGAGTGAGCCGACTCATCGGATTCGTCTGCGTCTCGAGTGCCCAACTCGTTGGAACCCGCGGTCGCCTTCGTTCGGTGGCCGCTCGTCGCTGTCTCGTCACCGCCGTCGCTCGGTGCTTGCGGGCGTCGAATCGTCTGTGGTGACCCGCGGACCTCGAGCGATGGTTCCTCCACCGGTTCGTTTTTCTCGCTGATCTCGGCCGTACCCTCGCGTTCGTGTCGTGTGCCTGCTGTCGATCGTCCGTCGTCGCCACTCGGTGTCACTGGCGTCTCGTCCGCTCCGTCGAGCGAGTCGATCAACGTCGCTACTCGATTCTCGAGTCGCTCGAGTCGCTTGGCGTGTTCGCTACCGGTAGACGTCGGCTCACGCTCGTCGCCACTGTCTTGGCTGGCTTCGATCGATCCTCTGTTCGCGACGATCCAGCGGACGTACGCCCGTCGACTCTCGAATCCCAAGCGTTCACGTTCCACCTCGAGTGCGTCGACAGTCTCGGCTGACAGTTCGATAGAGAGCGACGGCATAGTGAGAACTACTAGGGGATGATATAAAAGTCGTCGTCAGACATGCAACTGAGATGAGTGGCGTCGCGACGAAAGAGAGACGGAAACGAGAGAAAACGGTAGCGTTAGGCTCGCTGGTGGAGTCGCGCAGCGATCAGGTCGTCGAGATCTTCGCGTAGTTCGTCGACGGCGACTTCCTCGAGGACGGGGACGAAGAAGCCCTCGACGAGCATGTTGCGTGCGTCGCGCGGATCGACACCGCGAGAGGTCATGTAGAAGAGGTCCTCCTCGTCGATCTGGCCGACCGTTGCGGAGTGGCTGGCCTCGGTGTCGTGGTTGTTGATGATCAGCTTCGGCGAGGCGTCGGCCTCGCTCTCGTCGCTGAGCATCAGGGTGTTTTCACGCTGGTAGGAACTCGTGTCCCACGCGCTGCGGCCGACGTCCTGGACGCCCTCGTAGACCGAACGGGCGACGTCGTCGGTGACGCCGCGGGTAACGAGGTCGGCCGTCGTGTGCTCGGCGCGGTGCCAGACCTTCGTGTCGAGGTCGAAGTGCTGGTCGTTGTGGCCGTAGAACGCGCCGACGATCTGGCTCTCGGAACTGTCGCCGTTGAGTTCCGTAGAGACCTCGGTCTTCGTTAGCTGCGTGCCGAAGTTGGCTTCGATCCAGTCGATCGTCGCGTACGTGTCCGCGTCGCCGCGTTTGAGCGTGAAGTTGTAGGCATCCTCCGAGAGGTTCTGGAGGCTGCCGTACTGGACGTTACTGTTCTCGCCCGCGACGACTTCGACGATGCCGCTGTAGTACTGCTCGTCTTGCTCTTCTCCCGTCGACTGTCGCTCGAGGATCGTAACCGAGGACGATTTCTCGGTGACGACGAGCGTGTAGTTGAACAGCGAGCGGGAGTTCTGCTCGGTGCGGATCTTCACGTCCTCGGCGTCGACGCCTTCTGGAACGTAGACGACCGTTCCGGTGCTAAACAGCGCCGTCGAGAGTGCCGTCAGGTAGTTCTCCTGTGGGTCGACGATGCTGCCGAAGTGCTCCTGGATGAGTTCCTCGTGTTCTTCTACGGCATCAGCCCACGAGAGGACGTCGACCTCGTCCGGGCCGACCTGATCCTTGTTCTCCGCCGCGTTCAGCGGATCGACGAGGGACTCGTAGTCGAGTCCGTGGAGATTCGTCCAGTCGCGACCCGGCGTTCGGATCACGTCTGGCATGTCGAGGTCCTCGAGTGCGTCGAGTGCCTCGAGACGGGTCTCGAGGAGCCACTCAGGCTCGTCGAGATCCCCGCTGATCTGGCGTACCTGTTCTTCCGTCAGATTGGCGTGTACCTGCGTTCCTGCGCTCATATTATCCGAGGCTTCCCTCCATCTCGAGTTCGATCAAGCGATTCAGTTCGACGGCGTACTCGATCGGCAGTTCTTCCGTGATTGGCTCGATAAAGCCGGCGACGATCATCTTCTTGGCGTCGTCGTCGTCCAGACCGCGGCTCTGGAGGTAGAAGACGTCCTCGTCGCCGATCTTGCCGACGGTTGCCTCGTGGGCGACGTCGACCTTCGACTCCTCGATTTCCATGTACGGCATGGTGTCCGATGTCGACTCGTTGTCGAACATCAACGCGTCACACTCGACGGCAGTGCTCGAGTTCTCGGCACCGTCGGCGATGTGGACGAGACCGCGGTAGTTCGTGCGGCCGCCGTCTTTGGAGATCGACTTGGATTCGATGGTCGAACTCGTCTCGGGTGCGTTGTGGTAGACCTTCGCGCCGGTGTCGATATCCTGGCCCTCGCCTGCGAAGGCGATGGTGATGTGGGTGTCCGTCGCGCCGCGACCCTTGAGGATCGTACACGGGTAGAGCATGGTCGCCTTCGAGCCCATCGAGCCCGAGACCCACTCCATCGTCCCGTTCGATTCGACGATGGCGCGCTTGGTGTTCAGGTTGAACGTGTTCTTCGACCAGTTCTGCACGGTCGAGTACTGAACGTGAGCGTCGTCTTCGACGAAGACCTCGACACAACCCGAGTGGAGGTTGTGCGAGCCGTACTTCGGTGCGGAACAGCCCTCGATGTAGTGGACTTCCGAGCCCTCCTCGGCGACGATGAGCGTGTGCTCGAACTGGCCCATCCCTTCGGAGTTCATGCGGAAGTAGGCCTGGACTGGCATCTCGACGGTGACGTCTTCAGGGACGTAGACGAACGAACCGCCGGACCAGACGGCACCATGGAGTGCGGCGAACTTGTTGTCGCTCGGGGGCACACAGGTCGTCATGAAGTACTCTTTGACGAGTTCTGGGTGCTCCTGAACCGCCCTGTCCATGTTCATGAAGACGACGCCCTTCTCCTCCCACTGGTCTTGCATGTTCTGGTAGACGACCTCGGACTCGTACTGGGCGCCGACGCCCGAGAGGGCGTTCTTCTCGGCTTCTGGAATGCCCAGTTTGTCGAAGGTGTCTTTGATCTCGTCGGGGAGCTCCGTCCAGTCGTCGACGCCTTCACGCTTGTCGACGTCCGGGCGGATGTAGGGGACGATTTCTTCGATGTCCAGTTCGGTCAGGTCCGGCTGCCCGGGCCAGTCCGTCGGCATCGGCATGTTCTGGTACTGCTGGAGTGCACGAAGACGCCGCTCGAGCATCCAGTCTGGTTCGTCTTTGTCTTCACTGATTAGTCGAACGACCTCTTCGGTGAGGCCTTTGTCAGATTTGACGGCCGAGCGTTCTTCTTTCTTGAACTCGAAGCGCGCCTCGGTGTCTGTCTCTTTGAGGTGGTCTTGTTCGGAACTCATAATGTGATTGTGTATATGGTTACGGCTGTAGGGTTATTACCGTTGTTCTAGTCGAATACGGTTACGCGGTGCCGTACACTTCTTCGCGGACCCAATCGTATCCCTTGTCCTCGAGTTCTTCGGCGAGTTCTGGACCGCCGCTCTTGGCGATCTGTCCGTCGATCATCACGTGGACGTGATCCGGCTCGACGTAGTCGAGGATTCGCTGGTAGTGGGTAATCTGGAGCACACCGGTGCCCTGCTCGTCACGAAGCGCGTTGATGCCGTTCGAGACGTCCTGGAGGCGGTCGATGTCGAGCCCGGAGTCGATCTCGTCGAGGACGGCAACCGATGGCTCGAGGATGGCCGCCTGCAGCACTTCGTTTTGCTTTTTCTCGCCGCCGGAGAAGCCGGCGTTGAGGTAGCGCTGTGCGAAGCGCTCGTCCATGTCGAGTTGCTCCATCTTCTCCTGAAGGATCTGCTGGAACTCGGCGACGCCGACGTCGCCATCGTCCGCTGGACCCTCCATCGGCGAGGTTTCGAAGCCTTCGTCCTCCGCTTCTTCTTCGCCTTCTTCTTCCTCGAAGAGCTCTTCTCGCTCTTCGATCTTGGCGTTGAGCGCCGTTCGAAGGAAGTTCGTCATCGTGACGCCTTCGATCTCGGCTGGGTACTGGAACGCGAGGAAGATGCCGAGTGCGGCGCGCTCGTTTGGCTCGAGGTCGAGGAGGTTCCAGGTGCGCTGGTCCTCGTCGATCTCGATGTCGTCGCCGAACTCGTCGTCCTCGAGGTGGACGAGAACCTCACCGTCGGTGACCTCGTAGGCCGGGTGACCGGCGATGACCTTCGCAGTCGTCGACTTCCCCGAGCCGTTTGGCCCCATCAGGGCGTGAATTTCGCCCGACTCGACCTCGAGATCGACGCCCTCGAGAATCTTCTCGTCGCCGTCCGCTACTTCTGCGTGCAGGTTGCGTAGTTCGAGACGTGCCATAGTACTCTGTCGTCTGAACGGTGGGTCGTCTGCCTGATAACGGTTTCGTATCCAATTGGATACGGTCTCAGATCGACAAAATAATTTTCCGAAACAAGAACCAGGGGCGGCACCGACGCACCGTTTTCTCAGGTCGACGCCGGCCGGCAGAATACCCAGTTTGGCACAGCCTGAGAGCTACATGAAATTGCCGAGACCTGTCTGCTCCTGGCCGCTTTTGACTTCGTTCCACGAAACGCCGAGCGCCTCGAGAATGCGGGATATCGGCCCCTTCAGCGTCTTCTCGAGCATCGTATCGTAGTCGACTTCGAACTCCTCGGGGATCTGGTCGTCGTACTCGAAGCAGATCACGTCGGGATCGCGCTTGAACGCGCCGTAGAGTGGGTCCGTCCGCGCGTCGAAGCCCTCTTCGGCCTCGAGTCGCTCGAAGAACGACGGATCGACTCGATCGAGGTAGAGTCGCTTTGGCTTGCTGCCACGTTGGAAGTTCGTGCCAAGCAAGAGATTCGCGTACTTTGCGCCGCGAACCTGTGCCGTGTCCGTATCGTAGTTGTTCAGTCGCTTCCCGATCCCGCCGGGGATCGCGATTTCCTCGAGTGAGATGTCGCCCGTCCGCACGTCCTCGATGACGCCGTTGACGTACTCCTTTGCCCCCTCGACGTCGCCGTCTTTGACGACCATTTCGATGACCTTGTGCTGGACTTCTTTCGTGATCGGTGCGATGTCCGAACGCTGGTACTCGAAACCGACGATGTCGATCGTGTCGACGTCTTTGCCCTCTTTCCAGGTGATGTGGCCGGCGTATCGCTTTTTCTTGCCGGCCTGGAAGAAGCGCCGATAGAGCTTCTCGAACTCGATCTGGAAGCGGTGTTCCTCGGCGTTCAGATCCTCGCGCGCGAAGTCGTCGTAGCGGCCGTTGATGTACTCCTCAATCTCGAAGGATTGCTCGAGTGCCTCGTCTTTTGGCACGTCGGGTCCGAGTTCGAGCATAACCGAGTCGGTGTCGCCGTAGGCGACCGTGTAATCCAGTTCGTTCGCTGCCGTCTCGGTGAACTCGATCACTTCACGACCCGTCGCGGTAATCGCGGATGCGGCATCCTTGTCGTAGAGGCGGAACTGCTCCCAGCCCGAAACGCCGTAGAGCGAGTTCATGATAACCTTTACCGCCCCTTGCTGGCGGTCGTATTGCTCGTATTCGGGCGTTCCGGGTTCGTGTTCGTTTCGCAGCGACTTCTTCTCCTCGCGCTCGGCGAGGAGTTCGGTGATCATCGTCCGGTTCACGCCGTCAGGTTTCTTCTGAAAGTGGGTCCCTGTCGGCGCCTCGTAGGTCTCGCCGTCGTACGCCTCAGGGTCGACTCTCGTCTCCGGACTGGCGTTGATCGTCGTCATGCACATCGGATACAGCGACTTCAGGTCGAGGACGGTGACATTCTCCTTGACGCCCGTAATCGGCTCGAAGACGGCCCCTCCCTCGTACTCCTCTCCGGCCTCCTGTTGGCCCTTCGAGGGGAGCGCGAACTCGCCGTAGGCCTGGTGAAGAACGTACATGTCCACCGCGTCGCCGGGCGTCGGAGCGTCCTCTAACTTGCAGCCGACGAAGGCTCGCACTTCGTCCCAGAATGGGATGATACTCTGTTGGCGATCGAGTTCGACGCAGAGTTCGACGTCCCGAAGGTTGTACTCGAGGAGTTTCGTCGGATCGTCCTCCCAGAGGTCGCCGATGTCGCCCGCGTATCGTTCCTTTCCGACGCCTAACTCCGACTCGCCGACGGCGTCGAGTCGGTAGGAATCGAGTTCGGAGAACACCATTCGCTGGTAGCCATACAGCAGGTCGAAGACGACTCTGCCCTTGATGTCGGGGCCACCCCAGTTGCTCCGCCAGACCTCGTCGACTCGAGAGAGGCGGTCGATCTCGAGGTCGTAGTCGTGGTGAGGTCCCTGTAGTTCCTCGAGTCGGTCGAGGAAGTACGGCGCGTCGAAGTCCTCGAAGTTCCAGCCCGTCATGATATCCGGATCCGTCTCCCGAACGTAGTCGACGAACGCCTCGAGCATAGCCTCTTCCTCGTCGAAGGCGCGAATCTCGTGTTCGATTTCGCCTTCGATCGGGTCGTACTCGGTGATTTCGTCGGGAATCTCGCCGTCACCGTCATCGGCCCCACAGATCCACATCACGTACTCGTCGCGGTACGAGTCGTGGCTCGTGAGACAGACGATTTTCTCTTCGCCATCTTCGGGGAAGCCGTGTCGGTCCTCGACCTCGATGTCGAACATCAGGACGCGCGGATCGGCGTCCACGTCGGTGGCCTCGACCTCCTCGTGGTGGACGATGACGGAGTCGTCTTCGGCACGTCGTGTCGGCACGCGGATGCCGCTTTGAACGTCCTTGTCGATCAGAAACCGGTTCGGAAAGAGGATGTCGGCCTCGAAGTGATCGAAGTCGTCACGAATCTGGCCGACGTCACGGGGCGTCTGGCCGAAAATCTTCGTCAGGTTCTCGCCACGGATACTCTCGTAGGAGTCGCCGTTCTCGTCTTCCGTCTCGCTCCCGGTGAGCCGATCGTACTGTTCTTCCGGTGGACGCTCGAGTGAGTCCGTCGGCGCGTAAAAGTACGGTTGGAAGCCGACGACTTGCACGTGCTCGAGAGTGCCCTTGGGCGTGCGGCCGAAGACGTGCATGATCGGCCGTTCTTCGTCGCCGTAGCCCGCGACGGTGTAGTCGACTTGCATCACGGCAAGCTCGAGTGTTCCCTGTGCGTCTGGGAGCGTCTCCGCTTCGACGTCGATGACGTCGATAGCGCCCGTCCCGCCGTTTCCTGCGACGGCGGCCGCCTCTTCGTCCGGTCGCTCGGCGGACTCGTCAGAAAATGCATCGAGTCCGGCCTGGCCCGCCTCAGTCATGGTATCGGGGTTGGGAGTGGCCAGATAAAAACCCCCACACTTCGAGCGGTGAATTCGTTCCTCGCTTCCCTCACCGGGAAGCTTTTGCAGGTGGAACAAGACATATAATGTGGTAACACATAGCATACTAACAGGTGATCGAAGTGTCCACTGACGTAACCGACGACACGACGGATCGAGGCGAGTCGAGTAGTGACCTCGCGGGCACCGAAACGATCGAATCCTACGAGACGGACGACGGTGTCGTATTCTACGACGCCGAAAATCCGCTCGCGTGGGTGGAGACCTCCCACTCACTCATGCTCTCCGAACTCGCCTAACGCGAGGAGTGAGTGCGACCAACGCGAACGGTTTTTATTGCGTCTGCGCCTCTATTCGAGTGTGGCACCTGATCGGTCCGAAGACGAGCCAGAAGAGTACGATCCGGAAGCGGAGTTTCGGGACCCGGATTCGGACTCGCTGACGATTCCGGAGGTGTCGACGGAACATGCTGGCTCGACACTTCGATCGGACCTGCAGTCGGAAATCGAAGACGACGCCACCGAAACGCCGGACGCGTCGCTCGACGACGTCGACGTCGATAGCGACCTGCTGACCGACTTCTGGGCGCTGGTACTCGTCGTCAACATCGCTGTCTTCGTGTACGCGCTCGCGGCCTTGTTCTTGGTCTTCGAGGGCGAAACGGCGTACGCGACGTACCTATTCGCTGGCGGACTCGTGCTCACTGGATTTGGAATGCACCGGTACCGAGCGTTCAAGAACAGGGACGATTCGGCTGCGACGACCGAAGAAAGCGCAGACGAAACCTCGTCGGAAACCGAACCGGCCGATAGCCCCGGGTCCGACGCCGATGAAAGCACAGATGCTGATGACGCCGACGATGCGAACGACGCCGACGACGGTAGTGACCCTGACGATGCCAACGACGCCGACGATGCTGACGACGGTAGTAACCCCGACGATACGACCGACGATTCCTAATCACCGTGTGGTATAGCGGTGTCCTTGTTTCGTGACTCAGCACCCACAACAGGTGCCCCTTCAGACGCTGTCGACCACCCCAGTGTGTGGAGGCGAAACTACTTCATGAGTGGTCACCCAACGACTACTACCGGACGTTCACGACCGAACATGAAATCCGTCCAAGATGACACCGGCAAACGGTACCTGCTTCTCAAACGGTCCGAACACGCGAGTCTGGTCCGTGACCCAGAGAACGGCAACGAATGCTACGTTCAGAACGATCGCCTCGAAGACCTCGAGGACGAATTACCGCTCGAGACGGCTACACGAGGTGTCAGCGAGCCGGTTCGAGTACTCCTGACGTCGGTTCACGACGAAGCGACGCTCGGCCTCCTCATCGAACTCGAGGAGCGAGGACCGCTGGGCGTTCGAACACTCCTCGATGCGTACGAACTCTGCGAGAGCGACTTACACGGGCGGCTCACCGTGTTGACGGCGGCAAACCTGCTTGAAGAGACCGACGTTGCTGGCGAGCGCGGCTACCGGGTGACCGACCTGTGTACACGCGCACTCGAGGTCGTCCAGGTCGACGAAGACGAATGTGACACGAAACTCGACGTCTCAGGAACCACTTCGGGGGAACAGGGAGAAAGCGAGTCTTAGGCCCATTTTGGGACGCACCAACCCCACACTCAATCGGAGACGAGCAGATCGATCTCCGGCGGTCGCCCTCGCTCGAGTTGCGAGCGATTCGAGGTGGCGTCTTTGCGAACTCGGACGAGCGAGTCGGCGGCTCCGACGAGTTCCTCGTCGTGGCTGACGACGACGATCTGTTCGACGCCGTGTTCACGCATGGATTCGACCAGCGAGACGAGTTGGGTGATGTGCCCCGAATCCAAGAACACCGTCGGTTCGTCGAGGATGAGTGGCGGCATCGGCGCGGCCCCCTCGACGCCTTCGGCGAGCAGGCGATAGATCGCACACCGGAGGCTGAGGTTGAACAGCGCGCGTTCACCGCCCGAGAGCTGTTCGGGCTCGAGCGCTTCGCCGTCTTTCTGGTAGACGGTCAGTCGGTACTCGCCGTCGAGGTCGATGCCGGCGTAGGAGTCGTTCTGATAGACCAGTTCGAACGTCTCGTTGAGGAGTCGATCGAGCGTTTCGACGTTGTGCTGGCGGAGTTCCGCTCGAAGGTCCGCGTACGTCGCTTGTAGCGTCTCGGCTTCGTCGTAGAGCGACTGAAGTCTCTCACAGCGCTCTTCGACGGCCTCGACTCGGTCGCGAAGCTCCTCGAGTTCCTCGAGTTCGCGTTCGACGGCACCGATCTCGTTTTGCACCTCAGTGCGCGCTTCCCGGAGGTCCGCGAGTTTCGCGTCGACTTTCTCGAGGTAGTCTTCTGCGTCTCGTTTGTCCTGACGTGCTGTTTTGACTCGCTCATCGTCGAACTCGGACTCGAGGTCGCGTTTTCGCTCGCGTTTTCCAGAGAGCGTCTCGCGGCGCTCGTCGTTCATCGTCTGCCAATCGTCGCGGCGTTCGCGCAGCGTTTCGATACCCGAGGCGAGTTCCGACCGTTCAGTCTCGACGTCGACGACGCGTGACAGGTGCTCGAGCATCTCCCTGATCTCGCTTCGTTCGCCGTTGATCTCGCCAAGATCGCCTCGAAGCGAGTCCACTGATTCCTCGAGTTCATCTGCTCTCGCACGTTTCTCCTCGGCTTCTGCCTCGTACTCCTCGGCGTCCGCCCGCAGTTGCTCGCGTTGCTCGCGGCGATCGGAAATCGTCTCGCGTTTTTCCTCGAGTAACTGTGCGATGTTGTCACGGTTTTCCTCGAGCCGATCGACTTGCCGTTCGGCTTCTCGGAGGGATTCGACGCGCTCGATGCGCTCGTCGAGCGCTTCACGCTCGGTTTCTCTCTCCTCGAGCGTCTCTCGTCGCTCCGCGAGTTCGTCTCGTTTCTCCGCCAGCACGTCGACGTGGGGCGAGTCCTCGACGGACTGGCCACACTCCGGACACTTGCCCTCCTCGAGCAGCGTCTCTCCCTCTTCGATCGCGTTTTCGATGGTCCGAATGTCGGCGGTGATGTCACCGATCTCGTTGGTCAGGTCCTCGCGGTCGGCTTCGAGTGCCTCGAGTGCGGCCTCCGCGTCGCCGAGTGAGATCGACAGATCGTCACTATCGCTCACCGACTGCGGCGGCGTCGCCGCCTCCGGCTCCGAAAATCGCTCGCGTTCGGTCTCGATTTTCCCGTCCAGTTCGTCGAGTTTCTCCTCGCGTTCCTGGATGGCATCCTCGTCCGTCTCGAGTTTCGACGCGAGGTCCTCGGCGTCTTCGCGTGCCGTGTTGGCTTGCGACTCGAGATCGGATGCTTCGTCGCGGAGTCGCTCGATATCGCTGTTCGTCTCCGTAATTTCGACGCGAACGTCCTCGAGATCGTCCCGAAGTTCGTCGTCGCGATCCTCGAGTGTCTCTGTCCGGGATTCGACGGCCTCGAGGGTACTGCTGTCGCCGTCGCTCTCGCCATCTTTGCCAACGCCGAGGTCGACGTTCGAAAGGAGGGTCTCGCGTTCGTCGTCGAGTTCCTCGCGGCGGTCGGACTTCTCGCGAATCTCCTCGTGTGCGTCCTCGCGTTGGCGTTCGGTCTCAGATATTTTCGAACGGAGGTCGTCTATCTCTTCGTCGAGTTCCTCGATCTCTTCGCGGGTCTCCTCGTGGCGTTCGAGGACGTCGTTCGCCGTTTCGAACGTCTCCCGCGCCTGCTCGCGTTGGGTTTCGTAGTTGTCGAGTTCTTCCGTAAGGTCCGCGTTTCGAGACTCGAGAGCGTTCAACCGGTCGTGGAGATCACCGTCTTCCTTTTCTTCGACTTGCTGACGCACGTTCTCGAGCACTTCGCGCTGGCCATCGAGGACCGTCTTGACGCCGAGTCGGGCGTCACTCGCTCGTTCGCGATACTCCTCGAGTGCACCGAGTTGGAGCAGGTCGTCGATCATGTCCTGTCGGTCACTCGGCGAAGCGTGGATGAGCTTGTTCACCTCGCCCTGGCGGACGTACGCGCAGTTGACGAACGCCTCGGCGTCCATTCGCAGGAGCTTCGTGACCTCCCGGCGAACGTCTCGAGCGCCCTCGATCGACTCGGTCGGCGTCTCGAGGACGCACTTGGTCGTCGTCGCCCGGTCTCCTCTGAGTTTGAGATGGCGTTCGACGTGATACGCCCGGCCGTCGTGGGTGAACCAGAGTTCGATTTCCGATTCCTCCTCGCCGGTCGTGATCACGTCGTCGAGGGTCCGATCGGAGAGGGCCTTCGAGCCGTAGAGTGCGAAGAAGACGCCCTCGAGCAGCGTCGATTTGCCGCTGCCGTTGACCCCGTGGACGACCGTGACGCCGCGGTCTAACTCGAGGTCGGCGTCGCCGTAACACTTGAAGTTCAATAGACGGATTCGGTCGACTTTCACGCGAAATCACCCAGCGAGGTGGTGTCGCCGTCTCCAGAACCGTCGGTCGTGCTCTCGGTCGAGTCGGCACTCGATTCGCGTGCTTCCCCGGCGTGAGCCCCGTTCTCTGTTTCGTTGGAGTCGTCGGAGTCGTCTGAGTCGTTGGTTTCATCGGTTTCGCCGGTTTCCTCGAGGTCGCCGGTTTTGGGGGCTGTCTCGAGTCCCCCGTCCTCGACGGGTGTGGATGCACTCGAGGCGGGTTCGTCAGTTCCGGCGGATTCGGCCGCTGTTGGTGTTCCCGCGAGTTGGTCGGCGACGGTCGTCACGTCCTCGTCGTCGGGGCTTCGCTCCGGAGCGGGATCGAAGGCCAACGCATCGTCCTCGAGCAACTCGCGGACGCGGCGTTCGACGCTTTCGCGGACGTTCGAGTCCACCAGGTCGTCGTTTCGAACCGTTTCGTCGATGCTTCGTGCGGCGTCGCTCAATCCGAGATCGCGGACGCGCTCGCGAATGGCAGCGTCCGGATCGGCGAAACTCACCGAAACCGCCTCGTCTTCTTCGGGCAGGTCGCGTCGGTCGTTGAGCCGAGCGACGAGTGCCCCTCGTTCGATAGCCGCTTCCTCGATCGTCGCGGGTGTAACTGGTTTGCCATCGCCCTCGAGCGTGACGATGACGACGGCGTCTTCGAGGTCGTGTTGGCGGACGCGTTCTTGCACTCGGTCGACCCCCTCGCCCTCCTCAAGGTCGACGTCGACGAAGACGAACTCGCGAGTGTCGGGCAGACCGCGTCGGCTGATCGTGATCGAGTCGTCGAAATCGACGAGGTTGTAGCCGCGGTCCTCGCGTTCGCTCGCGCTCGCGCGCTCGGTCGACCCGCAGTAGGTGACCCACGCGTCGGCGACTTCTGCCGTGTCTGGTTTGTGGTTGTCACCGAGAAGCACGGCGTCGAACTCGACGGACGACTCCGCGAGGACGTGTTCGGTATCCCAGTTCGCGTGCGCGAAGGGTTCGAATAGGCCGTGGCTGACGAGCGTCGCGTGGTCGGCCTCGGCGGGGACGGGCGCAAAGTCGTACTCGAGATCGTCGCGACGGGATTCGGGGACGAAGTCCAGCCCGTAGATGGCGACGTCGTCGATCACCTGCGGATCGCGTCCGAGGCGGGTCGCGAGACCGAGATCCGCGAAGAGGTCAAGCCACTGTGCGTCGCGTTTGGACTCGTGGTTGCCGACGACGGCGAGAAAGGGGATATCCGCGTCGGCGAGCGTTCGGAGGATTTCGACGGTCCCCTGAAGGTCGAGGAGGCTCGGTCGGCGGTCGTGAAAGAGGTCTCCGGCGTGGATCACGGCGTCGACGTCATCTTCGATCGCGTCGTCGACGACGGATCGAAAGCCCTCGAGAAAGTCCTGGCGGCGCTCGGGCGCATTGTACTGTTGGTACCCGATGTGGGTGTCGCCCGTATGAATCACCCGTGTCATTGGCTATTCGTTTGCAGGCACGCCCTAAAGGGGTTCCGCGAGCGGAGTGAAAGTAACTCTGAGCGGTCGTTGCTGCAACGGACGGTACAGGAACGTCGCCCCTGTCCAATTTGCCGGGAAGAGCAAATTCGGCGTCCGTTCGAAAGCCGAAGTGAACAACACCACGAGAATACACCGAGAGTAACGCCGCGAGGAAGGGCAGCCAGTTACGCTTCGATATCCAGACTGTACAGTCGCTTCCGGGCGTCCGAGAACGAAAATCTCGAGTCGATTACGTGTTCGTCCTCGAGTCGGTTTAGCGCGTACCGGACCGTTCGCGAGGGCAACAGCGTCTCGTCGGCAATTTGTTGTTGGGTCATCGTCTCGTTGTACTCGAGAACTTTCGCGACGAGTTTGGCACTCGGTGGCAGATCCCGCACGTCGTCCCAGGATCCACGCGGTTCTGTGTCCTGTCGGAACGCCTCTGATGTACTCATTACTACACCCATTCCGGATACGGGATGATAATATTTTCTGTTTCAAAAAATGCACCATAGTTATACGTCACCGGCCAGTGCATCTACCCGAAGCCTCTTATGAGCCAACACCTAAAGGACGGGTGATGAGCGACACTGTGGACGACGTCGACCTCCCATACGACGAGGACGAGGCGTCCCAACAGGAGAAGATCACGGCACTCGAGGACCGGCTCGAGATCCTCGAGGCGCAAAACGAGGAGATGCGTGACAAGCTCCTCGATGCCAACGCCGAGAACAACAAGTACCAGCAGAAACTCGAGCGGTTGACCCACGAGAACAAGAAACTCAAGCAGTCCGCTGTTCGTCGCCACGATCCAGGAGATCACGAACGAAGGCGTCATCATCAAACAACACGGGAACAACCAGGAAGCGCTGACCGAGGTTACGGACGAGATGCGCGAGGAACTCGAACCGGACGCTCGCGTGGCTGTCAACAACTCACTCTCTATCGTAAAGTCCCTCTCGAACGAGACCGACGTCCGCGCTCGCGTCATGGAAGTCACCGAAAGTCCCGAAGTGAGCTACGAGGACATCGGCGGCCTCGAAGAACAGATGCAAGAAGTTCGCGAGACCGTCGAGATGCCCCTCGAGAACCCCGACATGTTCGACGACGTCGGGATCGACCCCCCGAGTGGCGTCTTGCTCTATGGACCTCCCGGGACGGGGAAGACGATGCTCGCCAAAGCCGTCGCCAATCAGACCGACGCCACCTTCATCAAGATGGCCGGCTCCGAGCTCGTTCACAAGTTTATCGGTGAGGGTGCCAAACTCGTCCGCGACCTGTTCAAGGTCGCCCGCGAGCACCAGCCCGCGCTGATCTTCATCGACGAAATCGACGCCATCGCTGCCAAGCGAACGGAGTCGAAGACGTCGGGAGACGCCGAAGTTCAGCGGACGATGATGCAACTCCTCAGCGAGATGGACGGCTTCGAGGACCGCGGTGACATCCGCATTATCGCCGCGACGAACCGCTTCGACATGCTCGACCGCGCCATCCTTCGACCCGGGCGCTTCGACCGACTCATCGAGGTCCCCAAGCCGAACGAGGAGGGTCGCGAGATCATCTTCAAGATTCACACGCGCGGGATGAACGTCTCCGACGACGTCGACTTCGAAGAACTCGCCACAGAAGCGGCCGAAGCATCTGGTGCAGACGTCAAAGCGATCTGTACGGAAGCCGGGATGTTCGCGATTCGCGACGACCGCACCGAAATCCGGATGGCAGACTTCTACAACGCCTGGGACAAGGTCCAAGCCGACTCCGACTCGAGCGAACAGGTCTCGAAGACGTTCGCCTAAGCATCGAACGCGACTCTATCCTGATTGCAGCTGATTTTCGCGAGAGCAGATCCCATTCGGTTGAAAGCGACTGAGAGGCTCGAGTACGTGCCCATCTGTTACCGTCACCAGAAACGAAAGCGGCGTCTACGCGGAAATTTTGAGGGTGAAAATTGGGGAGGAGCGTCCGGACGTTACAGTGTCGCGAAGACCAACCACGGGACGATGAACAGGGCGACGGTCAACACGGCGAGGATAATCGCGTAGCCAATGCCTGTTCCAGCCGCGGTGAGCCACGACGGATGCTTGAATTCATCGAGATCGACTGCCATACAACAATCGTCCGCCGTTGGAAGTATAAACGTACCGATAGCAGGGGTCGTCGAGACCCCTGACTCGAGCCTTCGCGTACTCGAGGGGGGCGTTATCGCCACGACTCGAGCGACGCGACGTCGTACTCGGGCATCGAGAGCCACGTATTGTCCCGCGCGATGTCGGCGATAACGAGGTGCGTTTCGCCCTCGATTTCGTCGATTGCGGCGACGACGTCACCGTCGGAATGCAACCCCTCACCGACCGGTTCGGTCTCGAGTGTCATAGCTGAAGATTATTTTCAGTATGTATGAATGTTTTGATATCGTCGGGAACGATTGTCAATGATGTTTCGATATCCCGAGATAACGTTACAAACAAATCTTTATCGGGTGAGTAGTGGACAAAGTGGATGTTGTATTCGTATCGGTGGTGAGGTGGGCATTCGCAGATCGGAGCTCTCGCTCGACTCGAGGAGTCGTTCCGGACTGCTTTTACCGAGTGACTGGCTAGACGCCAGCAATGACGAAGATCGTCGTGGTGGACAATCACGGACAGTTCACCCACCTCGAGCGTCGAGCGCTTCGCGACCTCGGCGTCGAAACGGAGTTGGTCGACAACGAAACACCACCCGAGGACGTCGACGCCGACGGCGTCGTGCTCTCTGGCGGCCCAGACATGGACCGCATCGGCAACTCGCCAGCGTATCTCGAGGGAGACGCACCGGTACTTGGGATCTGTCTCGGCATGCAACTCATCGCCGAGGAACTCGGCGGCCGCGTCGACAGCGGCGAGTACGGCGGCTACGCCGACGTGAACGTCGAAATCGTCAGCGACGACGATCCGTTGACCGGTTCACTCGCACCCGAAACCCGCGTCTGGGCGAGCCACGCCGACGAAGTCGTCGAGTTGCCGGAGGGATTCGACCTGACCGCACGAAGCGACGTCTGCGACGTCGAAGCGATGAGCGACACGGATCGCGATCTCTACGGCGTTCAGTGGCACCCCGAAGTCGCCCACACCGAAGAGGGCGAGGAAGTCTTCGAGAACTTTCTCGAAATCTGTCGACAGTAAGCGTTTCTAGTCGGAACCCCAGACTTCGCTCGGGTGCTCCCAACGACGGAACACAGTCGCGTTTTTACGACCGCCCTCACACCAGTTATCGCCACGGAGTGTTCACGACTGCGTTCGGTGACGCCAGATGCCAGTCTCTCTCTTGTCGCGTCACTCGATGGGGCCGACCGTCACGCTCTTGTCCGTCGGTTCGAATGCGATAGATGATGACAACCGACACGGTCGGCCGATTCGAACGGTCGCTCGTCGACCTCGAGGTCGGCGTCGAACGCGCCTCGGCCGCCGACGCGAGCGAGCGAATTGACTCGATGCTCGACGACCCCGCCGTCGGCGTTCCCCTCCCCTTCGAGGACGTCGCTCAGCCCGAATCGGTGGACACGAACCCGACTGGAGACGATCTCGCGGAAGCGCGAACAGGCGTCACACCCGCGACGTTCGCGATTGCAGAGTACGGCACCGTCGCGATCGAATCCAGACCCGACGGCGACGAACCGGTGAGCCTCTACCCCGACCGCCACGTCGCGGTCGTCGCGGCCAGCGACGTGGTCGACGACATCGGTGCCAGCTTCGAGCGCCTCGAGTCGGCGTTCGCCGCGGGCAACAGCATCGTCTTCGCAACGGGTCGAAGCGCGACGGCGGACATGGGTTCGCTCGTCCACGGCGTCCACGGACCCGGCTCGGTCGACGTACTCGTCCTCGAGGATCGGTGAGTTCGATGGCAGAACGCACCCAATCCCCCCAGAGCCGCGACGAGAAGGCGGCCCACATTCGCCACCTCCTCGAGACCGAAGGTGAAGCGGTTCACGCCCAGTCGAGTTCCTCGAACGCGCGGCGCTACGACGTCTACGAGGAAACCCCGACGCTCGAGGACCGTCGGAGTGAGGCTCGAGCGATCAAAGAAGACGCTATCGACCGACTACCCTCGTTGATCGAGACGGTCCGCGAGGCGGTCGAGGCCAATGGCGGAACGGTCTACGTCGCTGACGACGCCGCGGACGCGAACGCCTACGTCGCCGACGTGGTCGAGCAACATAGCGGTGGATCGGACGCGAAATCGGACGCGAGTGCGACGAACGTGAGCGCGACTCGAGCAAACGACGCTGCACCGACGGTCGTCAAGTCGAAGTCGATGACGACCGAGGAGATCGACCTCAACGACGCGCTCGAGACAGAGGGAGTGGAGGTCCACGAGACCGACCTCGGCGAGTGGGTGTTACAGGTTGCCGACGATACGCCCTCACACATCGTCGGGCCGGCAATGCACTTCACACGCGAGGAAATCACCGAGTTGATCACCGAGCGATTCGAACCGGACGAGTCGGTCGAGACGGCCGAAGAACTCACCCGCTTCGCTCGAGACTATCTCGGTGAGCGCATCCGTGAGGCCGACGTCGGCGTGACGGGAGCGAACTTCGTCGTCGCGGAAACCGGGACGATGGCCCTCGTCACGAACGAGGGTAACGCGCGCAAGTGCGCGGTCACTCCCGATACCCACGTGGCCATCGCGGGCGTCGAGAAGCTAATTCCCTCCGTCTCCGACCTCGAGCCCTTCGTCGACATCATCGCCAAGAGCGCGACGGGCCAGCCGATTTCCCAGTACGTGACCATGTTGTCGCCGCCGACCGAGTCCCCGACGCTGGAGTTCGAGTCGGACGAACCGATCTCGAGTTCCCGATCGAACGACGAATCGGAAGAGCCGAACACGAACCCGGACCGAGACTTCCACCTCGTCTTGCTCGACAACGGGCGCATGGAAATGCGCGAGGACGAACAGCTTCGAGAGACGCTCTATTGCATCCGCTGTGGAGCCTGTTCGAACTCGTGTTCGAACTTCCAGGCCGTCGGCGGCCACGGCTTCGGCGGTGAAACCTACTCCGGCGGGATCGCAACCGGCTGGGAGGCCGGCGTGCACGGCCAGGACTCCGCAGCCGAGTTCAACGACCTCTGTACGGGCTGTACGCGCTGCGTCGACGCCTGCCCGGTAAAGATCGATATTCCGTGGATCAACACCGTCGTCAGGGACCGTATCAATCGCGACGAAGAACCCGCAGCCTACGACTCGCTCGTCGACGGGCTCACGCCGGACGCCGAGGGAGGTGGGCTGGACCTCGGGAAGCGCTTGTTCGGAAACATCGCAACGGCCGCCAGACTCGGCTCCGCAACGGCGCCAATCTCGAATTGGATCGCCGATACCCTACCCACCCGCGCGCTGCTCGAGCGAACGGTCGGCATCGACCGTCGCCGGGACCTCCCGACCTTCCAGCGAGAGTCCCTCGTCGAGTGGTTCGAAACTCGAGGGGGCGTCGAGGCCTCGAGACGCCGCGCGAACGAACCACGGGACCGAGACGGAACGGCGGACGTGGAGCGCGAGGCCGTTCTCTACGCCGACGTCTACACGAACTACGTCGATCCGGAACGCGGTAAAGCGGCCGTCAGAACGCTCGAGACGCTCGGCGTTCCGGTCAGTGTTCCCGACCTACCCGAAAGCGGGCGCGCTCCGCTCTCTCAAGGGATGGTCGCGACGGCAGATCGCCAGGCGAGTCGCTTCTATGGGGCCGTCGCCGAGGACCTCGATGCCGGGCGCGACCTCGTCGTCGTCGAACCCTCCGATCTGGCTGCGTTCCACCGCGAGTACGAACGATTCCTCCCGTCTGAGTCGTTCGAACGGGTCCGTGACAACAGTTACGAGGTCTGTGAGTACGTCTACGGACTGCTCGAGAACGGAGCCGACCCGTCCCTGCTCGAGACTGGCAAGGATGCTGCGGTCGGCGCTGGGGACGCTGTCGGCGAACCGATCGCCTACCACGCCCACTGCCAGCAGCGAACGCTCGACCTCGAGGGGCCGACGCTCGCCGTCCTCGAGCGCTGTGGCTACGAGCCAACCACCTCGAGCGTCGAGTGCTGTGGAATGGCTGGTTCCTTCGGGTACAAACGCGAGTATTACGAGTTGAGTATGACCGTCGGCGACCGACTGGCCAGTGAGGTCGAGACCGCGGAGACGGTCGTCGCCTCGGGAACCTCCTGTGGCGACCAACTCGAGTCGGTACTCGAGCGCTCGGTTCCGCATCCGATCGAGTTACTGGCTCCACGGCGGTGAGTCGAGCGAGCGTGGGCTGACGGTTCGCTCGAGTCACTGCTGAGTGCTCGCCGCGTGAAAGAAAAACGGAGGACGGTTACTCGCCGAATAGGTCGTCGACGGCATCCCGTGCGGCGAGTGCCGCATCGTCTGCGACCGTTTCGGGGTCGGGTGTCTCCTCGCCGTCGGGGGCGTTGAGGTAGACATCGACCTCGAGCATGCCGTCGTCGAACGAGGCGGTCACGTCGAGGTCTCGAACGGCTGATTGTTTGTACTGCGTGAAGACGTAGCCCTCCGCAGCGTCGGAGGCCGTCTGAACGACCTCCTCGTCGGTCGGATCCTCACTCGACATTTATGCGCCGCCAGCGCCGGGTCCGCCTGGGCCTGCTGGGCCGCCCATTGCACCGCCGCCACCGAGGAGGTCTTCGAGTTCGTCCTGCAGACCCTCGAATTGATCCTGAACGCGTTCTTCTTGCTTTTCGAGAGTCTCGAGTCGGATCTCGAGGGAGTCGACTTTGTCCTCGAGTTCGTCTTCGGCGGTGTCGTACTCCGTCTCGACGAGGAGTTCACCGACCTTGCGGTACATGGCGGTGTCGTCCTCGATGTTCTCGAGTTCCTCGAGGGCGTTTTCGGCCTCGGTGAGGTTCGATTCGGCTTCCTGTTTCTGGACGGCGACGGTCTGTGCCGTCTCCTGAAGGTCCTGAAGCTGTTCGATTTTCTCCTGTGCTTCCGGTGGGAGATTGCCTTGCATATCTCGTTGGTCGCCCTCCGCACTGATAAAGCCAAGCTTTGCGTTCGATGAGCGAATCAGCCCGTGTCACCGGAATCGTCCCGTATCGAACGGTTTCCGGGTGCTGGCACCGTCGTCGTATCGGTCTGGACGAGTCGGTACCCCACGGCGAGAAACACGAACCCCCAGAGGAGGAACGCGAGGTCCCACAGGAGCACGGGACCGGGACCGTCGGGCCAGACGTGGTGAATTCCGAGAAGGTGGTGGTTTACGATTCCCTCGAGGAGATTGAACAGCCCCCAGCCCATCAACCACGAACCGAAGAGCGTTCGCCCTGACGGGGGGACGCCAGGCTGTTTCCATGCCCTGAGTAACAGGGCGACGCCGATGGCCGTGAGTATCCACGCGACGGCGTGGAAGAGCCCATCCGCTTGCATATTGAGTGCCATATCACCGGCGATGCTCGGATTCGGATGCGAGGATAGCAGGTGGTGCCACTGCAGAATTTGGTGAAAGACGAGGCCGTCGAAGAAGCCACCGAGGCCGAGGCCGAGTGCGACACCGGCCAACACGAGGGGCTTGAATCGACGCGGCAAACCGAGCCACGTTTCGGCGTGGTTGGACATACGACACGTTCGCCGGTTGCAGAAAAGTCACCGGTGCCAGCCTCTGCAGGCGTCTATGGCTGGCGTCGGGCGTCGTCGGCGATGGCCGCTGTCTGTTCGGCGACGTCGACCAGCGTAAACCAGGTGTTGAGGGCCGCTCTGAGTGCGATTACGTCAGCGGCGTCGATCCGAATTTCGACGACCCGTCCGTCTCGAGCGATGGTCGTCTGCGAGCGCTCGTCGTCGATTTCGCCGGTCTCTCGGCTGACGCTTTCGGCGATGATCGAGGCGTGAGCCGGAGACTCGTAGTCGAACTCGAGGGTCGCCTCGTGAGAAGACACGTGCGGTCGTTAGTTGACGCCGACTTCCTTGACGTCGCGGCTGCGCTCTTTGAGGAGCACGCGGTGGCCGCAGTACGGACAGCGGACGCCACCGTACTCGTCGATCTGGACGTCGCGTTTACAGCGGGAGCACTTGTAGCTCATACAGTTGGAGAGAGGTTATTCGCTGTCTTCGGCGAGTGCCGCGCGGATCGAGCGCGTGACGGTCCGGCCGGCGGGGGTCTCCGGGCGGTAGGCACCGCCGGTGAAGACTTCGCCGGTCTCTTCGTTCTTCCAGATGCCGGTTCCGACGCGCGTGACGTCGTCGCCGTCGACCTGAGCGTTGTTCATGTCGTCTTCGATATCACTGACGCGGCGTCGGGCAACACGACCGTAGCGTGCACCAAAGCGGCCTGCACTCCCGACAATTCCGTTATCGGCCATAGTAGCCCTACCTACCGCCAGCGGATTCTTAAACCTGTTGAGTTACCGCGACTCGTCCGCCGCCCGGGCGACCGGACCGGAGAAAAGTTCTCGAACGATGAAGACGAACGCCGCCACGAATCCGAGCGGAGTCAACGGCGCGGCGAGCAACCCCGTTCCGACTCCCGACAGCGCGACAACTGTTCGGAGGGCAACGCCACTGATCGCGAGCAACGGTATCGCGGCTAGCACGACGTCCGGTCGCTCGAGCATGGCTAATTATATCTCATTACGGCCGGTCGGAAAAGGCCCCGACAACCAGCAGGCGCTGTCACTTCCATCGACTCGAGACAATTGTTGCCCGAATGTGGTCATCCGGGCCGTTACTGAAACTCCGTTTCCGAGAGAACGTCGTTCAGGTCGGCGCGAATCTGCTCGCCCATCGTTCGGTTCGACGCTGTCGTGACGACTCGATTTTCCTGTACGCTCGAGCCGTCGCGCAACAGCATTCGCACGTTGCCGCCGTTGTCGGCGCGGGTAACTTTCGCCCGAAGACCCGACTGCGAGCCCTTTCCGCCGGCGTCGATGGGCCCCGGAATGACCTTCTTGACGTGGGGGTGGTCCGCGACGGTGTGGATCGCTCGCATCCCCGTCCGGCCGCCGATGAGCGTCGTGTGGCTGCCGCCAATTTTCTCTGCTGGCGGCGTTTCGACGACGTCGAGTGCAGGTTCGCCCCGACGCTCGAGGACGGCCTCGACAGGGTCGTCGTCCGCGACGCGGTAGAACGAGTGATGAACGTCCTCGCGGACGGCGCGAACGACCGAGCGCTCGCCGCCGGCGTAAACCTCCGTTGGTCGCTTTCGCCTAATCTCGTCGCCGATTCGGCCTGCGAAGTTCCGGAGTTCGACGGGTTCGTTCTCGCCTTCCTCGGGTGTCGTCGTAATCGTCGTCTTTCCGAGTACGAGATCGTCGCCTCCTCTGGTCGCCGCAGGTGCCTCGTCGCTCTCAGCCTCGAGCATCGTTAGCGTCGCTCGCTCGCGGCCCGCCTCGAGGACGATTGCCTCAGTATTGGATTCCCGACAGACCAGACAGAAGTCGCCGGGTTTCTCGAGGGGCGAGGCGCAGTGGCGACACTCCATACTGGTAATTCGAGCGACTGGCGTAAAACGGCCGTGTTTTCCAGTTCGAGTTCGGGTTCGAGTGCTGTGGTCTCGGGGTCGGATTACAGCATCCGCTGGAGGATGCGTCGAACGTCGCCCGTCTCCACGACCTCGTAGGGGACACGCATCGGCGAGACGGAGACCCCCCCCTCGAGCAACGCGTGACGATCCGTATCCTCAGGGTCTGGAATGTCGCGATTCGCCATCTGCTGCCAGAGTCGGTTGGTCAACTGGAAGCCGCCGTTCTCGACCGCCGCGTCCATCTCGTAGATTTCGGTCGGCCGGGTGAGTTCGACCCCGTTCTCCTCGACCCCGGGTCGGGGGACGTTGACGTTCAGGTAGTCGATCCGATCGAACAGGCCCGTCCCGGGCACGCCGGTCGCGAGCGCCGCTGCGATTTCACCCGCCCGGTCGAAGTCGGCCGGTTCGAGGTCGCGTTCGATACCCAGCGTGTCCATCGAGATGGCAATCGAGGGAGTATCGAGGTACGCGGCCTCCATCGCGGCGCTGACGGTTCCCGAGCGCGAGAAGACGTACGCACCGAGGTTCGCTCCAGAGTTACACCCAGACACGACGAGATCGGGTTCGGGCTCTATGGCGTTGACGCCGACGATGGCGCAGTCACAGGGCGTCCCGCGCACGGCGTAACCGAGTTCGTGCTCGGCGTGGGGGACCGGCGAGGTGAACATGCCGTCGGCCATGCTCGTCGTCAGGTCGTCTTCTTCGGCCTCGGCGCTCGTCCGTCCGTAGGACAGCGAGCGGCCGACGGCGCTCTGGTTCCGATCGGGGGCGATAACGGTCACGGAGGCGACCTCCGCGAGGGCGTCGTGGAGCGCACGGATACCTGGCGCGTCGATCCCGTCGTCGTTCGTCAAGAGAATCTCCGGTTCGTCGTCTCCCTGCATATCACTCATCTTCGAGGCGGGGGAGGATACGAGTACCTATTCTCAGCAGGAAGTCTGTCCTCAGCCGAGGTCGACCGGATCGACCTTCAGGTACTCTCGCAACACAACCGTCGCATACGACCCCTTCGGCAACGCGAACGAGAGCGTCAACGGGTCGCTCTCGAGGCGCAGATCGGTCCGAACGAGCATCGCTCGCCGCGTCCCCGTCGAGTGAAATTCGCCGGGGAGGTCGAAGTCGGCGGGTTCGAGGTCGAGTTTCTCCAGCACGCGGCGTTCGATCTCACCCTGTTCGCCGTCGGCTAACTCCGTCTCGGTCCCCACGAGCGGCGCGGTGACGAACGCTCGCCCGCGCTCGCAGTGGCGCGTGACCGAGCGCACGCGGCGCTCGTCGACGCGCTGGAGTCGGTCGGTGTCGGGCAACTCGAGACCGGCGGGCGCGTCAGTGTCGGCGAAACAGGCCACGTCGCCTTCGACGGGGCGGTCGAATGGAAGCCCGCGTTCGAGGCGCTCACTGAGCATCAGGTTGAACGCGTAGGACTGAGCGGCGTGGACGAACAGCCGCTGGAGATTCGACGGAAGGCGCTCGAGTGTGGCCCTGAAGTCGTCCGGACCCGGCTCTCCGTCGCACTCGGCGAGGCCGTGCAGGAGCGATCGTTCGTACCGGAGCCGGTTGGGAAACCGCTCGAGGGCTTCCTGCCAGTCTTCGCTCTCCTGGACGAATTCGCGTGCCACCTGCGTCGATTCGGGTTCGGCGTCCGTCGGGTTCCCGAGGTAGGCCATCACCGCGCCCTTCCAGCTCCCGCGGACGATCTCGAGACCGACCTCGTGCGTGACGGGGCGACGGCTCCCGAAGCGTTGCTGGCCAAAGAAGTTGGGGACGGCGACGGAAGTCATCTCTTCGTCCGCATTATCCCCGTCCGCGAGCCCGCCGAACTCGTGTAGTTCGCTCGAGATGTCGGTCGCGGTCTCCGGTCGACTCGGCTCGCTGACCACGAGTTCGAACTCGTTGCCCGCGAGGTCACCGAACTCGAGGGAGCGTCCCGCACGTCCAAGCACCTCGATCTCCGCACCGTCGACGTCCGGCAGGTCCGCGGGGTTGGCTCCGTAGACCGAGAATAGTTGCGTGGTGACCGCGTACTTGTCCTTCGTCCCGGCCCAGTTGACCCGCTCGCGAGAGATGCCGAGTGCGTTCGAGAGTCGCGAGGCGAAGTCGTTCGTATCCCAGCCCGACAGCGTCACGCGAAAGACGAGATGTGGGTACGCGTCCGTGGACGCGTCAATGGGTTGAGTCTCGAAGCGCTCGAGTTCGCGCACGCGAAAGTGTTCGTCGTCCTCGCGCAGGTGGCCGCCGACGCCGTCGGCGTCACTGACGTAGTGGTCCATGCCAACGGCCTGCTCTGTGGGGTGTGCCGAGCGCATTACTGATTATCGTCGCTTTGGCCGCGAAGGATAAATCGGTTCGTTCTCGAGTCGGTCGGATCGCGCGCAGGGTAGACGAGCGTGCCGTCTCAGGCTTCGCTGCTGAGATCCGCGTCGACGCGAACCTCCGAATCGGTGATCGTCTTGATATTGTCGCTTGGTACCTCGAGGTCGTCCTCACCGGCGTCGCCGCGGCCGAGACTCTGGATCCAGGCGTTCGCCAGGCTTGGCTCCGGATCGACGTAGGCGACCTGTTCGATGGGATCGATCTTCGTGACGATCCCGATCTGTTCGCCTCTGACGTCCATGAGGAACTTCCCTTCGTCTTCGGTTGAGAGGACGGACATTGCAGGTTCGACCTCGTCAGGTTCGAATAAGTATCTACTGGTGTCTGACGAATGAAAGTGGCCGATTCGACGCCGTCCGTCCTCGAGCGGCCGTGCTACGGACCTCTGCGAACCGATCTCGCGAGGCGTTCAGAACAACGAGAGTTCGCCGGTGACGCTGTCGACTCGGTCGTCCGCTGCTGGGCCCACGGCGAGGGTGGTGACGGTTCCGGGCTCGAGTTGGGTGTGTCCGGCGTCTCTGACGACGGCGTTTGGAATCCCCTCGCTGTCCGCGATGGCGGAGAGTTCGTGGAGTTGACGCTCGCTCTCTCCTTTGAGGACGACCTTCTTCTGGCCCCCCTGTTTCCACTGACTCCGCAGTTGCTTGTCAGCCTTCTCGTAGGCCGAGAGTGAGGCGTGTGCGACCTGTGCGGCGAGTTTTCCCTGTCCCATGCCGATGTCCGTCCGAGCGACGATGGCTTGTTTCATGCGCGGACAAAATACGTCGACTCCTATAGCCACAGCGAAAGCGACAGCGAGACCCGAACGGTTTTGGTGAACCGGTTTGTGTGCTGACGTATGTCGACGACGCCGCTCGTCTCTCCCAGCGAGTACTTCGCTCGAGCGGACGCGTTCTCCCGTACGCGAACGGCCGGACTCGTGATCGGCTACTGGCTCGCGATCACCGTACTCGGACTCGTCTGGCGGATTGGGAGCGATTTCGGAGCGGACTCCGTGTCTATTACGTACCTGCTTCAGACGCTCGAGGCGACTCTGCTCTACTGGGTCGTTCCGACGGCCGTGCTGTACGGATTCGGCCGCGCTCTCAGCGCGGACCTTGAGCCAGCCCAGACGCTTTCCCTCGCAGCGTGGGGACTCGTCCCGCTGCTCGCGGGGGAACTCGTGACGAACGCCCTCCTCTCTGTGATCGTCGCACTCGAGATCGATCTGAGCGGCGTCCCGGTGGATCCCGATCTGTGGATTCTCGCGCCGCTCACGCTACTCGCGTGCGCCTGGGCGGCGGCAATCTGGCGCGGCGGGCTCTGGCACGGTATCGGACTCGATCGCTCGACGGCTACGACGACGGCCCTGCTCGCCGCGGGCGTCTGTGCCGCGTTGTTGCTCTTCCCGATGATTTCGGTGCTCATCTGACTCCCTCGAGCCGAAGTGGTGATTCTCGAGTGAAGCCGAACCGTTTACACCACCCGCGTTCGACTGCTCGCGTATGATCCTTTCCGACGCGGACATTCTGGCGCGCCTCGAGGCAGGAGACCTCGCCATCGAACCGCTAGACGATCCAGAGCTTCAGATTCAACCCGCGAGTGTCGACCTCAGATTGGGTCGGGAATTCCTCGAGTTCCAGCGGACGAACATCCCCTGTATCCATCCTAACTCTGAACAGGAAGTCGACGAGTACGTGACGGAGACGATCGTCGAGGACGGCGACGATTTCATTCTCCACCCCGGCGATTTCGTCCTGGGGACCACCTACGAGCGCGTCGAAATTCCTGCGGACTTAATCGCCCACGTCGAAGGGCGCTCCTCGCTGGGTCGTCTCGCCGTCGTCGTCCACGCCACGGCAGGCCTCTGTGACCCCGGCTATCGCGGGCAGATCACCCTCGAGTTATCGAACCTCGGGACGGCACCCGTCGCGCTCACCCCCGGAATGCGCATTTCGCAGTTGACGTTCACCGAGTTGAAGACGGAAGCCGAGCGACCCTACGGCAGCGACCGCGGCTCGAAGTACCAGGATCAAGACGGCCCGCAGGCCTCGAGAATCCAGAGCGACGACGAGTTCGGCGGCGACCAACTCGAGCGCGAGTAACCCACTCGAGTGCTCGCTGCGTACAGAATACGGATAGTGGGACGGCTCCCTTTGGTGCGAGTGATTCGCCCTCGTGAGCGAGACGGACAGTCAGTCTCGAGAGCGACGGGAAGATTCGGTCTCTCACTCGAGATCGGACGCGAGACCGATACGCAGCGCTCGAGCGTAGACCGTCTCACTCCTCGAGTTTGTACTTCTGTATCTTTCCGCTCGTCGTTCGCGGGAGATCGTCGATGAGTTCGACTTCGCGGGGGTGTTTGTAACTCGCGACGCGCTCGAGGCAGTACTCTTTGATCTCCTCGTCCGTGATGTCCTCGCCTGCCTCGAACCCGTCGGCCGGGACGACGAACGCCTTCGGTACCTCGTTGCGTCGCTCGTCCGGAATCCCGACGACAGCCGCGTCCGCGACGGCGTCGTGCTCGAGGAGCAAATTCTCGAGTTCGCTGGGGTAGACGTTGTAGCCCGCAGTGTTGATCATGTGCTTCTTCCGGTCGACGATTTCGTAGTAGTTCAGCCCGTCTCGCCGGGCAATATCACCGGTTCGGAAGTAGCCGTTCTCCGTAAATGCGGCGTCGGTGGCGTCAGGTAACTCGTGGTAGCCCTTCATCACCTGCGGGCCGCGCACGAGGAGTTCGCCCTCCTCGCCCGACGCGACTTCCTCGCCGCTCTCGTCGACGATCTTGCAGTCGGTGATCCGCAGCGGCTGTCCGATCGTCCCATGGCGCAGACCGAACGAGGATCCGGACTGGGTGTGCGTCGCGCCGTGGGTTTCGGTGAGGCCGTATCCTTCGGAGATATCCACGCCGGCCGTCTCCTCGAATTGCTCCTGGACGGCCGTCGAGAGCTTCGCGCCACCTTCGGCGGCCGACTCGAGACTCGAGAGGTCGTACTCGCCGAAGTCGTCCGCGGCGACCATATCCGAGTACATCGTCGTCACGCCGACGAAGTGGGTGATCTCCTCGTCCTCGATCAGTTGCATACACTCCTGGGCGTCCCACTCGAGGGCGCTCCGGAAGTAGCAGCTACCGCCCCCCGCGAGGGGCTGTAAGGCGGTGTGCGTAAAGCCCGTGATGTGATAGAGCGGCAGCCAGATGAGACTCCGCACGTTCTCGGGTTCGACGTCGTCGTTCGAGGCCGCGAGCGTCCAGTTCACCTGCGAACGCGTGTTCTGGTGGGTCAACTGGACGCCCTTCGGTTTGCCCGTCGTCCCCGAGGTGTAGGGCAACAGGGCGACGTCGTCGTCCGCGCGTTCGACGAGCGTCGGCTCTCCGCGCACGTCCTCGAAGAACGTATCCTCGGGGTCGCGATCCATGTACTGGCTCTCGACGGTGATTACCTCGACGCCCCGTCCTGTCTCCTCGAGCGCCTGATCGACGACGGGTCGAAGCGCGGGGTGCGTGACGATGGCTTTCGCGTCGGTGTCCTCGAGCTGGTAGGACACCTCGCGGCGTTTGTACTGGGGATTGACCGGCGAGATGACGACGCCGGCCTTGAACGAACCGAGCGACGCGACGAGGTACTCCGGACAGTTCGGCAAGAACAGAAGCAACCGGTCGTCGGGCTCGAGTCCGAGGTCGTGGAGTCCGCCGGCGAATTCGGCCGTCCACGCCTCGAGTTCGGCGTGCGTGGTGCGCTCGTCGTGGTGTTCCATCGCCTGCCCATCCCCGTGGTGTGTGGCCGTCTCGTCGAAGAGTTTACCAACGTTTCCCTCTCTGGCAGACTGGGCCACATCTGTAAGATCCATGGCGGACGTTACCGAGGTTCACCTATAAAATTTCTCGTTGACGATACCTTCGCCCAAAATAGACCTCCATTTCTCGACGAGACTCCTCGCTCAGCTCAGTGTGAGCCTGACGAGTCAGCCGTTCCGCGGTCAGTGGCGTCGAGACACCATTCAATACTGTTAAGGACGCGTGTCTGGACGATATTCTCGATGGTCCGACAGGTCGTGTCTCGGTTCCGCGAGCGCGTCGACGTCGTCGACGTGGGTGCCCTAATCGTCTTCCTCGGCGTCTTCTCGGCGGCTGGAATGGATTCCGCTGCGGTTTCGATTCTCCTCGGGATCGTCGTGGTCGCGCCAGTGCTCCGAGCGACGATGGATGCACTCGGACTCGACCTCGGCCCGGTACTCGCGAAGGCGATCCTCGGAGCAATCGTCGCTGTCGCGGGTATCCATGGCTCCTCGAGTGGCGACCTGTGGCTCGGCGGCGCACTTCTCGCGCTCGGCGGCTGGCTTCTATTGGACGCCGTCGACACGTGGCGACACCCTGACGATGGCGACGACACGGCGAATTCGGACGTCGACGCAACTACTGTGAGCATCGACGCAACCAACGCGAAAGCCGACACGGCCAACACAGACGGTGAGCCAACCGACGAAGACGATATGTCCAACGAGGAGGTGTACCTCGTCGGCGAGCACAACCGCTGGCTCATCGAGGCGCTCCGCGAGGCCGACCGACCGCTCACCGCCGCAGAAATCAAATCCGAGACGGGACTCACCGACGAGGACTTCGAGCGCCTGCTCGAGATCCACGGCGAGTCAGGGCCGATCGAACGCGTCGGCACCGGCTATACGATCGACGAGTCCGAGATGGGTGCTCAGGCGATGGTTAAATCCGTCGCTCGAGGAGCCGGTGGTCGCGTCCTTCGGCCGCTTCGCGTCTTTCGCCCCTCCGGTTGAGCAGGCGTCGCTCGGCCGCACCTTACTCGCCGTCGTGTGCTCCGTCCGCCGATTCGACGCGCTTGCCGGTCTCCATCGGAACGACGCGTCGGTCGGCGTCTTCCCACTCGCGCTCGAGTTCGCGCCCGTCGAACAGGCGGTCGAGAAAGACGGCGAGTCCGGCGACTTCGGAGTGTGGTTGGTTCGTGACGCCGACGTTCCAGTCGGCTTCCTCGTAGACGTCGAAGGGGACCTTTTCGGCACCGACGACTACGAGAATCGGTTCGCCGTCGCGCTGATGGGCGTCACGAATCTCGCTTTCGACGTCCTGTACTCGCTCGCCGTACATCGTGAGGTGGACGACCCGCCCCTCCCAGTTGCGGATGATCCGCTGTGGGGAGTCGGTCAGTTCGACCTCGAACGGTCCGCCGAAGCGGTCGGTAATGTCCGCGACGGTGTCTCTGGACTGGCCGGCGTTGTCGGGGACCCAGACGCGGTCAGCACCCAGTGCCCGCGCCGTCAGGCCCACGTGGGTCGTCATCCGCTCGTCTCGGCCGGGTCGGTGGCCCAGTCGAAGGACGGCGACCTCGCTCTCGTCGTGCATGCCCTAACCCACTCTCGGGTGAGGTTAGGGGGTTTCGTTTTGGCGAGCCGTTCCAGACGGTGCGCTCGAGGAACATCGGCTGAACGGGCTGTCTGCCAGCGGACAACGACGGTGGCCACTGAACGATAAATAGTCTCTCCGCGATATCCGTGGTATGAACAAAATCAACGAGGATGCCGTCGACTGGGACGAGTACGACCCCGACAACGAGGACACCCGCTTTCGACGCAAGACACTCTCGAGTGCCGTCGACGCGACGGATCTCGGTTGTAGCCTCTACGAACTCCCGCCGGGGAAGCGCTCGTGGCCCTTCCACTATCACACGGCAAACGAGGAGGCGGTGTACGTTCTCGCCGGTGGGGGGATGCTTCGGGCCGCCGACGGCGAAGCCCCGCTAACGGCGGGCGACTTCGTCACCCTCCCGGCGGACGAACGCGGCGGCCATCGAATCGTCAACGATAGCGACGAGCCACTCCGATATCTAATGCTCTCGACGATGAACGAACCGGATATCACGGTCTATCCCGAGATGGAGAAATTCGGCGTCTACGTCGGCTCGCCCCCGGGCGGCCGCGACGAACGGTCGCTCGAGGGTTACTACCGTCTCGACGACGAGGTGGAGTATTGGGGGGAGTGACCGCTGTCCGACCGTCGATAGGCTTTTTCGGTCCCGTGCGAAAGAGTCACGCGATGGTTGACACAGGGAACGGGCGGGTGATCGCGCGATGACGAACGTCGCCGAGTGGATCCGACAGGCACGCGAGGATCGGTGGGGGATTCTCGTCGACCTCGTGTTCGCTATCGTTTGGGTGACGATGGTCGACCTGCTCTTTCGCATTCTCGAGGGCCCAGACTGGGCGTACTATCTGTTCATGCTCGCCGGCATCGTCGCCTACTTCGGCTTTTTCATCAGCCTCGAGATGGCGACGACGAATCGAGAGTGAGCGGAAAACCAGCCTTTAGGACCCGTGCCGACTCGAGTGAGATCACAGGAGGTGTCTCGTGTCGGCCGCGTCGTGCGTCAGTCTTTCCGAACGTCGACGACGAGGACCGGGATGTCCGTCGTTCGTAGCGTTCGCTCGGCGACGCTGCCCAGGAGTGCTCGCCGAACACCGCCACGACCGGCAGACCCCATCACGATCAGATTGACCCCGTTGTCGTCGGCATATTTTGCGATCTGTCGATGGGGCTGCCCGCCGACGATCGATTCGGTCACGCCGAGACCGTGCTCTGTTGCTTGCTCAGCAACGTACTCGAGTGCCGTTCTGGCTCGAGCCTCGAGTTCGGGCATCTCGTCGAATCGACCCGCGTGAATTCGGTCGACTTGTTCGGCGCCGAGCGTGATATCCATCGTGCTCGTGTCGACGACGTACAGCGCGTGGACGTCGGCGTCGTACTTCTCAGCGATGTCGACCGCGTGGTCGATCGCGTTCTCCGCAACGTCGCTTCCGTCGGTTGGAACGAGAATCGTGTCGTACATGGTTACTCCTCCGTCTCAGGCTCGCCATCGGTGGCGTCGTCTGCTGGTCGATCGCCGGCGTCGGTCGTCGATCCACCGTCGGCCACTCCGTCCTCGAGGCCGCCGTCGGTCGCGATGTCCTCTGCCGATTCCATCTGTTGCATCGGCTCGGGGCTGTGACACTGTCGAACGAGTCGCTTGACGTCTTCGGGTGGCTCGTCCGTGAGCACCGAGACGACGATGATCACGCTGAAGACGATCGGGACGCCGAGCAGCGCGGAGGACGTTCCGGGCAACCACGTCGCGACTGCCGGGATGACTGCTTCTTCGACGCCGGTGTACATCGGAATCGCCGTGTCGTTGAGAATTGCGCCGAACGAAAGGACGATTCCCGCGAGCATGCCGGCGATTGCGCCCTCCTTGGTCGTGTTCTCCCACCAGAGGCCGAGGAAGAACACGGGGAAGAAGATACTGCCGGCGATGGCGAACGCCATTGCGACGAGTTCGCCGATGAGCGCTGGCGGATTGAGGCCGATGAGCGTCACGAGCGCACCGATTCCGAGAATTGTCGCTCGACCGACGATCATCTGCTCGCGCTGAGTCGCGTTGTCCTTGTAGAGATTCGTGTAGATGTCGTGTGCCGCTGCCGACGAAGCCGTGATGAACAACCCGGCGGTCGTCGCGAGCGCCGCGGCGACTGCACCCGCGGCGACCAGTCCGACTAGCCACTCCGGCAGGTCAGCCAGTTGCGTCGTGAGGACGACGAGTGCGTCGGCTTCGATACCGAGCATCTCCGCGTCGCCGGTGGCGAAGCCCTCAATATCGGTCACTTCCTCGTTGTAGAGCAAGCCACCGAACGCAGCGTAGGCAGCCGTTCCCCAGTACAGCAGGCAGATGAAGAACAGGCCCCAGACGGTCGACCAGCGGGCCGTCCGCTCGTTTTCGACCGTGTAGAACCGGACGAGCACGTGTGGGAGCCCGCAGGTCCCGACGATCAGGCTGAACGCCAACGCGATCCAGCCGTAGTAGCCCGCGGCGGCAAACGGCTCGACGAACTGCGTCTCGATTTCGGCGGCCGCCGAGACCTCGGATCCGAACTCGAGGTAGGGCAGGACGGTCGAGTAGCCCTGTGACCAGCCGACGGCGTAGAGGCCGAGCGTGAAGGCGATGATGAGGATGACGTACTGGATGGCCATGTTCTTCGTCGTCCCGAGCATCCCCGAGAGGGCGACGTAGGCGATGGTGACGCCCATCAACAGGATGACGCCCATCTCGTAGGAGATGCCGAAGATGTACTGAGCCATCAGCCCCATTCCGCTGGCCTGGCCGATCGCGTAGGTGAACGCGATCGCGAGCGTCGTGAACGCCGCAATTCCGCGCGCCCAATCGGAGTAGAACCGGTCTCCGACGAAGTCGGGGGCGGTGTACTTTCCGAACCGGCGGAACTGCGCGGCCAGGAAGATGAGCAGGATGAAGTACCCCGTCGTCCAGCCGACGACGTACGCCAACCCGAAGTACCCCGAGAGGGCGACGAGCGACGCGACGCCGAGGTAGGAGGCCGCACTCATCCAGTTCGCTCCGATCGCCATCCCGTTCTCGATCGATCCGATCGAGCGGCCGGCGACCCACAGTTCGTCGACTGCGGCAACTCGGAAGAAGTAGCCGACACCGAGGAACAAAATGAGCATGGCAGCCACCGTCAACGCCGGTACGAGTTTGAACTCACCGACGTCGAGGGCCGTCTCCTGCAGAATCACCGGATCGACCGCTTCGATCATGGTTCACCTCCGTCCGCAGCGACGGTTCCGTCGGATTCCGCCGCTTCTTCGTGTGAAATTCCGTACTTCGTATCCAGTCGGTCCCGTTGCATCGCGTAGCCGACCGAGAGCAACAACGCGCCAAGCGGTGTAACGATCGCCGCCAGGAAGAAGTGCAGCGGGAAGCCCCCGAGGACAGTCGTCTCGGTCATGAACTCCGGCGCGAACAGAATTGCCGTCGTCGGTCCGAACACAACGACGATCCACGCGACGAACGAGAGCCAGATCACGCGCAAGTGATCCCGCATGAACGGCGTCGCCGGCTTGAAGATATTTATTTCCTTATCGAGGTACGCTTCGGTCTTGACGCCGCCGTCCGTTTCGGCGGCGTGCTCCGTATCTTGGCTGGTATTATCTGACATATTCTGAGAGTTTGGTATGTTTGTCGTCTTTTAGTTGAAAAAAGAACGACGTGGTTACTCGGCTTCGACCTGTTCTGCGATATCGTCGACGACTTCCGGATTCCGGAGCGTCGAGGTGTTACCGAGCTCGTTGCCACTCGCGATGTTCTCGAGCAAGCGGCGCATGATCTTGCCCGAGCGCGTCTTCGGCAGTTCGGGCGTGAAGATCACGTCTTCTGGCTTGGCGATCGGGCCGATCGAATCGAGGATGCTCTCGACGACGCCCTCCTCGAGGTCGTCGTCGGGTTCCTGGCCGTCTTCTGGAATGGCATAGACGTAGACGGCTTCGCCTTTCACGTCGTGGTCGCCGCCGACGACGGCGGCTTCGGCGACGCCTTCGACGCCGACGACGGCCGACTCGATTTCCATCGTGCCGAGTCGGTGTCCGGAGACGTTAATCACGTCATCGACGCGACCAAGCACGGTGATGAAGCCGTCGTCGTCGATTTTCGCGCCGTCTTCGGGGAAGTACACCCACTCGTCGGCGTCTTCGTCGGAGTACTCCTGCCAGTACTCCTGAAGGAAGCGCTCGTCGTTTTGATAGAGCGTGCGCAACATCCCCGGCCACGGTTTGTCGACGGCCAGGTAGCCGGCGTTTCCGGGTTCGACTTCGGTGCCTTCGGCGTCGACGACTTTACCGCTGATGCCCGGTAGGGCTGGGCCGGCGGAACCGGGTTTCATCGTATCGATCCCCGGTATCGTCGTGATCATGTGGCCGCCGGTTTCGGTCTGCCACCAGGTGTCGACGATCGGACAGCTCTCGCCGCCGATGTGTTTGTAGTACCACTTCCACGCACGCGGATTAATCGGTTCGCCGACCGTCCCGAGCAGCCGCAGTGAGGAGAGGTCGTGACGGGCCGGATACTCCTCGCCCCACTTCATGAACGCCCGGATGGCCGTCGGGGCGGTGTAGAGCGTATCGACTCGATTCTTCTCGACGAGTTCCCACATTCGATCCTTGTCGGGGTAGTCGGGCGTCCCCTCGTACATCATCGTCGTCGTCCCTAACGCGAGCGGGCCGTAGACGATGTAGGAGTGGCCGGTAATCCAGCCGATGTCGGCCGCACACCAGTAGGTGTCCTCGGGTTTGACGTCCAACACGGCGTGACTCGTCCACGCAGTGTAGGCCAGATAGCCGCCCGTGGTGTGTTTGACACCCTTCGGCTTACCGGTGGTCCCCGACGTGTACATCAAGAACAGCATGTCCTCGGCGTCTCTCGAGACCGGTTCGACCGACTCGCCCTCGTGCTCGTCGACGAGTTCGTCGTAATCGGTCTGATTGTCCGCCAGCGAGTGCTCAAGGGCGTCACCGAGTCGGTCGACGACGACGACGTCCGAAACGTCGTGTTCGACGCCCTCGAGACCCTCGTTCGCCTTCGAGAGGTGGTCGAGGGCGTCACCACGCCGGTAGTAGCCGTCGCAGGTGACAAGGTGCTCGCTGTCGGCGGCGTTCATCCGCGTGGCGAGCGCGTCGGCCGAGAAGCCGGCGAAGACCACCGCGTGTGGCGCGCCGATACGGGCGCACGCGAGCATCGCGATCGGAAGTTCGGGGATCATCGGCATGTAGAGGGTGACGACGTCGTCTTCTTCGACGCCGAGGTCGCGTAGCGTTGAGGCGAACGCTTCGACCTCGTTCAACAAGTCACCGTACGTGTACGTGCGCGTCTCGCCGAGTTCGCCCTCCCACTTGATCGCCGCGCGATTCTTCGCGCCGTCTTCGACGTGCCGGTCGAGACAGTTGTACGACGCGTTCAGGTCGCCGCCGGTAAACCACTCGTAGAACGGTTCGTTGCTGTCGTCGAGCACCGTGTCGTACTCGTTCTCCCAGGACAGCAAGTCGGCTGCCTGTTCCCAACACTCGGGCCAATTCTCCTCGAACTCGTCGTAAATTCCCGGATCCGTGACGTTCGCTTGCTCGACGAACGACTCGGGGGGCTCGAAGGCCTCCTGCTCTTCGAGTCGCGCCTCGAGACTGGCTTCCTCCTGTGACATGATACACCATTCCAATAGACTACGGGTATAGTAAATGCGCCATCTAGGTGTACAAAACGGGATCGAAAACGAAGTGGTCAAGTGACGAACGGCGAATATATTAGGGAGTTATATCTGGTTATACCGGCCGACATTCTCGCCTCTCCGCTGGTACGACACGACACGTCACCCGTTGGCTGCCAGCGTTCGAGGACGACATCACGAGAAAACGGAACTCGCTCTAGAAGCTTAGTGTCTGTTTCGGACGAGAGACTGCAAGTGCTAGATTCGAGTTCGATCAATCACGTCGATACTCGATGTCGTCGACGGCGATATCTTCTCCATTCGGTTCGTCGAAAAACGTCCGGAGGAGTTCGTGTTGGCCCTTACGGAGGTGGTTGTGAAGCGTCGGTGACGAGATACCCATTGCGTCGGCGATCTCCTCGGCCGTACTCTCCCGGGGCCAGTCGTAGTAGCCGCCGAAGTAGGCGGCTCGAAGCGATACTTCCTGTCGATCAGTCAGGCGCTCCTCGAGACCCTCACGGAACTGCTGGGCGGTCTGGACGGTACGTTCTGCGTCGCGCTTGCCGACGAGTTCCGAGTCCGGAAACGAACTCCGGAGGCCGTCGACGATCGTTCGCAGGTTGGCGTCGGCCGCACACTCGGCCGTGATCGTCGCGATACCACCCTCGAATCGCGCGTCGAGGACGGTGGTCCCGTACTCGGTGAGCGTCACGATTGGACAGGAGCCATCGACGACGAACTCGACGCGACAGCCGTCTTCGTCCGTCTCGACCAGCCGATAATCGTCGATGCCGGGATCCTCGGCGGCGAGATCGAAGACATCGGCGGGCGACGCCTCCTCGAGTCGGAGGTAGTACACCTGCGTCGACTCCGAAATCGCGACCAGCGAGTCGAGTATGAATCGACACCCGAGCCGTCGCGACGCGTTCACCAGGAACGAGGAGTCATCCCGACAGGCGATTTCGAGTTCGACAACGCGATCGGAAAGCAAGAGGTTACGCCGCCGAACGGCGGCGATCGCGTAGCCACCCTGTCGGCCGATGACCTCGAGCCACCGTCGCTCGTCGTCGTCGAACGCGTCCGTTCTGTCGGTTGCGACCGAGAGGGTGCCGTACGACGTATCGCCGTAGGCCAGGGGAACACGAGCGATCGCACCGTCGCCGTCTGTGGCCGAAGCGCCGTCGCTACGGTCGGATTCGTCGCTCGCCTCGCCGTCGATGTTCAGTGAGACGCCACGCTTGACCGTCACCGACATCGACCCGTCGTCGGCCGCCGTCGCTTCGTCCGTCCGTCCCCGCCGTTCGCTCGGAAGCGACCTCGAGTCGTCGGGGGGCGACGACGACCCGGCGTCCCACGCCTCGGGTACGAATTCTTCGACGTCGCCGGGGTCGATCCCGCTCGCGGGGCGTCGGTCCTGTCGACGCTCGGCGATCGTCTCCCGGTCGATCCAGGCGTACTCGTAGGCCGCACCCGTCGTCATCGCCGCACACATTTCCGACTCGATTTCCGCGTGATCGGTCGAGACGAACAGCGACTGCGTGACCCGGCGGTGGGCCTGGGCCACCGCATACCGTCGCTCGAGTTCGTCCCGGCGAGACCGGGTCGACTCGAGATCCTCGTGCGCGCTCGTGACGTCGCGGACGAAGACGGCGAACCCGCGGTGGCGACTCTGCTCGTCGCGCAGTGGTGAGATGACTTCTGTCGCTCGAAACCGTGAGCCGTCTTCGTGAACGCGCCAGCCGTCGGCTTCGGTGCCCGACTCCTCGAGTGCAGCAGAGAGGATTCGATCGGGTTCGCCGTCGTCGACGGCCTTGTCGGTGTGAAATGCGGAGACGTGCGTCCCGACGATTTCGCCGGCCCGGTAGCCGAACATCGCGGCCGCACTTCGATTCCAGCGGTCGACGTAGCCCTCCGCGTCGAGGCGAAGGAGTGCGTACCGTTCGCTCGCCGCCAGAAGCAAACGAATCACGCTGTCGTCGCTGACCATCGAACCGCGTTGGCGTCGGCGCTGCTGGCCGCGTTCGGATCCTGCGGGGCGTTCGACAGCGTCGAAGGCGTCGACGATCGCCGCGTCCGTCGGCTCGGGGAGATAGGACTCGAGGGCTTCGAAACTCTGCCAGCCGCCGACACTCTTGACGACGCGCGGATTGACCGCGTGCTCGACGAGCGCTCGCCGCGCGAAGTGCTGGCGGAGGTCGCTCGTCGACACGTCGCTGAGTGCGGGCTGGTCGAACAACTCGCTCGCACGGCCAGCGACGTCAGAGACGAGCATCTGGAGGCGTCGAGGCGTCACCGAAAAGATTCGATCGTCCGTCGAGAGGTCGTTGCTTCGAGCGTAGCGACGAAGTTCCCGCTCGACGTGTGTCGGCAGGTACGCCGTTCGCTCCTCGTCCTCGTCGTCGACGGCCGGGACGCGAACGAGGTACCGCGGCGGGTCGATCCGGACCTGCTCGACGTGGTCGATCGTGAGTTCGGTGAGTTCGGTCGGTCGAAGGCCGACGTCGCCACAGAGGCGAACGACGAGCGCCTCCCGGTACGTTTCGGCGGCGTCGAGGAGCGATTCGAACTGCTGACGCGAGAACGCCGGTGAATCTGGATCCTCGAGCATCGTTATTCGCTCTTTCAGGTGACGCGAATATAATTGTATCGTCCCGGTACTGTTCGAACGGGTGGTTCACCCGATTGCACCGATATCAACAGGCTTTCTCGTTTCGTCTGAGTCAATACTCCGAAACGATGTCGTGAGAAATCGAGCGCCGTCGCCGGTCGTCACTCCTCGCGAATCTCTGCTTGAATCTCGCCGACGATCTCCGGATTGCGAAGCGCGCTCGTATCACCGAGTTCCTCGCCGTTCGCGACAGCCTCGAGCAAGCGACGCATGATCTTCCCGGAGCGAGTCTTCGGCAACTCGGGTGTGAAGAGGATGGATTTCGGTGTCGCCATCGGGCCGATCGCGGTTTCGATACTTCGTTCGATCGTCTCGCTCATGTCGGAGTCGTCCACGTTGTACCCGCCTTCGGTGCTCACGTAGGCATGGATGTCCGTCCCGTTCGATTCGCTCGAGCGCCCGACGACGGCGGCTTCCGCGACGCCGTCGACATCGGTGATCGCGCTCTCGATTTCCATCGTGCCGAGTCGGTGGCCGGAGACGTTGATCACGTCGTCGACGCGACCGAGCACGGTGATGTAGCCGTCGTCGTCGATCGTGGCTGCGTCGCCGCTGCCGTAGCGCCACTCGTCTTCTTCTGGATTGGAAAATCGCTCCCAGTACTCCTCGCGAAACCGGTCGTCGCCGCTGTAGAGCGTTCGGGCCATCCCCGGCCAGGGCTCGGCGATCGTGAGGTAGCCGGAGTCGCCGGCCTCGACTTCCCTCCCGTCGTCGTCGACGATCTGGACGTCGATCCCCGGCAATCCGGGGCCGGCAGCGCCGGGTTTCATCTCGTCGACGCCCGGTAGCGTCGAGATTGTCACGGCCCCCGTTTCGGTCTGCCACCAGGTGTCGACGATCGGACACGCCTCGTCGCCGACGTGCTCGTAGTACCACTGCCACGGCCGAGGGCTGATGGGTTCGCCGACGGTGCCGAGCAGCCGCAGCGACGAAAGGTCGTGTTCGTTCGGGTACGATTCACCCCACTTCATGAACGCGCGAATCGCCGTCGGGGCGGTGTAGAAGATGTCTACGGCGTTCCGGTCGACGATCTCCCAGAGGCGATCCCGGTCTGGGTAATCCGGCGTCCCTTCGTACATCACCGTCGTCGTCCCTAACGCGAGCGGGCCGTAGACGATGTAGGAGTGGCCGGTAATCCAGCCGATGTCGGCCGCACACCAGTAGGTGTCCTCGGGTTTGACGTCGAGGACGGCCTGGGTCGTCCAGGCGACGTGAGAGAGGTAGCCCCCCGTCGTGTGAACGACACCCTTCGGTTCGCCGGTGGTTCCCGACGTGTACATCAAGAACAGCATGTCCTCGGCGTCTCTCGAGACCGGTTCGACCGTTTCGCCGGCGAATCGACGCCGCAAGTCGTGATAGTCGTGCTCGTCGTCGCCGAGGACGTGGGGCATCTCCTCGCCCAGTCGGTCGACGACGACGGTCCGGACGTCCTGGTCGACCTCGAGTCGGGCGTTGTCGGCCTTACTCTTCTGATTGAACGCGTCGCCGCGTCGGTAGTAGCCGTCGCAGGTGACGAGGTACTCGCTGTCGGCGGCGTCCATCCGCGTCGCGAGCGCGTCCGCGGAGAGTCCAGCGAAGACGACGCTATGAGGGGCACCGATGCGGGCGCAGGCGAGCATCGCGATCGGTAGTTCGGGGATCATCGGGAGGTAGATCGTCACGACGTCGTCCGCTTCGACGCCTAACTCTCTGAGCGCGGCGGCGAACTCGTTCGTCGCGACGTAAAGGTCCCGATACGTGTACGTCTCTCGCTCGCCGTGTTTTCCTTCCCAGCGAATCGCCGTGTGCGTCTTTCGACCGTCCTCGAGGTGACGATCGATACAGTTCTCGGCGGCGTTCAATTGCCCGTCAGCGAACCACCGGTAGAAGGGCGCGTCTTCGTCCTCGAGAACGGTCTCGTAGGGCTGATCCCAAGAGAGGAGGTCGGCGGCGCGCTCCCAGCACTCGGGCCAGCGTTCGTCGAACTCGTCGTAGATGTCCGAATCCGTGACGTTCGCTTGCTCGAGGAACGCCGCCGGTGGACGTCGCAGGGATCCAGTCAGGACGGGGTGGTCACGGGCCCACCCATTCCGATCGACCATATACGTTCGAACCGATGGCAGTCAGGTGAATAAACGTTCCTCTGGCAGCAAGCACGAATCGCCGTCGGACACCGGGTTGGCGCGCCGTCGTCGTTCAGGTGCGACGCTCCTTGCGCGTAACTGTGATCGTGTTGATAACTGACTGCCGCGCCGCTCGTCCTCGCGGAGTTGCCACGCTGAGAGCGAGTCCTCACTCCGCTCGCGTCGCGTCCGACGGACCGCCGCTCACTCAATCGTCGAGTCGATATCCACTCGCTCCGCAGGATCAACCTCGTCACCGGGTTCACGAACGACGTAGACGTCGTAGCGCTGATCGTTCGCAACCGGACTCCCGACGCTCGAGTGGGGCGCGATCACGGACCCCGCGTTCTCCGAGCCGATGAAGACGACCGACGCCTCGAGTTCCCTCGCGACGCGTCGAATCTCCCTGACGACGGTCGTCGTCGCCGTCGCCGTGGGTTCCTCGGAACTGACTCGCTCGGTCTGAAACGTCGCCTCTGGTGCGATTTCGGCCGCTCGAGTCTGCAATCCGCGTTCGATCGCGTCGACGTCGAAGGGCTCGCCCATCGTGATCCAGTTTCGCTCTCGAGCGTACTCCGAATCGTCCGGAATCACCGTCAACACGACGAGTTCTTCGTCGAGAAGTTCCCCGAACGTGGCTGCGGTCTCGAGTGCCTTGTTCGCTAATCTGGACCCATCGAAGGGCGCGAGTACCGTCATACCCCTCTGTGCCACGACGTCAGTGGTAAATGTTCGCCCGGAGAGGCTCGCAGAATAATCACACCGCTCGAGGCGACACCGTTTCACTCACGGTTGCTCCGTTCCGCCCACGACCAGCACCGACCGCGATGTCGAACGCAACAACCTGTCGACGGTACTTCCCAGCAGCGACCCGTGAAACGACGAGTGACCGCGAGCACCGATGACGATCACGTCGGTTCCTTCCTCGCCGGCGTAGCGACGGATCTCCTCGTGTGGGATCCCGGATCGAACGGCCGTTTCGACGGCGACCCCGGCGTCGTCGGCCGTCGCCGTCACGTCCTCGAGAATCTCCGTTGCGCGTTCACGACGGTGCCGTTCGGCTTTTTCCGGATCGACGATTGCGTTGTCGTACTCGGTCCGACTCTCGAGGACAGTGAGGACGAACAGCGTCGCTTCGAGGGAGCTTGCGAGGTCGACCGCACGCTCGGTTGCTTTTGTTGCCGCGTCACTGCCATCCGTGGCGAGGAGAATTGCGTCGTCCATGGTGTGTGTTCGCTCCGCTCGAAGAAAGTTTTGTGCTCGAGATCGGATGAACGCGGCTGGCTCGCGCTTTCGACGGCTACTATATGGTGTCAGTCATACGGTCACGTATGTCCGAGGAAGTCCCGGTCAATCGTGTGGATTTACTCGCGCTCGCGGTCGTTTCGCTCGTCGGTGGGGTGGTACTGGCGGTACTGCTCGCGCCGGTCGAACTCACACCCGAGTTCATCAGCATCATCTTTCTCGGCATGATGCTCCTGGCGTTCTTCTTGTTTATCCCAGTCATGGGCGCTCGACTCTTCATCGACGACTGGCGCGAAGAGTAGCTCCGACGCGAGTCAGTCTCACTTCGAATCCGGCATCGTCGAATGGCTGGTCGAGACGTTCATATCCGCCCGTTCGGAGGGTGACGGTGCGACGGTCGAAAGCCGCTCTCGATCTTTGCCCCCCGAATCGCCGTCGTCGGAACCGAGTCCAGGATCAAGCAGTCCGTCGTCTTCGTCGTCTTCCTCACCGTCTTTATCGGCTCCTTCTTCGTCCGACTCCTCGTCATCCTCCGCTTCGTCGGTCGCGTCGTCCGCCTCCTCATCACCGTCGACGACACCGGCTGTCGCTTCCTCGAGTCGCTGTGTGAGGCCCTCGAGGTCGTCGCTTACGTCGGTTACCGTCGACTGAAACGCGTCTCGGAGTTGCTCGCCGATCTTCGATTCGTCCGCCTCGTCATCGTCGGCGGGTTCGTCTGTGTCCGCCTGGTCGTCGGTACTCATCTCTTCGTCTTGTGTTTTCTTCCGAGAGTGCCTGAGCGCGTCGGCTGCCGTCTCGAGTCCCTCGTTATCAGTCTCGGCCAGATTCGCGAGGTGGAATAGCTGCTGGAGCGTGTCGACGCGTTCCGGATCCCCCTGTGCGATCGCCTCCGGGATCGAATCCGGCTCGCTGCCGTCCGGCAACGTCTCCAATCCGACCGCCTCGAGAATCTCCGGCGGGTCTGCGGACTCGAGAAACGCACTCGCCTGTTCGGCCGCCTCGAGTACGTCGGGCTGATCCGACTCGCTCCCATCGTCGCCGAGCATCGACGCGCTCGCTGTCTCCGCGTCGTGGAGAATCTCGCGTACGTCTTCGGTAGTTGGTTCACTCATGTGTGGCCTCGTTTGTGTCGCCGGCCCGCCGTTTGGGTCGCCCACCGATGACGGTCGGTCGGGAGACCGCGAGCGAAAGCGGGGTTACGACGCGTTCGCCTCCGCTTCCTCCGTATCGTCGGTTTCCGTTTCTGCGTCCTCCTCCGCGCTCTCCTCCTCGTCGGTTACCGCAGCGATGATTTCTTCGGTCATCTCCTCGCGGCTGAGGTTCGCCTTCACGTCAACGTCTTTCGCGACCGATTGGAGGTCGTCGTAGGACATCACCCCGAGGAAGTCCTCGAGGGTATCCCGGCGGAGGTCTTCGATGTCTTCGACGGACATCTCCTCGTCTTCCGCCGTCGGCTCCTCGGACTCGTCACCCTCCTCGGTCTGGGCCGCTTCGTCGTCGGTATCCGCACCCTCCTCGTCGGGTTGTTCTTCGTCTTCGGCTGTGTCTCCCTCCTCACTCTCAGCCGTGTCGTCTGCATCGTCCGGCGTTTCGTCGTCGGTCTCGGAATCGTCCGCCTCGTCGCCACCGATCTCTCCCTCGAGGAGGTCCTCGATTCCATCGTCGTCTGCGACGCGTTCGGCCACCGATTTGATCGTCTCCGACGACGCGCTCTCCGAGAGCGTCTCGCTGAGGGCGGCTTTGATCTCGGTCTTGAGGTCCGATTGCATCTCCGTTCGGTCTTTTCCCTCCTCGAATCCGGCGGCGAGCGACTGGTGGATGCCGCGTCCGATCCCCGCACCCAGTTCGCGACCGGCGCGTTCACCGATCTCCCGCCCGACCGCGCCACCGACAGCACTGCCGTCGATACTCTCCTCGATCGACCCCTCGCCGAGCAAATCGCTCACCTCGAGTTGGTCGCTTACCTCCTGTGCGACCAGTTCCGACAATCCGCCCTCACTCATGGCCGTCACCTCGAGTGGGACTCGGGATTCTACCCTCGAGACGCTGGTCTACGTGCATGATTAGTCGTCCTCGCTGTCGGCTTCCTCGCCGTCATCTTCCGTCTGTTCACTCGAGTCGTCGGCCGATTCCTCGCCCGCGTCGTCGCTTTCCTCATCCTCAGTGGCGTCGTCTGTTGCTGATTCGTCGTCGTCGCTTTCCTCCTCGGTTTCGTCCTCGGATTCGGCTTCGTCGTCTTCTTCGTCTGCGTCTTCTGCTTCCTCGTCACCGTCTTCTGCCGTCTCGTCTTCGCCCTCCGATTCTTCGCCGTCTTCAGTCTCTTCGTCCTCATCCGCCGCTTCGTCGTCTTCGGCTTCGGCCTCTTCGTCCCCATCCTCGTCGGGGCTGAGCAGTTCGTCGACGATCATGTCGCCAATCGTCTCCCCGATCGATTCGCCGATCTTTCGACCGATGAGCGCGCCGAGTTGGCCGCCCAATGCCTCGCCGAGTGGCTTGTCGTCGTCGATTTCGTCCTCCCACTGGGTCCCCTCGACGAGTTCGTGAACGTCGATGTTCTCGGTGATCTTTTGATAGTCGATTCGCTGGGTCAGTGACTCGGATTGTTCGCTCATTATTGGGCCTCCGCCTGTGACGGCGCGTCAGATTCGTCTCCCGATTCGTCCGCTCGTTGGTCCGGTTCTAACTGCTTGAGTACCTGTTCGATCGCCTGCTCGAGGACGATCGAAATGAGGTCCTCGAGTGGCGACCCCGGAATCAATCCGGCCAGTTTCTCTCTGAGCCAGCTTCCGGCAGCCCTGATTCGGCTGTCCGATTCGGCGTCTTCGTCCGCTGACTCCTCGGTGTCGTCCTCGTCGTCCATCTCGGACTCCGCTTCCTCATCTTCGTCGTCCCCAGCAGCCTCTTCGTCCGACTCGCCGATACCGAAGAGTTTGCTGAGTAGCGCTTTTGGCTTGCTCGCGAGCGTACTGAGCAGTTCCTTCAGCTTGCTCGCGAACCTGGAGAGCAATTCTTTCGGTTTGCTCACCAGCGTGCTGAGAAGGCCTTTGAGCTTCCCGCCGAAGCTCTCGAGTAACTGTCGTGGCTTCTCGAGTACCCCCTTGAGCAATTCCACGGGCTTCCCGAGTATCGATTTGATCTTGTCCGGGATCGACATCGTGCTGTCCAGAAGCCCGCTGACGGCCGAAAGCAGGTTCCCGAGTAGGTTATTCTCCCCCGGGCGAGCAGACACGTCGAGCGTGACCGGATTCAGATTGACCTCGAGGCCGAGCAAATCGAGAAAGAGACCGTCGAGATCGAGGTGAAGCACGCCGGATGCCTCGTCTCCTTCGTACACGTCGTCAGCGTCTTCGACGTGGTAGTCTTCAGATTCTTCGTCTCCGTCGTCCGAATCTGCGTCGTCGGCCTCCGTTTCGTCCTCGTTGGATTCCGTTTCACTTTCTGTGTCTTCCTCGGATTCGTCCTCGTCGGAGTCCGTTTCACTTTCTGCGTCTTCGTCGAATTCGTCTTCGCCACGTCCGTCCGCGGAGTCGTCGGTCGATTCGTCGTCCGCCGCTTCGGTCTCGTCCGATTCGTCGGTCTCTGCCTCCACGTCGTCACCGTCGTCGGTTTCCGCGTCCGCGTCGTCCGACTCCGATTCGGATTGTTCTTCACTCTCGGACTCTTCCGAGAGCTCTGCCTGTCCGCCGTCGGTCACTAGTCGGGTGACCGAACGCTCTTCGCCGCCGTCGCCATAACGATGACTCGAGGTGTCTGTATCCGTCGCGGAAGCCAGACACTCCGCAGAGTCATCATCTCCCAGACCCGTTGTCATTATACGAGAATACGCACAACAGTCGGCACTGTGGTAATTGGCCTTGCGTGTGCGACTCTCGAGCAGGTCGATAACCGAGGGTAGACGACATCAACGGCGTCCTGACTGTCGGAGTCGAAACCGCGAGAACGAGTCGATCTGTGCCGATGTTACTCGAGGGTGACGACGTGTATTACTCGAGGGTAACGATATGGAGTGCGTACTCCCCGCGCGTCCGATCCTCGTCGTGGTACGTCACGGGCTCTTCGATTGCTGCGAGCGTGTTCCCGGCCAACGCACAAGCCGTGGCGATGCCCTCGAACGGTTCGACGCCACGAGAGCCAGACTTACGGTCGAACCAACGAACGGCGTGGGTGTCGGGGTCGCGAACACGGAAGTTCTGGGCACACGGCGTCACGACCGTTTCGCCGTCCGTTGCGAGGCCGTGAACGAACCCCTGGACGCCGTCGGCCCACAGGAGTTCGCCGTCGGCGTCGAACGTCGCGAGACGGTGCTCGTGTGGATGTCGGTGTTCAGTTTCTCGAGCGCCGACGGCGTAGGTGTTCCCAGTCACGAACGACACCGTCCCGTCGCTCGCGACGGCGTGGTTCGGGTACGCATAGAGGGTCTCTCCCTCACGTTCGGTTTCGACTGCGAGGTCGACGTGCCAGCGTTCCGCGCCGCCGGGTCCGAGCAGGTAGCCGCGTTTGTCGCCGTGACTCGAGACCGCGATCGAATCGCCGTCGAAGGAGACGTCACCGACGCGGCGGTCACCGTCCGTCCCCGGGTCCCAGGTCCACTCGAGCCCTCCTGATTCCGTCTCGAGGACGACGAGTCCGGTGTCGTGGTCGCCCATACAGCGGTTGTATCCCACTGCGAGTCGTTCCCCGCTGGCGTCTATATCCAGCGCGATGGGCGAGGCGTCGGTTTCGTACGTCCAGCGAACCGAGCCGTCGGCGGCGAACGCGTAGACGGTGCTGTGCCACTGGCGCGTCTCGCCGTCGCGTTCGTACCGTCTCGCGGCGGCGTAAAGCGTTTCACCGTCGGGAGCGACCTCGAGGTCGACGACGTAGGGGAGGTAGAAGATTGTGTCTTTGACGGCTTCGCCGAGGTCGTCGACGGTGTCGTAGCGCCAGCGTTGGTCGCCCGTCGTCGCGTCGTAGGCCGCAATGGTTCCCGTGTCGCCGCGTCCGGCGACGACGACCGTCTCGGCAGTTCCACCGTCCTCGAGCGTCGTGATCCCGACCGCGTGCTCCGGGTGGGTGAGCGACCAGCGGGTCTCGAGCGATTCGGACCCGGCTGCTCGAGCGGTGACGGTTCCGTCCCACTCGCCGGTAACGACGAGGGTGCCGTCATCGGCAACGTGAACCGCGGATCTGGTCCACATGTGGCGACTGCGAGCCGACTCGATGTCGCCGAGGGGGACCGACTGGAACGCGAGGGTCTCCCGTCCGTCCGTCGGGCCGTCTCGGTCGGTGTCAGCGGTTTCAGCCATTCTCACTCCTCGGTTGGGAAGATTTCGTGCAGCGTGTCGTGGGCCTCCCCGAGCCCGTCGACGATGCTCTCACTTTGCACCCGAAGGCGCTTGATCGCTCGCTCGGCGTTTCGCACCTCGAGCAGCCGACCTCGCGTGTAATCGTATTCGGGATCGTCGCGGTCCATTTCGGCGACCTCCTCCTCGAGGTCGACTAGCGCCGCGTCGAGATGGCGTTCGATCGCCGTCAGGCTTTCAGCCTCGACGAGGGCCTCGATCGGTCCCTCGAGATGACCCTCGAGTTCTTTCTCCGCGTGATCGCGGGCGTGTTGGTCCCCGACGCCGAGGACGTTCATCAATCCGAGTCGCAGCGCTTCGATTTCGTGGCAGCTCATAGTTGTGCTTCGTTGTCGTCGGTCTGGATGTCGAAGTTCGTGGTTAGCGTGCTATTCGTCTCTCAAAGCGTCTGGTCGACCAGTTCGCTCACGATTCGGTCGCGATCGAGGTGGTCCCCGACGATTCGCTCTGCGTCCTCGCTCGAGACGTCGCCGTACCAGATACCGTCCGGATAGACGGCGACCATCGGTCCGTCGCCACAGCGTCCCAGACAGGACGAGCGCGTGATCCGTGCGTCGCAGTGCTCGGAGTCTCTGGCTTCCTGTCGCAACCGTTCGAGCACCGCGGGAGCGCCCATGTCGGCACACGTCCGATTCGTACAGACCGTGACGTGCTTCGCGGGGGCGTCGTGGGTGTGGGGTTCGTCGTCGACGTTCTCCCGATCCGCGTGAGCGTCCTGGTGAGCCAGCGCGCGCAACATGGCGCGAGCGCCGCCGACGTCTTCCTCGTAGCCCTCGAGGTCGACCTTGTACTTACAGGTGTCACAGGACATCTCCACGCTGTCGCTGCGCGCTTCTTGCCAGCGATCGGCGAAAACGTCGAGCAGTCGGGAGTCGGTTCCCAACGGATCCCCCGCCAGCGCGTCGACGTAGGGGTACTCGTCGTCGAACTCGCTCGTCCAGTCGCGAACCCGCTGGGTCAACACCCCGTCGCCGAGCATGTACGGCAAGACGACGACAGCATCGGGCCGGTGCTTCGAGAGTCCGTGGAGGCTCTCCTCGAGCGTTGGCTCCGTGACGCCGATAAACGAAGCCTCGACGCGGTCGAACTCTCGTCCCTCGTAGAGCAGTCGTGCGAGTTTGTGGACGTCGCCGTTGGCGTCCGGATCGCTCGAGCCTCGACCACAGAGCACGACGGCCACGTCGTCCGCTGTCCGGTCGACGCCAAGTTCGGTCTCGACCGCGCCAGCCCGGTCGTCCAGCAGGTCCAAGATCGCGGGGTGTATTCCGAGGTGCGCCCCATTATCGATCTCGAGGTCGTATCGCCCGCGGGCCTGCTCGATGGCCAGTGGCACGTCGTTCTTGACGTGACTCGCGGCGAACAGCGAGCAGTGGACGATCGTCACCTGCGAGGCGACCGGTGCGAGCCCGGCGAGGGCGTCGTCGATCGAGGGCTCTGCGAGTTCGAGAAAGGCGGCGTCGGCCGGAATGCCGAGACGGGACTCGAGGTCCGCTGCGAGTTCGCGCACCTGTTCGTTCGACTTCTCTCGACGCGAGCCGTGGCCGACCAGGAGAACGGCCTCGTCGTCGAAGGCGGCCGTCGACATCGCGGATCGTGACTCGTCGGGTGTGCTCATCGTGGTAGTGGGTCGAAATCGTTAGTCGTCGTACGCGTCTGCCTGCTCGAGGCTCGCCTCGAGTTTGCGTCGTCGACTCGGTGCGAACAGGCCGGTCTCCTCGCAGTTTTCGTAGAGCCACGTCCCGAAGGCGGGGGCGGCCTCGTCGTCGACGCCGAACCAGTAGTCACCCGAGGAGGTCTCCCCGAGGTCGCCGTAGGGCGCGTCCACGGGACAGTCGTCGATCAGCTCCTGTACTAACTCGAGTAACTCTCGATCCTCGTGGACGAACGAGATGCCGACCGTCCCGCTCGAGGACTTGAAGCAGATGGTGCCACAGCCCTCGAGCACCCCTCGAAGGAGTTCTCGGTCGTGACTCGAGAAGGCTCCGAAGCGGTAGTGTCCGCGGCCGTCGACGGGGAGGCCCAGTGCGCCGCTGCGTCCCAGCAGCGCGGAGTCGCTACCGTTCTTATCCCCGCCGACCGAGAGCGTGTACTCGTCCTCCGTTCGGGTGATCGACGTATCGTGCGCGTAGTCTCGGCTGGTCGTCTCGTGTGCGACGGCGCCGCCTGCGACGGCTGCGAGCACCCGTGCGGACTCGTCGTCGTTGGTGACGACCTCGATACCGGTATCGGAAACGTTCCCGCTCCCGGCGACGTGGCCCCAGAGGTACGCCGACGCTGGGTGGCCAGCGAGCGGGTCGACTGGGACTTCGACTTGCCGTTCGGTTTCGCTCATTTGCCCACCTCTTCGACGATAATCGCGTCCGTCGGACAGGCTGCAGCGGCCTGCTTCGCTTCGTCGATGCGGTCGTCGTCGAACGTGGCGACGACGCGTTCTGCGTTGTCGGTGACCTCGCCTTCGCAGTCGTAGACGGGATCCGCGCTCGGATCGACCGTCGCGAGGCCGTCTTCGCCCTCGACGAATCGCGGGTCTCGCGTCAGGCAGGCGAAGATGCCGTCGCAGGCGTCTTTCTCGATTGTGACTTCGTATCGTGGCATTGTGGATTAGGTGTGTTCGCTGGTCGGGTCGTTGGATCAGTAGTCGTACTTCGTCTCGTAGCCCCGCGGCGTGACCATCCGGTCGTCCCAGACGTAGGTGTCCTCGGTGCCGACGACGATGGTCGTCGTCATGTCGATGATCTCGCTCTCGCCTAACTCCTCGAGTTCGGCGAGTTCGGTGATCATCACCTGTTCGTCCTCGCGACCCGCGCCGTGGACGATGCCAACCGGCGTGTCTTCCTCTCGGTGGGTCAGCAGGATCTCACAGCACTTCTGGAAGTTGTCGCGACGCTTGCGACTCCACGGATTGTAAATCGTGATCGTAAAGCTCTCACTCGCGACGGAGTGCAGGCGCGATTCGATCTCGGGCATCGGAACCAGGTGATCCGACAAGGAGACCGAAACGGTGTCGTTCACCAGCGGCGCACCCAGGCGGGCCGCACAGGATTGGGCCGCCGGCACGCCCGGAATCACGTCGAAGTCGACCATCGAGGCCGTCGCGCCCTTCGACTCGAGGATCTCGAGTGCCAGTCCAGCGAGCGCGTAGACGTTCGGGTCACCGCTGCCGACGATGGCGACGTCGTTGCCCGCGAGCGTGCGGTCGATGGACTCCTCGGTTCGGGAGACCTCGCCGCACATCGGCGTATCGTAGATCTCGTCGGCCTGCTCGGTGATCTCGTCCGGAATGAGTTCAATGTAGGTCGTGTAGCCGACGATGTGATCGGCCTCGAGCAACGCCGTCTTCGCGCGTTCGGTCATCCCCTCCGCGTGACCGGGGCCGAGACCGACGGCGGTTAGCTGGCCAGGGTCGGCGTCGAAGTCGTCGACTTTCGCGCCGACTTCCTGTTCGTTGCTGCTCGAGTCGTCGTCCGAACTCGAAGCGCCACACTTCGAACCCGAAGACGAGGATGCGGACGAACTCGAGGCACCGCACTTCGAGCCCGAGTCGTCCGAGTCGCTCGAGGACGCTCCGCACTTCGAGGTGCTCGAGGCCTCGGATTCACTCCCGGTTTCGGCGGTGCTCGAGGCACCGCATTTGGAGGTCGATTCGTCGGCGTCTGCGTTGGTATCCGTGCTCATGGTTGGGTGTCGTGTGTCGGTTGGTGTCTCAGAAGTCGTCGACGTCACGCCCGCCGCGGGGGGTGACGAGGTACGTTCGGTCGTCGTTGCGCCAGGTTTCGGTCTCGTGGTTGCCGATGATCAGCGAGGTGCCCATCCCGGAGACCTTGTCGTCGTGGTCGGCGGCCTCGCCGAGGGTGGTGACGAACTCGCTCTCGCCGTTGCGGCCGGCGTCTTCCCGGCCGGCGTCGTTGACGATGGCTACGAAGGCGTCGTCGGTTCGTTCTTCTCTCACGATCTCGACGGCCTGTTCGTAGTTTCGCCAGCAGTTGTAGAGGACGATCACGAAATCGGAGATGGCGGCTGCGCGAAGCTTCTCCTCGATCTCGTCCCAGCCGCGCCACTTGTCCGACAGCGAGATCGTACAGAAATCGTTGCACAGTGGCGCGCCGACGTTGGCTGAGCCGCCTAGTGCCGCCGTGATTCCGGGGACGATCTCGATCGGCACGTCCGTCGCGTCCTCCTCCTCGGCCATCTTGAAGATGAGGTCCGACTTGCCGTAGACGGATGGGTCGCCGCCCGAAACGTGGGCGACATCTTTCCCCTCACGGACGTAGTCGAACGCCGCGCGGGCGAGTTCGATCTGCCGACCCATCGTCGAGCGGACGATTTCCTGTTCGAAACCGTCGTCCCGGACTGCAATCCCGTCCTCGTCCGTCTCTTCCTCCGGCAGCAGGGTCCCGTCATCGCGCAGGAACTCCTGGTAGAGACTCGAGGCGATGACGACCTCCGAGGATTCGATGACCTGCTTTGCCTTCGCGGTCATGTGATCTGGGAGGCCGGGCCCGATGCCAACGACGTAGAGGGTGCCGTGGTCGTCGGGGGTCCCTCCTGTATCGGAACTCGCGTTCTCGGTGCTCATCGGCCAATCGCCACCGTAACCTCGTTTTCGTAACCGATCTTCTCGAGGACCAGTTCTTGTTCGGCACTCCCCGCAATCGCGCTCGCCTCCGAGACGCCTGGCCAGCCGATCAGCTCCTTCGATTTCGAAGGCGTCGGCCCCTCGTGCTCGAGGAGCGTTTCCTTGTCGAAGGCGACCACGCCGAGGTCGAGTTCCTGGGCGGCCTCGAGCAACCCTTCCTCCTCTTCTTTCCGGGTCGCGGTGCCGACGAACTCGACGTCTGAGAAGTCGTAGTCCGTTTGCTCGAGTGCTTCCTCCCAGGCTGCGACGAACGACTCCGTGCTCGCGCCGGAGACGCTGCCGGTGCCGATGACGATTCCATCCTGCATGTTGCGCTTGAGGACCGTCACGTCGTCGCCGACGAGAACGGCCTTGGGGCCCTCGAGTCGCTCCACGGGACCCAGATTGTCGTCCAACACGGCGAGGTTCGTCTTCACCGTCGAATCGCCGTTGACGACGTGGGTGTCCATCGCCTTCGCGCGGGACTCGACGCCCTGCTTGCCCGCGGCCTCGCTCGCGGTCGTCATCGCCGGAATCGCGCCCATCGTCGCCAGATCCTGTGCGACCTGATTTGCACCGTGGTGGCCGCCCGTGATCGGGATGGCCCACGTGAGTTCCTCGTCGACGACGCAGATCGCGGGGTCCTCCCACTTGTCGTCGAGCAGATGGGCCGTCTTTCGCATCGCGATCCCCGAGGCCATGAGGCCGATGAAGCAGTCGTACTCGCCCCAGTGCTCCTCGAACACCGTCCCGTGGTATTCGATAATGTCGATCGCTTCGTAGCGATCGCCGATTTCGGCCTCGATCTCCTCGGCGGTCTCCATCTTCCGCCCGAAGGAGATGATCGCGATCTCTTCTGCGACTTCACCGTCCGAATCGGCCGTCGAACAGTGGCCGCCGGAGTCAGTGCTCGAGTCGTCCGTCTCGTCCGTATTCTTCGTTCCTGAACTCATGTTGAAACCTCTCTCGTACCGAAATTGTCCTGTCTACGTCCTATCGACCCGTCCAATCCACTTCCGAGGTGGGACTGAAAGGGGCTGGCTCGGTCGGTCCGGTGAGGCGACGCAAGGACCGCAGCGAAGCGAGGACCACAGCGAGTCGCAACTGGTCGAGCGAGCCAGGGGCTTTCGGGGTGTTCGCTGTACCGACTACGGTGTATCTCAGTCATCGCTCGCCTCCGGTTCGCTCGTATTCTCGCCCGAATTCCCCGAGGAGCCTCGATTCGCCCAATCTCCGTAGAGGAACGACCGCTCGTAACCGGCACCCGTGACTGCATCACCGATAACCACCATCGCCGAGGCCCGATAGCCAGCCTCCTCTACCTTATCTGCAATAGTGCCGACTGTTCCGACGATGACGTCCTCGTCGGGCCAGGAGGCGTGGTAGATCACGCCGACCGGCGTTTCGGGGTCGTGGCCGTCCTCGAGCAGGCGATCCATCGTATCGCGAACGGCGTGGGTGCCGAGGTAGATACAACTCGTCACGTCGCCCATCCCGACGAAGTCGGAGATGTGGTCTTCCTCCTCGGTCAGGGTCTTGCCCTGTGGCCGGGTGAACGCGACGTGATTCGAGACCTCGTTCAGCGTCAGTTGGGTTCGCAGCGTCGCGCTCGCCGCAAACGCAGACGTCACGCCAGGCACGAAGTATGTCGGGACGTCCTCATGCTCGAGGGCGTCCATCTGCTCGAGTGCAGCGCCGTAAATCGCGGGATCGCCGCTGTGCAGGCGGACCACGTTCTCGCCGTCTTCGTAGGCGTCCCGCATCAGCGGGATCAGTTCCTCGAGGTCCTTGCCCACCGAGTTCACGAGTTCCGCGTGGGCGCAGTACTCCTCGAGCAACTTACTGTTGACCAGCGAACCGGCGTGAACGACGAGGTCTGCTCTCTCGAGCAGTTCTTTTCCGGCGACCGTCAGCAGCCGCGGGTTGCCGGGGCCAGCGCCGACGAAGGGGATTCCCTCCTGTTCGTCGCCGGCGTTGTGTTCGAAAATTCGGTCGTCCAGTTCCTCGCGGCGACGTTCGCCCTGGGCGTCGATCGCCTGCTGGGGGTCGTCGCCTCCATCCGTTGCAACCGGTCTCGCAGCGTCGTCGTTCGTAGTTGTCTCCGTCATTCTCAGTGGCCTCCGCAGTCGCCGTGGGTGCAACCCTCGGCGATTTCTTCCGTCACTACTGCTCCGCCGTCTGCCAACGGCTCCTCGCTCGCCGTCGATTCGTCCTCGCTCGCGCCATGCTCGCTGCTTTCGGCCTCCGTCTCGAAGGCAGCCGTCGCCTGCTCGACCTCGAGATCCTCCTTTACGGCGTAGGCGAGCGTGTAGTAATCGCGTTCGTCGATCTCCTCTGGATCGTCGGTGACGAGGGTCTCGCCTTGTTCCATGAACAGTCGACGGCCGTAGGTCACGTCGTAGCCCGCTTCGAGGAGCCCCTCGTGGGTCGCCGGCGCGTCGGTGACCTTGAAGCAGATCATGCGATCCGGCCCCGTCGGGCTGTGGCCGTTCGCGGCCTCGCGAAGGGAAAGTCCCGCACCGGCTTCGATCTCGACGCCCATCGCGGTCGCGAAGGCCGTCACCGCACTGACCCCAGGGACGATCTCGAGTTCTACATCGGGATGGAACGCGTCGATCGTCCGGCGCAGGTGCCCGAAGGTCGAGTAGACGTTCGGATCGCCCAGCGTGACGAAGGCGACGTCACCCTCCCGTGCGTTCGGGGCGATTTCGGCCGCAGCCTTCTTCCACGCCGCGCGAAGCTTCTCTTCGTCTTTCGTCATCGGGAAGTCGAGGTCCCCAATTTTCGACTCGTCGACGTGCTCAAGGGCGACGCTTCGCGAGAGGCGACCCGGCGAGTAGACGATATCACAGTCCTCGAGCACCTGCTTCCCGCGAACGGTCACGAGGTCGGATTCGCCGGGGCCAAGTCCGACGCCGTAGAGCGTCACTTCTCATCACCTCGCTGCTCGGCTTCCGTCTCGCCGTCCGAATCCGTCGTCGCGCTTCCGACCAGCATGTACACTGGATTCTCGGAATTAAAGCTCGTCGCACCGGCGAGTTCGTAGCCGTGACTCACCTGAAACTGGACGACTTCCTCGAGGATCTCTCGCTCGCGAAAGGCTTCCGTCGCCTTCCCCGCGACCTCGAGTCGCGAGACGTTCATCACGATTCGGTCGACCTCGGTGTCGACGGCGTGATCGAGAACGGCCTCGAAGTTTCGGCTGCCGCCGAGAAAGAGGGCGTCGGCGTCGTCTGGCAGCCCAGTCGGTGCTTCCTCGTTTCGTAATTCGACGTCCGCTTGAAGGGACTCCTCGTTCGCTGCGAGGTTCTTCTCCGTCGTCTCGAGTCGTTCTGCCTTTCGCTCGAGTGCCGTCACTTCTCCGGCTCGGCGTGCGGCGTCGATCGTGATGGCTCCCGTACAGGAGCCGACCTCCGCGAAGTGATCGCCGTCCTCGAGTGCGAGCTTCGAGTGGACGACGGCGCGGACCTCAGGCTTGGTGGGCCCGGCCTTCGCGTCGTGTGGGAGCGCGATGGGTGGCATCACCTGAGTGAACAGAGTCCTCTCCTAAAACAATTTTGTTTGTGGTAGAACAATCTACATTGTCAAAGTGTAGTTGAGGTAGCGCAACTGAAGTGGCTACTTGGGCGTGCGGCACTGCCGCTCGAAGCAGGTGGTATCGCTGGGGAAGAAACGAGACGAGTCGATCAGTCCGCGGCGCGTGCCGTCTGCACGACCTGCTTGACGTCGCTGTACTCCTCGAAGCGCTCGCGACCGATGTAGTCGATCGTATCCTGCAGGTACTGCGTCGTCTGCTTGCCGATTTTCGCCTGATCGTAGCCCTCGAAGGGCATCTCCATCGGAGCCGCAGCGAGGAGGCGGTTCTCGACGTACTCCTCGATCCGGGGCTCGTAGACGTCGTGGACGATGTCGGGTTCGGCGATGGCGAGTTGTTTCATCACCCAGCGCCCGTTCTCGATGTGACGCGTCTCGTCCTGTCGGACCTTTCCGATCGATTCCTGGAACGACTCGAGGACGATTTCCCGGCCCATCTCTTTGGCTTTCAAGTCGATCATTTGGTCGAACGAGAGGTAGCCGCCGCGAGCGAGTTGCGCCTCGACGATGCCCATGTAGTTCAGGTAGGCTTCGCCGAGTGAGTAGACCAGTTCCTGCTGGTCGCCACTGTTGATCGCTGCCAGCAGTTCGTCTGCGGTATCGTACAAGTTGTCCGTGCTGTATCCGTGTTCCTGGTAGCCCCCTTCGCGGTAGGGATCGGTATTCTGCGTCCCGAAGACCTCCTCGAAGTAGCGACTGAACAGGTCCGTGTGTTTGGCCTCCTCGTAGACCTGCTGGGCCAGATACATCTCCTCTTGGACGGTGTCGAAGGGCATCTCGTCGTTGTCGAGTGCGTCGAGTGCCATCATGTACGGTGCGAGCGTTCGCGTGACGTCCTCTTCACCGTCGTAAAACCCGGCACAGGTCGCCAGGAACCGGTTCTGTTCTGCTTCGCTAAACTGCTCCCAGTCTTCCTTGTCGGCCTCGAGATCGTAGTGATCCGGGTCCCAGGTTCCCTCCCGTTTGCCCTTTCGGTACAGTTCGTAGGACTTCTCACGGTTACTGTAATCAATTGGCATACTTCTACCACCAGGCAGTTCCTTATTAGTGTTGCTAACAAAACACCTAGCCCGTTCAAGTCAGTTGTTTTACCGCCTCGAGTTACGCGTCGAGTTGCTCGAGAAACCGATCGAACGCGCCGCTCTCGGGGTGGACGTGAACGTAGGTCCCCAGCGAATCGTACTCCAGTAACCCGTCGTGTTCGCCGTCGATACCGTCGCCGCGAACCGTTTCGAACGCGAAGCGGGCATCGCCGTCGACGGCAGCACTCGAGTAGTGGAACTCGTGACCGCGAATCGTCTCGCCTGCTGGTGCAGTCAGCGTTCCCGTACTCGCCTCGAGTTCGACGTGATCCAGCGCCTGATAGCGCTCGTGCATGGTCACGTCGGCGGGGAGAATGCCCGCCATCTCGTGGTGGTCTCCTTCCGCCGTCGTCAGCGACTGGCCCATCGCCATCAGCCCGCCACACTCGCCCAGAACGGGGAGGCCCTCACTCGCACGCCGGCCGAGTTCCGAGAGCGTCCCCGCGGACTCGAGTTCCGCGGCGTGGAGTTCGGGATACCCGCCGGGCAGATAGACGCCGTCACACTCGGGAACCGAGTCGCCCGCGACCGGCGAGAACGTGACAAGTTCCGCTCGCTCGCGAAATCGCTCGAGCGTCGCGGGATACCGAAAGCAGAAGGCCGCGTCGCCGGCGACGGCGACGCGCGCGTCGACCCACGGTTTCGGTTCCGAGGGCGTGTCGGGTGGGGCTGGTTCGCTCGCCATCGCGGCCAGTCGCTCGGCCTCGAGCGTCTCCGCCGCCTCTCGGAGTGCCTCTCGCGGCAGCGCGGCCTCCTCGCCCATCTCGAGACCCAGATGCCGATCCGGAATCTCGAGGTCGGGGTTCGGCGGGATGCGTCCGAAGAACTCGAGATCGTCCGGAAGCGCGTCACGAATCCCTTGTTCGTGGCGACCACCGTGAGCGCGCTGGGCGACGATGCCGGCAACCTCGACGTCGCGACCGATCGTCTTGGCGTAGCGCTGGAACCCCAGCGCCGTCGCAGCCACGCTCTCCATGCCCGCCTTCGCGTCGACGACGAGCACGACGGGAACGTCGAGCGCCTCGGCGACCATCGCCGTACTCGAGCCGTCGCCGTCGTACAGTCCCATCACGCCCTCGACGACACAAATGTCTCCCTCGCCGCGCTGGTAGTTCCGCTTAAGACCGTCCTCGCCACAGAGCCACAGGTCGAGCGTGCGTGAGGGGCGTCCCGCGATCGCCTCGTGGTGGCTCGAGTCGATGAAATCCGGTCCGGCTTTCGCCGGCTGGACCGAATAGCCCGCGTCCTCGAGCGCCTGGACGATAGAGAGCGTCGCGACCGTTTTCCCGACACCAGAGCTGACACCGCCGAGGACGAATCCGTTCATTATTGGTTTCGTTCGGACAACTGAACTTGAATCCGTCGGTGCTGGCAGCGCCGCCTCGACTGCGGGGCGGGACCGAAATCGAGTTGGGGGTCGGCCGTCTGCACTCGGATACCAGCCATGAGCGACACGGAGACGCGGACCGCGACGACCGACGCGAGACCCGCACTGAAAGAGCGCGCCGGCGTCGTGAACGCCTTACTCGAGGGAACCCAGACAGTCCTCGTTCGCCACCCGACGCTCGATCCGGGAACGATCGACGAGCCGTTCGCGTTGTACCCATCCTACAGCCATCAGGAGCCGACTCGGTACCAGTCTCGGTACGAACACTACTACCACCGTGCGAGTACGAAACCGGACGCGGGAATCCCCATTCGAGCCGTCGCCGAGGTTTGCGAGGAGCACGCCGTCTCGAGTGATGACCTCGGGGCCCTCGCCAGACACTACGTCTACACCCCTGATGGCCTGCGAGACAAGTACGATCCGGACGACGACCTCCGCGTACTTGTGCTTCGAGTGAGCGAACTCGAGTCCCCTCGCTTCATCGAGGAACGGGGTAGCTATCGCGGCTGTCGGGCCTGGATCTCCCTCGAGGAGGCTGTCGACGTGTCCCTCGAGTCGGCAACGCCGGTGCTCGACGACGCGACGTTTTCGGAGCGAACGGCGGCTGTTCGCGACGCACTTGCCTAACCTCCACAGCCATCGACCCCACTGATCACCCCCACCAACGAACTTAACCACTCGAGTCCGTTACCTCGTCCTCGCTGGTCCCTATGACTGAACACGCTGATCAGGAAACCGAGCACCACCTTCGAGAGGCGATTCGACACCTCAGCGAGGCACAGGACGGGGAGCTTAGAAAGACGCACGACGTCGCCATCGAGAGGGTCCTCACCACCGTCTCGACGGTCCTCCGCGAACACAGCCAGGACGAGTAGCGACGGTGCCTTTTTCGTTTCAGTTCCCGCTCAGGCGACCACTCGCTGATTCGAGACCTCGAGCCACCACTCGAGATCCGGCCACAGCGTTATCCCGATCCTTTCCGTCTATTCCAGTATGACGGGTGAGACCGACGACCAAGGCGAGGCACCTGGGACGAACGCCGAACAGCACACGACGGCTGCGCGTCGCCCGAACGGTGGCACTTCGGACTCGCCTCGCCAGTGTCACCGACGCGGGTGCGACGAGCCGGCGAGTTTCGTCGTCCTCGAGCGATACCAAGAGGAGACCGGCCACGGAGCCGTCGAGGCCCGGGCCGAACTCTGTCGAGGCCACACCGACGAGGAAAGCCCGGCGAACCTCGACGGTGCGTACGACGACTACGTCTTCCGCGTCGAACCCCTCTCGGAATAAGGTAGACGGAATCCGACAATACGCGTCGTCAGGTGCGTCTTCTGTCGATCCTGCCGAACACGGACCGTAAAACAAGGAACGATGAACGACGAACGGCGAACGACTACACCGGCTGGCGAACGGCAAGGACGACCAGATCGGAAAACGGCGTCTCCTCGGGTCCGTCCCCGCCCGCGTGTTCCGACAGCTCCGCCAGCGTAAACCGATGAACCGTCTCGTCCTCGTGGGTCAACTTCTCGAGCACCAGCGCCTCGAGTTCCGGGTCGGCCCCTTCCTCGAGGAGGAACTGGGCGAGGTCGCCGGGCATTCGATCGTAGGGCCGGGGCAACGTGAGGAGGTGCCGGCCCTCTGCCACGACAGCGCCGGCTAACCGGTCCATATCGGCCTCGAGGTCGCCGCTCTTGTGTAAGGTCACGAACTCGGTGTCTTCCATCGGCGTTCGGGCCCGACTGGCGGCCATCTGGAGCGAAGAGATGCCGGGAACGATGCGTACGGGCGTCTCGGGAGCGCTGGACTCGGCGGCGTCCTGCTGAGTCTGCGAAGCAGGGCTCGTGGAAGCTTGTTCCACGGCGTCCTGACGAGCGTGCGAGTCAGGGCTCGTCGAGCAACGCTCGACGGCGTCCTGCTGAGTCTGCGAAGCAGGGCTCGTGGAAGCTTGTTCCACGGCGTTCTGACGAGCGTGCGAGTCAGGGCTCGTCGAGCAACGCTCGACGGCGTCCTGGACCTTTCCGACGAACTGGTAGCCCGAGTGGTTTGGATCGCCCATTGCGACGGCTGTACCCGACTCGCCCGCTGCGACGCGCTCACCGAAGGTCTCGAGGGCCTCCGCTTCGTCCTTGTAGCCACAGGTCAGCAGGTCAGCGTCCGTCAGGTCCTCGACGAACTCGACGACGGTCGTAAAGCCGACGACGACGTCCGCTTCAGCTATTGCTCGTCGTCCTCGAGGCGTGAGGAACTCCTGATTCCCAGGACCGACGCCCACGGCGTAGACTGGGTCGTCGCTCCCCTCGTCGATATCCGGCTCCGCCGTCCCGGCCGCGAACGTTGCCGGGTCCGGCCCCGACTCGAGATCGTACTCGCCGCTCATGCGCCCTCGCCGTCCTCCCGTCCGGCGTTCCGAGCGGTCCGTTCGTCGGCCCTCAGCTCTAACTCGAGTTCGTCCGTCCGCACGTCCTTCGCGACGTGGATCAGTTCGTTCGTCAGCGCGGCCGCGAGCCCGCTTCCACCGCGGCGACCGACGTTGGTGATCGCTGGCACGTCGTACTCCTCGCTGATCTCGCGGATCCGTTGGCGGCTCTCCTCGGCCTTGACGAAGCCGACGGGGGTCGCGACGACGGCGGCGGGTCTGGTGCCGTTTTCGATGCAGTCCGCGAGCGCGAACGCGGCCGTCGGCGCGTTGCCGATCACCGCAATCGAGCCGTCGTAGACGCCTTGCTTGTCGAGTTCGAGCACCGACGCAGCGGTCCGGGTCATTCCCGTCTCCTTCGCCAACTCGGCACCGTTTCCGATCGCTTTGCGTTTCTCGCAGTCGTGGCCTCTCCCCGTAATGCCGGCTTTGGACATCGTGATGTCGGTGACGATAGTCGACTCCGCGAGGACGGCCCTCGCGCCGGCACGAACTGGCGCGTCTTCGTCCGCCCCCAGCTCGTCGCTGCCGGTGAACTCGATCAGGTGTTGGAACTCGATGTCGCCCATCGAGTGGACTGACTTCTGGCGGATGCGGTCGCCCAGCGTCTCGTCGGGGACGAACTGCCGGACGATATCCATGCTTGTCTCCGCGATATCCATCGCGTTCTGCGTCGTGGCTCCGAGGTCGGCGTACTCCCGCTCGTACTCCTGGCCGCCGTCGGACTCGAGTCGCTCGTCGTCAGTCATCGTTTGTCACCTCCGCGCCGACGACCTCGTTGGTCGTTCTGGCCTCGAGGTCGCCCTCGACGCTCAGGTTGAGGTCGCGCAATCGGTCGGCGATCTCCTCGTCGGCGTCCCACAGGTCGCGTTCGATCGCCTCGAGCAGCGTGTCTGAGATGGACTCGAGGGCCCACGGGTTCACGTCGCGCATCCACTCCTGTCGATCCTCGTCGAAGGCGAACTTCTCGGCGACCTCGTTCCAGAGCGTGTCGCTGACGACGCCGGTCGTGGCGTCCCAGCCCAGCGTGACGTCGACCGTTGTGGAGAGGTCGCCAGCGCCCTTGTAGCCGTGTTCCTCCATGGACTCGAGCCAGTCGGGATTCAGCACGCGAGCGCGCATCGCCTTGCGGACCTTCTCCTCGTTCGTGTAGACGTCCACGTTGTCGGGATCCGAGGAGTCGCCGACGTAGGACGCCGGCTCCTCGCCCGAAATTTCGCTGACAGCCGAGATGAAGCCGCCGTGGAAGGCGTACCAGTCCGAGGAGTCGAACTCGTCTTGCTCCATCGTGTCCTCGAGTTTGACCGTCGCGTCGACGCTCGAGAGGCGACGTTCGAAGGAATCGTGGGCGTCGCTGACCTTCCCTCTCGAGCCCATGGCGTAACCGCCCCACTGGACGTAGACGCTCGCGAGGTCCGAGCGGTCCTCCCAGTTGCCCTCGTCGACGGCCTTGTTGGTCCCGGCACCGTAGCCGCCGGGTTTGGTGGTGAAGACTCGGTGTAGAGCCGCTTTCTTGGCGTCGGATTCGTCGAGCCCTTCTTCTTCCTGCAGTTGCTCGGCTTCCTCCTCGACGTGCTTTTTGACGTAGTTCATCTCGTGTGGTTCCTCGAGGTCGACCACGGCGTCGACGGCGTCGTGGATGACGCCCGCCGCGGCCGGGAACGCGTCCCGGAAGAGTCCCGAGACGCGCGTCGTCACGTCGATTCGTGGTCGGTCGAGTTCCTCGAGTGGAATCGGCTCCACGTCGTCGATTCGGCCAGCGTCCGTCCACTGCGGTTCGACACCCATCATCGCGAGCACTTGCGCGATCGTCTCGCCGCGGGTACGGACCGTCGGGGTCCCCCACGCGACGACGCCGATCTCTTCGGGGTACTCGGCCACTCCGGCGGCTTCGCCGCCTTCGCCTCGCGACTCCTCCGGAGTCGCGCTCTCCTCGAGGTGGCGCTCGAGCACGCCCTCGGCTACCTCCCGGCCGACTTGCCAGGCCGCTTTTGCGGGCACCTTCCGCGGGTCGAGCGTGTAGAAGTTTCGCGCCGTCGGGAGCAAGTCGACGCCGCCGCGGGTCGGCGCGCCGGAGCCTCCAGGGGGCACGTACTCGCCCGAGAGCGCGTCTGCGGTGCGCGGGATCTCGTCTTCGGCCCCCTGCACGCGGGGCTGGGCCTCCTCGCAGATGTACGCCAGCGCTTTCCGCAGGGAGTCGTGGGCACCCGACTTCGCTCGAGCGTTACCGATCGTCTCGAGGTCGACGACGAGCAGGTTCATGTTCACTTCGTCGTCGGGACCGCCCTCGAGTTCCGACTCGGGCACGTCGAACTCGTGCTCGGCGAGGGTTTCGATCAGGTCGACGCTGGTTTCGTAGACCTCGTCTGCGGCTTCAGCGTAGGTCATGCCCAGCGCCTCGTCGTACTCACCGGGCGCGTTCAGCATGGTCTCGTAGTCGACGCCGAGCGCACCGGCGACGCTCTCGCGCAGGCTTGGCGCACCGGGGTTCTCGAGTCGCGTCAGTGCGACCAGATACTCGACGAGTCGTTCGTCCGCAGGCGGCTCGGACATGGTGTGCAGTCCCAGCCGGATCTGGGTCGTCTTGACGTCGGTAAGGTACTCGTGAATCCGTTCGACCAGTGCGTCGATTGTGAGGTCCTCGCCCGCCACCTCGCCCTCCGCGAGCGTCGATCCAGCTTCGTCGGGACCGCGGACGTCGGCTTTCTCATCGATGGTGCCCGAAATGCCGAGTTCGACCGCGAGATCCAGTTCCTCGACCTTCTCGCGCATGAGGTCCTCGAGGTGCTCGCCATCGTCGGCGCGGGCGTCTTCCATCCCGGCTTCGCGGTACTGGTTCGCGAGTTCCTCGAGTTCGGACAACTCGTCGTAGGTGCCCGCATTCCGCATGACGGGCGTGAGGTAGTCGACGATAGCGGCGTAGGATCGTCGCTTCGCCTGCGTTCCCTCGCCGGGGTTGTTCACGATGTAGGGGTAGACGTTCGGGATGTCGTCGATCAGCTGGTCCGGTGCACTCTCGCCGTTCAGCCCGACGGTTTTGCCGGGGAGCCACTCGAGGCTGCCGTGGGTGCCCAGGTGGACGACGGCGTCGGCCTCGAACGTGTGCTTGAGCCAGCCGTAGAAGGCGTAGTAGTCGTGTGGCGGCTGGAGGTCCGAGTCGTGGTAGACCTTCGAGGGGTCCATGCCGAACCCGCGTGGGGGCTGGACGGTGACGAGCACGTTGCCGAACTCGACGCCCGGAATCGCGAACGGCCGGTTCGGGACCTCTCCCCACTCCTCGAGGATGTTCTCCTGGAAGCGTTCGTCTGCCTCCGTGAACCAGTCGGCGTACGTGTCGGTCGGAACCACGTCGACCGAGCGGTCGCGAACGTCCTCGGGGGCGACCCAGCGATCCTCGAGCGTGAGTTGTGCGGTCAGTTTCTCGACGAGCGTTTGGCCGTCCTCGGGAAACTCGCCGTCTAACTCGTAGCCGCGACCCTCGAGTTCGGAGAGCAGATTCACCGTCGATTCCGGACTGTCGAGTCCGAACGCGGTGCCGATCCCGTCGTCGCTCGGCGGGTAGTTGTGCAGGACGACGGCGACGTTCTTCTCCTCGTTCGGCGTGTGTCGAAGCGTCGCCCAGTTGACCGCGAGTCGTGTCGCGTGATCGACTCGATCCTCGATGGGATAGTGGTGCTTCGGTGCGGAACCGATTTCGGCCGCGTCGTCGGTTCGCTCTTTCCCCGAAATCGGGTGCGTGATGACGTTGCCGTCGAACTCTGGCAGAGCGACCGAGAGAGCGAGTTCGAAGCCCATCACGCCGGTGTCGCTCGATTCGTAGCGCGAACGCGAGCGCATCGTCGTGACCGTCTGCAGGACCGGGACGCCGAGGCGGTCGAGGAAGACGTCCTCCGCGCTCGAGCCCTCGTCGTCGGCGCTCCGGCCCCGCTCGTCCATCGAGAGCGAGAACATGAACGAAGAGAGGACGGCGTCGACGACCGGTTCCCCCCCTTCGTCCAGGAGCCAGGTGTCGGTTACCCACTCGGCATCCTCTTGCTCCTCGGTGTCCGTCGCCGGATTACAGAAGATCGGCAGGGCGTTGGCTCCCTGCTCCTCGAGCGCCCGTACCTGGGCGTCGACGTAGCGGGTGTTCTCGTGGGTCCAGTGGGATTCGTAGAACCAGACCGCGACCGTCGGCTGCTCGGGGTCGTGGGTCTCGAGCAACTCCTCGTAGCCGGCCCCCGGGTAGTCGGGGTGGTAGACGCCCTCCGTCGGCAGCGTCGTCGGATCGTCGTACTCGCCATCTCTCCCCTCGTACTCCGCGAGGAGGAAGCGACAGCAGTTTTCGACGTTGATCGTCCCGCCCTTCTCGAGGTAGTCGTAGACGGTGTCGCGGTGGTCCGCACTCACCGTCGTATCCTCGAACGCGAAGGTGTCGCCGGTCGATTTGACGATCAACGGCACTCCCGCGTCCTCGAGCGCACCCGTCGCGTAGTCGTAGCCCGGCATGCTGTCTTCGGCGCCGTGCAGCCAGAACAGTGCTGCTGCGGCGTCGCGCAATTCCTCGACGAACTCCTCGATATCGGCTTCCTCCTCGAGGTCGCTCTCCGAGCGAACGACCAGTTCGACGTCCTCGAGGCGCTCGGCGGCCTGGCCGATCGAGCCGAGTTCGTTCTCCGTCGCCGTGTAGATCCCGATCGTTGTCATCGAGTTTTTAAACCTCTATTGTATTAGCTCAAGTATGGTTGCAGACGCTGGCGACAAAAATCTGTCGTCACTCCCCTTTCCGGCGATCGTCGGACAGGCGGAGTTAAAACGCGTGTTACTCGCCATCGCGGCGAACGATAGCCTCGATGGCGCACTCATCGTCGGCGAGAAAGGAACCGCGAAGTCGACTGCAGTCCGGGGAATCGTGGACCTCCTGCCGGACCAGCGAGTCGTCGCGGACTGTCCCTACGGCTGTGCCCCCGCGGACTCGAGTCTGCAGTGTGAATCCTGCCAGCACCGCGACCCGGCCGAGTTACCGGTCGAGACGCGCCCCGTCCCCCTCGTGACGCTTCCGTTGGGGGCGACTCGAGACCGCGTCGTCGGCACCCTCTCGGTCGAAGACGCCCTCGCCGGCGAGGCCGACTTCGATCCCGGGTTGCTCGCGCGTGCTCACCGTGGCATTCTCTACGTCGACGAGGTCAACCTGCTGGACGATCACCTCGTCGACGTTATCCTCGACTCGGCCGCGAGCGGAGTCAACACCGTCGAACGAGACGGGATTAGCGTTTCCCACCCCGCGGACTTCACCCTCGTCGGGACGATGAATCCCGAGGAGGGCGACCTCCGCCCCCAACTCCGGGATCGTTTCGCTCTCCAGGCCACCGTCGAGGGCTGTCGCGAGGTCGACGACCGCGTCGAGATCATCGACCGCGCACTCGAGGCCGGCGACGCCTCCTCCGCCGAAACCGAGTTCGCAGACGAGACGGCTGCCCTCCGCGAGCAACTGGTCACCGCTCGCGAGCGACTCTCGAGCGTTTCCCTCCCTACCGATTTCAAAGCAGAGATCGCACAGCTCTGCCTCGAGGCCGGCGTCGATGGCCACCGTGGGGATGTCGCCACGGCTAGAACGGCGATGACCCTCGCCGCACTCGAGGGGCGAACGACGGTCATCGAGTCCGACGTCTCCGAAGCGGCGAGCTACACCCTCCCCCATCGTCTCCGGAGCACTCCCTTCGAGGACGAACCCGACCTCGAAGACCTCCTCGAGGATCGGTTCGAAGAAGGAGCATCCGACGCGGACGGCGACGGCGAGGCGTCCGAGGCGAGTGAGGACGGGAGCGAAAGCGAGGACGACGAAAACGGCGGTGAGACGGGAAACGACTCCGGCGGCGAGCGGAGTGACGACGCCGATTCCGAGTCCGAAGACGGTGACGGCGAATTCGACGAACCAAGCGATGGTACCGACCCGGAAACGGACGACTCCGGACCCGAACGTCGACCGGACGAGGCAGACGGACCGACTGGCGACACACCGTCACCCGCCGAAGCCAGTGGTAGTGACGACGGAGACTCGGGCGAGAGGGACGACTCGAGCGATCCCGAGTCGACCGACGAATGCGACGACAGCGACGACAACAGCGGCGACGGGAGCGACGAGGAGGACGAAGCCCGACCGCTCGTCCCCGGCCAGCAGCGCGCCGAGGTCGCCGGCGTCGGCGAGGCGGCGGCACCCAACCTCGAGACGTCCGACGTAACGAATCGACAGTCCACGGCAGCGAGGGGCTCTCGAGCGAGCACGACGCCCAGCGTGAGCAACCGCGGCGCACGCGTCCGAACCGAACCCGTGTCGGATGACGGCCCTATCGACGCGGCTGCGTCGGTTCGCTCCGCCGCGGCGCGCGGCGAGTCCCGGGTCGGCGAGCAGGATCTCCGCCAGTCCGTTCGCGCCGGCGAGACGTCGGTGACTATCGTCTTCGCCGTCGACGCCAGCGCCTCGATGCGACCCGCGATGCACACCGCGAAAGGTGTCGTCCTCGAGTTGCTGCGCGAGAGTTACGAACAGCGCGATCAGGTCGCGTTCGTCGCGTTCGCCGGCGAGGAAAGCGAGGTACTGTTGCCGCCGACCGACAGCGTCTCGCTCGCTGCGCGCCACCTGAAGGAATTGCCGTCGGGCGATCGAACGCCGCTTCCATCGGGTCTCGAGACCTCGAGACGGGTCCTCGAGCGCGCCGAAACGGACGCCTCGGTCGTCGTACTGGTGACGGACGGCCGGGCGAACGTCGCCGACGGCAGTCCGACCGAGGCGACTCGACAGGCCGCACGCGGGCTTGCTGGCGACGCCGTGACTGTGCTTGTCGTCGATGCCGGCGACGACTCTCGAGCAGGGCTCTCGAAACTGGTCGCGAGCGAGAGCGGGGGCGAGTTGGTGTCCCTCGAGGCGCTATCCGCCGAGACGGTCCGCGAGGCGGCGGATCGAGCCCTAACGGATGACTCGAGGTGAGGAAAAGCGAATGCAGCCTCGTGACTGGTGTCTCCGAATCCGGATCAACATTCATTTGACCCCGCTGTTCCGTTATTCGACGAGATGACTGACGCGGGGGATAATTCGGTGGACAGGGACGCTGATAGCGGAGATGAACGCGAGGTCAGCGACGATATCGAATACGGCATCGACGAGAAACCGCCGGTCGGCGAATCGACGGTGCTCGGCATTCAACACTATCTGACGATGGTGGGGGCGAACATCGCCGTGCCACTGATTCTGGCCGATGTAATGGGAATGCCCGAGGAACTGTGGCCGCAGTTCATCGGGACTTTCTTTGTGGTGTCGGGAATCGCGACGCTGGCGCAGACGACGTTCGGGAATCGGTACCCGATCGTGCAGGGCGCACCGTTCTCGATGCTCGCACCGGCGATGGCGATCATTGCCGTGGTCACCGCTGGTGGGGTCGGCGGCGGAGACGACTGGCAGGCCGCATTACTGCAGCTACAGGGTGCGATCATCGTCGCCGCGACCGTGCAGGTCGCGATGGGGTATTTCGGCCTCGTCGGAAAGCTCCGAAACTACCTCTCTCCCGTCGTCGTCGCGCCGACGATTGCCCTGATCGGACTCTCGCTATTCGACGCCGATCAGATCACCCAGACAGACCAGAGTTGGCTGTTGCTCGGGCTGACGCTCGGTCTCATCTTGTTGTTCTCGCAGTATCTCGAGCTCAAACACAAGGCGTTCCGGCTGTACCCGGTTATTCTGGGTATCGGAATCGCGTGGATCACGGCAGCGGGTCTCTCGGTTACGAACGTGCTCGGAAGCGACCATCCAGGCCACGTTCCACTCGGTGATGTGACGGATACGACGTTACTCTTGCCGATCCACCCCTTCCAGTGGGGGATGCCGGAGTTCACGACTGCCTTCATCATCGGGATGTTCGCGGGCGTGCTCGCGTCGATCGTCGAGAGCATCGGCGACTACTACGCCGTCGCGAACATGACCGGAAACGGCGCACCGAGCGAGCAACGGATCAACCACGGTATCGGGATGGAAGGGCTGATGAACATCTTTTCCGGCGTGATGGGAACCGGCGGATCGACCTCCTACTCGGAGAACGTCGGCGCGATCGGCCTGACCGGCGTCGCCTCTCGGTACGTCGTCCAGATCGGTGCCGTCGTCATGCTCGTCTTCGGATTCGTCGGCTACTTCGGCCAACTCGTCGCGACGATTCCCGACCCGATCATCGGCGGCCTCTTCATCGCCATGTTCGCCCAGATCGTCGCCGTCGGAATTGGCAACCTCAAACACGTCGACCTCGAGTCCTCGCGGAACGTCTTCATCATCGGCTTCGCCCTCTTCATCGGGATGGCGATGCCCGCGTACATGGGCAACTTCGAGACCACGCTCGCGTTCCGAGACGCCGTCGGCGTCGAGGCCGCCCTCGCCGGCCAACCGGGCTGGCTCGAGACCGCCGGCGAGGCCGTCGTCGACACGGTGTACATCATCGGCTCGACGGGGATGGCCATCGGGGGACTCGCCGCGCTCTTCCTCGACAACACGATTCCAGGAAGCCGAGAGGAACGCGGACTCGCCGCCTGGGAGCAGATCACCGAAGACGACGACGAGTTCGAGTCGTTCTGGGAGCGCTGGCGCGGCTCCGAGCAAGATCAGTAACCCTCGATTCGTTTCGCCGTCCGTTTCTCGGTTCTCCCAGGTCATTTCACTCGAGACGACTGCCGCCGCTGTCGGTGCGTGCAACCCGGCGAGCTATGCCCCTTGGCGTGGTCGACGTGACAATGCCGGAACTCACACTCGAGGACGGCCACCTCTGGTACGAACTGCAGGGAACGGGTCGCCCGCTGGTGTTCATCCACGGCGGCTGGTCGAACGCCCGCGCCTGGGCCCCGCAGGTCGACCGTTTCGCGGACGAGTATCAGGTCCTCACACTCGACGTTCGCGGCCACGGCAATACGGGTGTCACCGACTCGGAGCGCTACTCGATCGAACTCTTTACCGACGACCTCGAGCGACTGCTCGCCGACCTCGATCTCGAGCAGCCGATACTGTGTGGACTCTCGCTCGGATCGATGGTCGTCCAAGAATATCTGGATCGTCACCCGAACGATGTCGCGGCGGCAATACTCGGGGGTGCCGTTCGGTCGATGCCGCCACTCGAGGTGCCCGACTCGACGAAGGCGCTCTTTACACCCACGCCAGCAATCGCGGCGTCGGTCGCCCTGAGCGGCTCCAGGGCGACGTTTCGATCGATGTGTGGTTCGATTCGCGCGGCGACCGGCGGTCACTGGCTTTCCGTCAATCCCGAGATCAGGCGCGATGCGATTGCGGCAGTCGGCGACATCGATCGGGACGAATTTCGGAAAATCTTCGACGCGCTCTATCGCTACGATCCACCCGACCTCTCCGTCGACGCGCCAACGCTCGTCGTCCACGGGGCGAGTGAGGCACCGCTGGTCAAACGACAGGGCCGACAGCTCGTCAGGGATCTTCCCCGTGGCGAGCGAGTCGTGCTTCCCGACTCGGGACATCTCGTCAACCAGGATCGACCAGACGCGTTCAACACGACGTGTGCGACGTTCCTCGAGTCGGCGTTCGAGCGCCGGAGACCGGTCTCGAGCGAGTAACTCCTCGTGAGCCGTTGATTGCCAATCGAGAGACAGAGGAAAAAGCCCATTAGCTCCCCGACACAGTAGCTGTATATGGGACTTGGCAGCACTGCGAAAAAGATTCAGGGTCTGTCGGACCGCGCCGAAGCGATGTACAAGCAAGTACAGGAGCTTCAACAACGTATCATCGGCCTCGAGGAGGAAGTCGACGACACGCACCAAACGGTCGAGAAGATCGACCACCAACTGACCGAACAGCGCGCGCTGTTGCTCGCAATCGCCGAGGAACAGGGTATTGACGGCGAGGAAATTTTAGCCGAAGCCGCAATCGACGAAGCCGAACTCGAGGCCGACGAGAACACGGAGGCCGAAACCGAGGCTGAGACCGGAACCGACGAACCCGTCGAAAACGTCGACGCACCGTCCGAGTAAGCAACTCCTCTGTTCTCTGTCTCCTCGTCAGCTAGCGGTTTCACATCCTGTCCTTTCGACACTCTGCGACGCGACTCACGCGACGAGTCGTCGATGTTCGACTTTCATACAGCGATCCTGAACGACGTCTCGACCATCGGCTTCGACGCGGGCCGCAGCGTCGTCGTCGTGAATCCCCTGTTGGGTCCAGACGACGTCGACGTCCTCGCGCTCGAGTGCGGCGTCGACGATCTCACCGACTTCCTCGCTCGGCCGGAAGATGCAAACGACGTCGATCTCGTCGTCGACATCGGCGAGCGTGTCGGGAACCGACCGACCGAAAATCTCGTCCGCGAAGGGGTTGACCGGGATGACGTCGTACCCCTGCTCGAGCAGGTACTTCGGCACGTCGTGGGCTGCTTTTCCGGGAGTGCTCGAACAGCCTACGACGGCGATCGTCTCGGCGTCGAGCACATTCTTGAGTTCCGCCGGTGTGTCGAGTGGCATACGCGAGCGTACGCGTTCGACGACGAAACCTTTCGGGGTCGACACGGGGCTGCCCGATCAGGACGAAAAGCCAGCCGTGGTGATGATCGGAGTGCCGTCTTCTCCGTCCTCGAGTTCGATGACAGCGTCGAAGAGCTGTTTGAGCGTATTCATCGTCTGCTCGTCGTGAGCCGTCGAGTCGATGACGTAGATACCGGTCGCATCGGCACTCTGGACACGCCCCGTAAAGACGTGCAAAAATCGAAACACGGTCTGGAGATTCGAATACAACAACAACGTCGACACGGAGTGCAGGAGCACCCGGTTCTCGGTCACGCCCCGGCCCTCGTAGAACTCCTCGAGAAACGCCGAGAGGCTGATTCCGATACCAGTCATATCGACGGGTGAAGACGCGTACTTCACTCGTGGATCGTCCTCGACGGTCCCGACCCCGCGTTGTTTCGTAACGCAGTCGACGACACCGACGGGACCGCTGTCTCGAGAACCGGCCGTCGACTCGCGACCCCCACTCGAGTCAGTCGCGGTAGTCGCTGCCTCCGCGACAGCCGCGTCCGCTCCGGAAGATTCGGGGGCTGTCTGGAGATCGTCGACCGACTCGTCGATCGCCTCGAGTACCGTCGTCGCGTCGTCTTCGGTCGAGACGACGATCGAACCACCACCTCGATCGACACCGTTTGCGAGGATATCGAACGCGAGGGTTCGTTTCCCCGTCATTGGGGGGCCAGCAACGAGCACGTTTGTCCCTGGTTGGAAGCCTTTCTCCGGGAGGCTATCGGCGAGACCATGCATACCTAATTTCACATCCATCAACCGTTGTACCGGCCAGCAATCGAACGCTGACGATGATACCGTCTGCCAGTCAAATGTTCAAGCGAGGTTATATTGTTTTTGGTCGAACAGTAACGATCGATAGTGATGGTAGTCGAACACCAAGATATCTTTCGTCACAACGGGTCATTCGGTAGTTACACCGGGAAAACGATCACGCCTCGGCCAACGATAAATGCGACAGCAGCGAGAAACGTTCCGTACTTGAGGTGCTCTTGTCCAGCCGTTGGATCGTCGAAACTCTCGTAGGTCGCGTAGCACATAATCGCGACGGCCGGAACGACGAGCGCCAGATACGCAGCGCCGAATTCGCCGAGGAAATAGGGGAACGGACTCGCAGCGACGCCCACGAGCAACAATCCCGTCGCGACCAGCAGCGCCCGTCGCTCACCGATAGCGATCGGAAGCGTGTTCAGTCCCTCCTCTCGATCACCCTCGATATCCTCGACGTCCTTGATGATCTCTCGAGTCAGCGTGGCAATCGCTGCGAGCAAAAAGAGGACCACGGCTGGCCCTAACTCGCCGACCGCTGCTGCCCCGAAGAGGAACGTGCTCCCGACGAGATAGGCGACCAACGCGTTCCCGACTCCGGGGAGACCCTTGAACACCTCCGTGTACGCGACCAGCGCGGCGAGGTTGATCGCCGCAATCGCAATCGCCAGCCGTGGAAGCACGAGCGCGAGCGCGACCGCAGCCCCGAAGAGCACGAGACTGAATACGAGCGCACCGCGTGGCGACACCGCACCGCGGGGAATCGCTCGTTCGGGCTGATTGATTCGATCGATCTCTCGGTCGAAGTAGTCGTTGATCGCGTTGCCCGCACCGACAGCCAGCCCAGTTGCCGCCACCGCAGCGGCCACCGCAAACGGGTACTCGCTAACGCTGCCGGCGACGAACGCCCCAATGAACGTCAACACGCTGGCCGCGACGACGTTCACCGGCCGCGTTAACTCGAGTAACCCACGAACCGTCTCTCCCGCTGTCATTGCCAGCACTGGTCAGCGAGCGTGGTTAAACGGTACGATATGCCGCCGCTATACCGCACTCGAGCATCAACACGAGCGGCTCTCGAGTGCGTTGGAATTGGCTACCACATGCAAAGAGACGGACCAGTTCGTCGAGTGTCGTCGCTATCGCCACGCCTCGAGATCACAGAGTGCGTCACCATCGATCGAGAGCCACTTGCTCACCCTGTCGTCGCCGGACGCATCGGCGGGGACGGCAGTCCAGCTTTCTTCGTCTTCGGTGAGCAACTCGAGTGGTACGCCCTGCGATCGACCATCGTCGGGACCCGCAGCCTCGTTCACCGTCATGCGTATCTCAGTAATAGCTCTCGACGACAAAGACCACCCTCGGTCGTTTTCATCGAGTGAGAAGCAACGCACACTGTGGATGGTATGGTGGCCCCTGTCGAAATGGTTGCAAACCGAGCGACTTATACGGGGTCGACGGAAATTGCTCAAGTGAGGGCGCTTAGCTCAGTCTGGACAGAGTGCTTGGCTTCGGACCAAACCGTCGCGGGTTCAAATCCTGCAGCGCCCATTCGTTCTTCGAACGATCAACATCCGCCAGACGGCGGTCGGTCACTTATAAAGCGACTTTGGCTGTCGAATTTGATTTCGTTCGATAGTCGAACGATTTCGAATGAGGGCGGTTCCCTCCGGGGATTCGCGTACATCTAAACACGGTTGGAAGGGGCATAATCATTGGGGGTTGGATGTGACGTGTAACCGAAACGATCACCTCTGTGTCGCACGCACCTCGATCTGATGCGAAGGTTTGAACAGGGGGACCGCGTGCGCGTTGACATCCCAGACGAGACCGATCCCGATCATGACCGACTCCACGGAAAGCATGGTACCGTGATTGAGGTCTTCGAGGATGACGCTGGTGAGGAAACCGGTGATCCTCGTGATTCACATCTATTCGACGTTCAACTCAACGACGGGAGTGTCGAACAGCTCCGCTGGCGGGATTTGCGACCAGGTTCCAACGAATGATTTGGGTAACTACAGACACGATGACTATGATAGAACGTCTGCTTTTTTCGACTATGCGCTAACGTCTCCGTAGAGTGCTTCAGCTTGATGGACAATTGGATCCACCAAGGGTTCATACTCTCCATGAGACAATCCATTTTTCCGGAGTAAGCCTTTGACCCGCGTCTTTAGCTTCGAGCGCATCGCCTTCCGGTTGGTCCAATCGATATTGACGTTCTCTTTCAGCATCTCGCACACCTCCTGAGCGATCTCTTGGAGTAGTCCGTCGTCGATTTCCATTTCCGTATTAGTGGCTATTGCATCGTAAAACGCCAATTCCTCGGCAGAGAGTCCTAACCGTTCTTTCCGCCGATCCTCCTGCTGAAGTTCCTCAGCGTAATTCCGCAACTCTTCGATCACTTCTTCAGTCGTCAGGAACTGGTTATTGTACTCATTGAGGGTCTCCTCCAACTCTTCCTCGAAAGATTCGTACTTTGCGAGATTCTGTTGTTTCCGAGTCGAGATTTCGTTCCGGAGCAGTTTCTCAAGCATCTTCACCTGGAGCTCTGGTTGCTCGACACGCTCGACGTCAGAAAGGAACTCATCGCTAACAATCGGTTCCTCCGACTTCCATTTCTCAAACCCAGCGACGGACACGACATCGTCAGCAGTGATACCCTCTGCGATCAATTTCTTCATCGCCGAGTCCAGTTCATCGTCTCTAGAGGTGCTATCACTCTCCAAGGATCGTAGGCTGTCTCTGACTGCCTCGAAGAAGAGCAGATCAGAGCGAATTTCGCTGGCTGCGTTATGAGGCGTCACCAATGCGAAGGCGCGTTTGAGTTCCGCTACAGCCTGCATGAACTCTTCTTGTTTCTCTTCGGTAGCGATAACCTCGCTTTCAGCACGGTGAATCAGTCGGGACAGTTCGAGTTCACTCAGTTCCTGCCATCCCTCGTAATCGACCCGCGAGAGGTACCGAGAGACCTTGTGGTGCTTCTGTTTCATCACCTCGACGGCAGTTTCGACATCTACCATCGCCATCTCCTGGATGTCGGACGTGTACTTGTCCAGTGCTTGGCGTAGATCCTCCGCAATGCCGATGTAGTCCACCACGAGCCCTCCAGGTTTGTCCTTGTAGACCCGGTTCACCCTCCCTATTGCCTGGAGCAGATTGTGGTTCTTCATCGGACGATCGACGTAGAGAGTATGCAACGGTGGGCAATCGAAGCCAGTCGTCCACTTATCGCAGACAACGATGATCTTGAGAGGGTCGTCTGGATCCTTGAACCGACGTTTGAGCTTCCTTTCACTCGTAGGATCGTCGATGTGCTCTTCTGGCTCTGAGATGACCACGCCAACTTCCGGAGCATCTGGTTGCTGTTCGATGTAGCGCTTGTATTTGACCGCAGCCTTCCGGCTGATGGAAACGACCATCGCCTTCCCCTCGATTTCACGGTCGTTGTAGTGGCCAACTATGTCACCCGCGATTTTGTTGAGACGGTCGTCGGCGTTCTCGATGATTCGACGAAGCTCAGTCCACTTCTCAACAAGTTCGTTCTCAAGTTCTTCGTCAGCCGAGTCGAGTAATTCCCGTACTGACTCGCTGATCGCTTCCTTATTGAACTGAAGTTTTGCGAACCGGGATTCGTAGTAAATCGGGACCGTTGAACCGTCTTCCTCAGAGCGGTCGATAGTGTACTGGCTGACGTACTCACCGAACGTCATTCGGGTTGCGTTGTCACCATCGTGAATCGGCGTGGCAGTAAAGCCGATGAAGGAGGCATTGGGGAGCGCATCCCGAAGGTTCTCTCCCAACTCTTTCGTTTGTGATCGATGGGCTTCGTCTGCCATCACGATCACATCCTCCCGCTCGTTGACGACAGGATGCTTGCGTTCGTCTTTTTGGGTCTGGAATTTCTGTATCGTGGTGAATATCAGTCCGCCTGTCTGCCGGTCAAGTTTGTTACGCAGGTCTGTGATGGTATCAGCCCAGCTCACGTTGTAGCCGGCATCGGTGAACGTATGCGTAATTTGCTCGTCTAGCTCGTTTCGGTCTGTGACGACGACGAACGTCGGATTCCCGAAGTCATCACTCCTTCGGATCTTCCGCACGAAGTAAACCATCGAGAGGGACTTCCCTGATCCTTGAGTGTGCCAATAGACGCCAATTCGTCCCAGTTCGTTTCCTTGGGTTTTCTTCGCGCTCTCTGCGGCTTCTCGGACGCCGTAGAACTGGTGGTACCCTGCCAGCATCTTCACCGGTTGGCCGTCCTTTTCGCTGAAGACGATGAAGTTCTCAATGAGGTCTAGGAGTCGTTCCTTTTCAAACACACCCCGAAGTAGAACCTCTTGTTCAGGCAGGTCATCTCGCTCATCGCCTTCTTCTTCGATGTATCGCCAAGGACGGTACCATTGCCACCCTGCATCAAGGCAGCCAATCCGGGCCTCATTCAAATCTGTCAGCCCAATAACTTCGTTGAATCGAAAGAGTGGCGAGATATCGTCTCGATATCGGCTGTTGACTTGGTCATATGCGTTTTCCAACGTTGCCTTCGGATCAGTCGGGTTCTTGAATTCGAGAACGCCTATAGGCAGTCCGTTGATGAAGACAACTAGATCTGGTCGGCGACGAGGGTTATCTCCGACTTGGACAGTGAATTGAGTAGTAATGAGCCAGTCGTTATTTTCAGGATCATCGTAATCAATAGGTTCAACAAATCGACCGACTTGCTCGCCATCCTTTTCGAACTCAACCTGGATCCCATCTACTAGCTGTGTATGCACACTCTGGTTATCTTCAAGAAGATTGGGAGATTGAGTACTTGTAAGTTCACGAACTGCCTCATCTATCGCATTATCTGGGACTTTCGGATTGATGATACGGAGCTGATCTCTAAGTCGTTGACGAAGAACTACATTTGATGTAGAGCGACGCTCAGAATCGAGATCTTTTCCATAATTATACCCAAGGCTCTGAAATATCTCGATGGCAGGCATTTCCGCCAATTCTAGTTCATTGAGCCCCATTGGATATTGTCTGTTGAATTTCCTCTTTAATTATTGTCAGGGTCAATACGGACGTGTCCAGATAATAACTCTGGAAGGAGAGTATTCCGCACCTGTTCCAAGGTTATCGACTCTTTTATATTATGATTGATTTGTTCATGTAAGGGGCGTACAAGGTTGTCAAACGCCTGCCTAACTTCCTTGGGAGGAAGGATCACACGCAGGTCTTCTATTTCGCTCACATGCAATGTCTCGAAGATTGATCGAGACAATGTTTTTCTCCCGATTTCTGCCTTCATCAATGGAGACAACATATATTCTCTTAGAAGAGGAGGCGATAATTGTTCTTTATCTGGACGAATACAAACTAAGTTCCTTCCGATTGCACCCTCCACTCCCTCTGGAATTTGAGCTACTGCTCCGACACGCCCGTCTTTCGATATAATTACATCACCTGGCTTCGCTGTTATTCGTCTTGTCCACTTTTCATAATCTTCTGCGGAAATGAGGTATTTGTTATCCAAAGCTAACTCGCCGTTTTCGCCAATGTCATTCACTTCAATGTAGAAATTCCCGTAATCTTGCTCATCAGGTTTCTTTGAATGCAAGCAGTCTACTACCTTTGCAACTTCTGACATTTGTTTTACCTGCCATTCGTCCGGTATTTCTCTACCAATCCCATCTCGGTATGAACGAGGTTCTTCTTCGAAAGGCTCTAACTCAATAAACCAATTTCGAAATATTGCTTGGGAAACCTGATTGCAGAGACTTATCACTCGCTTGTTTGAATCAATTTTGGAATCTAGGTTATTGAGCGCTTCCCCGATCCTCTTCTGCTCCTCCATCGGTGGGAGAGCAACGAGTACATCATCAAGCACATCCCAGTCTGCACGGGGCATTCGAGTTCCTGTTGAGGTCTTATCCGCTATATTGATGAAGTCTTGTCGAAACAGCGTATAGTGAAGAAAGTCTCTATCTACGCCCTCCTTGGGACGTATCACATCCATATCAGTGGAACATACACCACCAAATTCCGTCTTGATTACTTTCCTAAAATATGGGCGCAAACGGCCAAATAAGATATCTCCTTCTTTGAATCTGTATTTTTTACTTGAAACCTCTTCTGCGTAACCATGACTTTTCGCCCTTGTTGAGGATTTGTCTAGGTGTTTCAAACTTAGGTACTTGTCCTCCGGAAATTCCTGAGGATCAACTCGATTACTAACTCTCTCTTTTAATTCGCCTATTCGAACGATGTCCCATCCGTCTGGAATTTCCTCAGGAGCCAGACTAAATTTATGCTTGCTCTCGGGTTCCTTATTAAACTCCGAGATATCTTTTTGAGGGGTCAAAATCCAACCTCCTCAAGAGTCTCTTCAATTCCTTGTTGGAGTTCGTTCGAGCGCTGGATTTCTTCCCGAAGCTCTGAACTGAGCTCACCCATTTTCACATCAAACGGCACTTCATCTCCAATTTCTTGCTCAACACCAACGTACCGGCCAGGTGTGAGCAGATAATTATTGTCGGCAATCTCATCTACTGTAGCTATCTTGCAAAATCCAAGTTCGTCCTCATATTCGGAAACCCCGTCTTCTCCTCGATAAGCCCGTACAGTGTCTGCGACTTTGTGAATATGGTCGGTGTTCAGGTGATTCGTGGTACGGTCAAGTGATTCATATAGGTCATGAGCGTCGATAAATAATGTTTCTTCAGAACGATTTCTATACTGGTCGGAGTCTTTACCTTTGCTAATCACCCATAGGCAAACCGGTATTTGAGTCGTATAAAAGAGCTTTTCGGGAAGTGCAATAATGGCATCTACGAGATCGTCCTCAATAATCTGTTGCCGAATTTCACCTTCAGTTCCCTGTACTGACATTGAACCATTAGCCATGACAGTCCCGGCCATACCATCATCGTCCAAGTGGTGTATCATGTGCTGAATGAAGGCGAAATTCGCATTATTAGCTGGAGGAAGTCCATATTTAAAACGTGAATCATCATCAGAGACCGTTTCTTTCCCCCATTCGCTCATGTTGAACGGAGGGTTGGTGATGACTTTATCTGCGCGAAGATTGGGGAACCGATCGTTTCGGATGCTATCCCCGAGTTGAATGTTACCATCGATACCGCGCAGGTAGAGATTCATCTTACAGATACGCCAAGTAGCATCGTTGACCTCCTGCCCAAAGATGGATACCTGGCTTTCGTCTCCTCCCTTTCGCTCAAGGAATTTGTGACTCTGAACAAACATCCCGCCTGAACCACAGAACGGGTCAAAGATGCGTCCCTCAAAGGGTTCCAAGATCTCCACCAGTAGTTCGACAACGTGTTTCGGCGTATAGAACTCTCCACCACGATGGCCTTCTTTCCGGGCAAATTCCTTGATGAAGTATTCGTAGACGCGACCGAAGACGTCCTCGTCTTGAGTGTCTTTTCGGTTGCCGAGGTCGAGTTCTGCGAATTCGTTAAGCAGTCCTTCCAGTGTATCCTGAGGAATCCGCGAATATCGTTTCGGCAGCATTCCATCGAGACGGTCAGGGTTCTCGTTTTCGATAGCCCTCATCGCATCGTCGATCTGTGCCCCGATGTCAGGGTCTGTTGCGTTGTCAATGAGTTGCTCCCATCGCGCCTCCTCAGGAACATAGAACACGTTCTCACCGTGGTACGCGTCCTTGTCCTCCAGAATGAACTGACGCTCTTCGTCGTCATCCCCACAGTAGTACATCGAATCTTCGTCGTTCGTCAGTTCACGAAGCTCAACCCGGCGCTGTTCGAACGCGTCAGACATGTACTTAAGAAAGAGGAGGCCGAGCACGATGTGCTTGTATTCTGCTGACTCAACAGGCCCGCGAAGTCCCTCCGCAGATTGCCACAGACTCTTCTCGAAATCGCCGTTGTCGCCGTTAATACTCACACTCTCATGCTGGTTGTTCAGGTGACTTCAACTTTTGCCAATTCCATCAGGAGGTGTCAACTGTTGATAGTCCTTCTTCAAGATGCCCAATTGTTGCATTAGCGTGTTTTCGATCCGTAGTCCCACACTGATGACTTTTCCACTGGCAAAAATCAGGAGCGTGACCTCGAACTGTGACGGACGGTAAATCAGCCCGGGTTCTTATTCGTGGTTGAGCATGGATGGGGCATCAGAAGGTTATAATCCGTGGCATCAGAATCATCTGTGTACAAACGAGTAAGATGGTAAAAGTCGTTAATGTTGTTTCATCGGGGTCTCTGGGGATAGAACTTGATCTGGAGGCAGTAACCCAAGAACTGAACAGAGTTGCCGACTATGACCCTGAGAAATATCCAGGGGCCTACATCCGACTCAGCGAATCCTCACTCCTCATCACGCTCTACCGGACTGGGAAGTACATCATAACAGGGGCAGACTCCGAAAACGAGGCTAAGGCTATCCGTGAAGAGTTCTTACACGTTCTAAGTGATCATGACATACTAACATCAGCGGACGACGAGTGGTTCAGTGTCCAGAACTACGTGTGTACCGCAGACGTGGGGAAACAACTGAATCTCTCGGCGTTGGCCATCGGGCTTGGGTTAGAGGTAACGGAATACGAGCCGGAACAATTCCCCGGATTAGTGTATCGCCCACCGGAGCATGATTGTGTTCTCTTGGTATTTGGTTCAGGACAGGTAGTAATAACCGGCGCAACCGACATAGAGTATGCTGAACAGGCGTTTTCAGATCTCCAAGCACGTATCGAGGACTTATTTTGAAGGACTATTGCTCGCTACGTCCCGATTCAGGTATGTAGAAGCCTTGGCACATCCTGTGGGCGATCCCAGGAACGGAGCGATCAGGACCGTAGCTTTGCTGAGTTACTTTTCCGCGGCCTCTACGAATCCTTGTTGCCGGAGATTTTGATCCCAGTGCTTGATGAATCCGTTCAGCTGAAGACCGTCTTCGTCACGTTGGTACACTCGTGGATGCTGCGTGAATTCGATCGGGATCCAGTCGCCGTTTTCGACACGGAAGACGATCTCAGGATCGCACATCAGATCACATCGCTGGACGTAATGATGAGCCACGCTAATCTGCTGTTGGCCGACTTTTTCGATCGCCAAGTCATTGTACCCGGGGACTTCGACGGTGTAGCTCTCGTTGACGTCCATCTGCTCGACTGATTGGATACCTAACTGTGCAAGAATTTCTTGTACTGCCTTCATCCTGGAATTGAACTGGTTTCGTTTTCGTACAAAAATGTCCGTAGGCCCCCTCCATCACACATGTGTTAGAGAATATATCAGTAGCCATACAAACTGCTTGCAACTCTTGCATGTTGTTCGATCTGTTCCGTTCACAGTCGCTGGAGACGGTCACCGAGCACCTCGTGGAAATGTTCGCCGTATTCCAGAAACCACTTGATATGCTCGTCCCACATTTCCCGGTCGTCCAGCGTACCGTCTGTGCGGAGTTGAATCGCACTCCGCATATTCCCGCTCCGTGTCTCTTCAGGTTCATCCCAATTGAGCGAGTGACCAAGCTCCTCTTCGATTTGCTCCTTGTCCTCGTGGAGTTGCCAGAACGCTTGCTCGTCGTCCTCGACGAAGAGGGTGATGCCACGTTCCTCCGCTTTCCGATCAAAGAGGAAAGAGATGTGAAACCCGGATTTACCAATTGGATTTGAATAGTAATGACGGGGGCCTGGCTTCCGTGCGCTGAGAGGTGTTTGTTCCTGCTCAATTCGATTACGGAACATTGTCCAGAACTCTTCACGGCGTTCCGCCTGTTCGGAGAGTTCGCCCTCTGAACGTCGTGCTTTGGCTTTCCACTCACTGGGTTGGTCAACCGGGTTAAGGCGGAACGCTGGCGCGGACTCACCGATTTTCCACACTTCAAGTCGGAGGGCGAAAAGGTCCACGCCTTCTCTGCTGTTGCTATTCAACCACTGGACGGCGTCTCGGTGTTCATCGTTGAATCGGGGGGCGATCCAGACGATGATGTCTGCGTCTATGCCTGCAGCATAGGCGATGGCTTTGCCGAGATGGTCGTGATCGGATTGCGTGAGCTGGTTCTCAATCACGACGTTGCGTCCGTCGGCTTCGACTCGCGCGAGGATATCAACGCTGTATTTCCCGACACTCTTCTCAATCTCGACCACGTCTAATTCTAGGCCGAGCATATCCTCTAGGTGCGATGTTTCGTCGGATCGGATCTCCTCAGCCAACCACGGCGTGAACTCTTGGGCTTCATGCTGCCAGTACTCTCGAACGTCTTGTTTCTCAAGATCGCGGAAATCGAGATCGTTAAAATTTCCCATTATTGGATGTTCACACCCGTAGGACAAAATTCTGCGGGGCGTTTAATCACTGGCAGAAAGTGTCAATGTCTCCTGCGATAGTCCAATTTCCTGTTCTGACTAGTCAGAGTCATATAACTTGGCTGGAAACAAGCAGAGCATGGCCAAATGGTTTACAGAAAAGGGTGCGACAGGAGAGGTATTACTCGAACGACGTGGTAAAGACTGGTTTGTTGCTTCTCCACCGGGTGACGGTGACATCAAATGTATGCTGGAGGACGAAGAGTTGGTCGATAGCTCTTCAACCGAGCAGCGAGTTGAAGCTACCGTATCTAATTTTATGCGTGGAACCGGTGGGGATGAGAGCTTCCTCTTCTTGAGTTCGCCAAATGCTGAACACGAAAGCGAAGCCAATGAGTCAGAATCCAATGATCGATCTCCTACTCCCACTCCTTCTGACAGTAAAACGTCTTGGACCTCAAACGAAACATGGCAGCTCAAAGATTTCCGCGGGTCTGGAGAGTACGTTGATGTCGAAGCGACGATTGACTCGGTATTCTACGCCAAGAAGGACACAAACGGTGTACCCGATATCAAGGGGGAACTCACCGATGATAGCGTCCTAAATCCAGTCTATTTCATCGTCGAGGACGGCACGACTCATCCCTACCTCAAAGAAGGGAAGCGATTCCTGTTCAGGAATGTTAAGGATCATTACTACAAAAAACAGGCCGAGGTTCAGGTTGTCATTAGCAATAGTACCGACTTTATCGAACGATGACACCGAAATCGATTTCAAGTGCTAACGACGATCGCGGAAAATGTCAAGTGTCAGTTTAGCTTTTGGAGGTTGTCATAACATTTCCATAGACTTGCTTCTCTTTCTTATTCCTACGAACTAATTGGCTGAATTCCTTTACGGAATATACACCAGCAAATCTAAAAGATAGTCATATAAATAACCGACTATTGTATTCTCTCAATTATAAAAGTATTAGTAGCTTCAATTATCTCTTTATGAGAGACGATTGTGTCGTCCTCAAGCCAGTATCCCGATAACTGGGACAAGCTCCGCAAGCGAGTCTACAAGCGAGATGGGTACCGATGTCAAAGCTGTGGTGCTGGCGGTGGTACAAATGGTGACACAGTCCTTCATGCTCACCACAAGAAACCCATCGCAAATGGGGGCTCACATCGTATGTCGAATCTGACAACCCTCTGTCCCTCGTGCCACAATGACGAGCATGAGCACGACATTCAAGCATGGAAAGATTCCTCAACAAATAAATCTAACTCGAAAACGTCATCAAACCGAAATCGATATTACCACACTTCGGACGGTCGCAAGAGAGTTAATGACTGGGATTGGGGAAGCTCGGCTGAAGAAGTTCTGGAGGAGGAGAAGCCAGAACCGGCTGAAGTTGCATTCGGAATAGTGATAATTTTGATAATTGGGATCTTGGTGTTCATCTACTTTGAGATCGTTTTAGCGGCGATTGCAGCGTTTGCCATCTTGTATCTGATGACTCGTTAAGACATAATTGAGCTCGCGTCAAGTAGTTGTACAGAGGATACGTGAACTGTTCTATAACACCCTCACTAAGAGCTATTGAGGCGAAACGCCGAAGACCTCATAGAGTCGGTCAAGTGTCTGCTGGTCTCGTAATTTTGTAACCGTATTCTGGTTTGCGTATAACCCCTTCTCCCAGAACGCGTCTTCTATGTCTCTCGTCTCTATCCAATCGACACCGATGAGATACTCCCGGAGGTCGGGGTCTTCGGAATCCTTGCTTAAGTCACCTTCAAGCGGTGCTTCGGTGATCGGAATTTCATCTTCCTCGCCTTCCACATCAACCATAAACTCTGGTGCCGGTGTCTTCTCTTGAGTTACTATACCAACACCGATGTATCCCTCTCCAGGATGATTGACAAATATGCGTTTTCCCTCTTTGGCTTTCCCCATCGTTCGGTGATACCACTCACCGTGACCACCAGTGATGAACCCGTACTTGCGACCATCTTCCCATCTGCGGTACTCGTTCTGTCCGAAATTCGCGTAAAAGTCGAATCTGTTCCAAGGTTTCCGGGCGTCTTCTTCTTCCTCTTCTTCCGATTCATAGGGGTCTTTTAGCCAAGTACGGGCGATGTATTCGCGCCCATCTTCTTTGTAGTAATTGAATCGGATCGCATTTATTGGAACTTCGTATTCTTCGGAGAGATACTCAATAATACGTTCCGTTGAACTATCTAATTCCGAGGAAACTATCGTCAGCATGTGCTGGCTGTTCACATCTTCAGGTCCTGAGGGAGCATCATCTTGTGTAGGATAGAATGCAGAGTCGAATCCTACTTCGAACGTATTGTCGTGTTCGTCCGAGGCTTCGTATAGCTTCTTCACATCCTGATAGTCTAGGTGCCGAACCCAGGATGCATAGTCGATAACCTGCGCCGTGACGTCACGCGGTGATTGATCACGTTTCAATTCTACCACATGGAGGTCGCCTGCCTCGTCGATTGCCAAAATATCAAGACGGTTCCCGCTGGGGGTCGTTATTTGCCGGTCGATGACCAGAAGGGGTTGACCAAGCACGTTTGGGTCCTGGAGGAGGAATTCTTCAAGACGCTCTTCACTGTCTAACTTTGTGGATGAAACTCGCTTGAAGGAGTCGTCGTTCTCAACCCGCCAGAGTCCCAAATCAATCGGCATACCTCTTGTTTAATCCATATTCCGATAAATCATTCTTTTTGACTTTAATCCACTATCTCGCCAGGAAATGGTACTCCCTTCGTTCATCAATGGAGTAACTAATCTCGATCAGTTGTTGAGGTCGAGGTGTAGTTAGGAAGCCACCAAACTGTTGTCCGCCCACCGACCTTCTTAGATTCGAGAGTATCTACTTCTTCGAGCTGAACAAGTCGGTCATAGACTGAACGTCGTTTGATAGGAAGCTCAGTGGAGACTTCAGAAGCAGTCAAAACGGGATCGGCAGATTGGCGGAAAACCTGGAGAATTTCCTCATCAGAAACCCGTGGCTTCGGTCCTCGCTTCTTTTCTTCGCCCATTCATCCTAACGACGTGTGCACAACTTCAAAAGGAAACTCCACCATCGTAGGAACTAATTAATGATTTAGAGAGTCGTGTACTCCACAAATACCTAAAATACCGCCATCGTAGGAACTATATGGTGAATTGCCGGCGCATGAAGGTTCATATCCAGAATCGGTGGTTAACTGTGGGAGAGTCATTCTCTGATCAAACCTCCCTATTCGAAACGATCGATAAGCAGGGTGAACGAAAATGACGTTCCCAGATCTGAATGAACTACTCAAATCTGAATTCACGGATGACGATGTCTCCGCTGCGACCATAAGCTTAGTTGATCAGATACAGAGTACTTCATTTGACCGATGGTACCGTGCACAGGAGTTCGCCTCCAATATTCAGAACGGGCAGCCGTACTTCAATGGTCCCAGTCCAGTTCCTGATCCGATCCGTCATAGCCCGAGTCAACTCCTGCAATGCACTCGCAAAATCCACTACAGACAGCACAACGCTCCGAAAGAGACTGCAGACCCGTTAGGCATCTTTTGGGTAGGCGAACACGTAGAAACCGACCTAATCCTTCCGTACTTCCAAGCCGTTGCTGACGACGACGTATACGTCCAGAACGGTATTTGGGTTGACTTCACGGTTGAATCTCGGACTGGGAAACTGCGTCTCAAAGGCGAAACCGACCCCGTTTTTGTTGATGCGGAAGGCAAACCGGTTCTGCTGACCGAAATCAAAACGAAAGATTCTATCGAACATCTCGACTCACCAAATGACCACCATCTCGCACAGGCGCACGCCTACATGTGTGGTTTGACACAGAAATTCGACCGCCGGATTACTGACGCGTTGCTCGTCTACGTGGATCGCTCAACTTTGGATCTCAAGTCGTTCCATACGAAATTCGACGACAAATTTTGGAAAGACACGGTCTTGGACTGGGCCGCAGCGCACACCGAGTACCAAATGGACGAAGAATTGCCACCTGCTGATCCCGAGTACGAGTGGGAATGCCGGTTCTGCTCTTATCGAGTTCGATGCGGGCGAGGCAACACGTCTCATCAAGACCACGGTTCGAGCGGGTTGCTCATCGGATATGATGGCTACCCACGTGAGGCCGTAATCGAGTATCTTGAGGAAAACCCAGATCAATTCCTGACACCGTCGATAGCGCGGAAATATCCCGATCTTGCAGAGGAATACGGTGTGATGAACTGGTACTGCGATGGGTGTTCCTCCGATGTTGGTTGGGATGAAGTTGACCCAAATGGCGATCCATTGTGCCCCAATTGCGCTGACAAGGGGGAGATATCGTCTCTTTCGCTTTCAGGGAGGGGACGATGACACAGTCGGTATACGAACAAAGCGAACTCTGTCCCGTTTGTGAATCAGATGATATCGACGATTCTGTAGAGGTGTGTGACGCGATCTGTGAATCCTGCGGGTTCGTCATTAGTGAGAACACGGATTCCACTTCATTAGAATGGGATGTAGCTGAAGGATTCTTCTCATCCTCGGAGGATAAAGACTGGATGTCGGAATGTCGAATCAGAAACGCAACCGACCAACAACTTGCGGAGGCTTTTGAGACGCTGGAGGAGTTTGCTAACCAACTCGGGCTTTCAGACGATTTGCGGGGAAAGACAGCGGAGATCTACTGTGATGCATTTCGAGCCGAAATCACTGACGGAAGGGTAACCGCTTGTATTATTGCGGCGTGCCTTCGATTGGCATCCCGACGTGGAGACCTTCCGATCCCGATGAGCCGGCTTACTGAGTTTTCGAGTGTTGACGAAAAGAAATTCCATCGCAGCCACCTCGCCCTGTGTGACGAGTTGGATATAGAACCTCGTACGCCAGCACCATCGGAGTACGTATCGTTCCTTCAATTGGAACTAGGACTGACAGATGCCGATTATGAAGAAGTAGAACAGCTCGTGGACGAAGTTGAGAGAGAGCAGATGTTTGTGGGGAAGGATCCAGCTGGGATTGCAGCTGGAGGTGTCTACCTTCTACAAGAGGATTTTACGCAGTTGGATGTTGCCAAGGCAGTTGGGCTGTCAACTGAGACTGTACGACAGCGTGTCAAAGACCTCCAGAAGGTTTTCGACGATGTTTGATCAGGAATCTGTGCGTGAACGAGTTGCAGAAAACGGGGAGACTCAGCAACTCCGAGCATCAGTATACGCGAGAACGTCGTCTAAAAGTCAGGAGTATGGGTACTCATTAGACGCGCAAGTACGTCGGAGTATAGACCGATGTGAATCGCTCGGATGGAAGGTTTGGTTCGTTTTCCGTGACGAGGCTGAGAGTGGTAAGGACACGGATCGTCCGATGTTCCGGAAAATGCTGAGTGCCGCGGAGAAGCAGGTATTTGATGTGGTCGTGATCTGGAAGCTGGATCGATTTTCACGGAGTCTGATGCACGCAGTACAGCTGGAATCTGAACTGAGACAACACAACGTGAGTCTGTACAGCGTAACGGAACAGATCGATACGACGAGCGCGACGGGACGGTTCAACTTCAGGAATATTGCTAGTGCAGCTGAATTTGAACGGGACATGATAAAGCAACGGACCCAGATGGGGCTCAACGAACTTGCGTCCGAACTGAAGTGGCCGAATAACTCGCCACCGTTAGGTTATGAGTTGGATTCTGAAAGAAAACTCATGCTCGTAGAGCAGGAGGCGGACATAGTTGCTGGGATATTCGAACGCTATATCGAGGAACGATCGATGCCGGAGGTTGCGAGGTGCTTGAACGAGCAGGATATCCAGACACGAGAAGGGGGAGAGTGGACACCACGGGCAGTGGGTGACATCTTACGGAACGAGATCTACGCAGGAGTCTACGAAGTCGCAGACATTTCTAAACATGTTCCTGAGTACCAAATAATTGATTCAGATACGTTTGAAGAGGTAAAATCGATTCGTCACCGATTCCAAGGAGGTGGTGCTTCGAAGTCATCAATGTCCAACCCACGGAAGGAGCGAGCGATCAACAGAATACGAGAAATGTATCAGGAGTACCGTTCGGCTAATTCCGTCGAGGATAGATTATGATTGTAGCGAACTACGACATGCTTGGTCGTATTTTTACTGGCCCCGAACTGCAGTTACTGATTGAGGAGAATAGCCATGACCTGTTCGACTGGCCGCTTACATGTCCGATTTGTAATAGACAACTCACCTACCAAAGTGCCTCACTTGAACGGCCTTTCACTTATTTTTCTCACTCTGATGGAAGCGCAGATTGTTTCGAAACTAAATCTACGTCTGATGAGCACAGACTCGCTATCGAATACACAGTAAAAGCACTCTATAACCGAATCAGTGAGGTAACCGGAGAACCAGTAGTGATTGATGTGGAAAAGTGGATCGGCACACGGGAGAAGTTCGTTATTGCAGATGTGCGAGTCACATCTCCACTTAATATTGCTGCTGAAATATTCTACAAAACAGAGAGGCTTGCGCTCGGTCGTAGACTCAGAACGGTGTTCGCCAATGATTTCAAATCATATCTGGTGTTCCATACAAATGGCAAACATAACCCTAATCGAATTGAACGCTATCTTCAACAGGTAGCTCCGATCAGGGTTGGTCGCTTCGATGCTAACACTCGGGAAGTAACACTTGGCGATCTGTTTTCTGCAGAACAAGTCACATTGAGCCGTTCCGATCGGGATCGCTTACCTAATTACATCGCTCGATAGCACTCCGACACGTCCCATTTCAGACGCGTTCAGAGGATTGAGTGTAACTTATCCAGATTCACCAGCATCTTCATCATTTCACGCTCCGATTCGTTTGGCCATCGTCGATAGAAATCGCATTCAGCGTTGGAACATTCATACATGCGAGATGCGTGTTCTCCGTCAATCAAGTACTGACCTCTGGAATTCAGCCTTTCACGACACTTGGGACATTGTAACTCTACAATAGGACTGGTGGCCTCAACTACGAACGGGCTGAATTCTTCGTTGTAGTCGGCTGGGGAAAATGTCACATTCTCATTAGAGCTGTGTTTCTTTCTTAGCTCTACTATGATTTCCTGAGCCTTTTTAAATTTATCTTCACTGACAAGAGCCAACCCAGGATCCACTATGCTTGGGTATGGCTCATAGTGTTCAAGTGACGTGACCGGGATTGTCGGTTCACCCTTATAGAGCGGCCGACGTAACATCGAACGAATTTGAGAATAGGTCAATCCAGAATCCTCATTTATATCTCCATCCTCATTTGTCTCTTCGCTAAGACGGCTGAGTTCCTCGCTGTACCTTTCGTTTATTATCGATTCTACATCTGCATAGCTTTCTTGCTCGATGAATTCGTCGAAGATGTCCCTGATTATAGGTTTCATCCACTCAATCGGCTGTATCCAGTCTTCTTCGTCAATACGCACGTATCCTACAGGGACATCACTACCATACCACGAACTCCATTGTTTGTCTTTTAGGAAATTATCTGCCTTGGATCTGTGTGATGATCGAGCTCGGTTCATCGTTCCAAAATCAGCCATCGAAGCTAACATCGTCACCTGCATCTTGTCGGTTGGTTTGAGAACGTCGAATTCTTGTGTCCTGGTTAATAACTTGACGTCACACTTCGTTCGCAGGTGTTTGATGAACATAATCGTCTCCGCGACGCTTCGACCAATTCGGTCAATTGTGTCCACGAAAAGGTGAGTTACTTCGTCGTTGTGTGCTAATTCCGCAACACGCTGGATTCCTTCTCGCTCGAAATTTGTTCCAGTCTTCCCCTCATCCCTGATGGGTTCCTGCATATAGGTTCTCATATTCGGATTTGCGTCAACTATGGAAGTGAGTTCATCTTCTTGGGATTCTAATGAACGACCATCCTCCTTCTGTTCATTCGAACTCACGCGTACGTAGATGAGTACACATTTTTCGGCCTCGTCGATCTCAGTCTCGTCACCTGAACTACCCCCTGCTGGCTCACTGCCGTTTTCAACTTCTCCACTGTCGTGATGAGAAGTCCCACTTTGAGAAACAGGCTGCGTACTGTCACCGTCGCTCTGGGTGTCGGGCGAATTCCGAGCGTAGTCCCAGAGTGATCCCTCAGATGAGGTCAGCAGCAATGAACTGCCGACAACGGGGACCACTACGAATCCGCCTTGACTTAAGTTTGAGGCCAAGGCTGAAATAAAAGATTGTATACGACGATCGAACGCATACCGTATACAATCTTTTATTTCAGTGTGGGGGCAATCGAGGTAGTCTGTGAGTGCCGAACGACGGGGAGCTGAATCGATCAGCCAGCCCGCCTTCATAAGTACCCACCCCCGTTTTCGTTAGCGTGCTTGTCCAAGATCTGACGACGCACTTCGCGGCGCTCCTCTTCCGTTGTCTCATCATAGTATTTCCGGATGACCTCCTCCGTGACATCACAGCGATCGCTGAGGAGGTCGATGGGGACGCCGTTGCGCCGGGCGTCGGTGATGAAGCCATGTCTCAGCGTATGTGGCGAGCGGCTGGACGGGCACTTCGAGGCGTCGTCGCTCGACCGGTTTGCCTCGCAAGCCTCTGGATCGCGGTCGTGGGGGCAGTCAGTGCCGATCGAACAGGGTCGGCTCCAGCGGTAGATGCAGCGGCGGAACGTCGAGTTCGAGATTCGGCCGTGCGAGGTTGCTAGGAGCGGCTCACGGCCGTGGTCGTCTTCGACATCCGGACGCGTGTTTGTGAGATAGTCTCTGATGACGTCAGCCTGGGCCGGGGTTAGTGCGACGTGGCCTTCGCTTTGCTCACAGTTTTTCAGCCGGGTCTCCGTCTCTGGGCGGTGGCTGAATTCCAGGAAAGGTGCCTCGTCCGCAAGGTGGGTGTCGTCACAGTCGAGCGCGATTAGGCAGCCGGTGCGGCGGCCGGTGCCAGCGGTGAGGGCCCAAATGACGTGGTCGAGCGACGCGTATTCGAACGTGGCGAGGTAGTCGAGGACGCGCTCGACTCGCTCAGGATCCATATCGACGTCCCGGACTCCGTCACCGTCTCTGAGGTCGGGGATGGAGATCGAGTTACTAAGGTCAGGTGTAACCGCGTCAATGTCTTCGAGGTACTGAACCCAGTTCCGGAGTACGAAGAGGTCGTCTCGGATAGTCTTCGTCGCCAGCTCCTCAACCTCGTCAGTGGAGTCGTATCGCCGCCAGGCGATCATGTCGTCGAGGGTCCGACCATCGAGCTCGCGGAGATCCTCAATGCCGTTCCGGTCGAGGTATTGTCCGTAACGGCTGAGTTTACGCTCGTACTCGGTGAGGGTGTTCTCGGTGAGTTCCGAGCGTCGCTTCTTCAGGTAACGCTGGATGCCGTGTTCGGGCGTACACGGTTTGAGATCAGGGCCGAGTTCGTTGGCGAGTCGCTCAAGCAGGTCTTCCTGGGAAAGCTGGTCGATCGAGGACTCACTCATCGATCCCACCTCGAATTTTTGGCGTGGTCTTGACCGAGGTCCGTACGATCCACTCCTACGTCGCTTTTCAACGAAATCGCGTCAAAGTCTACTTCTTCAATCAGGTTGGCACGCTGCAAGAACTGTTCCAGAGGTTCTTCTTGTTCGGCTTGAGTTCGATGCGGTCGATCAGTGCTGATGCGGTGATTCATCGCATAGAAGGCTTACTGTGGAACCTGCAGATCGCCACTTAGGAGGTTTCTAACGTACAAATCAGCCCATATCAGTGGTTGGCAACAGTCTTTATATGTGTCGTAAGTCAGTTCTAGGCTAAGATGTCAGAAAATGAAACCAGGGGGATTCTGACGCCTGCTGATAAAGAATGGTTGCGAGGCGAGACGGAGTATGAGCACCGCCAATCCGAGGCCAAACGCCGCCAAGAAATCCGAGAACGCGTTTCTGCTGCGCTAGAAGATTTTGCTATGCTTGTCGATCATTGGTCTGCAACAGAACGTCAGAAGGCCCTCAAAGAGATCAACCGTGAGAAAATCGCTACTGATACGATCGAATTTCTGTATCTTGGACTCAATGGATACGCTTCCGATGCAGAAGAGATGACCGGTGAGAATGCAACTGATCGCGCATTAGCGTTTAGACGGGCCTTGAGTAACGGCATTCGGAATGGAAAGGAACATTTCGATAATGCACCAGATCACGTTCTGATCGACTCGAATACAGAATTATTTGAAATACCCTCAGTAGGGGATCTACAGCGCGCTATCGATACCGGTCAATGGCGAGATGCAAATGATCACGTTCGAGGTGCTTTCGATGAGCCTGACGATGCTGTCATAGAGAAGGAACAGGCAGCAAAACAGTTCCATATGGACCTTCATTTGGCTATCGAACGTGAGTTATATTCGCGTCGGCAGCGTGCCAGATCAGAGATCAAGCGGCACGATACAATGGTTGGCTCTGCAGGTCTGTTGAGCGATCACAAGACGGAGGCCGACAAATGACAACAAGTGCAACCGGTGAAGAGGGGTATCATCGGGTATTGGTGGTTATCTCGGAACATCCGCAGAAACCTCTACTTGGTAATATCGTAGCACTACAAAGTTCGAACGAAGAGGAAATTGATAGCAGCATACTCCATTCGGTGGTTGACGACGCTAAAGAGCGTTTTGAGATTGAGGAGTACGCTACTGAGCTCTACCTGGGGATATTATATGTTAATGATGAGACTGCTGAAGCTGTAGGCGTGTGTTGGGAAGATTCTCCGAAGCCCTACAACCATGATGACTTTGAGGAACCTGTTGACGACCTCCCTGACGATTTAGTACAAGTGTGATTATAGATTGATAGGGAGATAACATACCCTTCAGGTCAAACTGATAGCGGTCTGCCACAGGTTTCAGTTCCTCGCAACTCAGAGATCTCTAGGTGCCCCATCCAGGAAGTTCCTATCATTAACTCTTTAGTTCCAACGATCAAGATATACTCAGTTACGCGATTTACCAGAGCCCGATAGTTTGATTGTATGCCAAAATAACTAGAGTCCTATGACCCTAGACCGCGGATCTAAGTGGCGGAAATGGGACTTGCACGTTCATACGCCAGAGTCATTTGAGGAACATTATGGGTTTGACGGCGAAGAAGAGGTGGAAAAATATGATGGAAACCACTGGAAGAAATATCTTGACGAATTGGAGTCGGTGACTGACGACATAGCAGCCCTTGGTATAACTGACTATATGTCGGTTGATGGGTATGAAAAAATTATAGAGGAACGGGAAAACGGACGATTAGAACAAATTGACTTGGTTCTTCCTAATATCGAATTTCGGCTTGATGACCTCGTAGTCGAGAATAATAGTGGCGATACTACTCGCATAAACGCTCACGTTATATTCAGCGACAAGTTTTCGCCTGAGACTATCCGAGAGAGGTTCCTCCATCGGCTTGAATTTGAAAATCAAAACGGCGAGAGTCTCCCCCTGAGCAAAGGGAGCTTGAACACACTAGGGGGACAGCATATAGAGTCCAACCCGGAAGAAAATCACCTATCTCCGTATGTAGCCGGTTGCAAAATTGTCACAATCTCCTTTGATGATATTCTTGACAAACTTGACACCAAAAAATTTCGGAATGATCATATGGTCGTTTTGGCGACTGAAGGATGGGACGATGTTAACTGGAATTCTCAGGGTCATTTGACCAAAGAGCGCCTATTTAGAGAGTCAGATGCCTTGTTCAGCAGTAATGAGGGTCGCAGGGAATGGGCTCTCGGAATCACGGATGGCGTAGAAGAGTTCGAGAGGTCCTTTGGCAAACCAACACCATGTTTGTGGGGTTCAGACGCACATTCATATGATCGGTTATGCGAACCTGATGAAGAAAGATACTGCTGGGTAAAAGCTGACCCAACCTTTGAGGGACTAAAACAGGTGATTCACGAACCCAAACGAAGAGTTCGTATTCAAAGTGATTCTCCACGTGATTTCACCCCAATCCATACGCTTGATGAGCTTTCTATAGAAAACGGTATAGTTGATTCACAGTTGCGAATTGAAGAAGAGTCGATTCCACTGAACCGTGACCTCTCGGCTGTAATCGGCGGCAAGGGTGCCGGAAAGACAGCTCTCCTTGACATGATTGCGACCAATTTCGAAGATAGATGGGATAGGGACAAAGAGAAAGGGGAACCTCCATCTGACCGAAATTCATTTATACAGCGGATTCAGGACAAGGAACCAGACATAAAAACAAAGCTGAGCTTCGTTGGAGAGGATGTTGATGAGTTCTCTAAACAAGTGAGTGATGAAACTGTGTTTGAATCCGCAGATCTAGTTTATTTGCCGCAGGGGAAGATTGAGGAATATTGTAGGAATGAAGATAGGCTACATAACCGCATTATTGCCTTGGTCGAAAGAGAAGTACAACGAACTGACCCTGAGATGGTTAATCGTTTGGATCAACTTCGCACAACAACCGAAGAAATAGTTGAGAATTTCCGTACTATCACCTCAAATATTTATGACCTCAACCCTTCCAAGCTGAACAAAGAGAAGGAATCCCTACAAAGCAGAAAAAAGAGGCTCGGCGGTGACTTGCAATCCAAAAAGGCCGAGATATCCAACTTTGAGGAGAAACACGCTGATGTATTAGAAGACGATGAAGCGACTGACCTTCGGAACGAACTCGGAAAACTGCAAGAAGAGATCGAACAAATTGAGGATGCTGAAAAGATTACCGAATCCGTCCAAGAAAAGGTATCTAGGCTCTCAGACATAAATACACAACTGAGAAAGCTCGAAGGCCTATTGGAGGAGATTGACGAAGGCGAAAACCTCCCTCGTATCTCTATTCAAAAGGTAAAGACGGAGATTGAGAAAAATCAGGAGAGACTCCAGACTCAGGTCAACCGTAAGCGGGCACGGCAAGATGAGATTGAGGAAGCTCTCGAAGAAATGAATGATATTCAACAAGAGTATTCAGACCTTCTGGTCGAGAAAACAACAATTGCAGACAAGATTAGTGATACTAAAAGAGAGTTAGATGAGATTGGGGCCAAATTAGAACAGATAGAGGACCTCAGGGAGGAACGAGAGTCCTTATTCGTCGAATATATACAGAAGTTTGACGAAGTTCGAAATCAATATCAAACGATTATCGATCAATTTGAATCAGACTCATCTGAGATTTTAAGCGATATCTCTTTTGAACCCGCAATTAAGGCGAGAGAAAATTTGGAGACCCGTCTTGAACGACATATCGATATGCGTCGAGTTGATGAAGACCGCCTGCCGAATGTCGTGAATAAACTCACAGACGCTATTGAGGCAGATACCCAAGCTCGCAGGAAGGAACTATCCAGAGAGTTCCTAAACAAGACACAGAATCTCACCGAGAAGATGCTAAGCGGGACGAAGGAATTTGAGTACGAAACCACTGTGTTTGACGATCATCTGTCCCTGGTCGAGAAGATTTATTTCCGAGATTCACCTATGCCAAACCTGTCTCTCGGGCAGAAAGGGACTGTGTTGCTGAAGATACTATTGGCTGAGGAGGATACGCCACTTATTATCGATCAACCTGAAGAGAACCTCGATAACGAATTTATTTATGAAACTCTAGTTGGCGCTTTCCGAGATGCCAAACTAACACGGCAGGTGATTATCGCTACTCATAATGCCAATTTAGTCGTCAACACTGATGCTGAACAGGTTATTGTTGCAAACTATGACAATAATACTATCGGATTTGAGTCTGGCTCTCTTGAGAATCCCGACATTAGGGAGCGGGTTACGACCATCTTAGAAGGCGGGGAAGAAGCTTTCCGTAGACGAGAGGAGCGATACGAAATTGGCTAATTCGTTCCAAGGCAAGAATCCTACTCTCACAATCCAGTCTCGCCGGTGAGAGACAGTGAACGAGTTGCGTCGTCCAGAACATCTTCCGAGAGCGCAACGAACCGCTGTCCTGCCTTACCGTTCTTCAATGGTGCCCTATCCTCTGAAAGATGGATGATTTCGAGTACCTGGTTCCCAGAATCGTAATTGGCACAATTCAGTGCGTGGACTGCATCGACTCGCAGCATTGTATGCCACATCATTTGAGACGACCGATTTTGGCCACCTCACGCCTAAATGTCGGTTCGTTCGACGCTCGAATTATAGCTTGCAGCGCCCATAGATTTGGCGTTAAGAATCGTCCGATAGACCAAGGATTACCGATTAAACGGGCAGACTCGTTGCTTTCGTTCGATCACCAAACATTCGATCGCTGAGGGGAATCTTATGTCAAAAGGTCCAGCTTGATTGGCTACCGATAGACTTGCAATGACTATGAGTGAAGTCAGCCGGGTGGTGAGAAACTCAACCGGCCTACCCCTCTCAACGGATAGCGTCTATGAACTCGGTAACTGGTTCAATATACACTTCATTATCATTGGCCGAGTATTTTACGTACCACGCGCCAGGGACTGATCCGTCGCCGGTCCCAGTGTCGTATACTGCGTACTCGCGGAATATGTTCTCAATTGTTACTTCACTATGAAGCTGATGCCGGTAAACGGTTTTCGTCACGAGCTCGGTCATGGGGGTTGTTATCTTGTAATACAATCTCTGCGGAAATAGTAAATCACTCATTGACGATCAGCGACACAACAATGCCCTTCATCTATGTAGTATGGCGAGGGCGTGCTTTGAACTGAAACTCGACTGGTGCACACCAGACGACAAAGATCACTACAAGAACACCAATTTAATACTACCGGGCGGTCTTATGAAAGACAAATTCCGGTCGGCCCTAAACCGGTTTAGACACGAAATGAAGTACTACATATAAACTATGCGCCGAAAAATCAATTTAATTTCTATTCTCTCACTTCGATATAGTCTACAACTGCGGACAAATCATACCTTTGCTTGAGTCTTTTTTGATCGGCAAGGTTCGAATCTGCCATCGCAACAATTATCTGACATTCATCAAGAACCTCAGTCATCTCCAAAAGGAAATCCGTGATATCTGGAGCGTTCTCATCATCCTGACCGTTTCCATAAGGAGAATCAATCAACACCAACTTCAACGGAAGCGTGCTACTTTCCTCCTGTAACTCTGCAAGCACAGCGACATGGAACAGAAGCATATGCAGAGTTAGTTCTGCGTTCGTCTCTTCAAGGAGCTCTGGCTTCGACTCCGTTTGACCAGTTGTATGGACTGTGTACTTGTAAGAGTCGTCTTCTCTGAATGTCACTCCGGTCGCTGTCTCAAATGTTCCACGGGTGAATACCTTCAACAGGGAATTCATTCTCTGCCTCAATCGATTCTGAACTCGTCTCCTAGCCTCTTTCTGCTCTCGTGTAATCAGATCTTGGAACGCTTCTAGGGCCTTCTGCCGCTGCTCTTTCTGAATCCTCCCCTTGTTTAATTGCTTCCACCGCCACACGTCACGGGCAACCTCATGAAGCTTTTCACGTCTCGCCTCAATACGGAGTTCAATCTTTCTACTCTGCTCTCTCAACTGAGTGATCTCGTTCTTCAAAGCTTCCTTCCGCCGTTTGTATTCGGAGAACTTCGACTCTTCTTCTATCTTTCCTAGTTCTTGGAGTCGCTGCTTCTTTTCTTCAATCTCATCGTTCAGGAACTCAATTTCACCTTTGACCTGTCGCTTTCTGCCCTCAAGCTCTTCCAATTCCTCATGACGTCTCTCCTTCTCATCGACTCCACCCTCTTCTTCCACCTCAGACACTGTATCGTAACGTTTTGGCGGGATATCTTCCCCGCAAAGCGGACAGTCGCCTTCTTCGTGGAACTGCTCGTGTTTGCTTGGACTAATCGAAGTTGTGCATATCGGGCAGTGATTCGGGACAGCAACAAGTTGCTTCATTTCCTGAAGAGCTGGAGCAACTTCTTCCGTCACCGCCTCACTCTCAACCTTCGAGATTGCCTGCTTAATTGAGCCAAACTCTTCCTGCTTCTCATCGCGTCGCGTTTGAAGGTCAGAAATATCGTCTTTGATATCGATTTTCTCTGATAAAATTACACTAACCTCTCCCTTGTTTTCAATCAGGTGGGAGAGGTCTTCTCTCTCCTTCGTCTTCTCCGAAATCTCTTTTTCAGTCTCTTCCTGATCAACCTGAAGACTTTGTATCTCTTCGTGAAGTTTATATGCACGTTGCACTCGTTCCCGCAGTAATCCCTTCGCCTTCTTCTCTTCTTTGTCAAGTTTGCAGTCTTCGAGTTCTTCCTTGATTTTACGTACGACGTTCGTCACTGTGATCCCAAACAGGACATCTATCAAATCGGTGGCGTCATCACAATTATAGAAGCTCCGCAACTCACCAGTGATGACACTGTGTAATGAGAAGACGTCGAACTCGTCAAAACCACGTTCGTAAAGCGGAGTATACCCGATCAAGTTGTTCACATCACTCTGCGTCTGCCGTTGAGAGATGGGGACCTCGTTTTCGCTAGGGTTCTTAACAATATTGGGTTCATGATGACCTTTGTACCCCCCGGTGTTTTCCATCTCTCGATGGATTTTATACTCAACATCCCCCTTTGACCAGTAGCTGTCTGTCTCTAACTTACCGTAGTTTTCGTGAATCGGGTCCGTAACAAGCGGATTGTCGTCATCTCGACCGATTAGATTAAACCTGGTTGCCTCAATGAAACTACTCTTCCCTTTTGAATTCTTCCCATGAATGATCGTATTCTGGTTATTGATTGGGAGATCCAGATCCGTAATCGCTCTGAACGCTCGGATCTGCATGTGTTGCAGCAGAACCGGAGACTCATCGAAATCGAGGTTAGTATACCGACTGTCCAAGACATCAATAAACTCGTCTTCATACTCTTCATCGATCTCGTCTTCTTCCCGAATCGACTTACGAATCTCACTTTTTATGTTGTCTTCAGGCATCGCTCAGACCCTCCTGAGTCGTTTCAGTACGCCACAACTCATTGTCATACTTCACTTGCCTGCCACGAATCAAAAGCTTTCGATCATCGGCATTACGTACATCCTCGATATCATTGACGTAGTTGTGAAATTCCTCTATGGACATTGGCCCGAACTCTTCGATGACCGCGTTGATTGCACTCTCCCATTCGGAAAGGACATCAGTATCTAAATCAGCCATCATTTCGGAGAACCGACCCATCATCACTCTCCCCGAAGCACCTAGAGATATTTCGAGGCGAGTGTGTTGCTCAGTGATCTCCGGCGTGGATTCTCCCTGCACCAACTTTTCATCGATCAGATCTGATGCATACAAACGGTATGTGTCATCCCTGAGGTTTTTCGAGTATGGACCTGACTTTCTTTTCCGGTACGTATACCGAAACCCAGTTTTCTCTAGTTTCCCGTGGTCATACGGTGCTGTGTCCCGCTCCGCTCGTTCTTGTTTGACCAGTCGTCGATTTACAAGGTATACTAGTTTCTGAAGCCTGTACCGACTATCGACCAAGCCCTTCTCTGACTGGTCTGAGTACTGTTTTATCAGCTTCAACAGCATCGTCAAATCCAGAAGTTCGTTTATTGAATATTCGATTACATTCCATTGCTGGTAGACTTCGTCGTACGGAATCTGCTTTGTTTCAAACTGTTCGATTACAGTGGGATCTATCCCTGATCGCTCTAAGAAACCGAGAAGTTGAGGATCGGAGAAAACGTTGTTCTCCAAGTGTTGTAAATACCTCTCGTCGAAATGGGTTAGATTAGTATCCGGAACCGAGGACAATTCATGTGCAAGGTTAATGAACAGGTTCTCTTGGGTTCTTGACAGTTCGAGCCACTCGGCAACTCGTTCTATCGCTTTGTGATGTGTTTCTTTACCAACCATTGTTAGTTGTGCACGCATTGATAGACCTGTTTCTCCCACTCCAACACCCAATTCTTCGCAGGGTCACCCTTACACTCTGGACAAATTCTTTTAAAATACCGTTCTGCTTTTTCAAGAACATCGTCAATACAGGTTGCGGTCTCTATAGAGCGCTGCAGATTCTTTGCTCGTTTCCCAGGACTGTTGTAGTTCGAATCTTGGAGTAAGATAACAATTTCTGAGCCTTTTGGGATTGAGTTTCCTTTCAGATATACCCTGAAGTCCGTTTCGAATACTATATTGAAGTCAACAAAAATGAGGCTATTGGGTGCAATCTCATCAATTTCATCTACTTTCTCACGATTGAAGTAGTGAAACGTCGCTGAAAGCTCGTTCATCTCATGAATACCTTCGTCTCTAATATGCTCGCAATCCTCCAGTTGTTGAATCAAACCAGAAACTGGCTCCCCAAAGCAGTTATCCGAGTCCATGAGAAATATGACCGTCTCATTATGTGGCCATACATCCGTTACTGATTCTGGTTTCTTCATTGTTGGAAATTCTTTGTAATCTACTTATGATTGACTCGAAGTCATTTGCCAGTCTTCTTAACTCTTGTTGCTGAGGAGATCGGGATCGGTCAATAATCTCTGCTTGTGGGATTTCTGGATAGGTGCGGAAAGCTTCAGTCCAATCTTTCATATTACGAGATAGTTGACGCCCCTCTTCAGTGAAGGACTCATCAAGAATATCAGCACACTCCTCAATAGAGTCAACTAACGATTCGAAATTCCCTGTCTGCTTGATAGGTGCTTTGCTGCTATCTTCGATATTTGACCGCAAACTCTGTATCGACCGGATTTCGTTTTCCAGATCTACACGGTTTCTTGGTGTGTCAATTTCGACTCTGTCCAAGAATAACAGAATCAAAAATCCAAAGATCGATCCTATACTAACCCCAAGAACTGCTTCGTCTAACCCTACCACAACCGAGGTATTCATCAAAAAGGTGTGGAGCAAGTATCCGATTCCTGTCCCAACCAATCCAATCATAATATATCCGGACGCGATAAATGGTGGAACATAACGTTGGTGGAGGAACGGCGAATAGGATGTATGAGCAATTCTCCACGAGAAAAAGAATGTTCCCAATATGGCTATTACTCCGAAAATTGGGATCAATGTGAGAAAGGGAGATCTTGGCGAAATTTTAATGAAACCGCTTGCAGCGAATTGCAGCGAACCCAATACGAATAGACCTTCCAATATGATTGCGATGAGTAATCGACGAGGTAAAACACCGTATGTAAATAAGGAGAGTAACCGAGAGAATTTCGAATTAGTCATCCATCTCAATTAGAAACTGACTGCTTGCCTTATAATGCTTTTCCAGAGATTTAACAAAACATGGATAAGATTGGAATGTCTAAGCAGTTGAACCGTGTTTATTAAGATAACATCGCCCATTGATCGAGAGGAAGACAAAGGTCATCATGGTCGTATCGCTCGTGACATTCAAGCGTGAGTGTCAAGTGTTGGTCGTATCTACGTCAAGAAACTTGTTTAGATGCGTGAGATTGGTGGTATCAGAGCCTCACAGCTTGCTCGATGTTTCTGACGGCAGTCTTTAGGACGAACTCTCTGAACTCCCCAACCCACGTTCTCACCTGCAACGTCTCGTCGAACCTATGTTTCAAGATGAAGAAGATCGGCTCGACAATCGACAGACGGTGATACACGCCATCGTCGTGATGAGTGTTGTACTCTTTGTCGAGTGCATAGAACTAACGATGTTTGATCACCAGGCGGATGCCAGCGTCCCTGAGTTCGCACCAGAGCGCGTCTCAGTCGTAGCTTTAGCCAGCGAAAATCGTGTACAGCTGGTTTAAACACCTCGTCAGGGTCTGTTACCCGACCTGTGTCTCGTGAAAACATTGTTCGCGCTGTCTATTCACCAAGCCCTCTGAAACCAATCCTGAAAAGAGGGTTTAACAAGGTCAGGAGGTCAGAGATCAGTCAGGTATTCCCGGCGCTGTTCCATTTTCACCTCTTCTGAGCGAGAATCGTAGTGCATCGATAGCACCTTTTCCGAGACATTCGCACGGCCCTCAACCGCCTTCATCGGCCAATCTTCCGAGAGCGCGTGCGTGATTCCGCCACGTCGGAGAGCATGAGGGCTCACCGAAGACGGACACTCCGAAGCGCCGTCATAGCCCGCCGCTGAACACTCATCGACCTCGCGCCCGTGCGGGCACTCTCTTGTCGGGACACATGGGCGAGTGTACCGATAGCAGTCGCCGCGAAGGGTAGTCGTGTGGGCGCGCCCTTCCGGCGTTGTCACGAGGGGCTCTCGGCTGTGTTTGTCGGTAACTGCCGGTCGTTGGTGTTTGATCCAGTCGTCCAGCACCTCACAGACGTCTTCAGAGAGTGCGACGAACCGTTCTCCTGTCTCTCCATTCTTCAATGGCGTTCCAGTCTCTGGTCGGTGGATGACTTCGAGTGCTTGGTTCGATGGATCGTAGTCGACACAATCCAACGCGTGAATCGCACCGACTCGTAGCATTGTGTGCCACATTAATTCCAACGCGACGTGGGGCCGAGACGCGTACTCGTATTTCCGCAAATATTCCAAGATCTGTTTGGCTCGCTCTGAGTCCAACATTACGCTCCGGATGTTGTCGTTGCCAGTCAGCGTCGGGGACAGCACCTTTGCGTGCAAATCCTGTTCGACGCCATCGATCGATTCCAGCCACTTGATGAACACGCGCAATGTGTCCATCTGGGTTTTCTCGGTGGCTGGTGCAAGATCGCCTTCGACGCGTCGGCAAATGCGGAACTCGTGGAGCTGGCGGCCTGATAGCTCGTTCAGGTTTTTGATTTCTTTTTGGTTGCACCACCGGATGAAGTGGCCCAGTCGTGAACGATGTGAATAGATCGTTGCCTGGGTTACACTGTTTTCACGGTCGGCTAAATACAGTTCAAGTGCGTGTTCGGGGTCGATTGGTTCGAGACTCATTAGTCGTATCCACGCGAGTCCCCGTCAGAACCACCGTTTTGAGACGGCCGATTTCGGCAGCCTCACGCCTCAAAGGTCGAGTCGTTCGACAGTCGAACCGGAGCCTGCAGCGCCCATGATTTTGCGACGAACGAACGTGAGGAGTAAATCATGTCCGCGAGGATTTGAATCAGGGAGCAGCTGTGCTGCGACCGTGGTTCATAATCCTGCAGCGCCCATGTTTCTGTCGCGAACAAAACCGTGAGCGACAGAACTGGATCGCGAAGGATTTGAACGAGACGAGACGCAGCGCGAACGTCGTGAGCGACCGTCTCGGCGTGGTTCATAATCCTGCAGCGCCTACGTTTTCACGACGTTCGAACCCCGTTTTGGTATAAGTGACTGGGTGACGTACTACCGTCAGAGTATGCTTTACGACGATGTTTCTGGGCTCAGCGTCGACATCGATGGGTACGCCCTCCAGCGTAACGAGCGAGCGACGTCGAGTGGCTTCGACCGGGTGACAACCACCGTCGTGTTACACGGCGGCGACGAGACCGGAACCGGCGAGGACGTTACGTACGACAGCGAAGTCCACGACGCGCTGCAGAACGCGCCCGAGGAGTTCTCCATAACCGGTCAGTACACCCTCGAGGAGTTCTCGACGCACTTGTCGACACAAGCGTTGTTTCTCGGTACCGAACCGGATCAATCGATCTTTCGAAAGTACCGACAGTGGGCGTTCGAAAGCGCCGCGCTTGACCTCGCCTTGAAACAAGCTGAAACGATGCTCGCCGAGCGTCTCGGTCGGGAGTATCGTCCCGTCAGGTTCGTCGTGAGCACGCGTCTGGACGAGCCACCGACGGGTGACCGAATCCTCGACTGGCTCGAGCAAGATCCAACTCTCGAGTTCAAACTCGATCCGACGTCGGAGTGGACGGACGACACCGTCTCCCGGCTGGCCGAAACCGACGCCGTTCGCGTGCTCGACCTCAAGGGTCAGTACCACGGGACGACCGTCGACCAACCAGCCGATCCGGAGCTTTACGAGCGCGTTATCGACGGTTTTCCGGAGGCCCTCATCGAAGATCCGGCGCTGACCGACGAGACGCGGCCGGTATTCGAGGGACACGAAGACAGCGTGACGTGGGACTATCCGATCCGAAGCGTCGAAACCGTCGAGGACCTTCCGTGGGAGCCGACGTGGCTCAATATCAAGCCGTCGCGCTTTGGCTCGCTTCGAGCGCTGTTCGACACGCTCGAGTACTGTGAAAACAACGACATACGGATGTACGGTGGCGGTCAGTTCGAACTCGGCGTCGGCCGTGAACACCTCCACGCCATCGCGTCGCTGTTCTATCCGGAGTCGCCGAACGATATCGCACCGAAGGAGTACAACGAGCCGGAACCGAGCGACGACCTTCCCTCGAGTCCGCTTGCCCCGCCGTCGAGCACTCGCGGACTCGCGTGGAAGTACGCGGAACCATCCTCACCAGAACCTGCCGAACACGATACCTAAACAGAACCGTCCTCACACGATACGCAGACCGCCCCAATACGTCACCACGAATCGGACCCAACCGTTCACGCCGGTGAATGACCGTCTTTCAGTGACATTATGGTAAACGTCATTATCGTTCGCACCTCGTGCAGCGAAAATCACCCTCCGGTAGCGTCGTCGTACTCTACGCCATAACAGATCGAGTGACACTAACGAGAACTTATTTGTTATGGCAGTTACATGCTGCAATCAGTATGGCAACGATCAATACGGTTCTTATCTCCACATCGTGGATTAAGTCTCTCGTCGGACGTTCAGACGACGAATCTGAATCGAACGACGTACTGTCGGCAGTCGATACCCGAATGGGGTTCTATGGCTCGCTCGAAGGTGCGGAAGTGATCGGTCGAAGCCCTCAGTCGTACGTCGAGGCGGGTGAGTCGGTGTCTTCGTACGTCGGAAAACAGGTGACACACAAACTCTCGGAGTACGGACTCGAGGAAATCGAACCCGAGGAGTGGTATTCACTCGCTATTCCGCTCGCAATGTTGTACGACATGCGAGACGAGTACGGTGGTGTCAGAATGCGAAACATGGGTCAAAACGTCCCCGAGCACGTCGAATTCCCGCCGGAACTCACCGAGGTCGAGAACGCGTTGCACGCGATCGATCAGGCCTATCAACAGAATCACCGCGGTGACGAAATTGGCTTCTACGAGTTCGAGCTGGACGGCTCCAACGGGGGTATCATGACCTGTGAGACGCCGTATCCCTGCGAGTTCGATAAAGGACTCATCATGGGTGTCGCGGAGAAGTTCACGGACAATCACGTCGACGTGGAGGAGATCGGAGAACAGTGTCGAGAAGCTGATGGACAGCGCTGTACGTATCGCGTCGAGTGGATCTAACCCGCTTCGAATCTACTGTTTTCTCAGCGCCCGTTGGTTTCGGTTGTCAGGGCCCCGGTCGACTCAGTACGGATACTCGCGAGGTTCGCGCTGGACGGAGATCCACTTCAACGTCGTCAGAGTGTCCATAATCCACTCGTCGTTGTACCGCCCCATCCCCGACGCGCCGACGCCGCCGAACGCGACGTGGGGCTCGTCGTTCAACGGCTGGTCGTTGATGTGGACCATTCCGGTCTCGAGGGCGTCGGCGACGTCGCGGGCTCGCGCGACGTCACTCGAGTGAACCGAGCCCGACAGCCCGTACTCGGTATCGTTGGCGAGGCGGATTGCCTCCTCGTCGGTTTCGAAGGGGATCACCGGTGCGACCGGTCCGAAGTGTTCGTTGCACGCTACCGGCATGTCGCTGGTGACTCCCGAAAGCACCGTGGGCTCGACGAACAGGCCGTCGTGGTCGCCACCGGCTTCGGCTGTCGCACCGCGCTCGATCGATTTCTCGACGAATCCAACGATTTTGTCCCGCTGACTCTCATTGATGACCGGCCCCACGAGCGCTCCCTCCTCGAGTGGGTGACCGATGGGGAGCTGTTCGGCACGCTCGGCGAGGCCAGCAACGTACTCGTTGTAGAGCGATTCGTGGACGAGGTGGCGGTTGATCGAGATGCACTCCTGACCCTGATGGGTGAACGAGCCGAACGCGCCGGCGTCGATGGCCCGCTCGAGGTCGGCGTCCTCGAGGACGATGTGAGCGTTGTTGCCGCCGAGTTCCAGTGCGGGCTCCGTGAACGCGCCGACGGCGCGCTGGCCGACGCCGCGGCCGACTTCGGAGGAACCGGTAAAGGACATCACCGAGGGAACCGAGTGACCCGAAAAGTGGTCGCCGATTTCGTGGCCGTTGCCGGGGACGACGTTCAAGACGCCGTCGGGGAGGCCGGCCTCTTTGAAGATCTTCGCGAGCACGAGCCCGCCCGTGATAGGGGTGTGTTCGTCGGGTTTGAGGACGACGCTGTTGCCCAGTGCGAGGGCAGGGGCGACGACGCGACTCGAGAGGTACAGCGGGAAGTTCCATGGCGTGATGACGCCGACGACGCCCGCTGGCTCGCGAACGAGGAAATTCTCTTTGCCCGGCGTGACCGACTCCTTGCGTCGGCCGCCGTCGCGCATGGCCAATCCGGCGCCGACGTCCATCGTCCCCTGTGCGAGTTGGATTTCGAAGCCGGTTTTCAACTGCACGCCACCACACTCGAGGGCGAACAGCGTCGCGAGGTCGTCGGCGTACTCGCCGAGGAGTCGGGAAGCTTCGGAGACGATGGCAGCGCGTTCTTGCGGGGGATACTCGGCCCACTCCGATTGGGCGTCGTCGGCGATGGCGTACGCCTCGTCGACGTCGGCTTCGGTCGCAGCGGGGACCGTAGTCAGCGTCTCCCGAGTCGCCGGATTTTCGACGTCGATGAGGGCGCGCTCGTCCGCTGGGACCCACTCCCCATCGAGGTACAAGCCGCTCCATCCGCGTTCGGGCGCGATCTCGAGGTCGTCGACGTCGATCCGATCGGCAGAGGAATTATCTACGTCTGTCATACTCGGTACTTCTTTGGAATCTGCTTATGTATTTGGTTCCGACATTCACCTCCGATAATCGGACGCAGGCTCCCCAATAGAACGTCTCAATTATAGGAGCACTACGAATCGGTGAGTGATCACGAGACGTCGTACCTCGAGCGATAGGTCACTTCCCTACCAATCCGGCGCAAAGGCGATATCATCTCGCCACGAGGATGAATACATGGGGTCGCCAACCGAACAACTATGGGTCAGTCCGCGGGTCAAACGCGAACTCGAGGTTCGGAAACGACACGGTGAGTGCGACAACGACGTGCTCGAGCGACTGCTCGCCGAGACGACGGCCGGCAAGTTCGGAGACGGGTTCGGGCGGTGGTCGGCTGATCACGCCGAGTACGTTCGTGCGGGGCGAGAGACGATGGACGCGAAACGACTGCGGTGGGAACGCGAGAGCAGGTGAACGGTGGTTCGCGCGGTCGGAGTTACGTGGACGTGAAACGTAAAGCGACGAACCATATTCGCGTTCGTTGTCCGTGTCTGCCTCCGGCTACCGATGGGTCACTTCGTGGGTAGGTTTCTCACAAAAACGAGAGCGTTCGTACTCGAAAAGACTCGAGTAACTATGGTCGATCAATCCGACGGCCGCGGAATCGCCGCGCCGCCTGCCTCTGATGGATCGCTCTCGGTTGGAGCCTCCACCCGCCGGAAATCGCCGTCTCCGCAGGTACACTCCTCGGAGACGCCGATGGGTCTAATCGTCCCGTCGGGCTGTTGCTCGGAGACGAACACCGATTCACAGGCGCGACACACTGCAACGATCCTCGTCACCGATTCTGATTGGCTCATCATCAAAGATGACGCGACGGATAGGGATCACCATTGTTCCAATGTGTGTTGGCTCCTCCGACTGAATCGCCACGTGTTCACCACCAACGTTCGGGGCGCCAGTCCGCTCGAGCCCCATCCAGGTCTCCGCCGAAACTTCGGCCTCGTTCCCTCGTGTTCGATGCGTGCCTTGCACAGGCCCCACCAAGAACGATACTCCGGTGACACGTACTCTGTGTGGATCTCATGGTCGATGCCGAGTCCACGAACGGTGGCGAATGGGTCGACGAGCGTCGGTGCGGACCAGCCAACACAGAGCAGTGACGGGGTTGAGCTACCGACTCGTCGTTTACGCCGGTTCGTTCGTCGTGCTCACAGTCATCTACGCGATCGGATACCAGTGGGGAATGGCGACGCTCGAGGGCGAAAGTCGGTCGTGGTACCACGCACTCGAGGTGGTCATTCAGTCCATGACAACGACGGGGTACGGACAGGATGCGCCGTGGGAAACGCTCGAAATGACGGCGTTCATGGTCCTTATTCAGTCGACCGGAATTGCCTACATCTTCGTGGCGGTGCCGTTGTTCTTCGTGCCGTGGCTCCAGACGCTCGTCGAACCGACGCCACCGTCGGACGTCGCGGAACTCGACGATCACGTCGTCGTGGTTGGATACACGCCCCTTTGTGAGTCTCTCGTGGACGAACTTCGAGCGAGCGGGACCGACTACGTCGTCCTCGAGGCCGACGAAGAGCGCGCCCAGTCGCTCTACGAGGACGGCCTCGTCGTCTTGCACGGTGATCCGGCTTCGGAAGCGACGCTCGAAGATGCACAGGTCGACGACGCGCTCGCGGTCGTCGTCGACGCCTCGGAGACCGAACACATCAGCTCGGTCATCGAACTCACCCGTCGCGACGAGGAGCCGCGGGTGCTCGCGCTCGTCGTCGATCCCGAGGATTCTCGGTACTTGCGCTATGCCGGGGTTGAGGAAGTCATCTCACCGAAACACCGGCTCGGAAAAGCGCTCGGCGACAAAGTCAGACCGGTCGTCGACATCGACCTCGAGGACGCCGCTGAAACCGACGCCACGTCGACTGCCGAGTTTGACGAGGATCTTCGTCTGCGCGAATTCCCACTCGACGATACCAGCGAGTTCTACGGGGAGCCACTCTCGAACTGCAGGCGACTCGAGTCCGTGGGCGTGACGATCCTCGGCGCGTGGGTGCGCGGCGACTTCCTTCGATCCCTGCCGGCCGACGTGCACGTCGACGAGAACACTACTCTATTGATCGCCGGGACGCCGGACACGCTCGAGTCCGTTACTGCAGAAACCGATCTACGCGGGTCGTCGTACCGACCCCAGCGCGAACCGGTCGTCGTCGCCGGAACCGGAACGGTCGGCGCGTCCGTCATCGGCACGCTCGCTCGCTCCGATATCGACACCACCGTTCTCGATATCCACGACGGCGATATCGTCGATGTCGTCGGCGACGCAACGACGGAAGACGGACTGCTCGCAGCGGGTGTCCGCGACGCCGGAACGTTGATTCTCGCGCTCGGCGACGATATCACGACACTCCTCGCGACATTGGTCGCTCGCGAACTCAACCCCGACCTCGAGATTCTCGCGGGCGTCGCTCGGACGGGAAACGTCGTCCGACTCCGCGATGCCGGGGCAAACTACACGCTCGGCCTGTCGAACGTCGCCGGTCGTATGCTCGCGCTCCGAATCTTCGAGTACGAGACGATGACGTTCAGCGACCAACTTCAAATTCGAACCGTCGAGATTGCTGCGTCACTCGACGGGTCACTCGAGGGCGAAACGATCGGACAACAGACCGGCTGTGTCGTGATTGCACTCGAAGGCGACGGCGGCCTGCGTCCGACGCGCGAGGGAGAGTCGTTCGCACCAACCGATCGTCTCGTCGTCGCTGGGACCGAAGAGGAGATCGAACGGCTTCGAAAGCGAGTGGGGAGCTAACCACTGGCACGTCCCAGTAGAAGTGTGTTGTGTGTGGACATCGAACAAGTAAATATGGCCGACGGGGAAGCCGACTTCGATCCCGAAGAACCCGAGGAGAAAGAGATTGGCCGCGAAATGGTCGACGAAAGCACCGGCCTCGGCTCGGTCGCCGCCCACCTCTATCGAGGTGAGATGGAACGGACAGTCGAGTGGCGAAGCCGCCTCGATACGACGACGAACTGGGCGGTGACGGTGATGTCGGCCATCGTCGCCTACGCCTTCTCCGGCGAGGTCTCACACGCAGTCATCCTCGCTGGACTAATCATGGGAACCGTCTTCTTGTTCATCGAGGCGCGTCGGTTCCGCGATTACGACATCTGGCGCTCACGCGTCAGAGTCCTCCAGGAGAACCTCTTCGCGAACGCGCTCGATCCCTCCGAGGGAATCGAACGGGACGCGTGGCGCGAGGAACTGAGCGAGGACTATCGCGACCCCGAGAGCAAAATCAGCTACCGTGGTGCGTTTAGCCACCGGCTTCGACGGGTCTACCTCCCGTTGATGACAGCGATGTTACTCGGCTGGATTTTTCACATCTGGTCGTTCAACCCCGACGAACCGTTCCTCGAGAGCGCGGCCTTACCCGGTGTCGAGGGAACGACCGTCGTTGCCGCCGTTGCCGTCTACTACGTCACGTTGTTGGTGTTGGCCATCCCGCTGTCCTCGAAAGAACGGGGCGAATCCGGCAGCGCAGAACACGGCGACCTCGAGGAGTGAACCGGGCAATTGGTCTCCGTGTTCGGTGGCGCGTATCCCGACGCCTGCTTCGAAATTCGGGAGGCGAAAGACCCTTACGTCCCACTCGTCTACGTACGGGTGGATAGGTCGGGCAGTTTGGCCCTGCTCGTCACCCGCGCTATGGTCATTAGCGGGGACCGAACACCGCGGGCGTCCGGTCAGACCGACCGGGGCCTCGGGAGCCAACAGAGAAGCCTCGTCCGTCGGGGACAGCGGTCCACGGTGGCCGTCCGCAGGGACGTCCCAGCGTGGTTAGCCGGCGACAGCCCATCAGGCGCGGAAGCGAGCAGTGGACCGCCGGACACCTGTCGCTCGACGGGTTGCGGGGTGGAGAAGGCAACCGGGATTCCCCCGGTCGGAACGCCGGGCAATCGCGGCCTCCACATTCATACCGTATTCATCCTTCTCAGCGACGCTGCCCGTCGAATCAGCTGGGCTTCCTCGTCGTTGAATTTTTCGTGGACCCGACAGCAATGAAAACACTTAGGGCGTTTCTGTCGGTCCACTCACCCAATGGCGTCTCGTCGAGTCGCGGCCGCTGTCTGTGTACTCACCCTCATACTTACGCTGAGTGGGTGCGTTGCACTCGAGTCGATCTCATCTCAGGAATCGGAGGACCCAGCACCCGAGGACGTCTTCGAGGGTGCGTTCGTCCACAGCGACGACCTCGAGGACGTCGAGGGTATCGTCACGACGACAGTTACTGACGGGAACGAGACGATCGAAGAACGGGAGGATCGCGCTGAGCGTCCGTACGTCGAACAACGATCGGAAACCCTCGAGTCGACGGACGACGATCGCGAGGGCGAGGTCTACGTCTCGAACGAATCAATGTCGTGGTGGTACGACTCCGACGCGCAAGCGGCGACGTACTTCGAAAGCGACGAACCGTTCGACACTGACGAGGTGCGCGCGGACCGCGCTGAGATGGCCGACGAACAACGCGACCTGTACGACCTCGAGTACCAGGGGACGGAGACGATTGCGGATCGAGAGGCGCACGTCCTCGACGTCGAAGCGAAAGACGAGGCCGTCGAAGCGGGACTCTCGATCCTGGTCGGAGACACCGAGTACGTCTACGCACTCGAGACGGTCGATCCCGACGACGAACTCGACGTCGTCGAACAGACCATCTGGATCGACACCGAGTACGCGTTCCCGCTCAAAGAGCACCTGGTCGTCGACGACCCCGACGGCGACCGCCACGAACTCACCGAACGGTACGAAACGGTCTCGTTCAATCAGGACCTCGGCGACGAGACGTTCGACTTCGAGCCGCCGGCGAACACGACAGTTACGGCCTCGTAATTCGGAGTAGTCAGAAAGTTACGACAGCACTCTTCTCGCCCGTACGGACGGTCGACGGCGTTCGGGGACGACTCCTCGAGTAGTTTGAGTCCGACTCCTCGAGTGCGAAGTCGCCCTCGAGTCCGCGTCTCCGAAGCGCCGCTCGGCCGCGAGCAGTTTCTCCGATTGCATCGCCGAGCGTGCGGGGGAGGTGTTATCTGGCGATAACGGCGGTGTGTCCTCGGGTGTCGATCAACGTCGCGTTGACGCGCTCGGCCAGATCGGCTGCCTTTTCCTCGGTCGAACTCCCTGCACGGGCCGCACGGAGGAATTTGACCTTCACGAGCTGGCGGTCTGATAACTGGTCGTTGAGTTCATCGACGACTGACTCGAGTCCGCTTTTGCCGACCCAGACGGTGACGTCGACGTCGTGTGCTCGTTCTTTGAGCCGTTGTGTATCCATACCCCTGAATAACGACGCGAGCCGTTTCAATCTTCTCGATTGGGCTTTTCAAAACAGTGTAGCGCGAATGGCCCTACAGCGCACCCATCCTCACTCCTCGTAGGGGTACCTGGCGAGAGCGCCGCAGTCACAGGTAATCACGACGTGATCGTCCTGAAGCCTTACACGCGCGTTCACGCCCGGCCGGAGGTACGAATCGCACCGGTCACACGTGAACCGACGGAACTCTCGTGGCAACTCGAGTCGGTTTCGCTCTGCGACACGGCGTGCGAGACGGACGTACTTTCTGGCCCTGTCGTCTTCGCGGTTCGCCGCCGCTTCTCGAGCCAGTTTGTGGAGTCGCTCGAGTCGTTCGGCAGCGATATCCATACCTCATCTTTCGGGGGTTCACATATTGATGTTTTCTTCCAGTGGTCGCATTTCGGACACGGAACCCAGTTACTGACTGTCTACATCCTTGCCAACAAATAGCACATTCTCTGTAGTATGTCACAAAACAGCGTCCGATTGAAAACGTTTTTGACCCTTCCCTCTAGTCGAACACAGTACGAAATCTTGTTATATATCAACAGCAAAGAGGTGTAATAGACTGAATGAATCGCACTACAACTGATCCGGTTGACGGCGTTGACCGCCGGTCAGTACTCGCTGCAGGTGCGGCCGGGCTCTCGCTCTCGTTGAGTGGCTGTATCGACAACGTCCGGAGCGTCGTTACCGGCACAACCGACGATCAGCTCTCGCTCTCCATCGCGACGGTCCCCCAGGACGATAACAGGGAAATCATCCAGATCGCCCGCCACATCGAGTCGAATCTCCAAGCAGTCGGTATCGACGCAGATATTGAAATGCGATCGCGCACGGATTTCCTCGAGATGGTCCTCATCGAGCAAGATTACGATATGTACGTCGGCCTCCATCCTGCTGATTTCGACCCCGACTTTCTCTTCGAGGCGCTCCACTCGACGTACGCCGGTGAAGCCGGATGGCAGAACCCGTTTGGATACGCGACCGGCGAATACCTCTTCGACGATCTTCTGGAGGACCAGCGTCGGGCGGACGACGAACAAGAGCGACAAGAAATACTCACCGACCTGCTCGAGATGTTCGTCAGTGAAAAACCGTTCGAGCCGATCTGTCGGCCTCACGAGTTCCGGATTGGACGCGGCGACCGATTCGACGGGTGGCACGATGGCCACTTCGCCACCCAGCGTGGATATCTCGGTCTCGAGCCGACCGACAGTAACGACGACAACGAGTTAGCGGCGCTCATAACGGACTCGCGACCGACGCAGAACATCAACCCGCTCATGGCAGAAAACCGTGAACGGGAGACGATTATCGATCTGGTGTACGACTCTCTCGGAACCGTGATCGTCGAAGACGACGAAGACGGCGAGGACGGCGTCGACACCGACGACCACGTGGTCGAATATCGCGTCGAGCCGTGGCTCGCAGAGTGGGACTGGGAAACCGTCGAAGATGGAACGAACATTGCGCACGTCACGCTTCGAGAAGACGTCACGTTCCACAACCTCGAGGAGGACGATACGGGTGAACCCCTTACCGCCGAGGACGTCGAATTCACCTACCAACTCCTCGAGAACACGACGCTCGGACAGGGCAACACGTCACCAGCACCCCGCTATCAAGGTCACGTGAGCGCGGTCGACGTCGACGGTATCGAGATCGAAAACGAGTACGAACTTCGAATTCCCTTCCACACCAGTACGATGGTCGGCGAACGGGCGTTTACCGTCCCGATCTTACCGAAGCACATCTGGCTCGAGTACGAACTCGACGAGCGAATCGAATCGAGTGACGACTTCTCGGCACCGCAAGGTGAGTGGGGCCTCGTGACGAGCAGTGCGATCGAACCGGTGGGGAGCGGCCCCTACCAGTTCGCCGATCAATCCGATCAGAGTACCCTCACGCTCGAGCGATTCGACGATCACTTCTCGATCGGGTCGGACGAGGAAGACCTCCTCGAGCCGATCGTCGAAGAGATCACGTTCATGGCCGATACTGGCAGTGCGTCTTCGATCGATCGAATCGAAAGCGGTGGGGCCGACTTCACCGGGACGATGCTCGAGGCGTACGCGATCGACGACGTACCCGATGACGACAATATCGAGGCGATGCCGGCCTCCTCGTGGACGTTCTATCACCTCGGGTTCAATACGGGGCGCGCACCGTGTCACAACCCACAGTTCCGTCGAGCTGTTGCACAACTGATCGACAAGGCGTATCTCACCGAAGAAGTGTTCTACGACTATGCGGATCCGATAGCCGTCCCGGTAACTGACGAATGGGTCCCCGAGGAGTACGAGTGGAACGGCGGGGATCCCGTTACACCGTTTGCTGGTACCGATGGCGAGGTGAACGTCGAAGGTGCGTTGTCTGCGTTTGAATCGATCGGCTATCGGTACGATGCAGAAGAGGAGATTCTGAGGCGAAATTAATGCTCACAGAGGTCTTAGTGGGAATGGTACAGATCGTCGGCATCATGCTGGCGATTTCGATTGCGCTCTTTATCAGCCGCGAAGCACTCACAACGACGCTCGCACAGTTGCGGTCCCGGTTACAGATTACTGGGCCGGTCCTCGTCGTCTTGGGCATCGCGTTATTGATAAATCGAATGATGCGTCAAAGCGAGGAAGACGGCATCTTCCGAATGACGACAGCGATTCGGAATCTCGAGGGTGAGTTCATCCTCATCTTTCAGGATTTCGAGACGACGAGGCTGACGGCGTACTTCTCGTTCGTTTACGTCTACGGCTACGCCTACATGCTCATCTTCCCTGCTGTCGCGTACTTCGTCCTCTCGAATACGCGGATGTTCCGTCGGCTCCTGACAGCCTACACGCTCAATTACCTCATTGGACTCTCAGTGTACCTCCTCATCGCCGCCTACGGGCCGCGGCAGTTCTTCGGTGACGAAATGAACACGGTGCTCTACGATTTCGGTCCCGAGTACCAACACGTCACACAGGAGGTAAATCGGAACACGAACGTGTTCCCGTCGCTGCACACGTCTCTCGCCGCAACGGTCGGTATATTCGCGTTCTACACGCGCTCTGAGTACCCCTACTGGTTCGTCGTCGCGCTCATCCTCTCGATCAGTGTTATCATCTCGACGATGTACCTCGGCATTCACTGGGCAATTGACGTCGTTGCCGGCCTCGCACTCGCCGCGTTCTGTGTCTGGGTGTCGGATCAGGTCGTCGGACGGTGGACGCTCTCGGATATTGTCGATCGCACTCGAGAGACGCTCGACCGGTAGTCTCGCCCATTCTCGCTGGTACGGTGTTGGCTTCTGTTCGCTGACAAGGCATCGGGCCCAACGCAATACTGTTATACCACGGCCAGCCAACTGTCGTAAACGAACCGAATGAGCAACCACGGAGGCACACCGGTCGACGACGAAGCGAACGACGATATCGCCGGTGGGCCCTCCACCGGTGGGCTGAGCCGTCGGGCCGCACTTGTGGGTGTAACAGGCCTCACGGTGGCGACGAGTGGCTGTTTGAGTCAGTTCCGGAGTATCGTCAATCGCGACGACATCGATCCGCTTTCCGTGACGATTACGACGCTCCCCGCAGACGGCGACCGGGAGACGATCCGGCTCGCTCGAGAAGTGGCAAACGCGCTCGAGGCGGCCGGAATCGAGTCGTCAATCGAGATGCGCTCGAGCGAGGAGTTTTTGCGAGCCGTTTTGATTAACCACGATTTCGACATCTACGTCGGTGAACATCCGGGTGGCACCGATCCGGACTTTCTCTACGAAGCGCTCCACTCACAGTATGCCGACGAATCCGGCTGGCAGAACCCATTCGGCGTGACGAACCTGTTACTCGACGAGTTACTCGAGGAACAACGTGAGGCCGACGAGGACGAGCGCGAAGAGGCGGTCGAATCGATGCTCGAGGGGTTCGTGGCCGAGCAGCCGTTCGTCCCGATCTGTACGCCGACGGAACACCGCCTGGCCAGAGCAGATCGATACGACGGCTGGACGGACGGTCATCTCGCGACGCGAAGTGGCTATCTCGGACTCGATCCACTCGCTGACGAGCACAGCGAACACCTCCGAACCGTTCACACGGACGCGCGTCCGTCACAGAACCTCAACCCGTTGACGGTCGAGTACCGCTACCGTGACACCACAATGGACCTCGTCTACGACTCCCTCGCGATCGACGCCGTCTCCGGTGACGGCGAACAGACGTTCACGCCGTGGCTCGCCGAGGAGTGGGAGTGGGAAAACGAATCGACGCTCGTCGTGTCGCTTCACACCGACTGTACGTTCCACGACGGCGAATCACTCACCGCCGAGGACGTCGAGTTCACGTACGAGTTCCTCTCAGATACTGCAAATGGGGACGGGTCTGCACCTGCACCTTCCCCACGGTATCGCGGGGTGGTCAGTGCGATCGACGACGTCGAGGCGAGTGACGAACACACCCTCGAGTTCACGACCGAGTCGAACCAGACGGTCGGCGAACGCGCGCTCACGGTTCCGATCCTTCCCGAGCACATCTGGACGGACCGCGCTGAGCACGCATCTGTCCGCGGTGTCCGCGTCGCACAGGGGACGACCGATGCGGTCGTCTCGAACAACATTCCGCCGGTCGGTTCCGGGCCGTTTCAGTACGCAGATCACACCGACAGAGAACACGTGACGTTCGATCGATTTGACGACCACTTCACGCTGCGTGAGGATGTCGACCTCCCCGAACCGACCGTCGACGAACTCCGCGTGCAGATCGACCCGCGAAGCACCTCTGCGATCCAATTGATCGAAGATGGCGACGCCGACGTCACGAGTTCCGCACTCGAGACCTACGTGGTCGACGATATCGAGGAGACGGACGATGTTCAGTTACTCGAGTCGCCGTCGTGGTCGTTCTATCACCTCGGCTTCAACACCAGAAATGCACCGTTTAGCAACCCACGGTTCAGACAGTCCGTCGCGCAGTTGCTCGATAAGGCGTGGCTGACCGAGGAGGTGTTCGACGGCTACGCCGAACCGATCGCGACGCCGCTCACCGACGAGGAGTGGTTGCCCGAGGATTTCGAGTGGGACGGCGAGGATCCGGCCATGCCGTTTCTCGGAACGGACGGCGACGTCGACGTCGATGCAGCACAGGCCGCGTTCGAAGACGCCGGCTTCCGATACGGTGAGGATGGATCCCTTCGGGTGAGACACTGATGCTTGCGAACGTCCTGATTCAGTTGGCGCTGGTCGTCACGTTCATGACGCTCGTCTCGATCGCGCTCTTCGTGGGTCGATACCGACTTCGCGATACGAAAGTCGAGTGGCGAGACCGCCTCCGGGCGGCCGCCCCGGCGACCGTCCTCCTCGGTGCCGTCCTCTCGCTCAACGGACTCTCGAGGCAGTTCGTCCCCGAAATTTCGTGGCTGATCGACTGGAACCTGACGTGGGCGATCTACGACATCGAAGGCCAGTTCATCGTCTGGCTGCAGTCGCTCGAAACGCCAGCGGTGACGGCGTACTTCTCGTTCATCTACATCTACGGCTACGTTTTCTTGCTCGTGTTTCCGGTTATCGCGTACTTCGCGCTCTCGAATACGCGGCCGCTCCGAGAACTCCTGACGGCGTACACGCTGAACTACGTTCTCGGGACGGTGCTCTACATCCTCATCATCGCCTACGGGCCACGAAACATGATGCCGGAACTCGTCGACGCGTTGCTCTATGACACGTATCCGCAGTACCAACACCTCACGCGCCAGGTTAACCGAAATACGAACGTCTTCCCGTCCTTGCATACCTCCCTCGCAGCGACCGTCTCGATTCTCGCGTTCCACACGCGGTCGGTCTATCCGAAGTGGGCCGTCGTCGCCTCGATTCTGGGCCTCTCTGTCGTCATCTCGACGATGTACCTCGGCATTCACTGGGCGATCGACGTCGTCGCGGGAGTCGTCCTCGCGTACGTCTGCGTCGAACTCTCCCGCCTGCTCGTCGGCCGCTGGTCGGTTTACGAGTGGGCCGACGGTCGACTCCCATCGCTCTCGAGTATTCGCAATCGCGACTCCGACTCGTAGGCTCGAATCTGGCGTCCTGCTGTGTAGCGTTTTCCGAGGGTCTCGAGGACGACACCAGTCACTACGCGATGGGGTAGTACACGAAAATCCGCACCGACCGGGAGTGGTTAGTTGTCCTCGAGCGCGTCGGCGATCCGCTTGAGTGCGCGGGTCTGGTCGCGCATTTCGTCGCGAAGCTGACGGACCTCTTGGACGAGTTCTTCGTTGCCGGCTTCCTCGCTGCGGCCGCCTGGGCCGCCCGGACCGCCGCCCATGCCTGGTGGGCCGCCACCGCCGCCCATCATACCGCCCATCATCTGGGCGAACGGGTTGCCGCCACCGCCCATTCCGCCTGGGCCGCCTGGGCCGCCACCGCCGCCGCCGAATGGACTCTCCGGCGGTTCGCCCTCGCCTTCGCCCTCTTCAGCGCGCTTTTCGCGAATCTCTTCGACTCGCTCTCGGAAGGACTTCTCCTCTCCGTCGTCGCTGGCGTCGTTTGGTTGATCCTCGTCGGACATACCCTCGGATTCTCTATCGCCGCGGAAAAGGATTGTCATGTCTTCGATCGGGCGACAGTGTGGCCCCCTGACGGTTCGCGGCTCTACTTGTCAGATTTCACCGACTATCGACCGCGCACCTCGAGTGGACCTCCAATCGGGCTGACGAGAAGGCAATGATACAAATCCCACTCCTCCTAAGGAAAGACCAATGGGAAACGCTGCACTCCGTGACATCGCCGTGATCGAGGAGGTGCCGTTCGACGATATCGAGGGGGTCGTCGCCGTCGACGCCCACAACTGGCTCTATCGGTACCTGACGACGACGGTCAAGTGGACCTCGAGCGAAACGTACACGACCGCAGACGACACCGAAGTCGCGAATCTCGTCGGGATCGTCCAGGGCCTGCCGAAGTTCTTCGAGCACGACATCACGCCCGTAATGGTCTTCGACGGCGGCCCCTCGGAACTCAAAGAAGACGAAATCGAGTCCCGCCGTGAGCAGCGCGAAACCTACGAGGAACAACTCGAGACCGCTCGCGAGGAAGGCGATCAGGTGGCCATCGCCCAACTCGAGTCCCGAACCCAGCGACTGACGCCGACGATCCAGGAGACCAGCCGGAAGCTACTGGAACTGCTCGACGTGCCGATCGTCGAAGCCCCCGCGGAGGGCGAGGCACAGGCCGCGCACATGGTTCGACGCGGCGACGCCGACTACGTCGGCTCGGAGGACTACGACGCCTTGCTCTTTGGCTCGCCGCTGACGCTTCGCCAGCTCACGAGCAAGGGCGATCCCGAACTGATGGATCTCGAGGCGACGCTCGCACATCACGACCTCACGCTCGAACAACTGATCGACGCGGCCATCCTCATCGGGACGGACTTCAACGAAGGCGTCACGGGAATCGGGCCCAAAACGGCGATCTCGGCCATCACCGAACACGGCGATCTCTGGAGCGTCCTCGAGGCGCGAGACGCTCACGTCGAGTACGGCGACCGCGTCAGGCAGTTGTTCCGTGATCCGAACGTGACCGACGACTACGAGTTCGACCGGTCGCTGGATCCGGACCTCGAGGCGGCCCGTGACTACGTCTGCGAGGAGTGGGAAGTACACGCCGACGAAGTCGATCGCGGTTTCGAACGGATCGAAGAGAGCGTCAGCCAGACCGGACTCGATCGCTGGACCTGAACGACGATGCTGGCAGTGTGTCTGTCTTTCCGTGTTTCCGCCTTAGCGCGAGTGAAGCGAGTCGACGACAGACTCCACCGTCTCGATCGATAGCTCGTGTTCCGTCGCGATTTCTTCGATCGCCGCCGGACTCGGGGCCACGGGGCCGGCGTGATCGGTGTGAGCATCGTCGGACTCGAGTGGCTCGAGCTCGGTATTCCGGACGTTCAGGTTCACGGCGTCCCAGCGAGTGTAGTGACCCACCGCGTCGAAGTAGGCCTTCGTCGCACGGCGTTCGTCTCGGTCGAACTCGGCGGTGAGCAGCGCTTCCTCGTTCAGAACGGGTCCGGCTTTGACGATTCCGGCGGGGTTGACGAGCATGCTCCCGCCGGCGGCGATGTTGAGGCCGACTTCCTCGGAGACGGAGTCGAGCATGTCGTCGCTGACGTACGCCGAACTCGAGATGACGAACGACTGGGTTTCGAAGGCGTACTGACGCATCGCGGGGTACTGATCGCACGTCTCGATCGCGTCCCGGTCCGTTGCTTTCGTCTTGTTTCCGGGATGGCCGTGTTGTTCCCAGAAGCCAGGCCAGACGGCGGGGTGAATCTCCTCGCCCATCGCGGCGAGGGCACCCTTCGGGAGTGTCATGTGATTCTCGTAGCAGATGAGCCCACCCATCCGTCCGATATCGGTGTCGTGCGTATCGAGCGTCGAGGGATCGCCTCGCCCCCAAATCGCTCGCTCGCCATGTGTGGGCATGAGTTTTCGGTGGCGACGAACTAACTCGCCCGATCGGTCGAAGTAAAACAGCGAATTGTACAACGTCTCGCTTCCCGGCCGCTCTGAGAGTTCGTTCGTCCCGAGAACGACGTGGAGGTTCGCTTCGTCGATCGTCTCGCCAATGATCTCGAGTGCGTCATCTCCGACCGAGAGGCTGTTCTTCTGTAATTCGACCACGAGTTCGCTCCAGCGGCTGATCGAACAGCCACGCCAGTAGGGATAGCCCGGGAAATACGTCTCCGGGAAGACCAGCACGTCGACGTCTTGCGCTCCAGCCCGTTCGATCCACTGGCACGTCTTCTCGAGCGTTCCCTCCTTGTCATGATAGACGGGTTCGACCTGTGCGGCAGCGGCGGTGAACGTCTCTGCGACCATACACGTTCACTGATAACGTATCGCAAAAAGATGCGGGTGGAGGCGATCGCCTCCGACTCGTCACATCACTCGAGCGTGGCGGGTTCGGCTTACGGCTCGTAGTGTTCCCGGTGGACGACCCTCTCCTCGTCGCCGTCGACCGCGATTACCGTAAGACGTCGGTTCCGCTTAACGGTGGTTAGAAGAGGTGCTTCTCTTCGCCGAGGAGCTTTGCCGGGCCGCCGACGTCCCAGACGGTCGTGGAGACGCCACAGTCGGCGACGGCTTCCTCGACCTGGTCGACGTACTCCTCGGTGGTGTTGACGTAGACGCTGGCACCCGTGTCGGTCGAGAAGTAGACGGGAATATCCTCCTCCTCGCGAAGCTCTCGGACGGTGTTTAGAATCGAGAGTGTAGCTGGTTGCCAGTAGACCCAGCCGGATGGACCGGTCATCGTCGTCGCGGCCAGCGAGAGCGAGTCGTGTTCGGCGAGTTCGAAGACGGTGTCGAACTCGTTGTTTCGCAGGCCATCGCGCATTTCGGCGAGCTGGCCGTGGATGTGGGCGTTGCGTGCCTGGAACATGTGGCTGTCTGCGGCCTCGTCGTGGGCATCCTCGGTCTCCTTGTGGTACGGAACGAGCCCGACGACGATCTTGAGGTCCTCGTGGAGATCGGACGGAATACGACGGGATCGACAGTCTTCGTCGTTGAGTCCCGTGTGAAGCTGGGAGAACGCACCGGTGACGGCGCGGGAAGCGGAGGCCGATCCGACGCGGGCGATCGTCGAGATTTCTTGTCGTGATGCGTCGAGTTCCGCCGCTTCGGCGAGCGCCATCGCGGCTGCGGCGAAGCCGGAAGAAGAGGAGCCGAGCCCGACGTTCGACGGGAAGCTATTCTCGCTCTCGAGTCGAACCGGGTAGACGGTGTGGGCGGCGTCGGATTTCGAGCGCGCCTTCTCGACGACGGCCTCGACGCGCTCGTAGGCTCGCCCGTCGAGTTCCTCGCCGTCGACGACGAAGGTGTCCTCGTCGTAGTCCATCGAGAACTCGACGGTCGTGCGCGTGTGACTCGGTGCCGTACAGAGGCTGATACTGTCGTGGTAGGGAAGTCGCTTGACGTCGTCGCGCATCCCGTGATACTTTACCAGCCCCTGAATTGGGTGGGCCATGGCCGTAGCTTTCATACCCTGATAGGTGGAGGACGGCCGCTTAAAGTTCACGGCATCCGATTGATCGATCTCGATCTCTTCGGAGTAATTCTGTGGGGCACACAGCCGACCGAGAGCGGGACGTGATGAGACCTCGAGTGAGTTACGAGCCGGTGGCGTGGACTGGTATCGCGTCCAACGGTGGTCGCACCGGTCCGAATCCGAACCCCTCAAATGGTCGCTCTCGAAAGAGCGACAGCATGGGAACCCCTCTCGAGAGTCGCGAGGAACAGGCCACCGAGATCGTCGACCGTCTCGAGGAAGCGTATCCGGACTCGACGATCTCGCTTCGGTACTCGAATCGCCTCGAGTTGTTGATCGCGGTGATCCTCTCCGCACAGTGTACGGACGAGCGCGTGAACACGGAGACCGAACACCTCTTCGAGAAGTACGACGGCGCGGAAGAGTACGCAAATGCGCCCCAGGACGAACTCGCCGAAGACCTGAGCTCGATTACGTACTACAACTCCAAGGCAGGATACGTTCGTGACTCCTGTCGGACGATTCTCGAGGAACACGACGGCGAGGTACCGGATACGATGGAGGAACTGACGGAACTCTCTGGCGTCGGTCGGAAGACGGCGAACGTCGTCTTACAACACGGCCACGACGTGGTCGAAGGAATCGTCGTCGATACGCACGTGCAGCGACTCTCGAGGCGACTCGGGTTGACCGAAGAAGAACGGCCCGAGGCAATCGAACAGGAACTGATGGAACTCGTCCCCGAAGGCTACTGGCAGCAGTTTACTCACCTCTGTATCGATCACGGACGAGCGACCTGTACGGCCCGAAACCCCGACTGTAGCGACTGCGTGCTGGCTGACATCTGCCCCTCCGAGAAAGGCGACAGCGACGTCGACCTCGCCTCTGGCGACGACTGGTGACCTCCTGACGTAGCCACGGACGGGGATTTGGATCACCGGCACCGATCATCTGGTGGGGATCGGCGTCACCGGTCATCTGGTGGCCACTCCTCGACGCGCGACCGCGATTGCAACCCCAACGCCTTTTTGTCCGTTCGCCATATCTCAGGACGAGGAACTATGTCTGACAATACTGGCGAGACCGGCAAAGACGAGCACGGACGCGACGTCGAATTAACTCACGAAGACACCGACGACGAGGACGAAGAAGAACTCACGGAAGAGGAAATGGAGGCTCGCGAACGCCAGCAAGAAGAACAGCGTCGACAGGACATCGAACACAAATCCGACGACCGAGAGGACGACGCCCTCGAGCATCAGAACCCGGACAACCATCGCGACGAGGAGCCGTTCAACAGCTAATCGCACTCGAGCCCTCGCGCGTTCGTCCGCTCGCCGATTTCCCGCGGTTTCGCTCGACTTTTTTGCCCGTCACTCGGTACTCACGTCTCTCGGGTATCCGCTTGATTCCGTCTCTGCTCGCTCGTCTTCCCCCACTCACACGTCCTGTCCCTACTCACTCTGCCTCCGCTACTCGCTCGTTCGACCCAATCCGGTCGCCCGCAGTCGGGCGTTCCTGGAGTCGCAACGTTGACGGCGATCATCGGTCGCCACGGCGGGAGTACCGACGCGAGACTCGAGGTGTCGACGAATAGCGAGGAGCCACCGAACAGCGAAGAGCCGACGGACAGGTCGGGAGGCGAACGGTATTTCTGCCGTCGCTGCGAAGCCAGCATCGTGCAACTGGTCGGCTACGAGCCCCGCGGACGCGGCTCTGCAGTGGTGTTCGGTGACGGCGGGAGCGTCGAGCGACGGCCCCTCGAGCCGGGTGAAACGCTCTCGTATTCCCTCGGCACGCGTCACTGCGCCGGTACCATCGATGAGGGCGGACACGTCGCCTGCGACCGTTCTGGAACGCCGTACTGTCAGTACCACACCAGCACGTGGGTCTGTGCCCGGTGTACCGGGACGTGCCTGAAGGACGAGATGGACTGCTACGAGGAACACGCCGTCTACATCGCCGCGTTCGCCCCCGACACATTCAAAGTCGGCGTCACCAAGAGCCGCCGACTCGAGACCCGGCTTCGGGAGCAGGGTGCAGACCGTGGGGCGCACGTCCACACCGTCTCGAACGGCCGGATCGCTCGCGAACTCGAGGCCGAAATCGCGGAGTGGTTGGTCGATCGCGTTCGGACGCCCGCAAAAGTCGCGTCCCTCGCGGCTCCTGTGGAGGACGGAGCGTGGGAGGACGTGCTCGCGGCGTTCGACGTCCTCGAGCGCTTCGAGTTCGACTACGGGCTCGGACTCGAGACCCAGCCCGTACGCGAGACGCTGCTCTCTGGGACCGTTCGCGGTGTGAAGGGGCGGTTGCTCGTCCTCGAGCACAACGGAACCGAATACGCGGTGGACATGCGCGACCTCGTCGGCTACGAGGTAGATCCCGGGACGACGCGGCAGAACCTCCAGTCCTCGCTCGGCTCGTTTGGATGAGCGAGTTGGTCGTCTGGTGGGTGCTCGAGTTGCGACTCTCGATGCGGTCAGGTTTTTGAATACAGTAGTGATGAGTACGTCTGTCAGCTATTTCTTAATATTGGATGGGTCCGTACGTCATTCCTGGATAACGAGTTCGTTCGTTCCCCGATTACTAGACACGGGGATTTCCTCACCCTCCCCAGCCGACTCGCTCGCGTCCACCGGACGCTCGCTCGCCCCTCGCGAGTCGTGGCGCGTCTCGCGAGTGCTCGCCACGCCACCGCGCGCCACGGAATCGATTGTTACCGGCGGCCGCCGCGACTGGTATCGTGGCCGCGGGGAGTGTCGCGACTGGTATCGTGACCCCGGGGGCTGGCGTCGGTCTCGAGGCCGGGTGCACCGTCGTGTCGTCGGTCGTCGAGGAACGCGTGTTCGTCCGCTGAGAGCTCTCGGTCGCGAAATTCCTCGAGGCCGGACTGATAGCGCTCATCCCTGTCATCGATGTCGTCGGTGTCTTTGGCCGGGTTGGGCGAGGGATACTCGAGGACGAGTTCGGCGATGCCGGTCGTCTCACCGGTGAACGCGAAGCCACTCCGGTAGAGGGCTTCGTAGGCGAAGGGGTTGTTGACGGCGATCCGAAGCCGTTCGTAGCCGCGCTCGAGGGCGCGCTCGCGCACGAACGAGCAGAGCGCTGGGCCGATACCCTCACCTCGGTGGGCTCGTTCGACGGTGACGTACCGAAGCCAGAGGGTACTCGAGTCGGTTCGGTCTTCGTTGAACGCGACGGCAGCGACGATGTCGTCGGCTTGCTGGTCGGAATCCGGGTCGTCTCCCTCGGCGTCGATTCTGGCCACGGCCTTCCCCGTGTTCGACATGACGAACTTGCCGGCGTAGCTAAAGCGCTCGTAATCGAGTCGGAGGGTCGGACCGTCGGCTGGCCAGCCGAGTAGTTCGAACTCCACAGTAACGGGTTCCCACCGTAGCTACTAAGCTTCTGGTGGGCCGGTCGAGTGACTGTGGTTGTCGCTGCGACCATCGTTGTTTGTGCCTGTGACTGTGGTTGTGGTTGCCGGTCGAACACTTTTGGCAGGGCTCGTGGTAGGCGCGGGTATGAGTACCGAGTCCGATAACGCGGCAGCGTTCGGTATCAGTGGCGCAACCGGCTGGTTGGTCGGCGGCACAGTCGGCGGCGCACTCGGTGCCGTCGCGTTCGGCCTGCTCATGTGGTTGCTCGATCCCGCTATCGTCGAAGTGGCGATCCCCGCCGTCTACGGACTCGAGCCCGTCGGGATCGTCGGGTGGGGAATGCACATCGTCCACGGAATCGTGCTCGGTCTCATCTTCGGCGTCATCATCACTCGAGAGGCCGTCCTCGGTGTATTACTGACGGACGTCGAGACCGAGAGTCTCTCTCGAACCGGAGTCATGTTCAGGCTCGTCGGCGCTGGATTCGTCTTCGGACTCGCCGTCTGGGCGATCCTCCCGTTGCTCGTCCTTCCCGTCTGGGTCGAAACAGCAGGCGTGGGCGGCGAGATCGGCGACTTCCCGACGGACGCCGTCGAGAGTCTCGTCGGCCACCTCGTGTTCGGAACGGTCCTCGGACTCGTCTTTGCCGCCACCGTCGATCTCTACGGCCGGTCGGACGAACGGCCACTCGAGGAGTAACTCGACTCGCGTTTTCTCGATTTTACTCAAAACCGATTCCGCCGCCACTGGGTTCGGTGTTGGATTGCTCATACCAGCGTTTCGTCCGACGATCCTGGTAGGCCTCGTACGAGGACGCGCAAGTTCCCGCTGGTGGGTCTCGGTATACGTCGGTACCCCGAATTTCACGGTCGTTGCAATCGTAAGCCCGGGTTTTACTCGAGTCATGCCTGTCGATTGCTATCGAGGATTCTTCGATGACCGACAATAAAACGACCGTCGCGTCAGACTCGAGCAGTGGTCGACGAGGTGGATCCCGCAGATGAAAGCACTCACCTGGCACGGCGAACAGGACGTCCGCGTCGAGGAGGTTCCAAAACCCGAACTCGCGAATCCGACGGACGCGATTATCGAGGTGACGGCGACTGCGATCTGCGGTTCCGACCTCCTCCTCTACAACGGGTACATGCCCGGTATGCGCGAGGGCGACGTGCTCGGGCACGAGCCAATGGGTGAGGTAGTCGAAGTCGGCCGCGACGTCGAAACGCTCGAGGTCGGCGACCGCGTCGTCGTCCCGTTCACGATTAGCTGTGGCTCGTGTTGGTTCTGTGGAAACGACATGTTCTCGCTCTGTGACAACTCGAACCCGAACGCCGAACTGGCGAGCAAAGTGATGGGTCACTCGCCGGCCGGCCTCCTCGGGTTCTCACATCTCTTAGGAGGATACGCCGGGGGGCAGGCAGAGTACCTTCGGGTTCCCTACGCCGACGTCGGTCCAATTACGATCGACTCGGATCTGCCGGACGAGCAGGTTCTCTTCCTTTCCGACATCTTCCCAACGGGGTACATGGCCGCCGAGAACGCCGACATCGAGGACGGCGACACCGTCGCCGTCTGGGGGTGTGGTCCAGTGGGTCAGTTCGCCATCCAGAGCGCCTGGATGTTCGGTGCGAATCAGGTCGTGGCGATCGACCGCGTTCAGGAGCGCTTGGACATGGCGAACGATCACGGCGATGCCGTGACCATTAATTTCGAACACGAGGACGTCTACGACCGACTGCAGAGCCTCACCGGCGGCCGGGGTCCGGACCGGTGTATCGACGCCGTCGGCACGGAAGCCCACGGCACCGGCCTCGAGGGAGTAACTGACCAGGTCAAGCAGGAAATGCACCTTCAGGACGACCGTCCGTACGTTCTCCGCGAAGCAATCAAGTGTTGTCGAAAGGGCGGGACGCTCTCGGTCCCCGGCGTCTACATCAGGGAATCGGACAACATCCCTTTCGGTCCGCTGATGAACAAGGCCCTGACGGTGAAATCCGGACAAACCCACGTCCAACACTACCTCGATCCCCTCCTCGAGAAAATCGAAGACGGCGAGATCGATCCCTCGTTCGTCATTACGCATCAAACGTCGCTCGAGGACGGCCCCGATATGTACGAGACGTTCAACGACAAGGACGACGACTGTATCAAGGTCGTGATGACTCCCTGAGCGAGAGCCTTCGGTGAGAGTGGCTCGAACAATATTTTACGCTCGCGAATTTGGCTCGCGTGAAAATATGCGCGGACCGGGATTTGAACGACGCGAAGACGGTTGCACTCGCTTCGCTCGTGCACTGCGACTTCTCTACTTCAAACCCCTCGAGCGAATTCTGCTGCTCGCGGTGTTGCTCGTAGCAGAAGTGCGCGGACCGGGATTTGAACCCGGGCCATGAGCTTGGAAGGCTCAGGTCCTACCACTAGACCATCCGCGCGCAGTCTGCTATTCTGGTTCGGTGTTTAAGGCGCTTCCGTTTTCGACTACTCGCCTCGAGTCCGGCGTTTTTCCCACCATACCCTCCAAACTCGGCCGTCTCAAAACCTCATTCGTCGAGATCTGATTCAGAACCTGCGACCGTCGCATAACAGTTCCCACTCGAGAGTTCCCACTCGAGGACGTCGAGGTCGCTCGCCTCGAGGTCAGCGTCGAACTCGTCGGGAGCGTAGATGTGATAGAATCGGTCGACGGTTTCCCCGCCGGGAAGCGTCCACTCGATGGTCGTATCGAAGCCGTCGGTTTCGTCGAATTTATCGTGAGCGGTCGACCACGCGCTGATCAGTGCTCTCCCGTCGGGGTCGAGGACGCGCGCCAATTCGTCGAGACTCGCCTGCCGGGCCCGTTGGGTTGGAAGGTGGTGAAGCGTCGCGACGTAAACGGCGATGTCGACGGTGTTAGTAGCTAGGGGGAGCGTCGCAGCATCTCCCTGACAGAGTGCGACCTCGAATCCACGTTCGTGTGCACGCTCGCGGCCAGTCTCGAGGAGGCCAGCACTAGCGTCGAGGCCGACGACGGTCTCGCAAGTATCGACGAGCAACTCGGCGTGCCGGCAGTTGCCACAGCCGAGGTCGAGACCGACTCGAGTACCGGAGCGTGAGTTCGACGCCGCGTGCGCGTCGACGAACGATTCGACCTCCGGCCAGGCGTACTCTCTGGTCGACGCGAAGTGAGTCGCAATCTCGTCGTACGTATCCCGGACGTCGGCACGACGCGCGAGGTCGTCCGTCGTCGGTGGGTCCTGCTGGTCGGCCATCGTCGATCATTCGTCGTGGAACGCGCAAAAAGCGTTCGCACTCCTCGGTAAGGAAGTCGTCAGTTTCCCTCAGCGCCACCGTACACATCAGGTGTATGTCATCATACTATCGCCGCAAAGCTCGGTTCCTGTCACCTGCGGGTACCGTGCGAATAGAATCGTCACGAAACGAATCTCGTTAGTGTACGGATATCCGATTGGTGTGCGTTACGTTGATACGGTGTGAGTCCGAATCAGTGAGTACGGAATGAGGCGCGAGCACTTCACAGTAACTGTCAGCAATATCGAGTGGGCCGAGACCAACGGCGAGCCACGGAAACCTGAAGTATCGATCGACGTCACTGGCTCGACGACGATGCTCCGCGAGCGCCTTACAGGGCCCGACGGCGAACTCCTCGATGCCGGTGAAACCGACGTCTCCCTTCGGCTTCAGGCGCCACTGGACACCGACACGACAGGCGTAATCAGCGTTGCAAATCGTGTCACTGGCGAGTTCGTCCTCGAGCTCAACGAAACCGCCGAGAACGTGCTGACGTTTATCCAGGCGGCCCGGAGTTACGGTGAGAGCGAGACGGAAGACGACGGTCGGTACGAAGTTGAACTCCTCCTCGAGGGTGAGCAGTTCGTTACCTACGACAAACAGACCTTTCTGGTCTACGACGTCGACGGGAATCTCATGCGTCAACACAGCCTGATTCCGAGTGGCGTCGAACTCTAATCTGGGTTCACCGAGATAGCCCTCGAGTATCTGTTCGGTTTGCTAGACGTCTTTCCTCTACAACGCTGGAAGCGACCGGCAGGTATAAGTGTTTTAGGGGAGCCTAAATAGAATAGACGCCGAGAGACGGCGGAGGCGATCAATGGCGAACGGACAACTACTCACGACGGCGGCCGAGGAACAAGTTCCGGAGTCACACGCCCATGATGTGGTTCTCCAGCTCGATAGCGTCGCGAAACACTACGGCAGTGAAGCGGTCATTCCGGACCTCTCGTTGTCAGTTCGCGACGGTGAAATTCTCACGTTGCTCGGCCCATCTGGCTGTGGAAAAACGACGACACTCCGTCTTATTGCTGGCCTCGAGCGACCCGATACCGGGACGATCCAGCTTCGCAACGACGACGTTGCTGGCAACGGCAGATTCGTCCCACCGGAAGAACGCGGCGTCGGGGTCGTGTTTCAAGAGTTCGCCTTGTTCCCCCACCTGAGCGCCCGTGAAAACGTCGCATTCGGCCTACAGGAGTGGCCGGAAGACGAACGCGACGCTCGAGTCGAAGAACTCCTCGACCTCGTTGGCCTCGAGTCACAGGGTGAGAGTTATCCGGACGAGCTCTCGGGCGGCCAACAACAGCGAATCGCGCTCGCCCGGTCGCTCGCCCCGGAACCGGCGATGTTGCTACTCGATGAACCCTTCTCGAATCTCGACGTCGACTTGCGCGTCGAAATGCGAGAGGAGGTTCGTCGGATCATCAAAGAAGCCGGTGTCACTGCGGTTTCGGTCACGCACGATCAAGAAGAGGCGCTGTCGATTTCCGACCGCGTCGCCGTGATGAACGACGGCGATGTCGAACAGATAGATACGCCCCAGCAGGTGTTCCAGCAACCCGAATCCCGCTTTGTAGCGGGCTTTCTCGGACACGCGAGTTTCCTCTCGGGTGACGTTCACGGTGATAGCGTCGACACGGCACTCGGTCGAGTCCTCCGCGACGACGTTAACGGACTCGCAGAGCAATACGACAGCACCAGTATCGACTTACTCGTTCGACCCGACGACGTCACGGCATTTCCGGCGTCCGGGTCGGAAGCCAACGGTCACGTCGTCTATCGACGGTATCTCGGGCCGACAGTGCTCTACCGCGTCGAACTCGACTCCGGTGAGACGATCGAGTGCATGCACAACCACTCGGATCGAATCGTCTTAGACGAACGCGTCGCCGTTCGCGTCACCGCCGACCACGAACTCGCGTGGTTCCCCGCTAACCAGCGGACGAAGACAGAGACGACCACAACAGAGTAACTCGCGTACGGACTGTTCTCGAGACGCCGTCCACATCGACCCGATCTCGTCGAACAACCACCGCTGTCGGGTGGATTAAGCTTCCGTAGTGGCTTGTATCGGTGTTGCACACAACGTTTATGCCGAAACCGTTCGTACGCCACACCATGCATAAAGACGAACTCCTCGAGCTCCACGAAGAACTCGTCGTGATTATGGAGTATTTCTCCCAGCGGGAGGACGTCGACGAAGAACTGTTCGACCCGTACCATCAACTCGACGTCGACCCCTCACACGTCCACAAATCCAAAAGTGAGCACAAACACGCCGTATTCGTACTCGGCAACGCCCTCGCGAAGGGAATGAGCGAAGACGAGTTCTCGAGTGCCGGTCGAATTGGCAAACGAATGAAGGAATTAGCCGACGACGCCGAGTCGAAAATATAGCAACGAGACAGGCGAAACGTATTTAGTGTACTTCTTGTTTGTTGAACTATGGAACCGCGCACGAAAGAGCGCGCCGAACAATGGGATTCTCGCCCGTTCAGCGGCGGATACGACGGCCTCTCCGATCTCGCCTCGAGTGATTTCTCGGGCGCCGTCGTCAGCGCCGGAACGTGGCTGTTCATGCTCAACGGTCGCATCGTCGGCGTCATCGACGGAGAACTCGAGTCGTTCGAAGCCGCCTCAGGGACGATCTACGACGCACCACACCCCGCGTTGCCGTTGCTCTGTACGATGGAAGAGACGGGCGGAGAGACACGAGCGAGGTACTATACCAACAAAACTCCGCTTCGAGAGGTCGACGAAACGTTACAGCGTAATTCGTTCACCGGCTACGTCGAACTCAGCGAAAACGTTCTGAGTGGCGACTACTACGCCGTCTACTACGGCGGTCGCCGGATGGCAGCCGCCTACATCGGCAACGCCGAACGGTTGCTCACCGGCGAAGAAGCGTTCGAACGGGCCGACGACGAGGTCGGGATTTACGAGGTCCGAGACGTCGAAATCGACGTCGCTGACGTTCCCGGACGGACACCTGATGACGCCAGTACAAAGACACAGGCAAGTTCCGAACCTGTCCCCGAGACCGAGACGACTTCTGCCCCTAAGACCGAGCCGACTGCTTCCTCGAGCCACGAACACACGAGCGACTCGGAACCTCCCGCTCCGGAGACGCCAGACGTGCAGGATGACTCGGCGGACGACGCATCGACCACCCCTTCGTCGTCCCCAATCGAGTCGATCGACATCGCGGAATCGACGGCGGAGCCAGACGATCGAACGCCGAGGGGGCGGTCGATCGAAGATATCGCACTCGAGGAAACGCTGGGCGATGAGACGCCTGCCGATGCGTCCAACGCGGCGGATCACGCCGACGCCTCGACGCCGACTGAAACCGAGGAGATCGATCTCGAGTCGGCTCCCAGTGGCATCACTTCCTCGAGCGTCGAGACGCACACGTACTCGGATCCGGAAGACCAGTCGGTAACCGAATCGAACGAACAATCACCGACCGAACCGGACACCGGAGTACCGGCCGAGCACTCAACTGAGACTCCTGGGGACGGAATCGACCCCTCGCCGTCTGCTGATCGACAGCCCCGAGAGTCGACGCCGAAGACGACGGAGACCCAATCTGCTGTGTCGACCGAGACGGCCGACGAACCAGAGGACGAGTCGAGTGCTGATGGAAACGCTGATACGTCCGATCCAGGACCAGACCTCGCCGAGGTCGAAGCTGCCGCAGAACAGTTAGAGCAGAACGATATTTCCTGGACGGAAGACGACGTCGACGCCACGACTGAAGAAACTGAGACAGCAGAAAACGACGAGCGCTTCGATGAAGAAGAACAGTGGCGGGAAACGCGGAATATTCCGTCGATCGACCCCGAGAACACGCAGAAACCGACGACAACTGCCGAGGCTGCGACGCACACCGACCCTGATTCGAGGTCGGCCGCGTCCCAGTCGTCGACGGACGCGACGACCGCACAATCGACGACGCAGAGAGAAACACAACGACAACGTACGACTCCAAGCGAGTCAGCGCCCGGTCGACGGGAGCCCACTCCCTCGAGTCAGGAGCAAGACGGTCGTGTCGCAGATCTCACCGAACAGGTCGAGTCCCTCGAGGACCAACGCGACGCACTCGTCAGGAAGTACGAGGAGTTAGAAGCTGACCGGGACAGACTCAAATCCGAAAACGAGGAGCTTTCCTCGACGGTCGAGCGCTTGCAGGCCCGAATCGACGATCTCGAGCAGTCCCTACAGCAGGCGCGCGAGACGCAGGCTCCGAGCCCCGCAGAGACGGATTCGACGCCAACACGAACCGAACTGTCGCGCCAGCGAGCGCTTTCCGACACGAACCTCTTCGTTCGATACGCCTCGAAGAGTCAACCGACGCTCGATACGGCTCACGACGCGAACGCCGATCGGAGCGAGGTCGCTTCGAATCTGCGTCTCGAGCATCATACGGGGTTCGATGCCGCCGATGTCGCAGTCGATGGAGAGCCATTCGAGGACTTTCTGACCGGGACGATGGAACACCAGTTTGTCACGTGGTTGACCGAAACGGTGCTCTACGAGGTTCGAGACACCGGAAAGGCTGACGCGCTCGCCGATCTCTACGACGCAATTCCGCGAATCGATCGCGCGGAGCTGGGTGCGTCGATCTCGCTCGCCGACGACGAGACTGAACACGTTCCCGACGAGGTTACGTTCGACGTCGTCGCGTTCGACAAGATGGGCAATCCACTCGTCGTCGCGAACCTCAACGACTCGCGCCAGCCCGCAACGCAGGGAATGCTCGAGGAGATGGAAGAAGCCGCCTCGGCAGTCAAGGCGAACTATCAGACGCTCGCGGCGGCGATGGTCATCACCTCGAGTTACTTCGAACCGGGCGCACTCGAGGTCACCGAACGAGCGACCGGAGGAGGGTTCCTCAGCCGCGGTTCGAAGCTGAGTTACGTCTCACTCTCGCGAAAACAGGGGTATCACCTCTGTCTCGTCGAGGCTCGCTCGGAAGGCTTCCATATGAACGTCCCCGAGTTGTAGTCCGGTCTCGGTCGCTTTTTTCGAGTGACGTGTTCGTACTGAATCACGAGTCGTGGCCAGCGATAACCATCTTCGACAGGAGTAAAAACTGCGATTCGACTGCTCGGGGACGGTTTTCCCGTTGCTCCCCCCTCAGGGCGACTCGAGTGAAACGGGTGTTCGAGTCAGGTGGTCGGGAGAGAGATTAGCCTTCGATCTCGGCGACGTCTTCGATCTTCATGCCGTCGAGTTTGTCGATGATGTCGTCGAGTTTCCCGTCGAGTTCGTCGACGAACTCGGCCGTTCGCTCCGTCTTGATCGCACCCTGGCTGGAGGGCTCGATGAGGTTTTCTTCCTCGAGGACGCGCAGCGAGTAGCGGACCTTGTGGTGGGGGTACCCGGTCTCGTTCGACATCTTGACGATCCCGATCGGTTCGTTCTCGATAACCATCTTCAGGACCTGCAGATGTCGTTCCAACATATCCACTTCCTTCTCAAGTCGGTCTATCATGGCATTTGTTAACTTGTCGTTGTTCCTTTTAAAAGTTACTCTCGGAGATTGACTTCCCCACTCTCAACCTGATGTTCGTTTCTGGCAGTAGTTAACCGTTCCGTTCTCGAGACGGTCGAATGCGCGTATATTCACCCTCTCGGCAGCGGCCGCGAGTGAGAGCGTCTACAGAGAGATATCCAACAGTGATCGTGTCGATTGTCGATTGTCGATTGTCGATTGTCGATTGCCAGGCAATCGGCGCTCGAGTGGCAAAGTTCTGTTCCTCTCGCGGAGTTGTTTTTATATCCCCTCACGAAGGACCAAGTTCGGATTGGTCAATTATACCCACGTGTGTGTATATATTAGGTGGAACGGCTCATCCAGACCGTAATCTGTTTATCGGATCGGCAAGAATCCGCCGCTGTTATGACCGTCACAATCGTCGGGTCCCAACTCGGCGACGAAGGCAAGGGTGGCGTCGTCGACCTGTATGGCGACGCTGCCGATGTCGTCGCCCGGTATCAGGGCGGAGACAACGCCGGGCATACCGTCGTTCACGACGGTGAGAAGTACAAGCTATCGCTCGTTCCCTCGGGCGCCGTCAGAGGGAAAGTCGGCGTCCTCGGCAACGGCTGTGTCGTCAACCCCGAAACGCTGTTCGACGAGATCGACACGCTCCGCGAGCGCGGGCTCGAACCCGACGTGCGCGTCGCCGAGCGCGCGCACGTTATTCTCCCCTATCACCGCGCGCTCGATGGAATCGAAGAAGCGGAGAAAGAAGACCTCGCCGCCGGCACGACCAAACGCGGTATCGGGCCGACCTACGAGGACAAAGCGGGACGTCGCGGCGTTCGAATCGGCGACCTGCTCGACCCCGACGTGCTCCGCGAGCGACTCGAGTACGTCGTGCCACAGAAGAAAGCCCTCGCAGAAGAGGTCTTCGACAAGGAGACCGGCGAGGAGTTCGACATCGACGCACTCTACGAGACCTACCGCGAGTACGGCGAGCGCCTCGAAAACGAAGACATGACCGTCGATTGCGGAAGCTTCTTGCAAGCACGAATCGACGACGGCGACAACGTCATGCTCGAGGGTGCACAGGGAACGTCACTCGACATCGACCACGGCGTCTATCCCTACGTGACGTCCTCGAACCCGACAGCGGGCGGGGCGACCGTCGGCACCGGACTCGGACCGACCGTCGTCGGCGACGGTGAGGTCGTCGGCATCGTCAAGGCGTACCTCTCCCGAGTCGGCACCGGTCCGCTTCCAACCGAACTCGGCGGCGTCGCGGATCAGACGCCAGCGTACGACGCGGACGACGGTGCTGGGGAAGCCGAAGAAGAACTCGCGACCTACATCCGCGACGAGGGCGGCGAGTACGGGACCGTCACCGGTCGTCCACGGCGCGTCGGCTGGCTCGACATGCCGATGCTTCGCCACGCTGCTCGCGCGAACGGCTTTACCGGGTTGACGATCAACCACATCGACGTCCTGGCTGGACTCGAGGAAGTGAAAGTTGGCCACTCCTACGAGTTCGACGGAGAGGAAATCTTCACGATGCCCCCAACTACCGAGCAGTGGGGCCGCTGTGAGGCGACCTTCAAAACCTTCGATGGCTGGTCTGAGGTGGACTGGGCCGAGGTTGCAGCGGAGGGCTACGACGCCGTTCCCGACAACGCACAAACGTACCTCGAGTACATCAGCGATGAACTCGACACGCCGATTTACGCGATCGGTGTCGGTCCCGGCCGCGAGGAGACCGTCATCGTCGAGAACCCATACGACAGTCAGTAGCACGTCCCACTGACGACGAGTTCGGGTTCGTCAGTTCGTTCCCGAAACCTTTTGCTGGATGCGGCCCCCGTTCGTACTATGAAGGAGTCGTTGCTGGAGATCCTCTGTTGTCCGCTCGACAAACACGAACTGGAACTCGAGGACGCCGAGTACGAAACCGACGAAGACGACAGCGAGGAGATTATCGACGGAACGCTCGTCTGCGAAGAGTGTGGTGAACGATACCCCCTCGAAGACGGTATTCCGAACCTGCTTCCACCGGATATGCGCGAGGAGTCCCCGGCCTAACCGACCTGATTTATCGTGCCCCAGGAGGTCACCGTTCACGTCAATCGCGGGTCCACAGATTCGCTCGAGGCAGCCGTCAGTGCTCTCGAGACGCGTGGTTCGTTCAACCTGCTACTCGATGGCCACGAACGACCCGCACACGTCCACTGCCGTCTGCACGGCGACCTCGAGCGAATCGCCACGCTGGAGACGTCGAACTATTACGTCGAGACCGAGGGTGAAACGGTCGTTCCCGTTCACGTCGCTGCCGAGAATCTCGAGAGCGCAATCGAGGGGCAACTCGAGGTCGTCACGGGCTACGGTTCCGAGACGGTCACAGTGCCCGTCGTCGTCAAACCCGCACCGGGGCCAGTCGACGTCGACGAGTCACTCGCCGAACCGGCCAACCCGACACCGGAGCCGTCTCCGCTCGAGCGTGTCGTTACGACGAGTGGGCTCGATCCGGCGACTCTCGCCGTCGTCGCCCTCGGGCTCGTCGCCATCGGAATCGCGACGGTAACGGCAGCGACGGTCGGTGGAACGCTTTCGATGATCGGCGTCGGGATCGTCGCCGTCGGCTTTTGTGTCGCACTCGTTCTGTTGGTCAGATAGCGGTGAGAGTGTCGACGGTCAGCCGACGCGTTAGTCGGCGTCAGTTTCGTCTGCTCGTCTTTGGGCCGTGAATCCACCATCGTCGTCGAATCGCTTGGCACGAAGGTATCGGGCGCGGAATCGGTTCGCGCCGTCGTTGACGTCCGCTTCGCGTATCTCGTCCGTTCGTCCGTCGGCAACGGCGTCGACGATCTCTGTGAGCTGGTTGAGTTCGCTCGTCGTCAACTCGAGTTCGTACGTGTGCTCGTCCTCGGACTCGAGGATGGCCCACGATCGAGCGGCGGCGATTACGAGCGAGCACGGCTCTCGACACGGGAACTGCCCGTCGCCGCCGTCGACGTCGAGTTCGTCGTCTTCCTCGAAGTGCCACTCGCGTCGGCGAAGACACTGGGAGTCGACACAGCAGGCTTCGGTCATCCACTCGACGGCCTCGCGTGGCAGTTCGTCGACGACGTCGTAGATGCCGCTCTGGCGGTCTGCCGTCTCGAGCCAGTGGTCGACGTCGAGCATGTCGCGTTGCTCGCGATGCCAGTTAGCGACCGTCGCGGGGTAGAAGAAGCCGATCGTGTCGACGAGTTCGGCTCCCGAAAGGCCGGTGAACGCCCACCCGGAGACGAGCGTTGGAGCCGTTTTCAACGGCCGATAGCGGCCGTCCTCGTCGTGCGTTGCGAGCTCCCGTGCCGCACGCGGGTCGTCGTAGACCTCGAGTTCGGCGAGATCGGTCTCGGCGTCGTCTACGTGCCAACAGTCGTAGACGCGTTCGCTCTCGGGTCGATCGACGTCGTCGACAAGCCGTGTCGTCACAACGAGTTCGCCCCACTCCCTGTCGATTCCGTCTCGAAGCGCCTCGTCGCGCGCCGGGACCGCGACGGTTCCGTCGTCGGCTGTCACGAGGGTACGTGCCTCGGTCGTGGCGTTCTCTCCGTCGTTGGCAGTTGTTTCCCTGTCGTTGGTGTCTGTTTTCCCTTCTCTAGTATTTTCTCCGGTCTCTATCGGTGCTCGTTCACACCACCGAAGGAACGCTCGACGGGCGGTGTCCTCGCCACCGACCGTCCGTTGCCAGTAGTACCAGTTCGTGACGTACGCTGAGACTGGCTCGAGTGCTTGGGGAAGATCCGATTGCTCGAGACCCGTCTGCGTGCCGGCGGGGGTCTCGACGGTGTACCCGTCGCCGTTTCGTTCGATGGTGAGTCCGTCGAACGCGATACGCTCCTCGTCGGTGACGGTCTCGAGGATCGCTTCGAATTCGGGTGACGTTCGGTCCACGTGTCAGTCACCCGCCTCAGTCGTCGGATCGGTGGCGCTGTTGGACCCACCATCGTCTCGAAGCGACACCTCGTTTCGAACGGCCTCGAGTGCGTCGCCGACATCTGCACCGGCATCGGCAGCGCGCTCGAGGAGGACGTCGGCCATTAGTCCTTCCGTGCCGACTGCGCCGGCATACCAGATCCGGTGGTCATCGACTTCCGCCGGGACGTCCCAGCCGAGGCGGTAATCGTCGGTCAGCCCCATGTCTTCGGGGATGTCCTCTTGGGTGTGGTAGCCGTCGGCGATGAAGAGGGGGACGACGATGACGTCGTCGCTTTCGAAAAAGTCCGTGACGTCGTCGACTTCTGGCTCTTCGTCCATGAACAACGCCTCGACTTCATCAAATCGGCCCTGTTCGCGGATTCGCTCGGTGTGGTACTCGATGGCCTTCGCCGAGTTCTCGTTGCGCTCAGTGCCGTGGCCAACGACCGCGAGGCCGAATCCACCGTCGGAGAGACTCCGACGAGCCTCCGGATCTTCCGATTCGGAGACGTTCCCCACGTTGGGGTCATCGGTGACGGTTTCAGCCCGCTGGACGATTACGTCCGTCATCGCGTCGTGCGTCCCGACCGGCCCGCAGTAGTGAATCGTCTTGTCGACGTCAGTTGCCTCGAGCGTGACGGTGGAGGCAGCCGTTCCGTCGGAATCCCACTTTTCGGGGTCCCAGTCCTCGAGTCGCAACTCTCGAGGGATGACCTGTTCGGTGAAGTAGCCCTCACTGATGAACAGCGGGACGACGAACACCTCGTCGGACTCGAGGGTGCGGATTACCTCTCGAAAGTGCGGTTCTTCCTTCCAGAACGCCTCGCGAACCTCGTCGAACGCACCCGTCTCCCGAACAGTGTCTGCGTGGGCGTACGTCGGGTCCGATGCGTCGGGGTTCAGATGTGAGCCGTGCGCCGCAATAACCAGCGCTTGCATACCTTCGCCTTGGGAGTGGGACGGTTTAGCCACTTCGCTGTCGACGTTCGTCGCCGGGTTTTTGCCAGACCGGTAGGAGGATGATCGTTCTACACACTTATTGTAATTTTGAATGATATAATATAATCGATGACATTCCTATTTGTTTTGGTTAATGTTTGAAAGGTCTGTGAATTTACACCGTAGCACATGACTGGCTCCCCCCACCGTGACCGACGACCGGATGGCGGATCGGAAGTCGTCGTCGAGGAAAAGCCGAGTGAGTCAACGTCTCAGGCCATCCTCCGTGGTATTTCGACACTGGAGGACACTGGCTATTCCGACCTCGAGGTCCTCTACGAGAGTGTCGGCCCAGAATCATTAAACGAATTGATACGACACTCTCGGCGCCAGAACTGCTCTGTCTCAGTTGCGTTCAGATACGAAGGTTATAATATTTTCGTGACAACAAACGGTGAGATAACGATCACAGACACGTAACGATGTGTTACACCGTCGGGACGTCGGCTGGAACGACCACCGTCGACAGCGTCGACTCGACGCTGAGTCGTATGCGGTCGTCGACGCCAACAGTCTGAACGACGCGGTCGTCGACGACGAGACTCACGTCACCGTCGTCTCGCTCGACCGTCAGTCCGAGGTCGTCCGTCGGCAGTATCCAGTGTCGGGCTTGGGTCGCGAACGGGGCAATCGGTGCAACCGCAACAGCATCGACGGCCGTGGACAGCTGTGGCGTCTCGAGCGCACTGGCGTACCCGGACGTGCCGGCTGCGGTGGCGACGACGATCCCGTCCGCTCGGATCGTGTCGACCGTCTCGCCGCGACTCGAGAGCCCGTACTCGGAGATTCGTGCCGGTTCGTCGGTGACGAGCGTCACGTCGAAGAGGGCTCGAGTCCGGTCCTCGTCACCAGACTCGACCGGGGCGGTGGTGGTACCAGTCGAATCCGCGCGTTCTTCTTTACCGTCACGCTCGAGTGACGAGTCGGCGTCACGGCCCGAACTCACGTCGTCACCTCTCGGTTCGACCCTCACGTCGACCACTGCCTGTTCTGTGAGGGCCGCGTCCCCGTTGCGGATCGCCTCGAGTGCGGTTGGAACTGCCGTCGGCGAGACGGCGTCGATACCGACAACGTCGCCGACGGGTACGACAGGGACGGACGGTTCGGCACGTGCGAGGGCTGAGAGAGACGATTCTCCGTCGGCAATGACGAGCGTCGGGTCTGCGGCGAGAACAGTCTCTACGTCGTCGCGGACCGTCCTCACGTCGTCACTAGCGTCGATCGAGTCGCCGACCGGAAGTGCGTCGGCCTCTGGCGAGACGACGCCGACGACCACCTGCTCGTTCGGAGGCCACGCGAGGTCCATACCACCAGTTCGGGTAGCGCAGAAAAAAGCGTGCGGGGGGAAGTTACTCGTCGTACGGCCAATCGCCGGTTCGGCGCATGCCCTCGGCGAGGTTCTGCGCCTCGAGGTCGTCCGCAATCTCCGCGGGCGAACGCCGCTCGACGTCGACGGCCTCGCGTGCGAGGTGGACCGTCAGGTCGGTCAGTAAGATCGCCTGTTCGCGAAGCGTTCGCTGCTCGAGTTTTTCGAATGTGTCGGCGAAGGTGTGTCCCCAGCCCCGCCCAACGTCCTCGGACGTCGATTTGACGTGATAGCCGGGGACGCCCCACTGGACGAACGGCCAGTGATCGCTGTGAGGGCCCAATTTCGGCACGGTCTCGATCGGGTGACCGTAGCGGCTGGCGATCTCGTCCGCAGCAGCCTCGAGATCGTCGAATCCGTGGGTGGTGAACGAGAGCGTTCGATCACGGACGACGCCGTCGTTGTTGACGATGGCCGTGATCGTGTCGTGATCGGTCGTCTCGGCGTGGTACGCAGAGCCGACGAGGCCGACTTCCTCCGCGCCGTAGGCGACGAACTCGACGCGCGTCTCGAGGTCGTCTTCGCGCGCAGCGAGTGCGTTCGCGATCTCGAGAACCATCGCCGTTCCAGCCCCGTTGTCGAGTGCCCCCTCTGCGATGTCGTGGGCGTCGACGTGACTCGTCACGAGCACGCGTTCGTCCGTCTCCGGGCCGAGTTCCGCGTGGACGTTCTGGCTCTCGGCCGCGTGGATATCTGCGTCGATCGTCAGTTCGATTTCGTCGCCGTCGAATCGACGAGCCAATCGCGCGCCGGTCTCACTCGAGACGCCGACGGCCGGAATCTCGCCGATTGGATCGTCTTCGGTCCCCACGCTTCCCGTCGGTGGGAGACAGCCTTCGACGTGATTTCGGTAGATGAACCCGACAGCACCGCTCTCGACGGCGTTATAGTACTTCTCTCGGCGGTGAATGTAGCGCTCGTAGTGGCCCGGAATGTCGCTTCGCACCATGACGATCGTCCCCTCGAGATCGGTCTCGGCGAAGTCCTCGGGCAGTCCGTAGCCGAGGTCGACCAGTGGTGCCGTGACCTGATCGGACGGACTTCGAGGGAGGGCGATACACTCCTGTGTCGTCTCGCCGGCCTCGATCGAACTGTCGCCGCGCGTCCAGCCCTGAATCTCGAACGACTCGAGGCGGGCGTTTCGTGCCCCTGCCTCCTCGAGTGCGTCACGCGTTCGTTCGGCGGCGACTCGTTCGCCGTCACTGCCCGCCATTCTGGTCTCAAGATCGACGAGTGTCTCGAGGTGGTTCCAGCCAACGTCGCTCGTAAACACTTCACTGATCCACGATGTCATATGCTTACACAGAACGGAGGAGTGGGTAATTGTACCGTTCGCGGAAGAGATAGTTTCACTACTGACAAGTGAAACTGGGAATCTTTTTTACGCCACTCTCTCACGATTCGAGTATGCGGGAGACGCTTGCCGACTGGCGCCCGGCTATTGACGACGCAATCGCCGATCTGGTCCCACGCGAGATCGACGACGAGTACCTCGAGTCGTACTTCGGCGAACCGACGTACGAGTACGACCCATACGCCGTCCAGCGATCGCTCTCGACGCCGCTTTGGGACTTGCTCGATCGAGGGGGGAAACGCTGGCGGGCCGTGCTCTTTCTCGTCTTCATCGAGGGGTTCGGCGAAGATCCCGCCGAATACGTCCACTACGCCTGTATACCCGAGATCCTCCACAACGGGACGATCATCGTCGACGACGTCGAAGACGGCGCAACGATCCGTCGGGGTGAGCGAGCGCTCCACCACCTCTACGGACAGGACATCGCCCTCAACGCGGGCAACGCGTTGTACTTCCTGCCGCTGAAAGTCCTGAGCGACCGGGCGGACGAGATTCCAGCGGATCGTCGTCTCGAGGCCTTCGAGATGCTCATGTACGAACTCAATCGAACCCACCTCGGACAGGGGATGGACATCTGCTGGCACAACGAACACGCCACCCGCGCTACGCCCGAGCAATACCTCGAGATGTGTGCGTGCAAGACGGGGTGTCTCGCGCGGATCGTCGCCCGTCTCGCGGCGATCCTCACCGACCAACCTGCCGAAGTCGAGCAGGCTGTCGCCACCTACGCTGAACTGACGGCCGTCGCCTTCCAGATCGGCGACGATATTCTCGACGTCGAACACTCTCTGGGCAGAGCCGGCGACTTCGGCAAGGAGTTCGGTAACGACATCCGCGAAGGCAAGCAAACGTTGCTGGTCATCCACGCCCTCCAGGAGAGCGACCCCGATCAGGCCGAGCGTCTCCAGAACATTCTGAGTGCCGACTCGAACACCGACGAGGAAGTCGCGGCGGCCCTCTCGATCATCGAGGACGCCGGCAGCCTCGAGTACGCGCGCGAACGCGCCCTCGAACTCTCAGCACAGGCCCGTCGCGAAATCGACGCCCTCGAGTTCGACGAGGAGACCACCCGAAAGCTCCGGGAGTTCACCGAGTTCGTGATCGAACGCGAGGAATAACACCCAGTATTCCACCGGAAACCACAACAGTCTCGGTTGCCTCCGTCTAACACTGGCCCGTGAGCGTCGACCGAGAACCGGGCAACCGACGGCGACTCGTAGGAACGCTCCTCGCAGCGACTGCCGTCGCCACCGTCGGTGGGGCACTCCTCGGCTTCTTCCTTCCGACGGCCGTTGGCCTCGAGGAACTGGTCGTCCTCGAGATGACGGTGCCGATCACGCCCTCGTCGGTCGGCTTGTACGCGGGCGTAATCGTCGGCGTCTTTCTCCTCACGCTGGGTCTCGTCGTCGCTGCGGTCTCACACTTCGACGACGAGACCGTCTGATTGCTCGCCCTCGCGCAGTCGGGGGAATTATGCGCGCTCGCCGGAAACCGGCCGGTATGTCGTTCGCAGACGTTCTCGTCGTCAGCGCCGTCGCCATGGTAGGGGTTGGTATCGTCACCGGTAGCATCACTATCGTGCGGACCGGCATGCGACGAGTTCGGACGGTTCGAACGATTCGCGAGAACGGTCCGACGCCAGTGGGTGAACTCACCACGACCACGGACCCGATCAGGGTCGATGGGATTGTACGGGCAAGCGAAGACGGAACGCTCGAGGCGCCGCTTTCTGGCGACTCGTGCGTGGCGTACGCCGTCGACGCTCGGTCAGTGGTCGAAGCGAGTGACGGCGGCGAGCGCGCAGCAAGCGAACACACCGCCGCCGACGTCGTCCGTCAGCGAGACGGACAGGCGACGGGCCGAACGCGATTCGTCGTCGAAGACGAGTACGACGCCGTCTCGGTCGACCCGTCGAACGCCACGCTCTCGCTCTCGGGCGGACAGCCAAGCGCCGACCCCGACTCACAGACACCGTCGTGGACCGCCGAACGAGCCCTTTCCCAGCCAGCGAGACGTCGACTCGAGGATGAGAATCTCCTTCGTCCCGGCGATTTCGGCGGAGGCGACACCAGAACCTCCAGTGTTCACGACGGTCACGAACCGAGCGACCAGAGCGGCGGTATCGTCCGTCAGTACCGCGAACGACGCCTCGGGCCCGGCGATGACGTCTCCGTGCTCGGTGGCCGCGTCGTCGACTCGAGTGACTCTGTCGGTGCCGTCGGTTACAATGAGTCCGCTGGCACCGTCAGTCCCAGTGAACCCGTTGGCACCGTCAGTGCTGATGAGACTGGCTGGTTCGAAATCTCGAACGTGGGTCACTTCGACGTGCTCGCAGCCAAGCGACGAACCGGCACCATGTACGTCCTCTTCGGCGGCTTACTCCTCGTTCCGGGGCTCGGCTTCTCGCTGGCGGGACTCGTCGGCCTTCTTTCGACGCTCGTCTTGTAGCGAATCTGGTGGTGAGGGGCTTACGCGAGTCCGATCTCCTCGCTGTACGCACCGTGTGCGTCCTCGAAGACTTGCATGATCTCGCCTACCGTCGCGTACGCTTTCACGGCCTCGACGAGCACCGGAATGGTGTTTTCACCGCGGTCGATCGTACGTTGGAGTTCCTCGAGTGCGTCCTCGACAGCCGCGTCGTCTCGCTGGGCTTTGACCTGCTCGAGGCGCTCGAGTTGGCGTTCGGCCGTCGTCTCGTCGATCTTGAGCGTTTCTGGGCTGGTGTCTTCCTCGAGGGTGAACTCGTTGACGCCGACGACGACCTCTTCGCCGCGCTCGACGCGTTCTTGGTACTCGTAGGAGGCGTCCTGAATCTCGCGGAGGAAGTAGCCGTCGTCGATCCCCTTCAAGACGCCGTCGCGCATGGACCCCTCACCCATCTCGCGAATCTCCGTCAAGTAGCGCATCGTTCGCTCTTCGGTTTCGTCGGTGAGGGCTTCGACTGCAAAACTGCCGCCCATCGGATCGACGATGTCTGCGGCACCCGACTCCTCGGCGATGATCTGCTGGGTGCGGAGTGCGACTCGGACGGCGTCTTCGGAGGGAAGGGCGAGCGCTTCGTCGAAACTGTTCGTGTGCAGAGACTGCGTCCCGCCGAGGACGCCCGCGAGCGCCTGAATCGTCACTCGAACGACGTTATTCATCGGTTGTTGAGCCGTCAGCGATTGGCCCGCGGTCTGGGTGTGGAACTTCAGTTGCTTCGATTCGTCTCGGCCCGCGTCGTACCACTCGTCCATCACCCGGGCGTAGATCCGTCTGGCCGCCCGGTACTTGGCGATCTCCTCGAAAAAGGAGTTGTGGCAGTTGAAGAAAAAGGAGAGTCGCGGCGCGAACTCGTCGACGGTGAGTCCGCGGTCCATCGCGTCCTCGACGTACGCGAAGCCGTCGGCGAGCGTGAAGGCGAGTTCTTGCACGGCCGTGGAACCGGCCTCACGGATGTGGTACCCGGAAACCGAAATTGGGTGGAATTTCGGCGTCTCTTCCGTGCTGAACTCGAGGACGTCCGTCACGAGTTTGAGGGAAGGCTCCGGTGGAACGACCCACTCCTTTTGGGCGATGAACTCCTTGAACATGTCGTTCTGGAGGGTGCCACGGATGTTCTCGCGGGGAACTCCCTGCTGGTCCGCCATCGCGATGTACATCGCGTAGATCACCGGCGCGGAGGGGTTGATCGTAAACGAAGTCGAAATCTCCTCGAGATCGATACCGTCGAAGAGGATCTCCATATCCCGCAGGGTATCGACGGCGACGCCCTCTTTGCCGATCTCGCCCTCGCTCATGCGGTCGTCCGAGTCGAGTCCCATGAGTGTCGGCATGTCGAACGCCACCGAGAGTCCGGTCTGTCCCTCGTTGATCAGGTAATGAAACCGCTCATTGGTCTCCTCTGCGGTCCCGAAACCGGCGAATTGACGCATCGTCCACGTGCGTCCGCGGTACATCGTCGGGTAGGGGCCGCGAGTGTAGGGTTCCTCGCCCGGAAAGCCCAGGTCCTCGAGGTAATCGAGGTCCGCGACGTCCTCGGGCGTGTACAGGCGATCCACGTCGATATTCGAGACGGTCGCGAAGTTATCCTGTCGTTCACCGTGACGCTCGAGGACCGGATCGAGCGTGTCAGTCTCCCACTTCTCGCCAGACTCTCGAATCGCCTCGAGGTCCTCGTCGTCGTACATGCTCGTAATATTTGCCACCGACCGATGTAAGGATTCGGGAGCCAACAGGTTGGGACGAGACTCCTCATCGAGTTGTGAGATAGACTTCCGCGACGACTATGCTAGCGAGATTGGAGACGTTTCGTCGTCTGGACGAGCGGGTGACGCGCGTAGTCGACGATGTCGATATCGTCGATTTGCTCGAGTTCTTCTTTTTCGGCTGTCTCGGCCATGCCGAGATCGATTTCGTGATCGACGACGATGACGTAGGCGTCCATCTCGTCGATGCCGAGGCGGTCCGAGGCGAGTACCCGGTGGTGGCCGTCTGCGAGCAATAAGGTCCCATCGTTGTCGATGACAACTAACGGCTCTGCGAGGCCGCGTTCGAGTTCGTAGCGCCGTCCCTCGAGTTCGTCTGCGTAGACGCGCCCCTGTGTCGGCGTGAGTTCCGCCAGCGAGACCGTTCGGCGTTCTTGCGTTAAATTCGTGTTGTGGATCTGTTCGAGCGTCCGCATCAGCTTCCCGACCTTCTCGGGCGTCGCGCGTTCGATCTGGCTACGGATCACGTCGGCGTTCGAGATGATTCCGACGAGGTTACCTGCGTCGTCGACGACGGGAAGTTTCTGGATTCCCGAACGGAGGATGACGCGGGCGGCGTCGGTTACTTTCATATCCGGGTGTGCGACCAGCAGGTCTGTCGTCATCACCTTGAAAATCGGTTCGCCGTCGTCGGCCAGTAACAGGTCTCGAGCGCTGACGAATCCTTCGACGCGTCGTCGTTCACAGACGGGGAAACCGCTGTGCTCGTCGCTGCCAGCGATTCGCTCCGCGACGTCACCGACGGTTTCATCGGGGGTGACGGTCACGACATCGCGCGTCATGTACTCGTTGACCTGGGGCTTCGTTCCGTCCGACGCGACCTCCATAGCAGGTTCCACGGTCTCCGCGCGCAAAAGCGTGTCTTCCCGTCGCTCTCACTCGATCGAGTCCGTCTCCTGAGCCAATCGGGTTCGATGCGGAGTGGTCGCCCGTCTCGGTGTCACTGGGACTCTTCGCCCCGTTGCTTTCCGTCGTCGGCCGTCGGTGGCCCCTCGGTTTCGCCCTCTTCGATATCGAACAGCCACTGACTCGTCTGGGAGTACGCGCCAACTGAGGACCCTGGTTGAGTGTCGATCGCCTCGAGGAATCGGTTCGTGATCACCTCTTCGACGACGCTCACGATCGATTCGACCTCGTCTTCGTCGTCTGCGCTGGCGAGAATGCCGACCTCGAGTTGGGCACCGGCCATCCCGGCGTGTCCACCGGCGCTGCCGATTCGTTCGAAGGCGTCTCGAAGCGTTTCGCCGAGGTCGATATCGCTCCCCCGCGAGCGCGCGGAGAGAAACGCCATCTCGTCTTTGAAGCCGAAGACGAGCGTCGACTCGATTCCATCCATCGCCAGCAACTGATCGGCAGCCTGTGGTAAGGCATCGCGGTTGTTGATCTGGCCGACGCTCGCGACGGCGACTGAGTCGTGTTGAATGCGATTCTTGATGGCCCGCGCGATGGTCTCTAAAATCTCCCCCTCGATTGTCGGCTGTTCGATCTGCTCGAGGAGCGAGACGTCGACGTGTGGCCAGAGGATCGACGCGGCTTCGAAATCGGCCGGTGAAACCTCCCGGCTGAAATCGTTCGTATCGATTCGAATGCCATAGAGCAGCGCCGTCGCCGTCGACTCCCGGGGCTCGAGGCGAAAGCGAGTGAGATAATCCGTCATGACGGTACTCGTCGCACCGGCCTGTTCTCGAAGGTCGACGAAGTCGCCCGGAACCGGCCCGCGTGGAGGGTGGTGGTCGATGACGATATCGACGTGAAGATCCTCGGGGAGTTGGTCGTTGACCCCCGGACGGGAGTGATCGACCAGTGCGAACGCCTCGTACTCCTCGAGTGAATCGTCGGGCGAGAGGTTACGCAAGTCGAGACCGAGCAAGTTGACCATCGCTCGATTCTCCTGGTGGGAGATATCGCCGAAGTAGCAGGCATCCGCCTCGACGCCGACCTCGGCGGCGATGTCGACGAGCGTGACGGCGCTCGCGATGGCGTCCGGATCAGGGTTGTCGTGCATGAAGACGCCCAGGCGTCCGTCAATCGCCGTCAGGTGCTTGCGGAGACCGATCGCGGCCCCGGCCGACGGTCGGGCGACGCCGTCGATGATGTGTGAAACCATCGCGTCCGTCGCATCGAGGACGTGATCTGCCAGGTTCTCGAACACCCGCCGGTCGGATTCCGTCGCGTTCCCGCCGAGGTAGGCGACGATCGACGCCATCGGGAAGCGCTCGCGCGCTCGCTCGAGGGCGACGCGGTTGACGTCGGTGCGGTCGCTTCCGATGAAAATGACGTCCGGCCGCTCGATGTTGGCGATCATCGACGGGTCGGTCGGATCGCCCGCTCGAGCCGGAATGCTCTCGTCGCGAAGCGCTTCCACGACGCTTTCGTTCTCGGTGACGACGTGGAGTCGGTCGCTGTCATCACCGGTGCGCTCGGGTATCTGCTCGACCACCTGGCGGCCGACCGTCGTACACCCGAGCACGAGCCGAAAAACCATATACCGCGCTTTGCAATTCCGATGGGGAAAAGCTACCGGGTTCAGTTCAGCAGCGCCGTCGCCGCCTCGAGGGCGGCGTCGACGACCGGGCCGAAGCCGGGGAGGATGACGATCGTCATCACCGCGGCGACGACGATTGCCGCGTAGAGTCCCGTCGGCTTCGCGAGTCGGTCACGCGTTGTCGCGGGCTCTTCGATCCAGAGCGCCTTGACCAGCCGCGAGTAGTAGAACAGCGAGAGCGCGCTGTTGACGACGAGCGCGGCGGCCACCGCGAGCATCGCGGTGTTCGTCGCGGCTGCCTCGAGCGAGCCCATGAACAGGAAGAACTTGCTGAAGAAGCCGCCAAACGGCGGGATGCCCGCGAGGCTGAACATGAAGACGGCCATCGCCCCGCAGGCCACGGGTGCCCGCGCGGAGAGGCCGTTGTAGTCCTCGAAGGTCCGCCCGACGCCCCAGTGTTCGGCCAGCGCGACGAACAAGAACGCGCCGGTGTTCATGAAGCCGTAGACGAGCAGGTGCATCATCGCCGCGCCCATGACGAGTTCGCCGCCGTCGACGGTGAGACCCGCGAGGCCGATCAGCGCGTAGCCGGCGTGGCCGATCGAGGAGTACGCGAGCATCCGCTTGACGTTGTTCTGGGTCGCCGCGGCGAAGTTCCCGAGCGTCATCGTGACGATGGCGAGGATGATGAACGCGATCGTCCAATCGAAGCCAATCGCGACGCGCATCTCCTCACCGAGCGGGAACGCTTCCGTGAACACCCGAAAGAGCACGACGAAGCCGGCCGCTTTCGACGCCGAAGAGAGGAAAGCACTGACGGGTGCGGGCGCGCCTTCGTAGGCTTCCGGTGCCCAGAAGTGGAAGGGCACGCTCGCCGTCTTGAACGCGAAGCCACCGATCAACAGCAGGATGCCGAGTCCGAGCAACCCGCCGTAGTCGGCCGCCTCACCCTCGAGGATGACGTTCGCGATCGCGGACAACTCGAGGTAGCCCGTCGCGCCGTAGACCAGCGAGATGCCGTAGACGAAGATCGCCGACGACAGCGCGCCGATCAGGAAGTACTTCAGCCCGGCTTCGACGCTGCCGCGATTATCCTTGAGAATCGCCACGAGCGCGTACGACGGCAGGCTCGCCAGCTCGAGCGCGATGAAGATCGTCACGAGGCTGTCGGCCGCCGCGAGCAGCGACATTCCCGACGCGGCGAGGATGATCAGCGAGTAGTACTCGGCCTGGTAGGCGTGATCGACCAGGTAATCGTAGCTGGCGACCACGACCAGCGCCGTCACGATCGCGACGATGATCATGAAGAACAGCGCGAGCTGGTCGACGACGAAGCCGTGGATCGGATCGATCTCGCCGAGACCGCCGTCTGCGGTCGGCGTGCCGACGCCGGCGACGGTGAACCACGCGGCGACGGCGAGCGATGCGAGCGAGCCGCCGGCAGCAGTGGCGGCGATCAGCGATCGGTTCGTGGAGTGGGGCGAGATGCTATCGAAGACGAACAACACCAGCGCCGTGCCCACGAGGAGCAAGGCCGGTGCGAGTGCAGCCCACTCGGGGAGTTGTAACGGTTCCATTAGCTGTCACCTCCGTTCTCGAGAATCGGATCGACGGCATCGGTTATCATCTCGAAGATCAGGTCCGGTGCGACGCCCAGCAGGATGATCAATCCGAGCAACACGAACATCGGTGCGACGTCGTGTAGCGGGGCGCGAGTCACGTCGTAGTCGGTCTCGAGTTCGTAGGGGCCGAAAACGGCCCGCTGGAGCGCGAAGAGCAGGTAGCCGGCGACGATGACGATTCCGAACATCGCAAGCGCGGTGAACACCTGCGAGTACGCGAGCGCCTCGGAGCCGAAGGCCCCGAAGAAGATCGTGAACTCGCCGAAGAACCCGCTCATCAGCGGCAGTCCCATGTAGCCGAACGCGCCGGCGATGAGGATGCCGACGGCGATTGGCATTCGGTCGGCGACGCCGGACATGTCGGTGACGAGGCGGGTGTGGGTCGCGTTGTAGATCACGCCGACGGCCATGAACATCAGCCCCGAGATGAGGCCGTGTGAGACCATCTGGAACGTCGCGCCACCGACGCCGAAGTGGGTGAACGCGATCAAGCCGAGGATCACGTAGCCCATCGACGACACCGAGGAGTACGCCACGATCCGTTTCAGGTCGGTCTGTGCGAGCGCGAGCATCGCGCCGTAGATGACGCTGATGACCGCAATTGCGGCGATCGGCACCGCGTAGGTCTCGACCTGCTCGGGGAACATCGTGAAGTTGAACCGGAGCAGGGCGTAGGTACCCATCTTCAGGAGAACGCCCGCCAGCAACACCGACGCGGGCGTCGGTGCCTGCACGTGAGCGTCCGGTAGCCACGTGTGGAACGGCACGACCGGCACCTTCACCGCAAAGCCGAGGAACATCGCGATGAACACGACCGCGGCGAGCGTCGATCCCTCGAGGCCAAAGAGGCCGTCGGGGCCGCCCTCGAGCATCGCCGTCGCGATCTCCGGCAGGGCAAAGCTCGTGACGTCGCCGAGACCGAGGACGAGCGCGATGAACGCACCGAACATCACGAGCGAGGCGACGTTCGTGTAGACGAAGAACTTGATTGCCGCGTACTTCCGGCGCGGGCCGCCCCAGACCCCGATCAGTAGGTACATCGGAATGAGGACGGCCTCCCAGAAGATGAACCAGAGGAAGAAATCGAGCGCGGTGAAGACGCCGATCAGGTTCGCCTCGATGAAGAGCACGAGGCCGTAGAATTGGGACTCGCGCTCGTCGATCGGCGTCCAGGAACTCATGATCGCGAGCGAACAGAGTATCGTGGTCAACACGACGAGTGGCAGGCTAATGCCGTCGACGCCGACGAACCACGAGATGGAGTACTCGCCGAGTTGGATCCACTCGAGGTGGGATTCGAAGGCGAGCGTGCCGTCGATCAACGCGTTGCCGCTGCCGTCGAAGGTCGCGAACATCCAGAGGCTGAGGGCGACAGGAATCAGGCTGATAGCGAACGCCAGTTTGCCCGCCACGCGATTCGGCGCGATGAACGTGAGGAGTGCGCCGACCAGTGCGACTGCGATTAGTGCTTCGATCATCATCAGAACCACCCTCCGTAGACGCCGAGAACGGCCAGTAAGGCGACGACGCCCGCGACGATCAACGCCGCGTAGTTCGTCACGAGCCCGGTCTGTATGCGTTTCACCCAGTTACTGCCGAACAGACTGACACTCGAGACGCCGTCGACCGTCCCGTCGATGACGGTCTGGTCGAATCGGTTCGCGGCTCGAGCGAGTGGCAGCGCGACGCCGCGAGCGAGCCAGACCTGGAACTCGTCCTGGTAGTAGTTGTCCTCGACGATCTTGCGAGCGCCACCCAGTCGTTCCTTGTGAGCGACCGGTTCGGGGACGTTGTAGAGCTTCCAGGCGAGTCCAGCCCCGGAGAATGCAAGGAGTAATGACAGGCCGGCAGCGACGAGCACTGTCACCTGCTCGGAGCCGATGACGCCGCTCTCGAAGGCGATCATCTCACTGTACGCGCTGTAGGTGAGCGCGTCGATCGCACCGTACTCGCCGTCGAGCCAGTGCTCTAAGAACGTGATGTCAACGCCGACGATTTTGGCGACCGGCGCGAGATTCGCGGCACCCGCAACGAGCGCGAGCACGCCGAGCGTGATGAGTGGCACCTTGACGCTCCAGCCTACCGGATGTGGGTCTTCTGCCGCTTCCGAACGTGGCTCACCGTGGAAGGTCAAGAAGACCATCCGGAAGGTGTAGAAGCCAGTGAAGAAGACGGCCGCGAGCCCCATCGCGTACGCCGCGAGGATAACAGGCTCCTCGAGGCCGACGATCATGGCGTCGTAGAGGATCTCGTCTTTGGACCAAAAGCCCGAGAATGGGATGATCCCGGCGAGCGCGAGTGCGCCCGCGAGGAACGTGTAGTAGGTGACGGGCGCTTTGTCCTTCAACCCGCCCATCTTCCACATGTCCTGTTCGTGGTGCATGAGGATGATGACGGCACCGGCACCGAGGAACAAGAGCGCCTTGAAGAAGGCGTGGTTCATGAGGTGGAAGACCCCGGCGACGTAGCCGCCGACGCCGAGGCCGAGCATCATGTAGCCGTACTGGCTGATCGTCGAGTACGCCAGTACTTGCTTGATGTCGTCTTTGACGACGCCCATCGTTGCGGCGAAGAGCGCGGTAAAGCCGCCGACGAACGCGATAATCGCGAGTGCGGTGGGCGACAGCGCGTAGTAGCCGAACATCCGGGCGACGAGGTAGACACCTGCTGCGACCATCGTCGCTGCGTGAATCAGTGCAGAGACGGTGGTCGGGCCTTCCATCGCGTCCGGAAGCCACGTGTGAAGCGGGAACTGAGCCGACTTGCCCAGCACGCCGCCGAGCACGAGTAACCCGGTGATCGTCACCCAGGTCTCAGCGCCGAACCCGAAGAGCGTCTCGCCGTCGTTGATCGCCGTTTCTGCGGCCGTGACGAACGAGTCGTCGCCGGCGAAGCCGACCGTGCCGAACGTTGCAGCGATGGCAACGACCCCAATCAGGAAGAAGTAGTCCCCGAATCGAGTGACGAGGAACGCCTTCTTCGCGGCTGAAGGGGCCGACTTCGTGCGGAACCAGAAGCCGATTAGCAGGTACGAACACAGGCCCACGAGCTCGAAGAACATGAACGCCATTAGCAGGTTGTCCGAGTAGACGAACGCGAGCATGCTGAATGTAAACAGGCCGAGACTGGCGTAGTAGCGCGGGAGCCCGGTCTCGCCTTCGGCGTTCATGTAGCCGAGGCTGAACACGTGGACGAGAAACGCCACGAGCGAAACGATAACCAGCATGAGCGCCGCCAGCGGATCGATCAGGATACCGAAGGTGAACTCGATTCCATCGGCACCGACCTCGCTTGCGGCTTCACCGCTTGTCCACTCGTAGAGCGTCTCGTTGTACACTTCGCCGCTCGCGACCACCGCGAGCATCCACAGCGAGAACAGCAGTGACGCTGCCGTCGCTGCGATGCCCGGAATCGCCCCCTTCTTCGGCAACCACTTGCCGAAGACGAGCGCGACCACGAAGGCCACCAGCGGGAACGCCGCTATCGCCGGCGCGTAGGAGAATGCCCCTTCCATCTTACCACCTCATCGTCGTTGGAACCGTGACGTCGACGTCACGGAAGTTTCGGTACAACACCAGGATGATCCCGAGCCCGACGGCCACCTCCGCGGCGGCCAGTCCCATCGTGAACAGGGCAAACACCTGTCCCGTCAGGTTGCCGTGGTAGAACGCGAAGGCGATCAGGTTGATGTTCGCCGCGTTCAACATGAGTTCGACGGACATCAGGAACATCAGTGCGTTTCGACGCGTCAACACGCCGACGAGCCCGATACAAAACAGGGCCATCGACAGCAAAACGTAGTACTCGACGCCGACCGTCATCGGTCTTCACCTCCCGACGACACGTCGTCGTCATCCGCATCCGCGTCGGGACCAGCAGCGACACCGTCGTCACCGTCATCGGTGGCGACGTCGTCCGTCGTCCCATTAGTGTCACCCGTTCCACCGTCGGTTGCCGCCGGTCCAGAGTGGCTAAAACCACTCGAGTCCCCGGAGCCGGTTCCAGGGGCTGCATCGCTCGGACCGATGCTCCCGAGCGCCGACACCGGTTCACCGTCTTCCTCGCGCTTTGCGAGGACGAGCGAGGCGTCGAGTGCGGCGTCGAGTGCGACCGCGATCAATAAGAACGCGGCGAGGAACGGCTCGGTTCCGGGCACGCCGTCGGATTGCTGAAGCGCGTCGAAATTGAACAGCGAGTAGCCGATGGCGGCGGTGATCGACTCCGCCTCGAAGCCGCCGTCGGCCATCGAGTCGAACGGCGTGTTGAGGACGACCAGCGCCATCAACGCGAACAGCGCGACGGCGAGAAGCCCGGGGACGAGCGTCTTCCCGAGTTTGAGTTTCGGTCCGGTCGTCATGGCTGTACCACCTCTTCGGACGCTCCCGTCTCACGCTGGGTGAGCATCACAGCGAACGTGATGAGCACGAGCACCCCGCCGACGTAGACGAGCACCTGCATCATGGCGACGAACTCCGCCGCCAGCATCACGAAGTGAATCGCGATACTCATCAGGGCAACGCCGAGCATGAGCGCCGCGTGCCACGGGTCCTCGAGGAGGACCACGCCGAGCGCACTGGCGAGCGTCACGAACGCAAACACCGCAAACGCAATCGTTTCCATCATTGTTACTGGTAATCGACGTCCCCCTCTCCCTCACCGATCCACGCGCCCCGGTCGGGCTCGCGCGACTCGAGTGGGTCGATATCCTTGTACCACGGTACCGCTTTGAGCTGTTCTTTGTTGTAGACCAGATCGTCCTTGGTATCACCCGTGAACTCGAAGTTCTGGGTGAGCAAGATCGCGTCGACAGGACAGACCTCCTCACAGAGTCGACAGTAGATGCACTGTCCGATGTGGAGGTTGTACTGTTCGCCGTTTCGTTGGTCGTCCATGACGATCTGGATGGTGTCATTTGGACAGACGTTCTCACACTGACGACACCAGATACACCGTTCCTGACTGAACTTGTGGACGCCTCGGAATCGCGGGGAGACGTCGGGTGCGGTGTCGGGGTACTCGACGGTGAACGTCGAGCCGTCCAATGCGTGTTTCATCGTCGTGGCCATGGATTTGAGTAGTCCGATCATGCTATCAGCCCCACAATGACTGCGGTGAGTATAAGATTCGCAAACGAGAGGACGAGCAGCCCCTTCCAGCCGATCTCGATTAGCTGATCGATCCTGACGCGTGGCACCGCAGAACGGAGCCACTGGGTAAGGAAGAACACCGCCCAGATTTTGATGAGGAACCAGACGATTCCCGGTAGTACCGGTCCGGCTGGCCCGCCGAGGAAGATCGTTGCGATGATCGCGCCGCCGAGGAAGATGTGGAGGAACTCTCCGAGGTAGATCAACACGAAGTACACGGAGGAGTACTCGGTCTGGTAGCCGGCGACGATTTCGGTCGGTGCCTCGGGCGTGTCGAACGGGTTTCGGCCAACTTCAGCGAAGTTCGCCAGCAAGAACAGGACGAACGCGAACGGATTGACCAGTGCGTACCACGCCGGAATCGAAACGACCCCGAGATCGATCAGCGTCGCGGCCTGTGCCTCGACGATGGTACTCATCTGCAACGAGCCGGCGAAGATGACGACCGACATCCCGGTGACGACCAGCGGGATCTCGTAGGCGACGTTCTGTGCGACCGCACGCAATCCGCCGAGCATCGAGTACTTGTTCGCCGACGCGTAGCCGGCCATCACGAGTCCGATACTCGCGATGCCGGCGACAGCGAAGACGAACGCCAGCCCGACTTCGGGGTCGGCGAGGTGAATGCCACTGCCCATCGGAATCACGGCGAAGCCGAGGAGCGCAGAGGAGGCGACGACGATAGGCGCGAGGTCGTAGGCCGGTCGATCGGCGTTCTCTGGAATAATCAACTCCTTCGAGAGCAGCCGCACGGCGTCTGCCACGATGATGAACAGCCCTGCCGGGCCGAGGTGCGTGACCGCGATTCGGTCCGTGAACGCGGCCGTGATCTTTCGTTTCGCCCATGGGCCGGCGACGCCCGTCATCGCGAGCATCAGGTTGCCGATGATGAACGCGGCGATGAACGCGGCGAGGAGTTCCCCGCCGATTCCGAGTCCATCGAGTCCCGTCAGGTCCCCGATTCGCTCGGGGAGCAAGACCGGTTCGTCGTTCTGGAGCGGCGCGGTGGTGATTTCGGCTGCCATCCTTACCGGTCCACCTCGCCGAGAACGATGTCGAGACTACCGAGCGAGGCGATCAGATCGGGGATGTACTCCCCTTCGGTCATCTCGCCGAGCGCCGAGAGGTTGTGGAAACACGGACTGCGGATCTTGAACCGGCCGGGCTTGTCCGTCCCGTCCGATCGGATGTAGATCCCGAGTTCCCCCTTCGCCCCTTCGACGGCGCGATAGACTTCCGAGTCCGCGTCGGGTTTGAGCGTCCGCGGAACGTTGGCCTGTACCTCCCGGTCGTCTTCGGGCCACCCCTCGAGCAAGTCGAGACACTGCTCGATGATCTTCGCGGACTCCTCGACTTCCTGCATGCGCACGAGGACGCGGCTGTAGTTGTCACAGCCGTCCTTAGTGACGACATCCCAATCCAGTTCGGGGTAGTAGCCGTAGGGGTCATCGCGTCGGAGGTCGTAGTCGATTCCCGAGCCTCGAGCGACGGGGCCGGTACAGCCGTAGTCTTTGGCGACGCTTGGCTCTAAGATGCCCGTGTCGTTGCAGCGAATCTGGAAGATTTCGTTTCCGGTGACGAGGTCGTTGTACTCGTCGATTTTCGCTGGCAGTTCGTCGAGGAAGTCCCGCGTTTTCTCGATGAACTCCTCGCGAGGTTCGGGGAGGTCCCAGGCGACGCCGCCCAGACGGAAGTAGTTGAACATCAATCGCTGGCCGGTGAGGTCTTCCAGAATATCCTGGACGACCTCTCGGTCGCGGAAGGCGTACTGGAAGACGGCGTTGAAGTCGCCGTAGACGTCGAGACAGAAGGTTCCGAGCGCGAGCATGTGTGAAGCGATCCGACACAACTCGGCACCCATTGTGCGGATGATCTGTGCGTACTCGGGCACTTCGATATCCGCCAGATCCTCCGCTGCGCGCGCGTACGCCCACTCGTTCAACAGCCCTGCGGAGACGTAGTCCCAGCGGTCCGGATAGGGCATGATCTGGTGGCGGTAGGTTCCCTGCTGGCACATCTGCTCCTCACAGCGGTGAAGGTAGCCGATGTCGGGGTCGATGTCGACGATCGTTTCGCCGTCCAACACGGCCTTGACGTGTAACACGCCGTGTGTCGCCGGATGGTGTGGCCCGATGTTCAGGAACATCGTGTCCGATTCGGCCTCGTGGTGATCCGGCTGAATCGGGTTCTCGTGTTCGGCGAGCGTCACCACCTGTGGCTTCTCCTGATTGTACCCCTTCGAGAGTGGGTGTCCCTGCCAGGTTTCAGGCAGCAAGATTCGTCGGGGATCAGGGTGGCCCTCGTAGTCGATTCCCACGAGGTCGAACGCTTCCCGTTCGTGCCAATCTGCCGTCCGGTAGACCGATGCGGCCGACTCGCTGACGGGGTCGTCCGTCGGCGTCGGCACGACGATCGAGACCTCCTGCGTCGGATCGGCGTACTTCTTCAGGTGGTAAATCGACTCGTAGCGATCTTCGTACTGCTGTGCGGTCAAACACGAACAGTGGTCGAAGCCCGCTTGGTCACGCAGGTCCGTCAGCACGTCCTCGACGTCGTTCGGACGGATGACGAACCCCGGTGCGTTCAGGTGGTCGTCACGCGCGAGCGCGCGATCACCGATCACCGCCTCGAGGGCGGATTCCGTCACTTCGACCGACGGTTGTTCCTCGAGTCCCGTGCTCATGGTGAATCAGCCCAGTTGTAGCGCATGACGAGGTCCTCCTCGTCGATGTCGTCTGCGAGTTTTTGAACGAGTTCGTCCTTCGGCAGGTCGCCGAATTGCTCGAGTTCGTAGGGTTTGACGACGACCGGCGAGGATTCGCCGTTTTGAATCCGTTCTTGAAGCTTCAAAACCCCGTAGATCAGCGCTTCGGGTCGTGGCGGGCAGCCGGGAACGTGGATGTCGACGGGGATGATTTCCTCGGCACCCTTGACGACGTTGTACCCTTCTTGAAACGGGCCGCCAGAGATCGTACACGAGCCCATGCCGACGACGAACTTGGGTTCGGGCATCTGGTCGTAGACGCGCTTCATGCGCGGGCCGAACTTCGAGACGATCGTCCCGGGAACGATCATCACGTCGGCCTGGCGCGGCGAGGCGCGTGGCACACCGGCACCGTAGCGATCGATATCGTGTCTGATCGCGTACGTGTGGATCATCTCGATACTGCAACAGGCGATCCCGAACTGCAGCATGAACATCGAGTTTCCGCGGACCCAGTTCATGAACTGGTCGAACTTCGTGAGGATGAACGGAGACGCGCCGAAAGCCTCTCGAAGTTTCGAGTTGAACCGGTTGTCGGGACCCTCACCGATCCGCGAGTCGCGGGTATCCGTCGACGGGTCGGTACTGTCGTAGATCGATTGCCGTGGATTGTTACTACTCATTGTCGGTCACTCTCAGACGCTGCCTGACGAGGTGTCTGTGCCCACTGTACCGCACCGGTGCGCCACGCCCACGCGAGTCCGACGAGGAGGATAGCGACGAACAGCAACATCGGACCCAGCGCCTCGAGAAGCCCGTACTCCGGCGCGGCCAGCGCATCCTGGTAGACGACCGCCCAGGGAAACAAGAGGACGGTCTCGATATCGAAGACCACGAACAGTAGCGCAACCATGTAGTACTGGATGTTAAAGCGAATGCGCGTTCCGCCGGTGGGAATCTCGCCACTCTCGTAGGTGGCACGCTTACTCGTTTCGGGAACCGACGGTCGCAGGAGTGCTGAGACCACCATCATGCCAAATGGTATCAACAGCCCCACGAGCGCCAGTGCCCCGATAGCGATCCAATCGTTCATCTCGATAACGTTCGGAGATTCAGACCGCACGCATATAAGGGTTGATTGTTCGTTTAGGGGCCGCAGACGGGCTACATCCCCGACTTCTGCGATCCGACGCGAAATTGATTTATCTCCTTATACAATATATTCACGTTTCAGGAGTGAACGAACCGTCAGTCGAAGATCACGACGACGAAGAAACCACGGGACTGCGTCGGGTTCGGTGGTGCGAAGAACACGATCCCATCAGCAACAATCGGACGAACGATCGATTCGGTTGCACTACAATTCGCCGCGACGGTCGAGCACGTACTTCCGATTCGAGTCACCCGATCCGCAACCGTGGTTACCCGCGTACTCTCCCACTTGCTGACCGATGTATCCACTCACCTGCTCACTTATTCGAGAACGAAACGGTCCCCTCGTCGTGAAGTTCTCGAGAGACGTCCCCGACACCCGCTCGCAACTCGTCGTGGTAGGCGACGAGACGGTCGCGAACCTCGTCGTGTTGTCGCGCGAGAATTTGGGCGGCCGAGAGGGCAGCGTTGAACGATTTTCCCGCGTCGACGGCGACGAGTGGGGCACCGGTCGGCATCCCGATGACGCTATCGACCGACTTCTCCTGGACCGGGACGCCGATCACCGGCAGCGGGTAGGCGATCGACGCGGTCATGTTCGGCAGGTCTGCCGACTTACCGCCCGCACCGGCGATGAGCACCTCGAGGCCGCGATCTTCGGCCGTCTCCGCGTAGGCCGCCATCAGGTCGGGAGTTCGGTGGGCGGAGGTGACGGACGTCTCGAACGTGAACCGTTCTGCTGGCGGTTCGTCGTAGTCGGTCTGTTCGGCGAAGCCGAGTTCGTCGACGAAGGCGTCGTACGCGCCGCGGCGCTCGCCGCCGGTGGACATGACCGTGAGATCCGAGTCGCTTCCCATGACGATGCCTACGTCGGGCGTCTCCTCGGCCGAGAGGTTCTGTCCAGCCTCGCGGTGTAACCGATCGATCAGGTCGCTCACGCTGTCGCTCATACTCGAGAGTCGTCGGGCGGGTGACTTCAAACGGTGGTAAACGCCGCGCGATTCGTTACTCGGGTCGGAACGTGAGTCCGTCCTCGAGGTCGCGCGCGGTCTCGAGCAAGGCCTCGACGTCGGCGTCTTCCTCGTGACCCGACACCGTCACGTGTCCCATCTTGCGGAGCGGGCGGGCCTGCTCTTTGCCGTACCAGTGGAGGTGCGCGTCGGGCGTCTCGAGCACCGAATCGATATCGCGCAGTTGCGCCGTCCGTTCGTCTTCGACGTCGGCCAGCAGGTTCGTGAGCACGGTCGGCGAGCGAAGTTGGGTTTCACCGAGGGGCCACCCCAACACCGCGCGGAGGTGTTGTTCGAACTGGGAGTGGTGTGTTCCCTCGATCGTCCAGTGGCCCGAATTGTGCGGGCGCGGTGCGATCTCGTTGAGCAAAATTTCGCCGCCGCCCGCTCGGTTCTCACCCGGGTCACCGTCAGCGCGCGCCGACTCGCTCGTCTCGAACAGTTCGATGCCGTAGACGCCGCGTCCGTCCATCACCTCGAGGACGTCTCGGGCAACCTCGTATGCACGTTCCGTCACGTCCGCACTCGAGCGCGCGGGCACGATCGTTTCCCGCAGAACCTCCTCGACGTGTACGTTTTCCCCGAGCGGGAAGGTTGCGACGTCGTCCTCACCCTTCACCGCGATGACGGACACCTCGCGCTCGAACTCGACGAAGGCCTCGACCATCGCGGGACCGGCGACGGACTCGAGGGCGTCTGCAGCCTCGTCTTTCGACTCGACGGGGACGTTGCCGCGGCCGTCGTAGCCGCCCGTTCGGGCCTTGAGCATCACCGGCGCGCCGTAGTCGTCGATCGCTTCCCGAACGTCGTCGGCGTCTTCGACCTCCCGGAACGGTGGAACGGGGATCCCAGCGTCCTCGAGTTCCCGCTTCTGGACGAGTTTGTCGTGAATCGTCCGCAGCGTCGCGGGTTTCGGGTGGACCGGCGTGCCCGTCTCCGCCTCGACGCGCTCGAGGACGTCTTGATCGGCGAGTTCGATTTCGAACGTGAGCACGTCCGCGCATGAGGCGAGGTCACGGATGGCTTCCTCGTCGTCGAACCCGGCGACGAGCTGGTCGCTAACGACGGGTGCTGCCGGACACTCCGGCGTCGGATCGAGTACGATCACCTCGATGCCAAGCGGTGCAGCCGCCTCGCCGAGCATCCGTCCGAGTTGTCCCCCTCCGACGACGCCGACTGTCGGTCCCGGCGTCTCGAGCGTGGTCATTGCACGGCGGTTTCGGGCGGCTGTGCTTAAGGATTCTCAAAAAATACAGCCCGCAGAGCCGGAGGCTCAGTCGCTTCCCGACATCGCGGCCTGTTGCGTTTCGATGTGTTCGACCATCTCCGCCGTCTCGCTGACGAACGCATCGTACTCGATCTCGGAGCCGTGTAGGACCGACGAGAAGTATCGGACTTCTCCCGCGATGTTGACCGCCTCTTGCAACTCTTCGTCCGTCACGCCATCGAGTTCGGCCTCCGCTCTGTGGAAGTGTACGCAGTACGGACACTGGGTCGCACTCGCCGCGCCGAGGCCGACGAGTGCCTTCTCGCGTGCCGATAGCTCGGTTTCTTCCAACTGGAGGTCGCGCACGAGTTTCCAACTGTGATCTGCGGCCGGTTCCGGAAGCGATTCGATCCAGCTTGGAACCGTTCCGAGATACGCCTCGATTTCTTCCTGTATTTCTGTCGATACCATTGGGACCCTCCTGTGGATTCTCACCCGCCGTTCGACCACTCCTTGCGCCCGACCGACTCGCCGCTCACGAGAGTGGGAAATCCACGTGATAGTACGACACGAACGGTGATGAAACTAACCGATGGCTATCTGATAACAGGGGGGATAGAATTAGCCCGAAACCTGGAAACGGCAGTGTCACTCTCGGGTTGAACGGGCGATCGGTCCACGTCCTTACACGTGTCGACGGCCGCACGCACCGACGAGATCCGCGTCGCTCGAGAACGGTACCTCTTTTACCCGCCCTCTCCACCGCTCGCGTATGACCACGCTCGGATTGGTGGTCGCGGAGTTCAACCGTCCGATCACCGAGCAGATGGAGAATGACGCCCTCGAGGCCGCCCAGTCGGCGGGTGCCGAGGTGTACGACACGGTCACCGTTCCGGGCGTGTACGATGCGCCACTCGCGGCGGATCGCCTCGCCCGTCTCGAGGCCGTCGACGCCGTGGCCGTCATTGGGACGGTCATCACTGGCGACACCGACCACGATCAGGTTATCACCGACGCGGCCGCACAGCGCCTCGCTGACGTGAGCCTCGAGCGTGATACGCCCGTCACCCTCGGCGTGACGGGACCGGGCATGTCCGCCGCCGAATCGCGCGAACGCGTCGAGAACGCGGCGAAAGCCGTCGACGGCGCGCTCGACCTCGTCGAGGAACTTCCCGACGCTGAAGACCAACAATGACCATGGAATTCACCGACCGCCTGACCCGAGTCGAACCGTCCGCAACCCTCGCCATCTCCGCGCTCGCGACCGAACTCGAGAACGACGGCGCAGACGTCGTCGACCTCTCCGTGGGCGAACCCGACTTCCCGACGCCCCAGAACGTCGTCGACGCCGGCCAGGACGCGATGGACGCCGGCCACACCGGCTACACCACCTCTGCGGGGATCATCGACCTCCGCGAGGCGATCGTCGACAAACTCGCCGACGACGGCCTCGAGCACACGACCGACGAGATCATCGTCACGCCGGGTGCGAAGCAGGCGCTGTACGAAATCATTCAGGCCCTGATCGGCGAGGGCGACGAGGTCGCCCTGCTTGACCCCGCGTGGGTTTCCTACGAGGCGATGGTCAAGATGGCTGGCGGCGACCTCACGCGCGTCGATCTCTCCACCTCCGACTTCCAACTCGAGCCAGCCCTCGACGACCTCACTGAGGCCGTCTCCGACGACACCGAACTTCTGATCGTCAACTCGCCGTCGAACCCGACCGGCGCGGTCTACTCCGACGCGGCACTCGAGGGCGTGCGCGACCTCGCCGTCGAACACGACATCACGGTCATCTCCGACGAGATCTACAAGGAGATTACCTACGGTGTCGAGCCAACGAGCCTCGGCACGCTCGAGGGGATGGCCGACCGAACGATCACCGTCAACGGCTTCTCGAAAGCCTACTCGATGACTGGTTGGCGGCTTGGCTACTTTGCCGGCCCCGAGGAACTGATCGACCAGGCTGGCAAACTCCACAGCCACTCGGTCTCCTCCGCAGTCAACTTCGTCCAGCACGCCGGAATCGAGGCACTCGAGAACACCGACGACGCAGTGTCGGAGATGGTCGAAGCGTTCAGCGAGCGCCGCGAACTCGTCGTCGACTTACTCGAAGAGCACGATGTCGACGTCGCCGTGCCGGACGGTGCGTTCTACATGATGCTTCCCGTGGACGACGACGATCAGGCCTGGTGTGAGGGTGCGATCGAAGACGCCCACGTCGCGACGGTCCCTGGCAGCGCGTTCGGCACGCCCGGTTACGCTCGAATCTCCTACGCCGCGAGCGAGGAACGACTCGAGGAAGGTATCGAGCGACTGGCCGACGAAGGCTACCTGTAATCGCGTACTCCTCGCGTCTCGGTTTTGTTTTCGAAGGATTGGCGGACGTGTAAGCGGGGTCAAAACGAGCTGTCGTCGAACAAATCGCCAGTGCCTCGGATTAGGGAAGCGGAGCGACGACGATGGCGAATTCGTAGGTGTAGACGTGGTTGAGCATCACGTACGTGACGACGCCGAGGACGAGACTGACTACCCACGACGCCGCGGCGATGCGACCGATTTTCGCGTGGGACGTGTTCCGAAGTTCCGACGGGGTGTGTGTCAACCCGAGAATCAGCGCGTAGAGCACGACCGGAACGGCCACGATCGAGAGGATAATGTGGATTCCAAGCATGATCTGGTAGGCTAGCGTCTCGAGTGCAGGTGCAACGATCTGCTTCTCACCGTCTCCACCGCCGACTCGAGTCAGATACGTAACTAAGAACAACACGATGGAGACGAATGCACTAATCATCGCTTTTCGGTGTTTTTCGACCTCACCGACTCGAATCCAGTACCAACCGGCGACGATGAGGATCGTGGTCACTGCATTGATCACCGCAATTGCGTGCGTGAATATCGTGACCTGATCGGGCGTTAGATCCGGGTAGATCGGCAAGTCGAGGAGGAACGTCCCGAAGACCAGTGCGTACCCGACGATCGTTAGCGCAATCGTGGCACCGATCGGCTGTTCTCGAAGCCGCCGTCTCGCGGAAGCAGTCGCCATTAGTGGACGTTTGAATAGACGCCGTATCTGTCTTGCTGTTCGCTATCGCTCACACGCCCTGGTCCAAGCGATGCGGTCGCGTCGACACGATGACAGCCTCGAGTGCATCGACAACTCGGCGGTACACGTTCGCGGCGGCGTGTCCGTCAGTCGGATAACTCCTCGAGCGTTATCTCGCCGTTCCACTCGATGGTAACGTCGTACTCACAGAACGGAAACGAAATTTCGCCGTTCGGTCGTTGAATGCCGTTGGGTTGCGATGCAAAGAGCGAGTCGAGCGCTTCTGGATCGACAACAGTGTACAACGATTCGTAGGCCGGTGGACACAACTCTTCAGGCGGAACTCCTTCGGCCGCAGCGACCGCTTCGACTACGGCCTGACTCGGTGTCTTCTGGCAGGACATGTCAACACTGTCGCCGTCCCCCTCCGTCATACTGACACTCTACCGAATCAGATAGAATAAAACTGTCCTTCCGTCCCGAAAACCTGACCGGAACCGGCTGAAAACCTTCGATATCGAAGGACGGCGAGACCAAACTCTGGTCAGGCCGCGACGATTCGTTCCGCCGAGTCAGCACAACGACAACGTCGTAATGACATGGGTTTGATCAGTATCTCGGTTGCCACACTCACTCGATTCGAATCGCAGGCTTGCCCGGTCGCGCCCGCGTGGCCAACTCGTCGTCCGCCTTTGCTTGACGGACGACGACGGACGCATCGAACTCGTCGGTGACGAGCCACGAACTTCGCTCGAGTATCGCTCGCTCCTCGGTCGCTGGAAGCGAGGGCTCGTCGTCTCGTTGCTCGCCCCGCGTCGCCTGCGCTGAAAGGAACGTGGCAACGCGCTCGCGATCGACCGAGAGTTCCGCGACGGTGTCACCGTCGAGGACGGCGTCGATCATCGATGTCGGCTCTACGTTCGCACCGGCGGCGTCGACGTGGTCTTCGAGCGCGCGCGTGACATCGTACTTCCACTCCTGTGCGGCGACGAGTTCGATCCGCTCAGGATCGTCGATCGCCGCCGTCTCGACGATATCTCGCACGTCGGCCAGCGTCGTGTCGACGAGGCGTCGCTCGAGTCGGTAGTTCTCGAGGTCGTGTTCTGGCGTCGGCCAGTCGGCCTCGACGACGAGTCCGTCACCTCGGAGTTTGTTCCAGCACTCCTCGCCGAGGTGGGGGGCCATCGGTGCGATCAACGCGGCGAGTGCGAGTAGCCCGCGTCGGTAGCACTCATCGTGTGGTTGGTCGTAGGCCCTGTACCGGCGGAGAAGTCGAGCGAGTTCCTGTATCTCCGTCGCGGCCCGGTGGAACCGGAATCGGTCGTACTCTTCGGTGACGGCGGCGATTGTTCGGTCGATCTCCCGGCTGACGTACTCGTCGTGTGGCTCACGTTCGACGCGCGTGTCGCCTTCCTCGACGAACGCGGCCGCCATGCCGTACAAATTCTGTTGAAGGTCGTAGGCCCCGCGAACGTTGTTCGCCGTCCACTCGAAGTCCTGTTCAGGGTGGGCCGCCGAGAGAACGAACAGCCGCGTCGTCTCCGCGCCGTACTCCTGGGGCGCGACGACGTTCCCCTTCGAACTCGACATCTTCTCGCCGTCGTAGAGCACTGTTCCCTGGCTCTTGAGTTCCGTGATGGGTTCGCGGCGCTCGAGCATGTCGAGGTCCGCCAGCGCCTTCGTGAAGAATCGCGTGTAGAGCAGGTGGAGGATGGCGTGTTCCTCGCCGCCGACGTAGACGTCGACGGGAAGCCACTCGTCGGCGAGGTCGGTGTCGAACGGCGCGTTCTCGAGGTGGGGTGAGAGGAATCGCAGGAAGTACCACGAGGAGTCCACGAAGGTGTCCATCGTGTCCGTCTCGCGGCGAGCGGGTCCGCCACAGTCCGGACACGTCGTCTCGTGGAACGTGTCGTGTTCCTCGAGGGGGTTCCCCGTCGTCCGCACGAATTCGGGAAGCTCGATCGGTAGCTCCTCGTCGGGAACGAGCACGTGCCCACAGTCCTCGCAGTGGACGACTGGAATCGGCGTCCCCCAGTAACGCTGGCGGGAGATCAGCCAGTCGCGCAGCCGGTACGTTACGTCGCTTTCGAGTTCATCGTGTTCGTCGACGATTCGGCCGCGGGCCACGTCGCTCTCGAGGCCGTCGTAGTCCGTTTCGTAGCCGTCTTCGGTGTCTCCATTGTACTCGACGATTCCGTCTTCGGTGTAGGGGCCACTCTCGAGGCTGTCGTGAGCCGCCGGCGTGGACGGGACGACGACCTGTTCGATCGGTAGATCGTGCTCGCGCGCGAAGGAGTGATCTCGGTCGTTGTGGGCGGGAACGCCCATGACGGCCCCGGTGCCGACGTCCTCGAGGACGTACCCCGCTACGTACACCGGCAGTTCCTCGCCGGTTAACGGGTTGATCGCCGTCGCGTCGGTTTCGACGCCGGCGAATCCGACGTCGCTCGGGTCTTTCTCGCGGACCGACTCGACGTACTCCGCGACTTCCTCGTCGGTTTCGGCGAGCGCTCGCGCTAGATCGTGGCCCGGCGACACGGCGAGGTACGTCGCCCCGAAGACCGTCTCCGGGCGAGTGCTAAAGACGTCGACCTCGCCGCCGTCCGCGTCTGGAACCTCGAACGTGATTCTGGCTCCCTCTTGTCGCCCGATCCAGTTTCGCTGAATCTCGCGAACGCCGTCTGGCCACCCCTCGAGGGCCTCGAGTCCGTCGTGGAGTTCCTCGGCGTAGTCGGTGATCGTGAAGAACCACTGATCGAGTTCGCGTCGGTTGACCGGCGTTTCACAGCGCCAGCAGACGCGTTCGGTCTCGGGGCTCACAGCGTTGTGGCTCGCTCCTTCCGAAGTCTCACTCCGTTCGGTCACGCGGCTCGCGGCGTCACCGTCCGCATTCTCCGAGGTCTCACTTTGTTCGACTTCGCGCTCTTCCACCTGGGCCGCGGCGAGAACCGTCTCGCAGTCGGGACACCAGTTGACGGAGGCCGCTTCGTACTCGACGAGTCCGGCCTCGTAGAAGCGTTTGAACAGCCACTGGTTCCATCGGTAGTACTCCGGCTCGCAGGTGGTCACTTCTCGAGACCAGTCGTAGCCAAAGCCCATGGTCTCGAGTTCCTCGCGCATCCGGCGAATGCACGCTTCGGTCCAGGAGCGCGGGTCGGTCTTCCGCTCGAAGGCAGCGTTTTCGGCGGGGAGGCCAAACGCGTCCCACCCCATCGGGTGGAGTACGTCGTCGCCGCGCATTCGCCGGTACCGGGCGTAGGCGTCGGTAATCGCGTAGTTCCGAACGTGTCCCATATGGAGCGTCCCGGAGGTGTAGGGGAACATTCCGAGGACGTACGTCGGATCCTCGGCGTCTGCAGGGAGCGTATAGACATCGTCGCGTTCCCAGACGTACTGCCAGAACTCCTGGACCTTCGCGTGATCGTAATGATTCGTCATAGTAGCGAGCGTTCTTGGCGAACAGTGTGCGTGCCGGCTATTTCATTGTTCGGCCCGCGCGGAGAGTTCAGCACCGATGGAATTCGCCGAGATGCCGTCAGTATCAGTTCGTCTCGAAGTTGGCTGACCTTAACAAAGTCACTCTCCCCGAACAAGACGAGTATCGAATGGCTCGCTCAAGTGATCCCCACAGGTCTGGCGACGACTCGAGACCGCCCACATCGACAGTCTTGGTTACCGCTGTCGTCGTTTTGCTCACGTTCGTCGCGCTCGCGATGGTGTTTACGCCCGGACTCGGCCCCGATTTCCTCGGCCCGGAGGCGAACGCAGATTCGAACTCCCCGGCGAACGACTCGAGCGTCGAGTCCCTGGCCGAAAATGGCGACGACGATGCCACGGACGATGACGACTCGGAGACGGCGGACAACGACTCGAGTGAGAACGATACCGACGAGACCGATCCTCCGTTTGGCGATGGCGATGGCCTCTTCGGGAGTAACGAGTCGGACGACGAACCGACGAACGAGTCTGTCGGAGACGATGCGATGGCGGACAACGATTCCGTTGACGCGGACGATGGCGACGATGGCGTCACTGAGACAGATGATGACGACGACGTGACCGAGGCCGACGATGCCGACGATGACGACGACGGCCCCTTCGGTGACGATGGCCCGTTCGGATCTGACGGACTCTTCGGTAGCGACGATGACGGCGACGACGACTGACCGTGACACCGCCGTTTCGGCGGCCGAATAGTGATGCAGCTACTCGAGTGAACTTTCATTGTCCCGAACAGGATCCTCAAAACGAGGTAACGGTTTCGTGGCGATTCGTCAACACGTTTCGGCTGGCGTTCCGGTTCGGACATCCGAACCCGCAGCGTAGGCGATGGACGCCCCGAGTCCTGCCGCGATGGGCCCGGAGACGACGTTACTCCAGACGGGCCCCTCGCTCGCGACGCCGAGAGTGGCCATCGCGAACTGGCCCTCGAAGGCGAACGGTGCAACGATGGTCCACAGCGCGAGGAGGGTTACGGGTGAGATGACACCCGTGCTGGTCGAGTGTCCGGCGACGATTCGGTAGAAGTTGTCCCCCGCGAGCAAGAAGATCGCGCCGCCGGCTATCGTATTGTTCCAGGTAATCGATGCTGCCGTCTCGTACATCGTCGGTGAGACGGCAATCTACAGGCCGATAACCGACACGATGCCGCTGAGCGACTTCTGTCCGTCTGGCTCGCCTTGCTCTCGCGTACTCGCCTCTCCGCTCGGTGAGTCGTTGGTTGTCGATTCGCTCATAGTGATCTCCAGGTGAGCGAAAGCTGACTTCGGACAAAAACGGCCACGACTGTTCCACGAACCGGATCGAAACTGGATTGAAACCTTAATTCGCCCCTTCATTACCCGTTTGGCTACGTGTGGATTTCATCGCACCAAGTGGGGACTGGTGGGTACCGCCCATCGACGGTAGTTCGTGGTTACTCGGTCCACTCTTCGTTACTAAATAGACAAGAATTTGGGCTATCTGACAACCCCCATTTGATTGAGAGCACGCTTTCGACTGCTGAAACAGTCTTACCAGCGGTATAGTCATCCGCCGATAGACGAAACGAACCGACAATGACTGTCCCGACACGCGGACGCGATAGACATCGTGCCCACCTCTGTGGCTCGAACCGCCACTCGAGTCGAGCGCTGGTCCGACGCGCCGCCACGGTGGCCACACCAGCTTTCGGTACTCGTGCGATGGCACGCCGTCAGTCGACTGTCTCGACTGTCGGTCGATCGCGAGTGGACGTGTCGAAGACCGCTGGCGACACTTCGGGGACCTACCTGGGGGTTTAATCTATGAGTCCCAATGTCGATCAACGCGACGCCGAAGCCCAGTCGATTCAGAGTACCATCCAGATCCTGCTCACCGTCAGCGGAATCGTCTTCTTGATCGTCGGCCTCGGACTCGCTGCGAGTGGTGCATCGGTCGGCGGCATGCTCGGCTCCGTCTCGGACGACGGAGACGACAATGCGGAACCGGCCGACGATGCCGACGATGATGACGGTGACGACGCAGACGAAAGCGACGATGGTGATGCAGACGACGGGGGTGATGACGGTGACGACGCGGACGACGGCGACAGTGGCGACGACGACGCGGACGATGGCGACAGCGACGACGATGCAGACGATAGCGACGACGACGCAGGTGACGATGACGACGCAGATGATAGCGATGACGACGACGCAGGTGACGATGACGACGCAGATGATAGCGATGACGACGACGCAGGTGACGATGACGACGCAGACGATAGCGATGACGGCGATAGCGACGACGATCAAGATCCGTCTGACGGTGACGACAGCGATGGAGACGAAGACGACGAACAGACACTCACGGTTACGACCGAGGACGACGACGGTGACGCGGTCACCGACGCGACGGTCGAAATCGACGGCGGCTTCGGTCTGAGCGACCAACAAGATGTCGACGGCGACGGCGAAGCCGTCTTCGAGGTCGAAGACACCGACTACACGGTGAGCGCGGATGCAGACGACCACGAGTCCGCCGAAGACGACGTCGAAATCGACGGCGACGACGATGAACTCACCCTCGAGCTCGAGGCCGAAGACGACGATGACGCAGACGATGATGACGCAGACGATGATGACGCAGACGATGATGACGCAGACGATGATGACGCAGACGATGATGACGCAGACGATGATGGTTCAGATTTCTTCGGTTCGAGTGGGACGGAGAATGACGACGCAGACGACGATGATGGCGTGGACGACGATGATGGCGTGGACGACGATGATGGCGTGGACGACGATGATGGCGCGGACGACGATGACGGTTCGTTCTTCGGCTCGAGTGGGACGTAGAAGGTTGACGACGACATAGAATCCACCCACTTCGAACTCGAGGAGGACTAACGGTCTAGCGAAAATCGGTGCCGCTCGAGTGGTTTGTTGACGCCGTTTTGCTCCGATCACTTAGACACATTCGTTCTTGGACGAATTTCCTATCACGGGTGCACGCGTCTCTTTTTACTTCGACCCTCTCAAACCTCGAAAACTTCGTTCGGAGAGAACCGCTCGTGAAAATCACCGGTCAAGAGCCCGCTCGCACCCGCAAGTCATTCGCGGGTGCTGTACTCGTGGCTCGGAACGCTGCAGCCAAGACCTCAGCCCGTACTGAACGCGGAACGTACCGAAGCACTCTCAGATCGAGAGTCGTCCCATTAGGGTCGTTCGAAGCAAAGCGGTGTTGGCCCAGCCACCTGTCCAATCGGTGGCGCTCAAACCTCCGTGTACAATCTACACGTGTTACTCTCCGCCGGTGCCTTCGGTTCATCCGCCTGTTCGTTCACAGGGTCGATCCGAGCCGTGAACCCGGCAACGAGCAGTACGTATCGGAATCGTCGTCCGAACACCTCTCTGTCGAGCGGATCGAGACGTCATCCGTTTCGTCCGATTCGCCAACGGTGATGGTTTCCCTGGTTCACGAATCCCGCTCGGTACCTCGAGCCCCGCCCACTCCGCTAGTCGTTGGACAGGGAGCCACACGTAGATCGTGTACGCGCGCACATCACCGAAGGCACCTTGGATGACCACGTCGCTTGCCTCGCCCCGTCGACGGCGCTGCACCGATCTCTCGGCGTCGAAATACACTGCGTCGTTTCGTCGATCAGCACGCCTCGGGTCATATCCGCTGTAGGGGCAGCGATGACGACCTCGAGTCTCTCGACACGGGTCACGTCTAACGCGCCCCTCCGAAGTGGGACGCGATAGTTGCCAGCCGCTGCGACCGGGAGAACGACCAACTGGAGGGGTTGTTGGCGGCGTGACGCGGTAGTACCGTTGCTCGTCGATACAAATCCAACACCTGGTTGTTAAATAGGGGAGACTATCGATACACGAGAAACGGCCTCCCATCGTCGATGGACGGCGAACGGGGCGTAAATACAGGTTAGAAGCGGTCCGCGAGAATCATTCGACCGTCACGCTCTTCGCCAGATTCCGTGGCTTGTCGATCGACCGGCCGAGTTCGTCCGCCGCGTAGTACGAGAGCAACTGAAGTTGCACGTTCGCGAGGAGGCCAGCCCAGACGGGGTGCGTGTCCGGAATCGAGAGGTGGTCCTCAGCAACGTCGACGAGTGGGTTATCGTCCGGGCTCACGGCGACGATCGGTGCGCCACGCGTCTGGGCCTCAATCGCGTTCGTCTTCGTCTTACTGTCGGAACCCGTCGCGACCGCGAAGACGGGAGTCTCCGGCGTCACGAGTGCGAGCGGACCGTGTTTGAGTTCGCCGGAAGCGAACCCTTCGGCGTGTTCGTACGTGATTTCCTTGAACTTGAGCGCGCCCTCGAGTGCGACCGGGTGACCGAGTCCGTTGCCGATGAAGAAAAACGACTGGCTGTCGATCAGTTCCGACGCGAGCGACTCGGCGTTCGATTTCTCGAGGACCGTCTCGAGGTGTCCCGGGAGCGCGTCGAGTGACTCGAGCATCACATCGCTGTCCTCGGGAGGACTGACATCGGGAATGTCGGCCGCGAGTTGCTGGGAGAGCAACGCGAGGGTTACCGCCTGCGAGGAGAACGTCTTCGTCGCGGCGACGCCGACTTCCGGGCCGGCACGGATGTAGACGGCGTCGTCAGTCTCTCGAGCGGCCGTCGAACCGACGACGTTGGTGACGGCGAGCGACCGCGCGCCGTTCGCACTCGCCGTTCGGACGGCGTCGAGCGTGTCTGCCGTCTCGCCACTTTGGGTGACCGCGACGACGAGCGTGTTCTCGTCTACGGGTCCGGACATCGAGTCGTACTCGCTCGCGCGGACGACGTCCGTTCTGATACCAGCCGACCGCAGCAACTGGTCTGCGTACATCGCCGCGTGATAGGAGGTCCCACAGGCGACGAATTGAACTGTTTCGACGTCTGCAAACGTTCCCTCTGGGAGATCCTCGAAGACGACGTCACCGTCTTGGACCCGCCCCTCGATCGTGTTCGCGAGGGTCGTCGGCTGGCTGTTGATCTCCTTGAGCATGTAGTGGTCGTACTCGCCTTTCCCGGCGTCTTCGGGGTCCCAATCGACGGTGTCGATCGATCGTTCGACCGTCTCGCCACCGAGGTCGGTGATCTGATAGGAATCCGGCTCGAGCACGACGAGGTCGCCGTCTTCGAGATAGATGACTTCGTCGGTGTAATCGAGGAACGCGGGGACGTCACTCGCGAGGAACCACTCCTCTTCGTCGAGACCGAGGACGAGCGGCGAGCCTTTCCGCGCGGCGTACACCGCTTCTTCGCCGTCGACGATCGCGGCGATCGCGTAGCTCCCCTCGAGCGTTTCGACGGCGCGACGGACTGCCGTTTCGCTGTCGCCAGTCTCTTCGCGGTAGTCGTCGATGAGGTGTGGAATTACCTCGGTGTCGGTCTCGCTTTCGAACTCGTGGCCCTTGGCCTGGAGCTCTGTGCGGAGTTCGTCGTAGTTGTCGATGACGCCGTTGTGGACGACCGCGACGTCACCTGCCGTGTCCGTGTGTGGGTGTGCGTTCTCGTCCGTCGGCGGACCGTGGGTACTCCAGCGCGTGTGTCCGATTCCCATGTTGCCGTGGGGTCGTGACTCGAGGGAGGATTTGAGATCAGAGACCTCACCCGAGCACTTGTGGATCTTGACGCCGGAGCCGTTCTGAACCGCGATTCCCGCCGAGTCGTAGCCGCGATACTCGAGGTTTTCGAGGCCGGAAAGCAGCGTCTCTGCTGCGTTTCCGTGCCCAATGCGTGCGATAATTCCGCACATTAGCCGCTCACCTCGAGGCGGATACGATTTCGGGACGACGTCGCACGACTGGATAACCGGTCGACAGCGAGTCGAACCGTCTGTAGAACGGTCATCGAGAGTCGGTTCGAGACGGATACCTGCCGTACAGTGCCGTTGTATGTCATTATTGTCACCTACCCGACCAATGGCCGATCGCCGACAGGCCGGGTCACTATTCACTCCAAGACTACGGCGGGCCATTACTATACCACGAATAAGCTGAGGGTGATGGTCAGATTGCGCTGAAATTCGGTTGCATTTCGTGCAAACGAGCACTCGATTGTGACAGTCACTCCCGAATGTAGTGCCAGCCAGCGACCTTCTGTGAATGCCTGTAATTCGAGGAAATTGACCTGTTACCGCCATTCACAATAGCTTCGTCGTCGGGTATACTCGAGCACTCGCGTCCGATACGTGCGCGTAACGAAATCATGTGGTCAGTATAAATGGCTAGAGCACAGCCCCGACTCGAGGGGTGCTCGAAGATCGGTGAGGGGAACGGAGATGGGTGAGGGGGACGCAGATCGGAGAGGGAAACGATGGGAGCGACTGGCTGACAAAACGGGGCTGAGGCCCAACTGCGGGAGGGAGGGGTGAGCTATTCGATAGGCCAGTATCATCGAGATGGGTAGAAACTGTCACTCAGCGCGAATTCGTTCGATCAATGGAAACGTCTGCTGAGACTTCTTCCGGATCGACGGCTTCCACGAAGTCAACACCGTTCTTCGAGGGCGATGATCGTCGTCGAGAGTGTTCGAGAGGACACCCCCTCGGCTTTCGACGCTGGGTAAGACCCCGCGAGAACGAACCGCAGTCTCGTCGTTCGTGGCTGACTCGAGTGTGCTCGGGGGAAGATGAGACGGAAACTCCTCACTCGAGGAAGGGCCGTGTGCGATGAGGCGATCCGAGCGGGACGTACTGTATACGGCGAAGTGACGCGAGTGGAAAATTGGATCGAGTGTCGATGTCGATGAGCGACGGATGTTACTGAAGCGGACTCGTCGGATCGCTGGTGTGTGACTCCGAGTCTGGCGATTGATCGGCCAGGGTAATGACGTTCTCTCGGCCGACTGATGTCTTCTCGATCGTGCCGTCAGTGTGCATCTGTGAGCAGATACGACTGACCTTCGATTTCGACCAGCCGGTTTCTTCTGCGATCTGATGTTGTCGAATACGACCGTGGTTCGCGACGAGCAGGCGAACCACTTCACCCTTGTCGCTCAAGAGCTCGACCGGTGTTTCCGGCGAGAGGTACTGTTCGTAGGGTTGTTGGTCGTCGGTGGGTGAGCGTGCGCTAGCTTTTGAGTCGGTGGTTGACTCCGCCAGTAGCGAATTCGACGCGAGATCGACGTCGCGTCTCGAAATGATTTCGCGCAGGCGTATGCCAACCAAACCACTTATCAACACAAACAAAACCACGATCATTCCCACTTCCCAGAGTGACGAGCCACGGAGTAACGCGACCGAGGTGAGTGGCTCACTGACGTGTTCGCCAACACTCGTCACTGTCGAGATGTCCGACTGACTATCGAATCGACGAATCGACGTCGGAATCGTGCCTGCCGATACACTGCTGTAGAGCGCATCGATCGCCGGCGTAACTCCGATCTGGGAAGGTTGAACCATGGTTTTCACGGTAGTTGTACGGTCGGTGCATGGCCGATTTCCGATGGTCGTTCTCGGGGCCGACCGTATGAGCAACTCATGGACCGAGCCCCTTCATTATGGATTCGTATAGGTCCGTTTAACATCGGTATAAGCCGCTGTACTCGCAATTATCGAAAAGTCATCGAACGGCAACAATTTCGACGAACACGCCCGTCTCCTGGTAGATGAACCTGACACAACTGTTTATTTTGGCTATAGTAAACGGCCCACGGCGGCTCAACCCGAGTGAGGCACGTGAACGGTATCACTCCGGACGTATCGTTTCCGGACCACGACAGTACCCTACACGAGCGCGTGTGGCGGTACAATGACCTCTCTCACCCATGACTACGACACTCAGCGACACCGAAACGCGAGCGGACGAACGAGACCACGATCGATTTTCCCTCTCCTCGAGCGACGGGAACACGCCACTCGAGCACGTCGACGAGCGTGACGTCCGAGAGGCGACGATCTGTGTCGTCGGCCTCGGATACGTTGGCTTGCCACTCGCCGTTGGCTTCGCACAGTCGAACTATCGCGTCATCGGCTACGACGTCGACGAATCGACGGTCGAAAAGCTCCAAAACGGTGTCGACACGACCGGCGATCTCTCTTCCGAGGCAGTTGCGGACGACGACATTACGTACACGACTGACGACACCGAGATCGCCGAGGCGGATTACGTTATCATCGCCGTCCCGACGCCGATCGACGACGGCGACCGACCCGACTTACAGTACGTCGAGAGCGCGGCAGCGACCGTCGGCTCGAAACTCACGGTCGGGACGACCGTCATCCTCGAGTCGACCGTCTATCCGGGAACCACGCGCGACGTGCTCGTCCCGGAACTCGAGTCAGCCTCCGACCTCACCGCTGGCGAGGAATTCTTCGTCGGCTACTCGCCGGAACGGGCGACGCCAGGTGACTCCAAACACGGGCTCGCGGACGTCGTAAAGGTCGTCAGCGGTCAAAACGAGACGATTCTAAATGACGTCGCGACGCTGTACGAATCGGTCGTCGACGCCGGCGTGCACCGAGCCGCGTCGATCGAAGTCGCCGAGGCCTCCAAGGTCGTCGAGAACACCCAGCGGGACCTCAACATCGCGTTCGTCAACGAACTCTCGATGGCACTCGAGCGCATGGACGTCGACTCACAGGCAGTCCTCGACGCGGCGGGAACCAAGTGGAACTTCCACGATTACAAGCCCGGATTGGTGGGTGGTCACTGTATCCCGGTCGACCCGTACTTCCTCGCGTATCGCTCGGCCCAGGAAGGGTTCGACCCTGCCCTCATGCGCACGGGGCGGAAAGTAAACGAGTCGGTGTCGAACCACGTCGCCGACCTGACGATCAAAGCGCTCAATCAGTGTCACAAGACCCTCCGCGACAGTCGCGTGCTGGTACTCGGCCTTTCATACAAACCGGACGTCGGTGACATTCGCAGCTCGAAAGTCGCCGACGTCGTCGAGAATCTCCGCGAGTACGACGTGGATATCGAGGGCTACGACCCACACGCCGATCACGAAGCGGTCAGCGAGGTGTTCGACCTGCACGTCCAGGACGACCTCTCGTTCGACGGAATCGACGCCGTCATCTTCGCGACCCCACACGCCGAGTTCGAATCGCTCGAGCTCGAGCAGATGGCCGCCGAACTGGGGGAGAACCCCGCACTTATCGACGTGACGGGGACGTTCGACGAAGACGAAGCACACGCAGCAGGATTCGTTTATCGGAGGTTGTAACCGATAATGCGAGTCGTGATAACGATTCAACACCCTGGTCACGTCCACTTCTTCCGACACCCGATCGCGGAACTGGAAGCGCGGGGACACGATGTGCACGTCTTCGCGCGCGAAAGCGACGTGGCGATTGCGCTCCTCGAGGCGTACGACATCGACCACGAGGTGTTAGCCGGGGAGTCCGATTCGCTGCTCTCGCTCGCTGCGGTCCAGGCGACGTACGAAAGTCGACTCCTCGCTCGAGCGCGACGCGTCGATCCCGATGTGATCACGGCCATCGGTGGCGTCGCCGCCGCCCACGTCGCGTCGGTCTTGCGCACGAAGAGCGTCGTCTTCTACGATACGGAACACGCGACGCTGATCACGAAACTCGCGTACCCGTTCGCGGACGTGATCTGTACGCCGTCGTGTTACCGCGACGACCTCGGCGCGAAGCAGGTGCGCTACCCGGGCTATCACGAACTCGCGTACCTCCACCCCGACCGATTCGACCCCGACCCGTCCGTCCTCGAGTCTGTCGGCCTCGACGGCGACGACGAGTTCGCCGTCGTCCGCCTCAGCAGTTGGGAGGCGTCCCACGACGTCGGCCACGGCGGACTTTCGGATCCGCGAGCGGTCGTCGACCGTCTCGAGGACGCCGGGTTAGAAGTGCTCCTCACTGCGGAGGGACGTCCACCGGCAGACCTCGAGTCGGCGCAGTTCTCGACGCCGCCGGATCGACTCCACGACCTCCTCGCGCACGCGAACCTCGTGGTGAGCGAGGGCGCGACGACGGCGACCGAAGCGGCCGTCCTCGGCACGCCGGCCGTCTACGCGAACCCGCTCTCGCTCGGCTATACGGCCGAACTCGAGTCCGAGTACGGGTTGCTCTTCGAGTGTACCGACGAGAATCGACAGGAACGGACACTTGAGTCGATCGATTCGATCCTCGAGCGCGATGAGGAGACGTGGGACCGACGACGGACCCGCATGCTCGACGACAGAATCGACGTGACCTCGTTCGTCGTCGACCGACTCGAGCGCCACGCGCGCCATCGACCGATCGAACGACCCCTAACAGCCGACTCACACTACCGATGAAGGTCCTTCAATTGGTTACCTCCCCGCGGCCGTTTTTCGACCAGCAGGTATCGGCACTCGAACGCCGCGGCGTCGACTGTACCGTCTGTGCCGTTCCAGGGGCACACAGCGGCGACTCGGGCCGGTCGCCGGCGGATTACGTCCGCTACTATCCGGCTATTATCGATGCGATCAGATCAGAGGATTTTGACCTCGTGCACGCGAACTACGGGCTCGTCGCCCCGTTCGCACTCGCTCAGCCGACCCGCCCCGTCGTGATGACACTGTGGGGGTCTGACCTTATGAGCGACAAGCGGTGGCTTCGCTCGATCAGCCGCGTCGGCGCTCGCCGCTCGGCCGCGACGATCGTTCCGAGCGAACCGATGTCCCGCGAACTCGAGACCGAGCACGAACTGATTCCCTTCGGGGTGGATACAGCCACCTTCCAACCGATTCCACAGGAGGACGCACGCGAGCGGATCGGTTGGGAGAGCGAGGACCCGATTGCACTCTTTCCATACGACCGGACTCGAGACGTCAAGGACTTCGAGCGGGCCCGTCGGCTGGTCGACGCCGTCGAGGCCGACCTCGAGTTGCGGACAGTCACCGGTGTTGACCACGATATGATGCCATATTACATGAACGCGAGCGACGCGCTGTTGGTAACCTCGAGACGCGAGAGCGGCCCGATGGTCGTCAAAGAGGCCGCGGCGTGTCGGTTGCCAGTCATCTCGACCGACGTCGGCTTCGTCCGGGAGACCGTCGCGGACGTCAGTCACTGCGTCGTCAGCGACGACGACGACCGACTCCGGGACGGCCTCGAGTCCGTCGCGACGACCCGCGCTCGCTCTAACGGCCGAGCGGTCGTCGACGGATTAGGACTCGAGTCACTCGGCGAGAATCTACTGGGGGTGTACCGACGCGTACTCGATCGCGACGAGCCGTCGGGAACGCAGGCGGGGGTCACCCATGGCGTTTAACACCTTATCCGAACTCCGTCCGCTGCGGATCGATACCGTCGCCGCAATCGTCGGACTCGCCCTCGCGTTGATTATGCTTCCACTGCGGTTTTTCGCCTCGCAGATCTATCTCAACACCGTCCCGATCGTTCTGGGGACGGCGTGTCTCCTCTATCTCGTCGCGCTCTATCAGGGAGAGTCGGAGTCGGAACTACCGACGTTGCCTTCGGGTGTGGCGATGGCGCTGCCGAGTTTCGTCCTGATCGGTCTCTCGGCACTCGTGGGACTGACGGTGATTCAGGGCCAGCGAACGACGGTGTTTTTCGGCCTGGCGAGCGTCGTCGGGACGCTCGTCCTCGGTCAGATACTCTTCGTCCACGAGCGCGACCTTCACCCCGGACTCATGCTGTTTCAGATCTTGGCTTTCGCGTTCGTCTTCCGATTTACCGCGCTTTACGCAACGCCGGGATACATCGGAATCGACATCTGGACGCACGCCGAGTTGACCCAGGACATTCTCGAGGCCCAATCCGTCAGTGGTATCGACCACGACAAACACTACGCGTCGCCGTTCTACCACCTGTTGGCTGCCTCGTCCTCGATCCTGTTCGACCTCCCGCTTCGGAGCGCGATCTACCTCTCCGTCGGCGTCGTGATGCCACTGTCGGTGTTACTCGTCTACGCGACGACGAACCTGCTGACGACGACGCGGTGGGCAATCTTCGCGACGGCGCTCTTTGCCTTCGCGAGTCACGTCACCCAGTGGGGACTGCACCTGATCCCGACGAGTCTCGGCCTCGTCTTCTTCCTCGGCATGTTGTACGCCCTCGTCAGGGTGATGCGAATCGAGTACACACTTCGAGACTTCGCACTCTTAGTCCTGTTTAGCGTCGCCGTCATCCTGACCCATCAGGTGTCGACGTTCATCATGCTCGTGCTCTTGTTGTCTGCATTCCTCGCCCAGCTCGTCTTCGAGATCGATCCGCTCGGTCTGACTCGAGTCGACACGAGCGTCTTCCGGACGAAGAAGCCGGTCAACCTGATCGGGCTCGTCGTCTTCAACTTCGGGCTCACGATCTTCATGTGGTCGCTGACGCCCTATCGCGAGCAGTCGTTCCTCGCGACGGTGCTCGGATTCTTCACCGAGACGCTCGAGGAAAGTGCCGGTTTTCTCAACATCGCGAGCGACACCGGCGACGACGACGCCGAGGCGGCAGAAGCGGCGACGACGTTGCTCGATCAGGTTCTTCCCTACATCGATACGCTCGGCTTCCTCTTCTTGCTCGGGGCCACGTTCGTCGGGTGTCTGTACGTCGTCCACCGGCGCAGAGCCGAACAGTCGGTGTTCACGCTCTTGCTCGCGTCGGCGATCATGCTGGTGTTCGTCCTGCTCTTGCCGATGTTCGGCATTCGAAACTTCATCCCGACGCGATGGTTCGCGTTCCTCTTTGCACCAATGGCGATTCTCGCAGCGATCGGCCTTCGGATGCTCGTCGGGAGCCTCGATAGACGAGTCGTCGTCTCCGTCCTCCTCGTGTTCGTCCTCGTCTACCCCGGCGCGATGATCTTTGCAGCCGAGAGTAACGTCGACCAACCAGTGTTCGACGAGAATCACGAACAACTGGCCTACAACGAAGCCGAACTCGCCGCAGTCGACAGTATCGGCGAGTTGACGGGCGCGCCTAACGGCAGTGAGATTCGTGAAGACCAGCGGCTGTACACGGATCATCCGTATCAGACGGTGATCTATCGGACCGGAGCTTATGCTGAGACCGGGACACAGACCGCAATGGTGCCCGACGACGGCGCTGCCGAGCACGACTACACCGTCTACCGATCGGCTCAATCAGATGCGGCGACACACTTCGAAGACGAGAACGAAGACCGACGCGTCAAACAAATCTCCGAAGGCCAACTCTGTGGACCGAATCAGGGAACGGTGTACACGAACGGCGACGTAACGATGTGCACGCCCGGTCCGAACTCGTAGGAACGAAGTCAAGCGGACGGCGGTGTTTGATCTCGAGACCGACACTCGTCGGGAGCAGCGTTTTCTCGCTCGACCAATTGTGAGGCGTATGCACCCACGGGAGGACTCACTCGTCGTCTCAGCGATCGACACACTCCCGATTACCATCGCTATCCTCGACGACGACGGAACCATTCTCCAGACGAATCGCGCCTGGTCCGAGTTCGCGACGGAAAACGACCTCGAGATGCACCCCGATACGGTCGGCACAAATTATCTCGCGATCACCGCACAGGGGGAGACGGAACACGCTCAGACGGCAGCAACCGGGTTATCCGAGACGCTTTCGGGCGACCGCGAGGAATTCGAACTCGAGTACCCGTGTCACTCTCCCGACGAGCGACGGTGGTTTTTGATGCGAGCCGTCTCGTTTACCGAAGAGGGCGAGCGCTACGTCGCCGTCGCACACTTCGACATCACCGAGCGCTACGAGTTCCGACACCAACTGGAGGCGTCCAACGAACGCCTCGAGCAATTCGCCTACGCCGTCTCCCACGACCTTCAGGAGCCGCTTCGAATGGTCACGAGTTACCTCGAACTCCTCGAACAGCGCTACGCAGGGGAACTCGATGCGGAAGCCGACGAGTTCATCGAATTTGCTGTCGGGGGAGCCACACGGATGGAGGCGATGATCGAGGGACTTCTCACGTACTCTCGAGTTCACACGCAAAACAATCTCGTTCAGCAGGTCGATCTCGAGTCCGTCCTCGACGACGTCCGTGCGGATCTCGAGCGACGAATCGAGGAGACCGAGGCCGAAATCACCACTGACTCGCTCCCAGTCGTCGAAGGCAACGCGAGCCAACTTCGGCAGGTCTTCCAGAACCTAGTGGACAATGCACTCGAATACAGCGGTGGGGATTCGCCGCGAGTAACGATTTCGGCCGAACGAGCGGGTGATGAGTGGATCGTCTCCGTCAGTGATGAGGGAGTTGGAATGGACCCGTCGGACGCCGATCGAGTCTTCGACGTCTTCGAGCGCCTCCACAGTTACGAAGAACACGAGGGAACGGGGATCGGCCTCGCACTGTGCCGGCGGATCATCGAGGAACACGGCGGTGAGATTTGGATCGATACCGAACCGTCCAACGGCATCACGGTTTCGTGTACGTTACCAGCCACAGACCAATGAGTGGACGCGTACCACAAACTACGCAGGGGTACGCCTCACGTTTGACGCTGAGTTCGGAGCCACCGCCAGGCGTCGGCCGCGATCGGTGCCCCGTCGACGATCCAGAGTGCGACGACGGCCCCGCCCAGAAACAGTTGCATGACGACTGGCGGCGTCAATCCACCGGCGAGAATTTCGTCGACGTACTGGAGGAAGTACACGCCGAAGTGATCGAGTAACCCTCCGTGGTCGTCAGCCGGCGGCGACTCGAGCGGCCAGAGTACGACCCGTGGTTCGACAGTAGGGTTCGGTCGCAGTGGATCGTACACGTCGGTCGCGAGGTGGGAGACGTACGCGAGCGTGAACGCCCCAGCGAGTACTCGCTCGCCGTATCTCGAGGCGACAAGGAAGACGACGAAACAGACGGCTGTCGCAAAAAATATCGAGTGACCGATCGAATACCCCGTCTCAGTGATGCCGAGTGACCAGGCGAGGGGCTTATCGATGAGATCTGGCAACTGAGAGCCGATGACGACGGCGAGCGTGTCCCAGGCCTTCGGCGGTCGTCTGAGGACGATTCGAGAAACAATCGAGTAGAGCACGTACGCGGCGGCGAGGTGTTCCCACGGCCACATCTATTCGACCTCGATCGGCAGATGAATCGCTTCGTCTGCGTTCTCGGTCGTTGGGTCGGATGGTGGCTCCTCGGTGTAGAGCAACAGCGTGATTCGAAGGTCTTCTCCCTGCATCGACGGCGCGATTTCGAGGTCCTGTTCGACGGTTTCGCCGTCGGCGACGGTCGTCGATTCGCGATTGAGTTCCTCCGCTTCCTCCACGCTCGCCTCGCCGTCGTCGTCGTCGCTCACGTCCTCAAGTAAGGCGACGGTCGTATAGGTGTGTTCTTCGTGCTCCTCGTTCGTGATCGTGGTCGTGAGCGTTTCGCTCTCACCCGCGGCATAACTCGATTCGTACATCGTCTCGGTTTCACCAGTCACGTTCTCGGTTTCGATCGAAAACTCGGTGAACCCGTCGTGTTGTGGCGGGTTCGCGATTGCGAAGCCACCGGTCGCGAGTAACAAGACGAGTCCGACGACGATCGCGACGTTGAACAGGTGTGGGTTCGGTCGCGAGCGGCTTTGAAATCCGGGTTGATCGCGTGACTGTGTTCGATAGAATATCCCGGACGAAAGCGACGGTACGAACCGTCTCTCTGCCGGACAGCGGTAGCGAGCGACGATAGCGAGCAACGACAGGACGATAGTGAGCAACGCAATCCCGGAGAGTACTGTTTCGAGGGTAAGACCCCCAGGGGTTGCAGAGGCTAGAATGGCAATCGACGGAACCAGCGCAACACTAAAGACGACCGACAGGACGAACCGCTCGACTGACTCGATGCCGCCGGTGACGACGAGTGGTGTTCCAAACCGACTCTTTTCGTCATCGAAGGACTGGTACTCGTCGGTCGGGTTATCTGGAAACATCACGGAGACGAGCGCATACCCGGGAATAAAGAGGATAAGCGGCATCAAGAGTAGCGTTCGTGCGATGGTCCCGACACCGTAGAATACGGCAAACGTGCTAATGCCAGTGATCGCAACGACGGCTGCCAAGTCAGAATACCACCAGTGGCTGTCACTCATTATACGACTCAACGCAGACTCGAGGGTTTATTATCGGCACGGTAAGCCCGTATCGAGGGGGACGTCAGCCGACCGTCTTACGCCAATGTATCAAATATCGGATACAGAATCCACATAAGTCCCTTTCGGCGGTTGTAAACGCTTCCACGATACACAACAGTCACAAATCACAGATGATCGTTTTCAAATTCGTTGTACATTCACGAGAAATTAACTGTTTCGCACGAACTGTATTTCCCCCCACTGGGGCCTCAAACACTCGTTTTGGCTGTATAAAATGACTAAAAGGATCCGCTGAACGAAATGAATTCAACGAAATCGTCACTGCTGTGGATGTACAGTTTCAATGCTTTATTACTCCCTTCTGTTTACGGGGTAACTGGTGCGATGAAATCGACATATATCAACGAAGAAGAACAGGGTGAGCACGAGACGGATGACGAAGAGACAACGTCATCTGAAACGCCTGACTTCTCGAAAGACGAAATATTCCATCTCCTGCAAAATGAACGCCGTCGGTTGGTTCTCAGACACCTCCGTGGCACTAGTGGCCCCGTACGCATGCGCGACATTGCAGAGCAAGTCGCAGCATGGGAACACGATACGACCGTTAGCGAACTCACATCGACACAACGCCAGCGCGTCTACATCCCGCTATATCAATCACACCTCTCGAAGCTCGATGAAGCAGGTATCATCGACTACCAGAAAAACCGCGGTATCGTCGAACGAAAGCCCTTCGCCGACCAGGTAGACCAATATCTCCAGATCGACCCCGAACACGACTCGCCAGCACGACCAGAGACAACTGAAAACTGGGACGACTATTACATCGGCGCGACAGTCCTCTGTTACGTGCTTCTAATCGGTGCCGTTATCGAATTACCGTTCACGTCGTTCCTCTCGGGAATTGCACTGAGCGCTGTAATCTTGTTGCTCTTTACAGTCTTGACCGTCAGTCGACTTCTCGAGTAATTCGCGTCGATAGCCGCACCAGTTCTATCGAAACTTAGACGATGAAAGTAAACGCGACGAACAGCATCGTTCCGACCAGCAAGAGCGACAACAACACGAACAGTGTCGTCGACGAGTTCATCACTGCGACTCGTGAGCCGGATGCGGCAACGGCGACGCCGCTATTGGCCCCGGGTTCCGTGTGTGCCGGTCGCTCGACGAGCCCCTGGCTCTTATCGAACACGAGGGCACCAGAGTCAGCGAGCGCTGGTAGTCGCACCTCGTGTAACTGCTCGTGAATGCTCGCCCAGGTTTCGACCGGCGGACGTTCCGATCCGACGAGTTGGTCGGCTACCTCGTCGACTGTGACGGGCGTGTTCAGTTCATCGATTTCGGTTACGAGTGCGATATCAGAGTCTGGAATGTACGTCGAGGCCTGTTCGTCTGCTCGTGAACCGGCCTCCATTCCTTCGTCTAATGGGGTGTGATAAATCGTCACGCCCCCGTTATCGTCGGAATCGGTGGAGCCGTCCCCAGCGGCATCTTCCGACGAAGAACGGACCCAAGACGGCGTCAGACGCATACTTCGCGCTATCATTGCGCAGTATATAAGTATTGTCTCAGTTTATGCCCCGCAAACGATCTACGCCGTCATTAGTGCCGTTTCAAGGGCTATTCTCTCCACTGAGAACGTGCGTGAATACAAGTAAGGAATCGTGAAAGTAACGTAGATTGTCTAGTTCGAGTTCTCGAGCCACGGAAGTGACTGATCGCCCGAATTGCGCCAGTAGCCAAGCCACGTCCGGAGGTCGATGAGTCGCAGTTTGTGCCTGGCTGGCAGGTCGTGAACGTGTTCGACGTCAGCAAGGAGACGTTGATCGTAATCGTGGCGCTCGAACAACGTTTGTCTGTCGGGCCACGGTGGTTGGAACGATGCCAAAAACGGCGTCTTCCGCCGTACGAACCGTTCGATTTCGTTGAGCAACATCGTATCGTGCGGTCGATCCGGTGGACGATGTTCGAGAATGTCGTCGTCGAGTTGTGTACACGCCGCGAGGAACGTCTCTGTCGTTCGGTACGCAGGTGGCGTCTGGAGGTGCCACTCGATTAGCTCTCGATCGATCGCCAGAAACGACGTCAGGAAGTGATCCGAAAGGTGATCGTGAAACGGAACGGAAGGCTGGTTGGCGATTCCAACACAATTGAGCCGGTTTTGAACCGTCTTTGCACGCGTCTCTTTCTCCTCGAGTTGGTCGTTGAGCGTTTCTCTGACGAACGAGCGCGGATCGACGTTGAAGTCCATCCGATCGGTCAAATCCAGGCTCGCGTCGCGAGTGTACCCAAACTTTCGAAGGAGGACTTCCGCGGGCTCCGGATCGGTCTCGACGCGACCAGTTGGGACACGCTTTCCCAGGACGTCGACCGACTGTTCCGCATTGAAGTGCCCGCGGAAGAACGTGTCACAGAGCAATCCGTGATACACCGTATCGACGTCGAACTCGTCTGTGTATCCCGCGTGGTGGATATGCAACGATTCTTTGATGCCTTGCCCATAGCGGATTTTCGATTCGTCGGCGCGCAGGTATCGCTCGTCCGGTTCGAATGCGGTATGCGTGACGTCGTACTGTTCTGAGAGCCGTTTTGCCCCCTGAACTTCCTGTGCTGCAGGTGCACCGACGGTATAACTTCGCTCGATATCCGGAATTCGAGAGAGGATAACCCGCGAATCGTACCCCGCTGAGAGAAGGATACCTTTCTTGCCGGGAAGCACTCTGCGCCGACGAAGTGCCCGCTCGAGGCGTTGTGCGAGTTCGTCCACGTAGTCGAACTCACGAGGGTCGTAGACGAATCGCTCGAGGTCCTCGACCGTTTTCGAGCGCAGACAACTGTCGATCGGCAGCCGCTGTATCTCTTCGAGTGCGGATTTCTCCCCGAGGGTCACGCCGAGGTGGAGAAACTCGAGGATCCCGTTGCGATCGAGCGTCGGGTTGTCGACAGATTGAGCGATCTGCGACGCGTCGGTTCCGAAACGTCGTGTCCCACCTTCGTCGGTGTAGAAACACGCACGTGAACGGACGGGGTCCGTTGCGACGAACGCCTCGTTGGCGCTTGCGGAGTCGAGAACGGCGACGTACGAGCCGTTGAGCTGTGACAACGCGTCACGCCCGTGTTCCGGATACCGCTCGAGGAGCCACCGTGCCGCGTTCGTGTCGTCGTCGGGGACGAAGATTTCACCCCAGATAAGACAGAATCCATCGTCGGTGGCACACAGCGCGCTCCATCCGGGTTCGCCGAGATCTGGGTCTCGAACGCCGACCGTGAGCGATGGGCCGGTGACCACCTCGTCGAACGCGTCGTTGGACCGAAATCGATTGAACGTGTCGATATCACCGAATACGCCGAAGAGTTCCCTGTTCATCGTCGAAGTCCACTATCTAAGTAGCGTACGGGTGTGACGAACGCGAGTCGACCGATCAGACGGGTGAGAGACACCAGTCGACCCGATCGTCACGAACGTACGCTGACGTTGGTTCGCCTATCGGAGTGTGGTGGCGTTAACTATTCCATTGTTAAACGGTTAGACGACCGAACAGACGGTTCTGAACGGATTACCGGTACCCCACTATCGGATCTATAATAATGGGCTAGCTGTCGATAGATTCGACTCGACCATGACAGATAACCGGATGACACGGCGACGTGCCATTGCACTGTCGAGCACAGCGGCGATCGCAGGCCTGGCAGGCTGCAGTGACCGCATCGATTCCGTGTTGGGTGACTCCGACGACGACGAGGAGGGATCCGAGACCGGCTCGAGTGCATCAGCGCTCGCGGATGGTGTTCCATCACTCGAAACCGAATACAATAGCCGAGAAGAGTACAGTCAGCCGGGATCGTCGTTGGACGACTTCAGTGACATCGACGAGTGGGACGTCGTCGAGGGATCCGGTGAAGCGGACGAAGACGAAGTGTACGACGGTGACCACAGCTTGCATCTGGAGTCGGATGGGAGCGACAACATCGTCGTCGAACGCGATATCTCGGGGGAGGACCTGACCGACATGGACATCTCCATCGCAGTGCGTACCACGACACCCCAGAACATTACAATCAACCTTCGCCTCGTCGACCAATTCGGCAGCGACCGTGTCCACTCGCTGCGGGAAGTGAGCTACAGAGAACCCGACGTTGGTTGGTTCCGAGCGAGCCCCGGCGTATTCGAACAGAGTGACTACGACCCGGCGATGGACTCACTCGACCGAATCGAGATTCAGGTCCTTCACTCCATGGACGAAGCGGAGGTCTGGGTCGACGACCTTCGAGCACACGAGCGTCCGGATGGCGGATACGTGATGTTGGTCTGGGACGACGGCTTTACCGATTACTACGAGACAGCCTCGCCGCTCCACGACGAGTACGACTTCCCGACGATTCAGGCACCAGTGCCACAGTGGACCCAACAGGGACGTGACGGCATTATGACGACGGAGGAACTCCTCGAGCGCCAGGACGAAGGCGATCAGATCGTTCTCCACGGCACACACAACCCGATCCACGAGTACGAAGACGAGGAGGACATTCAGAGTCGTCTCGAGAGCGACAAACAGTGGTTCATCAACAACGAGTTCGAGGGTGCGAACTACATCGTCTACCCACACAACAGCTTCGACAAGACGAGCCTCGAGTACATCTCGGACTACCACTACTGTGGCGGATTCAATCAGTCCGGTAATGTCAACACGACCAGCGTCTACGGCTTCGATCCGCTGGTGTTACCGCGAACGATCGGCCACGACCTCGACATCGCAACACAGTGTGTCGACCTCGCAGCGGCACACAATCAGTGTACGATCTTGAACTTCCACGCGTTCGACGAAGACAACACGATGTCAGAAGACGACTACGAAGAACTCCTCGAGCACATCGATGAGGCCGATGTCGAGGTCATCACCTTCGATGACCTTTGGGAACTACGAACGGCCCAGCATCACGAATAAATCCGCTTCGTTCGACGACTCGAGCGATTAGTTCGTCGTCAGTGATATTTCGTCGGTCGACTCTTCACCAGCATCGTCAGTGACGTGTAAGACGACCGTGTGATCTCCGTTTGAACCGATAGTGATGTCGATGCACTCTTCGGTTTCGTCGATACAGCCGTCACCACCGAGGTCCCACTCGTAGGAGACGATTTCCTCGTTCGGTGTCGAGGATGGCGACGCGTCGAACTCGACCGTCTCACCGCAGTCGAACGTTCGGTCGTCGGCGTCGGAGGGGTTCGTCTCTATCTCTGCAGTTAGTGGCTCCGCAGTTTCGTCTTCGTCGTCTTCGTCTTCAACTTCGTCCTCGTCTTCGTCGTCTTCAGCTTCGTCGTCTTCCGCATCCTCGTCTACGTCTTCTTCATCCTCATCGTCTTCGTCTTCAGCTTCGTCGTCCTCGTCATCCGCATCCTCGTCGTCTGCATCATCGTCCTCGTCGTCTGCGGGTTCGTCAGGTTCCTCTTCAGATTCGTCTGGTTCCTCGTCCTCGGAGTCGTCAGGTTCCTCTTCAGATTCGTCTGGTTCCTCGTCCTCGGAGTCGTCAGGTTCCTCTTCAGATTCGTCCGGTTCCTCGTCCTCGGAGTCGTCAGGTTCCTCTTCAGATTCGTCCGGTTCCTCGTCCTCAGCGTCGTCTTCGGGTTCCTCTTCTGGGTCTTCTCCTGGCGTTTCGGATGGATCTTCTTCGAAAATAGCCGGGATGTCGTCAGTTTGGAACTCAGTATTGACGAACAGTTCGTCCTCGAGTAGGTACGCGACGAGCTGATACTGCCAGTCGACTCGAGTGTCGAGGTCGACGTCGGTCGAAACCGTCTCGACGAGATAGCTCTGCGCATCGAGTTCTCGAGACGCTTTGTGAACGAGCAGGCCCCGCGGATCAGAGTTCGGTCCGGTGAACCCGCCGGATTGGAACGATTTGTCCGGATCGTCGACGGAGTCTTCGTTGACGGTTTCGATCGCGTTACTCGCGGCGGCAGTCGCCTCCTCGTCGCTCGAGTGGAAGATAGCCTGGCCGACGCCGTCGACCGGGTCACCGGCGTAGATACCGGTCGATTCGTGCAGGTCGATGACCGCGTCGGCGTCGTAGTCGGTGACGACATCCCAGAGTGCTTGTGCCAGTTCTGTCTGTGGTTCGGATCCTTCTGGGAACTGGCGGTTGAGGTCGTTTCCTTCGTCGTCCGTTCTGGTTCCTCGTTCGACTGCGACGGCACTCGCTTCGGGAATCGTGACGAGCGTTCCGGCATCGATCGACCAGTCGGCGATATCTTCCGCTGCGGTGAACCCTGCGACCTCGTTGCCGTGAACGCCACCGAGGATGACGGCTGTCGGTCCGTCGGCGTCTGCCGTCGTCACGTACACCGTCGTCTCTTCGTCCGTTCCCTCGCGAATGTTGAACGACTCTCGAGAGACGCCACCGTCGGTCGTGCTCGCCGTCACGGCACCGATACTCGCCAGTACTGACCCTGCCGTGAGAGACAGTGCTGTTCGTCGTGTGAGTGAATTCCGTTGCATCCGGGTGATCCCTTCAGATAGGATTATGTTAACTATCGTTCCAATAACTCAAACCTTGACAACTTTCAGTTCCGAAATGGTTATCGAGACGACTCGAATAGCCGTTTCAGCGACGAAATGGTTCAACAGCTAACACGCTTCGAACGCGCTCAGCACACGTTGTGTCGCTCGTAGAAGCGCCGCACGCGGTCGTCCGTCAGCAACGGCCCGTGGACCTGAATCGATTTCATCCCCGGATAGCTGTTGGCTTCGATGATTTTGAACTCGCCACCGTCACCAGTCACGATCACGTCCCACCCGGCGTAAGGAACGAACGAGCACGCATCTGCAATCTCGAGCAACCGCGTTCGAATGTCCTCCCAGCCGGGAACCTGTGTCCCGTCGATCGTTGTCTCGGTCTCGGGGTGATCGGAGTGCCACTCGAGTCTGTTTCCGTCGCTGAGTTTCACGCCGGGACCGAGTTCGCCCGTCTCGAGGTCGATTTCTGCGGAGAGGCCACCCTGTGTAAAGTTGTCCAGCGGTTCGGACGTCTCGGTTCCGATTCGGTGGATGGCTGCGGCGATGAAGGGCTCCCCGGCCTCCTCGTCGTACATCGTGATAATTCGAAGGGTGTTCGGCGTTACCGGATAGAATCCCGCCGAGAACGTGCCCTGTTCGACGTGCTCACAGACGAGGTACTCCTCGAGGTCGGCGACCAGCGACCGAAACGCCGACTCGCTGTAGCGGTCACCGTTGACCGTATACCCGTCTTCACAGCGTTTGCACAACAACACGTTGTTTCCACCACCGCCGTGGACCCACTTCAAGACGAGTTGTGATTCGGACTCGAGTCGGTCGACGACTCGCTGTGCCGCGTCATTCGGTTCGGGTGAGGTCAGTCCGCTCTGGTCGTCGATCGACGGACCATCACTCGAGACGACGGCTCCGCCGTCAGTCAACTCGTGGCGAGCGTCGATCGAGTCGATCGAGTGGAACGACCCATCACGGATCATGCCGTAAACGTCCATCCGATGCTCGTCGAATGGGCCCATGAGCTGGTGGAAGAGGAGTTTGTTCGAGAGCGCGACGGACCACGTGCCGTTGATACGTTTGGTTTTGACGAATCGCTGATAATCAGTCAAGTACGAGTCGTGGTTCTTTTTCGTCAGACCGAAAACGGCGTCCGATCGGCTCAGAAAGCCCCGACGCCAGAGCCAGAGTCGTCGCTGAATCGAGGGTGAAACCGACGCTTCGCGTTCGGTCGTCACGAGGTCCTGTACCCCCCGAGCCGTGTGATAGAGTTTGCGGACGTTCACGTCCGAATAACACAGCGAACCGATGTTAGTTATCGATCCGACAAGGCCGTTGCACGACCAGTATCGGTCACCGGAATCGTTCGACACGCAGAACGAACGAGGAACCCATTAGGGTCCACAACACAGTACTCGAAACGAACGATCCGAAGTTACTCGTCCTCGAGGCGGCCTGAGACCGTGTGTACGCCGTACCCAACGACGATCGCGCTGAGCAGTGTCAGTACCGTTATGATCACTGCAACTGGTGCCGGTCGACGGCGGACTCCCGTTGCAACGGCCCAGCCAAGACCAGGATACTGTCGCGGAGCGACACCCGCATTTCGCAAGTGCCACGCCGCTCGAAGGATTCGTCCCTCGCTGGCGTACGCTTTCGCGAGAATGAGTTCGTGACTCGAGTGAATGTCGTATCCTTCCGCTTCGAAGCGATCGATCGTGTCGGCGTATCGCTCCCGATAGGCCTCGTTTGCACCCCTGATCAGATCGGCCGACGGCTGACCGGTATCTTCGCGCACCACGAGTTCCTCGTCGACGTAGGCGAGGTTCCCCGCCTCGAGCACTCGGAGACAGAACTCGGGGTCCTGGAACCGATCGAGTTCTTCGTCGAAGCCGCCGACGGCCCGGGCGACGTTGGTCCGAACGAGCAACGTCGAGCCGGCACCCGGCTGGACGTTGTCGGCGAGAATTTCACCGATCAGTTCGTCGCCGCCTTCCATCGTCGGCTGTTCGTCACCGCTCGCGAGCACCGTTGCAGCCGTCGTGCGGAGCAGCCCACTCGTCCCGGACAGTTCGAGCGTCGAGTCGCAGTACGCGCCGACCCACGCTTCGGAGCGTCCCTCGAGAACGGCGAGTTGTCGCTCGAGTTTCGTCGGGTCCCACACGTCGTCGGAGTCGAGGAAGGCGACGTACTCGCCGCGGGCGTGTGCGAGGCCGGTGTTTCGAGCCACGTTCGCCCCCTGGTTCGTCGCGTGGACGATCGGTCGGACGCGCCTGTCGTCGTACGCCGAGAGCACGGTCGCCGTTTCGTCGGTCGAACCGTCGTCGACGACGACCACCTCGAGATCGTCGACCGTTTGTGCGAGTGCGCTATCGATCGCACGCGAGAGCGACCCCGCTCTGTTGTACGTTGGAATAATGACGCTGACACGGGTCATATACGCGACGCTAGGTCAACGGATTGCATTATTATCTGGTCGGTAAACTGCTCGAGACGGCGGTTTCGAGCAATTAGCGTCGTCGTCGAGGGAGACCAATACGCGTCGACAGATTCGGGTCGTACTCGAGACAGCGACCAACCTAAGACGTGTATAAGAAAGGCTAAATCGGTCGTCGACGCCCACAATGACGAATCGAGACCGACGAGTACGCTGGCGATCGAGCGAATGCGCCGACGATCCGTTCGTGCAGCGACGGCGACGGCGACCCTGCGACGGGAAGCGACTGGGGGAGATGGCCTAATGTATCGCGGAGCGAGCGTGGGCGTCGTGCTCCCGGCGTACAACGAGGCGGGATTCGTCGGCGATGTCATCCGGGAGATGCCCGAGTACGTCGACCGAATGTACGTTATCGACGATCAATCGACTGACAGCACGTGGGAAGAGATCCTCGACGCTGCTCGAGACGATGCCACCGCGAACGGGACGCCTCAGTCGGGTGAACGGGCAGCTCTCGTCGCCGACGGCGGGACGTCGGTCCTCAATCGCGCCTCGGTCCACGAGACCATCGGCCGCGTCGTCCCAATCCGCCACACCGAAAACCGCGGGGCTGGCGGCGCGATCAAGACGGGTTACCTCGCGGCGCGAGAGGACGGCGTCGACGTGACGACGACCGTCGACGCGGACGGCCAGATGGATCTCTCGCAACTCCCGCAGTTGCTCGACCCGATCGTCGATGGCAAGGCCGACTACGCGAAAGGGAATCGTCTCCTCTCGCGTGAGTATCGCGCGACCATGCCTCGATTTCGGTTCATCGGAAACTCGATGTTGACGTTTCTGACGAAGATTTCCTCGGGCTACTGGAAGACGATGGACCCCCAAAACGGGTATACGGCCATCTCACACGACGCACTGGACGCAATCGACCTCGAGAACCTCTACGAGTACTACGGTTACTGCAACGACATTCTCGTCAAACTCAACGTGCAGGAGATGCGCGTCGCCGACGTCGCGATGCCGGCCCTCTACGGCGACGAGGAGTCGAGTATCCAGTACTCACAGTACATCCCGAAGGTCTCGACCATGTTGCTCCAGAACTTCCTCTGGCGGCTCAAGACGAAGTACCTCACCGTCGACTTCCATCCGCTTGCGCTGTTCTACCTCGTCGGCGGTGGATTGGCCGCGAGCGGGGCCCTCGCGATCGGCGCGCTGCTCATCTCGCTGCTCTCGAGTGTCGTTCCGACGCTCTTGGGCGCGACGACGAGTTTGCTATTGGTGATCTCCGGTATCGCGTTCTTGCTGTTCGCGATGGTGTTCGACATGGCAGAGAGCGAGCGCCTCGAGATGCAGGTGCAGTGAGCAACGCGTGGTGTAGAAACGAGGCGTACTTTACGAGGCGTACACGGAAATTCTTGGAACGAACGGGAACTCAAGCAGCCTTCCACTCGGTTCAAAATCACACACGTCACCATCGGGATAGTCGTCGAGTCGGGGGTTCGTCAGGACGACATGAACTCCAACTCGGCACCGAGCAGTCCCAAAATGACTCCGGAGAGAAGCAACGAGAGCCCGGTGAGGAATAACAGCCACTGGAGTCCCTCACTCGGTGGCCGGGTTCCAATCCTCGCTTCGATTCGCTCCTGAATCGACTCGGCCGTCGCGCCCACGGTTCCCGGCGCGTGCGCGAGAATTTCGAACGGCTCGCTGAGATCGAGCGCGCCGACGAGGAGTGCGAAGGCAACGAAGAGTACGAACCCGAGGGGCGGAACGACGGCGAGCGCGAGCCACGGGTTCGAGATGGTCGTCGCGAGCGCGACGATAGGGATCCCAGCGAGGACGGTCGTGATGGTCGCCCGAACGAGACGTGCGTCCTCGAGCGGATCGAATCCGACGACGCGGGCGCTCCAACAGTGGAACGCGAACATCGTTCCGTAGCCGATACTGGTCGCGACCGCCGCACCGACCATCCCGTACGTCGGAATGAGGGCGACGTTGAGGACGACGTTGATCAGGGCCGCACCACCGGTTGCCGCGACGGGGTATCGAAGGGTCCCATTCCCCTGAGAAATCGCGAGAACCGGGCGCGCGAGTGCGAATCCGAGCGATCCCGGCAACAACAATAGTAGCGGGGCGATAGCCGGAATCGCCTCGTCGCCGAAGTAAATCGGGACGGCGACGTCTGCCAGTGCAGCGAGACCGACGGCCATCACAGCCGTCAGCAAAAACGTGTACCGAGTCGTTCGAGCGGCCAGTTCCGAAATCTTCTGGCGACGATTCTGCGACCAAAGCTCCGACGTCGAGTGGACGAATACGGTCTGAATCGCGAGCGGAACGAACCAGAGGAATTCGGCGAGCGTCAGTGCCGCCCGGTAGTTTCCGACGTCGTCGCTCGAGGTAAACTGCTGGAGCATGACGATGTCGATGTGGTAGAGCGACATCAACAAGAACACGAGCGCGATGCTCATCGTGTTGAACGTGAGCATCTGTTTTCGCGGGAACTCCCGGGACGGCAAACTGGCCACGCACGACAGCGAGACGCGACGATTGACGATCACTAACCCGCCGACGGCGACGAGCACGCTGGCGACGAGGTGGCCCGCGAGTGCCCCCGTGACGCCGAACCCGAGCGCGACGAGTGGAATCGCGACGAAGACGAACCCGACCTTATCGAGGATCTTCAGCGGTTCCGAGTATCGCTCGAGTCCGAATCCCATCAGCGTCTTTCTGGCGTAATCGCGAAACTGTGCCGTCACCACGAGAACGGCGAGCACGTAGAAGTACGGCGCGAGGTCACTGCCGAACGCAGCGTCGACGACGCCGCTCGAGGCGGCCCACATCATCACGCCAGCACCGAGGACGGCGAGGATGACGGCGAGTCGGAAGTAAAAGCCGACGACGTGTTCGCTCCAGTTCGCCTCCCGTCGGTCTTCTGCGAGGAATTTTCTGACGCCGTCCGTGATCCCCGAACTGACGAAGATCATGTAGATGGCGAAGACGGACATCAAAAACGCGTAGTCCCCGAATCCTGCTGCACCGAGATAGCGATACAAAAGCGGCGTCGAAACCGCCGTCAGGATGAGTACGACGACTTTCGAACTGACGACGGAAAAGACTCCACTCGCGATACTTCTGTTCACGTCTTACTCACCCGTCGTCGACGAGTCCCGTATGCCACATGCACCCACACCACGATACCAACATCCCACACGCATGATATCGAATGATGACGCTACTGGTGCCTTATTATACCCGTATTAAACGTGCGTGCGAGGAGAGTGGGTAGAACGCTTCGGGGAAGCGTCGGTCAAACGCCCGCCGTCACTGGAATGTCGGGTTGGTCGAACTCGATGCTCGTTCGGGATGTGCTTAGCTGACGGATAAGTATAGGCTGGCTCACTCGAGTCGGAATCGAACACGATGAGTCAGGAATCGACGCGCCGTCGCTTCATCGGTGCGAGCGGAGTCGGTGCGATCGGATTGATGGCTGGGTGTACCGATTCGCTCACCGGCGATGGCGCCGAGTCCGACGATACCGGGAGCGACGACGAGAATGGAGATGGGGACGACTCAGACGACATCGACGACGGCGACGACGTTCCGGACCTCGATGGCGGCGCGGTCGTTTTCGTCTACGACGACGGTCCGATGGAAGACTACGACGACGCGTTTCCTGTCCACGAGGAGTTCGACGCTCCTGCCAGTACGGGAGTCGTCACCGAGTGGATGGGCCGAGAGGACTTCAACGACAGCGACTGGATGGACGTCGAGCACATGGAGGAACTCGTCGACGCTGGCTGGGAGATCATGTCCCACACGACGGCCCACACCGCACTCGGCTCGTTCGAACTCGTCGAAGACGTCGAGTCCGACGACACCAGAATTTATCCGGAAGAGCGCAACCACGGTTTCCACCAGGGCTACGACATCGAAATTACTGACGGTGAGGACAGCGTCCAGCGAACGGTCGTCGACTCCGATACCGACGACATCGGGGGCTACCTCGAGTTCGGGGAGTCCATCGGGGAATCCTTCGCCGCCGGCGAGACGGTCGAACGCTACCCCGAAGACGTCATGCACGAGTTCCTCGGCGAGTCGAAGTCGGAACTCGAGTCACTCGGCTTCGAGATCGAGACGTTGCTTGCTCCGTACGACATCGTCGACGACTGGGCGATCGATGTCGCGCGCGAGTACTACGACGGCATCGCGAACGTCAACCCAGGGTCGATGTACAACGATCCCGACTCGCTCGACGCCTTCGATACGAACCGAGACTACTTCATCGAGTTTACGACGCCAGAAGAAGTCGAGGCCGACCTCGAGCACGTCGCCGCCGAGGAGGCGATCGGTATCATCGGCGCGCATACGTTCAAAGAGGAAGTGACTGCGGAGCGAATTCGCGAAACGCTCGAGTGGGTCGAAGACCACGACCTCGAGGTACTCACGTTCCGCGAGGCCCTCCACGCGACAGGAGCGCTCGAGGGCTGAAGGTATGAGTTCCACATGGTGACCGCTTCGCCGGATACCACGTCCGGGGAGTCTGCTGCCGGCAGCGTTCACCTCGCGCCGGCACGGGGGAGACCGGTCGACTAGGTGGTATTCTGCCAGTCGGTGACGTTCGTCGCACCGAGGTCGTCGATTCCGTTTACGATGGTGTTCGCACGGAGTTCGGGGCCGTCGATATCGGGATAGAGTCGAACGCCCTCGCGAGAGCTGTTGTCGGATTCTGCGTGGGCATTTCGGAACACGTTCCCGTTTCCTTGGTCGACGTAGGGGTACTGACTCGCACGGAACGTCCCTTGATAGACCGTCGTATCGTCGGCGGCGACGACGAGGCCGTTCCGGTCGTCACCGCCGCGGCCGGGCTGGTCGACACTCACGTGACTAAAGCGACAGTTGTCGCGACCGCAGCGAATCCCGTCCTGGAAGCCGGCGTTCGTGACGCCTGCCTCACCCGAAATGTCGGTGAGTTCGACGAGGACGCGATCGTCCTTGGTGGTGTCTCGGATCCAGAGCGGGTAGCCGCCGGCCGCTTCGTGGACGATTTCGGAGTTGACGATGTGCGTGTAGCCCGCCTCGGGAGAGACGACGACGCCGTGGTTCACCTCGTCTCCGGAGATTTCGACCGACGTCTCCTCGATTCGAGAGCTCCGACAGGTGTTCATCACGGCGATCGCGTGGCTGGTCGACTGTGGCGAGGTGATCGTGATGTCGACGTTGTCGACGTGGATGTCGTCTGCGTTCTCGAGTCGAACCGCGCGCTGACTGTTGTCGTAGGAGCGCGTTCGGTCGACGACGACGCTTACGTCTCTGATGACGCTATCCTGGCCGCCGATGCGGACGTTCGCGCCGTTACTGTTCGCGAATCGGCCGCCTTCGACGGTGACCGTCCCCTCTTCGTTGATCGCGTAAATACCGTTGTCGGGGAACCCGCCGAGCTCACAGTCGACGAACTCGAGTTCGCCGACGTTCGTGTTCGCCTCGATACCGATTGGACCTCGCCAGATGTTCCCGGCATTCGGCGTCTGGTCGGCGTGAAGCCCACCGTCAGGCGCGTGGAACCGTTCGACGGTTCCGTGGCCACTCGGTTCGGTCATGGCGAACATTCCGGGACCCCACGTTCCGCTATCGTGCTCTCCCTCGATGGTAATATCTCGCACCTCGAGGTGTTGGGAGACGTTCGCTTCGATTACCCGAATACCCGTATCGGACGCCGTCTGATCGACGTCGAAGCCTTCGAAGAGCAAGTCTCCACCAGGGCTGTAGGAAACGCCGAGGCGAAAGAGCCTGAACTGCGGGCCAGCAAAATCGTGGTAATTCGCCGGGACCAGCGTTGCGCCGTCCCCAACCATTCCGAATTGGTCGAATCCCGTAAAGCGGAACTGTTCGTCCATATAGTATCGCCCCTCGGGGAACACGAGCAGCGTGTTATCTGCTCGGAGGTCCTCGAGGACGGGATTGATCGACTGTGATCCGCTGGTATCTGCACCAGCATCGGCGACGTTGACGACGTTGTCGTAGTTGCCACCGTATTCTGATTCCGGATTCGCCGTTGCCTGCATGGCTGTTGCCAGACCGAGTCCGGCAACGCCCGTACCAACGATTCCACGAAGGAATGTTCGTCGTGACCCACTTCCACATGAGTGTACATCCGAACGGCGTCCGTTTTGTTCGTTACTCGCGTCGGTCTGAGGGACCACCTCATGACCTGTAGACTTCGTACTACTTCGTTCCGACATGATAGTCATTCTTTTTGAGTAATCATACAATCCAATAGCTATGGATTCGAATAGCAAGCCTTTAAGTGAACGTACGGCTGGCTGAAACGTCATCCGGACAACAAAAATGAAGAATTAAACAGTTGCCTCAGGGGCAAATGTGTGCTACTGGTCGTGACACCTCAACCGAGCCACATTTCGATCGCAGACCATATCGCGTAGATTCTGTTATGTGTTTGATTTGTGACCCAAAGAGACACTCCCGCTCTTCGAAATCTGACACCGTCCACAGATCGTGATTGGCTCCAATCATATTCGCATATACGGCGTCCGATCGTCCTCTAGTGTTGCCCCGATCAGCTCCGAGACCGCCCGCCGAATGCGCTGAGACACTGCCGAATCGGAAACGTTCAACCGATCGGCCAAGCCGTCTTGAGTGATTCCTCGAGGAATGTCGAAGTAGCCGGTGTAGTAGGCCATCAGGAGGATTTCGTGTTGCTGTTCGGTCAAAAAGTACGTGCCAGCATCTGATGCAGAGAGATCGTACAACTGCGTCACACGGAACGACATGTTGCGTTCGCGACTCCACGCTCGAAACGCGCTCAACGTCTCCCTGTCTGGGAGATGGACCCGCGCGATCCACCCTCGCTCACCGCTCGTGATGGTAAACACGAACACACCACTTTCAGCACACCGTGGTGGCACGATCTCGAGGTCGGTCTCGCGTGTCATCCGATAGATCGCCCGGTTCTCGAACGTCGCAACCCGTGTCGGGTTCGAGACCGTGTGGTCCGTTTCCATCGCCGACTCGAGGGTCTCGTACTCGTCACTGAAGACGGAGACGAACTGAAACGTTTCGTCGTCGGTGGTCTCCTCGTACTCGCGTCTGAACGTTACATCCGGATAGCGAGCTATCGTCGGAGCTAACGCCAGATTGTCGTGGACGAGTTGGATCTCTGCAATGAATCCCATACGATACCCGTGACGTGTTCAATCAGAGGCCCCATTCGATCATACCTATAGGGTGTGTAACCGGCTGTTGCAGTTTCTGGGACCGTCGGCGCTATCACTGGGAAGTTGTTCAATCGTCAGTTTCAGACTCCCACCCTCTATGATACTTCCCAAACTTCATGTCAGCCGTAACATGGATAAGATGGGTCTTCGGAACGAATGTCCGTTATCGAATCACATCGATAATTCGGCCCACTCGAGACCGAACGTGGCCCCGCTCCAACTATCGACAACCACATCTCTCACGCCGAAGACGGCCGGCAGTTCCTCCACTGTTGTGCGACACCGATGACGATAGTCTCCACCTGATCGTCGTACTCACGAAATCGTGACAGCGTGCTTACGGTGTTGAGTGCGGATCGACAGAGTCGCTCGTCACGAGCGTTTCGGACGCCATCGTCGCAATCGTTGCCAGTGTGAACAATCCGACGATGGACACTGCGAGGAGCAACTGCGGAATCTGGAACACACCGAACGCGGTCGCAGCCAACAGGACCGTGCTCATGCACACTGAGCTCACGTAGTAGTCGTCGACGAAACTCGTCAGTTGTGAGGTCAGTGAGTGCTCGGATTCTGCTTCAGTTGTCGTTTCCGGCGGCTCGAGATACGGCTCGAACACCGAAATCCGGTCGGTCGTCTCGACGATGCCGCGTGGTTTGTTGTAGTCGATGATCCCTTTCTCGTCGAGTTTTGGGAGGTGTGACTGATACAGCGGGATGTAGACGCGCTGGCGTTGTGTCGACGTGAGCTCCTCGACAGTCGTCCCGTGCTCACGTGCTGCGACGTACTCTGCAACGTCGCTCATCTTGACCGGTCCACGCTTTTCTACTAGGTACGAGATCGCATCTCGGCGGCGATTGGTTTGGAGGATGTGGAAGATTTCGTCTTGTGAAAGCGGCGCTTGCCGGTCTGACGACGCTGGGTCGTCAGACCCCTCAGGACGACAGCGCTGGCGGTTTTGTGTGGTCGTCATACCCTGTGTGTGGAATGGGTTCGTAATCATACGTAAACCTTCTGTTCTTGGAATGAAATCGGAAGATTTTGAGAAATTATTTGGAAATAATACTTCTCGAACTCTCTATGGGTGAAACAACATCCATCGGGTTGAGTTAGCTTTCTGATCTTCAGTGCTGGTTTGACACTCTATACTACATATAAAAAAGCGTAGTACCAACAAAATTTGGTCCCTGAGACACAATTGCTAGCGCTGAGGCTCGACGTGCATATTCTGCGTGTAACTTCGTCCGACCTCTCGAGGGGGTCGTCACCGTCTCGCTCGGTCATTCGACCCGTTAGGGGCGAGCGATTTCACCAACCGGGACTGTTTTGCGGTGGCTCAGCACAGTCGTGTTCTCCCCGAACAAATATCGAATTCGCTCGCTCGAGTTCACTTCGGTCCACCGTCGATGTGCTAGAAGACGAACGCACGTTCGTCGTTCGATAGCCGGCCGTACTCTCAGCGCGAGAGACATACGTCAACTGGCAAGAACGCTTAAGAGCGCCTGAACGAGTTGTCTCCGCATGACCACGGATCACGAAGGCCTGCAGTTACGATTTCGGGCTGGATTCCTCGAACACCATCTACTCAAACTGGTCCTCGTCCTGCAGTTTACCATCGGTGCGATGATCTGTTTCGTCACGATGGGCTTTTTCTACCTGACGTTCGGGGCCTATCTGGATCCCCAGGATCGGACACTGCTGTACGCTGGTGTCGTTCCGTACCTGATCGGCGCAGTGGTGGTCGTGTCCCTTCTTAACCTACTGTACGAGTAAGTCGATGCTCGAGGAGGCCTGTGATGGGCGTGGCTCGAGTTCGGACCACTCCGGCCTTACCCATTGTATCGTGTGAATCACGTCCAATTCGGGGTATCCGTGCTTGCTGTCGCTATCGCTCACGGACTGGGGGTTGCAGTTGTAGACGGATTCGAAGACAGTCGTCGCTCGTGGATTTGTGTGCGACAGAAGTAGTCCCGGGCGGATTCGAACCGCGGTCACTCCGCTTCGCTTCGTTCCCTGATTCGAATCCGCTGGACGTATTTCGCACTCACGGAGTTGTTCGCGCGAAAATAGTCCCGGGCGGATTCGAACCGCCGTCATAGGCTCCAAAGGCCCATATGATTGGCCACTACACCACGGGACTGCAATGCCCGGATAGAGCCGACAGCCGAAACCGACATCGGCCGTCGAGCGGGCGTCACTTCCGGGATAGGAGATGACCGCACAATAGTGTTACTTTTCGGTGCGAGGAGATGACGGCGTCGACCGGTCTCGACGATGCCGCTCCTCCTCTCGAGGAACTCAATCCGTCTGTGGAATCGAACGTGCACCGAGCCAGAAGGCGAGCACTGCCAGGACCGAGAGGATGAGGAGATTCCCGACTGCAGGCTCGAGACCGGCCACAGTAACTGTTTCAGCCGCGGGGTCGGTCGCCGCCCGGACGCCGCGAGCGAAGTACGTCAGCGGCGAAATGTCGACGAAGGGGGCGAACCAACCGGGAAGTTGCTCGAGGGAGACGAACGTCTCCGAGAGGAAGAGCAGCGGGAGTCCGATGGCGTTACTCGCGGCGACAGCTCCATCTTGGGAGTCGGTGTAGCTGCCGAGCATCGCGCCGACGCCACAGAAACAGACGACGCCGATCAGGATGTAGGGCACGAGCAGCGGCGAGAACGCGATCTCTGCGCCCGTCAGGGCGACCACGAGGATGAGGATGAGGATACTCGCGAGGCCGATGATAACGGCGTTGACGAGCGTCTGTGCGAGGAGCCACTCCCCGCGGGTGACCGGCGTCGTCGCGAGCTTTTCGAACCGGTTACCCTCACGGTGGCGGGCGACTTCGCTGCCCATCCTCGAGAGTGGCGTAAAGAGGACGACGACGGCGAGGTAGCCCGGGACGTAGTAGGCCGGAGGTTCGGTGAACAGCCCTTCGCCCGTGGGGTCCGTCCGAACGAGCGCACCGAAGATGACGATCAGAATGACGGGGAAGAAGAACGTAAAGAAGACGGCCGTCCGCCTGCGGACGAACGACCGCCAACCGGCGCTGGCCTCCGCACGAACGCGAGTAAGCCGGCTCACGCTGTCTCACCCGTTTGGGCGACGCCGTCGTCCGTCGAATCGTCTCCAGGCTCCGTCCCGTGATTCGTCCGCTCGAGTTCTGTCTCGTCGGCCAGCGTGAGATAGACGTCCTCGAGGTCGGGTTCACTCCACGAGAGGCCAGTGTACTCGAGGTCGTGTCCCTCGAGAAAGTCGACGACCGCTCCGATCTCGGCCGGCTCGATTTCCTGGACCACGACCGCGTCGTTCGAACGCCGAGCGCGAACGCGCCCCTGCTCCGGTCGGTCGACGGGGAACGCGAGGTCGGCGAACGCGTCCAGTTTGGCCGTCGTTTCGATCGTGAGGCGACTCGAGCCGCCGTGTTCGGCCACGAGGTCGGTCGGCGTTCCGCGGGCGACGACGGATCCGTTGGCGAGTAAGCCGACGCGGTCGGCCAGCCGTTCGGCTTCGGCCATGTCGTGGGTGGTGAGCACGACGGTCGTCCCACCTGCTGCGAGGTCTTCGATCAAGCGCCAGACCGTCCGCCGGCCGGCGGGGTCGATCCCCGTCGTCGGCTCGTCCAGAAAGAGCACGTCCGGATCGTTGACCAGCGTCGAGCCGACGCAGACGCGTCGTTGCTGGCCACCCGAGAGGTCCTCGTACCAGGTGTCACCCGCGTCGGCGAGGCCGACGTCGGCGAGCACGGAATCGGGGTCTCGAGGATCGTCGTAGAGTCCGGCGTAGTACGAAAGCAGTTCGCGGGCACTGAGGCGATCCGGCGGCGAGAAGTCCTGTGGGAGCACCCCCAGTCGGTCTCGGTCGATAGCCGAGGGGACCTCGCCGAGCACTCGAGCGGATCCCGAGTCGGGCGTCGTCGTTCCCGTCAACGCGCGAACGAGCGTCGTCTTTCCCGCACCGTTCGGGCCGATGAGCGCGAAGACCTCGCCGCCCCCGACGGAGAGTGACGCTCCCGAGAGCGCCACCGTCTCGTCGTAGGTCTTCTCGAGGTCCGTCGCGTCGACCACGGCTTCGGCGTCCATGCGCCGAGGTAGCCACGCATCCCGGGTAAGGTGTTCGATTCCGGGGCTGCCGGTCGAGCGTTCTTCGCCCAGAGTTCGCGAGTCCGGCGTTCTTGCCCACGCAGGCTCAACTATTACCCGAGAATTCGTGGTAGGACGGGCGCAATGACTCAGATTGGCTATACGCTCTCGAGCGAAGAGCACGGGCCGACCGAACTCGTCGACATCGCCGAACGTGCTGAGGAAGCAGGCTTCGACTTTCTCTCTATTTCGGATCACTTTCACCCGTGGGTCTCCGAGCAGGGAGAATCACCGTTCGTCTGGTCGACGCTGGGTGCGATTGCGAACGCGACGGACGAGATCGACGTCGGCGTCGGCGTGACCTGCCCGACGATCCGAATTCACCCGCTCAACGTCGCCCACGCGGTCGCCACCGTCGACGAGATGTTCGGCGACCGGTTCACCTTCGGCGTCGGCACGGGCGAGAACCTGAACGAGCACGTGACAGGGGAACGCTGGCCCGAGCACGACGTCCGCCTCGAGATGCTCGAGGAGGCGATGGTCGTCATGCGCGAGCTCTGGACCGGCGAAACGATCAGTCACCGCGGCGAGCACTTCACGGTCGAGAACGCGCGACTCTACACGTGTCCCGACGAACAACCGACGACGATCGCGAGCGCGTTCGGCCCGCAGACGGCCGAGTGGACGGCCGAGAACGCCGACGGCCTCTGGTGTTCGGGGCCGAAAGAGGGGCCGGTCGAGGCCTACGAGGACGCCGGCGGGGAGGGGCCAAAATACACGCAACTCCACGGCTGTTACGCCGAAACCGAGGAAGACGCCATCGAGACGGTCTACGAGTACTGGCCCAACGGCTCGATTCCGGGTGAACTCGGCCAGGAACTGCCCACGCCCGCACACTTCAAGCAGGCCGCCGAGATGGTCGAGAAAGAAGACATCGCCGAGGCAGGCACGACCACCAGTCCCGATCCCCAAGATCACATCGACAGCCTCGAGCAGGCCATCGACGTCGGCTACGATCACGTCTACTTCCACCAGATCGGCCCCGAGCAGGACGCAGCGATCGAGTTCTACGAGGCGGAGGTGCTGCCGTCGTTTGCGTAACAACGGTTCTGAGCGAGCCGGGAACCGAGTCGTGCGGTAGGGCGCTTTCCACACGTATTTTGCCGCTCGCGGGCGAACGACGCCCATGGAGTACACCACGCTCGGGAACACGGGCACGACCGTTTCGAAGGTTTGCTACGGCACCTGGCGATTCGGCCGGGAGACCGGCAACCTCGAGAACGAGACGACGCGTGAGGAAGCCCACGACCTGCTCGACGCCTGTCTGGACCACGGGATCAACTTCATCGATACGGCGAACGTCTACGGCACCCCCGACGGCACCAGCGAGGAGTGGATCGGCGAGTGGATGGCCGACCGCGACGTCGACCGAGAAGACCTCGTCATCGCCTCGAAGGTGTACTTCGAGTTCGACGGCTGGGGCGAACCCGGGCCGAACGACTCTGGACTCGGCCGAAAACACATCCGCGCCCAGATCGAGGGCACGCTCGAGCGACTCGGCACGGACTACCTCGACTGCTACTACATCCACCGCTGGGACGAGGACACCCCCATCGAAGAGACCATGTCCGTGCTGACGGACCTCGTCCGCGAGGGGAAAGTCACCCACCTCGGCGCGTCGACGATGGCCGCCTGGCAACTCACGAAAGCGCTGTGGACCAGCGACGTCGAGGGACTCGAGCGCTTCGACGTCACCCAGCCGATGGTCAACGCCGCCCACTACGACGCCGTCGGTGACTACCTCGACGTCTGTGCGGATCAAGACCTCGCCGTCTGCCCGTACTCGCCACTCGCTGGCGGCTTCCTAACGGGCAAGTACGAGCGGGCTGACGACGGCTCCGTCGAAGCGCCGGACGGCTCTCGAGGCAGTTTCGACGACCTGTTCGAGGATCGATACGCGACCGACCGGGCGTGGGACGTCCTCGAGGCCGTCGAATCCGTCGCCGACGAAGCGAACGCCTCGCCGGCGCAGGTCTCCTTGCGGTGGCTGATGGAGCAGGATCGATTCACCTGCGTCCCGATCGTCGGCGCTCGCACGCCCGAGCAACTCGAGGAGAACGTCGGTGCCGTCGAACTCGATCTGAGCAACGAGCAGTTCGAGCGGATCGACGCGGCTCGCCAGTCAGACGAGTGAGTGGCCGATCCCATCGCGGGAAGAACCGTAGTCGAACGACTCTTTGAATTAGGAGGCGTCTTCGACCGCTGCGAAGATGGTATCGGCGTCGGGTCCGTCGAGAAGTTGGCCGTCGACGATCACTGCTGGTGTCCCCTCGACACCTGCGTCCTCGCCTCGTTCCTTATCCGCCGCGAGCGTCGGGAGGTAGGTTTCGTCCTCGAGCGCGTCCGCGACGACATCGGGGTCGACGCCGACGTCCTCCGCGGTCGACTCGAGATTGTCGTTGCTCCAGTCGTCGGTTGCGAACAGCGCTTCCTTGTACGCGAAGAACTCGCCAGCCGGATCGTCGTCGGATTTGGTCTCGTCTTGTACCGCGCGGGCGGCGTTGGCCATCGGCACGGCCTCGTCCTCGACGGGAATCGGGAAATCGGCGTGCTGGTAGGTAATCTCGTCCGGCTCGATCAGTTCTTCTTCGATGGAGGGAAACACGCCCGACTGAAAGTTGTGACAGGCCGGGCACGTAAAGTCGGCGTACACTTCGACGGTGACGTCGCCGTTGCCGAGTGCCGGCGCCGAAAGCTGACGTTCGGGGTCGACGCCGTCGATATCAGTCGTCTGGGAGCTACAACCAGCGAGCCCGATGGCCAGCGTGGTTCCGGCGGCCGTCCCGAGAAACGTTCGACGATTCATTTGACTACCGCTAGGGGTGGACTTCTGTTAGGAATATCGGTCTGCGTCGGGTCGCCGGTCAGATAACGAGCGCGTCGACGAGGACGGCCACGAGCACGGCACCGAGGAAGGCGTTCGAGGCGTGGAACGAACGGAACGCGGCGGCTTCCGTCTGCTCGAAGTGGAGCCGGATGGCCGCCCAGAGGAAGATGCCGCCGAAGATGGCGACCGTCGCGGCGTAGATGACGCCGAGGTCGGTGATCCACGCGAGCGCGATCGTGCTGACGAGCGTCGCACCGATGTAGTAGACGATGTGCTTTCGGGTCTCGGTCTCGCCGCGGACGACGGGCATCATCGGGAACCCGCCGCGAGCGTAGTCGTCCTTGTACGCCAACGCGAGGTTGTAGAAGTGAGCAGGCGTCCAGAGGAAGATCACGCCGGCGAGGGCGAGCGCCGGCCAGCCGATCTCGTTGGTCACCGCCGCCCAGCCGATGAGCGCCGGCAGCGCACCCGCAGCCCCGCCGATGACCGTGTTCTGGACGGTGTTTGGCTTGAGTACGAGCGTGTAGACGACGCTGTAGAAGATAATCGCGGCGAGGCCGAGTGCGGCCGCGAGCGGGTTGATCGTCAGGAAGACGCCGAGCGAGGCGGCTGTCAGGAGTAAGCCGAAGGCCATCGCGTTTCGGACGGGGATCAGTTCGGTCGCCAGCGGTCGGTCGGCCGTCCGGGACATCCGCTGGTCGACGTCGCGCTCGAGGACGTGGTTGAACGTGCCACTCGCACCGATCGCGAGGACGCCGCCGCCGAGCGTCGCAACGATGAGCGAAATGGTCAGATTCGGTCCAGCAGCCAGTGCCATTCCGGCCGCGGCGACGAGACAGAGCAGCCACATCAACCGTGGCTTCATCATTTTGAAGTACGCGAAAGCGGTGAGCCGAGCGCGAGCGAGGCGTCCGTCGGGAAGCGGGCGAACGTCGGGTGCGGACGCCTCGCCCGAGGCGACGGCTTGTTCGAGTGGCTCGGGTGTCTCGATCGTATCGTCTGCTTCGCCCGTTGCGAGCTCGAGGTCCCAGGCGAGCGCGAGGACGATTGCGGTAAAGATCACGAGACCGAGCGTGAGGTGTAGTCCGGGGACGATCGCTGCGGGGCCGACCGTCGCCGTGAGCGCGCCGACGCCCACTTGCACGATGTAGAGGGCCGCGGCGACGACGAGGATCCAGCGGACGCGCCTCGAGACGTCGCCGAAGACGGCGGCGACGGCCGTCGCGGCGACGAGTGCGCCGACGACGACGGCGGCGAGTCGGTGGCCCCACGCGATGGCGAGTTCCGTCTGATTCAGCGGATCCGCGGGTGCGTGACAGGTCGGCCAGGTCGAACACGCCGACGCGGCGTTCGTCAGTGAGGTCGTCGCGCCGATGATCAACAGGAGGTAGACACCGAGCGCCGTTGCTGCGAGTAGTGCAGAAAACCGTTGTCGTGTGTCGATCGGACGGGGAAACGACGAAGATTCAGTTGCCACGGCTATCCTTGTCTTGTAACTTCGACTCTGCATATTTATGAGTCCCGTTTTATCCCCATTTAGCGGGAATGACGGGTGACACAACGACATGGGTGCGCGAACGCCCGTGGCGAACGCTCACATTCCCATATCGTCGCCGGCTTCGGGAATCGGAAGGTCGTGTGGTGAGACGCCGAGCAGTTCCCCGACGTGATCAAGTGCCATGTCGAACCCGTAGTAGCGCTCGAGTTCGTCGCCGTCGGCCGTCGGCCGAACCTTCAACATGGCGTAGCCCTCGACGTTTTGGGCGATCGCCGCGCTCGCTCCGGTTGGGGTGGTCTCGGGGTCGTCGGTGTTAACCGCGCGAAACTCGAGGATACGTTCCGTCTCCGTTTCGTCGTAGGTCGCTTCGATACCGTTTGCAGTAGCCGTCCGATCGTCGGTCATACTCGACACTCGCGGATCGACCACCGGGAAGGTATCGGTTTCCGCGAGCGCTGGGCGTACACGGCGAGGAACCGATACAGATTTTTTCGTCTGTTGAGAGGATGCGTTCGTGAGCCGAGGGGACCCCTCCACGTTCGAAGCAGTTGCGACGTTCCACAAGTCGCGGGCACTCGCGATACAGTGGGTCGTCGTCGCCGTCGTCGGCTTCTTCGCGTTCGCCTACGGGTTCGCTCATGTTCGGGCAACGATTCGAGGAGCGACGCTCGAGCCGATCGTTTTTCACGCGTTCACGCCACCGGATGCGCTCGTCTGGGCCGCCATCACTCTCGGGCTGGTTGCCCTCGTCGTCGTTCCCCACGAGTTACTTCACGGCGTGTTTATGGCTCGCTACGGCACATCGCCGTCCTACGGCGTCGGCGTCTCTCACTTCGTACTCCCCTACGCCTACGCCGGGACGGTCGGCGAGAGTTTTACGCGAAACCAGTTGCTCGTCGTCCTTCTCGCCCCGTTCGTCGGGATTACGGCGATTGGATTAGTGGTGATGCTCGTCTCCCCCTCGCCGCTCCTGATCGTGCCCCTAGCCGCGAACGCCGCCGGCTCGATCGGCGACCTCTGGATGGCCGGCGTGCTCCTTCAGTACCCATCTTCCGTCCGAGTCGCCCCGCCGCCCAACGATGCGCAGGGATTTGGCATCTACGCCTCGAGCGACGACGGTGACGTTCGTCGCCGGTCTCGACATCGATTCGCCGTGCGAGCCGTCACTGGTGCAATCGGTACGCTCGTCGTGGTGTCGACAACGCTCGTCGGGACGGTATTTCTCTCGCTCTCCGTCGGAACTGGAACCGTCGTAATCGGCGAGACGGGCAGTCGCTGGCTCCTCTTCCGACACGAGTTCGATCCCGAATCGGGGACGGTCCTCCTCGAGATCGGTGCCACGGTGATGGTGGCCCTCGCGAGTGTTGGCGGCCTCCTCTGGGCGACCCTCGTCGAGAGCGTGCTCGCACTTCGAGCGGTCCCGAGTTGACAGTCGCTCTCGGAAGAACCGAAACGTTCGTGCGCTCGAGGGCCAGAGAAGTGGCTATGAGCAAGTGGCTCCGGAGCGGTCGCAGACGCGACATCTGTGTCCTCCTCGCCGGCGCTTCGGACGGCGAACTGCGCGGCCAGCAGTTGAAATCACGCCTCGAGTCTCACTACGACGACCACCTCGAGCCGAAGTCGTTCTACGGGTCCCTGTCGGCGCTCGTGGACGCCGGATTCGTCGAAGAGCGAACCGAGGGGATTCACGACGTGTACGCGCTCACCGACGGTGGGGACAAACGACTCCGCGAGCACGCCGAGTGGATTCAGACGTGTCTCGAGAACGGAGGAGAGAACTCCTGAGAGTCGAGGTAACTGTCAGAATTAGCAATCGTCTCGAGGGAGCTATCCCGCTCGAGCCCGTATTCGCGACTGAGTGGCGATGACCGATTCCCAACTCGATCCGGATTCGGCGTTCGACGAGCCGACGGTCGAGCGCAAGTGGTTCTGGTTCGGCGTCGTTATCGGCGTCGCTCACCTGGGATTCCTCGCGCTCATTCTCGTCTTGGTGCAGATCGACCTACTGCTCGCGCTGGTCGTCGCGGTGGCGCTGAGCGTGCTCAGCGGGATCGGAATTACGGTGTTTGCCCTGTGGTGGCGCGAGTGACCGTCGAAACGTGAGTCGAGATAGCGGGGTTCAGGCGTCCTCGAGCAACTGATCGCCGATGGTGTTCCGGAGCACCTCGCTGGTGCCCTCGTAGATTTCGTTGAGTTTGGCGTCTCGGTAGAATCGCTGGGCGGCGAAGTCCTTCGTGTAGCCGTAGCCGCCGTGGATCTGGATGCCCTCGTTCGCGACCTCGCGGCTCACCTCGGAGGCGTAGAGTTTGGCCTGCGAGGCGTCTTTGATGTAGTTCTCGCCCCGAATCTTCTTGTCTGCGGCCTTGTGCATGAGCATTTTAGCGGCCTGAATCTTCGTGTCCATGTCCGCTAGCTTGTGTTTGATCGACTGGAACTCGCCGATCGGTTGGCCGAACTGTTCGCGTTCTCCCGCGTAGTCTCGAGCCTCCTCGAAGGCGGCGCGAGCGATACCGACCCCGCGGGCTGCGATGGTGATTCGCCCGCCGTTGAGTGTCTTGAGCGCGTGGACGAAGCCGTCGCCTTCCTCACCGAGCAGGCGCGATTCCGGAATTCGGAGGTCGTCGAAGCGAAGTTCGGCTGTTGGGCAGCCCTTATCGCCGAGTTTGTCCTCCGTCCCTTCGACGATGAAGCCGTCGTCCTCCTCGGGCCGAACGACGAACGACGAGATTCCTTTGTTGCCCGCGTCCGGATCGGTCTTCGCGAACAGTGTGACGGTGTCGGCGACCGAGCCGTTGGAAATCCAGAGCTTGCCGCCGTTGATCACGTATTCGTCTCCGTCTTTCTCGGCGGTGGTCTCCATCGCCGGCACGTCGCTGCCCGCACCGGCTTCCGAGAGCGCGAACGCGCCGACGTCCTCGCCCGCTGCGACGGGCGTCAGGAACTCTTCCTTCTGGGATTCGTCGCCGAACTCGTAGAGCATGTTGCCCGCAAGCGAGGTGTGGGCTGCGACGACCGTCCCGAGTCCGCCCGACCCTCGAGCGATCTCCTCGAGTCCGATCGCGTAGGAGTGATAGTCTAACCCAGCGCCGCCGTACTCCTCGGGGAAGGGCATCCCCATCAGTCCGAGCTCGGCCATCTCGCCGACGAGGTCGGCCGGGAACTCGTCCTCGTGATCGATCTCGTCCGCGACGGGAACGACCTCTTCGTCCACGAACTCGGAGACCATCTCCCGAATCTGGCGTTGCTCGGCCGAGAGTGCGAAGTCCATGCTCGAGCAATCGCGGCGTCCATTGTTAGTAGTATCGCTGTCGGTCGGTTTGATATCGCTGCTTCTCGACGGTTTTGAGATCGCCGTCGTCGTTGATTTCGTCTCGGCTTCCTCACCGACTCCAGGACTCGAGGGCCTCGTCGATCGAGTGCTCGCCGCCCAACAGTTCGAACGTCTCGCCGACGAATCCGTCTCGCTCGAGGCACGCGATCAGCGTCTGGGCGACGTCTTCGCGCGGGATATCGCCGTCCCCGAGGTCGAAGTTGCCGACGCGAATCCGTCCGTCTCCGTCCTCGTTCGTCAACTCGCCGGGTCGAACGATCGTCCACTCGAGGTCGCTCTCGCGAAGGTACTCGTCGGCTTCCGCTTTGGCGATCAGGTAGTCCTGGAGGGCCTCGGGTGCGTCGTCCGGGTCGTCGACACCCATCGAACTGAGCATGACGAATCGATCGGCTCCCGCCTCGAGGGCGGCGTCGATTAGCGCGATTGCGCCGTCGCGGTCGACGCCGTAGACGTCGTTCCCACCGGAACCCGCCGCGAAGATAACCGAATTACAGCCCTCGACGGCGTGTGAGACCGATTCTGTAAGATCGGCGACGACCGTCTCGTCCGCACCGATCGCGTCCATCTCCTCGGTCTGGTCGTCGTCGCGGACCATCGCTTTGGCCTCGTGATCGCTCGCCCCGAGGCGTTCGGTAACGTGTTGTCCGACCTGTCCGTGTGCGCCAGCGACGAGTACAGTCTGTGCCATGTCTCTCCTCTTCTTTCCGCAGGAATAGATCCGGTGTTGGAATACGCTGGGGAACCAATGGCAATTTCCGGTATGGATCCCGGTCGGTCGAAATCGATACCACGTCCGCCGTTCGACTCGAGTAAGACCGGTGTTCCTCGTATCGAACGGAACAGTCCGCCGAGACCGCGGTGTTTTTCCGGGGTCAGCACAAAGGAACAGAGAGTAGATGACCACGGGCCAGCACGAACCGCCGACTGACGCCGATCTGGAGTGGTGTTACGACGCCGTTCACGACGTTTCGCGAACCTTTTCGATCACGATCGATCGGCTCGAGGAGCCGATGGCGAAACACATCTGTCTCGGCTACCTCCTCTGTCGCGTCGCGGACACGATCGAGGACGCGGGTCACATTCCGCCGGAAGCGCAGACCGAACTGCTGACGACGTACGATCAGTTACTCGATCCGACGGCCGACCAGACGGTTGGCGACTTCATGACGGCCGTCGAGCCCTGGATTCCGGACGAGCGAACCGACGACTGGGACGTCGTTGCCGAGACGCCGCGCATTCTTCGAACGTTCGAGTCGCTCGAGGATGAGCCACGCGAGATCATGCGCGAACCCGTTCGAGAACTCGTCGACGGCATGGCGATGTTCACGAGTCGCTACGCCGAGGAAGGTGGGCTTCGCCTCCAGACGCTCGAGGAACTCGAGGAGTACTGCTGGTACGCAGCCGGAACCGTCGGCACGCTCATCACGGGGTTGGTCGCCCGTGGCGCGTCACAGGAGCGAGCCGCGGAGATGCGAGCGAACGCGCGGTCTTTCGCGTTACTCTTACAGCTGGTCAACATCGCGAAGGACGTCGAATCTGATTATCACGAGGAAAACAACGTCTATCTCCCCGCAGAGTGGCTCGAGGAAGAGGATATCGACATCGAGCAAGTCACCGACGACTCGAATCAACGCGGCGTCACGAACGTCATCAAACGCGTCACCGGCCGCGCGGAGACGTACCTCGACGACGCCCACCGCTACCTCGAGGTTGTCCCCGAAACCCACGGCAATCGCCTCTCGGCGTGGGCGATTCCGTACCTCCTCGCCGTCGGCACGATGCGAGAGCTTCGCGAACGCCCAGAGGACGTCATTCGCGACGGTGACGTGAAAGTCTCTCGAGCGGAAGTGTATGCGCTCTTGCAGACGTTCGAGGGTGAAATTTCCCGTGCGGCATTGGCCGACCTTCGCAAGGAGATGGCAGAAAAGCCGCTCCATCAGCAGTCGTAGCCGTTTTCGGTCGAATCACTGTTACTTTGTGCGGAGGAGGTGTCGCAGTCGGCGATCAACTAGCCAACGCCCCGCTGTGTATCGCATCGACGCGGGCCCGCGGAATCCCGACGCCGAAAAAGGTACTTGCGTCTGCATATTGATCAGGCTGCCCAAATACGCCGGGAGAGCCTCGACGAAGATAAAGAAACAGGGTAAACCGTATTAGGGCCGATTCTTTCCACAATCTCGACATCGGAAAGTATGTGATTACGGCCCACAGAAAGAATGGGATTTACATGCAGCTATCCGCGCGGAGACGGATCTTCAGGTATAACGATAACTGAGGGTTTCACAAAAGGTCCCCCACACCGAATAGGGATTGGTCAGTACAGGGGCCAATAATAGATCGCGTTTGTTTTGAGACCCGAAACAGAATCTATTCCATCTCAAATCACGATAGTGCTTCCACCTGCGCAACTACAGGTGCACAGGGGGAACGATCACTGAGAGTGACCGTGTCGACTGCTAGTTACTTGCCTTCGAATTCGGGATCTCGATTTTCCTGGAAGGCCGCCATACCTTCTTCGTGGTCCTGAGACTGGGCGAGAAGGCTCTGACCTGTGCGTTCGAACTCGCGAGCCGCGACGTAGGCCATATCTTGACTCTGGGTCAGGATCTTCTTGCCGACCGCAGTCGCAAGCGGAGCGGTATCGGCGAGATCTTCGGCGAACGATTGAATGTCTGAATCGAATGAGTCGTCGTCGTAGACGCGATTGACGAACCCGAACCGATCGTGTGCCTCTTCCGCAGTCACCATCGAACCTTTCGATCCGGTACAGAGGACGAGTTCTTTGGCCTGGAACGAGCCGACCTCCTTCGATAATTTCGCACAGGCACCCGAGGCGGGGATGAATCCGATGTTGTCCTCCGGGTACCCGAACGTCGCCGATTCCGTGGCGACGATGAAATCACAGTGCAAGGCGAGTTCGAATCCGCCGCCGGCACACACGCCGTTGACCGCCGCGATGACTGGTTTTTCCATATGTTCGTACTCGTCGAACATACGGTGGTGACGACGGTATTCCCAGCGGAAGCGGTCGGATTCGTACTCTCCCATCTCCCTGAGAAGGTCGTGATCGACTCCCGCCGAAAACGCACGCCCCGACCCCTTGAGGATGACAACGCGAGCATCGCTGACTGCTGCTTCCTCAGCAGCTTCGCGCAGTTCTGTCCGCATCGTTCCGTTGATGGCGTTCAGTTTATCGGGCCGGTCGAACTGGATCGTAACGATATCCCCTTCGTGATCGTAATTGAGTGCTTTGTAATCAGCCATAAGGGTTGGTTTACCATGTCATGATAAGCCAGTTTCGATGGCTTGCCCGAGAGGTGAACTACCCCAGATGTCAATCCAGAGGACTTCATTCGCGCCACCATCACCCATATGGAAACGTCTCTCGATCCGCTTCAATCCGGCAGATGGCGTTTGTGGATCGGAAGAAGCCGACAACGCCTTCGAATTCTCTAAAGAGGAGTTCCGGACATATTCGAAGGGGCAACTGTGCGAACGCACGCAAATTTATCACCAAAATAGTATTTTTGGGTTGTCAGACTAGAACAATGTACGTTATCCTCTACACCGAGCGATTCGAACAGCCCCATTGTGCAGTCCCGTCCATGCTGTATATGCGCTGTGTATGCAGCACGAGGCTACGTATCAGATCCATTCTGAATAACGGAATTACGCTGCAACCTACTAGTAATGAGTAGCAGTACGATCAATCACTCACGCTGGTGAATCGACGAGATCACTAATTGCCTCGGATAGCAGCGATTCGAACCCGACCGACGCGAGTCCGATGGCTAAGGCGAGCACGACGGCTCCCACGGTGACGACGACCATCGCGGAGGTGATCGTTTCCCGTCCGTTGTCGGTCCCGTCGAACTCCCCAAAGTAGATGTGATCGACGAACGGGATCACGTACCCGAGCGTGAGTATCGTCGAGATAACGACGAATGTCGCGACGATCCACAGCCCTTCCTCGAGGGCACCAACGGCGATGTACCACTTGCCGACGAACCCCACCGTTGGCGGTAGGCCGATCATCGCAATTCCGAGTCCGGCAAAGGCGGCCGCGACGACCGGAGCACGATCTGCGATCCCGTCGAACTCGTCGATCGTTCGGGCGTCGAAACGGATCGCAATGATCCCTGCAATGAGACAGAATGCCCCCTTTACGAGTCCGTGTCCGAAGAGTTGGATCACCGATCCGAACACTGCGGTTTCGGTCGCGACGAGCAACCCCGCAACGACGAGGCCGAACTGCGAGACCGTCGAGTACGCGAGCATTCCCTTGATGTTTCGCTGTCCGTAGGCCAGGACGTTCCCGACGAGCAAACTCACGATCGCCCCGTAGATGATGCCGTTCGTGACCAGCGGGTTCGCCGCGAGAAAATCGACTGTGAACACGTCGAACAGGACGCGAAGCAGGGCGTAAACGGCCGCAGCCGGAAGAACGCCGGAGATGAGGGCGCTCACGGGATCAGGAGACCGAGCGTGCGTTTCGACCAGCCATCCGTGAAGGGGGACGAGCGCCACGAGCATCGCGAGTCCGACGGTCATACAGACGAACGAGGCGATCACGACTGGTTCGGTGTACCCGATCGTCTGGAACGTGCCGGCGAGTTGTTGGGCATCGCTCGAACCGGCCATCTGCGCGGCGACGAGAACTCCCAACAGGTAGACTGCGGTTCCGAACACCGTCGTACGTCGGTAGCCGGTCGCGGCGTCCCTCGTCCCGTCTTTGTCCCCGCACTCGACCAGACGACCCGTTGCGACGATCAGAACGAGCAAGAACCCGGCGGTCCCGAGCAGGTCGTCCGAGAAGACGACGCCGAACACGGCCGCGGTAAACAGCAGATACGATGCGTGAAACCGGCGTCCGTGCGGGCCAGCCGTTCGAGTGTATCCCAGTATCCCGAGCGTCAACACGACGTCGAGGAGTCCGACGGTTGCAGATAACGCGTCGGATCGGACCGAGAACCCGAATCCGCCGTCGAAGCCGAGGCGGTACGTGCTCGCGCCCTCGAGGATTAACAACACGGCGAGCGCGGTCGTCAACGCGCCAGTTATCGAGATCAGTATAGCGGAGAGGAGCCAGTAGCGATCGAACTCGTCGCCGTCACCGTCGCCGTCAGTTGAGACAAGTCGAACACCGAGAGCGCCGGCCGCCGGAACGGCGATACTGGAGAGCATCAGCAAGCCGGCGAGAGTCATTCGACGACCACCCCGACGGTCAGCGCCACTACGAGACAACAGATTAATGCGAGGTATCGGTACCAGACGTTCGGCGCAACTCCGAGGGATCCGGCGACACCCGACGCACGCTCTCGGTATTGTTCGCCGATGTCGTCCGGGAGCGTCCGCGCGATCGCTTCGTCCGGTGCGCTCACCGTTTCGATGGTCCTCCGTCTGGTCACTCGCTCGGCGGCAGCGAGTGTCCCGAAAACCGCCTCGGTCGCCGTGGCCGCGCGCTCGAGTGCACTGAAGACGAGCGGATCTCGAATCGCGTCGATATCGGTGCCGCCGTCGAATCGCTCGAAGAGCGGACGGCCCGCGAGAAAGACGATCGTTCCGGCCCCGAACAGCGCCACCTTCTCGAGAACGTGTCGCTGCGAGTAGGGCTCGGTCGACCACTCCGCGGCGGCCGGAAGCAGGTCGAACAACAGCCCGTAGGCGAGGCCGATGGCGATACAGGCGACTGCGACTGGAAGCATCGTGAGCGCCTGTCCAGCAGTCGCGTCTCGGAGCCGCGTCTCCTCACCTCGGCGAATCGCGTAGTACCCGAATTTCCAGAACGAGACGATCGTTCCGACGGCCCCGACTAAGAGGAGCCACCGAAGCGGCGCGTGTCCACCCTCGAGCGCCGCATCGAGGACCATTCCCTTGCTGACGAACCCGTTGGTCCCGGGGACCGCGGTGATCGACGCGGCGGCTACGAGGAAGATTCCCGTGGCGACCGGCGCGTGAAGGCCGAGGCGGCCGCCGTTTTGAAGACGGCCCGTTCCGGCCCGCAAGACGATGAGCCCGGCGACCATGAACAGGAGTCCCTTGAACAGGACGTTATTGAACAGATGGGCGAACGCGCCCGCGATACCGAGCGAGGAGCCGATACCGATCCCCGCGAGGATGTAGCCCACCTGTGCCTGAATGTGATAGGCGAGCAGTCGGCGCGCGTCCTTCTGTGCAAGGGCGTATCCGGCACCAACGATTGCCATGACGCCGCCGACGTACGCGAGTACGAGGTTCCCCTCCGGGAACGCGCGGTAGGCCGCGTAGACGGCGAGCTTCGTCGTATACGCCGAGAGAACGACGGAGACGCCGACGTGGGGACTGGCGTACGTATCCGGGAGCCAGACGTGGACGCCGATGATCGCCGCGTTGATCCCGACGCCGATACCGACGGCCAGTGCGGGCAGTCCGCTCGAGACGCCGTCACCGTAGTGGAGCGCGTCTGTTCCACCGCCCTGTGCGACGACGTGGAGGGCGAGTCCAGCCGCCAGAATCGCGCCGCCGATAGCGTGGACGAGCGCGTAGCGAAAGCCGACGCGAACCGCGTCGCCGCCGTGAAGCCAGACGAGGATCGTACTCGCCAGTGCCATGAGTTCCCACCCGACGAGCAATCCGAGCCAGTCGCCCGCGAAGACGGCCCAGATCGCCGCGCCGGCGTAGCCGAGCGCGGCAACAACGTGACGACGATCGCCACCAGTCACGGCCAGATACCCGATCGCGACCGTCCCAAACGCGGTGAACGCGAGTCCGGTGACTCGGGCCGCCGGATCGATCGCGACCGGAACGATGACGAACTCGAGGAACGTCCACGATCCGTGCGTTCCCGTGGGTGCGGTGAGCGTCCACGCCAAGGCGAGGACGTAGGCTGTGATTCCGGCGACGATTCCTGCCCGTCGACCGGCGAAGAGCGCGAGGAGTGCGGCGAGCCACACGACGAACGCCGGCGGAATCGCGTACACGGCGTCGATCACGCGACGATCACCCCAACGCTCGTTTCTGCGACTCGGACGGCGAGTTCGAGAACCGCCAGCCGGTCGGGCCACACGCCCAGTACGACCGTGAGGCAGGCGAGCGCGACGAGCGGGAGGAGGACGGTAGCCCGGCTTTCAACGCCGTTCGGGGCTACTCGTTCCCACCGCTGTCGGTTCCGTAGCTCCGCGCTCGCGTGTCCACCGTCCGACACTCGCTCGGATCCGTCACACCCGCCCAGCGGACCGTCGATCAGCGGCTTCGGATCCGACTTGGACGGGCTCTCGAAAAACGCGCCGTAGACGATCGGCCAGAAGTACGCCACGTTGAGTGCACCTGATACGACGAGCAGCGCCGGTACCAACGGATGGACGCCGCCACCGCCGACGAGCAGGTACCACTTGCTCGCGAACCCCGCGAACAGCGGGATGCCCGCGAGCGAACAGGCACCGATCGCGAAGGTGCCCATCGTCAGGGGCATCCGTCGCCCGACGCCGGCGATCTCGGAGACCTTCGTCACGTCGGTTTCGATCGCGAGCGCGCCGACGCAGAAGAACAGCGCGAGCTTGGCCACTGCGTGGGCGGGAATGTGAACGAGTCCGCCGACAACGCCGGCCGGAACGAGCAGCGCGATTCCGAGAACGACGTAGGAAAGGTGTGCGATCGTCGAGTAGGCTAACCGCCGTTTGAGGTCGTCCTGTCGGAGCGCGAGGACGCTCCCGAGGAGGATCGTTACACCGGCGGCGACCGCGAGCGGCGTCGCCATCCCGAGATCGCTCGTCGCCTCCGGACCGAACACCTCGAGGACGGTCCGTGCAATGCCGAAGACGCCGGATTTGACGACGACGACGGCGTGAAGCACGCCCGAAACGGTCGTCGGCGCGACCATCGCCTTCGGGAGCCAGGCGTGGAGGGGCATCACGGCACCTTTGACCGCGAATCCGATCAATAGACTTCCCAGCGCGAGCGTGGCGACCGTCGGATTCGACGCGGCCGCATCGGTCAACCCGGGGATCCCACCGGATTCGAAGCCGATCGTCCCGGCGAGTCCGTAGACCAGCACCGTCCCGCCGACGACTAAGGTACCACCAGCGATGACGTAGACAACGTACTCGTACCCGATGCGTCTCGCCTGCTCTGTCCCCTTGTGGGCGACCAACGGATACGTTCCTACCGTCGTCAACTCGTAGAACACGACGAGCACGAGGAGATTCGACGCGAACGCAACACCGAGGCCCGAACAGACACTCAGACACAGCGCGGCGGTGTAGCGCGTTCGGTCGTCCAACCCCATTTCTCGAGCGTATCCGACGCTGTATATCGATGTCACGACCCACAGTCCGCTCGCGACGAGCGCGAAGAGCATACCGAGCGGGTCCGCGCTGAGCTCGAGGTCGACGCCAGCAACGAGCGTTCCGAGGTTCGTCGTGGGGTTCTGTCCGGACATCACGTCGGGAACCATACTCACGACCAGTCCAAACGTGACAAGCGCTGCAACGATCGGTGCCCCGTCGCGGACGGCCGGCCGATGACGCCCGCCGACTACGACGGCAATCGCGACGAACCCGATCAGAATTGTGGCGAGCGGTCGAAGCGAGTGGACCTCCGTCATCGACACTCTCGAGTGAATACCATGTCGCTGAATCGCACCACCGTCTCACGCTCCGTCCGAGCAATCACCGCTGAAACGAGGAAAAATGGTGACCTGTTTAACACTGTGACCCCAACCGTAGACGCGATACATAGCACCTAATGAACCCGGATGGAATAAGGTGTTGATAGGCTATCGACGGCATTTTGAGGTCTGATATCGACGCGCTCGAGTCCGGTTTTCGAACGAGTTCGATCTGGCCCGTTTCTACGGCCGTCCCCTCATTCGTAGTCGTAAAACCCGGCTCCCGTCTTCTTGCCGAGTGCTCCGGCCTCGACTTTCCGCTTCAGGAGGTAAGCAGGTTTGTACCGATCACCGAGTTCCTCGTGAAGCGTCTCGGTGGCGTGGAGACAGATGTCGAGTCCGATGTGGTCCGCGAGGGTGAGCGGCCCCATCGGAACGTTGGTCCCGAGTTCCATTCCGGCGTCGATGTCCTCTTTCGAGGCGACTCCCTCGTCGTAGGCCCGAATTCCCTCGTTGATCCACGGCATCAGGATTCGATTCGTCACGAAGCCGGGCTTGTCGTCTGCTTCCCACGTCGTCTTCTCGAGGTCCGCGGCGATGTCGTGAGCTAACTCGGTCACCTCGTCGGTCGTCAACTCACCGACGACGACCTCGACGCCCTCCATGATCGGGACCGGATTCATGAAGTGTAAGCCGACGACGCGCTCTGGGTGCTCGAGATTCGACGCGATCGAGGTGATCGAGAGCGTGCTCGTGTTCGTCGCGAGCACCACGTCGTCCCCACAGACCCGTTCGAGGTCCGCGAAGATCTCCCGTTTGACTGGCAACTCCTCGAGGGCGGCCTCGACGACGAGGTCGCACTCCGCGAGATCCTCGAGTGTCGTCGTCCCCTCGATTCGACGGCGGATCGTCTCTGGCTCCGCCTCGAGCGCGTCACGATTCTCGAGTCGCTCGAGGCTGTGGTCGATGGTTTCGAACCCGTTTTCGAGAAATTCTGGCTCGACGTCGCGGAGGACGACGTCGTAGCCGTTGGTTGCCGCGACTTGCGCGATGCCACTGCCCATCGTCCCCGCGCCGACGACGCCGAGACGATCGATCTGGTCACGAACCATGCCCGCTGCTACCGGGGACTCGATCGTAAGGGTACTGGTCACATCCGTCACGTCCGGTGGATCGATCGGACGTGATAGTTCTCAGTCACCTCTCGAGGGGAAGTTTGAAGACTGGACGGTGAGAGATACCGGCTATCCGGTGGAACGCGTGAGCAAGAAACACGTTGCAGGCAATACGGGGACGGGAACCGAAAGCGACGAGGCTGGTGGGGAGAGCGCCGTCGATCTGGGAATCGGCATCACGGTGGATCTCGGCGTCGAGCGTCTCGAGGACCTCGAGATGGAGTCGGCGGAGACGGTCGAACTGACGTTCGACGAATCTGACGTCCTCGAGGAAACAGGGAGTGACAACGGTGGACGAGCGCAGGAGAACGCGCGATCCGTAAGTCGCTCTACTTCGACGAACAAAGCGGCGGCGACCGACGGCGCACGCGACGCGCGAACGCAGGAGCTACTCACACGCCCAAAGAGCGACGCCCGCCCGATCGAATCGCGCACAATCACGCCGACGGAGCGCGAGTCGCTCGAGGCGGCCGATATCGACCCGGCCGAAATCAGGGAAAAAGCATGCTCCTATCGAATGTTACTGGACGCCGAGGTCGAGGAGGCTACCGCAGCGACGCTCCGGCGTCGGTTCTCGCTCCCCTGGTCGTTCGAGAGCGACGGCGACCTCGAGCGACGCTCGAGTGAAGTTCGAGGATTGGGTGCGGCCGAACGCGAGTGGATCGCCCTCAGCGACGACGAGGAGTGGCAATCGTTCGAGTACGAACACGCCGCCGAGTCCGCTATCGGTCGCGAGCAGCCGTCCGAACGGCCGTGGCCCGAACCCACGCCGGTGACGGCGGTCACGGGAGTCGGTCCCGACGACGCGGACGCGTTGGCCACAGCGGGGATTCACTCGGCGAGTCAGTTAGCACGCGCCAGCGCCTTCGAGGTCGCACGGGTGCTCGACTTGCAGGTGTTGCACGTTCGGACGTGGCGACACAACGCTCGAGAACTGCTCGAGTAGCACGCGTTGTGCGCTCGAATATCGGCGAGTGGAATCTCCTCGAATACCGAGAATTCACCTCGCGATGTGTGGGGGAGGTTCACTCCCAAATCGGCCGTCTCACCGCAACAACAACTACAATAGTACGCAATTTCGATGGTCCGGACCATCAGAGATTTATAGCGGCCTGTTGGACCTGCTAACAGATGATTCCGATCGACGACTCTCCGATCGTACGCGATGGCAAGTCACTGATTCTGGCGATGGACCACGGGTTAGAACACGGTCCCGTCGACTTCGAGGACGTTCCGGAGAAACTCGACCCGTCGACGGTGTTCGAAACGGCGACCCACGACGCCGTCACCGCGATGGCAGTCCAGAAGGGTGTCGCGGAAGGGTACTACCCGAGCTTCGAGGACGACGTCAACCTGCTCTTGAAGTTGAATGGCACCTCGAACCTCTGGATGGGCGAACCCGACTCACCGGTCAACTGCTCGGTGGACTACGCCGCTGAACTCGGTGCCGACGCCGTCGGCTTCACCGTCTACAGCGGCTCGAACAACGAAGTCGAGATGTACGAAGAGTTCCGCGACGCACAGGAAAACGCTCGCGAGCACGACCTGCCGATGGTCATGTGGTCGTACCCGCGCGGACAGGGGCTGAAAAACGACACCAAACCGAGTACGATCTCCTATGCGACCCGCCTGGCCCTCGAGATCGGTGCGGACATCGCGAAGGTCAAGTACCCCGGCAGCCCCGAAGCGATGGAACACGCCTGCAAAGCGGCAGGAGACATGAACGTCGTCATGAGCGGCGGCTCGAAGACCTCAGACTACGAGTTCCTCTCGACCGTCGAGGACGCCATCGACGCCGGCTGTACGGGCCTCGCCGTCGGCCGAAACGTCTGGCAGCGCGAGGACCCGACCCAACTGCTCGACGCCCTCGAGAGGGTTATCTACGAGGAGGAAACGGCGGACGCCGCACTCGAGGCGACCCAGTAGGATGACGGTGTCCGATCCAGTCGTCGAGTCGATCGTCGCGACGATCTCTCGCTCGGCGACCGAGATCAGACAGGGGCTCATCGGCCGTCGAAGCACCGTCGACGAGGAGAACCCGAGCGGCGAGACGCAGGTCGAAGCCGACGTCTGGGCGGACGAGCTACTCGGCGAACGCCTCCGGGCCATCGACGGCGTCGGACAGTACGCCAGCGAAGAGCGAGCCGAGGTCGACGACTGCGGTGAGGACCCCGCGACGTCGAACAGTTTCGCCGTCGCAGTCGACCCACTGGACGGCTCCTCGAACCTCAAATCGAACAACGCGATGGGGACAGTCTTCGGCGTCTACGACGACGTCCTTCCCGCTCGAGGGGAGTCCCTCGTCGCCGCGGGGTACATCCTCTACGGGCCGATCACGACGATGGTGCTCGCGAACGAGGAGACGGTCTCGGAGTACGAGTTAACCGGGGGCGAACGGACCGTCGTCGAGGCGGACCTCACGCTCCCCGACGACCCCGTCGTTTACGGCTTCGGCGGTCGCGTTCCCAACTGGACCGACGACTTTCAGGCCTTCGCCCGCGAGGTCGAATCCGAACGCAAACTTCGCTACGGCGGAGCCATGATCGGCGACGTCAATCAGGTACTCACCTACGGCGGCATCTTCGGTTATCCCGGTCTCGAGTCCCGGCCCGAAGGCAAGTTGCGCCTCCAGTTCGAGGGGAACCCGATCGGCTACATCGTCGAACGCGCCGGCGGCCGCTCCTCTGATGGCTCACAGTCGCTGTTGAGCGTCGAACCGACGGCACTCCACGATCGAACGCCGGTTCACGTCGGCAACGCAGACCTGATCGAGCGACTCGAGGATCGACTCGCGTAGACTCAGTTGGTTGCTTCGACAGCGATTTTCTGCGACCAGTTTTCGCCGACAGTGTTCCGCCGACTCCTCCCGTGTTATTGGTCACGATCAGAATCAGTCCATGCGGCAGTAATGGTGACGTAGAGGCCGATACCGAGAACGAGGAGGAGATAAAACGACCACCCCGGCCACGCGGTCTCGAGAAAGACGAGCGTCAGGAAGACGACCCAGCAGGTGACGATAAGGAAGTCACCGGCGAGGCGAGCGATCGTTCGAGCGACCCGTCGGACGGTGCCGACGGTGCGAGTCGTCGTGGTCGTCGTAGATGTGTCGTCTGTTGCCATTAGAAGTGATAGCCGTACGTTTCGTTCAGCGTGTACGCGCCGATTCCCCAGACGTAACTCTGACCCGGCCACCACGTCCGTGCGTTGTTGAATCCCGCGACGAGTACGTCTTCGTCCTCCCCGTCTGGGTCGTGATAGTAGCTCACGGAGCCGCTGTCGCCGTCGGTGAGGTCCATCTCGCCACCCCAGCGGATCTGGCCGTATCGACAGAAGTTGTCGGTAAAGCAGGTGACTGCGTCGAAGCCCTGAATTGCGCCGCTCGTGTGTCCGGTGACCGCGCCGACTTTCTCGAGGTCTTCGTCTCGAGCGATGAGGTCTGCGAGCCCCATTCGGGTGAGTTGACCGCGAACGCGAACCGGCGACTGGGCGTCGATGACGTTCGACGGTCGAACGCGATTGTCGGGGACGATCGCAGCGATGTCCTCTGTCGGGTGTGCGTGTTCGACAGTGCCCAACTCGACCGAGTCGTCGTTTTCGGTCGGAAGCGACAGACGATCGCTGTCCGGTTCGGCCCCGCCGTTGAAGGCGTGTTCGGCCGTTACGAAAAACTCCTGTTCCGTCTCTGGATCGTACATCACAGGTGCCAACGTCGCGATACTCTCTGCCGTCTCGCAGGCGATCCCGCTGGGGATATCGGGGTTCGAGATCGAATCGATGACTCGCGGCTCGATATCGTCCGGCCTGTCCTGGATGTCCTCGATGTCGACGATCGACTCGAGGTCGAGTGAAACGCCGTTGAAGAGTCCGTCGATCGCCTCGCGGATCGACTCGAGATCACTCGAGAGACCGACGGAGACGGCTGCCGTCCCGCGCTCGTAAGAGTTCGGGACGACGGCACTGCCCAAGTAGCCGGTAAACGCCGTTCTGGCCAGTAGTTCGTTCAGTTCGATCGCCTTCTCGACGGAGGCGTACCACTCCGCCGGAACGTATTGCGTTCGCTCCTCGAGCGACCACGGATCGTCGGGATCCTCCCGGACGAGTGCCGTGACGATCGGAACCTCGTCGTCGCCGGCCGACAGAAAGTCGTCGACGCCGAGGAACCCGGCGAGCCCAATCGCGTACCCGCCAGTAACGAGGGTTCGGACGAACTCGCGACGATCCATTCCGGCCTCGAGGTGGTCGCGGATCGTCGTTAGTCGATGGACGAGGTTCTCAGTGTGTGGGTGGTCCATGCCGCGAATCGAAGGTCGTAACGGGCGTTCACCCCAGGCGGCTAAAGCTAATACTCACGTACACGGGACAGTTGTCAGCACCCGAACTGACGAGAATATTGCCGATACTCGTTATGCCTGCACCTGCTACGTCCGTTCTACCGCGTAATTTCCCGCTATTCGGACAGGTCCGATAATCGTCCGATCAAGCCGAATGTGTAAATTCGCTGAGAGAGCGAAATCGACTGCTACGCATCAGTCGCGTCACAGCAATCTAGCTATTTCGACGCACAGCGGTCGCATCAATCTCGCGGGTACGGACGCACCGCTCGAGAGAGCGCCCCCGTCTTAACAACTGGACGACTAAACGCGAGCGTTCGTGATGGACGCCACTCCACTCAACGCTGTCTTCGTGTTGGTGACCACGGAGGCAACTGACTGTTGGGTACGCGTGCTCGACAGCCGACTCACTCCCGACCGATCCGCGTCCACGCAAGGCCATCCTCAACACACTCGTGGTGAGTTCTCCGGTCAGTCACGGTCGGTGGACGCGGGCCGGTTTTTCCGCGTCGCGGGCGAAAATGGTTTTTGACCCCCCGACACAGCATGTGTCATGCAGGTTCATATCACGTCAGCGCCATCCGACGACGAAGCGGCAGCGATCGCCGCTGCGCTCGCCGAACACGTCGGCGAGACGGTCGAAGTGTACGCTGACGGGAACGACGACCCCGTCGCCGTCCACGAGTTCGAGTCGACCTCGAGTCCCGAGTCCCACAGCGCGGCCACTGATTCCAACGCCGATTCTGGGGCCTCGACACACGAGCAACCGCCCAACTCGAGCGAAGATCTCGGACCGACCGAGCGCGAGGCGCGTCTCCGAGCGGAGATCGACGACATTCTCGAGGGTGGCCCCGAGAAGTATCGCGAGCAACTGGCAGAGTCGAAGAAACTGTTCGTCCGGGACCGACTCGCGCTGTGGTTCGACGCCGAGAATTGCAAACTACAGTTCGAGGACGGCCGGTTCGCGGCGTTCGACGACTGGCATCCCGACGGCGTGGGTGCGGAAACCGACGATCGACTGCCGGCGGACGGCCTCATCACGGGTGGGGCAACCTTCGAGGGACGAGATCTGCACTTCATGGCCAACGACTACACTGTCAAACGCGGCAGTATGGCCGAAAAAGGCGTCGAGAAGTTCCTTCGGATGCAACAACGGGCGTTGAAAACCGGCCAGCCGGTCTTGTACCTGATGGACTCCTCCGGCGGTCGGATCGACCAGCAGACGGGCTTCTTCGCGAATCGAGAGGGTATCGGGAAGTACTACTACAATCACTCGATGCTCTCGGGACGAGTGCCACAGATATGCGTCCTCTATGGCCCGTCAATCGCCGGTGCAGCGTACACGCCCGTCTTCGCCGACTTCACGATTATGGTCGAAGGGATGTCCGCGATGGCGATCGCCTCCCCGCGGATGGTACAGATGGTTACGGGCGAAGATATCGACTTGCAGGAACTCGGTGGCCCCGACGTCCACGCTCGAGAGTCGGGCTCTGCGGACCTGATCGCGAACGACGAAGCACACGCCCGCGAACTCGTCTCCCAGTTGCTCACCTACCTGCCGAACAACGCCGACGAGAAGCCGCCTAAACAGGAGGCGAAACCACCTGTCGAGTCTCCGGCGGGGATCGACGCCGTCGTTCCCCAGGAACCGAATCGCGGCTACGACATGACGGACGTGATCGACCGCATCGTCGACGAAGGGTCGTACTTCGAGGTGCGCCCGGAGTACGGTTCGGAGATCATCACGGCCTACGCCAGAATCGACGGGCGACCGATCGCCATCGTCGCGAACCAACCCGCAGCGCGGGCGGGCGCGATCTTCCCGGACGCCGCGGAGAAGGCCGCGGAGTTCGTCTGGAAGTCCGATGCGTTCAACATCCCATTGCTCTACCTCTGTGACACGCCGGGGTTCATGGCCGGCTCGCAGGTCGAAAAAGACGGCATTCTCGAGCAAGGAAAGAAGCTGATCTACGCGACGTCGTCGGCGACGGTGCCAAAACAGACTGTCGTCGTGCGAAAGGCCTACGGCGCCGGCATCTACGCGATGGGCGGGCCAGCGTACGATCCGGAGAGCGTGCTGGGCCTCCCGTCCGGCGAGATAGCCATCATGGGGCCCGAGGCCGCGATCAACGCCGTGTACGCCCGAAAGCTCTCCGAGGTGGACGACCCCGACGAACGCGAGCGAATGGAACAGGAACTCAGAGCGGAGTATCGCGAGGACATCGACGTGCATCGAATGGCGAGTGAGGTCGTTATCGACGAAATCGTCCCGCCCAGCGAGCTACGCGAGGAACTGGCCGCTCGCTTTGACTTCTACGAAGACGTCGAGAAGTCCCTGCCGGATAAGAAACACGGCACGATTCTGTAATCTGGCTGGCCCCACGGGAGAGTCGTCGGTCGGTCACTCGTGCGTTCGGTCTGCCGGATAGTCGAGTGTTGTATCTGCGGATAGTCGAGCGTACCGTCTGTCGTTGACTCGAGCGTACCGTCTGTCGTCGACTCGAGTGACCCTTCTCACGTGTAGGGAGCGAGTGCAGGCTCAATTTCGATAGCATTCGGCGTCGAAACTACGCTCTCGAGCACCTGGTAGCGGGCTCATTCCAGCGGGTAGTTCCCGCTTAGAGCCACGTACAGAGACTCTACGCTTGGCATAACAATAGCCCGTTTGCTGAAAGCGTCGGGTGCGAGAGGATACCTCCCGACGGTCACCGCGACGGCCGGTTCGACTCCGGCAGGGAGCGTATGAGTTCCGACGGTGCTCACGCACGCTTCCACCTCCCAGTCGATGTGTCGCCAGTTGCACTCGAGCGATTTTGCTGGATCCTCGTCGGGGTGTCGCTCGTGGGCGATATCGTGACGACGTTCGTCGGCCTCCACATGGGGTTAGCGGAGTCGAATCCGATCGCACGAAGTGCAATCGAGGGGTACGGACTGGTGGGCATGATCGCCCTGAAAGCGTTTGCAGTGGGGATCGGCCTCGTCTGTCGACCGCTGTTGCCCGTTGCGTATCGAGCGATCGTTCCAGCCGGGTTGGCGGTCCCGTGGACGGCGGCCGTCTTCATCAACCTCTACATGATCTCGACGGTGATCTGAGCCGACTCAGCCGTCGTATTCCGACTCCATCGTCACTCCTCGAGTTGGCGTTTGAGCGAGAGAATCGTTCGATCGAACGAGCAGACGAGGTCGTCGTCCTGATTGAACACCTCGACGCACATCGTGACGATTCCGCGCTCGCCGTCGCTGGTTTCGCGTTTTTCGGTTACCGTCGATTGAGCATGGATCGTATCGCCGTGAAAGACCGGCTTCGGATGCTCGACGTCGTCGTACGACAGATTCGCGACGATGGTGCCGTCGGTCGTCTCCGGAATCGAGATCCCTGTCGCGAGCGACATCGTGTAGAGCCCGTTGACCAGTCGCTCGCCGAATTCGGTGTCGGCTGCGAACTCCGCGTCGAGGTGCAAGGGCTGTTGATTCATCGTCATATCGCAAAAGCGCTGGTTGTCGCTTTCGGAAATCGTGCGCCGACGTTCGTGTTCGATCGTCTCACCGACGGTGAACTCCTCGTAGTACAGTCCAGCCATACTGCAGACGTTGCACAGCGAGCCTAAAAACGTCGTGCTCGTTCGCACGTCGCTCGTCGAGCACGATTCGGCCTGAGAGTAGGGGCCGGAACCGAATCGAATTTCAGGCCACAGACACTGTATTTACACACTGGAGATATCCCATGAGCACACCACAACGGAACCCGCTCGAGCGACGCGCCCTGCTCGGATCGATCGCTGTGGGGGCTATCGGTGGCATTGCGGGATGTCTCGACGAAAGCGAGGACGGTTCGGGAGACGACTCGAGCGACGAGCCAGAACCGGTCTCGACAGAGGAGGACGCGGCGTGGCAAACGACGTCGCTGACGGACGTGCGGACCGACGAGGAGTTTACGCTCGGCGAGTTCGATCACCCGCTTTTCCTCCACACGTTTTCGACTGGCTGTGCGACCTGCCACAGTCAACACTACGAGTTCGAAGAGTTCTACGAACAGGCAGAGGGAGACGTCGAAATCGTCGACGTGACGACAGACGTCGGTGCCAGTCCGGACGACATTCGGACCTATGCAGAAGACGACGACTACGAGTGGCGATTCGCAATCGCCGAAGAGGAGGTCATCGAGGGACTCGTGAGCGACGTCGGCCGTGACGTCACCAACAGCGCCAGATCCCCGGTGGTCATGATCTGTCCCGACGGCGAGAGCTACCGCTACGAGAAACGCGTCGACGCCGACGAGTTCGAATCGATGATCGACGATGAGTGTTGAGCGGACGGTTTCGGTCACCTCGAGTGACGCGGCCGACGCTCGAGTCGCGTTCGTCCCCAACTCCTTCGTGACAGATGCGACCCCGGGGCGAGCGCGAGTATGACGTCGACGGCGAGCGCACTCCTCGAGTTTTTCCTGATCGGCCTCGCGACGCCGTTGACCGCGGCGTGCGTCCTCCCGCTGTACCCGAGTTTCGTCGCGTATCTCGCGTCGACGGGAACGCACAGTCGGAGTCCCTCGACGGGCGTCCTCGGCATCCTCGTCGTCGCCGGCGTCCTCTCGTTCATGGCGGTCGTCGGCTCGCTCTGGACCGTCGTCTTCAGCGGGGGCGTCACGAGGGCCGTCACGCAGCTCTCGCCGGTCGCGTTCGCCGTATTGGCCGTCGTCGGCCTCGTACTCGTCGTCGCGCCCGCGGGCTTCTCGAGGATTCCAACGGTCGAACCGCCACACTCGCGGTACCCGACGCTGTCTGCATTCGGGTACGGATTCGGTTTCGGTGCGATCGTGATTCCCTGCAATCCCGGCCTCATCGCGCTGTTCTTCAGTCGCTCGACGGTCGCGTTCCCCGAGTTCGACACCCAACTCGAGGTGATGCTCGGATTTTTGGCGTTCGGACTCGGTATCGGTGCCCCGCTTCTCGCCTTCGCACTCGTCTCACAGCCGTACAGTCGCCAGGTGACACGTCTCCTCGCACGTTACAGCGATCCGATCAATCGGGTCGTCGGAGTCGTCTTGCTCGTCGTCTCCGCGTACTACTTGCTCTTCGTCTTTCAGGTGATTCCCGGTACTGGCGCACTCGAGGCCCCGATCGAGAGTTCGCTACGCCGATGGTGAAGTGACTGCGACGCACTATCCTCACCGCCGTTTCCGGTACGCGTGAGGGGGCACACATAGCCATTTACTCGTGGACGAGAGAGGGGGCGTATGGCTCGCAGAAGTCTGTTGTTCACGCCGGGCGATCGACCAGAAATGCTCAGAAAGGCACCCGACGCCGGGGCCGACGTGATCATCTTCGACCTCGAGGATGCCGTCGCCCCCGCGCGAAAAGACGAGGCTCGAGACGCCGTCCGCGACGTCCTCGCCGATCCCGAGTTCGACCCGGACTGTGAGGTTTGCGTTCGGGTCAACGCCTCCCAGTCGGCGTACTCGGACGATCTCGAGGCGATCTTCGATGTGCCGGGAGGGGCTGACCGCGACGGCGCTGCTGACGACCTGCGACTCGATAGCCTCGTGCTCCCGAAAGTCGAGTCGGCGGCAGACGTTCACTCGCTCGAGGACGAACTCGGACGAATCGGCGACACTGTGCCGGTGTTCGCGTTGATCGAGAACGCGTCCGGGGTGCTCAACGCGCCGGAGATCGCCGCCGTACCGGCGACCGACGCGTTGGTGTTCGGTGCCGAAGACCTGTCCGCGGATATCGGTGCCTCGCGAACGTCAGAGGGGACGGAGGTGCTCTACGCACGCGAACGCGTCGTGCTCGCAGCAGCGGCCAAGGAGTGTCTCGCGATCGACACCGTCGTCACGGATTTCGGCGACGAACGGGCGCTTCGGGACGATACGGAATTCGCCCTCCAACTTGGGTACGACGGCAAACTGGCGATTCACCCGGCGCAGGTCGACCCGATCAACGAGACGTTTACGCCGAGCGACGAGGAACGCGAGTGGGCCGAACGCGTTCTCGCGGCCAAACGCGAGGCGGACGCCGAGAACAGAGGCGTCTTCGAGGTCGACGGCGAGATGATCGATGCACCGCTGATCGCACAGGCGCGGCGAATCCAGGAGCGAGCCGACGCAGCGACGAGAAAAAAGTGAACGATTGTCCACAATAGGAGCGGATATCAATATCCTCGAATTTAGGGGACCATTTCCCTATGATAGGTATTCGCTATGCTTATCCCTGCGTCCGAGAAACAGGCAGATATGGCCGAAGGCACGACGAATCCATTCGAAAGCCTGCAGTCACAGATCGACGAGGCAGCCACCCACCTCGAGATCGGCGACGACCTCATCGAGCGACTCAAGCACCCCGAACGGGTGCTCGAGACGAACCTGACGGTCGAACGCGACGACGGCGAACTCGAGCGATTCACGGCGTTTCGCTCGCAGTTTAACGCCGATCGCGGCCCCTACAAGGGCGGCATTCGATACCACCCACAGGTCTCTCGCGACGAAGTGAAGGCGCTCTCCGGCTGGATGACGTACAAGACCGCGATCGTCGACATCCCACTCGGTGGCGGCAAGGGCGGCATCATCATCGACCCCGACGAGTACTCTGACGACGAACTCGAGCGAGTTACTCGCACGTTCGCGACGGAGCTTCGCCCCCTGATCGGCGAAGATCGCGACATCCCTGCACCCGACGTCAACACGGGTCAACGCGAGATGAACTGGATCAAGGACACGTACGAATCGCTCGAGAACACGACCGAACCCGGCGTCATCACGGGAAAGAACCTCGCGAGTGGCGGGAGCGAAGGCCGCGTCGAAGCGACCGGCCGTTCGACCGTGATCGCGGCCCGCGAGGCGTTCGACTACCTCGGTAAGGACCTCGAGGGAGCAACTGTCGCCGTCCAGGGCTACGGAAACGCCGGCTGGATCGCCGCGAAACTCATCGACGAGATGGGCGCGACCGTCGTCGCAGCCAGCGACTCGAGTGGCGGAATCTACAATCCCGACGGCTTCGATCCGGTCGCAGCGAAAGACCACAAGAACGAAACGGGAAGCATCCTCGGCTACGAGGAGAGCGTCGAAGAACTCACGAACGAAGACGTGCTGACGATGGACGTCGACCTGTTGATTCCCGCGGCACTCGAGAACGCTATCGACGCCGACCTCGCCGAAAACGTGAGTGCGGACGTCATCTCCGAAGCCGCAAACGGGCCGCTGACGCCCGCAGCCGATGAGGTTCTCGAGGACGAAGACGTCTTCATCATCCCTGATATTCTCGCGAACGCGGGTGGCGTGACGGTCAGTTACTTCGAGTGGGTCCAGAACCGACAGCGCTTCTACTGGAGCGAATCGAAGGTCAACGACGAACTCGAGGAGCACATCGTCGACGCGTTCGACGCACTCGTCGGCACCCTCGAAGAACACGGTCTCGACAATCCCCGGACTGCAGCCTACGTCGTCGCGATTCAACGCGTCGCCGATGCCTTCGAGGAAGCCGGAACGTTCCCCTGAGACGAGTCGACATCACGCCGACCTCATCTTATCGGGCGATATGGGATGGTCGAAATGTTGAAATTTCTAACAGTTTTCTCGAGACACTCGGTAGCTTTTTGGCGATTGCTCGTGAGGCCCCGACAGAGCGAATAGTGAGAAATCGCCTGCAGGCGTACAGAGACCGGGTGAGGGCAGGGCTCGTGAAGGCCTTCCGCGAAGAGCGCACGCCCCGAGAAGTGGCTGCGAGTTTTGCGATGGGGGTGTTCGTGACGGCGCTCCCAACCGGCGGTCTCGGTCTCGGATTGTTCTTCGTGTTCGTCTCGATCTGGCCGTGGATCTCCAAACCGGCGCTTTTTGCCTCAGTTGCGGTCTTCAACCCGTTCGTAAAGCCCGCCATTTACGTCGTGAGCTTTCAGGTGGGTGCGTTCGTCCTCGGATCGGAGTCAGCCGCGTCGTACGAAATGCTCTCGAGTGAGTTCGCCTGGGTCGCACTCCAGCAATTACTCGTTGGAAACTTCATTGTCGCAGTCATCCTCTCCGTGATCGGATACGTCGTCGTCCTCCATCTCACTCGAGTCCATCGGCGCCAAAGTGACGAACACGCCGGGATGTCACTGCTCTCGTTCGTGATGGGGCCGTTCAAACGGTAGCTCGAACGCGAGAAGGGATCTCTCGCGTCTCGAGAAACATCTTGTCGAACCGACAGACAATCGCCGATTCAACAAACACTTATGAACCGGACTAAAATTGTGTCGGCTATGAACCGAAGAACACTACTCGGCGGTGTCGGCGTCGCGGGACTGACGGCGCTCTCGGGCTGTCTCGGCGTGGTCGGCATGGACGAACACGAAGCGTCGCCGGGGAGTGTCGAGGAAGGCGTCTACGAAGACGCCGGGTACGAGCCGTCCGTCGTGACCGATATCGCCGCCGAGGAGGAGGTGAGCATCGGTCCCTATTCAGAGCGCATTTCGGTTACTAACTACGCGACCGAGTACCAGAAGGAAGTCAGTATGGGTCCGCTCGGAAACCAGTCCGGTGCGATCGCGATCGTCCTCACGACGCCCCAGATTGGGGTCGCCGGACAGAACTTCAACCCGATCGAGGACAAGTCGGCCGAAGAGTTCGTCGAAATGCTCGAGGACGAGTACGACGACATTAGTAACGTGTCCCACGACGAGGACGACGAAATCACGATTCTCGGAACCGAAACGACCCGCTCGAGATTCGTCGCGGACGCGAATTACGACGGCTACGACACGACGATCGACCTCCACGTCAGCGAGGCCGTCCCGACCGACAACGACGACTTGCTCCTGACGATGTGTCTCTACCCACAGGACGCTCGAGACGACGAAGAGGGGGACGCCATCGACATGATGGAAGGGGCGAGTAGCGACGAGGAGACGAACGATACGGACGAGGACTCGACGGACGAAGACGACGACGGCGTCAGAGAGTTGCTCTGAGCTGGTCCCGTCTGTCCACGTCGGCGGTCAACCGTGTTCGATTACGCGGAAAACCGCATTCTCTCGGTTTCTACGCCTCCATCGAGTGCCCCGTTCCTGACGGAGCCACCGACGCAATTCGCTACACGAATCCAACGCTGTACGCGATGATCACGACGCCGAGCGCGACGAAGGCGGCACCCGTCCACTTCGTCACCCGAACCCTGTCCGTATCGTCCAGTTCGTCGTGGCCGTCCTCGAGTGGAGCCATCCCCTCCTGGTGTTGGGCGGCGACGATGGCGGCTGCGTATCGAACGCCCACGAGACCGAGGGCAACAAAGACCACACCGACGAGAATTACGAGCATACGGTACGTATACAGAACGGGCTCAAAGACCCAGTTCGCGACCGATTACGAGGTGTTGAATCTCACTCGTCCCTTCGCCGATTTCCATCAGTTTCGCGTCCCGGTAGAATCGCTGGGGGGCGAAGTCGGTCGTGTAGCCGTACCCGCCTAAGACCTGGACGGCGTCTTCGGCGACTTCTCGAGCGGCCTCGCTGGCGTCGAGTTTCGCGAGGGCGGACTCTCGCGTCACATCGTGGCCGTCGTCGTAGTTCCGCGCAGCGCGGTGGGTGAGCAACCGTGCGCGTTCGGTCTTGCGGTGCATGTCGACGATCTTGTCTCGAATCGCGTCGAACTTCGAAATCGGCTCGCCGAACTGCTCGCGTTCTGTACTGTAGGCTTTCGCGTGGTCGTACGCTCCCTGTGCTAACCCCGTCGAGAGCGCGGCAATGGAGATTCGACCGCCGTCTAAGGTTTTCTTCGTCTGAGTCCAGCCGTCACCCACCTCGCCGAGCAGTCGGTCCTCGGGAAGGCGAACGTTCTCGAGGTGAATTTCACAGGTCGGCGAGGCGTTGAGGCCCATCTTGTCCCAGATCGTCGTCACCTCGAAGCCGTCGTCCTCGTGCGGATCGACGATGAACGTCGAGATACCGTCGTAGCCCGCTTCGGGGTCCGTGACCGCTTTGACGAGGATCGAGCCGGCTTCGGAGGCGTTAGTGATGAACTGCTTGGTTCCCTCGAGCACCCACTCATCACCCGCTTTGTGTGCAGTGGTGTTCATGCTCGAGGCGTCGGAGCCGCTTTCGGGTTCCGTCAGCGCCCAGCCGCCCAGATACTCGCCCTCCGCGAGGGGGCGGAGCCAGCGTTCCTTCTGGCGTTTCGTCCCGAAGTGTTCGATCGGTTTGGACGCTAACGACGTGTGGGCGACGTAGGAGAGCCCGATCGATCCCGACACCCGTCCCAACTCTTCAGCGACCAGTGCGTACATGAGCGTATCGCCGCCGAGTCCGCCGTACTCCTCGGAAATCGGCACGCCCATCATATCGAGCGAGGCAAGTTCCTCGAAAATTTCCTCGGGAAACCGGTGCTCGTCTTCGATCTCCTGTGCGATCGGCTCGATTTCACGCTCACAGAAGTCCCGAACGGTCTCCTGTATCATCCGGTGTTCGTCGGGCAACGTCGTGTCCATACACAATAGTTTCCGAGGTGGAGGTTAAACGCACCGCCGAGTTACCCGTCCACGGGACGGTTGGAGGCGACGTTACCAGCCGCGCGTGTCATCGTCACGGTCGGTCGATTCGTCCTCGTCACCAGTGCGATCTCGGTCGTCGTCGACGCCAGCGTCGTCCCACGACGGCCTATCGTTGGTGTCGTCTGTGCCGTCGCCGTCGTCTGGTTCACCCCATGGGTCCGAGTCGTCAGTATCGTCCCAGAGGCTTCCCTCGTCGCCCTCACTCGAGTCGCGTCCCCACGCGCCGTCGACGCGTCGGGTGTCCCCTCGACCCGCAGTTCCATCACGGGGCGGCTGTGGGCCGTTTCCGGAGCGAACGGCGGCGCGCTGGTCGGGGATGAGGTCGAGTTCGTCGTTCGTGTCACCGAGGACGAGCAGCGCGTAGTACTGGAAGTACGTCGTGATCGGCGTCCAGACGAGCGCGACGAACAACAGCACCGACACGAACGCGAGGACGCCGAGCGGTATCATGAGGACGAACCCGATCTCGCCCAGGAACACCAACAGTACGAAGCCGATGACGAAGGGGATCATCAGGGCGAGGATACCGAAGGAGATCAGGAACCACACGCCAAGTGAAATCGCGAACGAGAGCACCCAGACGAGAATGAGATAGACCAGGTACTCCGTCCAGTTCGACGTGACGGTCGGCCACAGTCGCCCCCAGGCACTGAAGACGCCACGATCCTCGAGGAGCATGATCGGCGCGACGAACTCGCTCGTAAAGCGCTGGACGATCGAATAGCCCAGATAGACGGCGATGCCGTAGAGTAAGTAGATACCGAACGTTCCGCCCGAAGCGGCCTCGAGTCCGGTGCCCGTCACCTCGAGGAGGAGGGCTGGTCCGAGGGCGAGCACCCCCATCGCGAGCAACACGCCGATTCGAAACAGGAACAATCGCACGCCGTTTCCGAGATTCGCTCCGAAGTAGCGCCGCAAATTGAGTTCACTCGAGCGCAACGTCTCGATGAAGACGAATTCCATGATCCCAGCGATAAACGCGTAGATGAGCCAGAGGACCACCCCGATCACGAGCAGTATTGCCAATGCGAGCAAGATTTCATCGACGGGGGCGTCCTCTTCGAGGGCCTCGAGTTCTTCGCCTCCCTGCTCGTCGGCGGTTGGCTCTTCGAGGATCGCACCCACGTCACCACCCGGGAGCATCGGACCGCCGAGGCCGAGGGAACTGACGAAGAAGACGACGACCGCGAGTTTGAGCCAGAAGCCAAGACTCACCGGAGTCAACACGTTCCGCGTCGTCTCGAGTGCGTCGCTGAGATCGTCGATCGCGTCCATGTTAGCCTCGAGTTCAGTAGCCTCGATGATAATAATACTGTTCTCGTCCGCAGGCGGACGCAAAACGGCACATTTCGTGCGCCGATGAGCGAGGGTTGAAACGCCGAACCGGCCATCGACTTCGTTCCTGACACGTACCGATTGCGATAGTTCGAGATGCATTTAACGCCCGAGCACCCACACCAGACATATGGATATCCGCCGGCTCGCACGAGGAAGCGTCGAGTGGGATCGCCTCGAGCGCGTGATCCAGACGCTGGCGGATCGGTACGACCGCGAGGAAGTCCGCGTCGAGTTTCTCGAGGCTGACAACTGGCTCTCGACGCCCTGTGTCATCGACGAGGAGTGGTTCGTCAAGATCGTCTCTCGGCAAAACGCCCTCGTCCACGCGGTGTTGACGACCGGGCGAAACGTCGGGGCGGTCTCCGCAGGGACTGGCGGCTTCTTTGGCCGGTTCGACACGCCTCGCGAGATGGTCGAACACGAGTACGAGGCGACCGAACGGATGCGCGAAATCGGGATTAACGCGCCCAGACCGATCGACGCCTTCGAGGTCAACGGGCTGGGCGTGCTCGTTCTCGAGTATCTCCCGGAGTTTCGCTCGTTAGACGACGCGCCGGACTGGCTCGTCACCGAACGCGCGCCGGAGCTGTTCTCGATGCTAGCGACGTTCCGGGATCACGGCATGGCACACGGTGACCTCCGTGCGGAGAACATCTTGCTCTTCGAGGACGAGTTCTACGTCATCGACGCGACGAACGTCCACGACGACCGCGTCGACGAGACCACCGCCTACGATCTCGCGTGCGCCCTCGCCATCCTCGAGCCCCGAATCGGTGCCCGCGACTCCGTTCGCGCGGCCGCGATGGTCTACGATCCCGACGAGTTGCTCTCCGCGCGGCGATTCCTCGATTTCATCCGAATGCGCCCCGATCACGAGTTCGACGCCGCGACGCTCAGAAGCGAACTCGAGCGAGCGGCGGACCTCGGTCGTCGATAACCAGTCCTCGTCGTGTAACTCACCAGCAGGGTTTTCACGATACTCGTCGTAATATTTGCCATGAGTCAGCAAGCCACGACACAGGTACACGGTCACTACATCGGCGGGGAGTGGACGGACGACTCGAGTACCTCCCACTCAGAGGAGGCTGAGCACTTCGAGAGTCGAAACCCGGCGACGGGCGAATCGCTCGCGACCTTCCAGCGCGGAACGGCGGACGACGTCGACGCCACGCTCGAGGCCGCCGAGGGGGCCTTCGAGGAGTGGCGGTCCTTATCGTACATCGACCGCGCGGAGTACCTCTGGGACATCTACCACGAACTCCGCGAGCGCCACGACGAGTTAGGAGAAATCGTCTCGAAGGAGTGTGGCAAGGAGATCTCGGAGGGGAAAGCCGACGTGACCGAGGCCTGGCACATGGTCGAGTGGGCTGCCGGTAACGCTCGCCACCCTCACGGCGACGTCGTTCCGAGCGAGGTCGCGGGCAAGGACGCCTACATGCGCCGCAAGCCCCGCGGTGTCATCGGCTGTATCACGCCGTGGAACTTCCCCGTCGCGATTCCCTTCTGGCACATGGCCATCGCACTGGTCGAGGGCAACACCGTCGTCTGGAAACCCGCCGAGCAGACGCCGTGGTGTGGCCAGATTATCGCCGAGATGTTCGAGGACGCCGGCATTCCCGACGGCGTGTTCAACATGGTCCAGGGCTACGGCGACGCCGGCGCGGCGATTACCGACGACGACCGCGTCGACACCGTTCTCTTCACCGGCTCCGCCGAAGTCGGCCACGAAATCTCGGGTAAAGTTGGCGGCGAAGCGGGCAAACTCGCCGCCTGCGAGATGGGCGGCAAGAACGGCATCGTCGTCACCGAAGCAGCCGACCTCGACGTCGCGGTCCACTCGGCGATCATGTCGAGTTTCAAGACGACCGGCCAGCGCTGCGTTTCCTCAGAGCGACTGATCGTTCACACCGACGTCTACGACGAGTTCAAAGCGCGATTCGTCGACATCGCAGAAGATATCGCCGTCGGCGACCCGCTCGCGGAAGACACGTTCATGGGGCCAGTGATCGAGGCTGACCACGTCGAGAAGATCCGCCGGCACAACGAACTGGCCGTCGAAGAAGGTGGCGAGGTGCTCGTCGATCGGTTCGAACTCGGCGAGGACGAGATTCCCGACGGTCACGGAGACGGGACAGCCACTGCTGGCGACGGTGAGCGAACCGATGGCTTCGCGAACGGCCACTGGGTTGGCCCGTTCGTCTACGAAATCGACTACGAGTCTGACCTGCGTTGTTTGAACGAGGAGTGTTTCGGCCCACACGTCGCCCTCGTCGAGTACGACGGCGACATCGACCGCGCACTCGAGATTCACAACGACACCCCCTACGGCCTCGCGGGTGCGATTATCTCCGAAGACTACCGGCAGTTGAACGCGTTCCGAGATCGGGCGGAAATCGGCCTCGCGTACGCGAACCTCCCGTGTATCGGCGCGGAGGTGCAGTTACCCTTTGGCGGCGTGAAGAAGTCCGGAAACGGCTATCCGAGCGCCCGAGAGGCTATCGAGGCCGTCACCGAGCGAACGGCCTGGACGATCAACAACGCCGACGACATCGAGATGGCACAGGGACTCTCGGCCGACATTACGACGACCGACGACTAACCTCGTCGTCGGCTACCGAACGAGATCGCTCTCGTGTGTTCTCGTTCAAGATATCTGCGCACTTCACATCAGAAAATAGATACCTGTTGCTGCGAGGTAGCGAATCGCTTATCCGACGGTTCGTGGAACAAACGAGATACATGAAAGCAGTCGTTCTTGCGGCTGGGCAGGGCACGCGTATTCGACCACTCTCTCATTCGGTCCCGAAACCAATGTTGCCGGTCGCTGACCGGCCGCTCGTCGCCCACACGATCGACGCTGCAATCGACGCCGGCGCGGACGAAATCGTCCTCGTCATCGGCTACGAAGCCGATACCGTCCACGAGTACTTCGGCCCAGAATATCGCGGTGTTCCCGTCTCCTATGCGGTTCAGACTGAACAGGCAGGCACGGCAGACGCCGTCAACGCTGCCAGCGAACACCTCGATGGCCCCTTCGCCGTCTTGAACGGCGACAACCTCTACGATCCGGCCGCGATCGCCCAACTCTTCGAACAGTGTCCGGCCGTCTGTGCCATCGAGGTCGACGACCCGCGAAACTACGGCGTCCTCAGCACCGACGGCGACTCGGTCTCCGGCATCGTCGAGAAGCCGGCAGATCCGCCGACGAACCTCGCCAACGCGGGGGCGTACGCATTTCCCGAGGCGGCGCGCAAGTGGCTCGAGGTCCCCGAAAGCGACCGGGGCGAACACGAGATCACGGACGTGCTCGCGACGGTGATAGACGAGTTCGACGTCAGCCCCGTCACGCTCTCACGCTGGCTCGACGTCGGTCGCCCCTGGGAACTGCTCGAGGCCAACGAGTGGAAACTCTCCGTCCTCGAGCGACGCATCGACGGTGACGTGAGCGACGACGCCCACCTCGAGGGTGACGTCGTCGTCGAGCCGGGTGCAACGATCAAACCCGGCGTCGTCATCGACGGGCCCGCGTTGATCCGCTCGGGTGCAACCGTCGGGCCCAACGCGTACGTTCGCGGCGCAACGCTGATCGACGAAGGTGCCAAAGTCGGCCACGCCGCGGAAGTGAAAAACAGCGTGCTCTCACGCGACGCGTCGGTCAGTCACCTCTCGTACGTCGGCGACAGCGTCCTCGGACGCGACGTCAACCTCGGCGCGGGAACGAACGTCGCGAACCTGCGACACGACGATGCAGCTATCGAGTTTACCGTCAAGGGCGAACGCGTCTCGACGGGCCGCCGAAAGTTCGGAATCGTCGCCGGTGACGACGTCAAGACGGGTATCAACTCAAGTCTCACGCCGGGGCTAAAACTCTCACCCGGAGCGACGACGAATCCTGGCGAAACGGTCAACCGCGACCGATAGATCGACGACGGACTCGCTTTCTCGAAGGGCGGAACGATCGCCGAGTTCGATCACACCTGTTATAGGCCGTCGACACATCTCACTCCCCAGCATGTGGCCACTTGGACACGTCGCCGTTGCCTATCTCTGTTACGCGATTGCGACTCGCGTTCGCTTCGATGCGCGGCCACCAGCGATTCCAGTCATTATTCTCGTCTTTGGGAGTCAGTTTCCGGATCTCGTCGACAAACCGCTGGCGTGGTACGTCGGCGTTATTCCGACCGGGCGGACGCTCGCACACTCGCTGTTCACGATCGTCCCGCTTTCACTCGCAGCGTACGGACTCGCTCGAGCGTACAACCGTCGCGAGTACGGCGTTGCCTTCGCCATCGGTGCGCTCTCACACGTTATCGTTGATGCCGTCCCAGCCCTCTGGGGCGAAGAAGGGAGTGCCGACCACCTCCTCTGGCCGGTTGTCGGCGTCGAGGAGTACGAGCAGGGGCCGCCGACTATCACGGCCCTTCTCCACGACTCGCTGACCGATCCGTACTTTCTCTCGGAGTTCGTCTTCGCTGCACTCGCGTTCGTCCTCTGGCGACGACACGGCTATCCCGGCCTCGGGCCGCTACAACGTACCCTCGAGCGAGTGACGGGCCACCAACGTGAGCCTCGCCGCGACGAACTCGAGTGATCTGTGGCCAAGGGTGTCCGATCGGTCACCGTGATCGTTTCCGGACAGTTTCGTGACCGGCCTACCGAATCTCCTTCCAAGTATCATCACAATCCGGACAGATCCGAAGCGTGGAGATCTTATCCGGGTCGTTTTCGGTCTTCAGTGGCTGTTCACACTCGCCACAGACCAGTCTATCGTAGGTATCTTTATCGAGTTCACCCTCGCGAAGTGCCTTTCGGATCGATTTCATGTTGCGCTCCTACGAAGGAGGGGGAGAAAAAGACCGGTGCTTTTTCCGAACTATTCCCATCAACTGAACGACAATATTTTTGATAGAAAGCTGGTGAAAGAACGAGCGTTCTTCGTTTATCACGGGAACCACGTACCGAGGTTGGCGAAAAGCACGCTCGAGACGCGAGCCTGCGTTGTGACAGTCTTTGGCCGGAGTCGTGACCATTTTACCGGTCCAGCCAAACACTCCACCGATGGAGTACGTCCAGGAGCGAATCGCGACGCTCCACGAATTCGGTGGCTCGGCGCGCGACCCGGCGCGCAACGATGTCGCCGACACGACGGCGGCGATGGCCGAGACGGCCGTTGTCGTCCCGATGACCGACCGCGAGCACGAGAGTCCTGCGGCCGAACGCGTGCTCGAGGAACTCGAGTCACTGACACCAGCGCCGGCGGCCGTCATCGTCCCCGTTCGCGCCGACGCCGACAGTATCGGCCCGGTTCGGGAGTGGCTCGAGTCGTTCTCGCTCCCAATCCAGGTGCTCTGGTGTAATTCGCCCGCGATGGAATCGCGGCTGGCGGCGGCCGGCGTACCGCCAGGTGCGGGCAAAGGACGCGACGTCTGGCTGGCGCTTGGCCCCGCCACGACAGCGGCGGAGTTCGTCGTCGTCCACGACGCCGACGCCCGGAGCTACGACGCCTCGCACGTCCACCGACTGCTCGCCCCGCTGACGATGGGGTTCTCGTTCTCGAAGGGCTACTACGCTCGAATCGAGGATGAACAGCTCTACGGTCGACTTTTCCGCCTCTTTTACACGCCACTCGTGCGGACGCTCGCGGACGAACACGACGAGGATATTCTGGCGTATCTGGATTCGTTTCGCTACGCCCTCGCGGGGGAGTTCGCCGCGCGTTCGGACCTCGCGCGGCAACTTCGCGCCCCGCGAGCGTGGGGGCTCGAGGTTGGAACGCTCGGCGACGCGTTCGACGCTGCCGGATTCGACGGAACCGCACAGGTCGACCTCGGCCGACACGAACACGACCATCGCGGCGTCTCCGGCGAGACCGGACTCGAGGGGATGAGCCGCGAAGTCGCCAGCGAACTGTTGCGCGTCGTCGAGGAACGCGGCGTCGACCCCGACTACGAGACGCTCCAGGAGCGGTTTCTCGCGACTGGTGAGCGACTGGTCGGTCAGTATCGCGCCGACGCTGCCTTCAACGGTCTCGCGTACGATCCGGCGAGCGAGCGAGACCAACTCGCGCGATACGCCGAGTCGATCACGTCGCCAGGGCCGGACCGCCGGCTGCCGCGCTGGGTGGACGCGCCGTTCGACGCGACGGAGGTACTCAAGGCGACACAGCCCTGGCGAACGGACCAGCGGTCCGAACGACGCCAACTCGGGCGCGTCGACGGCAGCGCACAAGACTAATCTTCCCGCCCTTCGTTGTGGCGGGTATGAACGCGACCGCCGACGAACTCGCCGGCGTGGTCGACCTCTTCGGCGCGTTAACTCGCCCCGAACTCGAGCGGGCGCTCTCGGAAGCCGCCTATCGGGCCGACGGTCGATCGCTCGACGAATCGGCCCTCGAAACGGCCATCGACGACGCCATCGAGTCGTTTGCGCTGGTTCGCCACGAGCAACGCGGAAACGAGGCTGAGACGACGTTGCTGGTCGCGGGTCCGACGGCGTTTCCGTCGGTGCCGGCCCACGCCGAAGACGTCCCACACATCCTCGACGTCGACCGACGACGACTCGACCGCGACGCACTCGGCGAGACTGCCCGCGAGCAGTTCCTCGAGACCGTCGAGACGGCGACCGAGAATCCGGACGACGCGGATCTCGAGGAACTGATCGACATCAGCTACGACGTCGAAGCGTGGGCCCCGGTCGACCTCGCGAACGAACGCGACCAACTGGAGGCGTCACTCGAGTGAATCGACCGACCTTTCGCCCGCGCGACCGACGAACGCGGACGAGCCTCCTCGGGTTTTCGAACCAAAGTCGCCGGGCTCCGAACGAGTGTGATCACGCGTGACCCAGACGACACTAACGCTCGAGCCCGTCACGAACCACGAACCGCTCGAGATCGACGACCAGGAGTACGACGCCGCCGTCCTCGCCCCCATCGTCGAACGCGACGGTGAGGACCACCTGCTGTTTACGCGGCGATCGGACGACCTCGGCGAGCACCCTGGCCAGATGAGCTTTCCGGGCGGGGGTGCCGAACCAGTCGACGAAACTATCCTCGAGACCGCGCTTCGAGAGTCTCACGAAGAGATCGGACTCGAGCCCCACGAGGTCGAAATCGTCGGCCGGTTAGACGACATTCGAACGGTTTCCGAGTACGCCGTCACGCCGTTCGTCGGCCACGTGCCAGACCGTGAGTACGAACGCGACGGCTACGAGGTTGCCGAAATCGTCGTCTTGCCGCTGTCCGGTCTCCTCGATCCGGCGAATTACGAGTACGAGCACCGCGATCACCCCTACTACGGCGACATGGTTATCCACTACTTCCACGTCGACGGCTACACCGTCTGGGGCGCGACGGGCCGAATGCTCGTCCAGTTACTCGAGTTGGCGACCGATTTCGACGCGTCCGAGCGAGTCGACCGAACCGAGTGAGCCACGACGCGGTTATTTCTTTCCTGGACCCCGTTCGATCTCCATCTCGCCAACGACGGACAGGGAGAGTTCGTCGATGTCCGCCTCCGCTCGATCGGCATCACCGAATCCGGCGCTGACGACTCGAGTGAGCGCTTCCTCGACGGTTTCGTCGAGTTCAGTTATTTCGTTGGGTGAGACCTCGAGGACGAACCCGGTCGTGATGTTCGGTGAGGTGGGCAAAAAGAGCAAGACGCGACCGTCGGTCGTCGTGCGGCCCGTCTTGAACGCCGTCATCCGTAGTCCGTTCCACGTCTCGAGCCTGACGGGCGTCTGAAGCGTATCGCCCGCGCCGAGGGCCGTTTCGGTGGCAGTTTTCGACGCGTTGTAGATAACTCGAATGAGGGGGACGCGGTTGGCGAGATAGTCGACGATTCCCTCGAGGACCTCGCCAGTCGTCGTGTCCGTCGTCTGTCCGATTCCGTACATCGCCAGACAGAGGAGGGCAACGAACGTCAGGACGCGAAGCAACGCGGCGAGTTGGGCGAGGACGAACTCGTTAATGCCAGGGAGGAACACGCCGAGTACGTCGGCGTTGATGAGGACGGCAGGCGTGAACCGCGCGATGAACGAGTAGAGGATGTAGAGGATGGCGAGCGTCACGAGGACGGGTCCAACGACGATCAGCCCCCGGCCGAAATCCCCTTTCAGCGAACTCATGTGGCGACGTTCACACACAGAGTCTGTGTCCCTCATACGAGTAGATTGTGGACTCGCGTCGGCCGAAGGCAATCGGCTTCGGTCACCTGATCGATCCACCCGGAACGCCAGATTTTTGCGCGTCGACCCCGCAGACCCGACAATCGCGTCGACGACGGTAGATCGATCGATGTAGACTACGTCGGAACCTACCGCGCGTCGAGCGAGTGACGTTATCGATGTTGACCGAACACACCGTCGCCCGCGCCGGTCTGGATGCAATCGCGCTGAAGCCAACCGAATGTGCCGTCGAAACGGCCAGAGCACTTCCAGTCGACACGCTCGCAATCGACTACGAGGGCCGAGAGCACGTCCCCGCCGCTGAGACGCTGCGCGCTCTCTCCCGTGAGGGGTCCGTCTACCTCACGACGCCCGTCCGTGCCGACGGGTTCGATCCGCTCGGAGACGACTCGCTCTGGACGGACGTCCCCGACGCAGTCAGTCGAATTCTCGTCGCCGGCCACCCTGCCTACCTCACCGAGACGGAGCGAGAGCGAGCCGTCGCTCCCCGATTTGGTCGCGCCCTCGAGTCAGATCCGGACGCCTGGGTCGGCACCGAGAGCGTCGAACGAATCGCCATGGCGACGGGCGCGACCCAGTACGATCTCCTCTCGCGGACGACCGAACAGGAACTCCAAGCCCTCCGCACGGCAGGCTTCGGCGGCGAGATTGCAGTCTACGCCCCGACGGTGTTGACGACGGACGACGACGCGATTCTCGATGCCGTCGGCGAGTACGTCGCCCGTCGCCGACCGGTCTCCCGGGAACTTCCCGACGGCGCAGCGACCGACTCGAGTGCGAGCGCTCGCGCACGTGAGGTCTTGCTCGCGGCCGCCACGGAGTACGCGCTCGTCGGCTCCCCGGAGGCGGTCGGCGAACGGGTCGAGCGACTTCGCGACTCCGGGGCGACCACCGTCGTCGGCTATCCGGCACAGGGCCTCGAGTCGCTTCGCTCGTGAGTCGGTCGGCCACAGGACGCGTCGCGTACCACCCAGAGGTAAGTACCTCCTCTCCACAGTACCCCACATGACGACGAGTACACACGATGGTGGTGTGCGGGTATCCCGTCGGCAGGGTTGGTATCGACTCTCGGTGCGTGATCGGCGATGACGCCCGAAGACGACCCCGAAATTGCAGTCGGCGCGGATGCGTTCACGCAATCGGGTGCCGGCCTCGAGGTCGCCGTCGTCGGTGCCGGTGCCGTCGGCGCGACGACGGCGTACGACCTCGCTCGAGCGGGCGCGGACGTGACGCTCTACGACGCCGACGAGATTGCAAGCGGTGCGAGCGGGCGCGCTGCTGGCATCTGTTACAACGCGTTTGCGGGTTCCCTCGACGCCGAAATTGCCGGCGAGGCAATCGAACGATTTCGAGCGTTCTCCGGCGACGACACGTTCCCGTTCGTCGAGTGTCCCTACGTCTGGTTCGCCCGGGACGGCGACTCGAACCGGGCGGAGGCGATCCGCGAACAGGTTCGCCAGATGCAAGAACAAGGCATTGTCGCCCTCGAGGCCGACGCCGACTCCCTCGCCGAGCGGTTCCCGACGCTCCGGACAGACGACGTTGCAGTCGCTGGAATCGCCGGTGCGGCGGGCTACACCGATCCAACGCGGTACACGGCGTGTCTCGCCGCCGCGGCAACTGGTGCTGGCGCGACGCTCGAGGCGAATACGCCCGTCGAGGTCCGAACCGACCCGTCCCGCGTCGTGCTATCAAATGGAGCCGAACGCGAGGTCGATGCCGTCGTCGTCACGGCCGGTGCGCACACGAAAGCGTTACTCGAGGACGCTGGCGTGTCGATCGCGATGAAACCGTATCGCGTGCAGGCGCTCGTCGCGAGCGCCGACTTAGAGGAGCCGATGTGGTACGACGCGAGCGACGAATTCTACGTGCGACCCCACCCCGACGGCTTGCTCGCGGGTGACGGTACAGAGTTCGTCGAAGCCGACCCCGATTCGGTCGACCGGAGTGCTGACGCCGAGTTCACCGAAGACATACTCGCGCGCGTCGAAACCCGCCTTCCCGACCTCGAGATCGAACTCGAGCGGGCGTGGGCAGGCCTCTGTACGGCGACGCCGGATCGCGATCCGCTAGTCGGGGAACTCGAGAACGGACTCTACGTCGCGACTGGATTCCACGGACACGGATTCATGCGCGCGCCGGCGATCGGCGAGCGACTGGCTGAGCAGGTCCTCGGCGACGACGGTATCGGCGCGTTCGACCCGACTCGATTCGACGGCGACGAATCGTTCGATATCATCGACGGAATGACGCTCGACTCGGAGTAGTGACGCGAATTACTGCTCGTCGACGGCGAGTTCGCCCGACGGTTCCGAGGAACCGCTTGGCGATGACGAGTGAGAGGCGGGGTCGGTATCAGTTGACGAATCTGCTGTTTTCTCTGCCGTCGGTTCCTCCTCGCGGGATCCCTTGGGGATCGTAATGCGCAGGGTCCCGGTTTCGGTCAGGGTCGCCTCGCCGGCGTCGGGTTCGACGATGGCGTCTGCTGGCAGTTCGGCCGAGCCGGTCAACTCCATTCCGCGGCCAGGAAAGCGCATCTCGTAGCCGTCGCGATACTGCCGGAAGCGCTCGATTCGGATTTTGACGGTCCCCTCGAGATACCTGACCTCGATGTCAGTGGGTTCAGCATCCGGTGCATCGAAGACGACCTGATAGGTCGTTTCGCTCTCGAGAATGTCGACGGGAAGCGAGCGATGGCTCTGAACCTGCCCGTTCGCCCGCCCGATCTGTCGATAGAGGGAGTTACCGATCGACTCCCGAAGGTTCCCCGGAGTCATATGTGATCACCGACGGAACGAGGATGTGAATGTGTAACGAAGACCGAGAAAGCCGTTGACGTCATTTGGTATTTGCGGGTACAACATACCTATTTATATTTTTTGTGGCGTCAAAATAAACGTCTGACACGTTCGGCCGATCTGAGGTGTGTCTGACGAGCCACGTTACTCGGTTGGAGGGTACTCGAGTCAGAGTTCCACGCGCTCGAGGCAGGTGCTCCCGCCACAGACGGGACACGAGAGCGCGAGGTCCTCGAGGTCGTCCGGCACGTCGTAGGTGTAGTGATTCTCGAAGAGGTCGAGTACGCAATCGTCGTCGGTACAGACGAGTTCCTCGGTTGGTGGCATACGCACCTGTAGTGTGAGCACGACTATCAACGTCAGGGTTCCTAATCGGTATCCCGCCCGTCGTCGCCTTCGAGTGAGGGCTACTCACGCCTCCATGCGTGTAGTCACCGTTTTACCACTCGAGGCGCTACCTGTCGCTATGACTGACCCCGAGACGCTCTCGGTGACGATCGTCGACGGCTACGTCGACGAACCCGCTCACTTCGGGGTGCCGCCGTATATTTCGACGTATCCGCGATACACGGCCGGTGCGCTCGTCGACGCGGGCGTCCCCGAAGGCCAGATCACCTATCACACGATCGACGGCCTTCGCGACGAACCGGATCGCTGGCGCGACGTCGACGAGGCCGACCTCCTGATCTACCTCGGCGGCATGACCGTCCCCGGAAAGTACGTCGGCGGCACGCCCGCCGAACCCGACGAGGTGCGCAAACTCGCCTGGACCGCCAACGGCACGAGCCTGATGGGTGGCCCCATCAAGTTCGGCGTCGGCGACGAGAACGCCGGCGCGACCGAAACCGAGCGACAGGACCTCGACTTCGACTTCGTCGCGAAAGGTGACGTCGAGGCCGCCGTCTACGACCTCGTCGAGAGCGGTCTTGAGGGCTTCAACAATCGAATGCGAGACGTCGAGGAAGTCTCTCACTGGGCCCAGGGCGGGGCGTTCGTCGTCGAACAGCATCCGAATCACCCCGACTACCTCATCGCCGAACTCGAGACCTCTCGAGGCTGTGCCTATCGCTGTTCGTTCTGTACCGAACCGCTGTACGGCAACCCAACGTTCCGGCCGCCGCCGACGGTCGTCGGCGAAGTCGACGCGCTCTCCGACTACGGCGTCAAGCACTTTCGAATCGGCCGACAGGCCGACATCCTCGCCTACGGCGGCGACGGTGAAGCGCCCAATCCCGACGCCCTCCGCCAACTCTACGGCGGCATCCGCGACGTCGCGCCCGACCTCGAGACGCTCCACCTCGACAATATGAACCCAATTACGATCGTCGAGTGGCCCGAAGCGAGTCGGGAGGGGATTCGGATCATCGCGGAGCACAACACGCCGGGCGATACGGCCGCCTTCGGCCTCGAGTCCGCAGATCCGCTCGTTCAGGAGGAAAATAATCTGAACGTCAGCGCCGAGGAGTGCTTCCAAGCGGTCAAAATCGTCAACGAGGAGGCTGGCTGGCGTCCGGGAGGGCCGGATGATCCGGGGCCTTCCGACCGCGCTGTTGCCGGGGCCACGAACACGGGCGACGACGCACCGCGTCGACTCCCGAAACTCCTTCCCGGCATCAACCTGCTTCACGGACTCAAGGGCGAACGCGAGGAAACGTACGAACGGAATCGGGAATTCCTCGAGCGAGTGTCCGACGAGGGCTACATGCTCCGCCGGATCAATATCCGGCAGGTGATGTCCTTCGACGGCACCGACATGTCCGAGACGGGGGCCGAAATCGCTCACGACCACAAGAAGCTGTTCAAACGCTACAAACAGCAAGTACGTGAAGAGATCGACCAGCCGATGCTCGAGCGAGTCGCGCCACCAGGAACCGTCTTGCCAGACGTCCACCTCGAGTACCATCAGGACGGGAAGACCTTCGGTCGACAACTCGGGACCTATCCGCTGTTGGTCGGGATTCCGGGAGAGCGCGAACTCGGGTCGACGCTCGACGTTGCCGTCGTCGACCACGGGTATCGCTCCGTCACCGGCGTCCCCTATCCGCTCGATCTCAACGGGGCGTCGATGGACGAACTCACGGTGATTCCCGGGGTCGGGAACAGTACGGCGGGCGATATCGTCGTCAACCGCCCCTACGAAACGGTCGCGGACGCCGACCTCGACACGACGTTCGACGTCTCCCAATTCATGACGACGCGGGCATTCGAGCCCGTACAGTAGATTCGGGTTCGAACGCGCGCTATTTTGCTGCTGTGGCGAGTGAAGCGAGTTTCGAGGCACGGTGTGGTACCATGTTGGCGTGGTAGCCTGTCGGTAGTTCTATTACGAATGAGAGTCAGAGGTGAAACGAGGGTCTACCTGTGGAAATATCTGAAAAGCTCCTGTGTTTGTTCAGTGCGGACGTTTCAGAAGAGGAGGATCGCTACGTCATCGAAGTACCACGACAGGAAGTCGAAACTGGGGACATCGATCCCGACGATGTCTATCGCGTCGCACTCATTTCACGTGAGGAAGCGACCGAGAGTGAGTCGACGACGGCACAGCCACAGACCGCGCCGTCGGAGCCACAGCCACCAGTCGATGTCGGTGAAACGCGCTACGTGGAAATCGAGGATATCGGGAAGCAGGGCGACGGGATCGCTCGCGTCGAGCGTGGGTACGTCATCATCGTCCCCGACGCCGACGTCGGCGAACGCGTCAAGGTGGAAGTCACAGAGGTCAAATCGAACTTCGCGGTCGGCGAGATCGTCGAAGAGACGTTCTAACGACACCACCCTTTTGCCGACAAGTCGCCCAAACAGCGTACGCGCCGAGTACTGACACGACTGCGACGGTGGATGAAAACGAACGAGCACCCACAGCGTCGCCTTATTTCGGGATCGTCTCTCGGAACTGCGCCGGGTCGTCGTGGAAACAATCGCCGACGACGATCGCATCCGCACCGGCCTCGAGAACGGCTGTGGCCTTCTCCTGGCTGTCGATCCCGCCCCCGTAGACGAGTTGGGTGTCCTCGAGGTAGCGAGCGGCCGCTTCGACGTCGTCGGTGCCACCGTAGGTGCCAGAGTACTCGATGTAGAAGATAGGGAAGCCGTAGAACGTCTCCGTCGCGAGGGCAGCGCCGGCGACCTGTTCGGGCGTGTACTTGGTGTCGACCCCCGAGACCGAGGCCGCGGCGGAGTCGAGGTGCTGGACGACGTAGCCCTCGCCCACGAGCGTCTCTGTGAGATCGGCGACAGCGTCGACACCTTTGGACTCGATGAAGTTGCCGACGACGGGAAGGCTCGCCCCGAGGAGTTCTTCGGGTTTGCGAGCGATTTCGGTGAAGAGAGAGGTGTGTTTTCCGACGAAGTGCGTCCGGTCGCCGTTGAAGACGGCCGGGACGGCGACGAAGTCCGCCGTTTCGATCGTTTCGCGTGAGACGTGGTCTGCACTGTATGGTTCCTGAAAGACGGGAACCGACGGATACGCACTGTCAATCGATTCGATGGCGTCGATCGTATTTTCCTCCGTCACGCCGTCGGAGCCGCCGACGATTACCAGATCGGTTCCCTCGAGGACGCTGAGATCGGACGGGAGGGGCTTCGCAGGGTCGACTTTCGTAATATGTGTAATCTGTTCCCACTCGAGGCTCATGCAAATTGCTTCGAAGAACGACCTCAATGACCTATCGATTTCGGTGTCAGAAACACGATCCCGACTGTCGTTACTTCTCGAGTGGCGTCCCGTCGTCGCGTTTCGCCCCTTCGGAGTCGTGAACGACGATTTCACCCGGGTCCGGGTCGGCGGGTTCGTAGGTGTCTCGGACGCCGATCGCTTGCTCGAGTTCGGTGATCGCTCGGTCTTTGAGCGTGCGAGCGAGGGCCTCGGCGTCCTCGCGCGAAATGTCACGTCCGAGGCCTTCACACTCGTGGGCGCGAACGTCACCCGCTTCGTCGACCGCCTCGCCCATCGGTTGGCTAGTTCCGGCGAGGTCGATACTGAAGGGGTACGTCTGGCAGATCAGGGGCCGATCCTCGTGGACGCTGCAGGCGCCGGTGCCGTCGGCCGTCGTTTCGTAAAATGTGCAGTCGCCACAGCTGTCGGTCTGGAGCGCCCATTCGAACGTCTCCCCCTCGAGGCCGTCGTCGGTTTCGGTGAGGCCGTAGGGCATCGGACGGGCGACGTCTCTCCAGTCGTATTCGCCGGTGTCTGTCTCGTGATCGCTGGTGTCCGTCTCCTGATCGCTGGTGTCCGTCTCGTCGTCGGACGTGCCCTCGGTCGCTGAATCGCCGTCGGTTGCGGGACTATCGCCCGCCTCGCGTTCCGCGAGCGTACGGATTTCCTCGGGGAACACCGTCGCCGTATGTTCTTCCTCGCCGTGGCCTTTACAGCAGGCCCCACAGCGAGTGCACTCGAAGCCGATCGACTCGATCGCGTCCGCGAGGTCGGCGACGTCGAGTGCACGAGCGGATTCGAGTTCTGCCTCGAGTGATTGCACACCGAGTACTACCCGCGAGCGGGGAAAAGTCAGTCGCTCCGAACTCGAGTGGTCGCTCGTTTCCCGTCCCATTCGAGTCGTCCCTCGACGTCGAGTTTCTCGAGGTGGGCGACGACCGTCGCGCGAGCGAGTTCGCGGACGCCGGTGAGGTCTTTCTCGTACGCACGTTCGAGGATTTCCTCGAGATCGTTGGCACCGGAGTCGACCGCGTCGTGAACCGTTCGTTCGCGGCGTCGACGGTGTGCGAGCAGTCGCTCGAGGGTGGCTCGAGGGTCGTCGATCACGGGGCCGTGGCCGGGGTGAAGCGTCGGCGGGTCCATCGTCCAGAGGCGTCGAAGGGTCGAGACGTACGCACGCATGTCGCCGTCGGGTGCGCCGACGACGACGCTGCCTTCGCGTATCGCACAGTCGCCACAGAGAATCGGGCCACCGCGCCCGACCTCGAGCGCGATGTGGTCGGCCGCGTGTCCGGGCGCGCCGACGATTCGGATTCGCTCGTCGTCGACGGAAAGGGTCGTTCCCGGTTGGAGGGTTCGATCGGGTTCGAGACCGGTCGCGTCGGCGAATCGCTCCCGTCGGCCGTACCTGGCCCAGACGGTCGCGTCGGTTTCGTTCGCGTAGGATTGGAGTGCGCCGACGTGGTCGGGATGGGTGTGCGTAGCGAGAATGTGTTCGACCGACCGGTCGGCGACGAGTCGATCGAGTTCGTCGGTCCGCGCCGCCGGATCGACGAGAACTGTCGATTCACGGCCGATTAGATAGGCGTTCGTCGTTCCAGTCGGCGCGTACGTGGATACCGGGACCGGACAGCGAGTGAGCGACATACCTCGAGACTTCCGAGCGCACGAAAAAGTGTATATCGGCACGTCGATGCGCAGCGCCTGTCGGCCACCCCACACTGCATCCTCGTGTTGTGAACCGTGATAGCAGGCAGCGTTCGTTCGGACTGGTCAGTGTTCGAGGTAGTACACCTGTTTCCGCGCGTCGCGGAAACTGTATCGAGAGCCGACGAGGTCCACATCCTCGAGTCGGTTGAGGGCGTAGCGGACGGTACGGTCGGGGAGGAGCGATTCCTCGGCGAGTTGACCCTGCGAGAGGGGCGAGTCGGCTTCGAGCACTTTCGCGACCAGTTTCGCACTCGGTGGGAGGTCACGAAGACGCTCGCGGTATTCATCCTCAGAGAGGGTCTCTTCGCCGGCGGCGGCACCGTCCTCGGTTGTACTCATGCTCATGTCTATTCCAGCGGAACCCCTGATGGTAAACCTTCCCTATATGTGGATACGAATAGTGAAGTTTGTATAAGGGGTATAAATGAGGTATAAACACAAGCGATGCGAGCGACGCGTCTTTGTAAATCAGCGCGATTGTAATCGAACATAGGCTTACAGCACTGTCCGTGGCTGTCTCGAGCAATTTTCGGGACACGAGCGCGAGTAACTCGAATTCGGAGGGCGGCCACTCACAACGCACGCGGCCACATCATGACACGTGGGAGTCACCTCTCGGGGTGGCTGACGGTGTGTTTCGTCGATAGACTCCAGTATCGTTTTATCCTCCGGCTACTGTAGTTGCGTCCAGTGTGAAAGGACAGGAGTGGTACCAAGCCGACGACGTCGCCGAGGAGTACGACGACAAGCGCTTCTCCCAGGGCGGTCAGCTGATCGACCGCCGCGAGAAAGAAGCCGTCCTCGAGGCAATCATGCCCGTCGAGGACCGGAACATCCTCGAGATCGCCTGTGGTACCGGGCGGTTTACGGTGATGCTCGCAGAACAGGGGGCAGACGTCGTTGGACTCGACATCTCGGCGGCAATGTTACAGCAGGGCCGCAAGAAAACCAAGAACGTCGAACTCGAGGGGACACTCGAATTCCTCCGCGGAGACGCAGGACGACTGCCCTTCCCGGACGATCACTTCGATACCGTCATCGCGATGCGGTTTTTCCACCTCGCTGACGACCCGGAGGCGTTTCTCACGGAGATGCGTCGGGTCTCGAGCGACCAGATCGTCTTCGATACGTTCAACCGATTCAGCGCCCGAAGCATCTACAACTGGGCGTTACCGATGGGATCGCGACTGTACTCGAAGAGTGAAGTGAGCGTCCTGCTCGCAAAAACCGAACTCACGCTCGTGGACGTCGAGGACGATTTCCTCGCGCCGTATGGGCTCTATCGGTCGATTCCGAACGGGCTCGCATCGCCGATCAGAACGGTCGACGAGACGATTGGCAAACTTCCTGTAGCGGATCACCTCGCGTCCGTCTCCTACTGGGATACGCGCGTGCGCTGATCGGGGGACCATTCATAGCGTCCTCCCTGCGATCGGTGTTCGGAAGGCTGACACGATTGCTGGGACGCAATACCAAAACCCCCTTGTTTTTACTACCGATGACCGTTAGGAGTGCATATGAAGCTCTCGGTCGTCGTCTCGACGCTCAACGATCGGGAGCAGTTGCTCTCGTGTCTCGATGCGCTCACCGAACGGACCCCGGACGCGACGGAGATTATCGTCGTCAACGGGCCGTCGTCCGATGGCACGTCCGGTGTGGTCCGTGATCGATCCGACGTCGACGTGCTCGTCGAAATTTCCGAACGGAACTCGAACGTCTCGAGAAACGCCGGGTTCGAGAGTGCGACCGGCGAGGTCGTCGCATTCCTCGACGGCGAGTACACCGTTTCTCACAGCTGGTACGACGCCATCGAAGCGACGATCACGTCCGGAACGGACGTCGTCACCGGTCCCGTTACGGGTCGTGACACCGACTACGAACGGTCGGCCAGAACGGTCGCCGGTCGGCAAGTGACAGAGTTCGACGGCACCAACGTTGCGTTCGCACGCACCGTTCTCGAGGCGTTAGATGGCTTCGACGAGGCGCTCGAGGTTGGTGGCGAACGAGACTGTGCACATCGGGTCGCCGGATTCGACTTCGACGTTACCTGGAACGCGGAGATGGCGGCGAACGACGAACTCGGGACCGACGGGGGGACGCCCGATCGAGAGTGGGGGATGGCCTATCATTCGTTCGCGTACCGACTCACGAAGAATTACGGCCCGCGACCGACGATTTTCGCCCGAATTTTCGGTAGTGCGCTCCGCGACGGCGTTGGCGGCGTTCGAAGCATTGTCGCCGGGGAGGAAACGCCGACGGACTGGACGTCGGATGGCACCGACGTCGTCTCGAATATCGCGCGCGGAATTGCCAGCGGACTCCGCGCTCGCTACACCGATCGCTCGGCAAAACGCAATCCACACGGTATCTCGACTCGTCACGACCGAGCGGTTCAACTCTACGACCGCCGGTAATCACGCACTTCGGGCGCGGTTCGTCACTTTGCCCTCGAGATCGAGGCGCTCGTTGCTTTCGAAGTTCTCAGTCACTGAATAGTGCCTTAGATCTCGAGTACTTCGTAGGAAATATCGGAATCTCGAAGCGTGTCGGTAACCCGCCCGACTTCGTCGGTCGTCGCGACTGTCGTCACCTGGAGGCCGCGTTCGGCACCTTCCGAGGCGACTTCGGCGGCGGCGAAGGCGACCGTCGGGTCGGCGTCGACCTGTCGACAGGCGACGACGGCTTCGACACCGGCAGCGACGACGAGGTCGGACGACTCACAGTGGTCGGCGATGACCGACGAGTCGACGACGTCACTTCCCCCAGATCTGACCGCAGGGACCTGCAAAACGGTCACTGACCCGGGTGAGAGATCCATGACGCCTTCGAAACTCGTGACACCGACGTCCGTTCCCGCGTCGGCGTCAGTGGTCGCCACGCCAGTCGCCGGCCCGTCGTCGCTGGGACTCGCGTGTAACAATCCGTTTTGCACCGAGAGGGTGACGGTTTCGCCTTCCTCGATATCATCGGTGGCGATGTACGCCGCCTCGCTCATCGCGCCGAGGACGTCGCCCGTAACGTGATCTGCGAATCGACGGACGTCGTCTGCGGCCCGAAACAGCCAGTCGACCCCCTCCGGAGTGACGCGATAGCGCGAGCGTCCCTCTTTCTCGACGAGGTCGTCGTCGACGAGTTCGCGAATGTACTCGCTGACTGCCTGACTCGTCACGCCGACCTCCTCGGCGATCTCACCCTGACTGACGGCGGGCTGGCGCTCTGCGATCTGGACGAGGATCCGAAAGCGCGTTGCAGCCCGTTTGTTATCGAGGACGTCGACCATACGCCAGTACTTTCACGAGCGTGCCAAAAAGCCCCTCGGTCAGCGACGACGGAGCCAGGCTATCGGTGCTCGTGTTTCGCGTTCCGATCCGGTAACGTACCGACCTCGTGACATAGGGGAGACTCGTCGGTCGACCGACGAGTCGTCAAGTTGATAGCGAGCGCGTTCGTCAGTAATCGATGACTATGTCGTTCGCTTTTTCGACGGCCGAATCGGTGTCGGTCGTCGGCCTCGAGGCTGCAGGCACGACGCCAGCGCTCCTCTCGTCGGTTGGGATGACGGACGCACTGGCGTGGGTTGCGATCGGCGCGTTTTTCCTCGCCCTGGGCCTCGAGTGGCAAGGTGCACGGGAGCCGGCGCGCTATCTGGGGACCGGTGCGTGGCTCACCTTCGGATTGTTCTGGCTCACGATGGTGCCGTACTACTACGCTGATGCGCAGAGTCCGTTGCAGACCGTTCTCGCGGTCGTCGCGCTGCCGTTGTGTGCCTACACCGGCTATCTGCTCTGGAACGGGCGACGCTCGCTGTTCCTCCTGACGAAAGCGATTGCCCTGATGGGACTCATCTATCTGCCGGCGGAGACGATTCCGTTCGTTCGCCAGTGGCTGATCGAGACAACGGCAGCCCAGACGCACGTCGCGATGGAACTGCTCGGTCACAGTCCGGGCATCAACGAGGGAACGAACGGCTACGAGAGTCGCTTCGACTTCGATCCCGACAAGACGGTGACCGGCCGGACGACGTACATCGTCCTCGCGTGTACGGGCCTCGGTAGCATGGCGATCTTCGGCGGTCTCATCGCCGCCGTGAACGCCCCGTTCAAACGAAAAGCCGCGGCGTTCTCGCTGTCCATCGTCGTCATCTGGTTCCTCAACCTCGTTCGCAACGTCTTCATCGGACTCGCCTCGCCGTGGGGCTGGTTCCAACAAGAATGGCTCGTCTCGTTCATGACGACGTACATGGGCGCACAGCCCGATCGCGTCTCGTATCTGGTCGCCCACAACTACATCTCGCAGGTGCTCGCGGTCGTCGCCCTCGTCGGGATCACGTACGTCCTCGTCAAGATTCTCCCCGAGATCCTCGCACCACTCGAGGAAGTCCTCTTCGTCCTCACGGGCACCGAGTACGACCTCTTCGAGGCACTCGGCAAACCCGATGCCCGTCCAGATCACCGCTACTCGTCACAGTGACCACGACTCCCTCCCTCTCGCTTTCCGACCGCGCGCTTTTCGTTCCCGCAGCCGACACGCTCGTGATCGCCGACGTACACCTCGGTCGGGCCGCCGACTCGAGCGTCGACGCGCCCATCAACGACGGCGAGGTCGTCCGCGACGCACTCACATCCCTCCTCGCCCGCACAGAACCCACGACGGTCGTCATCGCCGGTGACCTCCTCCACTCCTTTCAGACGATTCCACGGGGCGTCGAGCGGGATCTGGCTGCCCTCGAGGAAGCCATCAACGATTCCGGGGCCTCCCTCGTCGTGACACCGGGGAATCACGATTCGATGCTCGAGTCGGTCTTCGACGGCGAGACCGCGAGCGAGTATCGACTCGCGGACGACGAGACGGTCGTCTGTCACGGCCACGAACGACCGGAGACGGAAGCCGCGCGATACGTCGTCGGCCACGACCATCCGGCGTTGTCGGTCGAGGGTCGCAAACTGCCCTGTTTCCTCTACGGTCAGAACGTCTACAACGGTGCCGACGTAATGATGGTGCCCGCGTTCACTCCCCTCGCGGCCGGCGCGACGGTCAACGGAATGTACGCGCGTGACTTTCAGTCGCCACTGATTTCCAACGCGAATCGGTTTCATCCCGCCGTCTGGGACGACTCGAGCGACGAACCGCTGTGGTTCCCGCCACTCGGTGAGTGTCGACGATTGCTTTGAAAGTACACCTCGAGCACCACCCACCAAACCCGATCACTGCGAGCAGTCCTCGAGCACAGCCTGAGCCGCGTCCCGACCGCTTCGCATCGCACCCTGAATCGACGACCAGCGGGTGTAGTCGCCGGCCAGATAGACCGGCCCGTCGGGATCGCGGGCGTCTGGCAGCGTCTCGTGAACGCCTGGTAGTTGATCGAACTGTGCGAACTCGATACGTTCGGTGTGAAGATCCTCGAGATCCTCGAACGCTCCTTCGGGGTACCACGACTCGAGGGCTGTCTGCGTTCGCTTGGCCAGTTCGCCGTCGTCCGCTTCCGACTGGCCGAGGTACGTTGCACTCAGCAACGTCACCCCGTCGGGTGCGTACTCCGGCGCGACCGCGCTGTGTGGGACGACGTGATTCGGTCCCTCGTCGTCCACAGCGTTCAACAGGAGTCGTTTCCCCGTCTCGAGGTCGGCGTCGTCGGCCAGCGCGTAGTACTGCGTGACACAACTCCGGGCGTCGGTGGGGATGGACACGAGGCCGGTGAGTTCACGCGCCGTGGGCGGGTCGGTCGCGATGACGACGGCGTCCCAGTCGTCGGTTCCGCCGTCGGTCGTTACCCGCACGGAGTCCTCGCTCGGTCCGTTTCGAACCTTCGTCACCTCGCAATCGGTTTCGATAGTTCCGCCGACCTCCCGAACACGCTTGGCGAGTTGGTTCGGGATCGCTTCCATTCCTTCTGCGGGCACCGCAGCTCCACCCGTAGCGAGGGTTCGGAACGTGTACTCGAAGACCCGTCTCGAGGTCGATAGCGAGCGATCGAGCGTGATCCCGCCGTAAAAGGGCGCAACGAACCGCTCGACGAACCCGTCGGAAAACCCTCGGTTGCGGAGGCATCGTTCGATCGACTCGTCGCCTCCCTCGAGGTCGTCGAAGAACGTCTCTGGCTCGAGATCCCGAAGATCCCACCAGAGCCGCGCGACGCGGAGTCGGTCACCGATTGTGATATCGGCGTTGAACAGCGTCGCCGGGAGCGTTTGCGGCGCGTCGAGGGGATCCGCGAGCACGGACCGACGGTTCGGTCGGGCGATGGTGGCTCCGGAGGTAAACCGACGGAGATCGAGGGCCTCGAGATCCAGCTCCCGTTTGACGGCCGGATACGCGGGGAAGAGCACCTGGAACCCCTTGTCGAATCGGTATCCGTCTCGCTCGACAGTCCGAACTCGGCCGCCGACCGCGTCGCGGCACTCGAGGAGAGTCACGTCGGCCCCGCCGCCCGCGAGGTGACGCGCCGCGACGAGGCCGGCCAGTCCACCGCCCGCGACGAGTATCCGTGGAGTCGACTGCATACCCGCGTCTACGACGAGCGGACGGAAAGCGATTGACTCCCTTGCTGCTGGCGCGTGCCATTCCTGTGAGGTGTCGGCGACACTACTGGTGTGTGACACCGTCACACCAAGGGTGCTGAACTACCCGGCTCTCGAGAGTCGGGAACCCCCATGCCGGACGACGAGACTGGACCGGACGGAGAGGCGAAGTTCGACTTCACACGACGAGGCGCGATGATGAGCGGGGGCGCGTTCATCGGCGCGAGCATCCTCACGAGACGGGCGCGAGCGGAGACGACCGACTTCTCGCTCGAGGACGTCGAGGAAGCCGAAATCGAAAAGCAGGGACTACAGTTCTTCACGCTCGAGCAGGCCGAAATCGTCCAGGAGATGGCGAATCGGATCTACCCCTCGGACGACAACGGCCCCGGCGCGCCCGAGGCGGGCGTCGTCTACTTCATCGATCGACAGATGAACCAGGACTGGGGGCAAGGCGAGCGCTGGTACATGGACGGGCCGTTTCCCGGCGTCGAGCAACTCGAGTTGGATACGGCGGTCGAAGCGGCCGATCCGGTCGGCGATCCTACCGAGGCCGAAGGCGTCGGAACGCCGCCAGCCCACACCGAGGAAGCAGAGACGGACGACGGCGAGGATGACGAAGACGACGGGGACGACGAGAACAGCGCGAATGGGGAGAACAATGAGGACAACACTGCTGACTCGATTGCGTTCACTGCTACCGACGCAGGTATCCAAGAAGTCGACGAGGGAGATGACGACGACACGGACGGTGCGGACGAGGAGATGGCCGAAGACGACGGTGAAGAGACTCCTGATGAGTTCGAAGAGGAGCCAGACGATCCGGACGACGAGGAGACCGAAGTCGCGTGGGCGGACGAGGAGCCAGCGGCGGGTCAGGGCTGGCAACACCCCATGACACCCGCGGACGCGTATACGTACTCGATCGACTTCGTCGAGGCGTACTGTGAGGAGGAGTACGACGAGAGTTTCGTCGACCTCGGGGGCGAGGAGCAAGACGACGTTATTCAGGCCTTAGAGGACGACGAGGTCGAGACGTTCGAGGGACTCGAGCCGAGTGACTTCTTCCTCCTCTTGCGCGAGAACACGCTCGAGGGCATGTTTTCCGACCCGATGTACGGCGGGAATCAGGAGATGGTCGGCTGGCGGCTGAAGAACTTCCCCGGCTCTCCCGGCGCACTGGGGAGCTTTCGAGAACACATCGAGGACGACGAGTACCAAGAGGTGGACGAACCTCGGAGCATCGCGGACGACGTCGAAGAAATCGGCCTCAATCCGGACGGGGACCACGACCATTGAGCCGAGCGGCGAAGCGGTGTGTGGACGTGCGGCGTATCGACGACCGACCAAACTGCGACACACTGAGAGAGTAATCCAAATGGCAGAAGAACTCGACCCCGTCGACGTCGTCACCGTCGGCGTGGGCTGGACTGGCGGTATCATCGCGAAAGAACTGGCACAGGCAGACTACGACGTCGTTGGCCTCGAGCGCGGGGGGGAACGATCCACCGAGGACTGGCTCACCGTCCACGACGAACTGGGCTACGCGATGCGGTATAAACTGATGCAAGACCTCTCCCGGGAGACGATCACCTTCCGACACGAGCCAGAAGACACGGCGCTCCCGATGCGTCGCTACGGGGCGTTTCTTCCCGGAACCGGCGTCGGCGGCGCTGGCGTTCACTGGAACGGCGTCACTTGGCGATTCCTCCCCTACGACTTCGAAATCGAATCCGAGACGATTGAGGAGTACGGCGAGGAGGCGATTCCCGACGAAATGCAGCTTCAGGACTGGGGAATTACCTACGAGGAACTCGAGCCCTACTTCGACGAGTTCGAGTATACGGCCGGGATTTCGGGCGTCGCCGGCAACATCGACGGCGAGATTCAGGACAACGGAAATCCCTACGAAGGGCCCCGGTCACGGGATTACCCGTTGCCGCCGATGATGCAGTCGCCGCCCCTCGAGGTGTTCGCGGAAGGGGCCGACGCGGCCGGCTACGAGCCGTTCATGCAGCCCTCGGCGAACCTCTCGGAGACGTACGAAAATCCCGACGGCATCAACCTCGGGCAGTGTGAGTACTGTGGCTACTGCGAGCGATTCGGCTGTGAGTGGGGGGCGAAGTCCGATCCCACCGTGACCGTTCTTCCGGCCGCCGAGGACACGGGGAACTTCGAACTGCGGACGCACTCGAACGTCGTCGAACTACTCTACGACGAGGACGAGGAGGAGGTCACTGGCGTGAAGTACGTCGACTCGCGGACGAACACCGTCTACGAGCAACCCGCCGACGTCGTCGCCCTCACCGCGTACGTGCTCAACAACGTGCGCCTGCTCCTCTTGTCGGGTATCGGAGAGCCCTACGACCCCGAAACGGGCGAGGGAACCGTCGGGAAGAACTACTGTTACCAGAACATGGGTGGCAGCGCCACGGGCTTCTTCGAGGACGAAGAGTGGAACCTCTACATGGGCGCGGGTGCGCTCGGGGCCGCGTTCGACGATATCAACGGCGACAACTTCGACCACGAGGACGAAGAGTTCCTCCACGGCGGCTCCGTCTCGATCAGCCAGACCGGCGAGCGACCGATCGCGAACAATCCGGTCCCCGAAGACACGCCGTCGTGGGGATCGGAGTTCAAAGAAGAGAGCCTCGAGTACAACCACAGTTCGCTGTCGATCTCCTGTCAGGGTGCCGTCTTGCCCTATCAGGACAACTACCTCGACCTCGATCCAAACTACACTGACGACTACGGGTTGCCCTTGATCCGGATGACGTTCAACTGGCACGATCAGGACTACGCGCTCGCGGAGTACGCCAGCGACGTCTGCGAGGAGGTCATGGAGGAGATGGGTGCCGACCAGGTCGACGCCAGCGGCGGCCTCGAAGGCGACTTCGACATCATCCCCTATCAGACGACTCACAACACCGGCGGCGCGATCATGGGTGCCGACCCCGACGAATCGGTCGTCAACAACTACCTCCAGTGTTGGGACGCACACAACCTCTTCGTGCCCGGCGCGTCGGCGTTCGCCCACAACAGCGGCTACAACCCGACCGGAACCGTCGGTGCGCTAGCCTTCCGCGCGGCGGAGGGAATCGAGGAGTACCTCGAGGAACCGGAGGTGCTGGCCGATCCGGAGACGTAGGTGCCCCTCCGCGAGCGGGCGTCTCCGTGAGCCGTTCAGAGATCCGTCAGAAACCTGAGTGCGAGGCCGATCAGGATGACGATTACGCCGGATACCGTCGCGATGGGCGGAATCGGGATGAACAACAAGACGATACCGGCGAGGATGACGAGGGTCGAGACTCGGACCATACGGGCCGTTCGACGACCCGACGGGTAGCTCTACGGCTGGCATGAACAGCGACTCGAGCGCATCTCGTACCGATTCGGGCAAATTCTGGCCGACCTGAGCTATAAACCGTCGGAGAGAGACGCTGTCGTATGGTCGATGCGACGCTTTCAGTACTCGAGCGCGGGACGATCACGACCGACGTGAACAACATCATCGAGGGCCAGACGCTGGGCACGGCCGACGAGCCGAATCCGCAGACGCTGATGGGTGATGGCCCCGTCTACAACCTCGTGATCGACCACCCCGAGGCGACGATCCTCTGGGACACCGGCTCTCATCCCGAGGCGGATTCGGGCCACTGGCCCGACGACCTCTACGCCGCGTTCGAACACACCGGGCTGCGTCCGCTCGAGGACGACCTCGCCGACGCCGGCTACACCATCTCAGATATCGACTGCGTAATCCAGACGCATCTCCACCTCGATCACGCCGGCGGCCTCCAGGTTTTCGCGGGCACTGAGACGCCAATCTACGTCCACAAACGGGAACTCGAGTTCGCCTACTACAGCGCAAAGACCGACGAGGGCGACGACGCCTACATCGCCGGGGACTTCGATCACGACCTGAACTGGCGGATCGTTCACGACGACAGAGAACAACACTTCACGGATCTCGAGTTCGTCCACCTCCCCGGCCACACGCCAGGGTTACTCGGCGTGAAACTCGAACTCGACGGCGTCGGAACGGTCGTTCTCGCCGGCGATCAGGCCTACACACGCGCGAACTATCACGGCGAACTCCCGATGGGCGGCGCATTGCTCTGGAGCAAACGCCACTGGCTCGAGAGTCTCCGAACGGTCCAAGACCTCGAGCGTCGCCACGACGCGACCGTTATCTGCGGACACGACGGCGACGATCTCGAGGTGTTGGCGGATCTACCGTAGTCACCGCAAGTCGGTGCACACCGGGACGAAAGCGAGTTGCCGAGGTCGGTACGACTTTGCCGGTCGAACCAGCGGTAGTTGGTATGGGTACGACTGACGATGCGGACGTAACCGCTGAACCCGACTTCCAGCCAGTGTTCGAGAATCGCGTGCGATTCGCCGAAACCGACAAGCAGGGAATCGTCTTCTACGGCGAGTACTTCACCTTTCAGGACGAGACCGTCTCCGAGTTCTTCCGCCAGATCGAGTACAGCTACGAGCAGATGGAAGCCGACAACTGGCAGGTCCACGTCGTCAACACCGAACTGAACTACCGCGCCGCGGCCGAGTTCGGCGACCGACTCGTCAACGAAATCCGAATCGTCGAGATGGGAACCTCGAGTTTCACGTTCGACTACCGCGTGAAACGCCTCGAGGACGAGAAACTCCTCGCGGATGGCAGCGTCACGCAGGTCGCCGTCGACCTCGAGACCGAGCGCCCAATCACCGTTCCAGACGAGTTTCGCGAAGCGGTCGCCTCGTTTCAGGGCGGTCTCGGGGGCGACGCCTAACTGAACTGGGCCAACACACTGTGGAGACGATACGGAGCTGATACGGAGCTGATTCGGAGCTAATTCGAAGCTGATACGGAGCTGATGTGGACGAATTTCGCTCGAGGAGGGGTCCAGTTGGAGCCCTGGCAATTGTGCGGAAAAATAACTGTGGGAACCGACTGCGCCCCGTCAGTGAACGCCGACGTACGCTTCGCGGACGTACTCGTTGTCGTGGAACTCAGAGGCCGTTCCCTCGAGTTCGATTTCGCCGGTTTCGATCAACGAGAGCCGTTCGGCGTGGCGTAACGCGAACGTCGAGTTCTGTTCGGCCAGCAAGATGGTCAGCCCCTCGTCTAGCAGGCGCTCGATGGCCTCGCTGATGTCCTGAATGATCACCGGAGCGAGCCCGATCGTGGGCTCGTCGAGCATGAGCATCTCGGGGTCGCTCATCAGCGCGCGACCGATGGCGAGCATCTGTTGCTCGCCGCCACTCATCGTTTCGGCCTCCTGCTCGCGTCGCTCGTCTAAGCGCGGGAACAGGTCGTAGACCATCTCGAGGTCGGCTTCGACGGCCTCGCGATCGTCTCTGAACTGGGCACCCATGAGCAGGTTTTCGTGGACCGAGAAGAACGGGAACAGGTCCCGGTCTTCGGTACAGTAGATCAGCCCGTCTTGGACGATATCTTGGGCTCGTTCGTCGGCGAGATCACTGCCGTCGTAGCGGATCGTCCCCTCGTAGTCGACGAAGCCGGCGACGGCGTTCAGCATGGTCGTCTTGCCGGCCCCGTTCGGGCCGATGACGCCGTAGATCTCGCCGCGCTCGACGGATACCGAGACGCCCTTGAGCGCGTGTGCTTTGCCGTAGTAGACGTGTAGATCGTCGATCTCGAGTAGTGGGTCGCTCATTGTGTCACCTCGCCAGCGAGGTACGCTTCCTGGACGTCGTCGTCGCCGGCGATCTCCTCTGGGGTCCCCGCCGCGAGGAAGTCGCCGTTGTTGATGACGACGATTCGGTCGACCAGTCCCATCAGGCCGCCCATGTTGTGGTCGACGACGACCTGCGTGATTCCTTCCTCGCGGAACTCCTCCATCTTCGCCGCGAGTTCGGTGATCTCCTGTTGGTTCATCCCCGCGAACGGTTCGTCGAGGAGCAACATCTCCGGCTCCGTCGCCAACGCTTTCGCGATTTCTAAGCGACGAACGCCCGCGTGGGGCATCGATCCTGGGTGCTCCTCGAGTTGGTCTTCGATATCCACGCGCGCGGCGTACTCGGCGATCTCCTCGTCGCTCGCGCCGCCGGAGAACGCCAGAATGGAGTTCGGCAACGTGAACAGCTTGATGTTCTCACGAACGGTCATGTCATCGATCGGGTTCGACTCCTGGGAGACTCGAGAGAGCCCGCGGTTGACGATTTCGTGAGTCGAGTCGTTCGTGATCTCCTCGCCGTCGAAGTGGATCTGTCCGTCGGTGACGTTGTAGATCCCCATGAGGCAGTTGAAGACGGTCGACTTGCCCGAGCCGTTCGGGCCGATCAAGCCGACGATCTCGCCGCGTTCGACGGTCATGTCGAAGTCGTCGACGGCGACGAGCCCACCGAATCGCTTGGTGAGTCCGTCGATCTCGAGGAGCGTCATCGGTCGTCACCTCCGAGGCGTCCGAGCCAGTTCCAGAGTTTCCGCCCGAGCCCGTCCCGTGCGAACACGAGGACGAGTAAGACGAGCGTCCAGAGCACGGCGTATCTGGTCGTCGTCCCGAAATCGATTATCGGCAGGACGTTTCCGACCCCCGGGAGCACGTAATCGTTCGCGACGATGAAGAAGAACGCCCCAGCGACCGGCCCGAGAATCGAGCCGATTCCGCCGAGGACGGCCATCGCGATCATCTCGATGCTGTTGTCGACGATGACGAACAGCTCCGGATTGACGGTCCCGAAACGGTGGACGAGTAAGACGCCACCAATCCCCATCGGCACCGAACTCACCGCGAACGACCAAATCTTGAACTTCGTCGCGTCGAGTCCCGCCGCCTCGACGGCCGATTCGTTCTCGCGGATCGCCTTGAACACCATCCCGTTGTTCGACCGGGAGATGTAGAGCAATCCGAGCGCGACGAGGAGCATCGGCACGAGCGCGATGTAGTAGCGAACCTCGTAGTAGAACAGTTCGAACCCGAGGATGGTCGTGTCGCTACCGTACGTGTAGATGTTCCTCGAGATGCCCGTCTCTCCGCCGGTATACTCGCTGAGTGGTCGGAGCATCCGGTAGAAGACGAGCACCGCGGCGAACGTAATCAACGAGAAGTACGGGCCACGCAGCCGAAGCGACGGCAACGCGATGACAAGCCCGATGAGCACCGTCATGACGACCGACAGTGGAATCGTAATCCACAGGGACATGTTCGGGTCCACGTTGTAGATCAACATCGCGGTCGTGTATCCGGCGGCACCGGAGAGCACCGAGTGCCCGAAACTGATGTAGCCGGTGTAGCCGCTCTGGATGTCCCAGCCCATCGCGAAGATGGCCCAGATACACGCGAGCGTCAACGCCTGCATGAGCGCGAGGTGACTCGGCAACATCGCGCTCCAGAACGGTGCGGTGAGCAGTGCGAGTACGGAAACGGCGATGAACGCGAACTGCACCGTGTTCATCGATCCGAACGGCGTCGTGAATCGCGGTGTGCTATCAGTCATGGACGAACTCCCTCCCGTAGAGGCCTTCCGGCAAGACGATCAACACTGCCACGAGCACGATCAGCGCGAAGATGCCCTGATAACTCGCACCCAGTTGGGTGATCGCAATCGTCTCGAGGTAGCCGATCAGGTAGGCAGCGACGATCGAGCCCTTGATGCTCCCGATCCCGCCGATAACGACGATGATGAACGCCAGCGCGAGCGGGTTCAACCACATCTCCGGGTTCGCGGGGTACGTTCGCGTGCCGAGGAAGACCCCCGCGAGGCCGGCGAGGCCGCCGGCGATCAGCCACGTTCGGGCCTTGACGGCGCGGAGGTCGACACCAGTCAACTGCGCTCCGCGTTCGCTCATCGAGGCCGCAAGAATCGACCGACCCTGGTCCGTTTTCGTCACGTAGTACCAGAGTAGTCCGATGGCGATCCACGAGGCGACGAACCCGAGGAGGTCGTTGTACCTGACGCGAACGCCGACCGACTCGAGGTGGAACGAGCCGCCCCAGACGGCGAGCGTGTAGGAGTTCGTCGTGAACTGCATCGTCGCGAGCTCCGTGAGGAGGAGCGCGACGACGACGGTCGCCAGGAACGTGATCACGATGTCGTCTTCGATGAACTGCACCAGTCCGACGTAGAGGACGTAGGACGCGATTGCGGCGATTGCAATCGCGACGATGAACCCGACAACAGGATGGAGTCCGACGAAACTGGCGTCGGTGACGACCAGGTACGTGTACGCACCGATCATGATCAACCCGCCGTGGGCGAGATTGAGCACGCCACCGACGCCGAATATCATCGTGAATCCGACGGCGATGAGCGCGTACACGGCGCTGAGCATCGCTCCGGTGACGAGTATCGAAATAATACTATCTAACATGCCTCACATCCAGTCGGGAGCTTGGTGGTCTGCCGTCGCGTACGTCTCTGGGAAGACGCACTCGACTTCCCCGCCTTCTTGCCACTGCGTGATGGGGAAGTTGACGATTCGGTCGTCTTCGTCCCGGACTTCCTGGACGTCGTGGGGGTACTCGTCGTCTTCGCCGTAGAGGCTGATCTCGCCCGCAGTCCCGTCGTAGGTGAGACTGAGCATGGCGTCGACGATGTCGTCGAGGTCGTCGTCGTAATCGGCAGTTCCGGCGTCCTCGACGGCTTCCTTGTAGAAGTTGATCGCGTCGTACGTGTTGAAGCCCATGTACATCGGCATGCTCGGCTCTTCGTCGCCGTACTCCTCCTGATAGGCCTCGACGAACGACATGGTTTCGTCGCCGTCGCTCATCTCGGTGACGCCGCCTGCGCCCGCCTGTCCCGTCGACTCGTAGAGGCACGCACCGTTGGTCTGATCCCAGAACTCGGGCGACATCGACGTAACGTGAATACCCTCCATCGCGAAATTGTACTCCCCTTGCCACGTGGAGACCAGATTCGCCCCATTGGCGTGTGCAGCGATCCGAAGGACGACGTCGACTCCTTCGCTTTCGAAGGAATCGTAGTACGAGGTGAAGTCGTCCGTCTCGATGTCGGCGGCTGTCTCGTAATCGAGCGAGAGGTCAGTTTCCTCGAACAGGCCGGGAATCTCGTCGCCGAAGGGCACTGTCCACGCAGCGTCGTCACGAAGCAATCCGAACGAGGTCCAGCCGTGTTCGTCGGCGAGGAACTCCGCGTACTCGACGACCGACTCCGCCTGGAGCGACGAGTTGATCGGTCCCGTTCTGAAGATGTTCTTGTACGTCTCGTAGTCCTCGCCGTGGTAGTCGACGACAGTCTCCGTGTCGGCAGAACCCGTGATGATGAACGGCACGTCGCGTTCGGCGACGAAGTCCATGATCCCCTGCGTAACCTCGGTGACGAACGTTCCGACGAGGAGGTCGATGTTGTCCTCGACGATCATCGTCTCGATAACAGCCTCCGCATGGTCGACTTCCGCTTCCGTATCACCCGTCAAGAGTTCGACCTCCTGATCGAGAATTTCGTCGATTTGGTCGACTGCAATCTCCGCACTCTGTTCCGACCCAATCCCCATCGGCTGCGTCGTCGGGCCGATGTGGCCGATTCGAAAGACATCGTCGTCACCACCACGGCCAGCACACCCTGCAACTGTCGTCATCACGGCCCCCGCACCGGTTGCAGCCAAAAACCGTCGACGATTCATTCCTGTCGCACTTCGCTCCCGATCACCTACAGATTCAGTTATATTTGACATTGCTGAACACAGACACACGTCGTGTCATCGCTGATTTTCCAGTGGCATCTATTAAATGTATGTATCCAATATTAGGCTCCTGAAATGAGCGATGTACACAGGTAACTATCCTACCGTTACCAGTTCACATTTGTAAGCGCAGCTGCCTGCCCGTATGGTGTATTTAGGTCAATAATTCGTTAAATCGTCGAACTCGATGCCCGATCGGATTACGTCTCTCGAGAAAAGACCGACTCGAGGCCGTCCACTGACTCCGGCATTCGATAGACGCCCTGTTCTTTCTCGAGGACCCCTTCGTGCGTCAGGTGATCGAGGTGGGCGAACGCCTCACCCGGCCCGTGAACGATGTGGATCCCCTCGAGGTCGCCGAATAAGCGCTCGCTGACCGTCCACGCGTCCGCCGGCCCGTGTTCCTCGAGCACGCCGAGGATGTTCTCGCTTCGCTCGCGGTGGTGGTCGAGGATTTCGAGGGCTCGCTCGCGCGGGTTCTCGATCGGATCGCGGTGGCCGGGCCAGACTCGTTGGTACTCGTGGTCGGCGATTCGACGCAAAGACGCGAGATACTGCTCCAGTGGGCGCTCGACGCGAACGTCTGCCCCGCCAACGTTCGGCGTGTAGACCGGCAACAGTGCGTCCCCGACGAACGCCTCCGTTCCATCGGCCACGTCGAAACAACTGAGGCCGGCCGAGTGACCGGGTGCGTGTACCGTCTCGAGGGTGTCTCCCCCGACCTCGAGTCGATCCCCGTCTTCGACCGGCGTCACGGACGCGCCATCGCCTTCGATGCTGATCGCGTCCTCGAAAAACGCCAACAGTTCCGCTTGTTCGTCCTCGGGAACGCCCCACTCGTCTAAGTACGCCTGTCGCCGCCGTTCGACGGCGGCGATCGCCTCGGAATCGCGTTCGACCATCGGCGCGTCGGCCTCGTGGACGTACACCGTCGCGTCACTCTCCGCTTGTATCTCTCCGGCGAGTCCCGCGTGATCGACGTGAAAGTGCGTCAGGACGATGTCGTCGACGTCCGAAAACGCGTAGCCCCGTTTCTCGAGTCCGACACGCAACTGCTCACGAATATCCGGCGTCGCGATGCCGGTATCGACCAGCGCGAGTTCGTCCTGTTCGTCGTCTGCGAGCACGTACGCGTTGTTTCGGCCCTCGAACTCGTCGTTCCCCAGCGTAATCCGATCCATGTCGACACAGAACACGTTCCTCGCTCTTAATTCACCTGATAGGATCGGGGTCGACCACGAACCCTCCGTCTCTCACTCGAGTTCGGCGCGCAACTGCTGATTCACGTCGCCTGGGTCCGCACTCCCTCCCGTCAGTTTTGCCACCTTTTTCTCGTCGGGATGCTCGCGAGACTCGCACCCACTCCGAGAAAAATCTGGACCAAAAGCCGAACGCTCGTGACTTACGGACACTGTCCGTTCGCCTCTTCGCGTTCGGTACCGTTCACTCGAGTTCGGCGCGCAACTGCTGATTCACGTCGCCTGGGTCCGCACTCCCTCCCGTCTTTTGCATGACCTGTCCAACGAGGAAGTTGATCGCGCCGTCGTCGCCCGATTCGTAGTCCTCGACCGCCTCCGGATTCTCGTCGATGGCCTCAACAACGGCCGATTGGACCTCGTCGCCGCTCGTCTTGCCGAGTCCCGCTTCGTCGACGATTTCGTCGGGTGTGGCCCCCTCGTCGAGCATCGACCGAAGCACCGTCTCGTGGGCGTTCTTCGACGTGATCTCGTCCTCGGCGACGAGTTCCACGAGTCGCGTAACGTCCTCGAGTCGCCCCTCGAGATCGGTGATCTCCATATCGCGGTAGTTGAGTTCGCCGAGTAAGTTGTCCGCGACCCAGGTGGCTGCGAGGTCGGGGTCGAACTCGCTCGCGACGTCCTCGTAGAAGTCCGCGACCTGCTTGGTCGACGTGAGCTTCGAGGCGGCTTCCTCGTTCAGGTCGTACTCCGCCTGAAAGCGCTCGCGACGGGCCGTCGGAAGCTCCGGAATGTCGATCTCTTCTTTCCAGTGTGAAACCCGAAGCGGCGGCAGGTCGGCCTCCTCGAAGTAACGGTAGTCTTTCTCCTCTTCTTTCGAGCGCATCGAGACCGTGATACCGCGGGACTCGTCCCAGTGGCGCGTCTCCTGTTCGACCGCACGGCCGCGCTGGATCGCGTTCTTCTGGCGTGTCTCCTCGTAGGCCAGGGCCTTCTCGGCACCTTTGTGACTCGAGATGTTCTTGACCTCGGTTCGGTTGGCCGACTCGAGGGCGTCCGTGCCGATCTCGCTCACGTCGTCGCTCTCGATGTCCTCCTCGGGGATGATCGAGAGGTTGGCGTCGATCCGCAGGCTGCCGTCTCGCTCGGCGTCGAAGACGCCCAGGTACTCGAGAACCTCCTCGAGTTCGGCGAGAAACGCTCGAACCTCGCCGGGGCTTCGGAAGTCGGGTGCCGTGACGATCTCCATGAGGGGCGTGCCCGCGCGGTTGTAGTTGACCAGCGTGTAGTCCGCGGAGTCGATTCCCCCACCGCCGCCGACGTGCTGGAGGCTGCCCGGGTCTTCCTCGAGGTGTGCACGCTCGATGGTGACCGTGCGTCGGTCGCCCTCGACGGAGATCTCGAGGTCGCCGTCGGCACAGATCGGTTCGTCGTACTGGGTGATCTGGAAGTTCTTGGGCAGGTCGGGGTAGTAGTAGTTCTTCCGGTGAAAGCGAGTCTCCTCGGGGATTTCGGCGTCGATCGCCTTGCCGATCTTGACCGCGGCTTCGACGGCGGCCTCGTTGAGCACGGGCAGGGCACCCGGCAGGCCGAGACAGACTGGACAGACGTTTTCGTTCGGCTCGTCCGTCTGTGCCGTCGAACAGCCACAGAAAATCTTCGTGTCGGTTTCCAACTGGACGTGAACCTCGAGGCCGATGACGGTGACGAGGTCGCCCTGCTGGACGGTCTGGGCAGTCATTGGTGGCGGTTCGGTCCGGGTGGGGTAAAACGTAACGGGATCGGGTGACTTACGCTTCGTCGCCGTTTCCTCGGTCTTCCGGTGGCACGGGGCCGATAGCTAATTCCGCCGAACCGAACGGCTCGAGCGTCTCGTCGAACGTCGCGGTCAGTTCGGTGTTAGGGAAGAATCCGATGACGTAGGCCGTCTCCTCGCCCGTATTGGAGATGGCGTGTGGCACCATCTCGGGGACGACCGCACACTGTCCGGCTCGCAGGTCGATCGTGTCGTCACCGACCGTCGCCTCGACGGCTCCTGCAGTCACGACGAGGAGTTCCTCGTTGCTGTCCTCGTGGGACGGCAGGTAATTTCCGGGCTCGATTTCGATACAAACGATCATCGACTCCTCGGCACCGGCGTCGGTTCCGTTCGGCATTCCGGGTGTCAGCGGGAAGTACCCGCGGACTCGGGCGTGTTCGTCGCTCTCCTGATACACGTCTGCTCCCTCGAACTGGTCGAGGTCGACGGCTCGAGGCGCTTCTGAGTGGTTCTTCGATGTTGTCGCCATGGTAGTACTCCTCGTGTGATTATGGGCCGTCTCACGACGGCACGTCTCGTGCCGACTCGCTGTAGGGCGACCTATATCACGTGAAGAAACGCGCCCGGAGAAGATAACGATTGTTCAGGTCAGTGAGAGACACCGCATAGACAACAGAACGGTGATTGCCTGCCCTCACAACGAGAGTCTCTCGAGTTGGTACTACCGTGCGTCTTCGAGTTCCTCGAGTGCGTCCGGGTTCTCGATACTGCTCATGTCGCCGAGATCCTCGCCGGTGTAGGTCGCCTCGATGGCGCGACGAATGATCTTGCCTGACTGCGTTTTCGGGAACTCGTCGACGAACAGTACCTCGCGGGGACGGAACGGTTTGCCTAACTCCTCGCCGACCTGTGCGCGCAGTTCCTCGCGTAACGCGTCCGACACCTGGTGGCCGTCGTCGAGGACGACGTAGGTGACGACCGCCGTTCCGGTCGTGTCGTCCGGCGCGCCGATGGCGGCGGCCTGGTTGACGGCCTCGTGGTCGATCAACGCACCTTCCACTTCTGCAGGGCCGACCTTCCGGCCCGCAACGTTGAGCACGTCGTCCGCGCGGCCGTGGAGGAACCAGAAGCCGTCTTCGTCCTTCTGGGCCCAGTCGCCGTGATTCCACATGTCCTCGAACGTCGACCAGTACTCGTTGAGATACCGGTCGTCGCCCGACCACAGCGACTTGGTCATCGACGGACAGGAGTCTCGAGCCACGAGGTAGCCCCGTTCGTGGTCGTCTTCGACGGAGTCGCCCTGTCGGTCGACGATGTCGATGTCCATTCCGAGCCCCGGCCCGCCCAGCGTACAGGGTTTGAGCGACTGATTCGGCAACGGCATCAGGAAACAGCCACAGATCTCCGTCCCGCCGGAGATGTTGATGATCGGGGCCTCGCCGTTGCCGACGTTCTCGTAGAACCACTGCCACGATTCAGGGTCCCAGGGCTCGCCGGTCGACCCGAGTAGCCGAAGCGAGGAGAGGTCGTGGCCCTCGAGCCAGTCGTCGTCTCCGGTTCCGCCGGAGCCGGATGGCTCGTCAGCCGTACTCTGCCGCTTGCCGTGTTTCCGGAGCGCGCGAATCGCGGTCGGCGAGATGCCAAACTGCGTGAGGCTGTGGCGGTCGATCATTTCCCAGAATCGGTCGGGTTCGGGGTGGTCGGGCGCGCCTTCGTACATGAAGACGGTGCCGCCGAAGGTGTGGGTGCCGATGAGCGTCCACGGCCCCATCATCCAGCCGATGTCCGAGACCCAAAAGAGGCGATCCGCGGGTTTGAGATCCATCCCGAAGAAGACCTCCTTCGCACACTGCACCTGTACACCCGCGTGGGTGTGGACGATTCCCTTCGGTTTCCCCGTCGTCCCCGACGAGTAGAGGAGCATCGACTCCTGGCTTGAGTCGAGCGATTTCGTCTCGTACTCGTCGTCTCGCGTTTCGATCGCGTCGGCCCACCACGCGTCGCGGTCGTCGTTCCAGGGGACGGTGTGTTCTGAGGACTCGGTACTCGCGCCGAGTCGATCGAAGACGATCGTGTCCTCGACGTAACCAGCCTCTTCGATCGCCTCGTCTGCTGCGCTCTTGAGATAAACGGGATCGCCGCGGCGGTAGAAGCCGTCGCCCGTAAAGAGCACCGAACACTCGGAGTCCTCGATCCGAGTCGCCGTCGCGTCCACCCCGAAGCCCGAGAAGATCGGGACGGCGATCGCCCCTACCTTGAAACAACCGTAGAGAATCGAGGCGACTTCGGGGACCATCGGCATGTAGAGCCCCACCGTATCGCCCGTCTCGATACCGCGTTCCTCGAGCGCGTTCGCGACCTGACTCGACTGGCGCTCGAGTTCGTGGTACGTTACTTCACGCACCTCGCCGTCTTCGCCCTCCCAGATGGTCGCGACTTTGTTTCGTCGCTCCTCGTCGACAGCGGCGTGACGATCCGCGACGTTGTGAGCGATGTTGAGTTCCCCGCCGGGATACCAGTCGCTGAACTGTGGTCCCTCGCTATCGTCTCTGACGGCATCGTAGGGCTCGTAGAACTCGATATCGAGGTAGTCGACGAGTTCGTCCCAGAACCACTCGAGGCCCGATTCCTCGACACCGTCGATATCGGTCGTCGATCGCTCGATGAGTTCGTCAGTGTCGTCGATACCGTGCGTCTGCATGAAGTCGTGGACGTTCGTCGACTCGACGAACGACTGACTCGGTTCGTGAACGACACGATCGACGTCCTCGAGACTGGAATTCGGTGTGTCCCCTGACATCGTTACTCGTAGGTTAGCGTCATGCCCCCATCAAACATGAGGTCTCCGCCGTTGAGATGTCGGCCAAGAGTAGAGAACCCGATCAGGTACAGGTTCGCGACGTCGATCGGTTCCATCATCTCCGTCACGCGAGATTGCCCAAGCATCACGTCTTCGATCACCTCCTCGACGGAGATTCCCCGTTGTTCGGCAGTATCCTCGAGTTGGGCCGTCACGAGCGGCGTCTTGACGTACGCCGTGCTGATCGAAAACGCGCGAACGTCGCCTCCGCCTTCCGCGGCGATGGACTGTGTGAGGCCCCGAAGCCCGAATTTCGAGACGTTGTACCCGACCTTGTCGCTGGTAACGTAGTGGCCGTGAACCGAACTCATGTTGCCGACGCAACCTCGCCCGTCCGCACTCGCCCGAAAGTGAGGTAAACACAGCTTCGTGAGGTACAACGGCGCTCGAAGCATTATTCGGTGCATTTGATCGTAGGCCTCCATCGGAAACTCGTCGATCGGATCGATATGTTGAATCCCGGCGACGTTGGCGAGGTAGGAGAGTTCGCCCAACGCCGCGGCGTCGTCGACGATTCGCTCGAGGTCGTCGTCGACCGTTAAATCGCCGACGATCGAGTGGATATCGCCCTCGAGACCGAGTTCCTCGCCTCGTTCGATCGTTCCGGAGAGCCCGGACTCGTCGATATCCGTCGCGGCGACGGTGAGACCGTTTCCGGCGGCTGCGAGGGCCGTCGCGCGGCCGATTCCCGACCCGGCCCCGGTGACGAGACAGACGTTTTTCCCGGTGAAGGAGTCGTCGTTGATCCTGTGGATGTCCGCTGCTGAGACTGTCGGTGGCGTAACCTCCTGCTGAGACATACTCGTACTCGATAGACGTACCTTCGGCACGCGCTAAAAGACAACTGTTAACATATCAACCCCTGCGCTAACGGGATTCAGGACACCGCTGAGACGCTCTCTCGGTAAACCACCAGCAAGTCGGTCACCATCGGATCACCCAAATTTCCACCGTGCAACCACCCATATACAAATAGTAATACCTTGTATGGTATATATTAGCCACAAATGATCGACCTCGATATCGACATGCGCCAGTACGACTGTCCGTTCATCGATACGACTGACGACGTCGATATCGCGTTCTCGGCCGTGCAGTGGCAACTCGATACCGACGACGAATCGCTCGAGACGCGACTCATCGCGAAGGGAGGGTCCGTCGGAGCGCTCGACGCCGGCCTTCGTGAGCTGCGCGAGCACCCGAACATGACGGAGTGTTACATTCTCTCAAAACGCGACGCCGTCGCCCAAATCGGGACGACCATCGAGGAGACGAACGCGATGCGGACAATCGACCGAAACGGCGGCTACATCACCGGGCCGTTCCAGATCGAGGACGGGCGAGAGCGCTGGCACGTTGGCTTCGACGACGATCAAGACGAGGACCACGCGCTCGCCGACCTCGAGCGTCACAACGAGTTCACCGTCGAGGACCGCGACCAGCTCGGCCCGACGGCGCTATTCGACTTGCTCGAGAACTCGGAAAGCGCGATCGGGTTGCTCGAGGGCTGTCGATCGCTCACCGAAACCGAGCGCACGACCTTCGAAGCGGCCTGCAAAAACGGCTACTACGAGACGCCACGCGAGACGACGCTCGAGGAATTGGCTGCACAGTTCGGCGTCTCGAAGACGGCCGTCTCGATGAACCTCCGACGCGGCGAGCGAAAAGTGCTAAAGGCGGCACTCTCAGCACTCGAGAGTCTCGAGGACGCACAGACCTGCTGAGCAACCGATTGCTTCCGTCCGTCGATCAACGTCATCTCTCGATTCGACGGGAATTCGTACGTGACGCTCGCCTCAGGCCTCGAGGATCTCGTCTTCGTCGTCCTCGGGGACGAGCATCGAGCCGTCGAGCACCGTCACGCCGCGGCCACCGACGCGGACGGAATCGCCGACACGGACACGGGCCCGTCCCGGGCGGTCGACGTAGTGGCCCTGCTCGAGGCGGAGTTCCTCGGGAAAGTCATCGTCGAACGCGCCGAAGTGGTCGAGATAGGCACCGACTGCGCCGCTTGCGGTCCCGGTGACCGGATCCTCTGGCACTCCCGCTCCGGGTGCGAACATCCTCCCGTGAAGCGTCGACTCGCGCTCGAGGGCGTCGAAGGTAAAGAGGTAGACGCCCGTCGCGTCGACGTCGTCGGTCAGTTTCTCGATCGCGTGCATATCTGGTTGCGCATTGCCGACGTCCGAGAGGTACGTGATCGGCGCGATCAAGAAGGACAGGCCGGTCGAGGAGACGGCGAGGGGAATGTCGTCGCTCGCCCCCTCGAGTGCGGCCTGATCCACTCCGAGCGCGTCGGCGACGCGGGCGTAGCCGACGTCCGCTTCCCGGACCTGCGGTGCGTCCTGCGTCATCCAGACCGTTCCGTCGTCGTCGACGTCGATCTCGAGGGTCCCGACGTTCGTCTCGAGCGTCGTCGTCCCGGACTCGAGGCCCTCGTCGCGAAGGTGTGCGAAGCTACCGATCGTCGCGTGTCCACAGAGGTCGACCTCCTGGGTCGGCGTAAAGTAACGAACGCGACGGTCTGCGCCGTCGCTCGAGCGAAGGAAGGCTGTCTCGCTGAGGGCCATCTCGGCGGCGATCGATTGCATCTGGTGTTCGGAGAGGTCGTCCGCCTCGGGCACGACGCCGGCGGGGTTGCCGCCGAACGGTTCGTCTGTGAAGGCGTCGACTTGCAGGACCCGAATCGTATCCATATCACGTTCGTGGACCGAACGGGGTATGAATCCTCTGCCCTCCACACGGACCACTGCTGTCGCTATCGGTGCTTGCCACTCCCAGTGACCCCGTCAGTATAGATCCTGAACCCACGTGGCGATATCGTCGACGACCCGTTCGTCGACGTTGTTCCGAAGATCGTACTCCATCGGCGTCGCTGGCCCTTCCCCAGGCATAAACGCGCGATTGAGATCCTCGTACACCGCCGTTTCTGACTCGGTATCCTCGAGTTCGCTCTCCCACCGCTCGAGGTCGTCCTCGACGGTCGCTCGCGTATCACGCTCACCCTGCAGGAAGTACGTTGGAAGTTCGAGCGACGCAGCGGTCTCGACGTGGTCGTAGTCCTCGAGGCTCTCCCAGAGCGAGCCGTAGTAGCCACAGACGGGCTCGTCCGCGTCGTAGTCGCCGTCTTCGATTCGCTCGACGTCTGCTTCCCACTCTTCGTACTGATCCATGCGGGCTTCCCACTCGTGATCGCCCACGGTCGCCTGGTGTTCGATCTGCTCGAGGGTGACCTCGTAGAACGGTCGTGCCGGGGCAGCGAGGCCGACGATTCCGGCGAGGTCGCCGTCTTCGTCGGCGATCCGTGGTGCAGCGAGACCGCCGAATCCGTGACCGACGACGACGATTTCGTCCGAATCGACGCCGTCTGCATCCCGAAGTTCGTCGATCGCAGTCAGTGCGTCGTCGACCGCGACGGTATCGATTCCGTGGTCGTCGGGGTCGACGTCGCATTCGGCCAGTCGGCTGTCGTAACGAATCGTCGCGATACCCTGGCTGGCGAGGCCTTCAGCGAGGTCGCCGAACAGTTTCGTCGCGGTGGTATCGCTGTCCATCGACACCTGCCCAGCATCGTGAACCAACACGACGCCGGGAACGTCATCTCCATCTTCGGGCATCGTGACGAGCCCTGAGAGTTCACACTCGTCGTCGTCGGTCTCGAGCGTGACCTCCTCGTCCGTGATCGCAGCGGCATCGACGTACCCCGGGCGTTCGTACTCGTCTGCGGGCGCGTACTCGCCGTACTCGTACTCGTCGTTCATCGCGAACAACAGATCGTGTGACCCGTGTTCGAACGACATCGAAATGCGGACGTTGTAGACGCCGTCCTGTTTGTCAGCCGCCGTCGAGTCGACGCCTTCGAACTCGCCACCGATGGCCGTGTACCCCATCCAGGCTTGCTCGAGTTGTGCGAGCGTCGCGATATCGTCGCGCATTTCGGGGATGAACTCCTCGCGAGCGTCTTCGAACTCGCCGTCTGCCAGTGTTTCGACGAACGTTGCTGCTGCGTCTTCAGCCGCGCTCGTGTCTCCGTCGTCACTATCGTCTGCGAGCAGGCCGCTACAGCCGGCGAGGGCCGAAACGGTTGCAGTCGAGACAGCCGTCAACACGGTACGCCGTTGGAAGGAAGCCATCACTGGCGATAAATATCACGAGTTCGTATAATAAACCAACAATGGACTCTCACGGACTGATAGGAGAGCGTGGTACTTAGTCGTCGCCAGTGGATTCGACCGAGGACGCATCACCGCCGTCGAGCGGTGAAAACCGTCCCAGTTCGTGTGCGCCGACCGGCGGTCGATTCACGTCGGCAGCGGCGGACTCCTCGAGATCGGTCGTCGACTCGAGACCCGACATCGTCCCGTCGTCTCGAGGCTGGTCAGCCGACGCTGGCGCTCGAGCGTCCTGGTCGATCCGCATCGAGCAGAACTCGACGCCGCACATCGAGCAAAAGCGAGCCTCCTTGTAGTTGTCCTCGGGCAGCGTCTGATCGTGGTATTCGCGGGCGCGCTCGGTGTCGAGGGCGAGGCGGAACTGCTCGCGCCAGTCGAAGGTGTAGCGGGCTTCCGAGAGGGCGTCGTCCCAGTCTCGAGCGCCCGGACGTTCGTTCGCCACGTCGCCGGCGTGGGCGGCGATTCGGTAGGCCGCGAGACCGTCGCGCACGTCTGCTTCCTCGGGCAATCCGAGGTGTTCTTTCGGGGTGACGTAACAGAGCATCGCCGCCCCCGCCTGTGCGGCCATCGCGGCACCGATGGAACTGGTGATGTGATCGTAGCCCGGCGCGATGTCGGTGACGAGCGGGCCGAGGACGTAAAACGGCGCGCCGTCACAGACCTCTTGCTGGCGTTCGACGTTTTCGGCGACTTTGTGCATGGGAACGTGTCCGGGCCCTTCGACCATCACCTGTACGTCGTGATCCCAGGCGCGACGGGTTAACTCACCGAGCGTATCGAGTTCGGCGTATTGGGCTTCGTCGCAGGCGTCGGCCAGACACCCCGGTCGGAGACTGTCTCCGAGGCTGAACGTCACGTCGTGTTCCACGAAAATCTCACAGATTTCGTCGTAGACCTGGAACAGTGGGTTCTGCTCGCCGTGGGCTTCCATCCACGCGGCCATGATCGACCCGCCTCGAGAGACGATGCCTGTCTTCCGGTCGTTGGTCAACGGCAAGTGCTTTGCCAGGATTCCCGCGTGGATCGTCATGTAGTCGACGCCCTGCTCGGCCTGCGCTTCGATCACCTCGAGCAACAGGTCCGTCGTGATGGCCTCCGGATCACCCGCCCGCTTGACGGCCTCGTACAGCGGCACTGTCCCGAGGGGGACGGGCGAGTGTTCGACGTGGACTCCACGGATCTCCTCGAGGTCGCTGCCGGTGCCGAGATCCATCACCGTATCCGCGCCGTAGTGAACCGCCGTGTGGAGCTTCTCGAGTTCGGTCTCGAGGTCGCTCGTCGTGTCGCTGTTGCCGATGTTCGCATTGACTTTCGTCGCGAACTCGCGGCCGATGATCATCGGATCGAGCGCCTCGTGGTGTCGGTTCGCCGGGATCACTGCCTGCCCGCTTGCGACTTGCTCCCGGACGAACTCCGGATCGCGGTTCTCGCGTTCGGCGATTCGGGTCATTGCGTCGGTCACGGTTCCGTCGCGGGCGGCCTCGAGTTGTGTTCGCGCCATCGAAAACTAGGTTGTACTACTCGATTATATTACTTGTGCTGCTAACAGGATGTGTGAGGTGTACCGCTCCGTCTAATATTCCAGTAGCAATTGGAAACGCACCCTGTTCGGATAGAGGTGGATCGAGAAATCACGCGAGTAGATTTAGCGTGCGGTCACGGATAGTAATCCCAGGGCGGGTTTCAGCCCACTTATGAGCATTGCGCGTCTTTCCTTCGAGTAGGTGCACCCAGATGTCCGAACTACCGGACGATTTCGACTGTACGATCACGACGTGGGACTACATCTACAGCCTCTGTCGCGACGTCAGCAACGACGTTCGTAACGACGAATTCGAGCCGGACGTCGTCGTCGCGCTCGCCCGCGGTGGGTGGTTCGCCGGTCGGTGTCTCTGTGATTTCCTCGGACTCGACGACCTGACGAGTTTGAAGATGGAACACTACGTCGGCACCGCCGAGAAACGCGACGAACCGTCCGTGCGCTATCCGATGCCAGAGGGGAGCGTCGAGGGCAAAGACGTCCTCATCATCGACGATATCGCCGACACCGGCGGTTCTATCGAGCGTGCCGACGAGTACGTCACCGACCGCAACGCCGGCGACGTGCGAACTGCCACCCTCCAACTGCTCGGAACCAGCGAGTTCGAACCCGACTACGTCGGCGAGCACTTAGAGGAGTGGAGTTGGATCGTCTACCCCTGGAACTTCATCGAGGACATGATCGATCTTATCACGAGCGTGATGGATCGGGCCGACCAGGAGTCGTTCACCCAGGAAGAGATCCGGCACTATCTCGCCGAATTCCACGGCGTCGATCGCATCGGAATGGAAATCGCCCAGCCCGATCGGATTCGAGAGGTTCTCAACGAGATGGAGCGACGCGACATCCTCGAGTCGGCGGGTCCCGGTGAATGGACGCTCGGCGACGAGTAACGGATAACGAGTAACGGATAACGGACGACGAGACGAACGAGTAACTTACTCTGCGACCGATTCGGATTCGCTTTCCGCAGCCGATTCGCCACTCGAGTTCGTCTCAGCGCCCCCTCCCTCCTCGAGCAAGGACGCTTTCCACGTACCCCGGGAGAACCACGCGACGGCCGCGAGCGCGCCGACGATGTCGCCGATGACGACGCCGAGCCAAATCCCCGTCGTCCCCCAGTCTGCGACGAAGATCAACACGTAGGTGACCGGAACGCGGACGATCCAGAGGCCGAGCACCGAGAAGACGAGCGCCGTCTTCGTGTTGCCGGCACCTCGGAACGCCCCCAGAATCACCTGCATGACGCCCATGAAGACGAAACCGAACGCGGCGTAACGCAGGTACGTCACACCGTACTCGAGCGTCTCGGCTCGTCCCGCTTCCTCCGCCGTCAGGAACACCGAGACGAACGGCTCCGGGAAGAGGAAGGCGATCGCGCCGGCGACGGCCATGATCCCGCCGATCACGCCCGCGCCGATCCACGTTGCCCGCTCTGCACGGTCACTCCTTCCTGCACCCAGGTTCTGGCCGACGATCGAGTCCGTCGCCTGCCCCATCCCGAGTGCTGGCAAGAACGCGAGCGAGATCAGTCGGTTGCCGAGTCCGTAGGCCGCGACGACTGCGGGTGGGAAGGTGACGACGATCGCCGTCATCGCGACCAGCGCCATCGCCGTCATCGACTGCTCGATCGCCGTCGGGACGCCCAGCCGCGTGATTTCGGAGACGTACTCGAGACGCGGGCGAAGGTGCCCGAATTCGATATCTGGCCCAACGTCCGTGTAGTACAGCAAGTAGAATCCGATGAGAGTCGCGATCCCTCTCGAGACGACTGTCGCGACGGCGGCTCCGGCGATCTCGAGGCGAGGCAGCGGACCGACACCGAAGATGAGCAGGGGGTCGATGACGAGGTTGATCACGACGCTGATGGCCATTACGCGCATCGGGGCGCGAGTGTTGCCGTACCCGCGCATGAGCGCCGCGAAGACGAAGAAGCCGAAGACGAAGGGCACGCCGAGGAAGAATATCTGGAGATACTCACCAGCTAGCGGCAGGATGGCCGCTTCCGTGTCGCTATCGGCGGGAAGCACCTCGAGCATCGGCTCCGTCGCGACGTAGCCGATCGCGCCGAGGACGATCGCGACGAGCGAGATGAACGTAATCGTCTGTCCGGCGATCAGGCCTCCCTTTCCGCTCTCCGCGCCCGTGTGTTGAGCGATCAGGATCGCGCCAGCCGTGGTGAACCCGGCTCCGACCGCGATCACCAGAAAGAGCAGCGGAAAGGCGAGGCTCACCGCACCGACGGCGTCGGGCGAGAGCGCGCCGAGCCAGAAGGTGTCACCGACGTTGTAGGCGACCTGGAGCAACTGAATCACGACGAGCGGCCACGCAAGTTTGAACATCGGCCCGACGAGCGATCCGTCCGTCAGGTCGTGTTCACCCCCCGGATCGCCTGCAGACATATCCCAACAGTGACCCCCGATCCACTTGACACCTCGTGAGGTGTGATATCCGCACCCACTCTGTCAGTTGATCGAGCGCCTCGAGCACTGACGCTGACGGACGCTACTGTTGTACGTGGGCCGGTTCGTCTCCGTTCCGACGACGGCGAAAATCAGTCTGCGACGGCTTCGCTCGGCTCCGCCTCGAGCGTCGCGTCCTGTACCCACAGGTCGCCGAACAGTTCGTCCTGCTCGAGGCGAACGCGCCCGCGGTGGGCCAGAAAGAGCAGCGCCAAATAGGTCATGACGCGTGTGCCACCAATCTGTTCGATTTCGGCGTACAACACCTCTTCCCGACCCTGATCGTACTGTGACTCGAGTTCGGCTTCGACGTCGTCGATGACGGTCTCGATGTCCTCCTCGTGAGTCGTGTGCGTGACGTCGTCGCTCGTCGGTTCGTCGTCGACGCGAAAGTCGTCCCCGGAGTGATAGCTCAGTTCCTGGACGCCACGGTCGTAGCCACGCGGCGAGTCGCTCGTATCATACGTCCGCGATTCTTTCCACCACGAGCCGCGTTCGGCGCTGCGAAGCTCTCTGACCAGTTCGTCGAGCGTTTCGGGTTTGCCTCGGACCTGCTTTCGCTCGAGGCGGCGCTCCATCTCCGCCTCGAGATTCTCGATAGGATCGAACCCCGGCGGATGGTCGCTGCCCTCGTCTTCGCCCCCGGCCATCCCGCCGTCGTCTGCGAAGGGGGCTTCCCAGGGTGGGAGTTCCTCGTCGTCGGGTTCGTCGACGGCGAACAGTTCGTCGCTTTTCATCCGCAAGAGGACGCTCGCGTAGAACAGCGCCCGGCCGGAGGTCCGCAAGTCGACCTCGTCGATGGCCTCGAGAAACTTGTCCGTCACCGCGACGATATCGATGTCCCAGGGGTCGATCTCGCCGTCTTTGGCGAGTTGAACGAGCAGTTCGACCGGTTCGACGTCGTCCTCGCCCACACCCTCGCCCTCGCCGTCGTTGTCGGTAACGTCGCTGGCGTGGCCACCCTGATCTGACTCGAGGTCGGTAGCTGTCTCCTCCGAAAACTCGAAGACGGCCGTCTCGTCGCCGTCTGTCGATTCTGACGGACGCTCGCGGTCTTCATGGCCCGCGATGTTCAGCGGAATGTCGTCGTCAGTCACTGGCAGGCACCTCCTCGCCCTCCGGCGAGCCCTCGCTCAGGTCGATGCCGGTCACGGCGCTGACGTTGTCCTGTTGCATCGTGACGCCGATGGCTCGCTCGGAGCGATCGAGCATGGCACTTCGGTGAGAAACCACGACGAACTGGGCTTTATCGGAGAGTTCGTCCACCATCTGACCGATTCGTTCGGCGTTGACGGCGTCGAGGAAGGCGTCGACTTCGTCCAGCGCGTAGAACGGTGCCGGATTGTGTCGCTGGATGGCGAAGATGAACGCCAGCGCCGTGAGCGACTTTTCGCCGCCCGACATCGCGTCGAGACGCTGAATCGGTTTGTCCCCCGGTTGGGCCTTCATCGTCAATCCGCCTTCGAATGGGTCCTCCTCGTCCTCTAAGTGCAACTCGCCGGTCCCCTCCGAGAGCTTCTCGAAGATTTCAGTGAACTGTTCGGCGATCTCGTCGTAGGAGTCCATGAACGTCTGTTTCTTCTGGGTCTCGTACTGTTCGATCCGCTCACGGATCCCCTCGGCCTCCTCGACCAGCGTCGCCTTCGCGTCCTCGAGTTCCTCGAGGTCGCTCCGGACGTCGTCGTACTCGTCGATCGCGAGCATGTTCACCGGCTCCATCGCTTCCATATCCGCCGTCAGATACTCGATCATCTCGAGGACGGTCTCGTGGTCTGGCACGTCCTCGGGGTCGTACTCGCCGACTTCGCCTTCGAGACTCTCGATTTCCCACTCAAGGTCGCTCACCCGACCGCGCGTCTCCTCGAGTTTGCTCTCGACGGCGTTGACCCGATCTTGCTGTTGGTCGCGTTTCGTTCGGGCCTCCGAGAGCTCTTCTTTGAGGTCGCTTCGTACGTCTTTCAACTCGGTGAGTTCCTCCTCTAGGTCTTCGACGGCCTCGCGTTTTTCCTCGAGTTTGCCCTCGTTGTCCTCGATTTCGGCCTCGAGTTCCTCGATTCTGTCTTCGTGCTCTGCCGTTCGGTTCTGGGCCGTCTCGATGTCGTCGTGGAGGTCCTCGATCGCGTCTTCGGCGTACTCCTTCTCGAGGCTCAATTCGTTGAGTTTGCTGTCGAGATCCGCGATTCGCTCCTCGCGCTCGTCGATCTCGTTCTCGAGTTCCTCGATCTGGGCCGTGAGTTCGGGGATCTTCGAGTCGGCGAGTTCGGTCTCGAGATCGTCGATATCAGCTTCGATGGACTCGACTGCCGCCGTCTTCGTCTCGATCTCGTCGGCGAGTTCGGTCATCCGATCGTCGACGGACTCACGTTCGGCCTCGAGTTCCTCGAGTTCGTCCTCGAGCGTCTCGATGTCGGCTTCGATGGACTCGCGTTTGTCATCGAGCCCCTCGAGTTTGCTCTCGATCGAACGCACCTCGTCGCCCGCGTCGGTCTTCCGATCTCGAGCGTCGTCGAGTCGCTCCTCGACGTCTCGGAGGTCGCTTCGCAGCGATTCGCGTTCCTCCTGAAGCTCGGTGATCTGTTTTGCGACACGCTCGAGTTGGCCTTCGCCACCGCCGGTAAAGGAGTAGCGCGAGCCCTTGCCGGAGCCACCGGTCATCGCGCCGCTCTTCTCGACTAAGTCGCCGTCGAGGGTGACCATCCGATAGTCGCCCATGTAGGATCGTGCGGTCTCGAGATCCTCGACGACGAGCGTGTCCCCGAGGACGTACGAGAAGACGTCCGCGAACTGGGTGTCGAAATCGACCAGATTGTACGCGAAGTCGACGACACCCGGATCGCTGGGGGCGTTCGGCAGCCGACGCTGGTTCATGTCCGTCATCGGGAGGAACGTCGCCCGCCCCGCGTTGCGCGATTTGAGGTGGTCGATACACTGCTGGCCGATGACGTCGTCGGAGACGACGACGTTCGCGAGTCGCCCGCCGGCCGCCGTCTCGCAGGCGACGGCGTACTCGCCGGCCACGTTCCCCAGTTGGGCGACTGCGCCGTGGACACCGTCGATGCCCGCGTTGAGAATCGTCGTCACCGCGCGGCCGAACGAGGAGTCGCCGCTTTCTCCCGCGTTGGCCTCGAGTTCGGCGTACTCCTGTTGTTTCGACTGAATCGTATCGTCCACGTCGTCGACGTCCGACTGCAGACGGCGCTTCTCGTCTCTGAGGTCGTCGACGACGCCGGCGATGTTCTCGCGATTCTTCTCTGCCTTCTCGAGTTCCCGCTCGAGTTCGCTTCGTTTGCTCTCGATTTCTGGAAGCTCTTCGCGGTGGCGCTCGATCGTGTCTTCTTTCTCGCTGATCTCGTTCGAGCGTCGCCGGGCTTCGTCCAGCAAACGATCCTGCTCGCGCTGGAGGTCGTTTTTGGTCGTCTTGGCTTCCTCTAAGTCATCTTTGCGCTCGGCGAGGTCGGCTTTGAGTTCGTCGAACTCGGTGTCGACGGCGTCGATTTCGGCCACGAGTTCCTCGCGTTCGCTCTCGCGCTCTTGAATCTCGCTCTTGATCGAGGCCTTCTCGAGTTTGTAATCTCGCATCTCGGTGTCGAGATCCTCGATCTGTTCTTGCTTCCGATCGATCTGGACGAACGCCTCGCGGCGATTCGCTTCGGCCTCCTCAATCTGGGCCTCGCTGGATTCGATCTTGTCCTCGAGACGCGAAATTTCGCCTTTGATCTCCTCGATTTCGCTCTTGATTCGGAGCTGTTCGTCCTCGCCCTTGCGCTCGATTTCGGCGTTCAAATCCTCGAGATCTTCCTGTAAGCGAACGACCGTTCCCTGGCGCTCGTCGAGTTCTCGCTGTAACTCCTCGAGGTCGTCTTCGAGACCGGCGGCTCGATCCTCCGCGGTGGCCAGTTCCTCGCGTTTCTCCTCGAGTTCGCTGGCCTTCTTGTAGCCCTCGTACTCCTCTTTCTCGCGGCGGAGCCGACGGTAGCGGAGTGCACTCTGGCGTTCGTCCTCGAGTTGGCCGAGTCGGTCGCGTTTCTCTTCGATACGGAGTTCGGCTTCGTCGATTCGCTCTTCGACGACCTCGAGTTCCTCGAATGCGTCTTCTTTCTTCGCGTCGAACTCGGCGACGCCGGCGATCTCGTCGATGATCTGCCGGCGCGCGTAGGGCGTCATGTTGATGATTTCGGTGACGTCGCCCTGCATGACGACGTTGTACCCCTCCGGAGTGACGCCGGCTTGAGCGAGGAGATCCTGAATGTCGGAGAGATTGACCGAGCGGTCGTTGAGGTAGTAATAGGAGTAGTAGTTGTCCTCGGTCTCTTTGACTCGCCGTCGGATGCGGATTTCGTCGACCTCGCCGACGTCGTCACTGCCCGCGGCGTTGACGACCTGCGTGCGAGTGAGCGTCTCGTCTGAGTTGTCGAGGATCACCTCGACGGTCGCTTCGCGCGGGCCGCTCGAGGAACTGCTGTCCTCGTGACCCGGGTTGTAGATGAGGTCGGTCAGTTTCTCCGCGCGGATCCCGCGCGTGCGGGCCAATCCGAGCGCGAAAAGTACGGCGTCGATGATGTTCGATTTCCCGGAGCCGTTGGGTCCCGTGACGACCGTAAAGTCCTCGTAGAATGGGATCTTCGTCTTCCGGCCGAAACTCTTGAAATTGTCCAGAACGAGTGCTTTGATGTACATTCTCTCCTCGAGTCCTCCGTCCGTATCGGGGAACGTTCCGGTCGGACTCGAGACGAGTGGGATCACTCCACGGGTCGTCACTCGACTCGAGATGCCGACGGTGTCGCGTAGTTATGCGACAATAATGTCGTCGCTACCTGAGTCTTCCGCTTCGTCGGGAGTCGCGTCCGCGTCATCGTCTGCGTCCGCAGTCGCTTGTTCGACCTCGTCAGGGGCTGCTTCCTGGGTCTCTTGCGCTTCCGCCGTCTCTTCACTGGCTCGACGATCCGGAACGCGGGTCGGCGTTTCGGTATCGAGTTCGGCCTCGAGCACGCGAATGCGCTCTTTGGCTTCGATAAGTTCGTCTGTCAGGCCATCGACGGTCGACTCGAGTTCTGCGACCGTAGATTCGAGTTTCTCGACGCGGTTTTTCGACATACTGTCTAGGGATCCATCAGGACACATAAACGTACGTCAGACATGACTAACTGTTCTGGTAGCTTCGGAACGGAGACACACCGACCTGACCGAACTGGACACGCGTTCTCGAGACCGGGGGAGAGATTTCAGTTATCGTCTTCGCGCCACTTGTACTCACACTCGCTGCAGATGAAGAATCGGGTCTCGGATTCGTCTGCCGAGCGGATCTGTTGCATGTACCAGTACGCTCGGTCGTGGCCACACTCGGGACAGAGTGCGTCCGTTTCCGGAAGCGAGGTCTCCTCGGAGGATTCGATAATTTCACTCGCCTCCTGGCTGTCAGTGACGACGTATTCGTCCGCGTCGCCCTTGGGTTTCGAATAGCCACAACTGCCACACTCCCACACGCCATCGTCCGCTTTCATCATCGAACCGCATTCGTCGCAGAATTCCATGGTATCCGGGCTACGGTTGCCGGGCGACTTAAACGACCCGTTTGCCGCCATCGAGGGCGTCCACGTCAATGCCCGATATCCACACGTGCTCGCTCGAGGAAACGGGATTCCGGGAGAGATGTCAATCGCTCTCAAAACGCCAGACACAAATCTGATTTTTATATACCTACTCCTGCTACCATCGCGTATGTTCGGAACGAGCGGTATTCGGGGGGCGGTCGGGGAGGACGTCACGGCTGACCTTGCGCTCGCTGTCGGCCGTGCACTCGCGTCTGAGGGGTACGAACGCGTCGTCGTTGGACGGGATGTCCGCGAAAGCGGGTCGATGCTCGCCGACGCACTCACCGCCGGAATTCGCGAGTGTGGCGGCGACGTCCTCGAGATTGGCGTCGCCCCCACGCCGACCGTGGCCCGGGGCGTCGAGTGGCTCGACGCAGACGCTGGCGTCGTGATCACCGCCTCGCACAATCCCAAGACCGACAACGGCATCAAACTCTGGTCGCCGACGGGACAGGCATTCGACGCCGAGCGCCGCGAAGCGATCACGGCCCGCGTCGAGGCAGACGACTACGATCTCGAGGCCTGGGACGGTCTCGGCACTCGGCGACGCCGCGAGGGACTCCTCGAGCGCCACGTCGAGACGATTACGGAGACGATCACGAGCACCGGGGACGACGCACTCACGGACCTCGAGGTCGTCGTCGACGTCGGAAACGGCGCGGGAAGCGTGGCTGCGGACGCGTTGATCGACCTCGGCTGTTCCGTCCGAACGCTCAACGCACAACCGGACGGGCGCTTTCCCGGGCGGCCGAGCGAACCGAACGAAGAAACGCTCGAAGACCTCCAGCAGCTGGTGGGCGCGACGGACGCCGCGATCGGTGTCGCCCTCGACGGCGACGGTGATCGACTGGTCGCCGTGGACGAGCGCGGGCGATTCGTCCCGAAAGACTTGCTTCTCGCCTTGTTCGCGCGCGAAGCCGCGGGGGAGGGCGAGCGGGTGGCCGCCCCCGTCGATACGAGCCTCGCTGTCGACGACGCGCTGGCGGCCGTCGGTGCATCGGTGACCCGAACGGCCGTCGGCGACGTGTACGTCGCAGAACGCGCGACCGAAGCCGACGTCACCTTCGGCGGCGAACCGAGTGGCGCGTGGATCTGGCCGGCGGAAACGCTCTGTCCGGACGGCCCCCTCGCGGCCTGCAAACTCGTCGCGATGGCCGCCAACAGTGGCTCGCTCGCAGAACTGGTCGACGACCTCGAGACGTACCCCATTCGACGCACCTCCATCGAACTCGAGGACAAGGCCGCCGCGATGGATCGCATCGAGGCCACGGTTCGCGACCGAGACGTCGAGGTTGATACCCTTGACGGCGTCCGCCTCGAGCACGAGGGCGGCTGGACCTTGATTCGGCCGAGTGGCACGGAATCGGTCGTGCGGATCACCGCCGAAGCGCGCGACCCGGAACGCGCGGACGAACTGTTCGCCGAGGCGCGAGAACTCGTGCTCGAGGCGGCCGAGTAACGGTTCGAGAAACGGTTCGAGAACCGATTACTGATTGCGGATCGGCAGTCGGTTGACGCTGCTACTTACCGTTCGCCGGCCATCGCCGAGAACAGTCGCTGTTCGAACTCTTCGCTCCCGATTCCGTCCGAGGGACCGATTCCGTTCATGTGATCGAGCGACAGTTGGCCCCCGCCCATCCGGGCGTGCCCGCCGGCGTTTGCCATCGGAATGTCGCTGATCGCGTGGCGGAGCGTTTCACCCATGTGGACGCGGTCGTCTCGAGAGCGACCCGAGAGATGGATCGTCCCGTCGCTCTCGCCGTAGACGACGACGGCCGTGACGCCCTCTAGGTGCATGAGTTCGTCCGCTGCCTGTGGAATCGCGTCAGTGTTCGAGACCGAGCCGACATCACAGACGGCGAACGCCCCTTCGATTCGCTTCTCGGTGATCGCTCTCGCCTTGATCTGCAAGACGTCGTCGCTGACCTGCGGATTCGCCACGCGGTCCAGCAGGTCCTCGTCGATACCCGAAAAGAGCGCGGCGCAGGCGTCGAACTCCGCTCCCGAACACCCTGTCGTCAACTGGTTCGTATCCGATTGAATGCCGTACAACAGTCCCGTCGCGAGTTCCGCTGAGACCTCGAATGCACCGTCTTCGTTGTCGCCAAAATCCGCGCCGATTTCGAGGAGATACTCGACGAGGATAGTCGAGGCCGCACCGTAGTCCGTCCGAACGTCCGTAAACTCCGTTCCCGCACCGTTTCCAGGGTGGTGATCGACGACTGCGACCGGCTCGACGGTCTGTGAGCCGGTGAATCCACGCGGCGTATTGTGGTCGACGAGTACGACCGCGTCGGCGGCGAGTTCAGAACTCGATTCGATCGACTCGAGGTCGAGGTCCAGTACGGTTCGAAACGCCCGGTTTTCCTGGTGGCGAATCTCCCCGGCGTACTGCAACGTCGTCTCGGTTCCAACGGTGTCGGCGATTCGGGCGACGCCCATCGCACAGGACATCGCGTCCGGATCCGGATTGGGATGCATCAACACCGCCACGTCGTCGTAGTTGCTGAGCAGTCGCTGGAGTCGAACGCCGGGAGGGCGCCGAAACCAGCGAACGAGCCACCATCCACCCAAAACGAGACCCACGAAAACGACGACGAGCAAGGACAAGACGAGTGGCTCGAGCGATGTGAGCCACTCTTCGGCCTGATCCGTGAGCAACGCACCCCCCTCGAAAAATGCGTTGCTGACCGATCCACTCCAATCGCTCATTACCTCACTATCAAAACGCACCCCCAAGAAATTACCCCCCGATAATGAAAACTCGCTATCACTGACTATTTCGCTTCGTCAGTCCCTCTCCTCACGGTAGGTATCGATCGCATCACAGTACCCCTCTCGGTACGTTGGGTACACGAACTCGTAACCCAACTCGCGTAATTTCTCGTTCGAACAGCGTTTGCTGGTCAGAATCCGACGCTCGCCAGCGGCCGAAATGTCCGACTCCTCGAGTCGCTCGGCTTTCGTCTGTTTTGGCGGGTGCTCGAGTCCGCAGCGCTCGGCCAGCCAATCTGCGAACTCCCACTTGTGGGCCGGTTCGTCGTCGACGACCTGGACGACCTCGCCTCGCGCACGGTCTTCCTCGAGCAGAAAGCGAACGGCTCCGGCCGCGTCGTCTCGGTGGACCATGTTCAGATAGCCCTCGGTCACCGGCCCCTCCAGATATCGCTCGAGACGGTAGCGTTCGGGCCCGTAGAGGCCCGCAAATCGAGCGACGGTTCCCTCGAAGCCGTACTCGGGCGGATACTCGAGGGCGATTCGCTCGGCCGCCGCGAGCACCTCGGTCTTCTCGGTGGTCGGATCGATCGGCGTCTCCGAACCGACCCACTCGCCGTCGTGATCGCCGTGTACGCCGGTCGAGGAGGTGTACACCAGTCGATCAGGCGAGTGGGTCCGATTGCCGAAGTGTTCGATCACCGTCTCGAGGCCGTTCACGTAGACGTCTCGCGCTGCCTCCGCGCCGCGCCCGCCACTGCTGGCGGCGAAGACGATGGCGTCGACGTCAGCCACGGCCTCGAGTTGTGCGGCGTCGGTCACGTCCGCCTGCACAGCCTCGAAGCCGGCATCGTCGATCAGGCTCACGCCTTCGTCGGATCGACGGACGCCGACGACGTCGTGTCCGCGTTCGGTGAGTTGCCGGCCGAGTTCGAGACCGACGTGGCCACAGCCGAGAATTGCAACGTCCATGCGAAACCTCGTGACTACACGCACATAATTTCGCCGCTCGAGACAGGAATTTCCAAACGTGAGAGAAAATACGGCGATTCCGGACGTCTGTTCCGTTACGGTGCGCCGTCGACGATCACGTACTGGATGTGAACGAACTCCTCGAGCGTCATCGGCGAACGCTGCTCGAGTTTCTGCTGGATCTCCTTCGCGTCGAGTTCGAGTGCGAGTTCGCTCTCGATGGCGTCGACGTCGAGAACGGCCGTCGACATTCCCAACAACAGGTGCTCGCACGCGATGGTCACGAGTTCGTCAGGGGCGGGTTCGTCCGGCTCGAGCGAGTGGATCTGGGCGACGTCCGAGAGGAGCAAGTCGGGGTCGTCGCCGTCATGAATGGCGTCGGCGGCGTTCTCGTCGACGTCGGTTGCTTCGACGACGGTCTCGACGCCGTGTTGGTTGACGATCGATCGGAGGTCCTCGAGGTATTCCTCGCGGAGCCCGGCGGGCGACTCCGGGGCTTGCATCCGTTGCTCGTAGAACATGGGCGACAAAACGGGGATAGTGCTGAAAGGTATTGTTATTGGACGTGGCGCTCTTTCGACGAAACCCATCGTCGACGTGCTCGCCTCGCCTCTCCACCTCGAGTTCGACCTCACACCGTTCGAGGGACACTCTCCAACAGGTTAGAAGTGGATCATGTTCGACATTGCGCTATTCTCCGGAGTTGTTTTCAACCACGATACCGTCGATACGCGTCGGAACAGCTTTTTCCCTCGCGTTCAGTGACGGGTTCAATGGATGACAAGTGGACTGGTGGTTACCTCACAGATCAGGACGAGGGGCCACCGACGGTGCGAACGTGGCGGCCGATCTCGGAGGTCGGTGATCTCGAGCCCTCAACGGCTGACTCCGGCGCGCTCGCCTACCGAACGACCCTCGAGGACCTCCGTCGAACCGAAACGGAGCGTGCATTGGCTACGCTCGAGGGCGACGCCCCTCGAATCGAACTCTGGCTCGGCGGGTCGAATCGCGGCGAGTACGAACCGTTCGCCGGACCGCTCTCCCTCGAGTTCGATCCGGAGACGGAGTCGGAACTGATCGTCGTCTGTGAGTCCGATGGGTCCACCCGTGATCCAGAGTCGACCGGGACGGAGGAGATCGGCGAGGCGAACACGTCCGTTCGCGCCCGACAACCGCCGGGGACCCAGTGGTCCGTCAACGTCGAGGCCCGGCCCCAGACCTTTTTGCGCCGACTCGAGGTACGCCCGCGATTGACTGACGACGGCGGCATCATCGACGTGGAACTCGAGATCGACGCCGGTCGGGCGATCGACGACGCGATCACGCTCTCGTTGCGCCCGGAGGGGTTTCGGGGGAGTGCGGCCATGCAACGGCTCGCAGTACAGGCGGACGCGGGCGAGCGAGTCGTCGTGCGCGATTCGCTCGAGGTGAGGGAGCCGTCGTTGTGGTGGCCACAGGGCTACGGCCCACAGCATCAGTATACGGTGCAAGCGAAACTCGGCGCTGATTCCGTGACCCAGACTGTCGGATTCTGCTCGGTCACGCGCGACGGCGAGGAGGTGCTGGTCAACGGCCGACCAGTTCGCCTTCGCGGATTTCGGTGGCACCCCAGTGGCGATCCAGTTGCGGACATCGAACGCGCTGTGGCCGCGAATGCGAATGTCGTTCGCGTGGGGGCGAACGCGCCACCGGAGGCGCTCTACGACGCGTGTGACGAAGCCGGGGTTCTCCTCTGGCACGCGCTGTCGGCGGACGGATTTGCTGTGACGAACTCGGAGGGGGAACCGAACGCGAAAAGCGACGGGGCTGCAGACGGAACTGCTACGCTCCGCTCGTCGCTCGAGCGACGGGCGTCTCACCATCCGAGCGCCTCGTTGTACGGCGTCACAACAGAACGCAGCCAGCGATACGACGGGCCCTACGAGAGCGGCTTCCTCTCGAAGCTTCGCTTTCGCTTCCGTGCGTGGCGTGTGAGCCCAGCAGACGAGCGAGTCGACTCGGTCGCAGAGACGATTGCAACGGCACTTCCGGAGGAGTATCCGGTCATCTCGCGTGCGGGCCCGCCCGGGACGGACCCCGACGCGACGCAGTTGGCACTCGGGTGGGAGTATCTCGCTGCCGAGGACATCGAGTGGCTCCTCGAGTCGAACCCGTCGCTGGGAGAGACGGTTGCCGGAATCGACGTGGGGACGCTCACTGACGAGGACGTGGACCCGGACACGGTATCGACGCTCGAGTCGGCCGTGCTCGACTGCCGATTCGGTGCAGACGACGGGGAGGGCACACTGGAGCGACAGCAGGCCCGAACGGTGAAGACAGTCGTGGAGGCGCTTCGCCGCCACGAATCGAAGACGCTGGTTGGCCCGCCGATTCGGGATCTCGGCTCCGGCGGTGGGCTCGGCGTCGTGCGCAACGACGGCGAGGAAAAGCCCGCCTATCGGGCACTGTCTCACTCGTTCGAACCCGTCCAGGCCGTCCTCGAGTCGCCTCCATCACCGGGGCCAGTCGGAATCGTGCTCTGTAACGACACGCACGCCGAGCGAGCGGTGACCGTTCGGTGGGCGGCGGGCGAAAACGAGGGAGAGACGACCGTCTCCGTCGGCCCACTCGAGACGGCATCCGCTGGAACGGCCGATGTGCCACGAAATGCCACAGAGGTGCAACTTACTCTACACGACGACGACCGATCGGTCTCGAACCGCTACCATTTATAAGGCCTCGGTTGCCCATGACAACGTCCAACATAGCTCGAGGCGGCTCCTGCTCGCGGTTTTCCGGTCTTTGCCGACCGGTACATTTAAATTGGAAGCGACAGTACGTACAGTTACCAGAACGCCACCGGGGCGCGTATCGCTCGACGATCGATGACAGGAAATCTTATTCACCGAGGTTTCGCAGATCCTGAGCGAACGCTAAACGGTCGCTCGTCTTATCCGACGACACGCTACTCCGAGCGACGGGTACGGGTCACACTCGAGACAGTCGACCGCGTTTTCCGGTGCGGGTATGGCACAGAGGATTGAGTAACACATGGTAGACGAATCGAAAAACATCGAACTGACAGAAGACGACCTCGAAAACAAATCGAAAGGACAGCTCATCAAAATGGCCGGCCAGCTCCGAGATCGACGAAACGATCTCAACCAGATGGCCTCCGAACGAGCGTCCAACCGAGACGACCTGAACGCCGAGACACGCGAAAAGGTCGACGAGGCCCAAGAACACCGCGAAAAACGCGACGAGCTCAACGAGCAAGTCCAGGAGCACAAGGACAGCCGTAACGAGCTCAACGCCGAAGCCAACGAACTCTTCGACAAGGTCGAGGACCTCAAATCGGACATGGAACTCGACGAGGGCAAGGATTTAGAGGAGCTCAAAGAAGAGATCGAGCAACTCGAGTTCAAACAGCAGACGGAGGTCCTCTCGAGCGAAGAGGAGAAAGAACTCATCGAGAAGATCGAGGACAAGCGCGAGGAGTACGAAGAGCGCAAGGGAAAACTCGATCAGAACGAGGATCTCGAGGAGCTCGTCGAGGAGGCTGAAGAGGTCCGCTCGGAAGCGTCCCAACACCACCAGAAGGTGACGGAACTCGCGGACAAGGCCCAGGAACATCACAATCAGATGATCGAGGCCTACCGCGAAGCCGACGACATTCGTGACGAAGCAGACGATATGCACGAGTCCTTCGTCGAGGCCCAGGAGGCCGCCGACCAGCACCACGAGGACTTCGTCCGCGTCCAAAAGCGCCTGCGCGAACTGGACAAGGAAGAAGAGCAAGAGCGCAAGTCCGAGCGCGACAAGAAGAAAGAAGAGGCCAAGGAGGAAGCCGAGGAAATCTACCAGAAGTTCAAGGAGGGCGAAACCCTCGACACCGAAGACCTGATGAAACTTCAGAAGACGGGGCTACTCTAAGTCAGGTTCGTCTACCGGTAGTGCTGGCGATATTGCCTATTTTCGGCGAGTTTTGATCTGCGACTGTTACTCGACACGACACGGTTTCACTTCGTCCACCCTCCACCGTTGAGTCGGACCGATGACTCCTGAACGACGGACCGGTTAACACGCAGTATACTCGAACAATATCGAGTATCAGTTCTGTTCTACTGCCATTTGCGACTGTCTTTTCACTTCGTGTGAACGAAGTGAGCCGTTTTGTACGCACTCGTATTCTGTGTGATACATCATGACGATGGGAGAGAACAGACCTGCATCGGCTGTGGAGGCGACAAATCAGGAAGTACTCATCGAGTTCTACGGTGAATTCAACATCGCAGTTACGAGTCTCGATGAAGACGACGAGTTAGCTGAAACGCTCCACAGAGACATCAGCTGGGAGATAGTAACGACCGGTGACCGAACCGAGGCAACCTATAACGGGATCGACGCCGTGATCGAACGTATCGTGTCGTCAGCTCGCGAGACAACGGACCACCTCCAGGCGCTCCCAGAACGGGTCATCGACGCCGGTGAGACCGTGGTCGTCGAGGGTGCGTACGTCGGGACTATCGACGAAACGTCGTTCGACACGCCATTCGTCCATATCTTCGAACTCGAGGAGGGGCTCATCCACCACTGTCGAGCGTACGCTGAATCGCCAATCGAACGGGCCCCACTCGATCACGCCGACGCGGTCGACCAGCGTCACCCCCGGAACTGACCGCCTGAACCAAAGTATCCACCGCATACCCATGACAGTCGACACGAACTCACTAGACATGCACCGACACGAAACTGACGCAGGTGTCCTCGTTCCCGGCATCGGCGCCCCGAGTACCGTCGCCTGTTTACGATCGCTTCGCCCGCGAGGGATTCCGACAGTCGTCGCTTCGGAGACGGCGGAGACGCCAGCAGCGTCCTCGACGTACTGTGACGACTTCGTGCGCGTACCCGATCCGAGAGCGGACTTGCACGCCTACGGCGACGCACTGCTCGAGCTCGCGAACAGACCGGACGTTCGAACGATCATCCCGGTTCGCGAGGAGGACGTGTACGTCCTCGCGAACCGCAAGGACGCATTCGCCGAGGTCGTCGAGACGAACTGGCCCGATTTCGAGACGCTCCGGCGAGTCCAGGACCGCGTCGAACTGTTCGCTGCGGCCGATGCGGCGGGCGTTGCAGTGCCCGAAACCGCGGTGTTCGACCAGTGGGACGATTGGGAGCAAGAAACGATCGTCAAGCCGCGATATACGGTCGCCGCACCGGCGTACCTCGGTTCCAACACCGACGTCGAGTCGATCGGTTCCACGGAGTACCAGATACCGGGCGCACCGCCGGATCCACAGGCACTCGTCGAGGAACGCGGCCACATGCCACTCGTACAGGAACGAATCGACGACTCGCGGGAGTTTGCCTTCTTCGCACTCTACGACGAGGGCAAGCCGGTCGCGACGTTCCAGCACTGCCAACGTCGCGGGTGGAAGTACTGTGGCGGTCCGAGCGCCTACCGCGAAACTGTCTACGATCAAGACTTAGAGGACGCTGGTAGAGCCATCCTCGACGAACTCGAGTGGCACGGCCTCGCGATGGTCGAGTTCCTCCGCGATGAATCTGACGAGGAGTACAAGCTGATGGAGATCAATCCGCGCTTCTGGTCGTCGTTGCCGTTTTCAGTCCGTGCAGGTGCTGACTTTCCGTACTACTACTGGCAGCAAGCACTCGGCGAACCGATCGAGGACGACGCGAGCTACGAGGTCGGGATTGGTGGGCACTTACTCCGCGGCGAACTCAGTCACGTCCACAGCGTGTTGACGGAGGAGTATCCGATGGTCGAACGGCCGTCGCTTCCGTCGACACTCGTCGACGTCGCCGCCTCGCTCGTCCGGGAGCCGAGATTCGATTACGCCGTTGCCGACGACCCGGCTCCGTTCTTCCAGGACGGACTGAACTTGCTCCGCGCGTTCCGAGAGAGTCGATCAGACCCGGAACCGGTCGTCGAGGACGAGAACGACCGTGAACGCTCACGGTCGAACGAACTCCCCCAAATAGAACCGCTCGTTCGAGACGACGACGAGGCGGAGCCGCCGTCCCCGACATCGCAGGGAATTACACAGGCATCTCACCAACTCGACGACTGATACGGACTACCGGAGCTGTGTACCGGTGTGACTGCAGACGGGTCGCGGTTGCCCCGTCAACGACGGACAGCAAACGTATAACCAACTAACGCAGGGACACTGCGTCAGGAGACTCGAGGGTCGTCGGCCTCGAGTGTTGGCGGACGTTTTCGAGCCGACGGAAAAAGAGGTAATTCCGGAACCACCAGTGCTTAACGGGTGCCAGATGGACGATAATGTATGACTCGAGGTGTGCGAAATGGTTAGTGCTGAAGGGCTTGGTCGACTGGCAATCGTCGGAATCGGCGCAGCAGTGTTCGCTGCGGTTGGAATCGCGCTCTTCGTCGTCTATCCGGCGACACTTACGGAGCTCCTGGGCGTGCTCCTCGTGCTCGTCACCCTCGTCTTCGGGCTGCGAATTGCGAGTAACATCGCCCAAACGCTGTTTCCGGGGTACGACGTCGCCGAAGTCGCCGTCGACGGTCCGATTTCTCGAGACGGCGGGGGTGGACGCATGCCGACGGGCCCACAGTCGACGCCGGCGGACGATATCGTCGAGCAGATCGACCGTGCCGACGAGGACGGGAGCGTAGACGCGTTGCTCGTGAAGCTGAATACGCCCGGCGGCGAAGTCGTTCCGAGCGACGATATTCGACTCGCAGCCGAGCGATTCGACGGGCCGACTATCGCCTACACGACCGACGTCTGTGCCAGTGGCGGCTACTGGATCGCGAGTGGCTGCGACGAACTCTGGGCGCGCGACGGCTCTATCGTCGGCTCGATCGGCGTCATCGGCTCTCGAGTCAACGCGAGCGACCTCGCCGAAAAGGTCGGTCTCTCCTACGAGCGATTCGCAGCCGGTGAGTACAAAGACGCCGGCACGCCGCTCAAAGAACTCGAGGAAGACGAACGCGAGTACCTCCAGACGCTGATCGACGACTACTACGAGACGTTCGTCGATCGAGTGAGCGACGGCCGCGACTTAGACGAGGAGTTTGTCCGCGAGACGGAGGCTCGCATCTACCTCGGCGAGGAGGCCCACGAGATGGGGCTCGTCGATACGATCGGCACGCGTCGGGACCTCGAGGACGAACTGGCGGAGCGACTCGACAGACCCGAGGTTTCGATCGAAGAGTTCGAGCCCGAACGACCGTTGATGGCTCGTCTCGGCACCGGTGCACAGCAGGTAGCCTACGCCTTCGGAGCCGGTATTGCTGGCCTCACAGACGATCGAACGTTCCGACTCCGACTCTAACCGCCGTTTCGCCCGTTAGTCAACCGAACGAGTAAGTGGTTTTATCGTCGCACAGAATGCATCGACTACCGTGACTACGCTGGTCGTCTGTCTCGATCGAACCGACGACGTTGGCCGCAGGACCGGGCTGCGGTCGCCGATCGTCGGTTGGGAAGCGATCCGCGCGCTCGTAACCGACGTCGGACTCGCGGATCCGGAGGACTCCGGAGTCAACTCCTTGCTCGAGACGTTACGCGTCGCCCAGAACTTACGCGACGAGAACGAGTCGGTCGTCGCCGCCGTCGTCTCGGGAGACCGGGAGTCGATGGTCTCTGCAGACCGATCCGTCGCCTCCCAGATCGACGAACTCGTCGCCACCCACGATCCCGACTCGGCCGTCGTCGTTATCGACAGTGCGGAGGACGAGCGATTGGTTCCGATCGTCGAGAGTCGCGTACAGGTCGACTCGGTCGACCGCGTCGTCGTTCGACAGGCTCGCGACATCGAATCGACGTACTACCTGCTCAAGCAGTTCCTCGCCGACGAGGAGCTTCGACAGACCGTGCTCGTCCCGATCGGGCTCACGTTGTTGGTGTTTCCGATACTCGCGACGGTATTCGGTCCGGCGGAGGGAGCAGCGGCCATCACGACCGTTATCGGCGTCTTTCTCCTGTACAAGGGATTCAACGTCGACGATCTGATCACGCGTGCAACCCATCAGGCTCGAGAGGCGCTGTACTCGGGACAGGTCTCGGTCGTCACCTACGTCGTCGCCGCCGGATTGACGCTCGTGGGGGTCTTCGCGGGGATGCTGGGAGTTTCGAACCTCGACGATCCAGCAGGTATTTTGACGCCAACCGCCCAGTTCGCGTTCGACAGCGTCATGTGGCTGGCGATGGCCGCGCTGACGGCGAGCGTCGGTCGATTGCTCGACGAGGCCATCAGTGACGAACCGATTCGCACGTCGTTTCTCAACTTACCGTTTATCGTCGTCTCCGTCGGACTCGTCATCCGCGGGTTTTCAGCGTACTTCCTCGAGCAACAGGGCGTCATCGGTCCGCTCGAGGTGCCGGCGTACGAACTCGGCGCGGTCTCGAGTGAAAGTTTCGTCGTGACGGCCAGTGAACGGCTGGTGGTGTTCGTCGTCCTCGCCATCGTCGTCAGTCTCCTCGGGGCGAAAGCGGCTTCGTCAATCAGTACGACTCGAGACGAGAGCGAATCCGAACGGTCAGCAAGCACAAGATCGACAGCACCGAACACTGAGGTGGCTGGGGACGCCGACGCACCCTCCGGACTCACCGACGGCGGCCCTTCGAGTAACCACGACTCACCCCGTGCGGAGAATTCGGACGACACCGACGTCTCCCACCGCTACGGATCTGGACCGGACCAGCCTTCCGAGCCGGACGACGACACCGACAGATCTGAGTGAGAGGCAGGCCGACTCGTCATCCCTTTACTCGTGTGTGCCCAGCGAGTGTATATGAGCGACGCAGACGGGACGTGGATCAGCCTCTTTTCCGGCGGAAAAGACTCCTCGTGGGCGCTCCATCGGGCACTCGAGGAGGGACTCGACGTCTCACACCTGGTCACCGTTCACCCGTCGGGTGACTCCTACATGTATCACGTACCGGCCACGGATCTCGCCTCGTTGGCGGCTGACAGCACCGGAATTCCCCTGATCGATGTCGAACCTTCCGATTTCGAGGCCGAGGGGACGGTCGATTCGAGCGCGCAGGGTGATGCGGAACTCGAGCCACTTGAGGCCGCACTCGTCGACCTCGATCGGGAACTCGAGGGGGGGATCGCTGGGGTTACGGCCGGTGCCGTCGAGAGCGAGTACCAGACGAGCCGGATCGAAGCGATGTGTGACAGGCTCGGCTGCGAGCTGTTCGCTCCACTCTGGCAGGAAGATCCGCGCGACCTCGTCGACGCGATGCTCGAGGCTGGCTTCGAAATCGCGATCATCCAGGTCGCAGCCCACGGGCTCGACGAGTCGTGGCTCGGCAGAACGCTCGACCACGACGCGATCGAAGCACTCGAAGCCCTGAACGAGGAGTACGGCGTCCATATTCTGGGTGAAGGGGGCGAATTCGAAACGCTGGTTCTGGATGGCCCGCACATGGCGCGTCGAATCGACCTCGAGTACGAGACCGAGTGGGATGGAACGCGCGGACGGTTACAGATTACTGACGCGCGACTCGAGTGAGGACGACGGTGCTCGAGTGAGACCCACGCTGAACGTTATCGTCCGCGAGTGAGCGACGCGACCGAGCGGTTTTTTGGTCTCTTCGCAAACGGAGTGAGCGAAGGTCAGCGAGAGCGATGCTCTCGCCAGACAGATTGTTGCGTGAGTGGTGGTGAACAGCGTGAACCACCCGAACGGGACACGGTGGGACGAACGCGTCGACCGCTTGGACGTTTCATGCGACGGCCGAATCGCTATGCCGTGTGGCGGTGAGGACACCGCCTGCATGATCGAGTCAGAACGCGACCTCTTCGTTCACGAGTTGCGCGAACTGTATCACATCGAACGCGAACTCGAGGAGCTACAGGCACAACTCGCCGAGTCAGCCACCGACGAGGACCTCGAGGAGTACTACGCTGCCCACAGCGAGACGACGACCGACCAGATCGCCAGACTCGAGCCGATTTTCGAGGGGCTACAGGCGGAACCCGGCCCCGTCGAGAGTTCGTCGCTCGACGGCTTGCGAAGCGAACGCGAGGCGATCGTCGAGGACCTTATGGACCCCATTCTAGGCGATCTCACGGATGCGGAACTCGGACGGGCGATCGAACGCCTCGAGATCACGAAACTCGAGACGCTGTTGACGCTCGCGGATCGAATGGATCTGCCCGGCGAGATCGTCGATCCGCTGGAACAGACGAAACGAGACGCAGAACAGGGTCTCGAGCAACTACAGCGGATGCCGATGTAATCGAAGACGAGCGCCAGTGTACCAACTCGGCAGTTGGTGTTTTTCGTGCGTTACCGATCTCCTTCAGACACATTCAATCAAAATGAATATATACGAATAGTAACTATTTTCGAGTGAATGAACTCGAGACGCGACGTGTTGGGGATGGGAACGAGAGTAATTGGGAGTGCAACGATGGCGGCACTCGCGGGCTGTAGCGATCTCCCCGTCGTCGGCACCCACACCGACGAATCGCTCGATTACAGGGAGTGGACGTTCGATCCGGAAACGCTCGACGAACCGAACATAACGGTAACGGCGATCGACATCGAGACGCTTCTAGCCGGGGACGACCCCTACGGCGAGGATGAACTTCGGGAGATACTCGAGGGAACGTTCCACGACGAACTCGACGCAGACGATGTCGAATCGTTCGTTTCCATCGCCCCTCTCGAGATTTTGGCCGGATCGTTCGATGCCGCTGATATCTTCGAGGCGCTGGATGCAACGTCTGAATCGGGCTACGAGGGGTTCGACGTCGCGTTCGACGAAGACCGCGAGACGATGTTCGCGTCCAACGGAACGTTCCTCGTTGCCATGCTGGGGGCCGCTTCGCCAGACGACGCGAGTCGCGAGGTACTCGAACTCGCGATCGATACGTACAACGGCGACGAAGCGCGCTTCGTCGACACGAGCGACGATTTCGCGCGGATAACCGACGAAATTGAGGCGGGGACGCACACGACGATAACCGGATACGCCGATTCGTCCCTCGAGGACGAACCCGACAGTTCCCCAGTCGCGGACGCCTCGGTCGCATCGGTCGACGGCGAGGAGGCGGACGTCGATCTCGCCGTCTTGTACGCAGACGAGGAGTACGCGGACAGCGAACGACTCGAATCCGAAATCCACGCAGAACAGAGCGGAGACGAAGTCGAAGTCGAAGACAGTGACGTGGATGGTCGACTCGTTAGACTCGAGTACGCGATGGCGGCCGAGGACTACCTCTGATCGACCGCTCTATCTCGACACGAGCGGACGACGCCACCGCAGCGCGACTCACTCCGGTTTCTCTGTCGTTTCGTGGACGGCTGCGGTGGCTCGCTTCGTCTCCTCGTCGGTAAATGCACACCACGCCAACCGGTCGATCTCGAGGGGCGAATACGACGAGACGAATGACAGCCACTCGCCCGAAGCGATCGTTCGGGCGGTCGTCGACGTATCGAGGGGTGCGGAGTCGAGTTCGGCAATCACCGATTCAATCAACGTGGTGACCGTCGATGTCGGCCTGATCGTCTCGACGCCGGCGAGTTGGCGGAGGTACTGAAAGCTCGAGGGGCCGACACCGGAAATCGAGCCGATCGGGTCCGAATCGTAGCGATAGTGATCCGCGGAACTGGCCCAGCCGACTAGCGATTCGAGGTCGCCCTCCTCGGGGCGTTCGGCGAGTACGCGTGCGGCCTCGAGCAACACGGTTCGATTTCGACGGACGGTGAACACCTCACGGAGGTCCTCGTCGTCGATTTCGAGTGCGGCGAGCGAATCGAACGAATCGACGCGATCGGTCTCGACGAACGTCGCTTGGAATCGTTCGACGGCAGGCTTGACACCGCTGATGAATTGTTGACCAGTCGTCGAGGCGGCGACCTCGGCTACCAGGAGTCGCGGTTCGTCGCCCGTCCACCGGCGGTACTCACGAAACTCTGTCGCGCGTTCCTCGCCCGAACTGGTAGTTGCGTACTGATCGAGGATATCCTGAACCGCCTCGCTCATGCTCTCTTCCTAACACGTCACACGGGAGACGTATAGCTGTATCGCCACACTACGTCTCGTCACCGCTCTCTGGCACGGATCCCGGTTCTTCAGCAAATCCGTAAAACGAGAGGTCAGCGAAATGTCTGCGTTCCGACTACTACGGCGAGCCGTTCGTGATCGTCGTGTGGGCACCGATGAGTGCGCCTGCGAGGTCTAAATCCTCGAGGTGGGTTCCCTCGTCGATGATCGACCGGCGGATGTCACCGTTTTGGACCGTCGCCGACGGGAAAATTACGGCGTGCTCGAGCGTCGTGTTCTCGAGAGTAACGTCGGCCATCACGTGTACGTTGTCGCCGACCGAGACGTTCTCGAGAGAGGCCGAATCGGCGATCAGCGAGTCGCCGTCTAAGTGCCAGGCGACGGCGTCGAGGTAGCTTTCGGGAGTGCCGATGTCGAACCAGGCACCTTCGAACGTGTAGGCGTACGTCGGTTCGCGATTTTGCAGCCATTGAACGAACCAGCCGGGTTCGTCCGGATTGTTTCCCTCCTCGAGGTACGTCGACAGCAGCGAGAGCGAGTCGCGGGGAAACGCGTAGCAGGCGATCGAGACCAGCGTGCTCTTTGGCGTCTCGGGCTTTTCCTGAAAGTCCACGACGCGGTCGTCCTCGAGTTCGACGAGGCCGTAGGATTTCGCTTTTTCGCGCGAGCCGACGTCGTAGGCGGCCAGCGTCGGCGAGCCGACGCTCTCGAAGTAATCCAGAAAGTCGGAGACGTCGAAACTGATCAGATTGTCGCCAGCGATGACGAGCAGGTCGTCGTCGACCTCCTCTCGCTCGATAAGCTGGGCGAGTGCACCGACGACGCCGAACTTGTCGTCTTCTTCGTCCGTCTGTTCGATCGAGAGCGTCGGTTTCTCGAATTCGCTCGAGGCCAGGTGTGCTTCGAAGTCGGCGGCGAAACGCTCGTTGGTGCTGACGTACACTTCATCGATTCGCTCGTCCGCCTCGAGTTCGGCGAAGATACGGTCGATGACGGTCGATTCGCCGATGGGGAGGAACATCTTCGGCCGGTGTTTCGTAATCGGCCACATCCGCGTTGCGTACCCGCCGGCGAGGACGACGGCTTTCATAGCCCGAGTATTCTGCTGGGTACGGTAAGTGGTTTGTCCTTTCAACGGTGAGTACGCCAGCGAGCCTTACAAAGCAAGAGACGTAAATGCCCGCCGGCCGTTTGCTCGTGGTATGCGTGAGGCCGACGAAACGACGCGACAGCGATTGGCCGGTGCGCTGAGAGCGGAGCCCGCGACGCCGAGTGAACTGGCCGTGAAATTGGACTTGACACCCGAGTCGGTCCTCCGTCACGCCGAGCACGTCTCCCGTTCGATCGACGGCGACGAAACCGACGAACAATTCCTCGTCGCGCCGCCGACGTGTCGTGAGTGTGGGTTCGACTCGTTCGACGACCTGTTGAACGTTCCGTCGCGTTGCCCCAGTTGCAAGAGTGAGTCCATTTCCGAACCGGCGTTCACGATCGAGTAACACGTCACGGCGAAGAACAGATCAACGGCCGATGACAACCTGAAACGGATTCGGTACTAATATTTAGTGCGACGCCGAGAAATCGGTACGAACCCTCGACTGCAGAACGGGTGTGGATTCCCCTAACCGTCACGCTGACACCCACTATCGACCCTTCATCGGGTATCCGCCTGCCTCGAGCGGTCCGACGGAGAACATGTATGACTGCTACGTCCCATTCCGAGAGTGACTGTGTCGAGTTCGCGCTGACGATCCTCGACACCCTCGAGACATGCGAGACGACGGCGACGACTGTCGACGAGGTGTTTCGTCTCCTCGCTGAACAACGCCGACGGCTACTCGTCGACGTCATGCGGACGTTCGGTGAACCGATTACGCTACCGGACGCCGCCGAGGAGGTCGCCGTTCGTGAAACGGGCAAACCCGTCTCGAGCATTTCGGCCGAACGCGTCCACGAAGTCTACATCTCCCTGTATCATGATCACCTCCCGAGACTCGTCGATTCCGGCTTGCTCGAGTACGATCAGGAACGGGACATGGTCTTTCCCGCTGCGCTCCGGAATCTCACATTTTGACGTTCGACGTCGACGTGAGGTCGTCATCGTCGTCGATCGGCCCGTGGCCGACGAACTCGTACGCTCCATCGGAAAAATAAACCACACCGTCAGCGACCGTAACCTCGAGTTCGGTGAGGTACGCCCCCTCGCAGGGACCGTACGTACACTCACCGGAGTGACTATCGAAGTACGCGCCGTGGTTCGCACAAATCAACTCTCCGTCTCGTATCGGTGCACCCGATCCTTTGTCGATTTTGATGTGGGTCAGGTGTTGACAGTAGTTTAGCCAGCAGGTGACATGTGGTTCTGCTCGACTATCGTCTGCGCTGTTCCCGTCGTTCTCGCCGCCCCTGCCGTCCTCGCTGTGTCCGTCGGTTTCGCCGTCTCCGTCGCCGTCGCCCGCATCACCGTTCGTCACAAGGATCGCTTCTCGTTCGTCCTCGCCGTCCGTCACGCGAAAGAGAACCGTCGAATCCGCTGGAATGTCCTCGAGTGCGACGATTGCGCCGTCCATTGGCGCGTCGTTTTGGGTCACCGCCCCTGAACGTTGCGATGTCCGTCGTCGCGTGGCGCGTCGACGCGTGGACGTTCTCCTCACGCTCACCCGTCGAGTGTCTGACGCAATTTTAACACCTCGAGTCACCAATCATCGTCTATGAACTCCCTCCTCGTCTACGGCTCGTACGGCTATACCGGCCGACTAATCGCGCGTGAAGCCGTCTCTCGAGGAGGGACGCCGGTTCTCGCCGGGCGCGACGACCGCAAACTGACTCGACAGGCGACCGACCTCGGCGTCGAGAAACGCGTCTTCGACCTCGACGGTGACGTCGCCTCCAACATCGAAGCGTTCGACGCCGTGTTGAACTGTGCAGGCCCGTTCGTGAAAACGGCCGAACCGCTCGTCGACGCCTGTCTCGAGACGGGAACCGACTATCTCGACATCACGGGCGAGTTTCAGGTCTTCGAACGACTGCGCCATCGGGACGAGGCGGCCAAAGATGCGGGCGTCACGTTGCTCCCCGGCGTCGGCTTCGAGGTCGTGCCCTCGGACTGTCTGGCGGCGTTCCTCCACGAACAGGTGCCCTCGGCGAGCACCCTCACACTCGGCGTGAAGGGGAACGGGCCGCTCTCTCGCGGAACGGCCCGGACGTTCGTCGACCAACTCGGCACGAGCGGCGTCGTCCGTCGAAACGACCGGCTACTCGAGGTGCCACTCGCGTTCGACACGCGCGAGATCGATTTCGGTGACGGGCCGGAACATACCGTAACGGTTCCCTGGCCAGACGTCGTCACCGCGGCACACACCACGGGAATTCCCTCGATCGAAGTGTACGCGTCCGTGCCCAGTGTTGCTCCCCACGGAATGGCGGCCGTCGATTCGCTGGGGTGGCTCCTCGAGCGACGACCGGTCAAGGACGCGCTCGAGCAACTGGTCGATGCCACCGTTGACGGACCGAGTCAACGCGAACTCGCGACTGACACGGCGACCGTCTGGGGAGAGGCGGTCGACGAGGCCACGGGCGAGCGAGCGAGTGCGCGAGTTCGGACGCCGAATCCCTACGCGCTCACGACGACGGCGGCCGTCAGCGCTGCCACGCGGTTGCTCGAGGGAGCTGGTGAGACCCGAGACCGCGTTCCGAGGGGCTTTCAGACGCCGGCGTCGGCATTCGGCTCCGAATTCCTTCTCGAGCTCCCGGGCACCGAGCGCGAACTCCTCACCGCCCCGAATACGTCGAACGAACCGGAGGCGACTGCACTCGAGTCCGACGACTGAGTAACACTCGAGTTCACCAACGGGAACTGTCCGCCGCTCACTTCTCGGCCGAATCGCCATAACACACCCGCTCGACGCGCTCGTCGTATCGCCTCGAGAGCAGGTCCGTGATCGGCCCACTGCCGATATCGTGTCCGTCGAGCGTCGCGATCGGTCTGAGTTCCCACGTTCGATTCGTCAAAAACGCTTCGTCGGCGTCGCGGACAGTGTCGACTTCGTAGGCCCCTTCTCGAACCGCAAGTCCCTCCTCGGTCGCTAACTCGAGGACGATACGTCGAGTGATGCCGGGCAGGACGTCTCGCTCCGTACTCGGCGTGTGGAGGACGCCGTCGCGGACGAAAAAGAGGGTACTCGTCGTCCCTTCCGTGACGTACCCCTCGAGATCGCGGACGAGCGCTTCGTCGGCGACGTCGGTTTCGCCGTCACGGTCGGACCGGAGCTCCACTCGAGCGAGGATGCCGGTGAGGTAGTTGTGCGTCTTCGCCGCGGCCGGAATCGACGCGTCAGGTACGGCTCGCGTTTCGACCGTCTGCACCGTCGCTGGCCCGTCCCAGACCGACGTGCTCTCGAGTCCGCCCCGCGGAAGCGGACTGGCGTAGACGACGACCGTCGGGTCGACTTCGGGGGCGGGGGTGAGTTTTCCCGGTTGGACGCCGCGAGTGATCGACAGCCGAACGGAGGCGTCTGCGAGTCCGTTCGCCTCGAGCGTCTCGTCGATTCTGCTCCGGAGGTCGGTCCCCGTGAGCCCGTGATCGAGTGCCAGCGCGTCGCAGGTCCGCTCGAGGCGCGCGAGGTGTGCGTCCCACTCGAAAATCGTACCGCCGTAGGCTCGCATGGTCTCGAACGCGCCGTCGCCGTAGCGAAAGCCGCGGTCGTCGACGCTGACCGTGGCCTCGTCTGCCGGGACGAGGTCGCCGTCGACGTGGTAGACGCGCTCTCGTTCTCGCTCTTGCTCTTGTTCGTGCCCTCGCTCGTGTTCGTGCCCTCGCTCGTGTTCGTGCACTCCCTCACTGCCCGCCTCGTCGTCTCGATCAGCCATGTCGTTCCTCCGTCGCGAGTCGGCAGAAGTTCTCGATCATTCGCTTGCCGACCTCGAGTGAGATATCGTCGTCACCCTCGTCTCGACGGCGCGTGAGGATGCTCTCGGGATGGAACTGAACGCCGACGTGTGGTTTCTCGCGGTGGCGAACCGCCATCACGACGCCGCGCTCGTCCGCCGTTCGCGCCGTTTCGACGAGTTCGTCCGGAAGTTCGTCGCGTTCGACCGCCAGCGAGTGATAGCGACCGACCTGGACGTCGGCGGGCAGTCCCTGGAAAATTCCTTCGCCGTCGTGGTTGATCGTGGATGGTTTGCCGTGAACGACTCGGTCGGCGTGGCCGACGGTCGATCCAGCGGCTGCACACAGCGCCTGGTGACCCAGACAGACGCCGAGGATGGGATACTCGGTTTCGCCGAACAAGGGAATCGAAATCCCCGCGTCCTGTGGCGTCCCAGGTCCCGGTGAGACGACGATGCCGGTCGGATCGATCGACTCCACGTCGGTTAGCGTGAGTTCGTCGTTCCGGTGGACTACGATCTCGTCGGCGACGGCACCGACGTACTGGACGAGATTGTAGACGAACGAGTCGTAGTTGTCGATCACGAGCAACCGGGTGCTGTGGTCACTCACGCGACTCACCACCGTCTGACTCGAGGGCCATCGCGGCTCGGTCGCCGAGTGCGTCGTCGACGGCCGAGAGCAGCGCGCGAGCCTTGGCGAGCGTCTCGTCGTACTCGAGTGAGGGATCCGAGTCGTGAACGATTCCGGCCCCCACGCGCAGGTGGTACTCCTCGCCGTGACGAACCAGCGTCCGGATAACGATGTTGAGCGTCGCTCGGCCGTCGAAGCCGAAGATACCGATACTCCCCGTGTATGGGCCTCGTTGGGTCGCCTCGAGTTCGTCGATAATCTCCATCGTGCGTGGCTTCGGCGCGCCGGTGATGGTCCCGCCGGGGAACACCGCGGCGACGGCGTCGGCCAGCGTTTCGTCGTCGCGCAACTCGCCGGTGACGTCCGAGACGAGGTGCATGACTGCCGAGTAGCGATCGATCCGGCGGTACTCCTCGACGTCGACGGAGCCGTACGCACAGACTTTTCCGAGGTCGTTTCGCTCGAGGTCGACCAACATCGCGTGCTCGGCGCGTTCTTTCTCGTCGCTGCGGAGTTCAGCCTCGAGTTCGGCGTCTTCCTCGGGGGTCTCCCCGCGTGCTCGCGTCCCCGCAATCGGCTCCGTTCTGACGAACGACCCATCGCGCTCGAGGAGCAACTCCGGGCTGGCACTCACCAGGTCGGTCGAGCGAAGCTCGAGCAATCCGGAGTATGGTGCCGGGTTCACCGCTCTGAGGGCGTCGTAGGCCGCGACGGGGTGGACGGCCGCGGGGGCGACCAGTCGCTGAGAGATGTTCGCCTGAAACGTGTCGCCGTCGCGGATGGACGATTTGACCTGCCGGACGCGTTCGGCGAACGCCTCGCGACCGCACTCGCTCTCGAAGGTCGCCGTCGGCGTGCTCGCAGGGGGCTCACCGACCGACGGTTCGCCCTCGAGTATTCGTTTCGCGAACGCGAGTGCCCGCGTTCGCCCTCGATCGTAGAGTTCCTCGAGTGTCGCCGTCGAGACCGGTTCGCTGGCTTCCCCGTGGACGGCCAACTCGTCAATTTCGAGTCGGGGACAGGCCGTAACACGGAGCGCCGTCTCCGACCCGTCCGACCCGTAGCCGTCTCGGTCCGGCGTGGCCTCCCACGATGCGAGACAGTCGTAGACGCCGACCTCAAGTCTGGGCAATCCTCGATCGTCGATCGCGGATTCGGGAAGCGACTCGAGTTCCCGGACGATGTCGTAGGAGAGCCACCCGATCGCTCCGCAGGGGTAGGGCACGCTACATTCGCCACGGACGAGCGTGTCGGGCTCGAGGAGTCCCTCGAGCGCGGCGAGCGTGGCCGACTCGTCCTGATGTGGCTCGCTCGAGTCGCCCTCAGTCGGCTGCGTCACCGTCTGTGCGTCGGGATGGACCGTGAGTCGATCGACCGGATCGACGCCGAAGTATCCCCAGCCGGGTTGTCCGCCGGTCGTCTCGAGAAACACCCCGTCGCGAGTTTCGTCACGTGCTCGACGGTAAGCGAGAAACGGATCGTCGACGGTCAGGCTGACCTCGATCGGGACTCGAATGTGCGTCGGGACGTTCGTCGCCGCGGTCGGCGCGTCTCGCTCGAGCCACTCGCTGAGGGCCGCTCGCACCGACTCGATGGACGTTTCGACGCGCGGCTCGCGCATGTCACTCGAGAGGGAGTGTACGCCTAATCGTTTTGCGGTTCGAGTGAGCGACACTCGTCGCGGACGTCAATGTTCGACAGAGACACTCGAATCGCGAGAAAATCCGAATCGCGGTAACGGTTCGGAGAGAGGTGGGTCAACAGCCGTCGACGGTACTATCTGACTTCTGCGCGGTCAATCCAGCCCTGAATTCGGGTTTCGGAGATGTCGGTGTCTTCCGAGAGGGCGGCTGGGTCAGCATCGGCGAGTTCGCCGACGGTTTCGACGCCGGCAGCGGTGAGCCTGTCGGCGTAGGCAGGGCCGATTCCCTTGATCGTATCGACCGGCTCCTGAGTGCCCGAATCGCCCTCGGATTCGGCCGACTCGTCCTCGCCAGCCGTCGATTCTGTCTCCGCCGACTCGTCGACCTCGGCAGCGTTCGGTTCTGCATCCTCGACGAGTTCCGTGGGGTCAGTTTCGTCCGCGTCGTCCGTCCCAGGGTCTGCGTCGGCTTCGACGTCATCGTCGGTTTGGTCGTCAACGTCGTGGAGACCATCATCGTCGGCCTCGTCAGCACCGTCAGCCTCGTCGCCGTCTTCGACCTCCGTTTCGCTTTCGACTGACTCGAGGACGTCTTCGTCGGTCGATTCTTCGATTTCCCCCTCCGGCGTCTCGTCTGCGGTAGACCCGTCCGGCGTCTTCTCGGCTTCGGGAACCGCGTCTTCCGAGACGGGGCCAGCGGCCTCAGCAGGCTCGGCTGCACCGTCGGCCTCCCTCGTGGGGTCGGTCATCGAATCGGTCGATGCCGCTGCGGTCGACTCCGCTGCGGCCGATTCGTCGACGCTATCCGTGGTGTGTTCGTCCGACCGTTCCCGTTCGACTGTGACGCCTACCTCTCGAGAATGCCCTCGCTCGGGGTCCGAGTCACCGAATCCCAGCAGCGATTTGAGCTTCTGCAGGATTGCCATTATCCGGATATAGTGGGTCCATCACTTAAATTCGTCTGATACGATCGTCGTGTCGCACGTCTTGTGGCGGTTCTCGGTGCCTAAACGGGACCGTCTTATCGAAATCGGGCGGAACGATAGCTGACTTACAAGAACGGTCGCTCCCTTACAATTGTGAGCGAAGCGCCTCGTTCATCGCGTCGACCGGCGCATCTCGCCCCGTCCACAACTCGAGGGCTTCGACGCCCTGGTAGAGTAACATCCACGCACCGTCGACCGTCGTCGCCCCGGCCTCGCGAGCGTCCTGAAGCAGTTGCGTTTCGAGTGGCTGGTAGACCGCGTCGAGGACGGCCAGATCACCGTGGAGGTGGGCTGGCGGAACCGGCGTCGCATCTTCTTTCATGCCGACGCTGGTTGCGTTGACCAGCACGTCGGCGTCTGCGACGATGCGCTCGAGCGAGTCGAGGCCGTACCCCGTCGCGTTCGGGACCTCGTCCGCGAGGTCGTGTGCCGTCGATTCGGTTCGGTTCGCGACGTCGACCGTCGCGCCTGCGTCTGCGAGTCCGAACGCGATCGCTCGACCGGCACCGCCTGCGCCGACGACGACGGCACGAGCGTCCGCGAGCGTCACGTCGTGATCTCGAAGCGCGCGCAAAGCGCCCGCCGCATCGGTGTTGTGTCCCGTCGGCGGCCCGGAGCCGGTGAAATCAATGGTGTTGACCGCGCCGATTCGGGTAGCCAACTCGTCCGCTTCGACGCACTCGAGGACGTCCTGTTTGAACGGAATCGTGACGTTCAGGCCCGCAATTCCGAGCGCCTTAGCTCCCTCGATCGCCGCACCGATCGCTTCCGGTTTGGGTTCGAACGTCACGTAGCGCGCCTCGAGCCCAAGTTCGTCGTAAGCAGCCTCGTGAAGCGGTGGCGACAACGAGTGGCCGACCGGGTTCCCGAGTAATCCGAATACGTCCATAGCTATGGAGATGCTCGGGTGTGAGGGCTCATAATCGATGTGACTTCTATCCGGATCTGCCGACACGTTCGTACGTGTACGGGCCGGGTGGCGTACACTCTCGAGCGCGTCGCCCGCGAACGAGACGCTCCGAAGGTATGGGAACATCCCGCACGCTTATACACCAACGCACCGTATCGGGAGGTATGCACATCCTCGTTCCACTCGATAACTCCGAGCCGGCACAGGAGGCACTCGAGCACGCCGTCAGCGAGTATTCGGATGCGGAGATTACGGTGTTGCACGTGATCAATCCCAACGTATCCATGTACGGCGAGGGCGGCGTCTACGCGTACGATTCGGTGATCGACTCCCGCAGGAAAGCCATCCAAAGCCAGTTTGACAAGGCACGAGAGGCGGCCGCAGCACACGACGTGTCGATTTCGACCGAGACGGTCGTCGGCAATCCGTCTCGAGAAATCGTCGCCTACGCGGACGAACACGACATCGACCACATCGTCATCGGCAGCCAGGGCCGCGACGGTGCGAGACGCGTGTTACTCGGAAGCGTCGCCGAACGCGTCGTTCGTCGCGCCCCGGTTCCGGTCACGATCGTCCGATAGACGCCGAACGATCGCTCACATCACGCAGTGTCAGGGACTGGGACGGACAGACGACGCGACGATCTCGAGGAGTCGAGTACGGTTCCGACAGCACGTTTCCGGGCTGTTTTTAGGCTACTTGCGTCTACGTAGGGACGATGCTCACCGGCACCCCGCTGGATATCGCCCTCCTCCTTGCCGGCGTCGTCGCGTTGTACGTCGGTGCCGAATTACTCGTCGCCGGTGCGGGCCGACTGGCGATGGGGATCGGTCTTCGCGCGGCGACCGTCGGCGTGACCGTCATCGCGTTCGCGACGACCGCCCCGGAACTGTTCGTCGCGACCATCGGTGCACTCGACGTCTCGAGCGATATCGGTCTCGGCGCGATCATCGGCTCGAACATCGCGAACATCGGGTTAGTTCTCGGCGTCGCCGCCCTCATCACGCCGTTGCAGATCGGTTCAGTCGTCATGCGCCGCCACGTTCCGTTTATGGTATTTGCAGCCGTGTTGGTCGTCGTTCTCGGCGTCGACGGGACCCTCAATCGCCTCGATGGGGTGATTTTACTTCTCGCTCTCGCCTGCTTCACTGGCTATCTTCTCTCGAGTACCGGGTCCGACACCCCGCCGATCACGGACGACCCTGCGGCTGGTTCGGGTGCCTCGGCATGGGACGTGGCGCTCGTCGTCGGCGGCTTGCTCGCGCTCGTCATCGGCTCGCGGTGGCTCATCTCGGGTGGAATCGGCTTACTCTCGGCGTTTGGCGTCTCCGAGTTCGTCATCGGGCTCACGGTTTTGGCCTTCGGGACCTCGTTACCCGAACTGGCCGCCTCAGTCGTCGGAGCCGTCCGCAACGAAACCGGCTTCGTCATCGGCAACATCGTCGGCTCGAACATCTACAACATTCTCGCCGTTCTCGGCATCGTCGCGCTCATCACGCCGATCGAGGTCGCCGCGAGCACGCTCAGATTCGAACTTCCCGTCTTGCTGGTCTTTACCCTCGGCGTCGTCGCGATGATGGGCAACGGCCGCGAACTGACGAGGCTCGACGGAATCGCACTCGTGATTGGGTACGTCGTCTTTCTCACGTTGCTCGCACTCTGAGGAAGCGTGTTCACCGGACGGAAGCGGTTGGCCGAGAAAAACAGTGTCGAGCTCCTGGTGTGATCTTTGCGACGCGGACGGCTACATCGGGAACGGCGTCGTCTGTCCCTCCCAGTCCTCGACGCTGCGTGACTCGAGTCTATCGAGGCGAGGACCGACGTGGTTACGGACGAGTCGTCCGAGCGCGTTGTCCGGCCCCTCGCCAGTGACTGCGCTCATAGTCGCGGTTCGGTCGGCTTCGTCGTCGACCGTGATGAGCATCACCTGTTCTCTGTCGGCGAGTACGACACAGCCGTGGTGAATACCGTCGACGGGGAAGTTGAGCCAGTCGAATTGGGGCTCACAGACCGTCGCTTGGGGGATGACCGAGCGAACGATGTCGCGAACGTCCCGTGAGCGCGAGCCGACGTAAATCTCGACGCCGCGCTCGGCAGCGTCCTGCCAGTGGTCGAGACACTGCTGTTGAAGCATCGAGGGGTCCGGAATCGAGACGAACAGTTCGTCGTCTGCACTGTCGGCGAGTTCGTCGCTTCGCTCGAGGACCGGTTCGCGCCCGTCGATCGTCCAGCAATTCGCCGTCGCGGAGGCACTCGCGCCGGGCTGGGTCGCCTCGCTCGCGTCGTCGGCAAACGGTTTCCGAGTCGGCTCGAGCGTCTCGGTGACCGTGCCGAGTGGACTCGTTGCGAGCCACTCCGAACGCCACTGCGGTGCATCGCTCGCGAGCGCGACGGTCTCGCTCGAGCGATCGAAATTCACGAGGCCGACGTCTGCGAGCGCGGGCAGGTGGTTGTGGACGAGCGCCGTTTCCATCGGCTGCCAGTCGTCTCGCTCGACGTCGACGAGTCTGGTCTCCTGTGTGCGCGCGACGAGCGTCACGGCCAGATCGGCCACAGGCACTCGCTGGTCCTGTTTTGCGAGGAACTGACAGACGCGACGACGCTGTTCGGACTGGACGGCGTCGAGGGTCCGATCGACCAGTTCTTCGTCGGCGGTCGACCCACCAGTGGGTTTCTCGAGCAGCCGAGTCACCCACTCGAGATCGAGAATTGGGTGGTCGGCGAGCGTGATTTGTTCGGTTTCCTCGGAGGTCTGCTTACGCACGAGTCCTGCTTCCACGAGTCGTGGAACGTGACAGTGAACGAGTTCGATGTGGGCCGTCCGAGCCTGCTCGTCGGTTACGACCGGCGAGTCGTGTTTCAGAACGGCGACTTCGGTTGCGGCTGTCTCTAGTGGGAGTGACTCAGCTCGTTTGTACAATGTCGAAAGCAAATATCGACGATTCGCGTCCGCGAGAATATCGAACGCGGTGGTCGTCCAGGGTGTCGATTGACAGGAGCTCATTATCGAATACAAACGATGAGCGTGGGAAAGAACTGTACCAGCGTGCTCTGGTATGACCTGGATATATGACGGTGGAATTGCGCGCAGTCATGCGAATTGCTCGTCTTCGGCGGCGGTGTTCGGATCGAAATACGCGCTGAGCAATTTCTCCTGTGCCACGCGTAGGTGCTGATGGAACGTTTGCCGGGCGATTCCGAGCTTTTCCGCGATTTCGCTCGCGTCGCTGTGGCGGGTCGGCCACTCGAAGTAGCCGCCATAGTACGCCGCCTCGAGCGCCGCTTGCTGTTTCGTCGTCAGTTCGCGCTCGACGTGGTTTCGGAAGTCACCGTGAGTCTCGACGGGCCGTTCGGCGGTCCGCTTCGAGACCAGTTGGGTGTCGGGGTACTTTGTCGTAATCGTGTCGACGAGTTCGCGAATGTTCACGTCTCGGCTGACCTGGACGACCGAACTCGAGTTGCCTTCGTCGACGACCTTCGAGCGCATTCGTGCGCCGTAGTCGGCGAGCAAGCCGGTGATCGTCGGCCCGCGAACGACGAGTTCCCAGTGGCTGTTACCGTCGGCAGTGTCGACGAGTCGGAACTCGGAAACCGAGTCGTGTTCATCGGCGATCGATTTCATCTCGTCGGGTTCGACGTCGCTGATCGTGACGTAATAGACGAACATGCGATCGGTTAACGGCAGCACGTGCTCTAAGGAGAGGTGGCAGTTCGCCCGCGCAGAAAGGTCGATACAGATGTCCTGTCTGTCGGTGGATTCGAACTCGAGTTCGACGACGGTATCCAGGTAGAGCAGCCGACGGATCGTCATCGCGTTGATCGCGTGACCAATCGTTCCGCCAAACTCCTGTAAGACCTCTCGTTCACGCTCGGAAAACGCCTCGGACTCGGCTGCAGCGACGACGAGTAAGCCGTACGACCGTCCGCTCGCGATAATCGGGACGACCGCGAGCGACCCGTAATCGTGCGTTCGGGCTGGTTCTCGCCACTCCTCGACGTCGTTCTCACGAAGGTGTTGGTAACACGAGACCGTTCCCGTTTCGAACGGTGTTTCATCATCGTCCCCGACGAGTGGGTCGACGAACGGCGAGAGAACGTCGTCGATCGAGTCCTCGGTGAGCCCCGCCCACGTCTGTGGCGTCCAGGAATGGTGGTCCGCGGGCCCGGTCGTATCGACCCGGCAGATGGCCGCGAATCGATAGGCGTCGGTCGCTTCGAACGCCTCGACGATCGCCGTCTCGATCTCGTCGCGCGTCTCTGCGGAGACCATCGTCTCGTCGACTGCACGGATCGTCGCGTTGAGGCGCTCGAGTCGCTCGAGTTCTCGTTCTCTGGCCTTTCGGTCGCTGATGTTCCGACCGATGCCCGTAAATCCGAGAACCGTCCCCCTATCGTCGGTGATTCGAGCGCTGTTGAACTCGTATGGGATGTACTCGCCCTGTTTCGTCATTACCCGACCCTCGGCGCTCACCCGTTCCCCGGCTTCCATGATCCGATCGATCGCGTCGCCAATATGCTCTCGATCGGGCGGTGCGATGAACTGAAGCGGGTGCATGCCCTCGAGTTCGTCGCCCTCGTACCCGGTGAGTTCCTCGTAGCGCTCGTTCCACTGAATGAGATTCCCGGCGACGTCGTAGGCGTACAACAGGTCCGGTTGGGCTTCGAAGATGCTCTCGGTCAACGCTTTCTCCTGTCTGAGCTCTCGCTCTCGAAACTTTCGGTCGCTAACATCTCGGCCGACACCGGTAAATCCGAGAATGTTACCGTCGGCGTCGCTGATCTGTGCGTTGTTGAACTCGTAGGGAATGCGCTCTCCGTCTTTCGTTCGAAGATCCGCCTCGATCGTGACCGCTTCAGTCTCCTCGAGAATACGGGAGATCGCGTCCGCGATTCGCTCCTGGTGCTCCGGCGCGATGAACTCGAGTGGGCCCATGTGTTCGAGTTCCTCGGTCGAGTATCTCGTGACCTCGGGAACGCGGTCGTTCCAGTCCACCAAGTTCCGGCGGGCGTCGAACGCGTAGATGATGTCCGGTTGCGCCTCGAAGACGCTCTTCATGAACGCGCGCTCTTCGGTTCGTTCTCGCTCGCGTTCGTGGAGTTGGGTCCGCTCGTTGACGAACACGACGTACCCCGAGAGTGTCGATTGCTCATCGCCCGCCGTTCCCGTCGAATCCGGCTGCTCGGCCACGCCCACGTCCCCGTTTCGAACGGTCGCGAGGACTTCGTGTACCCAGCGTCGATTTCCTTCTCCAGTGAGTCGCCAGCCGTCATCGACGGCTTTTCCGTCCGTTCTGGCTCGCTCGAGAAGCTGTGCTGGCTTGCCGCGCTTTCGAGCGTCAGCCGGGAAGAACGACTGATACGCCGTGCCGAGTGCAGTTTCCTCGTCGTACTCCATGAGTCTCGCTGCGGCGTCGTTCCAGCTGACGACGCGGCGTTCCGTATCGAGTAGCCAGACGGCGTGGTCGCTGATGAGACTGGTCAGTTGCCCCCCGTCGAGAGTGAACTCGGCAGGGAACTGATCGCTCGCTGTGGGTGCTGATTCGGCCGGATTGCTGTTTTGGTTAGACGGTGAGTCTGTCATAGGGAGTCAGCGGAGATCGAGTGATCGACAGTGCGTATCGTCAATCGGCACTGCGTCTACCAATGATACTTACGGCTAGTTCTAACGGCTGGGATAACAGAAAACCCTGTGGTAGCTGTTGCCAAGGGTTTATTACGGTATCTGGGGTGACCCGCGTTCGTCGCCCCCCTCACACTCCACGTGGCGTCAACACTCACCCACGCACCCGACAGTCGGCCAGCCACTCGAAACCGACGACGTTACCGGGACTCAGGCCAGCCACTCGAGTATGACCGACCTCGCTATCGTCGAGAGCCGGGCCGATCGCGCCTCGGTCCACATCTGCGAGCACCTGCGCGACCACCTCGAGTGGGACGCCCACGAAGACGACACACGGCCACCCGAAGCCGGCGGGGGCACCTACTACCGACTCGACGGTGTCGAACTCCGTTCGTTCGAGGAGTTACACCTCGACCTCGAGCGTCCCGCCGACGCGTTCGAGTGCGATCCCGACCTCCTCGTCTTCGCCTCCCGTCACTCCGGCGAGACGGGGGCGCTTTTGACTGGACACTTTACCGGAAACTTCGGGCCGGCGGAGTTCGGCGGCGAGCCAGACACCCTCGCCGCGGCCTGCCCAAACGCCCTCGCACACTTTCTGGACGCACTCGAGGCGTACGCCCCTGAGGGCTACGACGTCGGCATGGAGTGTACCCACCACGGACCGACCGACGTCGGCTGTCCCTCGCTGTTCGCGGAACTGGGCAGCGGCGACGAGCAGTGGGACGACCCCGACGCAGCAGCGGCGGTTGCCCGAGCCATTGCCGACCTTCGAGACAGTCAGCCCCACAATCCGCCCCGACTGGATGACGACGAGGAAGCGAGGGTCGATCACGGACACGTCGAGGAGAATCCGGACGCGAGCCACACTCACCCCGCGAAACGCCAGTTCGTCGGCTTCGGCGGCAACCACTACGCGCCACGGTTCGGCCGTATCGTCCGCGAGACGCCCTGGGCTGTCGGGCACATCGCCGCCGACTGGGCGCTCGAGGCGATGGACCATCCGAGCGCCCACGAGGACGTCCTCGAGGCGGCGTTCGAGACCAGCCGCGCGGACATCGCCGTTCTCGACGGCGAGTGGCCCGTCCTCGAGTCGACGCTCGAGGACCTCGGCTACCGAATCGTCAGCGAAACGTGGATCCGGTCTGTCAGAGATCGCTCGCTCGAGGTCGTCGACGCCGTCGAATCCGAACTCGGTGCCATCGACGAGGGCGTTCGCTTTGGCGACCATCGAACGCCGTCGTTCACTATCGCCGACTTGCCAGCGGACCTCGTCGATACCGCCGAGGGGATCGACGCCGAGCGCGTCCGGACGGTCGTCGAATCGCGAACCGTCGCGTTCGAAACCGACAACGGCGGCAGCCGAATCGGCTCGCGGATAGCCCTCCCTGTCGAGTCGGACAGCCACGACGAGGAGTCGAGTGGCCCTCCTCGCGTCTCGCTCGTCGAGGAACTCGCAGCCGTTCTCGAGGAGAAGTACGACAGCGTCACGCTCGAGGACGAGGGGGTCGTGGCCGAGCGAACGACGTTCGATCCCGAATTAGCCCACACACTCGGGATTCCCGAGGGGCCGAAGTTTGGCGCGCTGGCAGACGGCGAATCGATTACCGTCAACGGCGAGTCGATCGATCCCGAAACGGTACACTCACGCCAAATCGAACGATTCCCGTTGTAACCCACCGTATCCCGCGAGTAAGCCACGACTATCGGACCCGGCGTGGCGTTCACCGTCGACGTGTTCACAGACGGTAATCTCACGATACCTGTCAGACAGGTGTCTGACTAGTAGGGGAAAGGTAATTATGCTCCATCTACTAGTCTGGGCCAAGAATGGACTCCATCATCGACGAAGCTATCGACGAGGCCGAAAATGGGGAGCAAAACACCGCTCCCGACGACGCGTCTCCGCAGGATGGACACACCCAGGGAGACGGGGACGCGAACAAGACCGGGACGATGACCGACGACGAACTCGAGGACGTTCTCCAGGACCTCCAGACCGACATCACCGTCGTCGGCTGTGGCGGTGCCGGCGGGAACACCGTCAACCGAATGCACGAAGAGGGCATCCACGGCGCGAAACTCGTCGCCGCGAACACCGACGTTCAACACCTCGTCGAAATCGAAGCCGACACGAAGATTCTGATGGGCCAACAAAAGACCAGCGGCCGCGGCGCTGGCTCGCTCCCACAGGTCGGCGAGGAAGCCGCACTCGAGAGCCAACAGGACATCTACGATTCGATCGACGGCTCCGATATGGTCTTCGTCACGGCGGGGCTGGGTGGCGGAACCGGAACTGGTTCGGCCCCCGTCGTCGCCAAAGCCGCTCGTGAAGCCGGCGCGCTGACGATTTCGATCGTCACCACGCCCTTTACTGCCGAAGGTGAGGTCCGCCGAACTAACGCCGAAGCCGGCCTCGAGCGCCTGCGTGACGTGTCGGACACCGTCATCGTCGTCCCGAACGACCGCCTGCTCGACTCCGTCGGCAAACTGCCAGTCCGTCAGGCGTTCAAAGTGAGCGACGAAGTGCTGATGCGCTCCGTGAAGGGAATCACCGAACTCATCACGAAACCAGGCCTCGTCAACCTCGACTTCGCCGACGTTCGCACCGTCATGGAACGCGGTGGCGTCGCGATGATCGGTCTCGGGGAGTCCGACTCCGAAGCGAAAGCCGAAGACTCGGTCAAGACCGCGCTCCGGTCGCCGCTGCTCGACGTCGACATCTCCGGGGCGAGTTCCGCACTCGTCAACGTCACCGGTGGCAACGACATGGCAATCGAGGAAGCCGAAGGCGTCGTCGAAGAGATTTACGACCGGATCGACCCCGACGCCCGTATCATCTGGGGAACCTCGATCGACGAGCAACTCGAGGGCAGCATGCGGACGATGATCGTCGTCACCGGCGTCGAGTCGCCACAGATCTACGGTAAGCCCGACGGCGAGGCCGTCCAGCCCGAAGCGCCCGCACAGGGCGAAGACATCGACTTCGTCGACTGATTCGAAGGCGACTCGAGACCGATCGAGGGAAATCCAGCAAGCCCAGCAAACACGGGAGGAGTCCACGGTTCACCACTCGGTTCTCGTTTTCAACGACGTATTCACCACAAACCAAGCAGCGACGCAGTCACCACAGACGCAGTTATCAGCCTGGAGCACCAATGAGAGCCTATGCCAGAAGAAGTACTCTTCGAATCCGAGAGTCGCCAGCGTCGAGAAGATATCGCGTCGTATCTCCGAACGGTCGCCGACTCACTCGAGAACGGCGACGAACTCACGCTCAGTGCGGGCGATCAGTCCGTGACGATGGACCCACCAGCTCAGCCGACGTTCGAAGTCAAAGCCGAGCGGGAAGGTCCTACCGACGGCCCCGGCGAACTCAGTATCGAGTTCGAACTCGAGTGGGACGAGAACGGAAACGGTGACGGCGGTGACGGCGAGTTGACGATCGAGTAACGGAACCGGTCGACTTCTCGTCGAGAGGAACAACTGAAACAAGTTACACGCTGACCGTTGATGTAGGCGATTAGATGTGCACTGACTTGCAGTGGCTACGGTAGCAGTAGTCGGCCAATACGGTTTTGTTATCCAAATTTGAGTGTGAAATCCACGTTCAGTATAGGTCGAGTAGGTAACGGCGCAGCAATCGATTCATCCGATAGCTGTCAAGAGATGCTTGCTGAATATAGAGGGTGAGTGGAGCAATACGCCTTTGGTTAGTTCGATCTATCTCCACAGCAGCTTCCGATCAATAGGCCTATGAACTGAAACCAATCACAACAGTTCGTTACTCTTTTTCGCCTTCTTGATAGTACCGTCAGCTTATTCAACCCGGATCTCCCCCCGCATTGTGTCTGGGTGTTGCCGACAGACGTATTCGACTATTTCATCAGTCGCTTCGAATTCGAAGGTATCGTCCTCATTAGGGTCGTCGGTGACTTCGGTCTCATGCTCGTCGACGACTTCGTCATCCTCGTCGACGAGTTCGAGATTATGGGACGCATCATCGCCCTGTTCCCATCCTATCTCGTATTCTTCACCCTCTTCGAGGACGAGCGTGGGGTTCTCTTCTCCCTCTATTTCCTCAGGCTCCACGCCTATCCAACCAGCTGTCTCCCCTTCAAACATGATCGTGGTATCGGGTTCGATTTCGAATTCATCATCGGTGTCGGTATCGTCGCCCCGGTCGTGGTGGTCGTCTTCGTCATGATGATCATCGTGACGATCGTCATCGTGGTGATCGTCACCGGTAGCGGGTGCAATCATACCGAGTACACCCACTGTGACTGCGCTGGCTTTCACTACTGTTCGACGTGAGAGGCCGTCATCTATGGAGGTTCTATCAGTCATTGTCTTTCTTCCGTTCACTGCTGAGTTCTCAGCCGGGCAAATGCACGTCAACATACTACATATACTTCGTCTGTTCTGCCCGATTACATTCCATATTAAGTATGCGTCAATCTATGCTGCATTTGCGCCCTCTATTCAGCAAACTTCGTCCAAACTCCCGAATCGCTGTCAATAGAGGCCTGCTGCATACAGAGCGTGTCTGCAGTGTAGCGGGGTCTGTTCTTCAGCAACGACGATATGAACCAGTTATTAGTCTGATAGGAGGGTGAGCGGCTCGTTTATTGAGCTACGAGGACGACACCGACGCCCGCGAGCAGGAGCCCTGCGACTCTCGTTGTGGTGATTTCGTCTCCGAGCACAGCCATCCCAATGAACGCTGCGACGACAAAATACATGGCACCGAGAGTCGAGACGACCGTCGTTGAGCCACGTGAGAGGCCGATGTACATCGAGACGAAGCCAATTCCGGCGAACATTCCAGCTATGCCAGCAAGCGCCCCACCTCGTGGCGTGATGGCCAGTGAGGAACCTGACACGAAAACGTAGCCAACTGCAAGGATGGCTGCGACGAGATACGATATCGCGGCAGCCGTCGTCGGGTCGATGGATTCTGACGCAGCGTTCCCCACGACGATCCAGATCCCCCACGAGACCATCGTCAGTAACCCGAATGCTACAGCCGCATTTAGCTCTGGGACTTCCATCGGTTGTCGCTTCGTCCCTGTGTCGGTAAAAGACGCTGCTTGTAGCTATTCAGATCTAGGTAGAGGAACCAACTGCTAGTGACCGATTTGCCCTGTGTATTCAGCACGACCCCCTTAACACACCTAGATCCTGATAGAAAGGGTGCGTTAGGTTTCCAGATATAATTACTGAATCGCCCGATTCGGTTTCGAGTGTCTCTCTAAATAAAGAAATGGTGCCACCAGACTACTGATAGTCTTCGAGTCAGCGTACCGCCAGCTGTGTCGAACAAAGAGGGAATCCGCCTGCCGGGACACGATAGAGACGACGAGATCTACTTGTCACTGCATCAGTCGTCCGCGACGGCAGCGCCGTCGTTCCCCTCGCTCTCGAGGTCTCCTTCGATGCTCGGCGGGTACACTCCGCGCTCGAGTTTGAGATCCGACTGTGGCCGGGCCATACAGGTGAGCGCGTAGTTCTCGGCTTCCGCCTCGGTAAAGCCGCGCGCGGCAGGTTGGACGACCTCGCCCTCGAGGATCTCTGCCGAACACGCCAGACACATGCCGACGCGACAGGAGAACTCCTGTGCGATACCCTCCTCGAGACAGCGACTAAGGATCGTCTCCGTGTCCGAACAGGTGATTGTCTCACCCGTTCCGACGAATTCGATCGTGTACTCCGTCATACACGCTGGTAGGAACGACCGCACTAAAACTCTTTATTCCCCGATTCGTCCACCTCGGGACAACGAGACTCCCTCGAGAGAACCTATCCCGTGACTTTTGACTCTCGAGCGGGCGGCCCTCTCCGTTACTGGCACTGAAACCCGGAATCTCTCTCCTGCGAATCCGACACGTGACATAAAACGTTTTCTTCCCGTGGTGTGGAAACGGTAGTATGAGTACTCAGGAGCGCTCGGCAAGCGCCGCTACGTCCCATTCCCACGCACCGGACGTGGTCGTCGTCGGTGCCGGGACTGCCGGATGTTACGCCGCAGCGACCGTCGCACGTGAGGGCTACGACGTCGTCGTTCTCGAGCGCAAAACCGAGGAAGAGGCAGGTCACATCGCCTGTGGCGACGCACTGAAAGGGGCGGACGAGTTTCCCGATTCGATTCCGAAATCGAAACTCGAGCCGGCGTTCACCAACACGGGCGTCGACCACGGTCGCTTCGAGATTCCACAAGAAGACACCGTCCTCGAGATTCCAATCCCTGGCGAGTTGGCCGTCATCGACCGCTGGGAGTACGGCCGCCGCATCATCGAGGGGGCCGCAGACGCCGGCGTCGACTTCCACTACGATACCGTCGTCCAGAACGTAACCCAGGCCGACGACGGGCGCGTAACGGGAGTCGAAGCGATCCGAACGGGTGAGCCACTCACCTACGACGCAGAGGTCGTCATCGACGCCGCGGGATCGCTGTCCGTCCTCCAGGACACCGTCGACTTCTCGACGTCCACGTTCGATACGAACGTCAACTACTCGCACTTCTGTTCGGCCTACCGGGAGGTCGTCCACGTGAAAGAACCGGTCGAGTGGGACGACGCACTGGTCTTCAAGCCGACCGACCGCGCCGCGGGCTACCTCTGGTACTTCCCGCGCACGGAGACCGAGATCAACGCCGGTCTCGGCTTCCAGATGACCGAAGAGCCGATGAAACTCGTCGAGGACCTCAAACACGACCTCGAGAACCGCGCGGAGTTCGAGGGCGCGACGGTCGACGACAAACTCGGCGCTGCCCTCCCGACCCGTCGGCCCTACGACTCGGCCGTCCACCCCGGCTACATGGCCGTCGGCGACGCTGCCGGACACGTCAACCCCACCACCGGCGGCGGCATCGCCGGGGCCGCCTACGCTGGCACGTACGCCGCCGAACGAGCCATCGAAGGCCTCGAGACGGGCGATGTCAGCGAGGAGACCTTCTGGGAGTACAACGAACTCGTCATGGACCACTTCGGCGCGCGCTACGCCGCCCTCGACGTCTACAACATCCTCGCGACGGCCATCGATGTCGACGACCTCATGGGCTTACTCGCCGCCATGCCCGGCGACAAACTCGCCGAGGCACTCTACTCGGGAAGTACGAACATCAGCACGAAGCTCAAACTCGAGTCCCTGATCAAGAGCCGCGGCCACTGGGGCACCATCTGGAACCTCTACCAGACCAAACGCTGTGCCGACGACCTGCTGGCACACTACGAGAACTACCCGACCAGCCCCGAGGGGCTCGCGGGCTGGCAGGAGCGTCGCGACGAACTCATGGAAGCGGTCTACGAGGCGACCGGGGCGGAGCCGAAGTACTAACACCGAAATTTTACTCTGCGATCTGTTGCGAGCGAGACGATTTCGTCTCGCTCGCAACGTCTCTCGGTAAAATTTCGATAAAAAGCACTCCTCCATCCCCTCCACTCGGCTCGCGGCTTCACCGCTCGCTTCTTCGCGGCGCGACGCGCCGCGTTCTCGTTCCGGGTCAGTCGTCGGCCCGCTCGCTCACACTTCGGTTCGCTCGCGGTCGTTTTCGGGTGACGGCCTGCCCTCCCCCGGGTCGCGCGACTCTCGCGGTGCTCGAGGCGCGCTCCCGGCCACTGGTACCTGTCTCGAGCAATCTGTTACTCGTCTGAATAACTCTATGACTGGGCAGAGCCAGTCTCCGACTCGGCTGAGTAAGCGCGGAGTCGTTCGATCCGCTCGTCGGTCGGCGGGTGGGTTCCGAACAGTCGTCGGTCGACGAACCGATAGACCCGATCGAAGAAGCGGCGTTCTTCCCACGGCGAGGGGACGATAGAGAACGCAGCCGCGGTACGGTGGTTTCTGAGGTCGGCCACGGGTCGCCGGGCAACCGATCGATCGAGTTCCTCGAGTGAACTGGCTAAGGCGGCCGGATTGCCGGTGATCGCGACGGCACCGTCGTCGGCCGCGTACTCTCGGTATCGGGTGACGATCCGGAGCCACCAGCGGGAGAATCCGCGCAGGACGAGAGCGATCGCGCCGGCGTGGCCACCCTGAGCCTGCTCGATTCGCTCAGCGGTCGCGACCGGAATCGCCATTACCGACGCGACGGCGGCGTCGCGATTCGCGATATGCGCGATTTCGTGGGCCAGCACGGCCTCGAGTTCCTGCTCATTGAGCGTCTCTACGAGGCCCTTCGAGACGACGACGGTGGAGGACTCGGGCCGGTAACCGACGGTGAGGGCAATGGGTGTTCGCCGAACGGCAACCTCGAGCGACGGAACCGGCACGTCGGCTTGCCGGGCCAGTCGCTCGACGCGTCGACGGAGGTCGTGGAGTTCGGGGTGGCGCTGCTCGTCGTCCGACCGACGTATCGAGTCCTCGAGCGACCGGAGGACGGCCGCCTCGTTGCGTCGTTCCGTACGAAGGGTCGTGGAAAATTGGTGCCAGACGACCGTGAGGGCCACGAACAGTGGTACGAACGCGTAGTACGCAGTTTCACCGAATCGTTCACCGAGCAACAGACTCGTCCCGAAACTGGCACCCAGGACGCCGACGACGAAGGCGTATCCCACGAGTCCGTAGCGCTCGCGAATCGTTCGTATGTTCGCGCGCATCGCGTCGACGACCGCCGCTCGGTTGGCGTCTCGGTCCGGCTCTCGAACCAACCGGTATTCGTAGTAAGCGAACCAGAGCGCACCGACAAACGCGACGTAGCCGACGGCGAATGCCGCCAGCGGAACCGGCGAGAGCACGACGTAGCTCACGTAGACGGCCCCGAAGTGGACCATCCCCACTACCAACCAGATCGTCAACAATTCGACTGCGAGCAAGACGAGCACCGAAGCGAGTAGCGCGGCGAACGCGAGCGTCATTCGAATCCAGAGACCGACTCGTATTCGACGACGGCTGGTGAGTGACATGACTGACTCGACTCAGGGCTATCGACTCGAGTCGATCACGGACTCGAGGTGGATTCTCTGCCGTCCCCCCTCACGAGGCTTGTGGAGGGAGTGGATGGGTCGATTCGGTCGTCTCGTCACTGCGGCGACTCGTGGCTCAGGTTTGAGTCCGACTGATCCGCTCGATTGCACCGGAGAGAACGTCGACGCCGTGGTCGATACTCGCCTCGTCGACGTCGAACGTCGCGGTGTGGTGGCCGCCGGGGTGGTCAGTGCCGACGCCGACGTAACAGGCCGTCCCGCCGTTTTCCTGGACGGCTCGCATCAGGAACGTCGCGTCCTCGCTGCCGCCGAGTTCGTCGCGCTCGAGGACGTTCTCGACGCCCGCCGTTCGTCCCGCGACGTCGGCGACGATATCGACGAGTTCCTGATCGCTCGTCGCACTCGGGGCTTCGGCACCCGTCGTGAACGCGACCTCACACTCGTGCATCGCCGCGGCGTTGCGGATCGTGTGACGCGCCTTGCGATCCATGTACTCCATGAGTTCGGTCGTCTCGCCCCGAACTTCGGCGAGGATCCGCGCCTCTTCTGGGATGACGTTGGCCGCGCTGCCGCCTTCGACGACGCCCGCGTTGACCCGGGTTCGGCCGTCGTTGTGCCGCGGAATACCGTAGAGGTTCTGGACGGCCGCCGCCATCGCCTGAACGGCGTTTCGGCCTTGCTCGGGGTGACCACCGGCGTGTGCGGACTCGCCAGTGAACTCGGCCTCGAGGTGGCGAACGGCGAGGAAGCCGTCGATTCCGGCGACGATCTCACCGGTGGGGTGGTCGAGTCCGACGTGAACCGCGAGCAACGCGTCGACGTCCCGAATGTGCTCGCTTTTCGCCATCGACTTTCCGCCGCCGACGACCTCCTCGGCGGGTTGGAAGAACACCTTCAGCGTTCCCGAGAAATCTACGTCGGAACCTTGTTCCGACGAGGATCGCGACTCGTCGAGTCCCTCACCGCTCTCTGCGATCGCTTCAAGCACGCCGACACCGATCGCCGCGTGGGCGTCGTGGCCACAGGCGTGCATCGCGCCCTCGTGTTCTGAGCGAAAGCCCTCTGCGGCGGGAACGTGGGCAGGGTCGTCGCTCTCCGGTCGCGGGAGGCCGTCGATGTCGACCCGCAGGCCGACGGTCGGCCCCTCGCCGCGCTCGAGGACGGCGACGAGGCCCGTCTGGCCGCCCTCGAGTGACTCGAGGGTCGTCTCGTCGACACCGGTGGCTCGAGCTTGTTCGTACCACTCGGCGAGTTCAAGGTCATCGGGCACGGCCAGTCGGTGTTCGCTCGCGATCGCATCGGAACCGACGTAGAGTTCGTCGAGATCGACACGCGACTCGAGTTCCGCGGCGATTCGAGCGGTCGTGTAGAACTCCCGCCAGGCGGGTTCGGGTCGTCGGTGGAGGTCTCGGCGCAGCGAGATGAGATCGCTTGACATACCGGATACTCACCACGAGCGATCAAAATGGTACCGAACGCAGAAAACACCGACTCGCTCGGGACTGTCTCGCTCCGACAGTTAGTTGCCCCGTCCCGCACCGTGGATCTGCTCGACTTCGGCTTCGATGTGGACGGAATCCGGGAAATTCTGTGAGGCGATGTTGCGCGCGAGATTGTCGTGACCGTGAATCTCGAGTTCGCGGGTGAAGACGGTGTACTCCCACGACGAAAAGTGTCGGTCGTCGTCGGCGTGAAGGCGAGAGCGCTGTGGAACGGAGATGGTTTCGGGAGGATGAGAGTGTGGGCCTTTCAACGCGGCCCCTTTGCGTTCCGCGGTTGATTTGATGTCGTCGACGATACCGTCGAGTGCGGCTCGATCGCCGCTTTGGAGCGTGAGACGGGTGACAAAGGTCATTGCTACGTTGTGCGTAGTTGTACGCCCGGTGCGTAAAAACCTGCTGAGATACGCCTACGCAAGACGAACAGTCCGATATTCTCTTAACGTCGCGCCTGTTAGCAGGGATAATGGCAGTCGAAGCTACGAGCGCAGGCGCAATCCTCTTCCGCGATACGCGGGGCCGGCGCGAGTATCTTCTACTCAAGAGCCGCCCAGGCGACTGGGAGTTTCCCAAGGGCGGTGTCGAAGGAGATGAAGAACTACAGCAGACGGCGATCCGCGAAATAAAGGAAGAGGCAGGTATCGAGCAGTTCCGGCTCCTCGATGGCTTTCGCGAAGACTACGACTACGTCTTCGAGGCGAACGGCACGACGATCCACAAGACCGTTCACCTCTTTATCGCGAAGTCATTCGAGGCCAGCGCGGAACTGTCGAACGAACACCGCGACCTACAGTGGCGCGATTACGAACAGGCAGTCAACACCGTCACCCAAGACGGTCCACGAGAGATCTTAGAGGAGGCCCACGAGTTTCTGGACGACGAACTCGAAGAGTAGCTCTCGAGTGACGACCACGAGCGTCGCCACTGAACGCAGACGCTCACTCGCTGGCCTCGAGCCGTCGGTGACTCGCACAGCGTTTGCGACGGCTGCACGTCGTGTCTCACCTGACTGGTCACTCGAGATGCGTCACCCTGTCGGCGAACCCGAAGCGCCGGGCGGAAACAGTGAGAAGAGCTTTTTCACTACCCGCCTACAACGAAGACCGTGAACGCCGCGAACGAGGAGACGAGTGAGTTCGCGTTCGAACTCGGTGTCTGTCACTGGGCCGAGCGCAACTGGCCACCAGCACACCCAGCCAGTGACGACACGGCCGTTCTCGTCGCCCGTCAACTCGGCACCAGAGGAAGACGCTGGGACACGATCGTCCTCGAGTGCGACGGTGACGCGCTCCGACGGCGGGCGAACTTCGGCCCGAAGCGACTCGATAGTAACCTCTTGCACGTCGTTCGACACGCCCCCGAATCGTGGGCGTACTATCGAGACTGTCTCCCCCATCCCGGCTATCCGTGGCGCTACGTCCGCGAGGCGATCCACGAGGCCGACGATAGAGGTATCCTCGAGACCCGACGGAACGGCAATCGAATCGAGATTCGCCGCAAGTGGGCCTATCCCGACTGGGTCGAGCGAATCGTCGCGATCGAGAACAAGCCGGACCTCGACGCCAGCGCGGCCCGAGTGCTCGGCTCACAACTCGAGTACGACGTGGCGATGGCCCTGGCCGACGAGGTCTGGGTCGGAACCCACAAAACCGGTGAACGCGTCGAGCCGGCATTGCTGGAGGGGCTGCCCGTCGAAGCGGGCATCCTCACGCTCGAGGAAGCAAGTTCGGACGCCGAGGTGGCGTGGCATCCCAGGACGCTCGCCGTCGACGAACCCGGAACGCGAATCCTCGAGCGACCCAACGGTGGCCGCCGAGACGGCTCCGCGGCTCGATTCGAGTACGTGAGTCCCGAAGAGAAGGCTGCAAAACGACTCGAGATCGCCGAACGAGCGTACGAACGCGGCTGGCGATCGTTCGCCGACACGATGCGACCCGACTGCCGGTACTTCGAGTTGCGAACGCACGACAGTATCGGGCTCCGCCCGCACTGCACGGCGAAAGGGGGCTGTCAGACGGCAACCGAGTGCTCGGGTCGGTGCCCCGAGTTCGAGCCGGAGCCCCCGACCTGGCGAACCAACGGGTGGCCGATCGACGGCGGCCCAGGAACGCGTTGTCGGCAGGTGCTCGAAGATCGCCGCCGCCGACGACGGCCCGGGTTAGAGCCGTGACTCGGTTGTCGTGGTCGTGGTCCTTATCGGGCGCGTCGAACAGACGCGATTCACTCGGAGACGCTAACCTCGAGGTCGTCGCGCTCGACCGTCAGCCGGAACGTAGGGACGGTGCGATACTCGACGTCGACGACGCCTTTTCGACGGAGGCTCTGGAGGCTCGAGCGAACGTCTTCGGCCTCGGGGTCGACGTCGTACTCGTCTCGAAGCGCGTGTAGAACCGAGACGACGCTTTCGGATTCCTCGTCAGGGCCGGCGAGCACCGAGACGATCTGGGCGTGGAGTTCCGGCACGCGGATCCGCGAGGGCGCACCGTCGCTCTCCGGGTCGCTCTCGATGCCGGGTTCGACGTCGACGAGATCGTTCGCCTCGGCGGTGGCGCGTATCAGGCTGTTGTCGTCGCGAAAGTAGTAGTCCCCGAGTTCGTTCTCGAGGAACTGGTGCACCTCGCTGCCACTTTCCATGTCCCAGCGGTCCTGGAGTTCGGAATTTTTCGTCGGCTGGAGCTCCACCACGTCTGCTAACCGTTCCGTCGCCTCCTCCGAGAGCGTCATTGTCGGTTCGTATGCGTATCCACTACTTTTGCGTTGCGTCCCGTCGACCGCGTGTGCGCCACGGTGGCTAATCGTCGCTGCCGATAGGCACCGAGTGCGCCGTCTCGAGGGTCTCTTCGACCTGTGTGTAGACGAGAATCGTCCCAAGCACGGCGAGAGCGGTGCCGAAGATGAACGGCGCTTCGAAGCTGTAGTCGACGAGTGCACCCGAGGAGAGGGGGCCGATGGCAATCCCGAAGCCGAACGCCATCGTGAGAATCGAGAGCTTCGAGCCGGATTCGCCTTCGCCGGCGAGGTCCCCCGCGAGTGCGAGCGACGGTGCGAACACCATCGCCCCCGCGACACCCTGTACGAGGCGCGCGACGAACATGAGTTCAGAGGAGAGGATGAACCCCTGGACGAGCGTCGAGGGAACGAGGAGGAGCATGCCGCCGAGGATGAACGGTCGACGTCCCCACCGGTCGGAGGCGCGTCCGATCGGCGTCTGTAACACGACCTGCGCGAGGACGAACGCCGCGAACTGGAGGCCGAACCAGGTCTCGCCCTGTCCGAGGCGCTCGTTGACCTGGGGTTGAATCGTCGCGAACAACGCGATTGCCGTCGCCATGAACAGCGACGCGACGCCGAGCGTGAAGATCGGATCGAGCAGGTTCTTGCCCGAGGGGTCGCGAATCGCAATCGAGAGGTCCGCGCCGGCGTTGGCCCTCGTCGCGTCGGGATCCGAAATGAGGACCGTCACGAGGAGCAAACTGACCATGGCCGTTATCGCGGCGATGTAGAAGGCCGCGTCGAAGCCGCTGATCGCGAGTCCACCCGGCAGCGTGTAGGGTCCGAGGTTGACGACCGCACCGGCGGCTACCGGTCCGGCACCGAAGCCGATCAGCCGAAACGTGTTGTAGACGCCCATGTTGCCGCCGCGGTCTTGTGTCGTCGCGAGTTCGTTGACGAGTGCGACCGACGCGGGGACGATGAACGCGACGCTGATCCCCTGGACGCCACGGATCGCGAGCAATGTGAGATACGACTCCGCGAACACGTACGCGACGTTCATCGCGGCCAACCCGGCGAGTCCGACCATGAGGAACGGCTTGCGCCGCCCCACGAAGTCGGAGAGTCGACCGGTGAACGGCTGAAAGCTACTGTTCAAAAATCCAAAGATCGAGAGGATGATGCCGATGACCATCGACTCCCCGAGGCCGAACGTCGTTCCGGTGATGAGTTCGCTGCCGACGTAGATTGGAATGACGATGATCAGAAACGAGTTCCCGATTCCGTCGGCCATCCGAGCGAACGCGAGCGTGAGGACCCGTCGGTCGACGACAAATTGAGCGAGAATCCGACGGAAGAGATTCCTCATCGAACGAATGTGTGACGTCCCTGCCAATTATCGTTTCGAATCGAAACACCCACGGCCGATCGACTCCGCCTCGAGAGATACCTTCTCGAGAACGATCTGAGCGATCTCAGTTGATCGTCGTGTGCTCGGACTCTTCGTTGAGCGCGAGGTTGGCGGCAATTTCGGCGTTTCGCATGGCGTACTGGGCCGTTTGCTGAAGGCTGACGAGTACCTCGCGGACGCGGAGCAAGTCGTCGTTCGACATCTCCGAGAGTTCGTCGAGAATTTCCTTCTCCTGGTCGGAAATCTCATGAAATAGCGCTCGGACCTGATTCGACTTGTCGTAGTCGCGTTCGACGGCGGCTTCGACGGCGATCGACGTGATCTCGTCGACCAGTTCGTTTAGCTCCCGGATGTCGCGCATGACCGAACTATCGACGTTCAGCGTGTGGCCCTCGGTTTCGATGACGATATCGGCGATGTCCTCGGCGTTGTCGGCCGTCAACTCGAGGTTCTTCGCGATCGATCGGTAGCCGATCAGCGGGAAGCCGGTGTTGAGCCCGACTGCGCGCGCGAGATTTGGATTCTGGTAGGCCGTGAAGATCAATCGAAGCAAGAGCACGAAGATCTTGTTCGCCTGGCGCTCGCGATTGAGCGCGCGCTGGGCGAGATCGGGATTGCCGTGGGCGAGTGCCTTGATCGCCTCGCCACGCATCGTCTGACCGGTTCGCTCGAGGCGCTCTAAGAGGTTGTCGAGCGTGAAGTCCTCCGGGTCGACCGAGCAGCGAATCGAGATGCTCTCGGGGGTTTCCTCGATGACGCCGAGGCCCATCAACTGGGTTTCGGCCTGGTAGACCGCGTTGATGTGTTCGGACTCGAGTGCGCCGTCTTCGGTGTCGATTCGAATGACGCGCCGGCCGAGGACGTACTGTGCGACGATGGCTCGTTCGACGGCGTCGGCGTCGAGGTCGTCAGCGTGGATGATCGCCTCGGTCTCTTCCGAACTCGCCGATTCGGGCATGACGGTGAGCGTTCCCTTTCCACTCGTGCGAAGGGAGACCTCGTCTCCTTTCTCGACGTCGTGTTCGGAGGCCCACTCGGCGGGGAGGGTCATGGCGAGCGTCGATGGTCCCAGACGCTGGACTTTCCGCGTTTCCATACGAGACCCCTAGCCGGGACCGACCTTAATCTTGACTATATGGCCATTATATCTGACTCAGATAGTTATATGGTTTATTGCAAACGCGATTTTCACGCGTCCCTTAAACAACGTTCACGAGACGCGTCGTAAATCGCCCCGTTCGAACGCGTTGCCACCCACGAAGTTCCTCGTCGAGGTCCCGGTCGTCCGTATCGACGTGCAACGCGTCGATTCCGTCGAGTTTCGCGCCCGAGGCGACGACTTCGATCTCCTCGGCACGCCGGATCACGGCCGGCGAGAGCTGTTGATTCCCCCGACCGAAGAGAAACCCCTGCCCGCCGATTGGCGAGACGACGATGGTGACCGGGCCGTCCACGGACTCGAGGCACTCGAGAATATCGTCCTCTGTGGCGTCACGAGAGAGCACCTCGTCGTCGTGCCAGATATCGATGCCGAGCGGAGAGGGATCGATCCCGAGTTCCGATTCGATCGCGCCGACGGTGCCACCGGGGCCGAAGACGTACGTTCTCGCGGGGTCGACCTCCTGTGCGAACCCCGCTGCCAGCGAGTCGACGTTCCCACTCGAGAGTTGCTTGCTCGATTGGACGTCGGGCGCGACGGGGACGGGAACGACGGCCCGGAGTTCCGACTTGACTTCGCCCTCCCGATAGGCTGCTTCGTCGATGTCGTTGACTTCCCGGGTTTCGACGCGGTCGAACTCGGCCGCGATTCGGCCGGCGTCGGCGGGTGTGACCGCGAACACCGACGAGTAGATTTTGACGCCGGCGGGCACGCCCAGTATGGGTGTCGAACGATCCGCCTCCTCGAGTACCGTCGCAACGTCGACGGCCGTCCCGTCACCGCCGACGAACAGAACGAGGTCGACGCCGCGCTCGAGGAGAGCCTCGACGGTCGCTCTCGTATCGGCCGCTGACGTGCCGGGATCGTCGGGATCGGATGCGTCGTTCACGTCCGTCGTCGCTCCGGAGACGACGTGCGGATCGATCCCGACGTCTCGAGCGACCGTTTCGCCCAGCACTCCTGCCCCCGTGTAGACCTCGACCTCGGGCTTCCGGCGGGCGAACGCCTCGAGGGCCTCCCTCGCTCGATCTGGTGCCCTCGGTTTGGCACCGCGCCGGCGCGCTTCCTCGAGTTTGCCGTCGGTTCCCTTCAGTCCGACTCGACCGCCCATTCCGGCGATCGGATTCACAACGACGCCGAGCGACTCCATATCAGATGGTAGGTGTAGGCGTCGCAAAAGCCGTGTGGTGTTCTCACGCTGCTTTGCTGTGCACACTCTCTGTCTCTGCGTGGGCCCAGTGGCTGCTATCGGGTGACGACGACGCCAACGTCTTTCTGAAAGATTAAGAGGGATGGGAACCCACCGCGGAACATGAACCAACTCGCGTTCGTCGTGCTCGAGGCAGAGACGGAACTACCGATGGAGATCGCCGGCTGGGGCGTTTTAGCACTGAGTCTACTCCTGACGATCGGTTGGCTCGTCTACTTCTACCGATAATCACGACGCGAACTGAACTCGCCTCAACCCACCTTACTCGGCTTCGTCGACGCGCTCGCGAAGCCACGCCGTCGCCTCCTCGAGCGTCACCTCGTCGGGGCACTCCAGTACCAGCCGAACCGATCCGCCCGGATAACTGCCGACGGTCACGTCGAACCGTTCTCTTACGGCCGCAATTCGGTCGAGAAGCGCACTCTCTGGCTCGTCGACGACGATTTCCTCGCGGTACGTGGTCGTCCCCGTAAACTCACTCGCGACGGACTCGAACATGGCTTTCATCTCCGAGGGTACTCCGGGCAGGACGTAGACGTTCTCGAGGACGGCTCCGGGTGCGACGCCGACCTCGTTGTGGATCGCTCGCGCACCCCTCGGCAGGTCGGCCGTGCCGTCGGTCAGGTCCGCTCGAGAGTAGCCGTCGTCCGCGAGCCAGGCGAGCGCGTCCGCGTGTTCCTCGAGGTCTCGCCCGAAGGCTGTCGCGACGGCGGCCATCGTCACGTCGTCGTGTGTCGGGCCGAGTCCGCCGGTGACGACGACGGCGTCGTACGCCTGACGGTACTCCTCGACGGTACCGACGATGTCCTCGATTCGGTCGGGAACGGTGGTGACCCGTTCGACCGAGACGCCTCGAGCGCTCAATCGCGTACAGAGCCAGGTGGCGTTGGTGTTCGTCGTCCGCCCGGCGAGGAGTTCGTCACCGACTGTTAGGACCGCTGCGTTCATACCGGTTGGTTTGGGCTACAACATCAAACGAGTATCGAGGAGTCGCTCACCCCGCTACTGAACGCTGTTCGGAGCGCGATACCGTGTTATCACTATCCAGCGTCCATGTGCAGCCGATTCCATGTCATCAGATAACAAATATTACAATACTTGATAGTCACAATATAACCACAAGATTAAATTCTGATAATTCTCTATAGAGTGAACAATGTCTCATAGTCGGAGGGAACGAACCGAGTCGGACTCGAATACAGTCCTCTCAGCACTCGGCAACAAATACAGCGCAGAGATCCTCTGTGCTGCAGGTTCACCGAAATCAGCACAGGCTCTCAGCGAAGATATCAAAATCCCGATTGCAACGTGTTATCGTCGGATCGAAGAACTCGTGGACGCCGGGCTCTTGACATGTGAGGGACGACAGCTCTCGGAGGAGGGTCGGCGAACGAATATTTACCGACGAACGCTCGACGAGATCGAGGTCGACTTCTCTGACACCGAGCCCCAGTACTCACAGAAGCGACGAACGGAAGCCAAAAACCGACTTCACGATCAGCTTCACGAATAAGGAGGTCGTCGAAGACACGATTGTCAACGAGTTGGGGTCGCGGTGATCGAATTCGCTCGAGATGTGGTAGCGACACGCAAACGATGGGACGCGGGAGACGGGGAGGGCCGTGTGCGGCGAGGTGCACTCGGTTCGAGGGAGCGATTGACTATTCTAGACGTTTCTAGTCCAGACTTCGATTTGAGTCGAGACGTCGCGTGTACAACGGAATGGGGCCCCTATCTCGCAGACACCGACGCGACTCGAGAAATCCGACTGCCAGTACTCACAGCATCGGTTGATCATCCTTAAGTAATCTCGTGAGAATACCACGGTATGAACGAGAGCGGAGAGTCGGGAGGTCGCCGTGGCGGGACCGACGCCGGTCGGGGCGCGTACTCTGTCACCGGCACGGAGCGAGTGCTTTACATTGGACGCGAGCGACCGATCAGAATCAGCGCCGGGCACCGGATTCTTCATCACGACGGAAAGTGTTCACGCCCCCACGGCCACAACTACGAGCTCACCGTCGAACTCGTCGGCGAACTCACCGAAGAAGGATGGGTCGCCGATAAAGGTGATATTACCGACGTCATCGACGAGTGGGATCACATGTTCTTGCTCGAGGCGGGCGACCCACTCGTGGACGCCTTTGAGTCGGCCGGTGACGACGACGCCCTAATCGTCCTGGATCACCCGCCTACGGCGGAGGTTATGAGCGTCGTTCTCGAGGAAAAACTCGAGGCCGCCCTCCCCGAGACCGTCTCCGAAATCGCGGTACAGGTGAACGAAACCAGCGAACTCTGCGGAGGGAGCGCGTTCTGAGATGCCGGTCTCAGATTCGGTGGATCGAGACGACTCAGCCGGGGAAGTCGGGTCGGGCGACGGGCTTCCGATCAACGAGTTGTTCTGCTCGCTCCAGGGCGAGGGACGACTCGCGGGTGTGCCCTCCGTATTCGTTCGAACGAGCGGCTGTAACCTCCGGTGTTGGTTCTGTGACTCCTATCACACGTCCTGGGAGCCGACACACGCCTGGATGGACCTCGAGACGATCCTCGCGGAGATCGAGTCCTACGAAAATGCAGAGCACGTCGTCCTGACGGGGGGCGAGCCACTGATACACGAGACGGCCGTCGACCTCCTCGAGGAACTCTCTGCGCGCGGGTACCACACGACCGTCGAGACCAACGGCACCGTCGTCCCCGACGCGCCGATCGATCTCGCGTCGATCAGCCCGAAACTCGAGAGCAGTACGCCGACCCCCGAACGCGCGCCAGCGGGCGTCGACGCGGGTCAGTGGGAACAGCGCCACGAAGCCGACCGAATCGACCTCGAGGCGCTAACCAGTCTCGTCGAAACGTTCGACTTCCAGTTGAAGTTCGTCGTCACCGACGACGGCGACATGCCGGAGATCCTCGACCTCCTCGCGGAGCTCCGCGAGGCGAGTGACGAGCCGATCCGCGACGACGACGTGCTCTTGATGCCCGAAGGGGCGACGCGCGAGCAACTCGCGGCAACCCGTACTCGAGTCGCTCAACTCGCGATCGATCACGGCTTTCGGTACACGCCCCGATTGCACGTCGATCTCTGGAACGACGCACCCGAGACCTGAGTGAGCATACCGATGACCAACCAACCAATCAACCGATCAACCGACCAACCGACCGACGAATCGACCGCAAAACGCGCCGTCGTCCTCCTTTCGGGAGGCATGGACAGCGCCACCGCCGCCGCCGTCGCTCGCGCCCGTGGCTACGACCTCTACGGGCTCCACACCTCCTACGGCCAGCAAACCGAAACGCGCGAACTCGAGTGCGCCCGTCGGCTCGCCGACGCGTTCGACCTCACGGATCTCTTGCGAATCGAAACGGGCCACCTCTCTGCGATCGGGAACTCGAGTCTCACCGACGACGAACTGGCCGTCGAAGACGCAGACCTAGAGAGCGACGAGATTCCATCGTCGTACGTTCCATTCCGGAACGCCAACCTGCTTGCGATGGCCGTCTCCTACGCGGAAGCCAACGACTGCGAGGCCGTCTTCATCGGCGCACACAGCGAGGACTTCGCCGGCTATCCCGACTGTCGCCCGGCGTTCTTCGAGGCGTTCGAGCAAGTAGTCGACGTCGGGACGAAACCGGAGACCGAGATTTCGATCGAAGCGCCGTTCGTCGAGTGGTCGAAAACCGACATCGCCGAGCGGGGTGACGACCTCGAGGTACCCTACGAGCATACCTGGAGTTGTTACCGCGAAGACGAGCCCGCCTGTGGCACCTGTGATTCCTGTGCGATTCGACTACAGGCGTTCCAGAACATCGGCGTTCGAGATCCGATCGAGTACGCCGAACGGCCGTCGTACGCAGAGAACTAGCAACGACTGGAACGTTTACTTAACGCCGTTCCCGAACGACTAATAGTTACTCTTTCTTCTACCTCGACGATGGATCACTGGAAACGAGTGCTCTCTGCAATCGGTCCGAGGACCGTTGTTATCGGTCTCGGCACGCTCTACATCGTTTCCAGTCTCGCCTGGGGCTCCGTTCGGATCCAGGGCGGAACGCCAGCCGGAAACGTGGTAGTCGTCTCCTCACTGATCTGTCTGCTCGGCATCACCCTCGTCTACGGTGGGTCGGCGTTGTCGAGAAGCGACATTCGACCCGAGTTCTATCCCGACGTCGCGGGCTGGACGCTCGTCGGATTCGGTGTAATGTTCGGCATGCTCGTCGTGTACAATAGCCAGCCAGCCGATAGCATTTCGAATCCGGCCCAAACGATCCTCTTTCTCACGTCGTTCAGTAGTCTCGCCGGATTCGGAGTCGGGATCTACGACGCACGAGCAAAGACGCGAGCAACCGAACTCGAGGAGACAGTCGCAAAGCTCGAAGCCTAGAACGAGCGACTCGAACAGTTCGCCTACGCCGCCTCCCACGACTTACAGGAGCCACTGCGAATGGTCTCGAGTTACCTACAGTTGATCGAGCGTCGATCCGACGACGAGCTTTCGGCGGAGAGTGAAGAATTTCTCACCTTCGCGGTCGACGGTGCCGAGCGAATGCGACGGATGATCGAGTCACTCCTCGAGTACTCCCGGGTCGAAACTCGAGACGAACCACTGTCGCGCGTGGAGTTAGACCAAGTCCTCGAGAGCGTCCTCGACGATTTGCACGGACCGCTCTCGGAGAGCAATGTCGAGGTCACCATGGACTCGCTACCGGCAGCCACCGGCAACGAACGGCAGTTGCGGCAGGTGTTCGAAAACCTGTTGACGAATGCGATCGAGTATGGCGGCTCCGGCCCGACGAGGGTACACGTCTCCGCCACACAAGACGGCCCCTGGTGGAACGTTACCGTCGAGGACGACGGAATCGGTATTGCGCCTGACGATCACGAACGTATCTTCGACGTGTTTCAGCGGCTTCATAGCCGTGAGGATCATCCAGGGGACGGAATTGGTCTAGCACTCTGTGAACGAATCGTCGAACGCCACGAGGGCCAGATCAGCGTCGAGTCCGAACTCGGCGAGGGGGCGACGTTCTCGATCACGCTGCCTGTAATCGATGCTGAGCGCTGAAACCCATCCACCATCCCTAATCCGTGTATCCCGAAATCGGCCCACAGCGACGCCCTTTCGAGCCGCCACCAACGATCGGATCCGAATCGTCGAGACTGTGTCCGTCGACTGCTCACCACGCTCGCTCGAGGATTCCTTCGATGTCGTCGACCGTCGCCTCGAGCCCCGGCGGCGTGTTCGCCATCAATCGGTCGGTTAGAATGTGGGTCGCAACGGCTTCGAACTCGTCGGGTTCGGGACCGTCAACGTTCTGCAGGCGTGCAGGGAGTCCGAGTGCGTCCCGAATTTCGGTGACTGCCTCGACGACTGCACTACCGTGATCCACCGCATTTTCGACGCCGAGTGCGGCTGCGAGCAGTTCCGTTCGAGCGTCGACGCCGTCCTGTTCAAAGAGATACTCGAGGACATGAGGCACGATGACGGCGTGCGCGGCACCTTGCTGAACGCTGTACGTGCGAGTGAGTCCGTGTCCGAATGCGTGGACGATCGAGAGCGTCGACCCATCGGCGCGAGAGATTCCGTACTGGACGAGGACGATTCCCTCGAGAAGGGTCTGATACGTATCGAGATCCTGGGCACCGTCACCGAATGCGCGTAGCCCGTCCTCGAGTTTCTCGAGACCGTGGCTGGCCGGGGCGTCGGTCACCGGCGTCGCGGCGGCCGAGTAGAGCGTCTCGATACCCTTGTCGAAGCCGTTCATCGCCGACCCGGCGAGGATAGACTCCGGCGTCGTCTCGAGCATCGTCGGGTCGTACACTGCGGCTGCAGGCATGAGTCCCGGATGTGAGATCCCGCCTTCGACCACGGTGTCGACCAATCCCGACTCGGGACCGGCAGTGACCCCCGCGCTCATCGAGAGGTCGGCCCCGGCGAGCGTCGTCGGGATGGCAACGATCGGCACCAGCCCCTCGTCCGGAACGGAGATCGTCTCCGTCCTGGCCAACTCGTCGGCAATTTCACCCGTCGGACGGTCGCTCGCCGCGAGGACGCTCGTCGCCTTCGCCACGTCGAGGCTACTCCCGCCACCGAGGCTCACGAGCACGTCCGCTCGCTCCGCCTCGAGGCGCTCGAGGGCGTCCGCGGCCGTTGCGAGGCGTTTTTTCGGTGTCGTTTCGTCGAAAACGCCCACCAATCGGTTACCGATTCCGTCGGTAACCGGGCCGATCACGTCCGGTGTCCTACCGACGGTCGAGCCACAGACGACGAGTGCGCGTTCGAAGCCGTTGGCCGCGAGTTCGTCCTCGAGGTCGTCGACACAGTTCGGGCCGAGTCGGATCGTCGATGGCTCGTACTCGAAGCGCGTCGTCGGCTCCCGCCCGCCGGCAGCGTCCACTGGAGTCATAGACGCTCGTTCGTGGGGAGCCGTGTTAAATGCGAACGAGTAGGAGGGGTGGAGATCTCACTCGAGGGGAGCGACAGCTCTCCGTCGCGTGATGTCTCCCACTAGAAAAAACGCCTCGCGTTCGGTCGTCCGTTAGTCGTCCGTGGCGACGTCTTCTTCGTCGACGTCGACCGCGGTCGCTTCCTCTTCGGCGACTTCCTCGGGTCGGGCCTCGAGGGTCGCCTTCTGAATTTCGACGCGGCGAAGCGGGTAGATCGTCTTAGCCTCGCCGTAGATGCCCGAGGAGAGTCGTCCCTCGACGACGCTGTCGATGAGTTCCTCGAACGTCCGCTCGGCGGCGGCCTCTTCGATCATGGCGACCATCTGTTCGCGGATGGCCTTCTCCTGGCTCGCGTCGGCCTTTTTCGTCGTGAAGGCGACGGGCTGGATCTGGACGCGGTAGTCGTCCGTCGTGAGGACGGTGACGTAGGCCTCGATCTTCGAGGCACCGCGACGGACCAGCGAACGCAGGTAGTCTCGGGTCAGCGAGTGCTCGATGAACTCCGTGTACGCCGAGTCGCTGCCGACGTCGGTGACCTTGAAGGTCAGCTTCGTGTTGTTCTCGCTGGCGTTGTTCGTCAACTCGCCGAGCGTCGTTTCGATGGTTCGGTCGTAGACTTGATCCGGTTCGTCAGCGGGTGTCTCACCGAGTTCCTGCCGGTCGAATTGCTCCGGTGCCAGGATGGTGTACCACCGCTTTTCCTGTTTTGCGCGTGAAACTGATCGTTCACTCATTGTTGGTAGTATCGTGTTCGTGTTCGGACGCGCACCCCGCGTCCATCGGTTGGTCGAACTGTTCCTCTCGAGTGGCGTTTGCGACGGTCATCGCGACCTCGAGATTGACCACGTAGTCGTCGACGTTCGAGTGGAGCCCACTGGTCGTCTCGCGTTCGATACGCGTGAGGACGGTGTCGTGGGTGTCGTCGGTGGCTGGCTCCTCGCTCGAGGACTCAGCGTCCGCCTCGACGACGGTCTCCATCTCGTCCGTGTTGCCCGGGCGGAGTGTCCGAGCGACGACGTCGGCGTCTTCGTGCGTCGTTCGAATAGTCGCGCGTCGACTCATCGTAACGCCCTCACGATTTCGATAATCGTCGACTGGTCCACGTCCGGGTCGTATCTGAGATAGCCACGGCGATTGGCGCTGTCGTAGGTGACGCCCGTCGCGTCCGCCTCCTCGAGGTCTCGCGTGATCGCCTCGAGCGTCGCGCCGAGCGGGTCGTCGCCGCGGGTGGCGATCGCCGCTTCGTCCTCGGCGACGACGAGTACGGTCGGCTCCGGCGAGCGAAACGAGACGGCGAGTCGAGCGACCGCTTCGACCGGCCCGTCGTCGATACCGAGGACGAACAGGCCGTCGTAGCGACCGGTCGACGCACCCTCGAGCGCCGTATGCGCACGTCGGCCGTATTCCCGCCAGGCGGCGAGTGCCGGCTCGTGTGCGTCGTGACCCATCGCGAGCGCAGCGCCCGTCCCCGGTTCGCTCCGGGCCGTCGCCTCGAGCACGTCGGCGTAGCCGCCGATGGTTTCAAAGGCGTGATCGGGCATCGCGTAGGGGCGAAGCGCTCGTTGAATCGTCTCCGCCGCAGCTTCGACCGCGCGGTCGTCGCCGACGACGTCGAGAGCGACGGCGGACCCGATCGCTCGGTAGTCGTCGGCGGCGAGCGATTCGGGGTCATCGAGGGGCACGTCGAGACTGTCGAGCGCGTCTCGCGTCGCGTCCGGGTCGCCCGACCACGGCGCGGCGACGTGCGTCGAGTAGGCGCACCCATCAACTGGGTCCATACTCGGCACCGCGAGTCCGGGTCGCCGTTCGACCAACTCGCGTTCGCGTGCCGCCTCGAGAATCCACTCGCTCTCGCCGGCTCCCGGCTCGACGCCCGCGGCCACGAGGCCGGCGAGTGCGAGGACGGGATCGGGCGACGTCTCGAGGTCGCGAACGACCTCCAGTGCGGCGAGCGTGGCTGGTCGATCGTCCGTCTCGAGTCGCGTCACGTCCGCATCGACGGCACCGACGGCGAGCGTGGTGTCGTCGGCTGTCGGGTCGCGGTCGCCGACGCGGTCGGTTCGATCCGCGACGGTTCGCCCGATGCTCACCTGATACGGCGTCTCGCGTGCGGCGAGTGCTCTCGCGAGGAGGCCACTCGCAGCGAGTGCGTCACCGTCGGCTCGCGCCACGAGGTGGACGAAGTTCGCACTCTCGAGTGCGCTCGCGGGGGCGGACGACGCGGTTTCGGATCGACCCTCTGTGGACATGTCGCTGTGTTACTCGTCGACGATCTCTTTCGCGAGGTCGAAGGTGTACTCGAAGTCGGCCTCGAGTTCGTCACCGCGGTAGTACTGAACGAGACGGCGAACCTTCGACTCGGTGTTCTGCAGAGCGCGTTTGTTCTGGTAGTCCTGCTGGTTCTCCTGGATGTGCTCGCGCAGGCGAACTGCGCGCTCCATCAGGTTGTAGAGATCCTCGGGAATCTCAGGCGTCGCGTCGTTCTCCTCGAGAATCGTCGTGAGCTTCTTCCCGGTTGCCAGTTTGACGTCGGGAATCGGCGTGCCCGTGACACCTTCGTCACGCAGCTTCATTCCGATCTGGCTCGGTTCGTAGCCCTGCTCTGCCAGTTCGACGACGCGAGATTCGATCTCCTCGGCGTCGACGTCGCTCCACTCCGGCGGTTCGTCTGCCGCTGGCTTGTCCGATCCGGACGAGCCTCGGCGGCGGGTATGCATTCGTGCCATTGGTGAGGATAGGAACCGCACTGACCGCTCGTGTATGAAACAGTCGACTCTCGACTGTCGGTGCACTTCCGCAATCTCGAGCCGTCCGAAAGAGTGGACGACACCGTCAGATTTGCGGCCGTGCGCTTCCCGTTGTGTCGTCTCTCTCGAACGGACTAAAGGGTTTCTAGACTGGAATCCTCGAATTCACGAACCTCCCGGATGGTCCTCGAGAGCAGACGATCCTCGAGCGTCGAGTACTGTCCCGCAAACACCACGAAGCCCCTTTCAGTCCCACCCGCGGTGACACGACCGGCCAGCCGGCACGGGTGGGACTGAAAGGGGCTGTCGGCCTCCGGGAAGACGGGCGACGCAAGCACCGCAGGACGGAGTCCGAGGAGCACAGCGAGCCCTTCGACTGGAGGCCGACAGGGGCTTTCGTAGTGTTCTCGAGTTCGGTGGTGACGAAATAGTGTGAGACGACCCGGCTGTCAATCGATCACTGTTGTCCTACGCGCGTCTCCTCCTCGTCCCAGTACTCCTCGCGGAGTTCGTACTTCTGGACCTTTCCCGTCGCAGTTTCGGGCAGGTCGTCGACGAAGTCGACGCTGGTTGGTTTCTTGTAACTCGCTAAGCGCTCGCCGACGAACTCGAGGAGGTCGTCCCTGAGGCGGTCCGCTTCGGCGTCGGCGTCGCTTCGCGGAACGACTACCGCTTTCGGAGTTTCTCCCCACTGCTCGCTGGGAACGGGGACGACGGCGGCCTTTCCGACATCCGGGTGGTCGTAGAGGACATCCTCGAGTTCGATGCTCGAGATGTTCTCGCCGCCGGAGATGATGATGTCCTTCTTGCGGTCCTGGATCGCGACCATGCCGTCGTCGTCGATGGTAGCGAGGTCGCCGGTGTGGAAGTAGCCCTCGAGGCGGTCGCTGAACGCTTCGTCGGTGATCGCTGGCTTGTTGAGATAGCGATCCATCACCTGATTTCCCCGGACGACGATTTCGCCGATGGTCTCGCCGTCGCGAGGGACGTCTTCGCCGTCCTCGTCGACGACACGGACGTCGGTACAGAGGGTCTGACTGCCTTGCTTGACTTTGAGCTCGCGGCCTCGCTCGGCGAGCCGACGCGGCGAGTTACTGGTCGCGATGATCGGCGCGGTCTCGGTCAACCCGTAGATGTGGATGATCCGCCAGCCGAACTCGTCCTCGACGGTCTCGATAGTGGCCGTCGCGGGCGCTGAACCGGCGGTCGCGATGCGCACGTCTCGGTCACCCGTCGTCTCGAGGTCGGGACGGTCGTCGGCGTGTTGGATCAGATTGTTGAGCACCGTCGGCGCGCCGCACATGAACGAGACATCGTACTCGCGCACTCGCTCGAAGACACCCGCGGCGTCGAACGTGCGCTGGCAGACGTGCGTGCCGCCCGTGCCCGTGATCGCGTAGGTGTGTCCCCAGCCGTTGCAGTGGAACATCGGCAGTGTCCAGAGGTAGGTGTCGTCGTCCCGAATCTCCATGTGCTGGTTGAGCACAAGTGCGTGCCAGTGTTCCGTCCGATGGGTTCGGACGACTCCCTTCGGATCGCCCGTCGTCCCCGAGGTGTAGTTGATGCTCGCGTCCTCGTCTTCGCTGATATCGGGACGCTCGGGCTCCGTCGCGGGCTGGCCCGCGAGGACGCCCTCGTAGTCCTCCCACTCACCGTCGGACGAGCCTTCGATCTGGTCAGCCTCGTAGCCGACGAACGTCGTCGCCGGAATCTCCTCGCGAATCGCCTCGATCTTCCCGGCGTAGTCGTAGTCCGCGATCACCGTCCCCGCCGCACAGTCCTCGAGAATGTAGGCGTACTCCTCTGGTTCGAGGCGGTAGTTCAACGGGACGAACACCGCGCCCAGCTTGTTCGTCGCGTACAGCGTCTCGATGAAGTAGTGCGTGTTCGGCGCGAGCAAGGCGACGCGGTCGCCCCGTTCGACGCCGCGCTCTTCGAGGGCGTGTGCGAGCTGATTCACTCGGTCGTCGACCTCTTCGTACGTGTACTCGGTGCCGTCGTGTGCGACGACGCCGGTGACGTCGCCGTAGTCGTCGACCGCGCGCTCGAGGAAGTCCATGGTGAGCATCTCCCGTTTCATCGTGTGTTCTGATAGCACCGTCCACGCTCTGCGTAAAATGGTTACCCCCCGACCGATAGTCGACTCGAGGAGTAGTGGTACCGAATGGTCAACAGCAAATCCGTGGCTAGCGGAACGGCCGACCCAGTCCCGGTATCAGGCGATACTCACACAGCCGCCTGGGATGGGTGTTGACTCACAAGCGCTGGAAGTGAGCAGGTCCTCGAGCGAACAGCGTCTGTGTGATGACTCGAGTACTGCCTCGAGTATTTCGAGGGGTTTATCTATTCCCCACGGAAATACTGCAATGCGAACGAGGGCTCGTAGATCAGAGGTAGATCACTCCCTTGGCATGGGAGAGGCCCCGGGTTCAAATCCCGGCGAGTCCACTTGTAATTAAAAGCCACGGAGAGGGTTCTCTACCGCAAGGTAGAACCTTCGAAACGGCTGGATTCGCCACTTTTGGGCTGAGAACTACTCCCTCACAGGATAGACTTCATCAGAAATCCAGACGCTGGTCAGCGCCTGCTGGCGGTTTTCTGAGGGAATCGAGGTGGGTAGCGTAATTCGACGCTCGAACGGCGTCGAACGCGCGCCACTGATCTGTGAGTTCTGCGGCTGCGAGATCGACTATCCCGAGAAGCGCTGCGCGGCGCTCGAGGATGGGAGGTGTCGGCCGTGACTCGAAAAGCAACCACGAGGGCCGTTCACTGTTCCAAGGCTACCTTGGCCCTTTGCGGCGCACTGCTTCGGTTTACGAATCCGATCACCAGCGACGCAAGAGTAGCGGTAGCGGGGGTAATCGGGCGTGCGTGACGACCACCTCGAGTGTGTTGAACCTGCTGTTGAGACGAGTCTCAGTGCGCCGCTCGAGACAGCCGCCGATCCCACGCGCCGGGGATGTACGGAGGAGGTGGTCTAAGTGGCCTCCCAGCAGTTCCTCGAGACCCAATACCACGAGTTCGACGCCTACCTCAATTTCGACGAGTACGGGCTGAAGCCGTACTACGGACTTACCACCTTTCGGAAAGCGCACGACTGGGTCAATAACGGAAAGCCGTCGACGACAGCCCAGATCCGAGAGGTAGACCTCGAGGACATCGGTGATCCCTTCGGGGCCGACGTCGATCAGGATGAGGCCACGTTCCGTCTCGGCGGATGTGGACGTGATTGGCAGCTCGAGGTTGCCGTACTCGACAGCGACGTCAGGGCGTGAACGTGTCCAGATTCTCTCATATCGGGTGGTTCGCTCGGAAAGCCCAACGCGTTCGATATCGAGGCTCGGAACTGCATCGGCCTATGCCTGCAAGTGGTTGCACTATTACCGATATCGCCGTCGATGACAGTATGACTGAAAATGGCGTGAGCCGACGGCAAATTATACAGACCGGCGGCGGCCTCGTGGTGGTTAGTGGCGTCGGAGGTACTACGGCCGCCTCGAGTGACGACGAACCGACCGACCAGCCAACCGATGCCGACTTCCAGACTCGAGTTGCACACCTCTCGCCCGACGCACCCAACGTCGACATCTATGTCGACGGAGAGCAGGTCCGCGAGGGGATCCCGTACGGGACGGTCACCGACTATCGCGACCTCCCGCCTGGCACGTACACGATTCAGGTCGTTCCCGCCGGTGAAGCCCCGGCCGAAGCAGTGCTCGAGGAGACCGTCGAGGTCGACGACGAGGACCCTACCGTCGACGGTCTCCTCGCAGTAATCGGCGAAGTGGCCGCCGAAAACCAGCCCCTCGAGGCGCTGTTTCTCGACGACGATAACAGCCCAGTCGATCCGGGTACCGCTCGCGTTCGCGTCCTCCACGCCTCACCCGATGCGCCCCCGGTGGACGTCGTTGCCGGTGAAAACGGGGACGCGCTGTTCGAGAACGTCGCGTTCGGTGAATCCGGCTACGTCGAAGTCCCGGACGGCGAGTATACGCTCGAGATCTATCCGGCGGGCGACCGAGAGGCCAGCGTCTTCGAAGTCGACGTTTCTCTCGCCGGCGGAACCGTCTACTCCGCGTTCGCGATTGGCTACCTCGAGCCAGAGAGGGCACCCGCGGATGAGCCGTTCGAGATCCTCCTCACGGAGGATTCCCTTCCGGACGAAGCGGACGTTGAGCCGGACGAAGCGGAAGCAAACGAAGACGAACCGGAGAAAGAGCCTGAAGAGGAGCCGAAAGAAGACGAACCAGAGAAAGACGAGAAAGACTGCAAGAAGGACGAGAAAGAGAAGAAGGCTAAGTAGATGAGCGAGGGTCGAGTCACGCCGATTCAGACGCTAGAACATCGATGGCTGCGTTCGCGTCACTCGACCGGCTGGGCTTCGGGGAACTGATAGCTCCCGTCGAGAATCTCCTCGCGGGGCTCGTAGAGCCGGACCGTGTAGTTCCACCCCTCCGGCGTGTAGATGAAGTTCGGCTGGTCGGGGTCACCACCGAAATGGATCGTGACGCTACCGTCGTCCGCGCGCTCTGCAGTCGCGTTGCTGACTGTGTAGGCGTCGAACTCGTTCTCCTCTAAATAAAAGTCGCTGTTGTAGACGGTGACCGACCAGAACCCGTCGACGGGGACGTCCTCGACGGTGAGTGTATGCGGCGTCGTGCCATCGTTCTGGGCAGGAATCCGTTGGAGGATGAACGCTGCTTCTGGCTCCGGAACGCCGGTCCACCCCGCCGTACTGGCGATGAAGAACTTCACGGGGTCGACCTCGTCGACGTCGCCAAACGCGCCCGAGTAATCGTCCAGTGTGAATCCGACTGGTATGAGCGCGGCTGTGAGTCGTTGGTACGATTGCTGATCCCAGTTAGGGATCTCGAACGAGCCAGCCGACGATTGGTTCACCTCGATCTCGTCCTGGAGTTGCCGGGCCTGTTCCAGATCGGCCGGGTCAGTCGGGTCGACGAACGTCCGGACCAGGACGCCAGCATACTGAGTGTCTACGAGCTCTCGTGTTATCGTGTACCCGCCGGGGTCAGTGGCGAAGTTCTTCACGTACTGGTCCTCGTCTTGAACGTTCATCGACATGTATCGGTCACCGCTGTCCGGCAGCGTGATGGTGACCGGCTCGGTCAGATCGAACACCCCGAGTGAGGCGATCACGTCACGGTTCTCCCCGACGACCAACTGATCTTCGATGGGGGTGACATTTCTGCGATGGTAGAACTGCCCGAACCCGCCCAAGTCGACGGTTGACTGGAACGCAACGTGACAGTTGGCACGAGGGTAGTTCTCCCACGTTACCGGGATCGATTCGTCAGCTGCTGACGACTGCTGGTCCGTCTGCTGGGTGTTCGCCTCCGAGGACTGTTGGCTGGCAGTGGCACTGCCACTGGCTAGCGCGAGTATTCCGGCGAGACCTGCCCCGCGAAGCGCGGTGCGGCGCGTCGCCCGCAGCGGTTCGAAGTCCGATTCTGCCGTCGTGTCTGGTGGTTCGTCGCTCATGGCTCGTGTCTTTCTGAGTGACCCACTGCAACGGTTGGGACCGACTCAGACAACCGCACACCAGCAATTCACATAAAGCAGTGACGATACGTGAGAATAATTTCAGGACATGATGGTGGTATTAGATTGACAACTAGCCCTGACTTCGCGATCGCCCCTCTGTACTTGTAGCGAGCGATCACAACAATCAGTTTGTGCTGCGGTCGAGCCGTCTATTCAGCAGATTCTGACCGAACTCCCGAGCCGCTGTCAAACCCGCATGCTGGATACAGAAAATGCACGGCAACGGTCTAGTCGAGGATGAAGGGAGAAGCTACCACTCCTCCGCAGGGACGACCTCGGGCATGTCGTAGGACCCGTCAACCACCGACCAACGGGGGCCGTAGAACCGCGCCGCGAAGCGCATGCCCCCTTCGGGGGCTGGCAGCCAGTTCGTCGCCTGCTCGGGATCGGCCGGTTCCTCCTGCTGTACGTAGATAACGAGTTCGTCACCGTCGGTGTCCAACAGCCCTTCTTCGAGCATGTAGCTATTGATACTGTACCGATCGAGTTCGTTCTCGACGAAGTAGCCCTGCGCGTCGTAGATCGGAATCTCCCAGAACTCGGTGACTGGCGGCATGTCCTCGAGGTCGAACGTGATGGTGTACTGGTTCGATCCGTCCAGTGGTTCGCCGTTCGCGTCGGTGAATTTGAACCCAGCGGCGTGAGACGCGGGCGAGTCGGGGCCTGCGAAACCAAAGTCGGCCATGGCGGCCCGGGTCAACCAGTCGGTTCTGAAGTCCCCCGTGTTCTGAAGAACGTTCCAGCCGTTCATATCGACCATGACGTCGCCGTTGGCCTCCACCGCGGCGGCTCTGACGCGCTCGAACCCGCTCTCGAACCCACTGGTCAGCGCCTCCTGGACGTCGGTTTCGAGACTGGACCAGTCGAACGCCAGTCCCGGGCCGATTCCGACCTGCTCCAGTCGCTCGAGCATCGCAGCCTCCTTGCGGGAGTCGTCGATGAGCGGCATGCTCGGGTCGTTCAGGACGAGATTGAGGAGGGTGAAGAAGTCCGCTGCGGTCTGATTTTCGACTTGCTGCTCTGTCAGCTCTGCCATTCGCGGGATCGTCTCGTAGTCACCGGGGATGACTGACTGGTCCGCCCACGGCACGCCCGAGCAGTCGTTTTCGAGCCACTCGCTGAGCGGGGTGATGGTCGTTTGCTCCTGCAGGTCGTTGATGTACGCGATTTCGGATTCATCCGTGGGATCGCGCAGCGCGTACCGGAGTTCGGTTAACAGAGTCTTCGTCCCTGTTTGGACGACGTCTGTTGCGGCGAAGTCGCCTGGAATCTCGCCCTCGTAGTCGTCCGGCAAGATAAGGTACGACCGCGCGTCAGTGCCGGTGAACTGATTTCCGGCGTAGAGGGGGTAGATCCCGTACTGGTTCATCAACTCCAGCGAGAAGTAGCGGTCGGTGACTTCGGGCATCTCGATGACGACGGGGTCGTCCTGTAGGTCGAGGACGCCCTGCCCGTACAGGGTGGTGGCGTTCGGACTGACCACAGCCGTGAAGTCGGCCGTTATCGGTCGGCCCTCGTTGGGATAGTACAACCGATTGATTCCCACGAAGACGTCGCTGTCCTCGTTCTGCGTGTAGTTGAAGCGCGTCACGTAGAAGATGACCTGCTGGAGTCCGTAGAGGTACGCGTCTTCTGCGATCGCTGCGACACTGGCATCCGTGTCGTTGCCATGGCTCGCTTCGGACTCTCGATCGGCAGCGACTGTCCGCGTCACCGTCGGTCCACCGAGTGTGAGTCCGCCTGCGATGATTCCCCCTCTCTGGAGGGCCTCGCGGCGTGTCAGCGTTCGGGTGCTGAACTGGTGCACTCCATCAACTGTCTCGTCTGAATCCGGGATTCCTTGGTGAGTATTCGTCCCGCGAAGCGCGGTTCGACGCGGTGACCGCAGCAGTTTGACGTCTAATTCTGGCGTCGTGTGATCTGTTTTTTTGCTCATGACTCGTGCCTCTCCGAGTGGCCTATAGTGGTTGGGACCGGCTCACATATTCGCACTCCAGTATCCCATATAATACAGCGGCGATACTCGAGAAGAAATTCATGATGTGGTGAAAGTGTTAGATTAATCATATATCTACATCCTCGATCGACTATCTGTACCTGTTCTGTTCGGCCTGACGTTGGAGTTTCGTCGGTTCGGTATCTCTGCCCCATGAAAACCAGCCACACCGTGTCCTCGTACTCTTGACGGGGCACGCGAGAAGCGGCGCCGTCAGCCGTCGCCGCGCGCGGCCTCGAACGCCTCGACTGCGCGGTCGTGATGCTCGCCGTACTCGACAATGGGGGCGGGATAGTCGGGCGCAACGACGGCGCGTTTCTCGTCATCTAGCATAGGCCACTCGTGGATGGCGTCGGTCGGCGCGTCCCGGAGTTCGGGGACGTGTTCCCTGACGTACTCGCCGTCCGGGTCGTACTTCTCCGACTGGGTCACGGGGTCGAAGAAGTGGAAGTACGGCTGGGCGTGTATTCCCGTCGAGGCAGCCCACTGCCAGCCGCCAGCGGCGTGAGCGGTGTCGTGGTCCACAAGCTTTCGACGGTACCAGTCGTACCCCTTGCGCCAGTCTATCAGCAGGTCCTTCGTGAGGAACGAGCCGGCCACCATCCGGACGCGATTGTGAACCCACGCCTCGTCGCGCAACTGTCGCATCCCGGCGTCGACGAACGGATATCCCGTCTCGCCGTCCTTCCACGCCTGAAGCCCCTCCGGATCGTCACGCCACTGGATTTCGTTCGGGTACTCGCGGTAGTTCTCGGTAACGACGTCGGGACGCGCGTCGAGGATGTGCGCGTGGAACTCCCGCCAGGCAAGCCGTCGCCGGAACGTCTCGACCGACTCCCGGGCGTCTCCGTCGCTGGCAGTGGCCGCCGCGTCCTCAGTGGCTTTCCAAACCGTCCGGACGCCGACTGTCCCGAACTTCAGGTGCGGCGAGAGGCGCGAGGTCGACTCCCGGGCGGGGAACTCGCGGTCGTCCCCGTAGCGGTAGATAGTGTCCTCGCGGAAGTCGGCGAGGAGGTCGTGGGCGATGTCGGTGCCCGCAGGCTGCACGTCGGCTTCAGGTTCGTTGAAACCCAGGTCGGCGAGTGACGGTAGCGGGCCGGCGGCACCGGAGGCCTCGTCGAGCCACTCCTCGCCGAGGCGATCGCGGGGGTCGACGACGGCACCGCGAACCGGCGCGGCGACGGGGGCGGCCTTCTCCTGGTTGCGCCACTCTCGCCAGAAGTCTGAAAAGACGGAGTAGTGGCTCCCGTCATTCGTCGTGATGTGCTCTGGTTCGTGGAGGAGAGTGCCGCCGAACCGCTCAACGCCGACGCTGACGCCAGTGTCAGCGAGTGCCGCCGCGACCGCACGGTCGCGTTCGCTCGCCAGTCCGGAGTAGTCTCGGTTCCAAGTGACGGCATCGGCGTCGCAAGCCGCGGCGAGGGCGGGAAGCGCCGCCCTTGGATTGCCGCGGGCGAGGAGCAGTTCGCCGCCCTGATCGCGGTACTGCTCGCGCAATGAGTCGAGCGCATCGAGCAGGAACGACACCACGGGCGGCGCGCCGTGGGTGAGTATCGCGGGATCGTGAACGAACACCGGGAGTAGGCGGTCGTCACCCGCCAGTCCCGGGTTGTCGGTCACACGAAGGTCGCGGCGGTGCCAGTGGAGTCGCATACCGACGTCTTGGCGGGCGCTGGCGCGGCCCATCGCGAGCAATCCGGCGAGGCCCGCCCCGCGAAGTGCGGCGCGGCGGGTTGCTCGTAGCGGTTCGAAGTCCGATCCTCCCGGTGTGTCTGGTGGTTCGTTGCTCATAGCTCATACCTCTCTGAGTGGCTCACAGCAGTGATTAGGACCGACTCACACGTTCGTACTCCAGCGTTCCATATAATACAGTGATAAGATTCGAGAATAGTTTCACGACACGATGATAGTGGTAGATGGGTGACCATCTCTGAGTTCTCGATTGTCTATCTGTACTTGTAGCAACACCCTCTTTCTCAAGAGCGGGGTATAATGTCGGTGGAAAGTGTATTCGATCGAAGGTTGCATGGGTACAGTTGACAACTACCGATACTCGAACCGTGGTGTTCCAATCGATGTCAGCCATAGCCGTGAGCCGAAACTCTCGAGTGTCGACGGACAGGCCGCGATCATGCGTGTACTCCTCGAACGATGAACTTCCTGGTGATTCTCCCGCTGGTATTCGTCATGATCGGTGGGCCGCAAATCCTCAGCGCCATCTTTCTGGCCACGAGCGAGGACTGGCGGCGGAATTCGGCTGCGTTCGTCTTCGGTGCCTCCCTTTCGATCAGTCTCGTCGTCACGCTCGCGTATTATTTCGGCAGTGGCGTTCGTCAGGGCGGGTCGAACCGCATGCTGCAACTGCTCGTGCTCGTTGTTCTCCTCGCCGCGATGGTGCACGTCTACCTGAAGCGCGAGCAATCGGAGCCGCCGACGTGGATGGGCAAACTCGAGAGCGCGAATCCGAAGTTCTCGTTTCAACTCGGATTTCTATTGATGGGATTCTTTCCGACCGACGTGCTTACGTCGATCACCGTCGGAACCTATCTCGCGAGTCACGGTGATCCGCTGTGGTACGCTACCGGATTCGTCTTACTGACCCTGCTGTTCCTGGCCCTTCCATCGCTTTCCCTGGTTATGATCGGCGATCGTGCGGAGACGCTCCTTCCGAAGGTTCGCACATGGATGAACACACATTCGTGGATCGTAAGCGAAATTGTGATTCTCATCTTCGTCGCGATCACGATCAATAACATCGTCGGGTGACTCTCTATCGAAGAGGATAGTGGCGTTGGAGACGCCACGAGCAGGCGGTGCTTCCGGGTACCGTGTACACGATAGCGACCGTCGCGGTCAGCACTGAGACGGTACTGTCGACGTTCCTTGAGTACAGGTTCAGGTCGATGAAACTCGCGCTAACCGCCGGAAAGCTACTTTGCGAACTTTGTTGGGAGTTTGAGTGGAAGATGTCGCGAAGATCAAACGCCAGTGGACAGGAGCGGCGGAGCACGAATCGTCGACGGTTTTTGAAAGCGACCGGGGGAGCAAGCGTTGCCGGCCTTGCAGGCTGTCTGAGTGGCAAGTCGACGGTAACCGCCACCACCCCCGAGGCTGACGATAGCAGCGACGAAGACAACGGGGGTGACGAGATGCCGACGGACACGATCACGCTTGGCGGCTCGATGAGCCTCTCCGGCAACCTCTCCGACCTCGGACGGCTGTATGCGGACGCGTACGAATTGACCATAGAACGCATCAACAACGCTGGCGGCGTCGACGCGGGCGACGAGACCACCTACGAGCTCGAGCTGGTCCTGCGAGACGACGAGAGCGACCCCTCGAGGAGCGAAGCCATCTACCAGGACCTCGTCGACCAGGAGGGGATCGACTACCTGGTGGGGCCGTACTCGAGTGGAATTACACTGCCAGCCAGTGACGTCGCGGCGAATGCCGAGCGGCCGATGGTTGCGGGTGGTGGCGCTAGCACACAGATAATCGAGCGCGACAACGAGTGGATTTTCAGCCTGTTACCGACCGCCGACACGTACGCCACCACGAGTATCGAGATGGCGATGGCGCAGCCGGATCCACCGTCCTCGGCAGCGATCCTGGCCAAAGCGGATCCGTTCAACCAGGATGTTGCGGAGGGCGCACGCGGAAACCTGCAGTCGGCGGGAGTCGACGTCGTCGTCGACGAGATGATCCCGGATGAGACGACCGACATCTCGACGTATCTCGCGCTCGTCGAGGATACCGACGCGGACCTTCTCCTCCTGTGCGGCTATCAGGACGACGTGGTGATCGCGGCCGACCAACTGGCGACCGAGAACGTGGACGTCGACATGGCGTGGGCGCCGGGTGGCAACCTCACTGACTCGTTCAGGGAACAGACCGGAGCGAACGCTGACTACTGGTACGGGCCGTCGCCGTGGGTACCTACCGTCGACTCCGCGGACGACGTCTTTGGATCCACGAGCGAGTTTCTCTCGGCCATCGAGAGCGGATATGAATACGAACCCACATACCACAGCGCAGCCGCCAGCGCCGTCGTCCAGACGTTCCAGCGTGCGTTCATGGCCGTCGACGAGCTGACGCCAAGGACCGTGCGTGACGCCATCCGCGAGACTCAGTTTGAGAGCCTCTACGGGGCCGTTCAGTTCGACGAAGACGGCACCATCCCGAGAGAGATGGTCGTCAATCAGTGGCAGCCGGACACAGGCAGGCAACTCGTGTGGCCAGAGGAGATCAGCGAAGCCGATCCTATCTACCCGGCACCGACCTGGGATGAGCGATAGGACGTACCAGTGACTGATGTCCAGGTAGTTTTTGCAGTCGGGATCGCACTCGTCGCAGCCCTCCTCCTCGGAGAACTGGTCGAGCGTGCCGGCGAGTCCACTATTCTGCGGCGCAATTCACAAGCTTGTGAGCCTCGCCAATTATCGTCGTGGCACTACCACGACATTCGTAAATGGGAACGTATCACTCATCTCCCTCGTTTTTTCGACCTCGAGAATAGATCCAGACGGCGATAATGGCACAGGTTGCGACCACTCTCGAGACGTCGTTGGTCGGCGTCGCTGGATCGACGAGTGTGGCACTGATGGCGGCGAGACCGATTAGAACGACGAGCGGAAACAATACTTTCTCGCCGGTCGTCAGACCGTGCCAGAACGATGGTGTCTCCGTCAGTGCTCGAGTTGGCTCAATTTCGGGCTGTGGGTCACAGTCCGTGCACACCACAGGATCACCATTCAGTTCCTCATATCGAGAGGGCTGTAGACGCAACCCTCGGTTGCACTGATCGCAGACGGTGTGAATCAGACAATCAGCGCAGAACGGATCGGCCCCATATCGCCGAAAAAACTCCGTGTCGACCTCGAGTGAGCGCTCACAACAGGTGCACTCGACCTGTGCGATACTCATAGCCTGCCATTGAAGTGACGGTATGCGGAAATTACCTGTTTACTTGTACGTCTGTTCTCGTGGCACTTCGCTAAATCTAACCGCAGACAAAATGCACAGTATACCTCAAATCACAACAGCTCCGTAACTGTCTCGAGGACTTTCCAGAGGAGAACACATAACTCGACACGACACGCTAGCGGTTCGTATGAAACGGTTGCTCCGCTACGTCTTTTATCGCGAGTTCTACCGGCAACTTCGAGATTTGACTCGAGGAACGAACTCGAGTGACGAGTCGAAACAGACCGACGGTACCACCCAACCCGTCGGTCAATCCTCGCCAGCCACTCCGTCCTCTGACACCGAGGTCCCCTTCGAGGACGGTCCAGTCGAGAGTCCCGAACAGCTCCAGGCCGTGCTTCAGCAGATGGATCCCTACGACTTCGAGCATTTCGTGGCCGACCTCTGGGCGAAGATGGGGTGGCAGACTGAAGTCTCGTCGGAAGCTGCCGACCAGGGGGTCGACGTCGTCGCCACCAAAACGACGCCCTACGACCAGACGACGCTCATTCAGGCGAAACGCTACGGCCCGAACACGACCGTCGGCTCGCCGGAAATTCAGCAGTACGCGAGCCTCAAAAATCAGTACGACGGCGTCGACAAGGTCGTCGTCGTTACGACCAACGAATTCACCGCCCAGGGGCGAGAGTTGGCCCAGCGGCTCAACGTCAAACTCGTCGACGGCAGTGATCTCGTCGACTTGCTCGGCGAGAACGAGGCTGCCGAGTTGGTCGCAGAGTACCTTGAGTTCGTCTCATTGAACGACGACAAGTCGGCGACTCGAGAAGCGTCAAAAGCGCACACAGATCGATCCGAGCCACGGGCCAATCCTGGACACGAGCACCCCACCGCTCGCGCTTCGCCTTCCCCGTCGTTCGTCCCCGAAACTCGCTGGCGAACGGTCATCGGGGCGGCGACGCTCGGGTGGATCGTTTCGGTCGTCTTTCTCAACGTCCTCCCTGCCGGTATCGGCGGGTTACTCGTGCTCGGTTCGTGGGTTGCACTACCGATAGCGCTCTACCAGGACAGCAAGGCGCTCAGTCCACACACCGACTGGCCGACGTACACGTGGCTCTACGTGCTCGTCTCGCTCTTTTGGATCGTCGCCATCGTCCCCGGCGTCGTCTACCTCTGGCGACGACGAAAACTCGAGCAACGAGAGGACGCGATTTCGACAGACTAGACCTCCTGAGTCGCCCAACGACAGGACGCTCGGAACGGGGCGTAACTCGGCTCGCAGGTTCGTCACGAGCAGTGTGTGAACCGTTTCAGCTGTTACTATAACCATCGTTTACCGTCGGTGAGTAGTTCGTCTTGTCGCCGAGTAGCTTCGAGTAATAGAGTAGAGTGACTGTTCCGAATCATACTCACTTCTTTTTGTTTCGCTGATGCTCTCGCAACTGTTCCTCGAGTGAGCCGCCATCCCACCCTCTCCGAGGTTCGTTTTGGGTCACAGACCGACGAGTTCCTCCGGACGGACCCGAATAGAACCCGATGCCACCGATTACCGTTGCAAACGTCCCCAGTCCCAGCAAGACGAACTTGCTCGAGTTCACCGATTCGTACTCGGTTTCGACACAGTCCTGTCCGGGACCGAAGGGGTCGTCGTAACAACTGGTAGATGTTTCAGTACTCGTCGTCGGGATGACGAGTCCGAGCAGAAGCATGAGCAGCCCAAGTGCCAGGAGAATTCGGCCAGTCCGCCGGTTCATGTTGCTACCACGAAATAATATCCCAACACGGCGAGTGGGACTACTGCGAACAAGAAGAACAAGGGAAACGCCGCAAGCGCAACGAGACTCCCAAAGACCACCAATGCGATCATCACCCACCCAGCCAACGTCGTACCGGACGCCTGCTGCTCGAGCGAGTACACCTCCTTCGTTTGCACGCCAATTTCGTCGAGCAGTACCTCGAGGACGTGTTCGATTTCGTGACCTCGAAACGTCTCCAGACTTTGGATGAACTGGGATTTGTATGCTTCAGGTCTCGAAGTGATGTTCATCGCGACCTCCCGTTCGGCAATAACTGAAATCATCGTTCGGTCGTCGTCCGATTGCTGTTCTGGGATTTCGACGCGGATTACCTCACCGTAGCTAACGAAACTTCCACCTGTCCGACCGGTAACCCGAATTCCATCGTCGAAGTACGTTTCGATGCTCCCCACCATTTCAAACGCGGCTTTCACGAGCGTTCTAGCCTCGTCTCGTGAGTAGTCTAGCACCAACGTCGTCATCTACTTTTCAGAATGCAAGACAGGCTATATAGACCTGTTGGCTTTCCTGACATAATTGGAAAACTATCCAACAAGACACTCCGTGATAGTAAACGCATTCTCTAGCGAGATTACTTCGTTCACTCTCGAGCGCGTTCCGCTCGCTCCTCGGCTACCTCGATCTTCTCGTCTAGCTTCTTCAGAACGACGTACTTGAAGTCGTCCGGCATCTGGCCGTAGTCGATATCGACGGTAAGCATCGCGTCGCAGTCGTCGACGATTTCGGGGGCCCACTTGCCCTGGGCGAGTTTCGATTCGTCGGTGACGACGGCTTCGCCGTCTTCGACGTCGATAAACGCCGTCACGGTGTTCCAGATATTCGGGTTGCTGGTCGTCGCCTCGTCGAACAGTCCGTCGAGTCGTCCGACTTTGATCGGTTCGTTCGCCGCCTCCTCTCGGAGGTCCTCGAGTCCCTCGATCAGTTCCTCGTACTCCTCGGCGGGGCGGTCGGTATCGTCGAGGATCATCGACACCACCTCGAGTCGGTGCGTAGACGCATTACTAGAGGACCGCAGGGCTGGCGTACTAAGGCTTCCGTCCTTCGTTGTCGTCGAGATTCGAGGAGAAACGAGACGACAGAAGTAACACGGAAGTGACGGGCACGGGGCTATCCAGTAACCAATCGTCCCGAGTGTGAATCGTGATCGACTGAGAACGAACGTGAGTGGAATTGGATACTCGTCACTTCATCTCGGTGTCTGTCGGCGACTCAGTGTCTGTCGGCGACTCGGTGTCTGCGGGTGAGTCGATGTCCGTCGGGGACGCGGTATTCGTCGGTGAGTCGGCGTCGGATGGAGATTCGGTATCGAGTGATGATTCGTCGTCGACGAGTTCGAAGGACTCTTCGCCACAAGAACATCCTTGTTGGCCGATGATTCGGATATCACCGTTTGGCCACTGTCGGGCTGCATACACTGAGTTACACGCACTACATGCGGCAAGCACACGTGATACGTCGTCGTTGTGCGCCATTGCTACGCTGTTGGATAGAAGAGGACCAGAATGAATGTTTCTATTTGGAAAACTATTGCCATAAGAGTAGAAGACGAAACGCCGTCTGCGAATTCCCAATGAATCGAATGATTATGTATCGAGGTTCCTCAGCACGTTTATCTGCCGAGGAGGGTATGGGTCTGTGATCGTAACGAAAACCGATACAATTCTGCCCCCCATATAAGTCTACCCCCGGTAAATTGTGTCAGGGACGACGTACTCGTTTACAAGCGAGGAATCGACTCCCTGTAGTGACTACTTAGTTAATATTGGTCCGATAGTCGACGTTTCTGTAACGATGACCAGTCAGTTTCTGGGCTGTGGGCGTGGAGTCGGGTACGCGGGGGTGGACGTGCCACGACGGCCCGTCTCACGACAGCAACCGACAGTATGCCCTCCAGAGCGTTTACAGCCCTACGAGTGGTTGATGATGGTCACTCGAGTCCGATCGACGGAACGCGACGTCGCCGCAATCGAGTGGGGAGGTTGGGGACTCGACGGCCTGGCGAATCGAGAGGACGAACGGCGAGTATCGATTGGAGGTGTCTGCCGATGACGTCGCATGCGCGTCGACATGGTGGCTCACTGGACCACGAGGAACAGATTATCATCGACATCGTCGAGGCACTCGCCGAGGCCGACCGACTCGAATTAGAGGAGGTCGAATACACCCTCTACGAGTACATCAACCCGACGATATTGAGCGAACTGGCGGCCTGTGACACCGGAACGTGGACGTTTCGATTCGACGTTGCCGATCACGAAGTGACGGTCACGAGTGATGGCCGACTGTTCGTCGATGGCGTCCTCTGTCGAACCGATCTCTCGCTCGAGCGCCAGTCGTCGACCTGTGCGTACAGCTAGCTCGAGTCCCGACGTCGATCTACCGTGTTGGAGGCCGTCAGCTAGCTATCGGTTTAGCTGAGAGGGGACTCACTGACCGCCGAACAGTGCACGCTACTCCGACCGCTGTGACCGACCGACCGGCTACGTCGACCCTGATTGCCGTGTCCAGAGTGCAGCGTCGATCGTTCGCTCCCTCGCCCACTCGAGTGCTACAGCAGCAGCGAGATGATGGCGAGGACGAGGAAGATCAGGACGAGCCACTTTGCGATGGACATACTCAACCCAGCGACGCCACCGGCACCGAGTGCACCGGCGATGAGCGCGATTACGAAGAACAACAGTGCGAGTTCTAACATACCGTTATCGTGGTTTGTTCGATAGAAATGAATTGGGCCTTAATACGCCGGAGTGGGGGTGCATCGATTGCCCACATCGATTCAACCCCGTCCTTGGACCGTGGAACCTGTCGATATGCATACCTCTTCGTTCGGCAAATCGACCGAGACTCCCGACTGGGATTTGTCTCCGCGACCTGAGATACGCGAGTTGTCTCCGAGACGAGAACACTGCTCGCGCTCGCTCGAGACACTTCACCAAGGGAGCCAGTCAGCGCAATCGCTACTCGAGTCGGAGAAACGAATCGTACTCTCGACGGTCTCGCGTACGTATTGACGGCCGACTCACTCGTTGAGGTGTGAGCGATAGCCTTTCGGTTCGAAACCACGCCGACAGACGACTCGCTTGCGGCCGACGGTGATCGCACTGACCTGGCCGTCGTCTTCCATGGTGTCGATGACCTCCTCGAGGTAGGTGTCGTCCCACCCGGTCTCCTGAAGGACGGTCGATCGGTCGACGCGACCGCCGCGTTTGACGAGCAACCTGAGGACTTTATCCTCGTCTGGAAGGTCGTGTTCGTCGACGCCGTATTCGATCTCCTCCGCGTAACTCAGTGTTTCGTCGCTCGAATCGTCCGATTCGTCTGCTGTGGAGTTATCGTCTCCCGATTGCCCGGCCGAGGTGCCCGACCAGACCGACGAAAGACGTGTCCAGAGTGTTTTGAATACCATTGTCGATCACCAGCGGTGAAATTTCTCGCAGTGTGTGCGCGCATTTGCCTCGTGTTCCTGTCCCATTTCTTACTACTCCCGATCGCGGCTCAGTATGGTATGACTATCGTAATGCTACCGTCGTCGAATAGCGACGACCTTGCGACCCGCAAGTCAGTTATCACATTCCCGAAGCGATTCCGATGGCCCTCTCGGACTCGAGTCATAGTCGATCACGCACCCGACGAACGATTTCGTCGACATCGTATGCGCTCTCGCTCTTTTCGTAGACGAGTTCGTCGTCGACGCGGACTGCCAAGATCCCGTTCGCACCGGTCCGCAGCGTCACCGACTCGAGTTGCTCGCCGAACGTCGATAACAGCGCGTGTTGGAGCGCTTCGGCACGCTCGAGGAAGCCACAGGAGACGCAGTATTCGATCTCGACGCTCGTCATACGTGTCGCTTCACCATCCCGATACATATCAGTTCGGTAGTGGGTGCCTTCTGCACATCGAACCGTTACTGTCGGCGCGCCGGTGACCCAACGGATTCGTGATACGTTTCCGCGAGTGCGCTGAGCACGTCGTGGTGGTTCGTCGAGTGTGGGGCGGTCAACGGCGAGATACTGATACGGCCCTCGGCGACGGCTCGACGGTCTGTCCCCTCTGGATCCGGAATCGTCTCGGGGTCCATGGACTCCCAGATACGGTCTTTCATGTGAATCCGACCGCCGTCGCGGTCGGCGTCCATCTCGTAGCGTTTCGACGGATCGGTGATCTCGACCGCGGCAGGGTCGCCGTCGGCAACGGGCACGTTGACGTTGAGATAGGCCGCGTGGTCGAAGACGCCGGCCTCGAGTGCGTGCTCGGCCAGATACGTCGTGATTCGGGTGGCTTCCGCGTACGCGTCTGGCTCGAGGTCGACCTCGCCGAGGGGCGTGTCGTCGATGGGGACGTACATCGAGGTCGCGATAGCGGGGACGTCGAAGAAGGCAGCTTCGACGGCGGCGCTGATCGTTCCCGACCGACCCAGGACGTACTCGCCGAGGTTCGCTCCTTTGTTACAGCCCGCGACGACCAGATCGGGATCGGGGCAGAGGTCGGCCATTCCCGCGACGACGCAGTCGGCGGGCGTTCCGTGGACCGCGTACCCGAGTTCGCGCTCGTCGACGTCGACCTCGTGAGAGATCGATCGTCCGCAGGCACTCTGGTCCGTCGCCGGGGCGACGACCGTCACGTCTGCGATAGCCCCCAGGGCGTCGTGGAGCGCCTGGATCCCCGTGCTGTCGATCCCGTCGTCGTTCGTCAACAGGATCTCGAGGGAGTCGCTCATACCACTCGAGTTGGCGGCTGGGACGAAAAGCCCACCGTTTCGTCGTACCGACCGTATCAGCTTCCCTCAGCCGATTCGGTCGACGATCGTCTGCTCGTCGACGACCAGGTTGTACGCCCCCTCGTCGTCGTTCCAGAGCGCGAGTATCTGTTCGAACGTGCAGACCTCGCCGTACTCAGCCTCGAGCAGCGGCCGGTTGAGCGACGTTTCTGACGTGAGGACGGCGTAATGGTCAGTCGACTCGCTACCGTCGCTGATCTTGAACAGCGGATTCGTGCTCGAGGCGTCGTATCCGCTATTTTCGTCCTCGCTCAGCGAGCGGCTGAGTTTTGCAGCGGCGATGTCGATTCGGTTGGTGACGTGGCGCTCCATCTCGGCCATCTTCGCCCAGTCGCTGGTCTCGAGGGCGACGTCGATTCGTCGCGTTCCGTCGAGACGCAACAGGGAGGACGAAAACTGCACGTCGACGTTGCGGAACTCGCCAGGTGCGTGTTCCTCGTCGTCGCCCGGCGTCGCCTCATCGAGTTTCCGCTGGAACGACGGCACCTCGAGGTCCGGTCGCGCGTCGAACGACCAGCCCCGGTCGGTGGGCCGCTCGCCCGGCCAGAGTCTGACCGTGGGGCCGTAGACGGTGACCAGTCCGCGGCGGTCGGCGTCACCGTCGCGGCGGCCGTCCGTTCCACCAGCCCCGGACCGATCGCCCTCGTCGCTTTCGCCACGCTCTCCCGACCCGTCCTCAGCGATTCCCATTTCGGCCGGCGACCAGACGCGGTCGTCCTCGAGTTCGCGTTCGACGGCTCGCAACTGCGTGCTCGTGTTCTTGTCGGCGGGAGCCATCGCGAGCAGCGTGCCCTCGGGCGCGAGCCACTCGAGCGCGTCGCGCGCGACGGCGGTCGGGTCCTCGAGTTCGCTCAGCACGTTCGCCGCGAGGATGAGGTCGAAGCCGTCGTCCGGGGCGGAGGGGTCGAAGCCGTCCGAACCTCCCCCGCCGTGCTCGCCCGCGACTTCGACCGGGTCGAACGACTCGATGGTGGACCGGTGGATCGTCGTGTGGACGTTTCGGCCGGTCTCCTCGAGCAACGAGTCGAGGACGTCCGCGGCCGCGCTCGGCTCGACGGCGTGGTACTCGAGGAGGGCGTCGTCGGGGAGGTACGAACAGAGGCCGAGGGCGGGCCCGCCGACGCCCGCACCGATGTCGAGCACGCGGAGCTGGCGCCCGAGGAGCCCGCGTTCGGCCAGATCGTCGAGTGCGTACTGGACGGCGGCGTAGTACCCCGGCAGGTGATAGATCGCGTAGCCCGCCGCGACGTCCTCGTCGTACTCGACGGGGTCGCGCTCGAGGTAGCTCGCTTTGAACCGGCGGATCGTCGAGCGGAGCAAGTCGCCGGTCGCGTCCTCGTGCCAGTCGACGCCGTAGCGCTCGACGAGTAAGTCTTCGAGTCGGCGTTCGTAGGTTTCGGGGAACCTCTCGACGGGCCCGCGATTCGGTTCTACCGGGTCGTCGTCGACGGGAACGAACGTCCCGTCGTCTCGCTCGAGCAACTCGAGGCTCGGCGCTTCCTCGCGGAGGAGTTGGCGAACGACGGCCGGGTGCGGGTTGCCCTCGATGTACTCACAGATCTCCTCGGGATCGACCGGCCGAACGTTGCGCAGGTACTTCGCGTTCGATCGAACGGCCTCACGCTGGTCGCTCATACGCGATCACCGTCGTCCGCCGTGGCCGTCGAATCCGTCTCTTCCAACTCCGACGAGTGCCACCGTCGAGACGCCTCGTCGTAGAGCGACTCGAGTTCCGCGGGCTCGGCCTCGGCAATTGCCTCGGCGGCGTCTGCGACACCGTCCGCGCCGTCGAACGTGTCCTGAATATCGGCGTATACTCGCGGCGTGCCGTCGGTAACCTGCTCGGCTAAGGTTCGAAGACCGTCGTAAATCGGCGTCTCGAATCCTTCGGGAACCGGATCGGCGGCCAGCGCGAACGAGAGCACGGCGGCGTGCGTCGCGGCCTGGACCGATTCCATCGCGTCGTCGTGTTCGCCCGCCGTCGTCTCGAGGAGGTCGTTTCCGCGGCCCTCGAGGTCGGCGAGTAGCGCGTCGATCGTCGGCCCAGCGTCGTCGGCAACCACCGCAATCGAGCCCGGTGCGCGCTCGGGTGCGAACAGCGGGTGGAGACTCGCGCGTTCGAGGCCGGGGGCCTGCGTCGCCATCGCCTCGAGTGGCGGTCCCATCACGCCGGAGACGTCGACGATCGCGTCGTCCGCTCGCCCGGCGTGGGTTGCGATCGCGTCAGTTGCGTGAGTCATCGGCACGGCGAGACAGACGACGTCGTAGCTGTCCGTCTCCTCGAGAGAGGTCGTCTCGGCGTCGGTTCTGACTGCATCGGCTGCGGCGGTTGCGGCGTCGGCGTCCACGTCGGTGAACGTGACCGAGGCGTCTATCGCCCGGCCGAACCACGTCCCCATCGCCCCCGCACCGACGATCAGTACGTCCATCGGTCGCTCTTACCGGCCGGCGTCGCAAAAGGCGTTCGATCGATTGCCTCGCGTGAGTGTCCGTGCAATTGGCTCGGTTACAGGAGAGCGTTCAGTCACCGCATCCGTCGCTCGGCTGTCAGTGGTATGGTAGCAACGCCCAAGTTCTAAACCAGTGGTCGTCGTACTGGTGCTATGGGAGCGATCGAGCGACCGACCTTTTCGTCGGACGCGAGCAGACAACTCTACGAGTACGTCGAACGGAACGGAACCGTCAAGCGACACAAGTTACTGGACGTCGTGTCGCTCCCGACTGACGAGTTCCGAGATCACCTGGAAGGACTCAAATCCGACGGTTATCTGGAAGAAGACGGCGGAACCCTCCAAATTTCCCTCGAGTTCGGGGCGATCACGGAGTACGAGATCGACGACCTCTCCTTCCTCGTTCGGCCCGGGCGACAGGACGACTTCGACGGCCTCATCGAGACGATTCGGGACGTGACGGCGGCGGAAACGTACGTCGTCGCGGAGACCATCGCCGAGGAGTTGCTCTACGAAGACTCCGTAAGCAGACACAACGCCGTCAAATCGCGGATGTTCTTCGTCGCGACCGTCGACGGCGAGGTCGTCGGCTGGACGCACCTCGACTTGCCACAGGTCGAGCCGATGCAGGGAACTGCCCAGCAGACGGTGGGCGTTCGCGAGGCCTACCGTGGCAACGGCATCGGCACGAAGCTACTCGCACGTGGGATCGAGTGGGCCGAAGCCAACGGCTACCGGAAAGTGTACAACAGCGTCCCGATCACCAACGACCACGCCCTCGAGTTCCTGACCGTCCACGGCTGGGATACCGAGGCCATCCGCCGCGACCACTACGAAATCGACGGCGAGTGCGTCGACGAGGTGATGATGGCCTACGAGCTGTGAGCACTGTGGCGTCACTCCTGGGCTGATCAGTCCACCGGCCGACAGTACTTGGGCGTCCGCCTCGAAGGCTGATCCACTATGACCAGAATCGGCATCGTCGGCGCTGGCGCGGCCGCTGCCGGCACAGCGCACGCGATCGACGCCGGACTCGAGGACGCGACGATCACCGTTCTCGAGAAGTCCCGGGGTCTGGGCGGTCGTGCAGCGACGCGACGCCGTGGCGACGTTCGCTACGACTACGGCGCGAACTACGTCAAATCGGGCGACGACCGGGTCGACGAACTGCTCACGGAAACACTCGAAACCGACGGACTGGTCGACGTGAGCGAGCCGATCTGGACCTTCGACGGCGCAGGGGAGGTGTCGGAAGGCCGAGACGCAGACGAACACAAGTGGACGTACGAGACGGGGGTGACACAACTCGCGAAACGACTCTTTGGACGGACTGACGCGACGATTTATCGCGAGACTCGGGTCGAAACGCTGAGTCGGAACGCGAGCGACGGGACGTGGCGACTCGAGGACGGATCCGGCAACCGATGGGGTCCGTTCGACGCCATCGTGGTGACCCCGCCGGCACCGCAGACGGCCGAGCTCGTGCGCACGGCCGAGTGGGACCACGCCAGTCGAGAATCGCTCGCCGAAGCGATCGACGGTGTTCCGTATCGAACGATCTGGACGGGCGTCTTTCACTATCCGTTCGCGCTCGAGCGACCCTACTACGCGCTGGTGAATACGGACAAAGACCACGAAATCGGGTGGCTCGCCCGAGAGGCGTGCAAACCCGGCCACGTCCCCGACGGCGAGTCGCTGTTGATCGTGCAGGCGAATCACGAGTGGTCGGTCAAACGCGCCGACGCGGACCCCGAGGCGACTCTCGATGAACTCGCTGAACTGACAGCGGCGCTGCTCGAGGACGATCGGTTGCTCGAGCCCGACTGGACGGATCACCAGTGCTGGCGGTACGCACAGCCCGAAGACGAGGTTACGCGGGAGCCGCTGGGACGGGCCGAGGAAGCCGGGCTGTACTGTCTGGGTGATTGGGTCGTCGGCGAGGGACGAGTCCACGCCGCGTTGCGATGCGGGCTCGAGGGCGGCGAGCGCATCGTCGAGCGCTTCGTCGAGCGAAACACGTAGCCGTTCTGTTCGGCAGTCGAAAATTGTCCCGACGGTGCGGGTAACCACGCTCGCGCGCACTCACAGCGATTGCGACGGTCGCTAGTTGGTTGCGCTGATCGCTAGTCACCCGAAGGCTCGAGCCCAACTCGATAGTCGGTCAGGTTCTCGTAGCCGTCTTCGGTCACCGCGACGAGGTCCTCGATTCGCACGCCTCCGACGGCGGGGTCGTAGATTCCCGGTTCGATCGAGATCACGTGACCTGGCTCGAGTTCGCCGCCTGAGGGGGCGACACTCGGCTGTTCGTGGATGTCGAGGCCGACGCCGTGACCGGTGCTGTGAATGAAGCCGGTTTCGGTGCTCGGATCGCTTCGGAGGGTCTCGTAGCCGGCGTCTTCGATCACGTCGCAGGCGACGTCGTGGACGGCTTCGCCGGTGACGCCGGCCTCGACGGCCTCGAGTGCGGCCTCGTACGCGTCTTCCGTGACCTCGTAGCGCCGGCGCGCTTCTTCACCGGGGTCGCCGCGGGCGAACGTGCGCGTCATGTCCCCGAAGTAGCCCGTTTCCTTGTCGCGCGGGAAAATATCGATCACGATGAGTTCGTCGGCCTCGAGCGGGCCGCTGCCGCGGTCGTGTGGATCCGCGCCGTCTGCCCCGCAGGCGACGATGGTATCGTCGAGCCCACAGCCGTGTCGCAGGAGAGTCACTTCGATTTCCTCCTTGACGCGCTCGCTGGTCAGCACCTCGCCGTCGTGGACCAAATTGCCGTTGTCGGCCACGTCGGCCGTCGCGATCAGTTCTTCCGCAGTCGTCATCGCGGCCTCGTTGGCTCGCTGGGTTGCACGGATCTGCTCGAGTTCCCACTCGTCTTTCGTCGATCGAATGTCTTCGACGATGCCCTCGGGTTCGACCGTCACCGAGAGCCCCTGCTCGCGAAGCCCGTCTGCCGTCCCGGTCGGGAAGCTCCGGGGGACGGCGAGCGAGTCGATGCCTCTGTCCTCGAGGAACGCGGTGATCAGTCGGCTCTTCGCCTCGTAGGGGCCGTGTTCGGCGACCAGTCCTCGGTAGTCGTACTCGGAGCGACGCGTCACCGAGTCGGCTGCCGCTTCGGTCTTCGCCCGCCCGTACTCGAGTCCCGAAACGAGCAGGTGAACGCCGTCGCGAGTGACGACGGTCTGATAGGGATCGGGTGCGGTAAAGCCCGAAACGTAGCGCTGGTCGGAGTCCGACGCGTCCGCGTCGATACAGTAGCCATCCAGGTTGGTCGCCTCGAGATAGTCTCGCAACGAGGAGAGGTCGATAGTTGCCTTCATACGCGAGTGTGTGTCGAGCACCCACATAATCCCGGCGAGTCACTTCCTCTGTCGCTTCGCTCCATCGATCGTGAAGTCGCCGAACATCGCAAACCGTTGTGGTTTGCTCAATCCCGGCGAGTCACTTCTTCTGTCGCTTCGGGTCGATTCGCTCGATGAGTCGGCCAGTCCGTTACGTCGAAACACTCCGAGGATCGGTATCGGTATAGGGCGGCCACTCCACAGAGCGACCATGAACGTCACTATCACACCCTCGACTCTCGAGGGAGAGGCGCGCGCGCCACCCTCGAAGAGCTACACGCACCGGGCGATTCTCGCGGCGGGATACGCGAGCGAGACGACCGTCCACGACGCGCTCTGGAGTGCGGACACGCAGGCAACCGCCCGCGCCGTTGAACTGTTCGGCGGGGCCGTCGAGCGACGTGCGGACGCCAACCTCGAGGTCGAGGGCTTCGACGGGCGGCCCTCGGTCCCCGCGGATGTCATCGACTGCGACAACAGTGGAACCACGATGCGCCTCGTCACCGCTGCGGCCGCGCTCGCGGAGGGCACGTCGGTGCTCACCGGTGACGAATCGCTTCGCTCGAGGCCCCAAGGGCCCCTACTCGAGGCTGTGGCTGATCTCGACGGCGAGGCGTACAGCACTCGAGACAACGGGCAAGCTCCGCTGGTCGTGACGGGTCCGATTTCGGGGGGCGAAGTCGCGATTCCGGGCGACGTCTCCTCCCAATACATCACCGCGTTGCTCATGGCCGGTGCCGTCACCGAGGAGGGAATCGACGTCGTCCTCGAGACCGAACTCAAGTCCGCGCCGTACGTCGATATCACGCTCGAGGTCCTCGCGGATTTCGGCGTCGAGGCACGCAAGACAACGGACGGATTCACGGTCGAGGGCAGCCAATCCTACGCGGCTACCAGCGGTGAGTACGCCGTTCCCGGCGACTTCTCCTCGATCTCCTACCCGCTTGCGGCCGGTGCGATCGCCGCGGCCGACGGCAGTAGCGTGCAGATCACGGGAGCTAATCCGAGCGCACAGGGGGACACCGCCATCGTCGACATCGTCGACCGGATGGGTGCAGACGTGACGTGGGACCGAGATGCGGGAACGATCGAGGTCTCGAGTGCCCCGCTCTCGGGCATCGAGGTCTCCGTCGAGGATACGCCCGATTTACTGCCGACGATCGCAACGCTGGGGGCCGTGGCCGACGGCGACACGCGGATCACGAACGCCGAGCACGTTCGGTACAAGGAAACCGACCGCGTGAGCGCGATGGCCGAAGAACTGGGTAAAATGGGCGTCGAGACGACCGAGGAACGCGACTCCCTGACCGTCCACGGGAGCGATTCCACGCTCTCCGGCGCGACCGTTCGCGGGCGACACGATCACCGGATCATCATGTCGCTCGCGCTCGCCGGCTTGGTCGCCGAGGGCGAGACGACAGTCGAGGGTGGCGACCACGTCGACGTTTCCTTCCCCGGCTTTTTCGACATGCTCGAGGACCTGGGTGTCGCACTCGAGCGAACATAATTCGCCGTCTGCTCTCTTTCACTCTCGCCGTTTGTCCCTTCCACTCTCACCGTTTGTCCCTTCCACTCTCGTTGCTCGTCCCTTCTCCCCCGTCGTCTGTCCCTTCCACTCGTAACTGTTCCCGGCAACCTGGTTACCGATTCGCACATTTATTTACGCGTGGACAACAAGTGGTAGCCAATGGCAGACACGACACCGGTGATCGTTAGTGCAGTTCGGACGGCTCAGGGGAAAGAAGACGGCGCGCTCTCGGAGTTTCGAAGCGAAGACCTCTCGATTCCGCTGGTCAACGAGATGCTCGCCGAGACCGGCCTCTCCGGCGACGATATCGACGATCTGATGTGGGGCTGTGCACAGCAACGCGGGGAGCAGCGAACGAACATCGCGCGCCAAATCGCGCTCTTTTCGGATCTCGGTGAGGGCGTTCCGGCGACGACGGTCGACCGTCAGTGTGCGTCCTCAGCGCAGGCGATCATCGGTGCAGCGGACTCGATCGCTGCAGGCCGCCAGCAGGCCGTCTTCGCGGGCGGCGTCGAGAGCATGAGTCGCGTAAAGATGGGAGCCTCCGAGAGCGGCGAGATGCACCCGAAACTCGACGAGGAGTACGGCATGGAGAACCTCGCGATGGGTGTCACGGCCGAAAAGGTCGCCGAGAAGTACGGCATCTCGCGCGAAGAACAAGACGAGTACGGTGCTCGCAGCCAACAGCGCGCCGTCGAAGCGACCGAGGAAGGCCGATTCGATGACGAAATCGTTCCCCTCGAGACCGAGGACGGAACGCACGAAACGGACGAAGGACTGCGTCCGGGAACGACGGCCGAGAAACTCGCAGAGTTGCCGACCGTCTTCAAAGAAGACGGCACCGTCACACCGGGCAACGCCTCCCAGATCGCCGACGGGGCAGCGGGCGTGTTGGTGACCAGCCAGGCATTCGCCGACGAGCACGACCTCGAGGTCCTCGCGGAAGTCGGCACGAGCTACGTCGCCGGCGTCGATCCGACGGTCATGGGTGTCGGACCGGTTCCGGCAACGGAGGGCTTGCTCGAGCGTGCGGGTCGAGAGATCGACGACTACGGCCTGGTCGAGATCAACGAGGCGTTCGCGAGCCAGACGCTGTACTCCCAGCAGGAACTCGGTATTCCGGAGGATCAACTGAACGTCAACGGCGGCGCAATCGCGATCGGTCATCCACTCGGGTGTTCCGGCGCTCGCCTGCCCGTGACGCTCGTCCACGAGATGAACCGCCGCGGCGTCGAGCGAGGGATTGCGACCGAGTGCGTCGGCTTCGGTCAGGGAGCGGCGATCGAGTTCGAGCTACCGTAAGCGGCCGCGTCGGAGTAGCAGACGCGTAGACACCTTGGTTACCGTTTTTGGCGCACTGGATAATCTGGAGACGAGCGTGTCGTGCCCAGAGCGACGTTTTCAGCAGTGATCGGCGTCAGACTCTTCTGTCACCTCGAGGTCGTCGGGGCCGAGGACGACCAACTCCGTCGCGGGGCAGGGGTCGTCGAACGACGAGGCGTCGATATCGGGCGCCTCGAGGTCGGTGTCGTCGACGGCAACGGAGACCTCGTACTCGGCTTCGTCGCCGAGAAAGACGGCGACGTGGGCTTCGGACTCGAGCGTGTACGTTCCGGTCACGGCGCTTCCGTCGTCGGATTCGATACGGAGTTCGACCGTGTGACGGTCGTCGTCGAGGTTCCAGACCCGAACGCGGTGTGGTGACTCCGCGGTCGACCCGATTACGGACCTCGCGACAGGGTCGTCGGGATCCGAGGGGAGGTCGACGGTCGACTCGTCACTCGAGGGCGATCCACTGACGGAGAGACACCCAGATACTGCGAGTGTCGAACAGCTGAGACACGCGAGGAGCGATCGCCGATCCATATCGTTCGTTACCGTACTCGCTGGAAAGATCGTTGGCCCGGCACGTGCCGTCGTTAATTACGCCCGGGATGAGACCGAAACCGTCGGCAGCCAGTTGCCACCGCACGGACGACCGAACCCTGCACCGCTAAGTGTCCCCACCACCGAGGAGGAGGTAATGAACGGCAATCGCTTCGGTCGCCTCTTTCAGGTGACCACGTTCGGTGAGAGCCACGGCGAGGCGATGGGGTGTACCGTCTCGGGTTGCCCCGCCGGTCTCGAGCTCTCGGAGGAGGACATTCAGGCAGATCTGGACCGCCGGAAGCCGGGCCAGTCGATGATCACGACCAGTCGCGGCGAACCCGACGACGTCTCGATCAAATCGGGTGTACAAGACGGCTACACGACCGGGACGCCGATCGGGATGGTCATCCAGAACAAGGACGCGAGATCGGGCAAGTACGAGCCCTTCATTACGGCTCCTCGACCCTCCCACGGCGACTTCACCTACTCCGCGAAGTTCGGCACGCGAAACTGGGGCGGCGGCGGTCGCTCGTCGGCCAGAGAGACGGTCAACTGGGTCGCTGCGGGCGCCATCGCGAAGAAGCTCCTCGCGACGCAGGGAATCGAACTCAAGGCCCACGTCAACCAGATCGGCGACGTTGAGGCCCCCGAAGTGAGCTTCGAGGAGATACTCGAGCACAGCGAGGAAAACGACGTGCGCTGTGCCCACCCCGAGACGGCCGACGAGATGCAGGAGTTGATCGCGGACTACCAGGAAGAAGGCGACTCCATCGGCGGGAGCATCTACTTCGAAGCACAGGGTGTCCCCGTCGGACTCGGTGCGCCGCGATTCGACTCGCTCTCGGCCCGGCTGGGGCAGGCAATGATGGCCGTTCCGGCGACGACGGCCTTCGAGTTCGGGCTGGGAGCCGAAGCCGCAGAGTGGACCGGCAAGGACCGCAACGACGACTGGGAGTTCGACGAGGAAGGGAACCCAACTCCCGTCGAGAACGACCACGGCGGCATTCAAGGCGGCATCTCGAGTGGCGAACCCATCTACGGCGAGGTCACGCTTCACGCGCCGACGTCGATTCCAAAGAGCCAGCAGACGGCCGACTGGGAGACGGGCGAGTTGAAAGAAGAGAAAGTCATCGGCCGTCACGACCCCGTGCTCCCGCCGCGGGGCGTTCCCGTCGTCGAGGCGATGCTCGCACTGACGCTGGTCGACTTCATGTTCCTCTCCGGACGACTCAACCCCGACCGCGTCGACGACCAGCCGGGCGAGTACGACACGGACTACCACCCGAGCAATCCGGCGAACGAATAGGGAGACTCTCGAGCGAGCAAGAGGCAGCGACTCGAGTCGCCAATCAATTATATAGCTATTTCCGATATTGCAAAATTAGCGACGACGATGTCTCGAGTCGCTGTTCGATCATTCACAAACACACACAACTTTAGCTAATTCCGCCAATGTTAATGGTCGATAATCCCCTATAGTGTGTGGTTGTGCATTCTTCACGATTGATGCATGACAATCTATAGCAAAGGCTTTAGGTTTTGTAGGGCAAATTTCTGCGTACGGTTGGCCCACCGGCCACTGATTTACTATGAGCGACGATGAACTCATCTGGCGAATCGCAGGCGGTTCCGGTGACGGGATCGACTCGACGAGTCAGAACTTTGCGAAGGCGCTGATGCGCTCGGGGCTCAACGTATTCACCCATCGGCACTATCCGTCGCGAATTCGCGGCGGCCACACGTACGTCGAGATCCGAGCTGCAGCACGCGAGGTACAGTCACGTGGCGACGGCTACAACTTCCTGCTCGCGCTGGGCGACTCGTTCGCCCGAAACCCACAGGAAGAAGCCTACTACGGGAACGAGGAGATCAAACCGCTCTCGGAAAACTTAGACGAACTCCGAGAGGGTGGCATCATCGTCTACGACGAAGGGCTCGTCGACGACGAAGACATCGAGGAGATCGACCTCGAGGAACGTGCTGAAGAAAACGACTGGCACGTCTTCCCGATGGATCTGCGCGGCCTCGCCAAGGAACACGGCCGCGAAGTCATGCGAAACACCGCCGGCGTCGGCGTCACCGCGGCGTTGCTCGACATGGACCTTGAGCACATCGAGGACTTGATGGAAGACGCCATGGGTGGGGACATCTTAGAGGCGAACCTCGAGATTCTCCACGAGGCCTACGACACCGTCAACGATGAGTACGACTTCGAGCACGAGCTTCGTGCGCCGACGGGCGAACACGACGCCGAACAGGCGCTGCTCTCAGGCTCGAACGCGATCGCCTACGGTGCGATCGACGCCGGCTGCCGATTCATCGCTGGGTATCCGATGACGCCGTGGACGGACGTGTTCACCATCCTCAGCCAGAACTTCCCAGACATGGGCGGCGTCTCCGAGCAGGTCGAAGACGAGATCGCCGCGGCCGCGCTCGCGGTGGGTGCGAGCCACGCCGGCGTGAAGGCCATGTCCGGTTCCTCGGGCGGTGGCTTCGCGTTGATGTCCGAACCGCTCGGCCTCGCCGAGATGACCGAGACGCCGGTCGTCCTCATCGAATCGATGCGAGCCGGCCCCTCGACGGGGATGCCGACGAAGCCGGAACAGGCTGACCTCGAGCACGTCCTCTACACGAGCCAGGGCGACTCCCAGCGCGTCGTTTTCGCGCCGGGGAACATCGAGGAGGCCTACGAGCAGACGCGACTGGCCTTCGACATCGCCTGGGACTACCAGATCCCGGCAATCGTCATCTACGACCAGAAGCTCTCCGGCGAGAACCAGAACGTCGACGTCGAGTTCTTCGACCGAGACGTCTCGCCGGACCTCGGCTCGACGCTGACCGAAGAAGAACTGAAGGAGGCCGCACACGACGCCTCCGGGAAGTTCAAGCGCTTCGACTACAACGAGGCGACCGACGGCGTCGTCTCGCGATCGATTCCCGGTCAGAAAGGCGGACGCTACCTCGCGACCGGGAACGAGCACTCGCCGGTCGGCCACATCAGCGAAGATCCGGACAACCGCGTCTTCCAGATGGAACGACGCCTCGAGAAACTCGAGAAGATCCGCGAGGAACTCGACGAGGAGCGCGACTCCACGCAGACGTACTTCGGTGACGAAGACGCGGAGTACGGTATCATCACGTGGGGCTCCTCGCAGGGTGCCGTCGAAGAAGCCATCGGTCGCTTGAACGAACAAGGCCACTCCGTAAAGGGAATCAGCGTCTCCGACATGATGCCCTTCGCGGAAACGGAAGTGACCGAGTTCTTAGAGAGCGTCGACGAGGCGATGGTCGTCGAGATGAACGCGACGGCCCAGTTCCGCGGGCTGATCCAGAAGGAACTCGGTCGCTTCGGCGACAAGATGACCAGCCTGCTCAAGTTCAACGGGAACCCCTTCGAGCCCGCCGAAATCGTCGAGGGCTACGAAGTCAATCTCGCAGACGAGGACCGCGAACCGACAGCACAGGTACGAATCGAACCCGTCGCAGGTGACTAATCATGAGTGCATTCAACGCAATCGGCGAAGAACGAGAGATCGACCGGGATGAGTTCACCCCTGGTGTCGAACCCCAGCCGACCTGGTGTCCGGGCTGTGGCGACTTCGGCGTTCTGAAGTCGCTCAAACAGGCCCTCCCCGAAGTCGGGAAGACCCCCGAGGAGGTCCTGACCGTCACCGGAATCGGCTGTTCGGGCAAGCTGAACAGCTACCTCGACACGTACGGCTTCCACACGATTCACGGCCGCTCGCTGCCCGTGGCCCGTGCCGCCAAACTCGCGAACCCCGAACTCGAGGTCATCGCCGCTGGCGGTGACGGCGACGGCTACGGGATCGGTGGCAACCACTGGATCCACACGGCTCGAGAGAACCACGACATGACGTACATCGTCTTCAACAACGAGATCTTCGGCCTGACGAAGGGCCAGACCTCGCCGACGAGCCCTAAGGGCCACAAGTCGAAGACCCAGCCCTCGGGGAGCGCGAAGACCCCACTGCGGCCGCTCTCGACGTCCCTTGACGCCGGTGCGAGCTACATCGCCCGCACGGCGGCCGTCAACCCGAATCAGGCGAAGGAGATCATCAAAGAGGCCATCGAACACGACGGCTTCGCCCACGTCGACTTCCTGACGCAGTGTCCGACGTGGAACAAGGACGCCCGTCAGTACGTCCCCTACATCGACGTCCAGGAGTCCGACGACTACGACTTCGACGTCACCGACCGACGCGAAGCCGCCGAGATGATGCACGAAACTGAGGACGTGCTCAACGAGGGCACCGTCCTCACCGGTCGCTACTACGTCGACGAGGACCGGCCATCCTACACGCAAGAGAAAGAAGCCGTCGGCGAGATGCCCGACGAGCCACTCGCAGAACGCTACTTCGACGACGACGCCGAGTGGGAGCGAAGCTACGACCTCCTCGAGCGACACACGTAACGACCCCCCTCGAGTCGACGACGACTCGAGTTTTCGTAACGTCCCGGGTTTCCATAGCGACCCGGGTTTCCGTCACGTCCCGATCACCCGACAGTTCCGCGATTCTATTCGTTCTACACGGCTGTCGCGTTACTTGGCTCGAACGTGAACCGGTCGTCCGCGAGTTCCTCGTCGAACGTCACGTCCGTGTAGGTGATCGACACCTCGAGCGATCGATCGTCGTCTTGGACGTGATACTCGAGTGGGAAGTGGTACTCGTCGTCAGTGACGAGTTCGACGCTGTCCGCGTGCGTGCCGTCGACGTCGCTGGTCTCGAATGGGAGGATGTACTCCGTGTTTCCGACGGAGACGCCGATCGAGCGATCGATCGTCTCGTTCGACGGCGGATCGAAATCGGCGCGGAACGCGTCGTCTCCGTCGCTCGTCGTCTCCTCGACGTCAGTCAACTCGTACTCCTCGGCGTAGCGATCCTGTTCGTCGTAGACGAACGAGAAATACGTGTGCGCAGTTGCGTTCGAATCACGGGACGTCGCCGTCTCAGTTTCCCCGTCGTAGTACCAGACCGAATCGCCGTCGTCGACTCTGAGGAAGTCACTTCCGTCGTCGAGATCACCGATTCGACTCGTTCCGTCGTCGGCTATCCAGACGGGTTCGCTGATCGTCTCTCGCTCGCCCTCGAGTTCGATTTCGACCTCGAGCGTAGCCGACATCGTCTCGGGTGGCTCAGCCGACTCGACGTCGTCCGTAAATTCGGATTCCAGCGGATCGGAGCCAGAAAAGGAGACGCAACCGGCACCGACGACCGTCACCGCGAGGACGACCACGACCACTACCGTCGATGCGCGATCGGTTCGTGGCATTTTCGTGCGTGTCTCTTGGCTGTCGTATTGAGTGTACCGGCTGGCGAATCAAACGCACCTTCGACGGCCCTCACCCGCGATAGCCCCAGCCGCGCGCGAAGCGCTTCGTCGCGTAGCTCAAAATGAAGAGCGTAACGATGAGTGCCCCGAAGGCGGCCGGATTGTAGCCGTAGAGCATCTGGTGGATCGCATACGTGACGACGAGCAGCCCCATGAGCAAGGCGGTCCCGCCGGCCCATTGCGAGACGTACGCCGGGTCGACCGACTCGTCGTAGTCGACGTGGAGATCGGCTCGTCCCCGAAAGGCGATGATGTATCCCAAGACGAGAATCACGATTCCACAGACCAGCCAGATCGTCCCGCTGATGAGGTTGAAGTCGACCATACGCCGTGGTCACGTCTGGGGACAACGAGCGAATAAGTGCCCCGGTCCCGACTCGCCGGCGATCGGGCACAGTATCTGTTTCTGGTGAGACCATTAGCCCGCATACCGTCAGGATAGTCGACGTTTTCGTATACAAAAGATATTTTCCCGTCCGAGCAAAACGATACCCTATGAGCACACAGGCGACGGAAGATCGCATCCTCGAGGTCCTCGAAGAGGATGCTCAGGCATCGTACGCCGAAATCGCCACCCGGGCGGACGTTTCGAAGCCGACGGTCCGAAAGTACATCAACCAACTCGAGGAAGAGGGCGTGATCGTCGGCTACTCCGCGGACGTCGACCCGAAAAAACTCTCGAGTAAGACGATCGCGATGGTAGGGATCGACGTCGCGAGCGAACGCTACGTCGAGGCGACGAAGGCGCTCAAAGCCCTCGAGCAGGTCGAAGCCCTCTACAGTTCCAGTGGCGATCACATGCTGATGGCGGAGGTGCGCGCTGCCGACGGCGACGCCCTCGGCGAGATCATCTCCGACGATATCCTCGAGATCGACGGCGTCACTGCGGCACACCCGTCGTTCCTCCAAGAGCGACTCAAATAATCCTTCACGGACCGTCTCGACTATCGGCCCGCTCGCTCGAGCGCGACGTGTTGGGTCGAAACTGGTGAGAGCACGCTATTTTCACCTCGGCGCTCGTGAGTTCCCTCGTGGCAACGTACGAACGCCAAACGACCGTCGACGCACCGCTCGAGGACGTCTGGCAGTTTCACTCGCGAATCGGGGGACTCGAGGCGCTTACCCCCGACTGGACGGGCCTTCGCGTCGAGGGAATGATCGGCCCCGACGGGAACTCGGATATCGATGTCCTCGAGGCCGGGACCGAAATCTCGCTGTCGATGCGTCCCTTCGGTATCGGGCCGCGACAGTACCTGACGTCGGTGATTGTAGACCGCGAGCGCGACGGCGGCGTCGCCCGCTTTCGCGACGGAATGGCCCACGGACCGTTCGAGCACTGGTTGCATACCCACACGTTCGTCGCCGAGGGCAACGGGACCGTCGTTCGAGACCACGTCGAGTACGAGTTGCCCTACAGAACGACACCCGGAATCGGTCGACTCGTGGCCGCAGCGACACCGTTCTCGTGGGTGGGATTCGAAGCCACGTTTCGGTACCGTCATCGGCTGACGAAAGATCTTCTCGAGTGAAACGGGCGTTTTCGATGGAACCCGACTGCAGCGGTCTACCGATCGTTCGACGAGGGAACCACGTCCGTTTTGGTGGTCGGCCCGATACCCTCGGGTATGGTAGACCACGGCGACCGATCGCTCGACCGACGACACCTCCTCGGCGTGCTCGGCTCGAGTGCACTCGTCGGACTCGCGGGCTGTAGCGGTGGCGACGACGACGAAGACGACGAGGACGAGGAAGACGACGAATTCGAACCGAATATGGAACATCCGGGCGGCGAGCCGGTCGACTTTAGCGACGACCAGAGCTGTCCGGTCTGTTCGATGACGCCGACGGACTACCCCGATTTGCAGAGCCAGATCGCACACGACGACGGTCAGGGCGCGGCCTTCGATTCGCCGGGGTGCATGCTGGCGTACCACGTCAATAACTCCGCAGACGCCGAGGTCGAAGGTGCGTGGACGATCGACCACGAGACGGGCGACCTCATCGACGCCACCGAGGCGTATTTCGTCGTAATTACCGATGAAGACGAAGCAAACGATCCGATGGGAATCGATCCGCGCGTGTTCGAAGCCGAAGACGACGCACAGGAGTTTATGGAAGAGTGGGATGCAGAGGACCTCTCGGAGGACGACATCATCGGTTTCGAGGATATCGATTACGACGTTGCACTCATCTACCGTCCGAGCCACCTCGACGCGTAAATAGCCAGCTGACGACGGTGTCGATCAGTGCTCGGAAAGCGTCGCGAGGTGTTTCTCTCCGGTGTCCGTAATCGAATACACGCCGCCCGAAACCTGCCGAACGTGGCCGGCCGCCTGCAGTTCGTGACACTTCGTGGCCACCGTCATCGGGTGGGCATCGACGGCGGACGCTAACGCCGTCGTTTCGACCGCCCCGCGCTCGTCGAGTATCCCTAACAACACTCGACTCGAGCAATTGGTCATCGTCTGCCACCATGCTACGGCAAAATATGACATAGTCGTTTCGATACAGTCTCCAATTATGATTAGTCCGACTCGGAAAGATAGAATTCGGGAAGCGGCTTCGACAAGCGCCTCGCTTACGCCTTCGCTTGCCAGGATCGGACGCGATCAGCACTGACGCCGTCGACGTCTTCGGCGACCGTATCGGGATCGGCCTCGGTCAGATCCGCGAGGCTCTCGATCCCGGCGGTCTCGAGTTTTTCGACCGTCTTCGCACCGACGCCCTCGATGGACTCGAGTTCGGAACCGCTGTCGCTCTCTCGGGCCTGGAACTCCTGATAGTTACAGATCGGACAGCCAAGCTCCCAGGGGTCGTCGCCGCTGTGGACGAGCAGTTCGGGGAGGTCGTGTTCTTCACAGCGTTCCTCGGTGACTTCGATCTCGCCTCGGCGTGGCAACGGTAGCGAGTACTCACAATCCGGATAGCGCGTACAGCCCACGAGTCTCGAGCCACTCTGGAGCGTTTTGACGGCGAGTTCGCCGCCTTCGTCGCTGCCACACTCCGGACACTCGCCGAGTACCGGCCCTTCGCCGGCGTCTTCGGCCTTGCAGAGCGGACAGCCGTGGACGAACGTTTGGCGGCCGGCGAGCATCTTCACCTCGTTCAGACCGTGATCCTCGCACTCGCTTTCGAGGATGAGCGGCTTACCCGTCGAGGGCAGGGGCAGCGTGTTCTCACAGTCGGGATAGCCGTCACAGCCGACGAAGTACGAGCCGTGGCGACTGCGTCGAACGAGCAGATCCTCGCCGCACTCGGGACACGGCCCGAGTCGTTTGTCGTCTTTGAGCGATTTTCGCAACTGGTCGCCGATCTCGTCGCGCGAGTCCGCGAGGTTCGCGAAGATTTCCTCCAACATCTCGCGGGACTCGTCGGTGACGTCGTCCAGGGTAGCGTCGCCGTTCGCGATGGCGTCCATGTCCGCCTCGAGTTGGGCCGTCATGTCCTCGCTGACGACGCGGTCTGCGTAGTCCTCGGCGGCCGTGACGACGGCCATCGCGAGCCGAGTCGGACGTGGAGGATCGCTCTCGACGTAGCCTCGGTCGTAGAGTTTCTCGAGGATGTCGTGGCGAGTCGACTTCGTCCCGATCCCCAGCGATTCCATCGTCTCGATGAGCCGCGACTGGCCGTATCGACGCGGTGGCTGGGTCTCTTTTTCCTCGAGGTCAACGTCGGCTAGCGCGAGTTCTTCGCCCTCGTCGACGTCCGGGACGAAGTTCTCGCTGGTGTTGAAGTACGGGTAGACGTCGTGGTAGCCCGCTTCGACGAGACGTTTCCCGTTGGACTTCATGCGGTAGTCGTCGACTTCGGTGACGACCTTGAGGTGTTCCCAGATGGCTGCCTCGGCGACCGTCGCGTAGAATCGGCGAACGACGAGTTCGAAGATTTCCCACTCGTCGTCGCTCACGTCGCCGCCACGCGAAGGGATCTCACCCGTCGGATGGATTGGCGGGTGGTCGGTCGTCTCCTCGTCACCCTCGGTCGGGACGATATCGTCGTCCGACTCGAGGAGGCTCTCCGCGGAGTCACCGAGCGTCGGATGGCCGACGAAGTCGTCGAGCAACTCCTCGGGGTCGAGGTCGTCGGGGTAGACGGTGTTGTCCGTCCGTGGATAGGTGATGTAACCCGCGGTGTAGAGGTCCTCGGCGATCGACATCGCTCGCTTGGCCGAGTAACCGATCGCACTCGCCGCGCGGATGAACTGCGTGGTGTTGAACGGCGTTGGGGGCGTGTCCGTGCGCGTTCGCCGGTTGACGTCGACGACCGTGGCGCTGTCGCGCTCGCTGAGGGTTTCGAAGACTTCGCTCGCGACGGCTTCCTCCCAGACGCGTTCGGCTTCGTTGTCGTCTTCGTCGCGGTAGAAGTACTGGGCGTCGAACGTGGCTTCACCGTCCTTCTCGAGGTCGGCGAACAGCTCCCAGTAGGTCTCTGGATCGAAGGCTTCGATCTCACGCTCTCGGTCGACGATCAACTTGAGCGTCGGCGACTGAACGCGTCCGACGGAGATGAAGTCGTTCCCGAGTTGGCCCGAAGACAGTGAGAGAAACCGGGTCAACGCGGCGCCCCAGATGAGGTCGATGATCTGTCGGGCTTCGCCGGCGGCCGCGAGGTCGAAGTCGAGTTCGTCCGGTTCGTCGAACGCGCTCGTGACCTCGTTTTCGGTAATCGAGGAGAACCGTACGCGCTGAATCGGGACGTCGTCGTCTACGTTGCGGACGATATCGTAGGCTTCCTTTCCGATGAGTTCACCCTCGCGGTCGTAGTCCGTCGCGATCGTTACTCGTTCGGCCTTCCGGGAGAGGATGCGAAGCGTCGCGACGATGTTTTCCTTCGTCGCCGTCTTCTCGACGTCCGCGTCGATCAGTTCGACGGGTTCGACGTCTCGCCAGTCTGAGTACTCTGAAGGGAAGTCGACGCCGACGACGTGCCCCGAGAGGCCGACGCAGCGTTTGCCACCCCACTCGTAGACGTTGACGCCGTTCGTCCGACTCGAGTCGTACGTGCCACCGCTCAGAATATCAGCGATCCGTCTCGCGGCATTGTTCTTCTCGGTGATGATTAACTCCACGAGAGATCACCTCCGTGATCGCTCACTCCCAGAACGTGATGACGAGTGCGCTCCATTGGCGAGCGCTACGACTGAGAATTTGATAACCCTTTCGCCGAAAACCGAGCGATAGCGCGGGTGTGCGTGCGTTGGCGCACGCTCGAGTGCGCCGCGCGTGCGTGAGGTGGGTGTGTCGATACCACGTTCGTGGCGGGTCGACCCACGGTCGTCCACACACGGCCGACGAGTGCGATACGGAGCCGGACTGGGACTCTGACTCGAGGGCGAGTCGGGGCCGGATCCTTCACCAGAGTTCGTGTCGCACGGTATCGGCCATCGTCGAGGCGCGTTCGCCGTGTTCGTAGCCGTCGCGGATCCCGTTGGTCACGTAGGCGAACGCGAGGTCGTGCACCGGGTCGGCCCAGCTTATGATGCTGCCGAGGCCGCCATGGCCGTAGGTCGTCTGCGGCGCTGTGACGCCGTAGCTATCCATCGGCGCGCCGCCGAAGGAGACGCCCAGCCCCCATCGCGAGTAGCCGCCGTCCTCGTCCGCTTCCTCGACCTGCACGCTCGTCCACTCGTCGACGATGTCGGCGCTGAAGACGTCTTCGCCGTCTGCGAGCAGACACTGGTAGAACCGGGCGAGATCACGCGCGGTGCCGATCCCGTTCGCGCCGCCGACGACGCCGGACTGAACCTGCTCGCTGTTGAACGACGCCGCGACCTCGGCGTTGTACGCCGCGTCCTCCTCGCTCGGGTCCTCGATCTGATCGTAGGGGTCGAACCCGACGAGTGTCGCGACAGCCGTGTCCTCGTCCTTCCCGAGACCGATACTCGTGTCGTCCATGCCAAGGGGGGCGAACAGCTCCGCCTTTGCGAACTGATCGAGGCGCTTCCCGGTCACCTGTCGGACGAGTCCGCCGAGAATCCAGCCGTAGCTGAGCAGGTGATACTGAACGGCCGCTCCCGGTGGGTGGATGAGCTCCGCCTGCTCGACCCGTCGCTCCTTCTCGTCGGGCTCGTTCCAGACCGAGTAGTCGTCGTCGATCGAGGGGATCGCGGGCAGTCCCGACTGGTGGGTCAAGACCTGCCGGATCGTGATCTCCTCCTTGCCCGAATCGCCGTCGGCGAACGCGGGCCAGTGATCGACGACCGCGTCGTCGTACGCGACGTCGCTCCGGTCGACGAGTCGGTGCACGCAACCCGCAGTGTACGGTTTCGTCGTCGAGAAGAGGATGTGGCGCGTGTCACGCTCCGTTTCACCGCCCTCGGGGCCGGTGACGCCGCCCGCGAGATCGACCACCAGTTCGCCCTCCTTGTAGACCGCAAGCTGTGCCCCGTGGTGGATTTCATGCTCGAGCTGTCGGTAGAACGTTTCTTCGATTCGCTCGATGCCCTCCGGGACGACGCTCGAGTCGCCGTGCTTCTCGCCGTCGTTATCGGTGTCGGTGCGGTTCTCGGCATCACCGTCGTCCTCGCTCTGGGAGGCCGAACAGCCCGCCAGGACGCTGCCGAGCGTCACGGCACCCAGACCGGTGAGATATCGTCGCCTGTTCACACACCTCAGTGGTGGTGCATGATAGATATCTGTTTGTTTCTGACTCAACCGTCGAGAATATATTACGGCAGATAAAAGTCACGACGATGAGAGCGTCACATCACGCTTGCAAGGTACCCGGTTCGTCTTCCCGGACCCAACCGGCCGTGTCCCCGTCGGGAATCGGTCCGCACTCGAGTCGCGATGAGGTGACTCGCCCGCTCGGGTCACCGATACCGCCACCGTCGTTCGATTGTCCTCGGACTCACACCGATACCGCGGCGCGATCGTTCCCGCGGTATCGATTCCAGCGTGAATCGCGCGCCGTCGTCCCATCGGTAACGGCAACGCGGTCCCGGAGGCGAGTGCGTTTGCCGTCGCCGGACGAGGCGCAGACGAGAGTCGACGCTGGCCGAGACCGAGTCCGAACCCGAGCGTAAACGCGTCGACGTGACGACGGGGGCGATTCCCCCGAAGCTGTTGCACCTCGCGTGGCTGCTGGTCCTCGATACTCTGCTTCAGACGCACTACCACCTCGCGATATGTGCTGTGTCGGCCGCGTCAGCAGCGAGACCGTCGACGCCGCCTCCCTGCAGTTCCCGCTGTCGTGGATGCTCATCTCGACGGCGATGGAAATCCTCGCGGCGACCATCGCGCTGGTCTCCCAGTACGCGTCGGGACCGACGACGATCGAATGCGTCTCTGGGGCGTGTTTCGTCGGCACCGATTACGGCCTACTTCGTCGGCAGCCACTTCCGGAGGGTGGGACTGAACTCCGCGGCCATCTGGGCGTCCGCGTCGGTGAAGGCGTCCATCGCGACGAGCGCGGCCAGATACGTTCCGATGACGACGATCGGTAACGCGACGATGATAACGAGGTCGGACTCGAGGAAGTAGACGACCGGAGCACCGGCGATGGCTGCGGGGAAACCGGCACCGACGATCTTCGCGAAATCACGGGTGAAGGGGTGAATGCCGTCTAAGTAGTAGATTTCACCGAGGGTGAGACAGCCCACAAGGATGAGTGCCGTCGCCGACCCGATCGCCGCGCCTTCCATCCCGAAGAAGGGGACGAGCGTGAACGAGACGATGAGGTTCGCCCCGAAGAGGACGAGCGTGTTGGCGAAGACGATCCGCGCGTATCCAAGCCCCTGAAGCAACGAGCCGTCCGGGCCGCCGAACGTGACGTTGAACAAGAACGCACCGGCCAGCAAGGCGACGACGACGGTTGCCTCCGCGTACTGTGGCGTGTAGAGCACCGCGAGGTAGGAACTCGCGCCGAGGGAGAGGACGATGGTGACGGGGAGCGTGATGCCGGCGATCCAGCGAACCATGATCCGGAACCGTTGCTCGACTAAGTCGATGTCGTCTCGAGTCTCCGCGATCAGGGGCTTGAACACGGGCGACAGCGAGTTGAAGATAATCATGAGCCCCGATCCGAGCATGTAACCGACGCGGTAGATACCGACGTCCTCCGAGTCGAGGAAGAATCCCAGGACGAAGTAATCGACGTGGCCCATCAACACGAAGACGACGCTCGTCATCGCCAGCGGCACGGAGTACTTGACGAGTGGTGCCGGGGCGACGAGCTCGAGTTCGGCGGTGAGCAGGCCCCAGGCTTTGTACGTGAAGACGGCGGCGCCGACCGTGATCGCGATGAACAGGCCGACGACGTAGCCGGCGATCAGGCCGAGCAGTCCGTACCCGACGAGCAAGAGCGCGGCAGTGGCGACGAAGCGAACGATCGGGCGGACGAGATCCCGCATAATGACCCGGTACTGCAGTTTTTTGATGCTGTAGTAGGAGGTCAAGAGGACGTTGTAGATCGCGAGCATCGGAATCGTCACGGACAGCAAGAGCAACGCGACGTTCATCGCCGGTTCCTGAAAGAGTTCGGCGACGTAGGAGGCGCTGATCGCCAGGGCGAAGGCGACCAGCGAGGAGGTCACCAACACGGTCGCCGTCACCTGCACGATCACGCCTTTGGCTTTGCCGTACTCCTCGTTGTCCAGGTATTGCGGGACGAAGTAGTCGATCGCCAGGGGTAATCCGAGATTCGCGAACACCTGCATGAAGAGGATCACGGACGTCGCCAGCACGAACAGTCCGTACACCGATGGGCTGACGAAACGAGTCATCAGCATGACGATGGCGAACCCGAGAATGCCGTTGATGACGTTCCCCACGAACGTGATGCTGCCTTGTTTTGCGAGCGTCGAAACGCCCTCGTCGTGGTCGTCTCCCGTTGTACTGGACGTCCGTTCTTGCGAATCTGAGCCGCCGTACTCGAGATCGTCCGGCGTCGTTGTGTCAGCCTCCGAACCCGATCCCGTGTCGGAGTGGATGCCCTGTTCGGCGCCAGCCTCGCCATCGCCGCTGGACTCGCGCCCGGTGTCGCCATCCCCGTCAGGATCGGTATCTGTCATATCAGGTCCTTCCTCGAGTTCGAGCAGTCGTCGTTTGCAACGCCCACACCGGCGATTCACGGCCGGAAACGGTCACTGCACGTACCGGAGACGGGCGATTAGACGCCCATCGCCGGCTCGAGTTCGTATGTCGTCACATCTCTGGCGTCCTCTCCAAACCGCGGGAATTCGATCTCGAAGGGCCACTCGTCGCCCGAGGAGACGTCCTCGTCGACGTGTTCGATGACGGCCTCGAGTTCCTCGCCGTCCTCGTCGTAGAACGTGGCGCGAATCTCGAGGTACGAAAACGCTCGGTCGCCGACGTTTCTGGCGGCCCCCCAGACCACCACGCGTTCGTCGTCGGTGCCGGGATCGTCTCGCACGAGGTCGTGCCAGACGATTTCGACGTCTCCGGGCTCCGTGATCTCCTCTCCGTTGTCCTCGAAGTACTCGAGGCACCCCGAGAGGGGGATAAGGCCGGCACACGCGAGAAACGCGCGACGATGCATCTGTCGAGTATTGTGGTGGACGAGCCTTCAGCGTTCGGGTCGCCAACTGATTACCGAGGTGTCAACTCCAGCGTCCCGATTTCGGACCTGAATTTCTCGCACGTGTTGACAACGGCCTGAACACTCCGTCGAGGGCGCGATAGACTTTTCACCACAGAGTGCTACCACTTGGTTGTATGAGCGAATTCGAACAGTTCAGCGACGTCGGAGAAGCGGACGTAACGCGCGCGATCGGACAGGAGTGGACCGAGGAGTTCATGGACTTCTCGGATTCGGACGTGATCATCGTCGGCGGCGGCCCGTCGGGGCTGACGGCCGCGAAGGAACTGGCAGAGCGCGGTGTGAAAGTGATGGTCGTCGAGAAGAACAACTATCTCGGCGGGGGCTTCTGGCTCGGTGGCTTCCTGATGAACAAGGTCACCGTCCGCGACCCTGCACAGAAAGTTCTCGACGAACTCGAGGTCTCCTACAAGGAATCCCAGGACAGCGAAGACCTCTACGTGGCGAACGGACCGGAGGCCTGTTCGGGGCTCATCAAAGCCGCCTGTGACGCGGGCGCGAAGATGCAGAACATGACCGAGTTCACGGACATCGTCATCCGCGAGGACCACCGTGTCTCGGGAATCGTCATGAACTGGACGCCGGTCCACGCGCTGCCTCGAGAGATCACCTGCGTCGATCCAATCGCCGTCGAAGCCGACCTCGTCATCGACGCGACGGGGCACGACGCGATGGCGATCACCAAACTCGACGAGCGCGGCGTGCTCGACGTCCCCGGCATTCAGGACGCAAAGGAGCGCGGGAAGGTTATGGATCAGACCGATTCGGACACCTACGGTGCACCAGGCCACGACTCGCCCGGTCACGACTCGATGTGGGTCGGTAAGTCCGAAGACGCCGTCGTCGAGCACACCGGTCTCGTTCACGACGGCTTGATCGCGACCGGAATGGCGACTGCGACGACCTACGGCCTCCCGCGCATGGGCCCGACCTTCGGTGCCATGCTCGTTTCGGGCAAACGCGCCGCCCAGGTCGCCCTCGACGAACTCGAGGTCGACGCCGATCCCGTCGAACTGACCTCGCGTGCGGCCCCCGCAGACGACTAACGTCGCCTGAGGTCTCGTTTTTCACCGGTAGCGAGCGAAACGCCGAGTGGACGGCCTCTTTTGTTCCGCACCGACGCTACTGCCACCAGTACCCGTCGGAATCGTCGATGAGTTCCGCATCTTGTGCACGCTCGAGGAGGTCGTCGGCGTCCTTGCCTAAGAGGTAGCCGCTCTCGACGGCGTCGTCGACCGCGTCTTCGAACTGCGCGACGTACTCGTCGTTCGACTCGTACAACTCCTCGAGCGTGTCGTCATCGAAGGGCATCGTCTGGCCCTCGAGGTCGCAGCTTCTAGCGTCGTACTCGGCGACGGGGACCTCGATCGACGGGAGTCGGACGCCCCCGTGTACGTTCCCGTGTTCGTCGGTCACCACGGATCCGTCCTCGCGTTCGATGCGTGGCGCGTCGTCCGGTTCGGTGTCGTCTTCGACCCAGGTGCGAAGGGCCTCGAGCGCCGCGCTGTAGGCGTAGCGGGCCGGGAAGTAGTTGCCCCCGCAATCGCCGTACTCGCCGTCCTCGAGTGTGCCGAAGTCGCCCGCGGCGGTTTCGTCCCACTCGGCGTCCTCGCCACCGAAGTCGCGAGCGATCATCGCCGCGTTCCACGAGGAGAGCCAGTAGTTCACGTGGGAGGCGCCGGCCACCTCCCAGAGCCTGAACTGACCGGAATCGTCTGGCGGGTCGCCACCACCAATATCACCGAACAGTCCCTCGGCCTCGTCCTCGGTGTTCAACCAGAGGACGGGCACGAGGTCGTCTCGGTAGTCCGTGACGGCGCTGGCGGCCGGAAGGTAGCCGTCGATATTGCCGTACTCCTCTTGGACGTCGGTGATGAGACTCGCCATGTAGCCCGCGGACTGAGACTGGCCCGTCGCGAGGACGTACTCGACGTCGAGTCCCGCCAACGGATCACTATCGTCGCTGCTACCGGTAGAGCCCAGACTCGAGTCGTCCGCACCCCCTGTGCGCAGTCCTTCGACAACCTGTGAGAAGATGTCCAGTGCGTAGTCGTCGCCGGGATGCTCGAGATCGCCGTAGCGTTCTGGATCCCAAGCGACCAGATTTTCGCCCTCGCCAGACCCGAGATCGCCGATCGGCGACGACGTATCGACACCGACCGCCTGTGCAGAGACGACCGCAACGGCGTACCCTTCCCGCATCAGATACTCGTACGCATTTATCCAGGTGACTGGCATATCGATACCCGTCGAGACGTTGCTCCAGTCCGCGAGCAAGTGGCCGTTGAAGTCGGCCTCGTCTTCCGGTCGATAGACGATCGCTCGAGTTTGGTACTCGTCTTCGTCGGCGAGGCCGCCGAAGGTACCAAAGTAGGTATCGCTGCGCGCAGTGCCCGAGAAGAAGTACTCTTCCTCGGTGTACCCGTACGACTCGACGTCGTGGACAGCTGCCGTCTGGGGATTTCCGGTCTGGCTTCCGCCGTCGATCGGTCCCTCCATTTCCGGCAAGGCCACGTCGTTTCCGTGGTCGGATGCACTTGCACTTCCGACCATAGCGCTACCGGCGACGAGTCCACTCACTCCAGCGAGGACGCTCCGGCGAGCCACCGTCTGCTCGAGTCCGCGACGGTCGCTCGTTTCGGGTTCCTCACTGGGCGCTGACGGGTCGCGTCTGTTAGTATCGTGTGACATTCACCGACAGCTACCGCCGAGCGCCGCCTAATTATTTTCCCTCCGTTATGAGATGTATTATATCGGCCTCTCGGTTGGCGATGGCCCGGAGTCGGCACACGCGAAAACCCACACCGTTTTCGCGATTCGCACGCAGCCTTCGGGTATGAACCTCGTCGTTACCGGCGCAATCGGCGGTGTCGGGAGTTGGCTCGTCGATCACTTCGCCGAGGCAGGTCACGATGTCGTCGGCGTCGACCTCGAGCAACCGCCTCGAGAACGCGAGAACGCGACGTTCCTTGCGGCCGACCTCACCGAGCAGGGGCAGGCCTGGGACGCCGTCCTGTCGGCCGACCCGGATGCGGTGGTCCACACTGCGGGCGTTCCGCGAATGGGTGTCACGACCGGCACCGAGACCTTCGCAACGAACGTCTCGAGTACCCACCACGTCTTCGAAGCCGCGGGTCGGACCGGCGCGGACGTGGTCTGGACCTCGAGCGAGAGCCTCTACGGGATGCCCTTCGCCGCGAAGCCGTTCGTCCCCGATTACCTCCCGATCGACGAGGCGCACCCGAAACGGCCGGAAGACGACTACGGGGCGTCGAAACTCGTCGGCGAGGAACTCGCGGCGAAGACGGTCCGGAAACACGATGTCTCGGTCGCTTCGATCCGGCCGACGTGGGTGCAGTACCCGGGTGAGTACCGAGCGAGAGCGGCGTGGACGCCGTTCGATCCCGAGACGGCCGAGCGAAGCGGCTGTTTCTGGTCGTACGTGGATATTCGCGACGTCGTCTCGATCGTCGACGCCGCGCTCGAGGCCGATATCGACGGCCACGAGCAGTACCTCGCGGCGGCCGCGGAGAACGGCCTCGGCAGGCCGACCGCAGCGACCATCGAGGAGGTTTTCGGCGACCTTCCTGAAGAGTGTGCACTCGAGGGCGAGCAGTCGGCGTTTTCGACGGCCAAAGCCCGGGACGAACTGGGGTGGGAACCGACCCACTCCTGGCGCGAGGCCGAAACCGAAGTCGTCGAGGGTCCATCGTTCGTCGATTCTTGAACCTCACCTGTCCCAGGCAGACGATATCCGCAGTTGTCGTGCAGTGACGGGAAACGGCGACCGCAAACGTTTCACCGAGTGGTACGACTAGGTAGTACATGGTCGATAGCGTCATCCTCTATCGGGCACCGTCGACGGTCGTGGAGACGGACGAACTCGGCGAGTGGCTCGCGGGCCGAATCGAGGGGTCAGTGACCGTCCGCGACCGATTTCTCGACGTCCATAGAAACGACGACCTCGCCGAACAATTCGCCCAGGCTCGAGTCCGTTCTCCACACAACAGAGAGACGGGCAACACGTTGCTGGGAACGATTCGGTACGAAGAGCGCGCCCTCGAGGACCCCGAACGCGAGGGCGGCGTGCTCTACGACGGCATCCAAATTCAGCGCGCGCTCAACGCAACACTGCCCATCGACGAGCGCGGCCTCGAGACGCTGCACGTGCCGATTCTCGACCGGGCGATCGGAACCTGGGGGAGCCACGACGGGCGCTGGCACAAGCGCGTGAACGTCCTCGGCCAGCCCGCACTGGTCTCCGTGCCGGGACTCTACGAGGCCCCCGCGAAGCCAGAATCGTACTACAAGGAACAACAACGTCACGCTCTCCTTTCGGGTGATACGCCACCGCGGGAGGTCCTCGAGAACCAGGTCGACGGCGAGTTCCTGATCGAGGACGACCCGCGGACGACGGATGCGCTAAAGGGGTACGTGTTACAGGCGTATCACTACCTCGAGACCGGCGAAGCGTTTTGCGAGCGAGAAGCGTGTCGCCTCTTCAACGCCCACTACCACGAGGAGTTGATCGACGCGCAGTTGCGCGAGCCGTTGTTCTGTCCGAACCACGACCGGGTGTACGGCGACTCCTGAGCGGGACGCCTCAGCGGACACAGCTTCACACTCGAGGCCGTCCAGCCACGCGATTTTCGGATCGAAACGACTGCCCGAACCGGAGCCCTCTTTTATTTCAGTCGTCTTCGACAACACACAATGAGTGAGAAGTTCACCACCGAGGTCCCCGTTCGGTTTCGCGACCTCGACCCCCACGATCACGTCAATCACGCCGTCTACGCGAGCTACATCGAAGCCGCCCGCATCGACTACATCGAGGAGGTGCTCGGCGTCCGTCAACAAGAGGCTGCATTCGTCATCGCCAACCTCGAAATCGACTACAAGCGGCCGGTAACCCTCGACGACGAGCCAGTCGTCGAACTCGCCGTGACAGACCTCGGTAAGAGCAGTTGCATGATGGAGTACGAAATTCTGACCGACGACGGCGTCGCCGCGACGGCCGAGACCACGATAGTCAACACCGACGCCGAGACCGGCAGACCTGAACCACTGCCGGACGACATCGTGACTCGCATCAGCGAGTTCGACGGGTTGGCACCACCAGCGTAAGTACCGACTCCCCTTCTGCCGAACTGGTTTTGCTCTTCACTCGAGTCGCGCGCCAGTGAGCCTGACGACACCGAAAACGTGCGTTTCGTCTACGATAGCTGCCGAACGCGTTCGCAAGTGCTCGTGAGCGGCGTCGATTTTGGCGTCCAAGTGAAGGTGTGGCTCGTTCTCGTAGCGAAACTTCGTCGTCGGCGGCGTCGAGAGGATCACGATGGCTCGAAAGACGGCGTTGACCGGCAGCGCGTACCACTCCTGGCTTCGCGCGGCGTTCGCGAGGACGACGTTCCCGTCGGGACCGACGAGGTCACACCAGTCGTCGACGGCGGCCCCAGGATCGTCGAGCATGCCGACGACGAACGTTGCGAGGACGGCGTCGACAGCCGTATCGTCGACTTCCGGTGCGAACGGTGGCTGGGTCGCATCGCCGCGAACGACGTGAACGTTGTCGTACTCACTCGTCAACTCGCGCGCTCGCTCGAGGACAGGCCCCGTAAAGTCGACACCGACCACCGTGCCGTGGTGGCCGACTTGCTCGCGGAGGTACGGCAGGTTCGCTCCCGTGCCACAGCCCATCTCGACGACGGTGTCGCCGGGCTCGAGTTGGCAGGCCGCGGCGGCCCGTCGTCGCAGCGCGGGGATTCCGGGCGTTCGTCGGGCGATGAGGTCGTAGAGGCCAGCCCAGCGGCCGTAAAACTCCTGGGCCGTCTCGGTTTCCATCCGCGAGAGTGTCGAGCGAACTGACGACATGTTAGATCAGGGATCGAACCGTGTCCGCAACCGACTCCGCGTCGGAGCCGAGGATGTAAATCAGCGGCTCGATTCCCATCCCGCCGGTCTGGTACAGTACCGTCACGTCGTCGTCGTCCTCGATCACCGCGCCGACGCTCGAGGCGATGTCGTCCGTTTCGTCGAACTCGGCGGTTGCGTGACCTTCTTCGGTTAGATCGGCGAGCGTGTCCGAGTCGTACGCGATGTTGATCGCCGCCGTCGCCTCTGAGCCGTGCGCTCGCGCCGCAAGAACCACGTTTGCGACGTGCTCGGAGACGCCGAACTCCGGTTCGGCGGGCACCGTGGTTCGGCCCTTCACGTCGAAGATGCGTCCGGGGACGCCGGCCACGTCGTCGATATCTGTCGCGTCGGGAACACACGCGACCAGGTTCGAACCGACTGCGGGAATGAGGCTCGTGAAGCCACTCGAGTTCTCGAGAATACGAAGGCCCCGCCGGAGCGACGAGAGCACGCGTTCGCCCGTTCTGAGTTCGCTCTCGGGGTCGTGAATGCGGAAACTCGAGCCGTGGTCCGCGAGGTCGGGGACGGCTTCCTCGTGGAGTTGGGCGAGGAGATCGCCGCCGGCCTCGAGTTCGCGGATGAGCACTTCGATTTCGATGAGCGCCTGAACGCGAGTCGTGTCGCCCGCGGCCAGTCCGTCGGCGAGTTCCCCGACCAGCATCTCGACGCGCTCGTCGTTGGCGATGCGGTCGTTGGTCGCCACGTCGCCGTGGGCGTACTTCGAGACGGCACTCTGGCTGATCCCGAGCACGTCAGCGACGTCGCTCTGTGTGAGTCCGCGTTCGCGGAGTTCCCCGGCGAGTAGCGATCGGACCGTCGGGAGAAACTCGTCGACGACGATCTCTTCGACGAATTGCATTACCGGAGACTACGACCGCCGGCAAAATAACTTGTGGGTCCTCGGACCCAGCGGTTGGCGATCGCCAGTGGTGGGTGGATCCATGGGAGAGGCTCATTACGATCTCTGGGTGGGATTTTATTAGATCTGCGGGTGGCACGGAGAGTACGTCTCGTAGCTGTTTGCGGGTCCCAATCGTTGCTCCGCCTTCAGACTGCCTCTCTCACCTATTTCGAGTAGACATGACACCGAACTCGACCGACGAACGCCCGGACCGTCGAAACATCGGCTCTCGAGCGGAGCAACTCGATCGAGAGCGGACTGCGTTCGAACGGGTTCGGCTTTCCCGTAACACACTGAAACGGCTCGCGTTGGTTTGCGCGTTGTACCTCGGCGTTCTCCTGGCAATCTACGCGACCGTCGCCCGGACCGCTGGTCGGGCTGAGTTCCAGATAATCCCCATCGTAGTCGTTATTGCCTTCGTCTTCGAGGGGCTCGATTCGTCGGCTGGAATGGGGTTCGGAACGGCGCTAGCCCCGCTTTTATTCATTCTCGGCTACGAACCGCTGCAGGTCGTTCCAATTCTCCTGCTTTCAGAGATGTTGACGGGACTCGTTGCCGGATTCGTCCACAACGAGTTCGATAACGTACACTTCGAACTGGACCCAAGCAACGACGCAACCAAGTTAGTCGCGCTGTTTGCGACCGTCGGTTCGGTCGCCGTATTCACCTCAATCGTGCTCGTCTACGCAGCAGTCGAGCTCAATACGAACCTCATCAAAATGTACGTGGGAGGCGTCGTCGTCCTCATGGGCGCGAGCGGACTCGTTCGTGCGAAAATTGGCCCGAGTCTCACGTACCGGCCAAAGCTGTTGGTCGGCTTTGCCGTCCTGGCAGGAGTGAATAAGGGTATCGGCGGCGGAGGATACGGGCCCGTGATTACTCTCGGACAACTCTTTTCGGGCGTCTACGAGAAGAGTGCGACGGCGATCACGACCCTCTCCGAAGGAATCGTCTCGTTGGTCGGCGTCATCACGTTCTTTTTGATTACGATTCACGGGGTATCGATCGATCCGCTGCTTCTCCCGTCGATATTCGTCGGGGGATTCCTCGCAGCAATCTTCGCCCCGTATCTCGTGCGAATCGTCCCGAACGCGGTGTGGCGATACGTCATTCCCGGGTACGCGTTCCTCATCGGTATCTCAGCAATCGTTCTCGGTCTGGACGCCTAGTCTAGACGGTGGGGTATCGTCGGGATATCTGGGTTATCGGTGACGTCCCCACCCAGGCGGTAATCTCGGTTTGATTACATTTTCTGACAAACACTCCTCGGAGTGAGCAGCGACCCGTATTATCCGTATTGGGCCTGTACGTGCCTTGGAGATGGCGTCACGAAGTATAGACGGACCGATCAGGAGCATCACGTCTACGGCGGTTCCCACGTGCCAGCCGGCGGACACTCGAGCAACCGTCCTCGACCAACTCGTCGGTCGGACGTGGGAAAGCGCGGATACGATCTACGTCCTCGAGGAGGGGACGCTCATTGGTCGTCTCGATATCACTACCCTTCTTCGATCAACCGATGACGTCCCCGCCTCACGGTTGATGGAGATACCACGTGCGCAGCTACGCCCCAGTACTGACCGGGAACACGCCATACTTCTCGCCATAACGGAGGATAGAGACGAGATTCCGGTCGTCGACAGCGACGGGCGGCTCATCGGTGCCGTGACCTCCCAGGCCATCATCGATACGATGCACAAGGCGCACGTTGAGGATATACTCCTCCGTGCAGGGGTCCAAAAGACCGGGCGTCAGATGCTGGACGACTCGTCCGCTCGCGTTCGAATCGCTGTCCGGAGCCGGGCACCGTGGCTTCTGTTCGGTCTGGTAGCCGGATTGTGCCTCAGCCTAATCTCGAGCCAATTCGAGGCGACCATAGAAGAGACGATCGCTCTCGCATTCTTCCCGCCCGTTATCGCATACATTGCCGATTCAGTAGGAACGCAGTCAGAGGCCATCGCGATCAGGGCGTTTGCGATCGCTGACGTCGATTATGGGAGTTACGTTCATCAGGAACTGCTCGTCGGGATTGTCCTCGGCACCATGATCGGAATTCTCGGCGGCGTTGGAGCGTCGGTTATCGCTAACTCGTCGCAGATCGGTGTCGTCGTCGGACTGTCGCTGTTCGTTTCGAGTACCCTCGCGACCGTTCTCGCCTCCCTCATCCCGATTGGATTCATTATGTTAGATGTGGACCCGGCCCTCGGCAGTGGTCCGCTCGCCACTGCGCTTCAGGACGCCTTTAGCATTGCAATCTACTTTCTGTTTGCACTTCTCTTACTTTGATCCGCGCGTTTCGAGGGAGAATCACCAGGAAGTTCATCGTTCGAGGAGTGCGAACCTGATTGCAGGCCGTCCGTCGACGCTCGAGAGTTTCGGCTCACGATTGTGACTGGTACCGACTGGAACGCCACGGCGTGATCGGTAATGATTGTTAACTTGACTCGTGCACCCGCCGATCGAATACGTTTTCCACCGACCGTATACCCCGATCTTGCAAAGGTTGTTCTCGCCAGTGATAGTCGACGCCGTCGTTGAAGGCCAAATTAGCGAACAGGACCCCACATCAGATCGCAGATCCACTCGCTCGAGTCGCCATACGCGACCGTTCGCTATACACGACCATCCGTCACACGATCGTTCGCCCCGCGTGAATGAGGATGGTTTTTCTGTGACGCCATCCACACGTCGAGTATGGGATCAGGGAGATCACTGCCCAGAACGCCGATCGAGTGGTACATGCTCGGCCTCCTTCTCGTCGTCCTCAACGTCGGGATCTTGCTCGTCACCGGCCATCCGTTGCTCGAGGCGGTGGCGATGGGGCTGTTTTACGGCCTCATGCTCGCGTTACTCATCGTTGTGGCAGCGGGCGTCTGGAGCACCGTCCGCGGCGACGAAGAGACGCCGGATGCCGATTCGATGGAGTAACCGAATTCGAATACCCTCGCGGATGATCTGAGGGACTCACCGATTGGTTTGCGCACAGATCCGAGCGAATCGCCAGCCGGTTATTCTCGTCGTCGATAGGTTCGCGCGCCGTCCTTGCAGTCGTAGGCGACGAGTCCCCGATTCTCGAGCGTGCCGAGCGCCCCCAATGCGTCCATTACTGGTGCCGTATACTGAACGCTACCCGCTCGTTCCACGGCGATCTCGAGGGGCGTCGCGGGTTCGACTCGTTCGAGCGCCGCGAGCGTTTCCTCGAGCAACCGGTCGAGTCGCTCACGGGTGCGCGTCGCGACGCGTTTCGGGTCCGTGAACGTCGGCCCGTGGCCCGGAAACGCGTGCGTCGCGCTCGTCTCGAGGAACCGATCCATCGCGTCGTAGTAGCGATCGACGCCCTCGTACGCGCCGCGATCGATCCCGGCGTGGAACGTCCCCGCGCGGAACGGTTCGATAAGCGCGTCGCCGGAGAATAGGGCCGTCGTCCCCTCGAGATCGACCTCGTAGCTCAGGTGGTTTTGCTCGTGTCCCGGCGTCTCGAACGTACGGAACTCGTGCGTGCCGATCGAAACCGACGTTTCGGGCTCGATCGGCTGCGTTGTCGCCGGGTCGAGCAGCCGCCGATCCCGGTGAAAGGAGTCGACTTCGGAGTCGACGATCTCCTCGAGATCCTCGCCGGTGTAACCCGTCGACCGGGCCGTCTCGCGAACGGTCGAGCGAACCGTCTCGGGGTCTCGCTCGAGGCGCTCGAGCGACGCCGCCGGACCGTGGATCGTCGCCCCCGCGTCGGAAAGCGTCGGCACCTGCCCGATGTGATCGCTGTGGGCGTGCGTCACGAGCACGTGGTCGATATCTGCAGGCGAGTAGTCGAACTCGGCGAGGCTTCGCTCGAGTGTCGCTTCGGAGGCGTCGGTCTGTCGGCCGGCGTCGATCAGTATGGGTTCGGGGCCGTCGAGGAGGTAGGCGGCGACGTGTTTCGGCGGCCACGGGACGTCGAACTCGAGACGATGAAGCGTCGAGAACGCAGATTTGCCTCGAACAGCACCGTCGGCGTCAGTCGTCATCGACTCGAAAACGGCGACGGACGACCGTGAATGTTACTCTCTACCGTCTCACCGAATAGCAAGACTGCGGTCGGATGCGGACGGGGAGCATACCGGATGGTGGACACGCTCGGCCAGCGTGGCAACGAAGCGTGGGCAACGCCGGCCTGTGCGCCGTCGCTCACAAGACTTAATGGCCAGACGCCGTTACGGGTGGGTAATGGCTTTTGAGGACCTGCTCGAGGATCCAGTCATCCAAAAGTACCTACACGAGCTGGTCGGTCCCAAAGGAATGCCCGTCGCGGCCGCGCCGCCAGACGGGGAAGTGACCGACGAGGAGCTCTCTGAGGAACTGGATCTCGAGTTGAACGACGTGCGGCGGGCGCTGTTTATCCTGTACGAAAACGACCTCGCGACGTATCGCCGACTGCGAGACGAGGACTCGGGGTGGCTCACCTACCTCTGGACGTTCCAGTACGACAACATCCCGGAGAATCTCGAGGAAGAGATGTATCGCCTCTACGACGCCCTCGAGGATCGCCGCGAGTACGAGCGAACACACGAGTTCTACCTCTGTGAAATTTGTTCCATCCGCTTCGAGTTCGGCGAGGCGATGGACTTTGGCTTCGAGTGCCCCGAGTGTGGCTCGCCGCTCGAATCGATGGACAACGACCGACTCGTCACCTCGATGGACGACCGCCTCGACGCGCTCGAGGACGAACTCAACATCGACGGTGCGGACGCCTGATGGTCGTACTCGCAACCAAACTCTACGTCGAGGGCGACGCCCGCGAACGATCGCTCGATTCCCTGCGATCGCTCGTCGCCAACGAGGTCGGCGACCTCGACGTCGAGTTCGACATCGGCATCCGCCACGACGACTTTCCGTCCGTGACCGTCGAAGGTGAAGACGCGACCGTCGCCAGAAACGTCCTCCGCGAGGAGTTCGGCGAAATCGTCCCCGACCTCGAGGTGGGTGAAACCTACATCGGCACGCTCGAGTCCTGGGACGACGACGGGTTCGTCCTCGACGCCGGACAGGGTGACGGCGTGCGTATTCCAGCGGACGAACTCGGACTTGGCCCGGGATCGCCCGAACAGATTCGTGAACGCTACGGATTGGTCCAGCACCTGCCACTCGAGTTCGTCTACGGTGGTGAGGGATCCGACGCAGGCGACGATGGAGCGTCTCCGAGTCGACTCGCCGACGAAGCCCAGGACCGACTCTACGAGTGGACGCGCGGCGACGGCCGACTCAACGTCAACAGCGCCACGCGAGCGGAAGTTCGAGCGACGCTCAACCGCGCCGGCCACGCGCAAGATTACGTCACCGTCGAGCGACTCGGCTTGCTCGAGCAGAGCGTCATCTGCACCGAGGGGACCGACCCACCCGGACTGTTAGCGAGCGTCGGCGAGTATCTCCCAGCGGAGCTCCGCTGTGTCGTTCCATAATATGAATCGACGGCTCGTCCTCGGCGTTATCGCGGTTTGCTTGCTCGTCGGTCTCGCTGGATGTTCGATGTTCTTCGGTGACATCTCCGACGAGGAACTCGATCAAGAGCAGGAGTACGACGACCTCAGAGACAGCGACGCCGACGTCGCCATCGATATCGAAAGCGGCGGCCTGTTCAGTAGCGGCGAGTTCCGCGCAGTTTACGACCTCGAGGAGCGCGAGGAGATCGCATTGTATCGGTCGAATATCCACGCCGACGAACCACTCGATATTCGCGCCGTCAGGTACTGGGATTCGGACGGAACCGAAATAACGGGCTCGGAACTCGAGGTCGATCAGGGTCAAGAACACACCGTCGTGACGTTGCCAGACGAAAACGGAACGCTCGCGTTCACCGGCGACGCCGGACGGCACACGTTCGATCTCCCGGCGTACGTCGAGGGCTCCTACGAAGTAACCCTGCCGCCGGGATATCGTAGCTCTGCGTTCCTCTTCGGAGAGGTCACGCCGGGGGGCTACGAACGCGACGTCGTCGACGATCAGGAACACCTGACCTGGGAGGAGGTAGATAGCACGCTGGCGCTGCAGTACTACCAGACACGTGACATCCCGATATTCCTCGGTCTCGTCACGGTCGTCAGCGTCATCGGCGGAATCGGTATCGCCTACTACTACCGAAAGGTCAAACGGCTCAAAGAGCAACGCGAGGAACTCGGACTTGACATCGATATCGACGACGACGATAACGACGGCCCGCCGCCGGGAATGCGCTAACGCCTCTCCTCGCGCGAAATCGTTCTTTTGTCCCAACCGTCCGAGAAAGCGAAGTGGTCGGCGTCTGATGATGAACTACCGAACTACTCGTGGATCGCGCGTTCGTCGAGCCAGATTACGTCCTCGTCACCGATTTCGATCCGTCCTTTGACGTGGGCGAGTCCTGTTCCCGTTTGTGTCGCCTCGAGGTCGGCCGGTTGGACCCGTTTCGTGACGTCGACCTCGTCGACGAGCCACCCGTGGGTACGCTCGGTATCGTCGCTCGGGGCGAAGACGATGAGTTTTGGCTCGTCGACGCGGGACGTCGTTCTGGCAGCCGAGGAAAAGGCTCTAGGGAGGTCGACGACCTGGACGTGCGTCCCGTCAACCGTGACGGACCCGGCGTTCCACGGATCTGACGCGTCGGCGAGCGCCTCGTCGTCGGAGACGCCGAAGACCGAGGCGACGGTATCGGCATCGACGCAGTATCGGTCGTCTGTGAGGTCGAAGGTGAGAACGGTAACACGTTCGTTGGTATCGTCGGGAGGTGGCGACGACGGCATGCTGTTCTGATCGTTTTCTCCACTGGAATAAAGTGTTTAGGTTTCGAGGCGTCGAACCCGCTGTGTCACGGGCGGTGTGGCGCGGTCGTGGCGTGTCGGTGGAGTCAATGTTTTATTGATGGAATGTGATTGACGAGCAAGAACATGACTCCGGACCTCTCCGAACGACTCCTCGGAATCGACATCGACGACGCGTCCGACGGTGGTCGAAACGGCGAAGGCGCCAGCCCGGTCGACCAAGAGGAGCGCGAACAGTTCCTCTTCGTCGGACTGGGCGAACACCGTTTTGCGTTGCCGATTGACGCGGTACAGACACTTGCAGACGTTCCCGAGGACGTGACACGCGTCCCGCGTTCTCCCAAACCGATCGAGGGCCTGATGGACCTTCGCGGAGAGATTACTGCGGTCGTCGACCCGCACGTTCACTTTCCGGACATCGAAGCCGACGAGCGAAACGGACGCGAGCGATTGCTCGTGTTGGATCGACCGACCGATCAGCAATCAGCAGCCATTCGAGTCGACGACGTGATCGGCGTCGAATCGATCGGTGTGAGCAAGGTACACGACAAATCGACCGTCGAAGACCGACCGTTTTCGGGCGACTCGTTGGCACACCCACTCGTCGATGCGCTCATCGAACAGGAACGCTCACCCTCGACGCAATCGATCCGTGCCTCGAGGCCAACGGGTACCGACACCGCGAATCCACTCGATCTACCCGCCGACTCCAGTGACACGTCACTGTCAACGATGCAGGATCGGATCGACGGCGACACTCGAGAAAGCGACGGCGAGTCGTTCGAACTCGAGTCGACGGAGCACTCGAACGAATCGGCGCAGTCGTCGGTCGCCGCTGACACAGAGACGCCCCGGGAAGTCGTTCTCGAGGCGACGCCGCTGCTCAACGTCGAACGATTGTTGTTGGCGTCTGGCACGCAAACGTAGCGGATCTGGCGCGCGAACGTCCGGAAATCGGAGTCGGGTTTGTAACAGGGTCTTCGTTCCGTATTCGATGTTTATCACAGTTGATAATAGGGAGACAGCATTTATGGTAGTCGTATTTCTATCAGCGTTTGGTGTACTACTGAATGTCGACAGGGGTGCTCATCGTGGACGATTCTCATTTTATGCGGAATTTACTGCGCCAAATTTTGGAACAGGAATACCGCATTCTCGGAGAAGCGTCTAACGGAGCAGAAGCAGTGAAACTGTACAAAGAACACGAACCCGACATCGTCATGATGGACATCGTGATGCCCAAGTGTAACGGCATCAAGGCGACCGCGGCGATCAAAAAGATCGACCCGAGCGCTCGCGTCATCATGTGTACGAGTGTCGGCCAGCGTGAGAAAATGAAACTCGCCGTGAAAGCTGGTGCGGACGGCTACGTGACGAAGCCGTTCGAAGAACCCAGCGTCAGAAAGGCCCTCACAGACGTCGCTACGGCATGACGCGAGTACTCGTTGTCGACGACTCGAAGTTCATGCGGACAGTCATCGCCAACGCACTCACGGATGCCGACTACGACGTCGAAACCGCAACGAATGGGTCAGAAGCGATCGAAGCGGCCGCCGAATTCGATCCCGCCGTCGTCACGATGGACGTCGAAATGCCCGAGATGGGCGGTATCGACGCCGTCGAGCGAATTATGGCGACGAATCCAACGCTAATTCTCATGCTCAGCGTCCACACCGACGAAGGAACTGAGTCCACGCTCGACGCACTCGAGCGAGGAGCCGTCGATTTTCTACACAAACCCGACGGATCGGATTCGCGGACCGTGACCCACCTGAGCGAGGACGTCGTCGACAAGGTCGACGATCTAGCCGACGCAAACGTCTCGTCGATCGCTCTCGCGCGCGCTTCGGCGTCCGCGTACGCGACGCGTTCGAATCACGCGAACGTCGAGGCAACGACTGATCGGGCGCTCGCCGGTGGACGAACGAACGCAGCAGGCGGCACCGAAACGCGCGTCGGAACGGCGACGAATCGACCAGCAGGCCCGCGGTTCGGAGGGGCGACGAGCGCCGGATCGCGACCCGAAGACGGTGACGACGCTGCCGGTTCGCTAACGCCGCCCGAACTCGAGGGACCGCACGCAGACGATCCGACGGTCGTCATCGGCGCCTCGACGGGCGGACCGAAGATCGTGGAAGGCCTCTTCGCGCGCCTTCCAGTCGACCTCGAGGCGAAAGTGCTGGTCGTCCAGCACATGCCAGCGGGGTTTACCGAACGGTTCGCCGAGCGATTGGACGCGCTCAGCGAGTACGACGTCCGCGAAGCGACCCATAGAGCGTCGGTCAGGTCCGGCGAGGCGGTGGTCGCACCGGGCGATTCCCACCTCGAGGTACTGAACAACGTCGGCGGCCGTCTCCGACTCGGATTGGACGACGGCGAGCGGATCCACGGCGTTCGTCCGGCGATCGACGTGACGATGGAGTCGGCGGCCGAACACGTTGTCGACCCACTCTGTGGCGTCGTGTTGACGGGCATGGGACAGGACGGTGCGACAGGCATCGAGGCGATCAAAACAGCTGGCGGGCACACCATCGCACAGGACGAAGCGACGAGTCCGGTCTTTGGCATCCCCTGTCAGGCGATTCAAACGGGGTGCGTCGACGATATCGCACCCGCGACCGAACTCGTCGAGACGATCGTCGACGCGTTCGATACGGACGGTGAGACCGATGAGTGACTATCTAACCGACTTCGTTCAAGAGAGCGAGGAACGAATTACGGAGCTGAACAACGCGTTGCTCACCTTAGAGCGCGACCCGACGAACGACGACGCACTGGAGAACATCTTCCGCGTCGCACACACGCTCAAAGGCAACTGCGGCGCGATGGGACTCGAGGAAGGCAGTGATCTCGCACACGCGATCGAAGATCTGCTCGATGCAGTCCGGCGGAACGAACTCGAGGTGACGTCCGAACTGATGGACGTCGTCTTCGACGCCGTCGACGAACTCGAGGCGATGATCGACGAGGTCGCTGCGACCGGCGAAATCGAGACGGACCCTACCGCGACGATCGACAGGCTCCGTGCGTCCCTCGACGACGAATCGACATCGAGCGCGCTCGCGATTCCCTCCGCGAGGGAGATCGAAACCGTCCTCGAACGGTTCGAACCACCCGCAAACGACGACCACGACGCCTACTTCGTTCGCCTCGATATCGCCGCACGCGAGAACGTCAACAACGGCGTTCTCGTCGTCAAGGCGCTGATCGACGCGTTCGATCTGATCGGCACCGATCCGCCACGTGCGGAGATCGAAGCCGGTAACTACGGCGGGCAGTTCGACGCCGTCTTCGGCAGTGCCGTCGGCGAGGCCGCCATTACGTCCGGCCTCGAGCCGGTCGAAGAGGTCGACACGTTCCAACTCATCAACGTCACCGAGCAATTCGACCGTGTGGCGTCGAGCCAGGCAGCCGACGCGGACGGTCAAGCCCCAGCGGACCAACCCGGTACCGGAATGTCGTCGGAAGAAGCGCAAGATCTCGAGGTCGACGAACTCCTCGACGAGTTCGACGAGTTCGACAACCTAGACGAGATGGTCGAGGACGTCGACGACGACGGCCTCGATGCCTTCGACGAAATGGGCGAGGCCGGTTCGTTCGACGAACTCCTCGACGACGAGGAACTCGAGGAGACGGAGCAACCGGCCACCGCTGCTGACGACGGTGACGAGCGACAGACAGCGGAGACTGCCACCGACTCGTCCCCAGACGACGACGGAGACGAGTCCGTCGACGACGCCAGCAGCGTGTTCAACGAACTCAAAGACGAAGTCGAGATGGTCGGCTTCGACGAGTTGCAGGACGAACTCAGCGAACTCGAGTTCGACGAGTTCGACAACGACGACGAAGTGGACATGGACGAACTCCTCGGTGACGATGTCGACCCCGAGGACGATACATTCCTCGACGGGACGAGTGACGACGAACTCACCGAGGACGCACTCGAGGATGCGGTCGACGACGTGCTGGTGGACGAGCCAATCGAAGAAGGCGGTAGTGACGATGGCGAGACGACTGAGCCAGTCAACGGCGAGACAGTCGACGACGAGACGAGCGGCGACACCGATGTCATCGACGACGAACTCGAGGCACTCGAGGACGACTCCTCGAATGACGAACCCTCGGTGTCTCCGGCACCGTCCGAATCGGCGACACCGTTCTCGGACGAGCAAGCGGGTACTGCCCCTGCCGGAGACCACTCGGACGAACTCGAGAATGCAGATGCTGTCTCCGGTGATCTCTCGCCGGACGAGGGCGACGAGCACTCACTCGACACCGCGTCCGACTCGATGACCGCCGATTCGGCCAACGAAACCGATTCGGAATCCGACGAAGAGCGCCAGTTTGCGTCGGGCGAGGAGTTCGATGCCCCGGACCGAGCATTCGACGAACCGGCCGACGAAGATGAGGGAACGGCCGACGGAATCGTCACGCCAGTCGACAGCCTCGAGCAGCGAAATACTGACGAAGAGACACTCGACGACGGTGAAGCGGCGACCGACGACAGAGAAGCAACGATCGATGACAGCGAAGGAGCGGCCGACGATCTCGAGGAGACTGACGAGAGCGTCGAAGAGACAGCTGTCGGTACCGAAGAGTCGGACGGGGACGAATACGCATTCGAGACCGCTGAAACCGATGACGGCGAACAGCCCGCTGTCGGCGACGATACCGACTCGGACCCGGAATCGACCCCAGCATTCGACAATTCGGATGCAACGACGGCCGACGCACCGCTCGAGTCGGACTCGAGTGACCACTCTGACGAGGAGTCTGCGTCGTCCGCCACCGACGATACAACACTGTTCGAGATGGACGGCGCTGTTCGTGACGAACCAGTCGTTGACGAGGCACTCGAGGCGGCCGACAATGAGAAGGACGAAACACCGACGCCATCGGACGACTCGGAACCGGATTTCGAGGCACTCGAGAGCGAGGCGACGACCGAAATCGACGATGGATCCGGTGAAACTGAACCGATCGACGACGGCGAACAGTTACCGTTTGAGTCCGCTGAGAAATGTAGCGACGGGCAGACTGACGAGGTCAGCGAAGAAGGCGACGAGCAGCCAGTCGGCGATTCGATAGCCGGATCGACCGATGAATTTGTAAGCGAGAGAACGAACGGTACCGATAGAGTCGCGGACGATACCGACGAGATGTCGGCCAACGTGGCGGATGACACCGATGTAGTGACAGCCGACTCCGATGCGCCAACGGCTGACGCGACAGACGTGGCCGACGATGGCAACGATGGCGACGAAGACGCCGCAATCGACGACTCCTCCGAAACTGCCGACGTCGTCGAAACCAGTACCGCAAGTCCCGATTCTGAAACACCGTCCGACAGTGGGTTCGACGTAGCTGAAGACCCCGACGATGCAGGTGAAAGCGCCGAGACAGTCACAGAGAGCGCCGAGACAGTCACAGAGAGCGACGAAACGGCTGACGACTCGCCGTCGACGTCATCGATCAACGAAGAATCCACAGCCGAAACGTCGACCGACGACTCGAGTGTGGTGTCGTTCAGCGAGGACCGAGACGGCGGATCGGACGACGACGCCAGCGACGATTCGTTTGCCGAAGAAGCCGCCAGCGACGATCCGTTTGGCGACAAAGCCGCCAGCGACGATTCGTTTGCCGAAGAAGCCGCCAGCGACGATCCGTTTGGCGACAAAGCCGCCAGCGACGATTCCTTCGTTGACGACTCACTCGAGGACGATCCGTTTGCCGAGGATGAGCGGACGGCTGACCCCTTCGACGATGATTCGTTCGACGACGATTCGTTTGCCGATGATCCGTTCGCCGACGATTCCCTCGAAGACGATCCGTTCGAGGCGTCTTCGTCGTTCGATGACGACGACACGTTCAGCGATGAGTTCGGCGACGACCTCGAGGTAGGTGCGAGCGGATTCGATGCACCGTCCTCGAGTTCGACCGACGGTGCGTCGACGACGTCTTCGCCGGACCCCGCTGCTGGTGACTCGTCTACGACGGATTCGGGTGAGACCGTCGTCGAGCGGGTCGAGGAACCCGTGTTCGAGGTCCCAGATCTCACGATTCCGGACGCAGGGGACAGATCGGACGTCGGAACGGAAACTGACGAGATTCAGTCCGTTCGCGTCGATGTCGAACAGATCGACTCCCTGCTCACGCTCGTCGAAGGACTGGTGACGAGTCGCGTCCGACTTCGCCACGCAGTCTCCGAAGGCGAAGAGAAAGCGTCGCTCGAGACGGAACTCGACGACCTCGAGGACCTCACGGCGGACTTACAGGAGACGGTGATGAACGTTCGTCTCGTGCCGTTGCAGACGGTCACGAACCGTCTGCCGCGGGTCGTTCGAGACATTGCGCGCGAACAGGACAAACAGGTCACGTTCGAGATGAACGGTGAGGACGTCGAACTCGACCGGAGTATCCTCGACCGAATCGGTGACCCGTTGATCCACCTGGTTCGAAACGCCGTCGATCACGGAATCGAACCACCAACCGTGCGTGAGGATGCGGAGAAACCGGCGGACGGAACCGTCGAAGTCCACGCAGAGCGCAAACGCGACCGCGTGGCGATCACCGTCGAAGACGACGGAAGCGGTCTCGATCCGGATCGCCTCCGGAACGAAGCCGTCGAGGCTGGCGTGCTCTCCGAGGAAGACGCACGCGAGTTGCCCGACGACGACGTCTACGAACTCATCTTCCACGCTGGCCTCTCGACGGCCGAAGAGGTGACCGACGTCAGTGGTCGCGGCGTCGGGATGGACGTCGTCGAGCGGACGATCGAAGACCTCGACGGCACCGTCGATATCGACAGCGAGCCGGGTGCAGGAACGAGTGTCACGATGACGCTCCCCGTCTCGGTCGCGATCGACGACATTCTCTTCCTCGAGTGCGGTGGCGAAGAGTTCGGCATCCCGACGGAGACGGTACTCGATATCGAACCGGCAACGCGCCTGGAAACGAGAGACGACGCGACGGTACTGGTCGATGGCAACGACGAGTACGACGTCGTTCGACTCGACGAAACCCTCGAGACGCCACACCAGGCTGGTGACGACCACGGAATGGTCGTTCGGATCCGCACGGACGTGCGTCCGATCGCAATTCACTGCGATCACGTCCACGGCCAGCAGGAAGTCGTCGTAAAGCCCTTCGAGGGCTTTATGAGCGGTCTTCCCGGCCTCAGCGGGGCAACAGTCCGAGGACGCGGAGAAGTGGTCAACATCCTTGACGTGACAACCCTATGATGACAAATACCGAATCAAGCAGACGGAGGAACCCATGACGTTACAAGTCGACATTCGAAAGCTGAGTTTCATCAACGAAATGGCGAAAGTCGGGACGAACGGCGTCGCCGACAACATGAGCAAGCTGACGGGCGAGGACGCCCAGATGGAGGTGACGAAGACGAACTTCGTCGACGTCGATGACATCAAATCTCAGGTCGATCCCGGAAATCGTATCGGCGTTCGCGTCCGATTACTCGACCCGCCACACGGGCACATCCTCATTCTCTTCCCCGAAGAGAGTGCGAAGAAGATCACCGCGATCATGCTCCGTGACGTCGTCGACGACATGTCGGACGTCTCGAGCAAGATGGCACGCAGCGCCGTCGAGGAGATGGGAACGATGATGTCGAGTGGCTTCATCGACGGCTGGGCCGACGTGTTGGGCCGAGCGATCGATATCGCCGCTCCACAACTCGTCTACGCACCGACTGGAGAAATCGTTACGCGAACTGCCGGGCTCGGTAGCGACGACCTCGCGTTGTTCTTCGATTCAGACCTGACCGTGCCGAGCTATCAGATCGAGGCGGAGATCTACGCGTTCCCCGACCTCGAGGAGTTCGTCGAAATGGTCAACGCGATGGAAGTGCAATCGGCATGAGACTCGACGTTAACGCGCTCGGGACCTTTTATGAAATGGCCCGAGAAGGAGCCGGACTCGCCGCGGGTCGACTGACACACATGACCGGTGTCGAGACGAAAGTGGGCGTGACGAAGCTGAATTTCATGCGCGGTAGAGAGATTCGTCGCGATTTCGAGGACTCGACAGAAAAAGTCGCCGTCCGCGTCAAACTCACCGGAACGATCGACGGCTACTCGATGGTCGTGTTCGAACGAGCGAACGCGCTTCGCGTCGTCGAAACGCTGATGGCGGAGTCGAATCGGGACGGCGACATCAACGTCGACGACGAGTTCGACGAGATGACCGAAAGTGCCGTGACCGAGGTCGGCAACATCATGAACAGCGGGTTCATCGACGGCTGGGCCGATGTCTTGGAAACGGTTATCGACGTGTCGACGCCCGAATTCGTCGAGGGTGAAACGGCGGAGCCCTTCTTCGACGATATCGACGATGCACCAGCAGCGGACGACTTCGCGTTGCTCTTCCAGAGCCAGATCGAAACCGTCGGCAGCGAAATCGGCTTCAGCCACTACCTGTTCCCAAAACGGGAATCGATGGCCGCCCTCCTCTCACAGCTTCGGACGACCGGCGGGATCGAGTACGGCAAACTCGACGGTTTCGACCGGATGGCCGAACAGGGCGCAGAAGAAATCGCGAAAACGGCGACGACGCTGACCGGCATCGACACGAGCATCGAAATTCGCCGGCTTAACTTCCTCTCTCTCGAGGCCATTCCCGAGCAAGTCGCCGAGGAGAAACTGGTGGGCGTCGCCTTCGAATTTGACGGACTACCTAGTGGCTATCTCCTCTTCTTGTTCGACGAAGACTCCGCACAGGAGATCGTCGATGCGATGGTCCCGATGGAACTCGACGAAGACGGCTTCGGCGAGATGGGCACGAGCGCCATCAAAGAACTCGGAAACATCATGGCGAGTGGCTTCCTCGACGGCTGGGCCAACGTGTTGGATACGACGATCGACCACTCCCCTCCCGAGTTCATCCACGATATGGGGGCTGCAGCCGTCGATCCAGTCATTATCCAGTTAGGCGAGAACCAGGAGTTCGCGTTCGTCTTCGACACCGTCGTCGTCGCCGACGGGCGAGAGTTCGACTGTGACGTCTACGCGATTCCGGACGAGGACGACCTCGAGCGAGCACTGAACGATCTGGATATCGATCGAATCGAAGAGACGCCGACGACTGCTGAATTTCAGGATATCGAGAACGCATGAAGACCTATGGAACAGAACCGGGCGCGCCAACACCCGTCCAGGTCGGGATCTCCGAACTGGTCGTCAGCGACGGCGACGACACGCTCAAATCGTACGGACTTGGCTCGTGTCTCGCAGTCGCGTTGTACGATCCGGACACCGCAATTGGCGGGTTAGCACACGTGATGTTGCCCGATGGCGACGCCGCTGAAAACAGCGACCGAAAGCCAGGAAAGTACGCCGACACCGCAATCCGCGCACTACTCCGACGGATGGTCGAGCAAGGTGCAAGTTACACGACTGTCGAAGCAAAAATCGCCGGCGGCAGCGATATGTTCGAGTTCGAGAGCTTCGGCAAGGGCGTCGGTCAGCGAAACGTCACCGCCGCGAAAGAGGAACTCGAGAAACTCGGCGTCCCCATTCTCGCCGAAGACGTCGGGGGCGAGTACGGACGGACCGTCGAGTTCGAACTCGAGACGGGAACGCTCCTCGTCCGGACGGCCGACGACCGTGCCGAAAACGGAGTGACGAAACTGTGAGTGACGAGGCGTTCGAATCCCTCCTTTCGTACGTCGAGTCTGAGTTATCGTTCGCGACCAGCCACTACAACGACAGTTATCTCGACCGACGGGTTTCCTCGCGAATGCGCCGAACACAGAGTGCGAATTACGCCGAGTATTTCGAAACCCTCCGAAACAATCGCGACGAACAAGAAGCACTGCTCGAGGCCCTGAGCATCAATGTAACCGGCTTTTTCCGCAATCCAGACGTCTGGGACGGGATCCGGGACGTACTGCGGTGCCTGAGTGCGAACAACGAAACCGTGTGGGTCTGGAGCGCCGCCTGTGCGGACGGCCGCGAACCCTACTCGGTCGCGATGCTCGCCCACGATGACCCCCAAATCGACGAATCGTCGCTTCGAATCGTCGGAACAGATATCAGCGAACCAGCACTGGAAACGGCTCGAAACGGCGTTTACGAGGAGTCTCGAACGGTCGATTTCGACGACCAACTCTCGTTTCTCGACGACGCCAGTCCGTACGTCGAGCGAGACGGACGAACGTATCGCATCGACGAGTCGATCAAACGAAGCGTCTCGTTCGAGCGCCACGATTTGATCAACGACGAACCGAAAACGGGATTCGACCTCGTTATCTGTCGGAACCTGTTTATCTACATCGACAACGAGTACAAACAGCCGATGTTGCGAACGATTGCCCGTTCGCTTCGTCAGGATGGCTTCCTCGTAATCGGGAAAGCGGAGACCATTCCGCCGACGCTCAAATCCGCATTTTCGGTTCGTGACGCGCGCCTCCGAATCTACCATCGCGAGCCACTCGAGACGAATACGCTCGCTCGAGAGCAACCGGAGTCGAACCCCTAACTCCGTCGGATTTCGGATGGCAGCGAAACCCGTCGGCCGTCCAGTTCCTGAAACACACAGTTGCTTACATATCGATGGGGCGAATAGTCGTCTGCGATGAGTGCACTCGACCTCGAGTCGTTCGTCGAACGGACCCAAGCGGTCGTCGACGCCACGCCCCCTGTGACCACCGGCGAAACGAGGGCCTGGCTCGTCGAACCCCTCCTCGAGGCACTCAGTTGGGACGTCCACGAAGCGTCGTGTCGGACGAACAGAGCGGTCGACGGAACCCATTTCGAGTACGTCTGTACGATCGATGGCATCCCCGCGTTGCTCGTCGCGACCGAATCCTTCGACGACACACTCGAGAAGTCGCGTGCCGCGTCGCTCGTCGAGACGATGGCGTGGACGGGAATCGACCGGACGATCTATACTAACGGTCGGGATCTGCTCCTTCTCGCTGGCACTACCGAAATCGACCGACTGGTGTGTGATTGTTCGGAACTGACGGCCTACGAGTCAGCGCTCGAGCACTATACGCGAGCCCAACTCGAGGAACGTCTCGGGACAGACACGCGCGAACACGTCTCGAGACGACTTGCGATCGAGCGAGCGACGCTTCTCGAGACGTTTTCCGACGAACTCACAGCGATCACGGGAACCTCGATGGACCACACAGCAGCGTTCGAAGCTGCAACGGAACGGTTTCTCGACCAGCTTATCACCTCGTTTTCGGCCGACACGAGCGGCGAGTCGGAACACGAGGACATCTCGCGCGACGTCTTGATGGAGTTCTCCGAGGGATCGGTTATCGGCGACACGCCTACAGACGAAGCTAGTGCGTCAACCCCCGAAGACGTGGACACGGACTCGAGTCCGGAATCCGATCCGGCCGATCGCGAAAACGATCACCCCTCCACCGACCGGAACGAGGATGACAGTCAGGAGTCGTCGTACGTCGTTCGCTTCTTCAACGAACGGGGTTCGATCGGAGCAATCGGTCACTCGAGTCCCGAAACGGCACTCGTCGGAACCACGGAGTACCTCTTCGAACGTGGTCTCTCCGGCGTTACCGTCCCCTGGCATCCAGACGACGACGCCGATCGAGCCGTGTTGAACGCAAACGCGGTCCACCCCGACGGCACGCCGATGGAAACCCCACACCAGCTTTCGAACGGGCTGTACCTCGAGGCGAGCGGCGACGAAGAAACACAGGCGACACGGATCGAGGAGTTAGTTTCGCGAGCAGGATTACGGGTGATGTTGAGCGGCGAGTGGACTCGAGAGTGAGCGCTTAGAAGAGAGTTTGAGACGCGTTTAGTACTCGAAGCCGACTTCGACGAGCGTGATGACGATATCACCGTCGGCTTCGCATGTTCCCTCGAGTGAATTATCCTCGTTGTCGAACCCGTTGGAGCCAACCATACTTTCCCACGCAGCTTCGTATTCTGTGTCGTCCTCGACTTGGACCGTAACTTCATCGTTGTCGTAGACCTTCGTATCACGATTGATTTCAGTCATCGTCACCCCTGTGCTGTCGCTTGGGTTGATCGATTGATCGTCCGCAGTGACTGATGCGAGTGTAATCGATGCTGCTGATCCTTCCTCACATCGAATTTGGGGTTGCTTGAGATCTGTGCTCCACTCCGATCTGTCTTCGTCGGCTCGGACGAGGCCTCCACCTTCGTAGGCGATGGTGTCACCGTGTGCAGTGTAGGAGAACTCTCCAAGGTCGATTGTGCCATCTTCTCCGTAGGCATTAAACAAATCGTTGTCTCGTTCTTCAATCGACTCCCCGTTATCACCGACCTCTATGTTCACCGTCGTCCCACCCTCATCGACGGCAATAGTCCCCTCACGCATCGTGAGTTCACCGTAGCGGTCGTTGACACCCCCGTATCGAAGAACGTCGTTGAAGTTATCGGTCAGCGACTCCATCGCTCGTTCGGCGTTGTTGAGCTGTTCGGTCTCCTGATAGTCGTTCATCGCCTGGAACCCCACCGTGTACAACAAGCCGACGGAGAGGAAGATAATCGAGAAGACGAGGATGAACCCGAGCACTTCCGACACACCTCGATCGGTATTAGTGGGACTCGAGTCCGGACGTTGCGTTCGAGAACGGTCGATCATCGGTCGCCCTCCTCAATCATAATCTGACCATCGCTGTTCGTGCTAATCTCGATCGATCCGCCAGAGACTCGATCGCTATCGTCGATATTGTCAGCCGAAACTGGAACGTGAACCGTCACGTCCACCTCGTGTGCTGCTAGCTCGAGACATGCTCCATCGTCGATGAGCGGCGCATCTGTGACTTCACAGTCGTCGTATAACTCGACTGTGTACTGCGAATTCGAGACGCTAGATGGATGATCAGCGACGATCGTCGCTGAATCACCATCTTCTGACGCGATCTGGTCGACATTGTCGATTTCGCCGGCGAGTCGCTCGCCGACAGTCTCGAGTGAGGTCTCCGTCGACCGTTCGGTTTCCGCCTCGAGCATCGCGCTCGCACCCATCATCAACATCGCGATGAGGATCGTCGTAATTCCGATCGTCAGCACGTGCGTCAACGCGGCCGTTAGTCCGCGATCCCGTTCGTGATTCGGACCAATCATTGTTCCTCCGGACACTGTTCATCGGTGATGTCTTGAACCTCTTCGTTGGTAATTTTTCGAGTCTGTTCGTAACTGAGATCGGTAGAATCGTAACTAATGACCACACTCAAGTTATCACCAGAGTCTACATTCCACCCGTCTTCATTTTCGGGAGATATATTCACTGCTCCCGAACCGGATTCAGCCGTCGTATTCTGATACTGATTAGCAAACGCCTCGATATCTGCAGGGGTATCTTCCCCAGCGTGCTCCACTGCACAGGCAACTCCATGCGTCACCTCGAGTTCGATCTTATCCGCAGTTGCTGCACTCTGAGACGTGTCGCCGGCCGAAATCGTTTCCGTGAAGAGGACGCCGTTGAAGACGATGACGATGCCGAGAATAATGAACGCGAGCGTAATGGCACCGATGAGGATGACCTGTCCGCGGCCGGTCGATTCGGTTACCATACGATCACCCGCACTTCGACGACGTTGTAAAGTGAGTCATCGGAATCGGCATCTGGAATCGATGGGTTCGATGCCTCAGAAAGCGAGTCACTACTGTCCGTTACCAGCTGATCATCGTACAGTGAAACGGTGTAACTGGCTGAGACAGCGTTCGATGATGGAGAACCTTGATAGACTAGCGACCTATTTTTTGTTTCGTCAGACTCGTTATTGTAGTGGAGTTCGACGTTGTAGTTTTGCCCACGTTCGTCGAATCTGTCGTAGAGAATCTCACCGAGTTCCGACTCGTTACTGAAATTACCCGGGCTGTACACGTTATTTCCGTGTGGATCGACGAGGCTATCGTCAGTTCCCTCGAAACCACCGTCTCCGTCCCAGTATCGCACCATCTCCGAAAGCGAGTTATTGTCCGTATCCTCCGCAGCAACGACCAGCGCGTCCTGTGCTTCCTGTTGCATCTGTGCCTGAACCGTCCGATCTGCTGCACCGCCTGTCGTCGGGGTGATGACGACCGACTGCAACGCGAGTAAGATTGCGACGAGGACCACCATCGCGCTGATGAATCCCTCGAGCGTGTAGGCCTGCCCGCGCTCAGTGGCGTTCGATTTCCGTCTCATGTTACCAGACCCTCACGACGAGTCGACACGTGTCGCACTCAGGATCATTTTCAGAATCATCAACCGAGACGATCCGAGACGAACTCGCGGCCGATTCGTCGTCGTAGTCGTCCCCAACTGTAAGGTCACTCGTATACTCTCCCTCAAGGTCTTCTATCGTGACGTTGACTCGGTCGTAGACGATCCCGTCGCTCTCGCGTAGGCCGAATTCGTCGGCGAACTCCGATTGGTTCTTATCATCGTATTTATCCGCTAATTCGACCCACTCGAGTTCGTTACCGTCCCCCGAGTCGTTCACGATATGATCCGCAATGCGATCTGCCTGTGCCGTCTGGCCGCCGCTGGCCGAGGAGTCAAACGGCGTCAGGATCGTCGGCAGGAACGAGAAGACGAACGCGATGGCCAGGATGAACACGCCGATTCCGATGGCGAAATCCTGCGTAGTCTGCCCACGATTTTGCAACGAGATCGAGACCGTCCGCTGGCGGCGGGTTCTCGAGCAATTCCGTTCCGTTCCTGTTCGATCTCGTCCCATCTTAGGCCACCATCGTCCACGCGATCAGTGCGACCGTTGCCAGCGATACGGCGTACTTGATCCCGCTCAGCAGGTCCGCGTCTCGCATGTATCCACAGATGAATCCAGACATGATCGCCTGCAGCGTGACGGCGTGAAAGAACACCAACGACAGCATCTGGATGTCGATCGCTTCGGTCATGTCCATGCCTTCCATGTCGCCACCGCCGCCGCCGGCATCGGCATCGGCATCGGCTTCGCCACCCTCGAGTCCGGCCATCGTCTCGATGAACTGCGTCTGGAGAATCGCCATGACGGCGAGGACGGTCAGGAACGTCATGACGATGATCACGACCTGCATTCGAGTTCGGGACTTTCGTTCACGTTCGATATCGTCTTGATTCTCACTCGCCTGTGCTGCCGTTCGAAGCACGTCGGAGATCTGATTCGACGCTTCCTGTGCCTCGGTGATCAATCGCGTAATCCGGGCCAACCGCGGAATGTGATACTTGTTGTTGAACTCGATGAGCGCCTGTTTGAGTCCCGTTCCGTAGTTGACTTTCGTGTGCATCATCTCGAACTCGCGAGCTAACTTCCCGCTCGTCGTATCGGAGACCGCTTTGAGCGACTCGAGTAAGGTCAATCCGGTGTCGTTCGAACTCGAGAGTTTTCGAAGGTCTTCCGAGAGTTGGCTCATGACCGAGTTTCGGTGACGGAAGTTCCACTCACGGAAGATGGCGAGTGGAATCCCCATGATGTACAGCGGGGCGTAGATGTAGATGAACGTCCCCCAGATCGGGTTGTCGAGCATTCCCTGCCAGGAAAGCGGTGCCGATCCGGTCATCATCGCGCCGGTGACGATTACCAGCGTGAGGGGGGCCGTCAACCCGAGCGTGTAGAGCGGGTTGTCTCGGAAGAAGATGTGTGGCCGCTGGAGGATCTTCTTCGTCTCGTGGGTCCCCTCGCGTTTCTTGATGCGACTGAAGACGCTGTGTTCGCCTGTGAACTGCTCGACGAGCCCAAGGTCTAACAGCCCATCATCTCGGGCAGTCTCGACACGCTGACTGCCGCCGTCCATCTCGAGGTACCCATCACCGGGTTCGTCCTGTTTGACCGTCGAAACCATTACCAGAAACCCAATTCCAGTCATCGGGATCAGCCCGTAGACGGTCATGAAGATCATCGAGTCCTCGACGTTCGCATCCGGGATCATCTGCATCGTGACCATGATGATGATCAACAACAGCGGAAACAGCGACAGCGTCATGTACATCTCGCCGAACAACTCGAGCGTCTCGAGGGTGATCTCCTGTTCTTGTTTGGAGGTCCGCAGGTGCTTTTCTTTCTTGTCCTCGAGGAAGCTCTCCATATCACCACCGCTGTTGACGATCGAGAGCATGTCCGTCAGAAACTGCGAGAGTTCGTCACTCGGCGTCTCGAGTGCCTGTGTACGGATCGCCGTTCGATAGTCGACGTCGAAGTACTCGGTCTCCTTGACGATGCTCTGGAACTCTTTTGCGACCTCTCCGTAGGTGTCGTCGGCTTCTGCCATCGCCTCGATGATCTCGAGTTGGTTGAGTCCGCCGACCGACAGGGCGTACATGAACGAGACGGAGTCGGTCAGCAACATGTTGATCTCGCGCTTGCGAGTGGACGCTCGAGAGTACGGAATTGCGACCAGCGAACCGAACCCGAGTGCGAACCCAATCGACCCGAAGACGAGACCGGTTACGAAGACGAGCGCGGGGATCCGAAGCGTTTCGATGAGGTTGAGCACCGTCTGGCTCCCCACGGGAATACCGAGTAACTCGTCGATTTGAATGAGACCGGTCGCGAAGAGTCCGTAACCGAGAACGAGTCCGAGGATCCACAACGCGAGGCCGCTGATGAATCCGATCCCGAGCGAGCGAGACAGGTACAACTCGACCGTATCGGTCATCCGGGACTGGGCGAGTTTCGTCTCGACGTCTTTGACGAACGTGCTATCTTCGTCGAAGAGGCGCTCGTAGAGCGGATAGAACGCTTCTCCGAGGAGATCGGTGCCACCCGAAAGACTACCCGAGTCGCGGTTGCCACCGGTTTGGAGGCTCATGAGTTCGTCTCCTCGCTGTCGTCTAGCGTTGACTCGCCGTCAGTCGTCTCGTGGTCGGGCGTGTCGGCATCGGCGGCCGACTCGTTGTCGTCGACCGTCTCGTCATCGTCGGCCGTCTCGTCATCGTCGACCGTCTTATCGTGAGAGAAAATCGAATCGTCCGTCTGCACCTGATCGGTCGAGTCGAAGAGTGAATCGTCGTCGTCTGGCGTCTCGTCGGTCTCGGAGAAGACCGAGTCAGTTTCGTCTTCGAAGAGCGACTCGTTCCCCCCAGTATCGACAGCTGCGGCGTTGGCTGTCTCCTCAAGCGATGCATCCTCGCCAGTGTCCTCTTCGGCGACGTCCCCCTCTGACTGGCTGGTTCCGTTATCGTCAGCATCCCCATCTTCGAGAGCAGTCGTCGATTCTCCCTCCCCAACATCGGCTTCTTCACTCGAGTCTGGCGGTGCAGCGGGTATCGCTTCGTCGTCACTAGTCTCGCCTGACGACGCGGCTTCTGTGGGATCGCCAGCCATCGGTTCAGGCGAAGACGACGGGTCGTCCTCGTCGTTTTCCGTCGCCTCGTCTTGGTCATCATCCGACGCGTCACCTAGTTCGATCGTCGGTGGATCGACACTCTCGTTCTCCTCCTCGTCCGAATCACCTAATTCGATCGTTGGAGGGTCCGCACTCTCCGTATCGTCGACCTTCGAATCACCTAATTCGATCGTTGGAGGGTCCGCACTCTCCGTATCGTCGACCTTCGAATCACCCAATTCAATCGTTGGCGGGTCGATGCTCTCAGTTTCGTCTGGATCTGGCTCGCCGGCATCGGCCGGTTGGGTGTCGTCGCTCTCCGACTCGTCCGATTCGGTTGTCGACGAGTCACTCGTCGTCGATGGTGACTCGTTGACTGCCGTGTCTTCAGATTGCACGTCCCGAATGGCCGTCTCGATGTCGTCCGTTTTGCTGCCAGCGTCGGTACTCTTCGACGGGTCGTTCCCATCAGGGTCGAAGATCGACTCGAAATCTCCGTCGGGAAACAGTGACTCGGTGTCGAGATTGTCCGTCGACGGTTCGGCCTCGAGCGACTTCGATTCGGCCGGTGAATCGGTCGACTCGAGTTGATCGATCGTCTCTCCCATATCGTCGAAAAGGCCGCCGAGATCATCTTCGTCGGGATCGTCCGACGGGAATATCGTCGCCGATTCGTTTGGAGTCGACGCCGCTGGGGTCGATGCTGATTCACCTGCTCCCGTTGACGATTGCTCCACAGCGGTTTCTGCGGACTGTGTATCGGCTGTACGCCGTCGTTGGTTGGAATCGCTCTGGTCCTCTCGACTCGAGGAGGCTGACGCGTCGGCTGTCGTATCGACTTCGCCGGAAGCGCCGATTTCGAACCCAGTGTCATCGCTGAGCCACGCCGGTTCGCGTTCGCCATCCGCTGTCTCGACACCGAACGCGCTCGAGCCGTCGTCGAGTTCCCACTCGTTTTCGTCGACGGCACCGTCGGCACTCTCCTCGAAGTCGAAGGCGTCACCATCGCCCTGTTCGACGTCGATTGGTTCTTCGTCCTCGATGTTGCCGAGTGCACTCGCGAGACCGCTTGGCACTTTCCCGCGATACTCTTCGAACAGCGACTCTTCGGCGCGCTCGAGGATGTCCATCGAGAGGTTGTACGTCTCGCTGCTCGCATCCGGTCGCGGAACGAGTTCTTCTTTCTCCTGATCGACGTCGATCAGGACGCTCTCCATCTCTCGCAGGTCGGTGAGACTCTCCTCGAGTTGTCCGTTTGCGATGAGCGTGAGAATCGTATCGGGGTCGTTGATGAACGCCTGTGCGGTCGCCGCTACCTCCGCGTACGTGTTGAGACCGTTTTTGATGAGGTATGCGAGGATAACTTCACGCTTGAACAGTTCTTCTTGAAGTTTCTCGTTGCTCCACCCACGATCGAACTGGATCTCGTCGAGGGTGTTCGAGTCCCCCATCTTGAGGTACTCGTCCGTCTCCGCTTGCCACTGGTAGACGTCCTGGACGTTGATCTCGTCGTGTTCGGCCTCGTAGTGGTTGATCTCGGTCAGCGATTTGTTCCGGCGAACCTTCCGGCCCTGTACCCGCGTCTGGGTCTGAATCGAAACCAGATCCAGCGCGGTGAACATCGTCTTCGAGACGTTGATCGGATCCGTCGTGAACCGTTTGAGGACCTCGTCGACGGAGTCCGCGTGGAAGGTAGTGTAGGTGGTGTGGCCCGTCGACATGACCTGGAAGAGCGTCCGTCCTTCCTCACCACGGATCTCACCCATCACGATGTAGTCGGGACGCTGTCGGAGCGCGGCTTCCAGCAAGTCGAACTCGTCGACGTCACCCTGTTCGTCGTCGGAGAACGACGGCCGCGTAACGCTCGCGATCCAGTTTCGCTGTGGCAACTCGACCTCGCGGGTGTCCTCGATGGAGACGATTTTCGCGCTGCTCGGAATGAACAGCGAGACGGCGTTCAGGGAGGTCGTCTTCCCCGATGCCGTCCCGCCGGCGAAGATCAGACTCTTGTGGTTCTCGATGGCGAGCCAGAGGAACGCCATTTCGTCGAGTGAGAAGGTGTTCCAGTTGATGAGGTCGATCGGGGTGAACGGCACGTCCTTGAACTGGCGGATCGTGTAGTTCGTCCCGTGATCCGACACTTCTTGGCCGAGTGTGAGCTGGGCACGAGAGCCGTCGGGCAATGTTGCGTCGACCTGTGGGAGCCGTTTACTGATCCCTTTGCCCGAACGCTGGGCGAGTTTGACGACGAAATCGTCGAGTTCGTCGTCGCCGTGGTAGATGTTCGAAATGATCTGTTCGTACTCGGAGTGGTAAACGAAGACGGGGGAGTTGTACCCGTCACACGAGACGTCCTCCACGTTGATGTCGTGTTTGATGCCGTCGATTCGCTCGTATCCGATGAAGTTTCGCTTGAGCTGGTAGAGTAACTTCTCGACTTGGTACTCATTGAGCGTATCCGGATCGTCAGCGAGAATCGCCGGTTCGGGGCGAACCTCGATACCCTCGAGTTGCGTCGTTTCGGGGTCGCTCATCGGCTCCAGTTCCCCTTCGGACGCCGCTTCGTCCGTGTCGTCCTTGGCAGAACCGTCCTCGTCGGCCTCGTCGGACTCGTCGGACTCGTTGGATTCGTTGGATTCGTTGGATTTGTTGGATTCGTCGTCGAGGATGTTCTGGAGACTCTGTAGGTCCCCCAAACTCTGGAACGTCTCGAGAATGCTCTGTTGTGTGCCACCTCCCGTCTTCTCGAAGAGGTCGTATCGTTTCAACAGGCGACGCGCCTCGTCTTCGATGACGACTCGGCGACCGTCTTCGGTCGCTTTCTCTTTGATCCCGTCGTCAGAGTACTTGATTGCCGTTCTGAGTTTACCCGAGAGGAACTCCTGTAGTTCCAACTCGATCTCGTTCAGATACGGCTCGACCATGTAGTATTTCTTCTCGTTTTCCTTCTCGGAGTGGAAGATGACGACGTAAGCGTAGGGTTTGTTGACCCAGTAGCGTTCGACCTCCCGGAAGTGGGTCTTCTTGTCCATCGGGACGGCCTTCTCGAGGTCGTACCGATTCGAAACAGTCGTGTTCCCGTCGACGCTCGAGAAGAAGTCGTCTTCGTCGATTTCGTCTTGGATGTTGACCGTTCGTTCCTCGACGAGTTCGTCGAGTTCCATCGCGGCTTCGTCGCCGGCGAACAACCGCTGCTCGAGCGTCTCGGGGTCGAAGCCGAGTGCCTCCTCTTTGTCGTGACGGATAATCTCGCCGTCGCCGTCGCGCGGGCGGGAGCCGTCGTCGTCGTAGTAGTACTCCCACTTGTAGTGTTCCCACGTCCAGACGTCTTTGGTGACCGGCGTCGTCTCCGGGTCGACGTACTCGAGAAAAATGTCCTGCAGGACGTCAGCATTGTCGCCGGCGACGGGCATCGTCTCCGAGCGGAGGTCGTCCGGGTGGATTCCGAGATACGCTGTGGGGTCGAAGTCGACGCGATCCCAGTCCGCGCCGGTCGGAACCGTCTGCGATTCGTCGGTGTCGAGTCCGAGTTGCTCGTCACCCGTGGGTTCGTCGGGGTATAGCGTCGATACCTCGGTTCCGTACCCGTGTTCGATCATGAAGTCCTCCCACGTGTACTCGCCGACGCGAGCACTGGGATTCGCGTCTGCATCAGCACCCGACTCGAGATCGGATTCCTCTCTCTCAGAAAAGTCCCCAGAATCCGATTGGTCGGCGTCGTCAATAGCCATTAGCTTCATCCAAACTCTCACCCTTCAAAAGATTCATCCACACAGTACCATATCTGATAATCACACAGACGGCCCCGAGTTTCTGTATTCTCGATTTCTGTAAGTCCGTAACCGTCGCGTTCTGTGAGATATAACAGGGATGGGATGATATGTGCTCACGACCAAACCTCTATGATCATATCATAATATCTATAGATGAACTTGGATAGACTCCTTCACTGTGACTGCGACCGACGCTGGGTCACGACGAGTGAGAGCGACGCGGTAGCGAGAACACAAACTCGTAACCGTTCACAGACGACATTTTCTCAACGGACACGTTGTAGAACGTTTTCAGTGATACCACTCACACCAACGCGTGGCGTTCCAACGTGGAGTAGCCCCATTCACCACGAGCGGGGTATCTAGCTAATCGTGCCACCGACCGCTCGGAAGACGTCGGCTCGTTGCTCGAGTAGGGGTACTCGAGGGAGCGACTCCCCGTTCCCGTGGATTGAGAGGTGTACGGACAAGAGAGACGAACGTCGGTTCGCGGGCGTGGCGGACAGGCGCGGCGGGATTCGAACCACGGTCGTTTCGCTACGCTTCACTCTCTGATTCGAATCCGTGCCCGTCCGCTTCTCACGTCCGTTCGTCGCGGACAGGCGCGGCGGGATTCGAACTAAAATCAGACGTGCTCGCTTCGCTGTGCGCGACTGATAGGCTTCGATCCCTCCCGATCCGTTATCGGCTTCGCTCTGCCCAGCACGATAACGGGCGTGGCGGGATTCGAACCACCTGAACTTCGCTCGCTGTTGCTCGCTCGTTCCGTCGTTCAAGAATCCCGCCATGCCGGTTCGCTCGCCACAACGTGGCTCGCTGCACGGGCGTGGCGGGATTCGAACCCACGATCAGAAGGTTAGGAACCTCCTGCCCTCTCCGCTAGGCCACACGCCCCTCGAGAAAAGAAATCGGTTAGCTGGATTCGGCTTCCGTCTCGGTTTCTTCGGTGACTGGCTCTGTGTCGACGAAGTCATCTTCTGCCTCGTTGATTTCCTCGCTGTACTCCTCTTCGAACTCCTCGTCAGTGCCGTCGAACTCCTCTCGCATTTCCTCGAGTTCCGATTCGACCTTTTCACGCCCTTTCTGGAATTCGCCCATCGCTTCCCCCGTCGATCGGGCGAGCTTCGGGATCTTGTTTGCCCCGAAGAGCAAAATGGCGATGAAAAGGATGATCAGGAGTTCCGGACCCCCTGGGATAGGGGCGAACAGCGGTGCGATTTCGACTACCATCTCTATGCGTGGCTTATCCGCTGGCAATTATAACCTTTTTGGACCGCACAGTAAAACGGGACTCCACGAACGTCCGTTTCAGCGGGACCTCCGAGCTAATTACACCTGTGTCACTCGAGAATGTATTATCGCATCCCGTGTGATCGACGAGGGAGTAACTCGCTGTAATGGTGATACGTGTCCGCTCTAGTATGTGTGTGTCTACCGACCACTCCCTGCGATCGGAGCGTCTGAGGGGCGATCTCGGTGGGGCTACTGGTTCCGCGAACGAAACTGTCTTTCCCAGTTATCCGCAACTACCCACTGATGCCTGAAACCGGAGACACAGCACCAGACTTCACCGCACCGCTCGCAACCGGCGACGTCGAGTCCATCACGCTCTCGGAGCGCCTCGAGGACGGCGCGCCGATCGTACTCGCGTTCTTCCCGGGCGCGTTCACCGGCGTCTGTACGACCGAGATGTGTACGTTCCAAGACCGTCTCGCGTCGTTCAACGACCTCGACGCGAGCGTCTACGGCGTCAGCCGAGACTCGCCGTTCGCACTCAACGAGTTCCGCGAGCAAAACAACCTCGAGTTCGGACTGATCAGTGACTTCAACCAGGAGATCATCGACGACTACGGAATCGCGATGGACTTCGCCGACCTCGGCGTCTACGGCGTCGCAAAGCGCTCGGTCTTCGTCGTCGACGGCGACGGCGAAATCGCCTACTCGTGGGTCAGCGACGACCCCGGTGTCGAACCCGACTACGACGAAGTCGAAGCCGCCGTCGAAGACGCTGCGTAAGGGCTACTAACGCGAGAGGGACTGCTGATCGACTGCACGACCCGATTGCCGTAGGGCTTTTTTAGTCGGCTATCGACGTTCTCGTATGAGCGATTCTGCTGGCGACGACCCATCGCGTCGTGTCTACCGTCCTAATGTGGACCATCACTTTCCCGACGAGAAGTTGAACACCGTCCTCGAGTTCCTCGACGACGACGAAGAGATTGAAGCCTACCTCGAGGCACAGAACGTCAACGCGGTCGACCGAATGCGCTACAACGACCACGGCACGAAGCACATCGAGATCGTCCGAAATCGGGCGCTGTGTCTCTACGACCTTCTCAAGGCTGGGAACGTCGATTTCAACGGCGCGCGCCAGCAGGGATTGGCCGAGGCAGACGAGTCGGTCATCATCGCACTCGCCGCGACCCTCCACGACATCGGACACGTCGTCCACCGCGACGAACACGCGTTTTACTCGATTCCGCTGGCTGCCGACGTCCTCGATCGAGTCCTCCCCGAGTTCTACGACGTCGCCGAGACGGTCCGGATGAAAGGCGAGGTCCTCCACGCAATTCTCTGTCACCATCGCACCGAGACGCCGCTGACGACGGAAGCGGGCGTCATCCGCGTCGCCGACGCCCTCGATATGGAGCGCGGGCGCTCTCGTATCCCCTACGAACACGGTGGGCGCGGCATCAACACTCTCTCGAGTCAGGCGATCAATCAAGTCACCCTACAAGAGGGCGATAGCAGCCCGGTAATGGTCGAAATAGCGATGACCAACGCTGCCGGCGTCTACCAGGTTGATAATCTCCTCAAGGCGAAACTCGAGGGCTCCGGCCTCGAGGAACAGATTCGGATCGTCGCCGTCAACACGAACGAAAATCGCGAGCAGTTAGTCGAGCGAATCGAACTGTAACGCTCCAGTGGCCACCTTCACCGATTAGGTGAGGTGGTATCCGGATTCCGTCCGCTCGAGGTGGCCTCGGCTTCGAAGAGTACCGATAATCGAGAGCGCCGTTCCTTTCTTGAGTTCGAGATCTGCACAGAGCGCTTCGGTCGTCGTCCCACCGACAGCACCGATGTACAGATAGATCAGTTTCGCTCGAGGCGACTCGAGGTCGTTGGGCACCGCGACGCTGTGTCGGGATTCGTCGTATCGTTGCATACGAAACTGGCTCAGTTTCGACAATAATAAATCTACGTATCGACGATAGTCGAAATATCAGGGGCGGCTTCGGGTTGTTTGGGCACACGTGACAGATACCGGAACAATGCCGTCGGAAGTCAGCAGATTTTCCTTCCTCCCCTTCCGTGTCTCGATATGAATTACGAACTCGTCTTGTTAGGTCTCCTTACAGGAACGATCACCGGTGCGTTCTTCGCCCTCGTCGATGTGCCGATTCCTGCTCCACCTGAGTTGCCCGGATTGATGGGTATCGTTGGGATCTATCTCGGGTACAAACTCGTCGAGGCCACGGACGTGAGCACGGATATCGCTGGCTGGCTTGGACTCTAAACAGTCGCGACGATTCGTCGGTTGACGAAGTTTGGGTCGTCAGGGGTCGATGTCGAGATCGGCTGCAAACTCGCGGGCCCGCTCGCGGATCGATTCTGCGTCTGCGACCAACACGTCGCCGTCTCGCACGAGCACGTCACCGTCGACCATCGTAAACTGCACGTCGTCGCCGCGAGCCGCGAAGACGAGGTGGGAGTGTACGTCGTGAATCGGCGTTCCGCGCGTCACGTCCGTCTCGAGGCCGATGATGTCGGCTTTCCACCCTTCGCGAAGCGCACCGACGCGCTCGAAGCCGGCCGCCTTCGCGCCGTTTATCGTCGCCATCTCGAATACCGTCTTCGCGGGAAGCGCCTGTGGTTCGAGACGGTCGACCTTCTGGAGGAGCGAGGCCTGGCGCATTTCCGTGAACGGATCGAGCGTGTTGTTACACGGCGGGCCGTCGTTACCCAGCGCGACGTTGATCCCTCGCTCGAGGTAGTCGTCGACGGGTGCGACGCCGCTCGCGAGCTTCATGTTCGAGGACGGACAGTAGGTCACGTGCGTCCCCGTCTCGGCGAGTACCTCGCGCTCGCTGTCGTCGGTCCAGACACAATGTGCCAGGACGACGTCCTCGCCGGTCAACCCGACCTCGTCGAGCCAGTGGATGTTTCGTTTGCCCGTTTCGTCCTCGACTGTCGCGACCTCGTCGCGATTCTCGCTCGCGTGGGTGTGAATCGTCACGCCGTCGTAGGCGTCTGCAAGTTCTCTCGTCTCTCGAAGGCACGTCTCGGTACAGCTAACGGCGAATCGCGGCGTCAGCGCATATCGAATTCGGCCGTCCTCGACGCCGTGATACCGACGGATGAGCCGTTCGCTCTCCGCGAGCGCCTCGTCGGTCTCCTCGAGCAAGCCCGGCGGCGAATCCTTGTCCATCATCACCTTTCCGAGTCGCCCGCGGATGCCGAGTTCACGGGCCGCCTCGAAGGCCTCCTCGGCGTGAGAAACCGACAGGTGGTCGACGCACGTCGTCGTGCCGCTTTCGATCATCTCGAGGTATCCCAGTTCCGCGGCGACGCGCATCTCCTCGGCCGAGAGCGACGCCTCCATCGGCAACACGTACTCGAAGAGCCACTCGAGCAACGCAGTGTCGTCGGCAATGCCGCGACCGAGACTCTGGACGGAGTGTACGTGCGCGCCCACCGTTCCCGGCGCGACGAGGTCGAGGGCGTGATGTTCGTGCTCGGGATAGGACTCGAGACAGGTCGTTCGGTCGTCGACGGCGACGATTCTATCGTCCTCGACGACGACCGCGCCGTCGTGAAGTACAGTGTCAGCGTCGACGATAACCGTCCCCGACAACAACATATCGAGAGAGGATAGCCGGCCCCGCCGCTTAGCTCTGTGGATCTCAGGACGAGCCGACCGACAGTGACGCCTTCGATAGTCCCCACGCGAGACAGATCAGGGTCGCGAACGTGATGTAGCCGACGCCGAGTGGGAGAAACAACAACGGCAGATAATCGGCGAAGAGGTATCCAGCGACGAGGAGTACTGGAATCAGGACGAGATTTATCCGGACGAATCGCTCGAGACCCATCTACCTCCTATAATCGGCAGAAAACACAAAGCTTTGCTGATCTCGAGTGAATCCTCGAATCGCGGCCGAGAAGAGAATCGACGGCTGGTGTGGATCAGTAGCTGCGGACTTTCGGCTCGTAGGTCTTCTCCTCGCCCTCGAGGATCACCGGGCGATAGAAGATGTTCGGTTCGCCATCCTCCCAGGAGATGAGCGTGTGTTTGAGCCAGTTTTCGTCGTCACGCGTCTGGTTCTCCTGTCGCCAGTGTGCACCGCGGAACTCGTTACGGACGAGTGCGCCGAGTGCGATCGTTTCGGCGACGTCGATCAGGTTTCGCGTCTCGATGGTCTGCTGGAGGTCGGTGTTGAACGTCGTGGATGGATCGTCGACGTAGACGTCCTGGTACTCCTCGCGACACTCCCGAATGAGGGTCAGTGCTTTCTTAACGCCCTCCTCGGTTCGGAAAACGTTGACGTAGTCGGTCATCGCGTTTTGGAGCTTCTGGCGGATTTCGGCGTGTTGGACGCCCGTATCCTTGTCCATCAGCGAGTCGACGTGTACTCGAGCGTCTTCGACCGTCTGTTCGAGGACGCCGTCTGCGTCCGCCACGACACCACCGTCGGAGCGGGCCTCCGACGAGGATCGCGAACCGTCGGTTCGCTCACCACCGTCGGCAGCGACGTCGTCCGCGGTCCCGAGGCCGGCAGCGCCGGGCTGGACTGGGAGTTCGGTGTCGGTCTCGTCTTCGACGTCGTCGCCGTAGCCGGTCCGGATCTCCGGTTCGCCGAGATCCTTGCCAGCAGCGTGGTAGCCGGCGCGCTTGCCGAAGACGATGAGTTCCGGCAGCGCATTGCCACCGAGTCGGTTCCCGCCGTGGACGGAGACGCAGGCACACTCGCCCGCTGCGTAGAGGCCGTCGATACAGGTTTGACCGTTCTCGTCGACCTCGATGCCGCCCATCGCGTAGTGTTGGCCAGGCTTGACTGGCATCGGCTCGATGAGGCCGTCGACGCCTTCGAAGTCCTCTGCGAGGTGCAGGATGTTCTCTAGGCGGTCGAGAATACGCTCTTCGCCAAGGTGGCGCATGTCGAGGTGGACGTACTCGTCCTCGACGCCGCGGCCCTCCTGTACTTCGGTGAGTTCCGCACGCGCGACGACGTCACGGGAAGCGAGTTCGCCGGAGTTGTTCGCGTATCCGTGCTCGAACATGAACCGCTCGCCGTCGTTGTTGTAGAGAATGCCACCTTCGCCACGGACACCCTCACTGATGAGGACGCCGGTCGATGGGAGCGAGGTCGGGTGGAACTGGATGAACTCCATGTCCTCGAGTGGCGCGCCCGCACGATACGCCATCGCGTGACCGTCGCCGGTACAGGAGACGGCGTTGGTGGTGTGATCGAAGGCCTGGCCGGGACCACCGGTCGCGAGAACGACGCCGTCGTTCGCCTTGAAGCCTTCAATGTTGCCCGTTTGGACGTCGTAGGCCACGATGCCGTGGCAGTCGCGTTCGTTCGGATCGTCTTCGTCGCTGACGGCGAGGTCCATGACGTACCACTCGTCGTAGACCTGAATGCCGCGTTTGACGACCTGCTCGTACATGACGTGCAGGAGGTGGTGGCCGGTTTCGGCACCCGCGTAGGTCGTCCGCGGGTACGAAAGGCCACCGAAGGGACGCTGGGAGACGCGGCCGTCCTCTTCGCGGGAGAACGGCATTCCCCAGTGCTCGAGTTTGATCGTGTCTTCTGGGGCGTCCTGTGCGAGGGTCTCGACTGCCGGCGCGTCGCCGAGGTAGTCCGAGCCCTTCATCGTGTCGTAGGCGTGGAGTTCCCAGTCGTCGCCTTCCTGCAGAGCGGCGTTGATTCCCCCTTCCGCTGCACCCGTGTGGCTGCGAACCGGGTGGAGTTTCGAGACCAGTGCGACGTCCGCACCCGCCTCGTCCGCTGCGACCGCAGCACGGAGGCCGGCACCGCCTGCGCCGACCACGATAACGTCGTGTTCGTACATATTACCAGAACTTCAGGTTTTTCTTGACTGCTTCCCGCTTGAGCTCCTGAATGTGCTCGGTGAGCGGGATATCTTTCGGACACACTTCCGTACAGGAGAACTGCGTCTGACAGCGCCAGACGCCGTGTTCTTGCTCGAGGATCCGGAGTCGGTGTTCCTTGACGTCCTCGGGTTCACGATTGTCCATCGCGAACCGGTAGGCCTTGTTGATCGCGGCCGGGCCGAGGTACTCGTTGTCCCCTGCAGCAATGTTACACGAGGACATACAAGCACCACACCAGATACATCGGGTCGACATCTTGACCTTCTCGCGGTTCTCCCGCGTCTGGCGCTGTTCTTCGAGGTCGCTCGAGTCGGGCGTCTCCTCGTTTTGGAAGTACGGCTCGACGGTGTGCATCTGGTCGTAGAAGTGATCCATGTCGACGACCAGATCCTTGACGACCTCCTGGTGTGGCAGCGGTTCGATCCGAACCGGGTGCTCGAGGTCGGCCATCTGGGTTTTACAGCCCAGTCGTTGCTTGCCGTTGACGAAGAACGCGTCCGACCCACAGACGGCCTGTCGACAGGAGTGTCGGAAGGTCAGCGAGGAGTCGTAGTGGTCTCGGGCGTACATGACCGCGTCGAGGACGGTCATCCCCTTCGAGAAGGGGACGTGGAAGTCGTCGAAGCGCGGTTCCTGTTTGCCCTCGACTTCGGGATCGTATCGGAACACTTTGATGAGGACTGTCTCGCCCTCGAGTTCCGACTTGTCGGCCGTCGTCTGGTCGATCTCGCCGTCTTCTTTTTCCTTCTCGTCGACCGGCGATTCGGCCCCCCGCATTTCGGGGTCTTTCGGTGCTTCTTGACTCTCGGGTTGTTCGGGTTGTTGCGTACTCATACTTACCACCCCGCCATCTCGACTGCAACGTAGGTTCCCTGTGCGATGAGTGCCACACTCGCAATGACAAGCACTGCGAGGACGACTTTCTTCTGGGTTCCAGCGAGTCCTTGGTTGACCAGGGCGTTGTAGACGCCGTTGACGCCGTGGAAGGTCCCGGCGATGAGGAACAGGACCATCGTCAGGAAGTAACCGACGTTCTCCATGCGTGCTTGGGTCCCTGCGAACGTTACGTCGGCCGCGTGGTTCACGAAGTGCAAGAGGAAGAAGTGGAATGCGAGAACGATGACTAAGAACGCCGCCGTAACGCGCTGAAGAAGCCACGCAGTCCCACCAGGGGCAAACGAAGAGTATCGTTCCGCCATTAGATCGTCACCCCGTCCATGAAGGTTGGGACACTCGCGATGGTGATGATCGCCGTCAACACCAGCGAGGCGTAGAAACTCTTGTCCTGTGCGTCGAGGCCGACACCGAGGTCGACCATCAGCAGGCGGAGTCCGTTCAGGATGTGGAACACTGCCACGGCGAGCAGACCGACCTCGAGCACGCGGATGATGAACAGCGACTCGAGACCCTGAATGGTGTTCGTATACGCCTCAGGACTGGTTAACGCACTACTCAACACGGCGATGTGAGTGAACAGGTAGCCGATAAGCATCCACCCGGTGAACTTGTGGAAGATCCACGCCCACATGCCGGCTGAGAACTCCTTCCAGCGACCGAAGTCCTCGATGAGACCGCGATTGTAAGACTGACTCATACGCTCATGTTGTCCGTTAGACCGCGGGGGTATAGAAGTTACTTTTGTCGCTCTAAGGCAGCCCTCTCCGAGCCAGTTTGCCGACGACGAACACGGTTGCTAGCGAATTCGAGGTGTACGAGACTGGAACGCGTGTTACTACGGCCCTCGCGAAGACCAGACACACCATCTTGTGGGGAGGTAGTCGGTGGAATCATCCTGTGAGGAGTTAGTCGGTGGAATCGTCGTCGAAGTCCTCGCCGGTCGAGTGGAGTTCCGATTGTGAACTCGTCGTCGTTCGCTCGCGCTCGAGTGCCGTTCGAGTGACCTCCGAGAGGCCGACGAGGTGACACAGCGGATTGCCCGGATAGACGACCGGGTTCTCGAGAACGCCGACGATGAGGCCGGTAAACGGGGCTTCGACGGAGACGATATCGTCTTCTTCTTTGAACGGATTGGTGATCGAACAGATAACCTCGCCCGCTCGAACGAACGCGCCGCGGCCGTGTTTCATGTCGACGATCCCGCCGGCGTCCGCGCGAAGCCACGTCTTCTCGTTCTCGTCGTCGATGACGGTTCGCCAACCGGGCCAATGCACCGACGACTCTCTGTGGAGACCGAACTCAGCGAGGACGCTCGCGACGCCGGTGAGTGCACGGTCGATGAGTCGACGCTGGAAGCGGTGGGCTTTGCCCATCTCGACGGTAATCGTCGGCACGCCAGCCTCGGTGGCTTCTCGCCTGAGCGTACCCGAGGGACCTTCGCCAGCGATGATCACGTTCGAACTAAACGCCCTCGCGAGACGATTGACCAGTCGGTCGTCGGTCTTCGCTCTGACGTGAAGCATGTTGGTTCGTCCGCGCGTCGACGTGTGGAAGTCGATGCCGAGATCGCACGGTTCGATGAAGTTCGTGAAGATTCGATGGGCCATCCGGCGAGCGCTGGTCGAGCCCTCCCGGCCCGGGAACGAACGGTTCAAATCGCGATCGTAAATCGGCAGGTACCGTTCCTGTGCGAGAAAACCGGGAACGTTCATCACGGGGAGACAGACCAACGTGCCGTAGAGATCCGAGTGATCCCAGTCGTGGGCGACCTCGCGAACGACTTCGATTCCGTTGAGTTCGTCGCCGTGGGCCGCCGCCGAGAGGAAGACCGTCGGGCCGGGCTGTTCGCCGTTGATGACCGTGACGGGAATTCTGACCGGGTCGCCGAGGTAGGTCTCGCTGATCCCATACCGGATGTTGGCCGTCTCGCCGGGATCGATCCGTCCACCGTCGTACGTAAACGCCTCGGCTAAGGGGTCGGAGCCGTCCCGTGTTGACCCACCCTTCTCGTCGCTCATGAGAGTGACTCCGATGGTGTCACTGTTGAATCTTCGCCTCGACAGACGCGGATCCCCTATTCGGAAGGGGTGCCTTTCAGTCGAATCTCTCGCGAAACGCTCTCCCTCGAACCCGTCACCGTCGATGTCATTCAACAACTGGAAAAACTAACCACGTGGGTATACGTTTAGTAGGAGGGCATGGTAGCACCTGCTATGGAAATTCGTGAAGCGACCGACGACGACATCGAAGCGATCCGGTCGATCGCACAACGTTCGCTGAAATCGACGTACACGGACTTTCTCGAGCAAGATACCGTCGACGACGCAGTCGAACAGTGGTACGGCGACTCCTTTAGCGACCAGATCGCCGACGACCACTCACTCGTGTTGGTCATCGAGCGCGACGGCGACGTGATCGGCTTCTCCCAGAACGATCTGATCGGCCAACGCTACCGAACCGGGCGAATCCTCTGGCTTCACATCGACCCCGACACTCGAGGGAGCGGAACGGGCGTTCGACTGCTCGTTCGCACGCGGGAACTCCTCCTCGAGGAGGGCGCAGAACAGATCCAGTGTCTCGTCCTCGCGGACAACGAGGGCGGCAACGAGTTCTACACGAGCCACGGGTTCGAGCAGGCCGGACAGCGCGAGGTCGACATCGGCGATGAAACCTTCACGGAGAACGTCTACGTCGAGAGCGAGATCGGTGACGAGGGCTGGGGTGCCGTCGACGAACTCGAGGTCGACGGCGAGCAGATCTACGTCAGCTACGGCGAGGCCGCTCGCGGCGCGGAGGCACCGTTCTACCGGACCTACGAAACCGAGGACCGGGCGGAACTCTACGCCTGGTTCTGTGGCAACTGTGACTCGATCGATAACACGATGGACACCATGGGTCGCATCGAGTGTAACGTCTGTGGCAACCGTCGGAAAGCGACCCGGTGGGACGCGTCCTACCTCTGAGAGCTTCGAAGACGACCCGAGACAGTGGTTTGTGGTCGCTCGGTCCTCGGTGATTGTCCGTCAAATACGAATACCATGAGTACGCGATTGTCTCTTCAGCGAATCGTTCGGTTCAACCGCAAATAGATCAGTGTAGGCGACGGTTACCGCCGCGTTCGGGCGTCGTTTCCATCCACATTCACCGTTTGGACTGGGTCTCGAAGCCGTCTGTCGGAGCCGACTGCTAATCGGGTCGGGCGAGCGTCGCAGCCAAAGCAGGCCACCACCACGCACAGTTGTCACTGCATTACAATTGAGCGGATCGTTAACCGATCAACTACGTTGGTCTCGCTCGCCATTTCGACGGCCGAACGCTCACCCATACATTTCGAATGAGTAGACAGGAGCACATCGTCCACGGATTCAAAGCAACGCTCGTCGCTCGAGCAGTCTACATGATCTCGAGCGCGCTGTTGATGTTCTTGCTGGCGCGGTACCTGCTCGATCCCGATGGCTACGGCACGTTGTACTGGGTGATCGGCATTCTCGCCGTCGTCCAGTTGGTCGCAGACCTCGGCATCGGCAAGTCGGTCGCGCGCTACGTCTCCGAGTACAGCGAGAAAGATCCCGGGCAGATTCCACACTTACTCACCTCGACGATCACATTCAAACTCGTCATCATCTCGGTCGTGGGCTACCTGCTGTTCGTCTTCCACGAACACCTCGCGATCGCGTTAGGCGACCCTTCGGCCGCGCCGTTTCTCGCAGTCGGCATCCTCTACGTCGTCGCGATGTCGTTTTCCACGTTCACGCAAATCGTCTTCCAAGGGTACAACCAACTTGTCTACAGCGCGGCCGTCCAGGCGTTCAGCGGCTTCGCGCGCCTCATCTTCGCCATCGCGTTCGTGTTGTTCGGCCTCGGGGCGCTCGGGGCCTTACTCGGCTACATCGTCGGCTACGCACTCTCTGCCGTCGCCGGCCTCCTCGTGCTCTACTACAAGTTTTACCGCCGCCACGAACCGGCCGAAGAGTACGAGGAGGGACTCTCGAGGCGGTTGCTCGAGTACAGTATTCCGCTGACGGCGACGCGAAGCGCGAACGTCATCGACAAACAGATCGACACCGTCCTCGTCGGGGTGTTTCTGACGCCGACGGCGGTCGCGTTCTACACGCTCGGCAAGCAGATTTCAGACTTCGTGCTCGCGCCGGCGGAGTCGCTTGGCTTCACCATCTCTCCGAACTTCGGCGAGCAGAAGGCCTCGGGCCAACTCGAGCAGGCGCGACGGATCTACGAGACAGCGCTGTCGAACACGCTGTTGTTGTACATTCCAGCAGCCGTCGGCCTCGCCATCGTCGCGGAGCCGTTCGTGACGATGACGTTCGGTGCCGACTACGCTGGGGCAGTACCGGTCCTCCAGATTCTGTCGGGCTTCATCGTTTTACAAGCGATCACGAACTTAACGAGCGACAGTCTGGACTATCTGGGACGTGCCAGACATCGGGCTATCGCGAAGGGGGCAACCTCCGTCGCGAATCTCGGACTCAACATCGCTCTCATTCCGACCATCGGCGTCGTTGGCGCGGCGGCCGCGACGGTCGCGACGCACACCGTTTACGTCGCCGTCAACCTCTACATCGTCCATCTGGAACTCGACCTCCGATTGCTCCGTCTGGGGCGGTCGATTGGGTTGGTCTGTCTCATCACCGGCGTCATGGCCGTCGCCGTGATGCTCGTCACGCCGATGGTCTCGAGCGTCGTGATGCTTTTTGGCGCTATCGCACTCGGCGCGTCCACGTGGGCAATCCTCGCCGTCGCGAGTGGGTTAGTCGATCCACGAGAGGTTCGTGCGGCGATTAGCTAACGACGTATCAAAATCGACGATATCGTCACTGAGCAAGCACGTACCGACGTTTGACGACCGCATACTTTTCCGTTGCCTCGTCGTGGACGTGATATGGCTGCGACCGATACTCATCCTGTGGACGACCCCGTTACCGTCGGGGTGTTGAGTCTCCACACGAGCAAGGAGACGAAAGCAATTCTGAACGCCGTCGACAAACTGGGCCACGAAACCGAGTGGCTCCGGACGGAGAACACCTCGATCAGCGTAACCGACGGCAGCGTCGTCCTCGAGCCACACGTCGACGTCATCGCGAACCGAGTGTTGCTCTCGAACACCGAACAACCTGCTGAGGAACTCGGCATCGTGAACACGTTCGCACAGCTCGTTCCGACGCTCAACGAACCCTCGACGGTTCTCACGGCGATCCACAAGCTTTCGACGGCGACGACGCTCGCGGCGAACGACGTCCGAACTCCCGACGTCACGCTCGCGTTGAACAGCGAGCAGTTGAACGCCGTTCGAGACAGATACGGGGAAGAAGCGGTTTACAAGACGGCAATCGGAACCCACGGCGGCGGGACGTGGAAAGTCAGCGGCGACGATCCGATCAACGCCAAAGTCGGGAACCGATACGCGTTCTTACAGCAACTGATCGACCGAGACGACGCCCGCCACCGGGACGTCCGTATCTACGTCGTCGACGGCGAGATCATCGCGGCGATGTATCGATACGCCCCCGATAACGACTGGCGGACGAACGTGGCACTCGGCGGTGACGTCGAAGACGCGACCGACGACCTCCCAGAAGAAGCTCGAGAGATGGCGCGACGGGCGGCTAACGCGATTGGACTCGACTACGCCGGCGTCGACCTCGTCGAAGGCGACGAAGGGTGGTTCGTCCTCGAGGTGAATCCGACGGCTGGCTTCAAGGGACTCTTTTCGGCCACGCACGTGAGCCCAGCACCCTACATCGCCAAACTCGCCATCGAACGCGCCGGCGGCGACGTCGACGACGAACGCGTCGAGGAACTCTCGGCGGTCCTCGACGATGCCCAGCCCGCGGCACAGCCGGTTCAAACGCCACAAACTGAACCCGAGGCGAGCGTCATCGGCTACACCGAAGAAATCGTGCTCTCGGGGACCAGCGGTTCGACGTCCGTCTACGCCAAGTCCGATACCGGGGCGACTCGGACGAGCATCGATACGGCTCTCGCCGCAGAGATCGGAGCAGGGCCGATCAAGTCGATCACGCGCATTCGCTCTGGCAGTTCCAAGACGGCCAAAAGCCGACCCGTCGTCGACGTCGTCGTCGGCGTCGGCGGCAACCAACACACCGTCACGGCGAGTGTCGAGGATCGCAGTCACATGGACTATCCCGTTATCCTGGGTCGCGACATCCTCGGGAACTACCAGGTCGACGTGAGTCGTCGTGTCGACGGCGACACCCCCGATACGCCCGAAGAGGAGTGAGCGTCGCTCCTAGAAACCGAGTAACTCCGCAGACGCGGAAGGCGACGCCCACGAGAAAACGAGAAACTGGCGTTTCGACGCGGTTAGGTGTCGGATGTCGCCAGTCGTACTGTCTCTACCGCCGAAACCGAGACTAAAAAAGTTCTCGAGGAGCGAATTTTATTTCCTATGCCACGAAGACAACACCACCGGATTAGCAAATCTTAATACGTGAAAGTAGCAATCGTACAGTGATGACTAAGTCAAACCAAGACTGGTGGCCAAACCGGTTGAACGTTGACATCCTCGATCAGAACGTCCCCACGTCCAACCCGATGGACGAGGACTTCGACTACGCCGAGGCGTTCGAGAGCCTCGACTACGAGGAGGTAAAGGCGGACATCGAGAGCGTCATGACCGACTCTCAGGAGTGGTGGCCCGCCGACTACGGCCACTACGGACCGCTCTTTATCCGGATGGCCTGGCACAGCGCCGGCACGTACCGCACCAGCGACGGTCGCGGTGGCGCTTCCGGCGGCCGACAGCGCTTCGCGCCGCTCAACAGCTGGCCGGACAACGCGAACCTCGACAAGGCCCGCCGACTGCTCTGGCCCGTCAAACAGAAGTACGGCCGCAAGCTCTCGTGGGCCGACCTGATCGTCCTCGCCGGAAACGTCGCACTCGAGTCCATGGGATTCGAAACGTTCGGCTTCGCCGGCGGACGTGAGGACGACTACAAACCAGACGACGCCGTCGACTGGGGACCAGAGGACGAGTGGGAAGCGTCCGAGCGCTTCAACGAGGAGGACGAACTCGAGGGAACCCTCGCTGCAACCGTCATGGGCCTGATCTACGTGAACCCAGAGGGGCCAGACGGTGAGCCGAACCCAGAGGCGTCCGCAGAGCGGATTCGCGAGTCGTTCGGCCTGATGGCTATGAGCGACGAGGAGACGGCCGCACTCATCGCCGGCGGTCACACGTTCGGGAAGGTCCACGGGGCCGACGATCCGGACGAGCACGTCGGAGCAGAGCCCGAAGCAGCCCCGATCGATCAACAGGGCCTCGGCTGGGAGAGCGCTCACGGCTCGGGCAAAGGCGGTGACACGATCACCAGCGGTATCGAAGGACCGTGGAACACCACGCCGACCCAGTGGGACACGAGCTACATCGACAACCTGCTCGAGTACGAGTGGGAACTCGAGGAGGGCCCAGGCGGTGCCTGGCAGTGGACCACCCAGAACGGCGAACTCGACGAGGCCGCACCGGGTGCGGAAGACCCAGACGAGAAAGAAGACGTGATGATGCTCACGACGGACGTCGCGCTCAAGCGTGACCCCGAGTTCCGTGAGATCATCGAGAACTTCCAGGAGAACCCACGAGCGTTCCAGGACGCGTTCGCGAGGGCCTGGTACAAGCTGCTCCACCGCGACATGGGCCCAACGGAGCGACTCGTCGGTCCGGAAGTGCCCGACGAGGAGATGCTCTGGCAGGACCCGATCCCCGACGTCGACTCCGACCTGATCGGCGACGAGGAGATTTCGGAGCTCAAAGCCGAGCTTCTCGACTCCGACCTCTCGGTCTCACAGTTCGTCAAGACCGCCTGGGCGGCGGCGTCGACCTACCGCGACAGCGACAAGCGTGGCGGCGCGAACGGCGCTCGTATCCGCCTCGAGCCCCAGCGAAGCTGGGAGGTCAACGAGCCCGAGGAACTCGAGTCGACGCTCGAAACCTACGAGACGATCCAAGAGGAGTTCAACGGCTCTCGCTCCGACGACGTGCGCGTCTCGCTTGCCGATCTGATCGTGCTGGGTGGCAACGCGGCCGTCGAACAGGCCGCCGCGGACGCCGGCTACGACGTCGAGGTGCCGTTCGAGCCCGGCCGTACCGACGCCTCCCAAGAACAGACCGACGTCGACTCCTTCGAGGCGCTCAAGCCCGAAGCCGACGGCTTCCGGAACTACTACAGCGACGAGGCCGACGAGTCACAGGAAGAACTGCTGGTCGACAAGGCAGACCTGCTCGACCTGACGGCACCCGAAATGACGGTGCTCGTCGGCGGCCTGCGCGCACTCGACGTGACCTACCAGGATTCCGGACTCGGTGTCCTCACCGACCAGCCAGAGACGCTGACTAACGACTTCTTCGTGAACCTACTCGACATGGACTACGAGTGGGAAGCGTCCGGTGACTCCCAGGACGTCCTCGGCTGGGAAACCGCCGCTGACTCCGAGATCGACCAGGTCTTCGAACTCCGCAACCGCGAGACGGGCGACGTCGAGTGGACCGCCACCCGAGCGGACCTCATCTTCGGTTCGAACTCTCGACTGCGCTCCATCGCGGACGTCTACGCCTCCGCCGACGCCGAGGAGAAGTTCGTGCGTGACTTCGTCGACACCTGGAGCCACGTGATGCAACTCGACCGCTTCGACCTCGAGTAATCGCTCTCGACGTATCGGCCTCGAGAGTCGGGCTGTTCGGCCCGCCGTGTTTCGACTGCGGATTTTCTTTCGACGTACCCGGCCACCTGTCAGCGACGAAAATACGTCCACGCTGAAGGACAGCCTCGAGTCTCGAGACTGATGTCGTCGCCTCAGGCTCGTTGACGGACGACTGCGAGGGACCTTCGCCTCGACTGTGCAGTTCAACTGGTACATCCGCTTCGGAGACCGGCAACCGGACGTACCGTGAGCGGTCGCTCGCAGACGGCACGTGCCAGTCACCCTCCGTCCCGACACCTCGTCTGCAGCCAACATACCGGGGGTCGACACTGCGTCAGCGAGTGACCGAGGGGCGAAAAAATCACCGTGAGTTGCGTACGCAATTCGTTCAGCAACCGAAACGAGAGGTTACCGATCGAAACGCGCCCACATCGCTATCGAGAGGAGTGCGACGAGGGCGGCGACTGCACCGAAGCCGGGGATCGAGTCGTCATCGTCCGACTCGTCGTCGTCGCCTACGTCGGTCTCGAGGTAGTTGTCGACTTCTTCCATGTCGAGTCGCGGGTGATCTTCGTCCCAGTCGCCCGGCATGTGGATCTCGGTGTCGTCCGCGACGATCGAATGCTCGCGGATGTCGTCTTCGTCGTCATCGTCGTCGGCCATGTCGGTGACGTAGACGTAGCCGGCGTCGTCGTCGCCGTAGATGTGTTCGACCGTCAGTCCGTGGTAGCCGTCCTCGAGGTGATCCTCGAACGCACCGAGGTCGTCGAAGGAGGCACCGGTTTCGAAGGTAACCGTTCCGTCGTCCATATCGAGGTCGAACTGCATGAGTTCGAGGTCAGCTTCGTCGAAGGCGGAGACGAGCTCGAGTGCGTCGTCGTCGACGGTCGGGTCGTTCTGGAGGTCGTTGGCCATCGTCGTGATCGCCGTTTCGATGATCGCCTCCTGTCCGACTTCGAGTCCCATCTCGAGGTCGATTTCGTCGCCGACCGTTTCCGCGTGAGCGTCGATCACGAACTCGGGCGAGTCGATATCGCGGTCCGCGAGTTCGTCGGTGTAGGCGTCCCAGTTGTCAGTCTCGGAGGTGACGTCGACGACGAATTCTTGCGATCCGCCGGCTGCGTCGAACGTCACGTCCCACTCGGTCGTCTCGGTGAGGTCGGCCGCTGCCTGGGCCTCGTACATCTCCTCGTAGTCGTCGAACTCGTCGGCCGCGTCGTCGTCCATCTCGTCGCTCGCTTCAGCGAGGTCCATCATCGCGAAGGCAGACGATTCGAAGCCGCTGAACGCGACGTCCCAGTGGCCGTCGACGGTCGTGTCGTCCTCGGCGAACGCGAGTTCGAACGTCTCGAGTTCGGCGTCGAGGATATCCGCGGCGATCTCGTCGGCCTCACTTTGCGTTACGTCGAGTGTCGGATCGGTCGCGAGATCCTCTGCGACGAGTTGCTCGAGGCCGTCTTTGGCGTTCTCGAGTTCGACCGTGTACTCGATGTCGAGGTGACCGTCGCCCATCGCGTTGACGTTCTCCTCGAAGTCGTGGTCGTGGATTGTGACCGTGACGTCGCTGCCGAGGTCTTCTGCGACGACCTCGAATTCGTCCTCGAGGGTCGCCTGTGCAGCGTCCTCGGTATCCCAGTCGTGGGTTTCGAACTCGATGATCACGTCCTGTTGTGCCATCTCGAGCGTGTAATCGTCACCCGTCTCCGTGATCTCCAGATCGAGGCCGATCTCGGGTGAATCAGGGGGTGCGTTGTGTGACATGTCGAACTCACCCTGCGTGGCGAGATCGTCTGCACCCATTACGACGGAACCACTGGTCGAGATGGACTCGTCAACGGTCGCTTCCGGCGGCGAGTCGGAGGCGGCGAGTGCCAACTCGAGGTTCGCGTCGAAGTCGTTCGTCGACTCCGTTTGCTCACCAGTGACGTCCATCGAGAAGTCCTCGACGTCAGCCGGTCGATCGGCGGCGAGCGAGCCTGAGGACTCGAGGCCATCGTTGTCGAGGGCCATCGAGAACGCAGCGGAGACGTCGTCTTCGATCTCGTCGGTGACGAGCGCGTACGCCACCGACTCGGAGATATCGACGCCGAACTCACCGCTCGCTTCGTCGTCGATCCCGTCGTCTTCGTCGTAGACGAGGACGGCCCCACCGTCGTCGTCGACGAACACCTCGTCGGCAGGCTCGGCTTCCTCCATCCCTGTGTCTGCCACAGCAGTGCCTGCTGCGACCGACGTGATCATGATGAGAGCCATCATGACTGCACCTATACGGCTAACCGTTGCACCACTAACAAAGTCCCTTCCCATTATTGGATAATTGTCATTCACCTATATGTTACTTTCGAATATATTGATAGTGATTGGCAACGAAGTCGTGATACGAACGTCCAAACACGTATGAAGATCGGGTTAGAACCGACAGCACGAATGGCCAGTTTCGGACGTTCGAGCGCGCTACTCGTCGGGATACTCCTCGTGACGAGTCTGGGGGCCATCGGGGTCACTGGAGCACACGCTGACTCGGACGAACCGGTCCCTGAGGAAATCCTCGAGGAGATCGACGCGACGGAAGACGTCGAAGCGGTATACGTGTCCGACGATGGCGACGCGGTGCTCACGTACGACTATCCACACGAAGCGTCCCAGACTGGAACGACACTCGAGGGGCAGTTCGGTCTCGACACGGATCCTGGGGTCGCGTACACGCACTACACTGGAGCCGTCGATGAAGACGAACGCGGCGTAACCGGTGAGCTGTCGATGCACTCCGACCGCGATGGCGTCTCGAGCGTCGGTGACGTACTGATCGAAGATCCAGCACCGATCACGGACCTCGAGGCGGCCATCGACGTGTCACAAACCGACACCGAGTCGACCTCGAGCGGTGACGTGCAGGCGACCGTCGCCGATCACGACCCCGATTACGACGCACTCGAGACGACCGGCGAGCTAGAAATGACCTCGGAGTCGATCACCAGTTCGGGAACGCTCTCGCTCGTCGAGGCCGAGATCGACGGCGTGCCGGCCGGCACGGACTCACTCGAGGCGACCGTCGTCGAGCGCGACGACGGCTACTCCCTCAAGGTGAGCGAGCGACGGGTCATCGAGGACTGGGAGACGGATCGATGGGAGACGCGCGAGGACGCCGGCGAGTCCCTCGAGAATCGGTACTCGAGTATCGCCGTCGGGCTAGGTGGGACGGCCGACGGTGAGATCGAGTCCTACGACTACTCGGGCGACGGTGACCAGAATATCGTCGAGTACGAGTACCACGTCGAGTACACGGGCGTCACGGACGAGGTGGCGGCGGCCGCCGTCTCGCTGGTTCAACAACAGGCCGAGACCGAACTGGACGAGACCGAAGCGCAGGCGATGACCGATCGACTCGCAGAAGCGACCGTCGAGGAACTCCACCTTACCGTCGATAGAGACGGCGAAGCGACCGACATCGAGTGGGACCTCGAGGCCGACGCCCACGACGAGGTCGTCCTCGGAACGGTCGAACTCGCCGACTCGCTCGAGTCGGTCGACGACGATCTCGCAGATCGCTTCGACGACGTCAGCGAGACGCTCGAGGTGCGTGCGGAAACGGATCTGAAACGGACGACGTCGTGGGACGTCACGGCCGAGCGAGCCGACGGCCTGACGATGGTCGACGCGACCTGGGAGAGCGACACCGAAAACTGGGATCGACACGCGAGCGCGCTCGAGGAGCGCGATCTCGAGGCGCTCACGCCCGATCGCACGATGACGTTCGACGCGGCGTCGACCGAGGACGGTCTCGAGGTCGTCTACGACTCCGAGACCCGGGAGAACGGACTACTCGAGTGGTCGCCCGACGGCCTCGGGGAGGTCGGGACGGTACTGGGTGTGGAGTTCGGCCTCGGAGACGTGGGAGTCGACACTGACGATGTGGTTCCGATGTCGACCGTCGACGAACTGTCGCAGACGGCCGAACTCGCGAGAACCGACCTCACGATCGACGACGGGACGTTCGAACTCGAGGGCGCAGCGGCTGATCCGGACGCGACACTCGAGTCGTCCCCAATCGGGAGCGAGGACGAACTGACGGCGTCAGAACTCCACGTCGAGACGATGGGTGGCTCGAGTACTGTGTACGTCGTCGCCGACGGGTTCGTCGGCGCGGACCCCACCGAAGCGGAGGTTCGCGACCACGAACAGGTCGGTTCGGAGACGACCGTCTCCATGTCCGGCGAGGAAGAGCCCGACGTGCCCGAAATCGACTACGACCGCGTCGAGACGCTCCTCGAGACCGAACTGGACCGCGGCGAGACGTCCGAACTCAACTGGAGCGGTGTCGGTGCGGTACTCGTCGTGTTGAGCAGCCTCGCCACGGTCGCGCTCGGATTCTACGCCGCTCGCCCACCGTCGCGCGAGTGACCCGTGCGAAACTGAAAGTCACGTCGAACTGAAAGAAGTATACGCGTTCCGAACAGTTGTCACGACTGATGAACGGGGGGAGACAGGACGAGCCGACACGGTTCACCCGGCTCGTCGACGCGATTACGACGCAGACGACGGTCGTGATCGTCTCGATTCTCCTCCTCACGGCCGTCTTCGGTGTCGGAATCGCGTTTCTCGAGTACGATAGCTCGCTCGAGCAATTCGAGAGCGAGACGAAAGAGGCGGAGACGCTCGAGTACGCGACTGCGAATTTTTCGACGCAAGAAGAAGCGAACACGACGGTCACGGCGGTGATCGTCAGCGACGACGACGCGCTCGCGAAGGAATCCCTCCTCGAGTCGCTCGAATTCCAACAGGCGCTGCACGAAAACGAGACCGTCACCGAGACGCTGGCAGCGGACTCGCCGACGATCGGCGTCGAAAACGTCGTCGCCACGAGCATACTCCGCGAGGACGACGTCGACACGCTCGTCGAGCGCAGAGACGACCTCGAGGAACGTGCGGACGAACTCGACGAAACGGAAACCGATCTGCGCCAGGCTCTCGAGTCGGTTCGCGGCCTCGAAGCCGACTACGCGGACCTAAACGCTTCCTATGAGAACGACGAGATCGACGAAGAGACGTACCAGACTCGTGCGGGCGATCTTGACCAAGAACTCGAGTCGGTTCGCGAGGAAGCAACGACTGATCTCGAGGACGATCAGACGCAGTCATTCGACCGAGCGATGGGAAGCGTTCGAGCCGTTCAATCAGAGATCAACGCCACCGAGCGGGCGTATGCGGACGGTGAGATCAAGACGGAGGCGTACGACGAACGAACGGATCGACTCGAGAACGACCTCGAGACAGCGTACACCGACGGCACGGTCGGCGTGCTCGGCGACGAGTACGACGAACTGTGGGCAGAACAACGGGAGCTGGAGGACCAGCGAGACGACCTCGAGTCCCTCGATCAGCCCCCACTCGAGGAGCAGATTTCGGCGCTCGAGTCGATAGACGAGTCGGCCTATGAACGCCATCTCGAGGAACTCGGCGACGAGGAGTCGCCAGCCGTCGACGAGTTCGCGACGACGTTGCTCCCCTCGTCGTACGAGGTTGGAGACACACAGGCCGAGAAGCGACTAACCGTTCTCAGGCACGCACAGGCGGGAGTGGACGGAGAGGAGGACGGGGACGTGAACGCGGATACGGATACGGATACGGATTCGACCGGCGACCGACTCGTCGAGAGCGAACTCGCCGTACAGCAACTGGCAGCGGATCACGGCGACGCGAGCGGCGGCGAATACGTCGTCTTCGGCCCCGGAATCGTCTCGGACGAGATCGACCGGGCGATCGTCGACAGCCTGATTTTCGTCGGCCCGCTCGCACTCGGCGTCGTCCTCGTCTCGCTGGCCGTCGCCTACCGCGACCCGATCGAGGTCGCACTCGGCGTCGCCGGCATCGGAACGGTGCTCGTCTGGACGCTCGGATTCATGGGCTGGGCCGGGATCACGTTCAACCAACTCTTCGTGGCGATTCCCGTCCTCTTGATCGGGCTCTCGATCGACTACGCGATCCACGTCTTCATGCGCCATCGCGAGTCGCGCGAGACGGCGGCCACGGCCGTTCGACCGGCGATGGCGCTCGCGCTCACCGGTGTCGGCGTCGCCCTCCTCTGGGTCACCGCGACGACGGCGATCGGCTTTCTGTCGAATCTGGTGAGCCCGATCGCGCCGCTTCGCGAGTTCGGCCTCGTGAGCACGGTCGGCATCGTCGCGGCGCTGCTCGTCTTCGGCGGCCTGATGCCGGCGATCAAAATCGAACTCGACGAGTCCCTCGAGCGACGGCGACCCGCTCTCGGAATCGAAGATGGCCCCGTTCGAAGCGCGTTATCGGTCGGTGCGAGCGCGGCCCGCGTCGCGCCGCTCGTCGTCCTCGTCCTCGTCCTCGCGGTCACCGCGGGCGGCCTCTACGCGGCGGGTTCAGTCGATACTAACTTCGACGAAGACGACCTTCTCGCCGAGAATCCGTCGTGGACCGAACACGTTTCGACGACCGACCGAGACTACCAGGCGACGGCCGGATACGAAGCACTCGAGGATGGCTTCGAGTACCGGGACGCACAGGCCCAAATCGTCGTCTCGGGCGACGTGACGGACGGCGACACGCTCGAGCGAGTCGATTCGGCACGGATGCAGGTAAGCGAGAGCGAGTCGACCGACGCGGCGCACTCGGCCGGCGCGGACGACCAGAATCCGCTGACGGTGATGGAATCCGTCGCCACAGAGGACGAGTCGTTCAACGCGTCGTTCCACCTCGCCGACCGGACGGGTGACGGCGTTCCCAACCAGAATCTCGAGGGGCTGTACGACCACCTGTTCGAAAGCGATCCCGAGGCTGCGAGCGAAGTGATCCACCGCACGAGCGATGGCGAGTACGAGTCGGTTCGTCTGCTCGTCTCCGTTCGCGGGGACGCGCCGGCCGAAACGGTGACGAGCGACGTGCAATCGGCAGCGGCGATGGTCGACGACGGTGGCGCGGACGAGCGCTGGAACGCGAGCGCGACCGGCCCGCAGATCGTCGAGCACACCGTCGAGGAGAGTCTGCTGGACGGAATTTTCGAGAGTCTCGTGATCACTCTCGTTGCGGTTTTCGGGTTTCTGACGGCTGCATACTATCTCACCGGCCACAGTGCGTCTCTGGGAATCGTCACACTGTTGCCGGTCGCCCTCGCCGTCTGTTGGATCGTCGGCACGATGGCACTACTTGGGATTCCGTTCAATATACTGACCGGAACCGTCACGAGCCTCACGATCGGACTCGGCGTCGCCTACAACATCCACGTGAGTTCGCGCTTCGTCCTCGAGCGTCGGAGACGAGGAGACGCCGCCGACGCGCTCTCGCGAACGATGGCTGGCACGGGCGGCGCACTGTTTGGTAGCGTGGCGACGACGACGCTCGGCTTCACCACGCTCGCGCTCGCGTTCCTCCCCGCCGTTCGCCAGTTCGGCTTCGTGACGGCGCTGACGATCGCGTACGCATTTTTCTCGAGCATCCTCGTCCTGCCCACGCTGTTGCTCCTCTGGGCGCGCTACGTCGCTGATGGCGGGGAGAACGACGACGCCCAGAATGGCCAGCGTAGCCAGAATGGCCGGTAACTCGAGGGCTGTCGCCGAATTGGGATGTCGCCTCACTCGAGTCCTACTCGGCGTCGCGTTTGCTCTCGAGGATCACTTCTTCGTCGGTGATCTCGGTGATTTCCGAGGCGTCGACCGGGTACTCGTCGTCGCCGTGGCCACCCCAGTTGAGTCGCGCCTTGAGTCGATCCGTCAGTCCGGGCTCGGGGTCGATGTAGGCCGTCTGTGCGTCGATTTCCGTCACGATTCCGACCTGTTCGCCCGTCTCGTCGACGACTGCTTTCCCCTGTTCGTCCGCTGAGAGTTCGGTCGGCCCGGCGGCTCCCGTCGCTCCCGCTCCGGGTGGGCCTGCTTCGTCAGCCCGCTCCGCGTCAGCACCCGTTTCGCCGGGCGCTTCCGCCATCGGTTCGTCTTCGCTGAGTTGCTCGGAACCCGCGTCAGCCGTCGCGTCGTCGTCCGCCATCGGTTCGTCCCCAGCCATCGTCTCGTCCGCATCCATCGGATCACCGCCGGCTAGCGACTCGCCGCCAGCCACGCCGCCAGTCGCCGGAGCGTCTATCGCCTCCATCGACTCGTACTCCTCGACGTCGATGATCTCCCCCTCGAGCAGGTCGCTGCCGATCACCTCGGACTCGAGCAACTCGGTCTCCTCGAGCGTAAAGCGCATCATCGAGCGCTCGTCGATCTGATCCTCGAGGGTTCGGCGTTCGAGCAGTTCGCTCTGGACGGTGTCGCCTTCGCCGCGCTTGCTCTCGATAACCTCGCGATCGACGACCTCGTCGGCAGCGACATCGGAGCGAACCACGTCGCTCTCGAGGATCGAGCGCTGGACGCTCTCGAGTTCGACGTCGGTCTGAATCTCGTCTCGCTCGACCTCGTCGTGTTGTTCGATGTCGACGTCGACCACTCGACTCTCGACGATGTAGCGTTCGATTTCCTCGATGGTCTCGAGTCGGGATTCGTCGGTGGTCACCTCGATTACGTCGGCGCTCACGAATTCGGTGTTCACAACGTCTCTGCTCAACAGTTCGCTCTCGACGACGCGTCGCTCCGTGAGTTCGGTGTCGACGACCGAACTCTCGATCGTGTCGCGCTCGACGACTTCGGTCTCGACGACCTGCGTCTCGACGATTTCGGTCGTCACTGTCTCACCCTGTCGAAGCTGATCCTCGAGTTCACTGCGACCGATCGAGGCTCGATCGAACGCCATTTCGCGCTCGACCAGTTCGAAGTGGCCGAGTTCGTCTCCGGCGGCCGGTTCGTCGTGATAGACGAACACGAGGTCCTCGTCTCGGAACGTCTCCATGAAGCCCTCCCACGTGTGCTCTTCTTGGTCCTCCTCGATCGCTCCCTGCCGTGCGAAGGAGTGGCCGTGCCCTTCGCCGCCGTGAGTCGAGACGGGAACCGCCTCGCGCGATTCGGCCCATTCGCGAATTCGCTCGGGATCGGTCGTCATTCGCCGTTGTCCGCCCCCGTCGTCGGTTGGTCTCTCGTTTGCCATCTCGATTCCGACCCCGGCCAGCGAACACTTGAGTCGGTGTGGCCGTCTCGACAACTCAGTATGAGATTTCTCGCATCCGGACGACCGGCTTGCATACTCGCGCGCGTAATCGGTGATTGGCCGGTCCAAACAGTGTGCGCGAGTCGACGACGACTGACGGAAGTCCTGCGTTACTCCGATCCTCGAGGCTGACGCTCGACTCCCGTTACCCCGTTACACGGCGAACGAACGCCGATTGCAGCAGAGTTGGCAGTTACTCGGACTCGTACTCCGCCCAGATGTAGCGAGTCGCGACGCTTCGATAGGGGCGCCACGCCTCGGCGATCTCGCGCATCTCACCTCGAGTCAGTTCCTCATCCCCGTTGGCGTACAACTGCTCGATGCCCCGGCGAACGGCGAGGTCACCCAGCGGAAGCACGTCCGGGCGTTCGAGGACGAACAGGAGGTACATGCGCGCCGTCCACTCGCCGACGCCTTTGATCTCGGTGAGCGCGTCGACGACCTCGTCGTTCGTATGGTCGGCTAACCCCGATCTCGAGTAATCGCGTTCTCGAAACGCTCGCGCGGCGTTTCGGATGTATTCAACCTTGCTTCGCGAAAGTCCGGCGTCCCGAAGGGCCTCATCGTCGGCCTCGAGCACCGATTCGGGTGTGACATCGTCCGAGAGCACGTCGAAGACGCGCCCCCGGACCGCGGCGGCGCTCGCGGTCGAAAGCTGCTGATTGATGATCGAGATGCACAGTCGCTCGTACTCAGTCCAGTTCGGCTCGACGTAGGGATCGTGCTTCTCGACGAGCGTTGCCATCACGGGGTCCGCTCGGAGCACGGGTTCGGCCTCCGCTAACATTCTCGTGACAGAAACGGTAGTGTCGAAGCCTCATAGGCGTCTCGGTGGGTGAGAACTCGGGACGACACAGAACGGATCAGAAGACAATACGAATCGAGGTCGGGACAACGCTGAATTTACTTCGCACACAACAGAGACCGAGAAGGATGCAACCGATCGTCCACCTCGTCGTCGGCTACATCTGCTATCGGGAGTTCGTTCGGTATCGAGACGGGGGGCCTCCGAACGACGTGCCGGTCCTCGTCGCCGTCTTCGCGGCCGGCCTCGCCGATTTCGTAGACAAGCCACTCGCGGCCGCAGACATCGCACCCGTCGGACGGACCGTCGGCCACTCGCTGGTGTTCGTCGTTCCGCTACTCCTCCTCGTCTGGGTGCTCGCGACTCGACGAGCGCGTCGCGACCTCGGTTTTGCCTTCGCAATCGGCTACCTCTCCCATATCGCGACGGACGTTCCTTGGCACGTGCTGTCGGGTGATTTCCACGAACTCGGCTTTCTCTTCTGGCCGCTCACGCCGATGCCACCCTACACCGGCGTCAAGCCGTTAGGGACCATCCCCGGACTCGAGGCCGAGGTGACGACGCTCTGGCTCGAGGCCGCAATTCTGGTTGCGGGAGTGACTCTTTGGTGGGTCGACGGGCGTCCCGGACTCGGTGCGCTACGCCGCGATTGAAAGCCTCGACGAGCGCGAGAGATGTCAATCATTTGCCCTTCTGGAGCCCTGTTGCAGCGATAGATTGAGGTGACTCATGCGCGAATGTGTTCGCGTATGCAAGAACTCGTACTTCACGCCGGACACGAACACCCCAATCTCATCTGGGTTCTCGTTCCCAGCCTGCTAACGTTCATCGCAGGACTCGGAATCGGCACGTTTTCCGAACGAACGCGAGAGTGGATCCACTCCCAGACCGAACCGAGCAGCGAGTAACCCGAACGAAGCGCACTCGTTATTTCTCGGCAGACTCCTCGAGCGCCCCAGGAGTCTCGGGTTCGACGTTCGCTAGTCGCATCGCGTTGCCCGTCACGCCGAGGCTCATCCCCATGTCGCCGATGACGACTGCGTGGATGACGGTGACGAGCCCGATTGGCGCACCCGCGGCCAACACGGCTTTGACGGCCAGACTGGACCAGATATTCTGCCGGATGACGCCGTTTGCCCTCCCCGAAAGCTTGTAGAGGTAGGGCAGTTTCGAGAGGTCGTCACCCAGTAACGCCACGTCCGCCGTCTCGAGGGCCGTATCCGTCCCCGCAGCGCCCATCGCGATGCCGACGTCCGCGGTCGCGAGCGCGGGCGCGTCGTTGATGCCGTCGCCGACCATCGCGACGTGTCCTCCACGAGCAGCATCGGTTCGGTCTCCGCGACGGGCAGCGTCGGTTCGGTCTCCGCGACGAATACCGTCGTCTCGGCCGTCCTCGTTCGGTTCGCCGTCCAATCGGCGGATCCACTCGAGTTTCTCCTCGGGGAGTAACTCGGCGTGGTACTCGTCGATCCCGACTTCGGTCGCGATGGCTCGGGCCGTGCCCTCGTTGTCGCCAGTCAGCATGACGACGCGAACGCCCTGGTCTTGCAAGCGCGAGACGGCCCACTTCGCTTCGGGCCGCACGCGGTCGGCCACGCCGACGACGCCGATCGGCCGCGCTTCGGTGCCGACGATCACGACCGTCTTGCCCTGTGACTCGAGGTCGGGGACGACCTCCGCGAGCACGTCGAGACAGTCCTCGCGGTCACACCGTGGCTGGGGCGTCGTCTCGTAGCCCATCTCCGCGAGCGCGACGCCGCCGTCGGTGGTCGCGTGGACGTGTTCCAGATCTGCGAGTCCGTCGAACAGGTTCGGTTTGCCGACGTAGTGCGTCTCGCCGTCGATGTCGGCCCGAACACCCTTGCCGGTCAGCGCCTCGAAGTCGGAGACGTCGGGGTCACTATCCGCGTCGACCCCCTCTTCCTCGGCGTAGCCGACGATTGCCCGCCCGATCGGGTGCTCGCTACGCCGTTCGGCGGCGGCCGCCCGTCGGAGGACGTCGCGCTCGTCGGCACCCTCGAGGGGAATGACGTCGGTCACCGTCAGATCGCCCTCGGTGAGCGTCCCCGTCTTGTCGACCGCGAGCACGTCGCTCTCGCCGACTGACTCGAGGTATTTGCCGCCCTTGATGAGGACGCCGTTTCGCGCGGCGCTAGTGATCCCCGAGACGACGCTGACGGGCGTCGAGATGACGAGCGCGCAGGGACAGGAGATCACGAGTAGTGTCAGTCCGACGACGAACCAGTAGCTCCAGGACGCACCGAAGGCGAGTGGCGGCACGAACGCGGCCGCGGCCGCGAGGACGACCACGATCGGCGTGTAGACGCTGGCGAACTGGTCGATGAACTGCTCGCGGTCGGTCTTCTCGCGCTCGGCGTTTTCGACCATTCGAACGATTCGAGCGATCGTCGACTCGTCGGCCTCGCTCTCGACGTCGACCTCAAGGTAGCCCGATTCGGGAATCGTGCCGGCGTAGACTTCGTCACCGACGGACTTGTCCGCGGGAACGCTCTCGCCGGTAACGGGCGACTGATCGATCGCGCTCTGGCCCTCACGAACGGTGCCGTCGGCGGGAATCTTCTCGCCCGGCCGAACGACGACCCTGTCACCGACCGCGAGTTCCTCCGCCGGAATCGTCGCTTCGGAGCCGTCCTCTCGCTTGACGGTCGCCGTCTCCGGCGAGAGGTCCATCAACTCCCGCAGCGAGTCTCGAGCGCGGTCCATCGAAAACTGCTCTAACAACTCGGCGACGCTGAACAACACCGCGAGGATGGCCCCCTCGAATGGGTGGTGGGCCGCCACGCTCGCGAGGATTCCGAGGCTCATCAGGAAGTCGATGTCGAGACTCCGATTCCGCGCGGAGTAGTAACCGTTGCGCAGGATTGGCGTCCCCGCGATCACCACCGCCGCGATGAACAATAGGTGAGAGAGCGCGTACGTTCGCCCGGCGACGGTCGTGAGCGCCGGATCGAGGGCAGGGAAAACGAACTCGAGAGCCATCCCGACCGCCACGAGCACGCCACCGATTCCGGTCCCGAGGGCACGTCGACTCTTCCAGACCGCCTCGCGCTCCTCGAGTGGGCCGCCCTCGTCGGCGACCGGCGAGGCGTCGTAACCAGCACGTTCGATCGCTCCGGTGACGGTCTCTACTGGGGTCTCGTCGTCGATCGAGACGGTCACCCGACCCGATGTCGGACGGGTCTCGATCTCTCGCACGCCGTCGGTCGCCTCGAGTGCGTTCTCGACCTTCGAGGCACACGACGCACAGTCCATGTCGGGAACCGAGAACGTCCGCTCGGCCCCACCGTCGTCGATCTCGTACCCGGCCGCGCGAACCCGGGCACGAACGTCGGCTTCGTTCGTTTTCGTCGGATCGTACTCGACGACGAGGCGGCCGCTCGTCACGCGCGCGTCGAACTTGAGGATACCCTCGAGTCGCTCGACGCTGTTCTCGACCTTGCCGGCACAGGACGGACAGTCCATCTCGGGGACGCGAAGTTCGAGCGTGTGCGTGCGATCGGGCGGCGCATCAGGCGAAGACGGAGACGACTGCGTCATTACTGAGCAGTAATCGGTCACCGCCCATACCACTTATTTGGCGCACGCCAACTTAGGGCCGGCCGAGCAGCGCTTCGTGTGAATCGTCCGTCGCGACGAACTCCGATGCGAGGCTCGCTTCTGCTCTTCTGAGCCGGTAGGAGAGCGTCGATCGCGGGATCTCGAGTTGTGCCGCGAGGTCGCCGAGTTCGATGCGACGAGGCGTCTCGTAATAGCCGCGTTCGACGGCCGCCCGAAGCGCCTCGCGTTGTTCTCGCGGCAGGGTGGCTTCGGGGCTCGAATCGCTGCCGTGGTCCGGATCGAGTTCCGTCAGTCGGAGCATCTCGATCCCGGTACACTCGTCTACCTCTTCGTCCAGCGCGTCGAAGAAGTCGTGAATCTCAGCGTCGCTGCCGAGGACGATCCGCCAGCGGTAGCGCCGCCCCTCGCGATAGGTCTCGAAAAGGAGTCCCTCGCCGAGGTGCTCGAGGGCGACGTGAGGAACCGACGTACAGACCTCGGTGCGGTCCCAGTAGGTGTAGACCACGAGCGTGTCGCTCGAGCGATCGAGCACCTGAACTTCACACTCCGCACCGCAGTCGTCCTTGACGAGGCAATCCGCGAAGAAGTCACTCGTCGTGTAGGCGTCCTCGAGTGCCGCGAGCGCCTCGGCTGAACCTTCGGCGTGATCGACGCGCCAGAGGCTGTCCGCGGTGACGTGACACGACAGCGAGCGAATCGACGCCTCCGGGTAGTCGGCGAGCACGTCGGCGACGGGGTTCGTCCCCGATTCGTACTCGAGGGCGAAGACGAATTCTCTCATTGCGTCTCAGTAGGGGCTCACGCGACAAATGGTTTCTCGATAGACCACGTAGTACTCACGATGGTTTCGCCGTCGCTCGTCACGATCCCGGCAGTCCAGAACCGAATCCGTGACTTCTGGCTGTTCTACCGTCGCTATACGGACACGACCATCCACACAGCCGCAACCGCTGCGCTGGCGATGTTCGGCTTGCTCATCTTTCTCGACCCGTGGTTTGCCGCAGTCGCCATCGCCTGTTACGTTCTGCCCCCCATCGTCCTGTACGTGTTCGAACCCAACTCACCCATCGTCGCCGACGTCGAACGTGAGTTCGAACACGAATCCAGACCCGAACGCGACGGTGTCTCTGAACCGAAACCGCCAGTCGAACGCAGCCGAGATTCCCTCTCGGCGGACGAACCCTCAGCAAACCACCGTGACCTCGAGTCGCCGTCGAAGCCCGCTCAATCCGACGACACAGGTTCCTCGAGACGCGTGCCGAACGTCTCAGTCACGGATCACGAGACAGACACCGAGTTCGATGGTCGGGGAACGGACGCGGATAGCGATGGAGAGCATTCCGGTAGTGATACCGGTCGCGACCTAGATCACGCGGGAACTGACACTGACCCGCCTGGCACGGACACTGACCCACCTGGCACCGATACAGACACTGGTAGCGATCAGGACGACGGCGACACGGACACCGATTTCGATCGGGACGACGGTGATACCGACACGGACACCGACAGACCAGGCACCGATACGGATACCGACCTGCCGGGTACAGATACGGATACTGACCCCCCAGGTACCGACACGGACACCGACCGAGATGGCACTGACACGGACACTGACCCGCCGGGCACTGACACCGATTCAGATCGAGATGGCACTGACACCGACTCGGATTCCGATAGCTAACGGGTCGATCGTCCTCGAGTCACTCAAAAATAATCGACTGGTTCCGGGAACTCACCCGATTACGAGGCAGTGATTACGCTTCCTCTTCCTCGTCGGGTTCCATTTCGCGACGGCGGAGCCACTCGAGTGAGAGGGCACCGCCGAGGAGGCCTGCACCGGTGGTGAAGCCGGGAACGCTATCGTCGCCGTCCGCGTCTGCTGCGTCGTCTGCGTCATCGTCTGCAGCGTCTTCCGTGTCATCGTCCGCAGCGTCGTCCGCATCATCTGCGTCATCGTCATCTTCGTCTTCGTCCGCACCATCGTCGTCCGCATCATCTGCGTCATCGTCATCTGCGTCATCGTCCGCATCGTCCGACCCGTCGTCTGCGTCATCGTCGCTATCCGTGTCGGAATCGCCATCCGCGTCAGCGTCGTCGCCATCGTCGTCGGAGCCGCCATCCGCGTCAGCGTCCCCGTCTGGCGCTTCGTCGTCGTCATCGTCGGACTCGTCGGTGTCCTCGGAATCGCCCTCGACTTCCTCTTCCGGGGAGTCACCGTCGTCTTCCGGTTCCTCGTCGATATCGTCCTCGTCGGCGTCGGTTTCCGAATTGCTCCGCAGGGCGAAGATCATACCGTCGTTCGAGAGCGTTCCGACGTAGAGCGTTTCGCCGACGACGGCGAGAGGCCACAGGCTGGCACCCGTGTCGATCTGCCACGCAGTTGAGCCATCCTCGATGTCGAACGCGTAGAAGCGATCTCCCGTTTCGCCGTCGCTGAATTCGTCCTCGCTCGTGAGTCCGGAGTAGACGAGGTCGCCGTCGGTGATCGGTGGTGTCGCACCGAGACCAGACTCTTCTGCCTCCCACTCCGACTCGCCCGTTTCCAGATCGTGTGCGGCGGCGTAGTAGCTGTCCATTCCGGTGGTGTTGAGAATTCGGTCGTCCGTGATCGCCCCCTCCGGATTACTGAAATTACTAACGCGGCCCTCTTCCTCGCCGTCCTCGAGGTCGTGAATCGACAGTTCGTCGTTCGCTCGCATTGCGACGACGTACTCTTTGGTCGCCATCGGATACGCTGCGAGTCGGCTGGCGAACTGCCCGTCGAGGGAATCGTCGTCCGACTCGTACGTCCAGAGCTCCGAGCCGTTGTGCACGTCGAGTGCGTACAGTTGCGTTTCGCTCGCGGTGATACAGATGTCCTCGACGATCGCGACCGCCTGCTCGTGGAGTTGTTCGTCCGCCGGTTCGTACTCCCAGCCAACCTCGCCTTCCAGTGCGTCGACGGCGTACACGACACCGTCGGCGACGACCAATACGAGTTCGGCTTCGACGTTCGGCGACGCGATAACCTCGTCCGGCTCGAGGTCGAGTTCCCAGCGAACGTCACCGTCTGCAGCGTCGAGCGCCGTCAACTGCTCCCCGCCGAGATAGACGGTATCGTAGGCGACAGCCGGTGCCCCCTCGACACCCTCGACGTCAACTTCCCACTCTCGAGAGCCGGTTTCGGCGTCGAGAGCGTGGACCTCGTCGTCGCCGGCGAGGTACACGACGTCGTCGACGACGGCGAGCATGCCGCTGTGGTTGTACTGCCAGGCCGGGGCAACGGGATCCTCGGGACCGGTTTCGTCCTCGAGAAAGCCCGTGTTTCCTTGCCCGCCACCGAGTGACGACCAGCCATCGGGGCTGTCCATCGGTGACTCGTCGTCATCGTTTATTGCCGCCCCCGTGGTTGTGAATAATCCAATTGCCGCAGCCGTTGCGCCTGTAGACGCCAAAATTTCGCGCCTGCTATGGTCTGCCATGAATACGAACAGGTTACAACGGACCGTGTGTACCTATTTCCGGACTAACGCCGTTTCACGTACGAAACTGGTCATCGAACATGGGACTCGCGTGAATCGAGCCCGATTACTGCATCGGGCGCGCACACGCGGTATCGGACGATACTGGCCGTGTCGAGGCCCCACATGGATTGACAACTGTTTCGCTTATCCAAACAGTTAGCAATTACGACGGGAGTTCGCTTCGAGAGCGGTGCTCGGATGCCTACTCGACACGAACCGAATTCGTCTGCAGGAGTATCGAGAAAACGAATGCGGAAGCCGAACGAACGAGCGTGTGAAACGAAGTGGTTTGGGGAACGAAGTAGTGATCGAGTGGGTGGGAGGGTGCTTAGAAGCCTTTCCCGAGTAGTTCGCGGGCGATAACGTTCTTCTGAATCTCGGACGTTCCCTCGTAGATCTGGGTAATCTTCGAGTCGCGGTAGAAGCGCTCGACGGGGAAGTCGTTGACGTAGCCCGAGCCGCCGTGGATCTGGACGGCTTCGTTAGCAGCGTCGACGGCAACGCGAGAGGAGTACTCCTTGGCCATCGAGGCGAGTTTGGTGATGTCCTCGCCCTGGTCGACGTGCCAGGCGGCCTTGTAGGTCAGGTTACGCGCGGCCTCGGTTTCGGTCGCCATATTGGCGAGTTTGTGCTGAATCGCCTGGAACTCGCTGATCGGCTGACCGAACTGCTCGCGATCCTGTGCGTACTCGAGTGCCTCTCGAGTCGCACCCTTCGCGATGCCGACGCCCTGTGCGGCGACGCCGACACGAGTGGCGTCGAAGAACTGCATCTGCTGCATGAACGCGGCGTCTTTGGTTCCGATGAGGTTCTCTTCGGGGACGCGCACGTCGTCGAAGATGAGTTCGGCGGTGTCGGAGGCGCGGATGCCCATCTTTCCGGTGATCTTGTCGGCGCTGAAGCCGTCGCGGTCGGATTCGACCACGATCTGGCTGAAGCCGTTGTAGCGGCCCTCGGCGTCGGGGTTGGTCTTACAGAGGACGACGAAGAAGTCGCCGACGCTTCCGTTCGTGATCCACATCTTGTTGCCGTTGACGACCCACTCGTCGCCGTCCTTCTCGGCCTGCGTCGAAACCGAGGAGACGTCGGAGCCGGTGTCGGGTTCGGAAATTGCGGCGCCGGAAATCTTCTCGCCCAGCGCGACGGGCTCTAAGAAGCGTTCTTTCTGGTCTTCCGTACCGAACTCGCGGATCGCTTCGGTCCCGAACGAGCAGGCGAGAATCGAGAGCGCGATACCGGGATCGTAGGAGAACAGTTCCTCGGCGATGATCACTGTCTCGAGCGTCGAGTAGCCCGCGCCGCCGTACTCGACTGGGATCGAGGAGCCGACGAGGCCCATCTCCGCGGCCTGATCGACGATCTCGTGGGGGAATTTCTCCTCCTCGTCGAACGTCTCCGCTTCGGGGACGATTTCGTTTTCGGCAAACCGAGCGACTTCCTCGCGAATCTGTTCCTGTTCTTCGGTGAGACCGAATTCCATGTCATCGGCTTTCTACCCCAGCGATAAAGAGCTTTGTAACCCGTAATAAACGGAACTATAGTTTCCTCCAGAGAGAGGGAAACGTTCAAACACGTGCCGATTCCATGTATGGCCATGGAGCTCGAAGATATCAACACCGTCGCAGTTCTCGGTGCAGGCAACATGGGCCACGGCATCGCGGAGGTCGTCGCGATGGCTGGCTACGACGTGAACATGCGCGACATCAACGAGGAGTTCGTCCAGAACGGCTACGACCAGATCGAGTGGTCGCTCGACAAACTCGCCGAAAACGACCAACTCTCCGACGACGAGGCCGAGGCCGCCCTCGAGCGCGTGACGCCTTTCGTCGACATGGCGGACGCCTGTGGCGACGCGGACGTCGTCATCGAGGCCGTCCCCGAGCAGATGGAGATCAAAGAGGACGTCTACACCGAACTCGAGTCCGTCGCCCCCGACCGAGCCATCTTCGCGACGAACACCTCGAGTCTCTCGATTACGGACCTCTCGGAGTTCACCGAGCGTCCCGAGCAATTCTGTGGAATGCACTTTTTCAACCCGCCGGTGCGGATGCAACTCGTCGAAGTGATTTCGGGTGCACAGACGAACGACGAGACGCTCGACGTCATCGAGGAACTGGCCGACGACATCGGCAAGTCGCCCGTCCGCGTCCACAAGGACTCGCCCGGCTTCATCGTCAACCGCGTGCTCGTCCCACTGATGAACGAAGCCTGCTGGCTCGTCGAGAGCGACGAGGCCACCATCGCCGAAGTCGACTCCACGACGAAGTACGACATGGGCCTGCCGATGGGCAGTTTCGAACTCGGCGATCAGGTCGGCAACGACATCAGCTACCACGTCCTCGAGTACATGCACGACGTGCTCGGCGAGCCCTACGAGCCGTGTCCGCTCCTCGAGCGCAAGGTCGAAAACGAGGAACTGGGCAAGAAAACCGGAAAAGGCTTCTACGACTACGAGGACGGCGACGGCGCCGACATTCCAACCGACGAGCAGTCGGATCTCGTCGAGTCCCGGCTGATCGCGTCGATGGCCAACGAAGTCGCGAAGTTGATCGGCAACGACGTCGCGCCGCCTGAATCGATCGACGAGGCGACGAAACTCGGCGCTGGCTTCCCCGACGGACCCGTCAAGATTGTCGACGAGTTCGGCATCGAGAACGCCCTCGAGACGCTCGAGGAGGCCTACGAGGAGACGGGCCACGAACGCTACGAACCAGCCGACTACCTCGAGGAGCGAGCGTCCGAAGGCGGCTTCTATGACGCCGCGGAAGACGACGACGGCGTCGAGTTCGACGCCATCCGCGTCGAGTATCCCGGCGACATGGTCGGTCACATCGTCCTCGACCGGCCACACCGGATGAACACCATCAGCGACGAACTGCTCGAGGAACTCGCCACAGCCGTCGACTTGCTCGAGGACGACGAAGAGATTCGCTCGATTCTGATCACGGGCGAGGGCGAGAAGGCCTTCTCCGCCGGAGCAGACGTCCAGAGCATGGCCGCGGGCGGTGCGGATCCACTCGAGGGTCAGGAACTGTCCCGGCTGGGACAGCAGACGTTCGGTAAACTCGAGGCCTGTGACCTGCCCATCGTCGCCGGCATCGACGGCTTCTGTCTCGGCGGCGGGATGGAGCTCTCGATGTGTGCCGACCTCCGCGTGGCGAGCGAGCGCTCGGCGTTCGGCCAACCCGAACTCGACCTTGGCTTGCTGCCCGGCTGGGGTGGCACGCAGCGACTCAAACACATCGTCGGCGAGGGTCGAGCGAAGGAGATCATCCTCACCGCGGAGCGCTTCGACGCCGAGACGATGGCCGACTACGGCTTCGTCAACGACGTCGTCGACAACGCGGACCTCGAGGACGAAGCCCTCGCCCTCGCGACTGACCTCGCCGGCGGCCCGCCAGTCGCCCAGAAGTTCACCAAGCGCGCGATGCTCACCGGCCGCCACGACACCGAAGCCGGCCTCGAGTACGAGGCCTCCGCGTTCGGTCACCTGATGGCGACCGACGACCTCATGGAGGGCATCACGGCCTTCATGGGAGACGGTGAGCCGGAGTTCGAAGGGAAGTAAGGCTGGCCTCGAGACCGAGAGCGTTTCCGTCACCCGTGGGGTTTCGCGGTAGAGAACCCGCGGAACCCCAGAGGAACACTTTTGTGACAGCATTCGTATTTTTCAGCAATGTCGACAGCATCGCAGGACGCTGACGGGATCCAAGAGCGACTCGTCGACCACTTCGGACGGCTCCCGGCCGGCATCTACGTTCTCGTGTTCGTCCTCATATTCGAAGGAGCGTTCTCGTATCTCAATCCCGCTGCAGCGGGCGAGGCGCTGACGACAGCTGAAATGGCCGGTGTGATACTTCCACTTCTCGTCGTTGCCTGTTTGCTCTCTGGGCATCCGATCGGCTGGTTGCTCGCGCTTACGTACTTCGGCGGAACGGCCGCCCTCGGGTTGTTCCTCGGGATGTCCGTCGGTTCGCTTCCACTCCTGATGATTGTCGTCTACGGGGCCGTCGTCATCTATCTACTAGCCGTGAGCGAACACTACGACGACCCGTTTCAGTGGATCACGGGGAACCGTTCTCCGAGCAAGTGAGGCCGCCGAACACGTCGCGAGTCCCAGCCCGCGTGAGTGAGTCCTCAGGCGATACATCTTTACTCGAGAGGGACGTATCTCTGCGTCCAATGGCGGCTTCGCTCGAGGACGAGTACGACTTCTGGCTGCTCGATTTAGACGGGACGCTCATCGACGTCGAGTGGTCTTACACCCGTGAGATATTCGACCGGGTCGGCACGAAACTCGGCCGCGAGTTCACCGACCGAGAGGCGGACATCCTCTGGAGTGGCCTCACCGGCTCGAGAAACCGTCAACTCGAGGAGTGGGGAATCGATCCCATCGCGTTCTGGGATGCCTTCCACGAGGAGGAGGATCCGCTCGTTCGGGCCGAACAGACCTACCTCCACGAGGACGCTGCGTTCGTCACCGACCTCGACGTGCCGGTCGGCCTGGTCACCCACTGCCAGAAGTTCCTCTGCGAGCCGGTGCTCGATCACCTCGACATTCACGACTGGTTCGACGCCCGACTGTGCTGTACCGAGCAGACGGGCTGGAAACCAGATCCGGAGCCAGTGCAGTCCGTGATGGACGATCTCGGCGTCGGTGACAACGGCCACGTCGGCGTCCTCGCCGGAGACGGGGCGAACGACGTCGGTGCAGCCTGGAACGCTGGACTCGATGCGATTCACGTCGAACGAGTCGGCCACGACCGACGCGGGCTATGTGTTCGAGGCGACTATCGCGTCGATTCGTTCGACGAGTTGTTTTGAGTGAGAGTCCAGGGATAGTGATTGTTCAGCGTTCGAGACGGCGCTCAGCCAGCACCAAAAAAGATTCAGTGCGGCACTCTGAGTGACACCCAGAGACACGATGAAATACTGCCTTACCTGCGACTGGTATACCACCCCCGCAGACGAGCCCTCCAGCGCCACTCGCTCGCGAGACGCCATCGACCACCACGTCGAGACGGGCCACACCATCGACTCGAGTAACGGCATCGTTCCCCCACAGTTGCCAGACCTCCCCGAGGAAGTGTTCGTTCGCGATCTTATTCCCGCGCGCTCGAACGATTAGATCACTCTCGGCGCGAATCTTCTGACTTGTCGTTCTCATCTCGGCGCGTACCGGGCGAACGATCGGTTGACGCTCACCTGACGTTCGATTGCTCGCGCGCCGGCTGAAGTTCGTCGTCGACCAGCGTCTCGTACGCCCGACGAAACCGTTCGGAGAGCGCCTGATGCGAGATGCCTAACTCCTCGGCCAGTTCCTCCATCGAGATACCACGGGGGATTTCGAAATAGCCGTGCTCGAGTGCGGCCTCGAGCGCTTCCTGTTGTTGGGGGGTCAGTCTGGTGTCCGTGCCGGAGACCGTGCTCACGTCGCTGACTCGTCGCAAGTCGACGGAAATGCCCGTCTCCTCGAGTCTATCGTAGGCGTCGACGAGGGTGTCTCTGTCGGGGAATCGCACGCGAACCTGCCACCAACCGTTGGTCCCCCACATCTCGAGGACGGAGCCGCCGTCGGCGAGCAATTCGTCGCGGAGTCGTTTCGTTCCGTTCTCGAAACTCACGTCGAAGAGCAGTCGGGAGTCCGTCTCGACGAGCAGTTCGTACGCCGCGACTGAGTCGTCCAGTTCGAACGCCCGTTCGACGGTCTCGCGGTCGACGTCTGAGACCCACAGGGAGGGGTTGGTCTTGGATACCGAGGACTCGAGTTCGAACGTGGCCTCGGATGCGTGTTCGAGTGCTGTCCCCAGCGTCGTCTCCGCTGCAGGGAGCCGGAACTCGGCTATCGTCGACATCACCACTTGTACACCACACACGCCTAAAAATCACTGTTCTGACAAGAGTGACTATCGGCCTCGTTGATATCGACTCCTGAACGGTGACGTATCGAGGACGGTCAACGAGCGATGTCGATCTCCGAGTCGGATTCGAGTGCAGCCTCGAGTTCGCGCACGCTCTCCGTGTCGACTCGATCCGGGTTCGCGAGGACGCGAACGGGTTCCGAATCGACGGGAACGAACGCGAGGTCGAGTCGGTCAGCCGTTTCGCGAAGGCCGAGTCCAGCGTCCGCGTCGCCGCCGATTACCTTCCGAGCGGGACTCTCGTGAGCGCGAAGCGCCAGGTCGAAGCCGTCGATGGCGTCACGAACGTCCTCCGGACGCTCGTCTCGATCGGCAGCAATTGCGTCCAGTTCGGCCTCGAGACTCGAGCGAAGTCCGGAGTCGGTCGTCCGATTGACGAACCGAAGATCGTGCTCGAGCAGGTCCGCCAGTCCCTCGAGTTCGTCGGGGTTGCCGGGCCTAACGACGAGGCCCCACTCGCGGCGCCAGCGGCCGAGTTCGACTGCGTCCACGTCGCGCTCGAGCGGACCAGCGACCACGGCGACATCGGGGACGCCGTCGCGGAGTCGCCGAAGGCCGGGTCTCGTGCCAACCGAGAGGTAGCGAGGGTTCTCGAGGCCGTCGAGCAGTCGGTTCAGCGTCGGATCGTCCTCGCCGATGCCGAGCAACGTGGGTGGCCGAACGTCCGGTGAGAAGAGCGTGACCGCGACGGATTCGCCTTCCTCGAGGTAATCGGTCTCCGGGCTCACTTCGACGACGCCGTCGGCCTCGGCGAGACTCGTCGTCGCACCACTTCCCTTGTCGACGGGGTAGACGAGTGGCGAATCGTCCTCGCGTTCGACGACCCCCACGGGCATGAGCCGGAGTCGACCTTCGCCGTAGCGTTCCTCTCGAGCCATGACGCCCGACACCGTCGCCGAGTCGGGTTCGGGGACGCCGGCGGCCGCGCGAATCGCGGGCGCGACGAACGTTCGAAAGACCATCATCGCGGAGACGGGGTAGCCGGGCAACCCGACGTACGCGGAGTCGACAGTTGACGAGCGACCGTCACCGTTCGAGCCATCCGACCCGTCCGAGCCCCCGAGTCGGCCGACGAGCATCGGCTTCCCCGGTTTGACGCTGACGCCGTGAAGGAGGAGTTCGCCTTGCTCTTCGATCACTCGGTAGATGACGTCGACCGCGCTCGCGCTGGTCGATCCGGAGGAGAGGACGAGGTCACACTCCTCGGCAGCCTCTTTGAGAATTGCCTCCATCTCCGCTTGCTCGTCGCCCGCGTGTGGGTAGAGCACCGCCTCGCCGCCGGCGTCTTCGACCCCCGCGGCGATCGTGTAGCTGTTGACGTCGTAGATCTCCCCGCGAGCGCTCTCGAGGTCGCCTCCCGGCCGCACGAGTTCGTCGCCGGTCGAGACGATGCCGACCGTCGGGCGAGCGCGGACGGGCACCTCGTCGATACCGAGTGCGGAGAGCAACCCGATATCACGGGGCGTAATCTGCGTTCCCGGTCCGAGCGCGCGTTCGCCCGCCGCGACGTCGGCACCGGCGAACATGACGTTGTCGCCGGGTGCGACCGACGTTCGAATTCGGACGGTCTTCGTCTCGGTGTCGATATCGGTTCGCTCGACGGGAACCATCGCGTCGGCCCCCGAGGGCATCACCGCGCCGGTCGAAATCTCGACGGCTTCGCCCGCCTCGAGGTCGATCGACGGTTCTTCACCGGCGTGGACCTCGCCGACGACTTCGAGTTCGGCCGGGTCCGCCTCGTCGGCACCGAACGTCTCTCGAGCAGCGAGCGCGTAGCCGTCCAGACTCGCGCGATCGAATCCGGGCACGTCGAGTTCGGCGTCGAGTCGCGCGACGAGCACGCGCCCGCTGGCCTCCTCGAGTGGCACGCGGTCGATTCCGCCCTCGAGCGAGAGCGACTCGATCGCCTCTCGTGCGGCCGCCGGCGACGCGAGATCGCGAAATTCCTTGCGTTCCATATCTGGCGTTGACGGGCCACGCGTAAAAACGTCGACCGACTCGTGCCCGCCGCGATGCGATTCGGGTCGCTCGAGTCGACGCGGACCGACGACGGTTCGTGGTCGAAATTCGCCAGCATTGTCGCCCGTCGGTGGCGTCCTCGAGGGCCATTTATATTCACGGACGGATAGATGACTTTTTCCGGTCGACCCACAAATTGCGTGGTATGGCTACGCATGGCTCTCGACAGGTAACGGGCACGGCTGTGTCGCTTCCGGACGCCGTGCCACTCGACCTCTCTCATCTCTCCCGATTGAGCTGGGAGCTCGGCTCGCGGGTCATCCGCGACGAGGATGCGTCGCTTCACAGCGAGTGGACGCAGACGGGACGGTCGTGGGTGCTGTCCATCTTCCGCGTCACGAACAACACCGTCACGTTGCGCGTCCGAACGCCAGTCGGTCGAGAGCGATTCTACGGCGCTGCCCGACAGGACCTCGAGACGGCGTTGCCCCGCCTCGAGTCGGCGACGAACTGGCAGCGACTCGAGTAACGATCCATTGTGGGACGCGGGTAACGGTCGGTCGTGACACCGAGGGGAACGGTTACAACGCTCGCAGTTGAGTTCGTTGGTATGTCACGACTTGCCGAATCTGATCGCGAGCGAATTAGTTCATTGTTCGACCGACACCTCGAGGTCGGACTCCACCACGGCGCGCAGTTAACGGTCTCTCTCGACGGCGAACAGGTACTCGACCTCGCGGGCGGAGTGACGGGACCGAACGGTGACGAGGAGACGCCCGCCCGTCGACACGTCCTCTTCTCGTCGACAAAACCGTACGCGGCCGTTACGCTCCACACGCTCGTCGACGAGGGCCTGCTCTCCTACGACGACCGCGTCGTCGACCACTGGCCCGAGTTCGCCGACTCCGGCAGCGAAAAGGCCGAAATCACGGTTCGACAGGTGCTGAGTCACACAGCCGGCCTCCCACGGGGTGAGATCGACCGACGGCCGGACCTCTGGCCCGACTGGGACGCCGTCATCGAGCAACTCGAGGAGATGGAACTCGTCTATTCTCCCGGAGACGTGCCGGCCTATCACCCGCTGACGTTCGGCTGGCTCGTCGGTGAACTCGTGCGCCGGATTACGGGGACGCCGATCGAGGAAGCCGCCGCCGAACGCGTGTTCGATCCCCTCGAGATGACGAATACTGGAATCGGGCTCCGAGATCACGAGACCGACGACGTCGCGACTCTCACCGCGTTCGACGAGTTCGACCGCTGTCGCGACCCCGGCGAGGGAATGGGCGATCACAACGCCGTCGCTGCGCCGTTCAACACCGAAGCGATCCACCGAGCCGTCATTCCCGCGGCGACGGGCATCGGAACGGCGAGCGACATGGCCCGATTCTACGCCTGCCTCGCAAACGGCGGCGAACTCGAGGGCACGCGCATTCTCTCGGAGGAGACCGTCGAGGAACTGACCGCCCTCGAGGCCGAAACGGAGGCAGACGGCACGCTCGATCGCGAGGCGCGCTTCGCGTTGGGCTTTTGGAAAGGCGGAACGACGGCCGCACCGTACGGCGTGCTCTCGCCGGAGCGCGTCTTCGGGCACGCCGGACTCGGCAGTAGCGTCGGGTGGGCCGACCCCGAAGAAGGGATCGCCTTCTCCTACGTGACGAACGGTGTCCGCGAAGGATCCTACGAACATACCGCGCGGGTAAACGCCCTCGCGGACGCGCTTCGACTCGCACTCGCGACACCCTGATCAACGTCAGGTCACCACTATTTTCCGGTCAGTTACCCAGAAGGACAATGCTGGGTGCCATCTCTGCTATGTCGATGGTCAGACGATCCCCTGGAAGAGGTCGCTGAACAGGATGAGCAAGATTCCTGCTGTGATAACCAACAGCAAGAATGCAAAGAAGATGAGCGCTGCTTGTCTGCCGGTGAGCGTACTCCCTTCGAGGAATTCGTTAACGTCCATACCTGCTGGTTAGCGAGACAGTGGTATTAAACGATGGTGGTCCTAGACGGTCGGTTCCCAGTTTTCGACGGCGACGGTCTCTCCTGCGGGGATTCCCTCGCGCTCGTCGCCGACGACCACCCAGCCGTCGGCGAGTGCGACGCTCGAGAGCACACCCGATCCACTCGCCCTGGTCGGAATCGCCCGGTAGCGGGGCTCGTCCGGTCCGAAGTCTCCGTCCCCGAATTCGCGCTCCTCGAGTTGTACGCGTGCGAACGTTCGCGTGCCGGGTTCACTCGGGATCTTGCGCTCGAGTCGGGCGTTCGTCGTCGGATGGGGTGCAGGCGTCGTCCCCTCGAGCCAGTTCATGACGGGCCGGAGGAACTGGACGGCGTTGACGATGCAGGCGACGGGGTAGCCGGGAAGGGCGAGTACGGGCGTCTCTTCGACGATACCGAGACAGACGGGGTGGCCGGGTTTGAGCCCGACGCCGTGGACGAGCACCTCGCCGAGGTCGTCGATGACTTCGGGGAGGAGGTCTCGCTGGCCGACCGAGGAGCCACCCGTGGTGACGACGACGTCCTTTGTCAGATCGCGCTGGATCGCCACGCGCAACGAGTCAGGATCGTCGGTGACGACGTCTCGGTACGTGGCCGTGCCACCCCAGCGTTCGACGAGTCGGGAAACGGTGAGACCGTTCGTCTCGACGACTTCCCCCGGATCCGGGTCGCGCTCGACGAGTTCCTCGCCCGTCGGCACGACGCCTACTGTCGGTGGCGTCGCGACGGTTACCTTCGCGTACCCCGCAGACCGCAGGAGACCGAGGTCCGACGGCCGAAGGCGATGACCTGCCTCGTAGAGGTGTTGGTCCTCTTCGATATCCTCTCCGACGGGAGCGACGTTCTCACCCTCCGCGACGGCGTCTTCGACCTCGAGTTCGCCGACCGATTCGCGTTCGGCGACGTGTTCGATCATGACGACTGCGTCGGCACCCTCCGGCAGGGCGCTTCCCGTGTGGACTCGAGCGGCGGTGTCTGCCGAAACGGACGCGTCACCACCCGTCTTGTCGGCGATCCGCAGCACTTCGGGTGAGCGGTCACTCGCACCGAACGTATCGGCCGCGCGAACGGCGTAGCCGTCCATCGCCGCCCGTTGGTAGTGGGGAACGCTCCGCGCTGCCGTGATCGGCGCGGCGAGTATCCGGCCGTCCGCACGCTCGATGTCGATCGTCTCGATACCCGTTTCGGGCTCGATTTCGGCCCCTTCTCCGACGACCGCCTCCCGAAGTATCCGACGCGCTTCGTCCACCGGCGTCCGTACTTTGAACCCAGATTGCTTCCGGTCGCTGTCGGCTCCGTCCATACCCTGACTCGAGGTGCCGTGGGCCAAAAACGTAGGGGACACGACCGAAGCCGCGATCCAAGTCGGCAGTGGTTCGCGCCGACACTGTACTTATATGCAACTGATCAGAATGCTGGAGTGTTCACCGATGACCCTCCAACTCGAGCCCGTGACGCTGACGATACTCGCCGTGGGTGTCGTGGTGGCGGTACCGTTTTGCTGGTACGGCATTAGCGAACTCCGACTCGCGAACCGAATCCTGCGTTCGGAGCCGAATTCGGTACTCGACACCACCGACGGCGGCCACGTCGAACTTCGCGGCATGGCACAGCCACTCGAGGCCGATCGATTGTGTCGCTCGCCGATCAGCGCCACACCGTGTCTCGCCTTCGAGTGTGAAGTCGAGACGCTCTCCTCGAGCGGTACGCAGAACTCCTCGAGCTGGTCGACCGTCTACACCGACCAGGAGTACGTCCCGTTCAGACTCGAAGACGGCGACGGGAACGTCCTGATCGAGCCGCCGGGTGCCGATTTTCGCCTCGAGACGGACGCACAGGCGAAAGTCGACGCCGGAACGGAACCGCCGTCGGCCGTCGCGCAATTCATCGAGGAAACGGACGAAGTCGACGCACAGAACACGGGAGACGACCGGGGACTTCTCGATCGGTTCACGGACACCGACCGACGCTTCACCGAACGTCTCCTCGTTCCCGACGGGTCGGTTCACGTCTTCGGGACGGCCCGCTACGACACGACCGTCTCGAGCGCACCGGGACAGGTCAACGCCGCCGTCGGCCTCGACGAGGCGGCCTACGCCGACAGTCGGTGGCTCCGTCTCCGCCACTCGCTAATGGGTGATCCGTTCATCATTTCCGACAGCACGGAACGGCAACTCGGGCTTCGTGCCGGCGCGTATGGACTCTTCAGCGTCGCACTCGGACTCCTCGCCGCAGGAATCGCCGTCTTCTGGGCGTTTTGAGGAGTCGGTGGGAAGATGGGTGTCGCCTCAACCGACTGTCGCGTTCACGACATCCCGAACCAACCGCTACCGCGGGCTTTTTCGTATCGGCGTTCGAACCAGTAGGTATGCCAGCGCTTCGTGACGCACTGGGCGATCTCTCCGAAGACATCTTCTTCGATCTCCTCGAGAGCGACGACGACTACCTCCTCGTTCTCGACGTTCCCGGCGTCTCCGCCGAATTGCTCGATCTCACGGTCGAAAACGGGCGGATCTCTATCGACGCACACCGCGAGAAACCAACCGACGACCACTACCACTACCTCGAGGAGAACCGCTCGCTCTTTCTCGACGTCGACCTTCCGGTTCCCGAGGACGTGATCGAAACGGAGGCGACGGCGACGGTCGAACGCGGCGTACTCGAACTGACGCTGCCAAAACGCTCGGGTGGCGGCGAGACGACGATCGACGTCGTCGACCAGGACGAAGACGAGAACAAGTAACGTGAGGTGACAGAGACTGGGCTCCCTCCGCGCGTACAAGCGATTCGTTCTCGTCGCCTGGCAGTTCCTCCCGCTGCTCGTCGCCTTCGCCCGTGACCGACGGCGGTTTCTGTTCTTCGGTCGGTCGCGACGGGTCGACTCGGAGACACACCGCCAACGCGCCGAGGTGCTCCTCGAGTCGCTGTTGACGCTTGGACCGACGTTCATCAAACTCGGGCAACTGCTCTCGACGCGCCCCGACGTGTTGCCCCCCGCGTACATCGACGTGCTCTCGGCGCTTCAGGACGAGGTGCCACCAGCCGAGTGGGCGGACGCGAAAGCCGTGTTCGAGGACGAACTCGGTCCCGTCGACGACTACTTCAGCGAGTTCGACACCGAGGCGATCAGCGGCGCGAGTCTGGGACAGGTGTACCGAGGACGCGTCGACCCGTCGTCCGACCTTGCTGGAAGAGACGAGGCCGACGACGCTACGGCCGAAAGCGACGCCCGCGAACGCGAGGTCGCCGTCAAAATCCGCCGTCCCGAAATCGAATCGCTCGTTTCGGCCGACCTCCGGGTCATCAAGTGGTCCCTTCCCATCTTGCTCACCTTCGTCGACGAGTCGCGGGCGTTCTCGCTCGAGAACCTCGCCGACGAGTTCGCCAAGACCATCCGCGAGGAGATGGATTACGAGCGCGAAGCCGAGATGCTTCAGGAGATCCGAGGGAACTTCGAGGGCGACGACCGATTCCTCGTCCCGGACGTCCTCGAGAGCCACTCCGGTGAGCGCGTACTCACGATGGAGTACATCGAGGGGACGAAGATCAACGACGTCGACGCGCTCGATGAGAAGGGGATCGACCGAACCCAAATCGCCGAAAACCTCGAGCGCTCGTACCTGCAGATGATCATCGACGACGGCGTCTTTCACGCCGATCCGCACCCGGGGAACCTCGCGGTGACGGACGACGGCCGGATCGTCTTCTACGACTTCGGGATGTCCGGCCGCGTCGATTCGTTCGTCCAGGAGAAGATCGTCGACTTCTACGTCGCGGTGGCCAACCAGGATATCGACGGCATTCTCGACGCGTTGATCGAGGTCGGAACGCTCAGTCCGGACGCCGACAGAGGCGTGATGGCCGAAGTCATGGAGATTGCGATCCAGGACGCCCGCGGGCAGGACGTCGAGCAGTATCGGATCAACCAGATCGTCGGCCAGATCGAAGATTCGATCTACGTCTTCCCGTTTCGTCTCCCCAAGAACCTCGCGCTCGTGCTTCGAGTCGCGACCGTCGTCGAAGGGGTCTGCGTGACCCTCGATCCCGAATTCGACTTCATCGACGTCGCGACGGACTACCTCACCGAAGAAGGCTATCGCGAGGAAACCGCCCGGCAGTACGTCGCGGAGACAGGCCAGCAACTCCGACAGACCGGCGAATCGTTGACGCGACTCGCTCCCAAGACCGAACGGACGCTCGATCGACTTGAGCGCGACGACCTCTTCGTTCGCATCGGGCTCGAGGACGAGGAGGATGTCTTCAATACGTTCGCCAAGCGCTTGATTTACGGCATGTTGCTTACGATGTCGCTGTTCTCGATGGGCGTCCTCTACGCCCTGCAAGCACCCGAGGCCAGCATCGTCGCTGCGGTCTTCTCGTTCGTCGTCGCGATTCAACTCTACCGGTCGTTTCGCGAGCCGCGTTCGACGCGCGTCAAGCCCCAGTTCACCCGCCAGAACATGCGCCAGCGACGCGAAGAGGAGTGATCGTGGCCGGATATCGTCGGGGACTACTCGAGTCGAATCGAAAGCTACTGCTTCGTTCCCGACCGACGATTACTGACGGAGAGTCATGACGGGTACACTGCTGCTCATCGATGTCGGGTCGACGCTCGAGGACGCGGGCGGATTCCTTCAGTACCTGCTGGTATTCGTATTCGCGGCTATTCCGGTCGTGGAGATTCTGGTCGTCATCCCCGTCGCGATCGGTGTCGGACTCGACCCGGTGCTCTCGGGCGTCTTCGCGTTCGCCGGAAACGTCGCCTCGATTTACGTCCTCATCGGCTTCCACAAACAGCTCAGAGAGTGGTGGCACAGGCGCCGCGGGCGCGAGACGCGGACACGCGACGAGTTGAGTGAACCGCCCGACGAGGAGTCGGCGAGCGACCGGTACGCCCGTGCTCGAGGGCTCTGGGAACGGTACGGACTGCCTGGTATCGCAGTGGGCGGGCCGATCCTGACTGGCGTACATATCGCCGCACTCGTCGCCTTGCTGGCGGGGGGGTCGAACCGACTGGTCGCGGGCTGGATGACCGTCGGCATCGCGGCGTGGACGGTCGTGTTAGTAGCTGGTTCCGTATACGGATTCTCCTTGCTCGGCGTCGTCTGAACGCCTCGAGTCGGCCTACGCCTCAAGTCGCTCGAGCGTGGCCGCGATCACGAGCGGTAGGCTGATCGTCGCGTCGCCGTAGACCGAGACGTTCTCGGCGTCTTTCTCGAGTTTACCCCACGAGCGGGCTTCCTCGAGGGTCGCACCCGAAAGTCCCCCTGTCTGTTTGGGGTCCATCGTCAACTGGACGCCGTAGTCGTAGGCTCCGGGCGTGACGAGCATCGTCTGGAGGGTGAAGTTCTTGGGGACGCCGCCGCCGACGACGAACGCGCCGGCTTTCTCGGCGTCGAAGGCGACGTCCGTGAGCGGTGACATGTCTGCCAGCGCGTCGAGCGAGAACGGCGAGGTCTGGGAGTACATCCACGCCTGCAGGCCGAGCACGGAGTCCTGAACGGCGGGGCAGTAAATCGGCACGTCGTGTTCGTACGCTGTGGCCGCGATGCCGGGGCCTTCTTCGATATCGTCGCGTTCGTTCACGTCGCTGTTCGCCCGACCCAGTTCCTCGGTGAAACGCTGGATCGAGACGGGACCCGATTCTTCGGCTTCTGTCTCGAGCACCGGAAAGACCTCCTCGCGCAGGTGTGACTCGAAGTCCGCGAAGTACTCCTGGGGCAGGTAGACGTTGTAGATTCGATCGACGCCCTCGTCGCGAAGCGTCTCGTCGTGTTCGCGTTCGGTCTTCCCCTCGGCGTGGGCCGCGCCGTGGTGGTGTTTTCCGCCGATGGCTTCGATCGAGTCGTGCGTGAGATTCGCGCCGGTGGTCACCAGCACGTCGATGTGGCCCTCGCGGATCAGATCGGCGACGATCCGACGCATCCCCGTCGGGACCATCGCCCCCGCGAGGCTGAAGAAGACGGTCACGTCGTCGGCGAACATCGATTCCGTCACGTCGACGGCTTCGTGGAGGTCCGCAGCACCGACGCCGGCGTTCCCGTACTGCTCGGCGAGTTCGCCAACCGTCATGCCAGCACGGGCCTCGGCGTGGCCGATGGGGTCGTGCGAAAACGTCTCTCGTTCTGGAGTGTGACTCGAGTCGTGATCGTCGCTCATGTCCGTTGGTGGGCGCGCCAGCGCTTTGAACGCCGCGGTCTTCGCGAAGAATGTGTGCGCGGGACCTCGTCGTTCTCCCGCCCTCGAGTCACTGGAAGGCCGGTTCCAACAGCTGAGCCGTCTTCGACAGCTACGCCGTTTCCTCAGCCTCCTCTGGATTCTCGAACGGGAATTCGGCGTCGGGATCGGGATAGACAGGGCACGGACACGCCTCGCCGGTCTCCGTCTCGATCGACGCGCTGTCGACTTCCTGCCCGTCCTCGAGCAAGACGACCGACGCCGCTCCGTCCGTTACCGGAACCGGGAAGCACGCGGTCGACTTCGCGGGCACGACGAGTTCCCCCTGTTCGCAGTCGAGGGTGGACTCGTCCGCCGACTCGACGCTACTCGACGCTTCTTCCGACGCAGCGGCCTCGTCGTCCGCTGGCGTCTCGTCACCGTCGTCCTCGCTTACTTCGACGACGACCTCGCCGAAGAACGCCTCCTGACAGGCCTCGAGTTCGGGATTGGTCGCCGTCACGTCGCCGTCACCCGGAACCGGCTCCCCGTCGTCGTGAAACGCCTCCGCATAGCCGACGATGGCGTCCTCGGGGACGTTCTCGACCTCGGTGATGTCGATCGTCTGTTCGCCCTCGACCGGCCCGACGAACTCGATGACGTTTCCTATCTCATCGTTCTCTACGAACAGCGCCTCGAACGAGGCCGCCGCGAAGTCTCCAACGACGCGGATCGTCTGGCAATCGAGGTACTCGATTCCCTCCTCGGGTTCGTCGGGCTCCTTCTCGTCTTCTTTCGGCGTCTCGAGACGCCACTTGAGGTCGGCGTCGCGTTTCCCGCGATTAGCGACGCAGAATGCAGCGCCGCCATGTTCCTCGTCGATACACTTCGGGATCAGCGACAGTCGGTCGGACGCACCGGTCTCTTCAGGTTGATCGTCGCCCGTCGCGTCACCCTCGGGATTGTTATCGCCGTTGATGTCGCCTGTCTCTTCGGTATCGTCGGTATCGTCGTCGGCGCTCACGCTCGAGAGGCCGATCGCGCCACCGCCGACGAGTGTGCCCACGGCTCCGAGTGCCTGTAACTGCTCGCGTCTGGAGTAAGTCTCTCGTGTCATGATCGTACTCCGGAGTTGTGCCTCTGGAGTGGATGAACCGAACAGATCGACGAGCATTGTTAGCTGGAAACTGTTACCGTTGCAAACGTCGTACGATCGAGTATTACACGAACGCTTGATGGTAAGGACTGCCTGGGTCGAGTAGCGTCGAAAGAGGGCTAACCGTTGTAAAATAGTGCAGTTGAGCGGGCGTTCTCGCCGCTCGATCCAACTTTCGGCCCGCGAGCGCGTCGTCCGTACGAGTCGACTACGGCCGAAGCGAAGCGACGCGCTTACAATCCCGTTGGAACGTCGACATACGTCGTCTCGAGACCCCACTCTTCGACCAGGTTCTGGAGCGCGCGGACACCGAAGGTCTCCGTCGCGTAGTGGCCGGCGAGGAAGACCGTTACACCTCGCTCTCGAGCCTCGTGGTAGGCCTTCTGCTTCCCTTCGCCCGTGACGAGCGCGTCCACGCCGGCGGCTTCGGCTTCGGCGAGCCAGTCAGTGCCGCTACCGGTGATGATCGCGATCTCCTCGAGTTCGTCGGGGCCGCCCTCGAGCACCTGTACGGGGTTTTCGCGGCCCTCGAGCGACGTTTCCAGTCGTTCCTGAACCTGGGTCGTCGTGTACGATTCTGGTGCGACACCCCGCTGGCCGATGTACTCGGGGCCGAGTTCGCCGAAGGGGGTTCGATCCTCGAGGTCGAGTACGTCCGCGACACCGGCGGCGTTGCCGAGTTCCTGGTGGCCGTCGAGGGGGAGATGGGAGACGTACAGTGCGAGGTCGTTCTCGAGGAGCGTCTCGACGTTCTCGTACGTGCGGCCGGTGACGCGATCGAATCCGCCCCAGGAGATTCCGTGGTGGGTGAGAAGGACGTCGGCACCGGCGTCGGCCGCGCGTTCGAACGTCTCCTGGACGCCGTCGACGGCGACGGCGACGTGTTCGACCTCGGCGCTGTCGGGGCCGACCTGCAGGCCGTTCGCGCTGGCGTCGAGGTCGGCGTACGCGTCGGTTCGGAGCTCCTCGTCGAGTCTGTCGACGAATTCGGCGAGTTCCATAGCTGGCTGTTGCCCGGCGGGGCTCTTGTATCCGGCTGTCGATCCCGACGAGACGAAGGAGAGAAATTCCCGCGTCCGGCGACTCACATCAGGTAGAACAGCGGGAACAGGAACACCCAGACGATGTCGACGAAGTGCCAGTAGAGCCCGAAGAACTCCACCGGCCGACTGTCCTCGAGGTAGGCGTCGATGCTGGTGATCCGGTAGATCATGAAGATCGCGATCAGGAGACCAAAGAGCACGTGTAAGGCGTGTAAGCCGGTGGTGACGTAGTAGACCGAGTACTCGAGGCCGTACCACCAGTACTCGCCGTCGGCGAACTTCATGCTGTACTCGTAGGCCTTGACGCCCATGAACGACAGCCCCAGCAGTAAGGTGGCGCTCATCGCGGCGAGGAGCCCGCGCTTGTTCTTCCGCTCGGCAAACGACAGCGCGAGGACGACGGTGAAACTCGAGGTGAGCAAGATGTAGGTGTTGAGCAGACCCGGCCACGAGGCGAACGGAACGGTCTCCCAGTTGCCCCAGCCCATGTGCAGGCGCATGAAGACGAACGCGCCGATGACGGCCCCGAAGACGACGACGTCCGACGCGAGGAACACCCAGACGCCCATTTTCGTCGTTCCGATGCCCTGGAACGGCCACCGTTCGGCGATCGCCATCTCGGGGGCGACGAACTCCTCGCGACCGTACTGGAAGAGCGTGTAGCCCAGAATCGCGACGCCCAGAATCGTCAACACGGGATAGACGATGTTCGGCGCGGCGGCGGTGCCGTCGAGTGCCTCAGGAGCCGTTCCGGTTCCCTCCGCATAGGAAACCATGTACGGCGTGATACCGGAGACGCCGAGGAAGAAGACGAATATCCCGAAGCCGATGCCAAACGGCCAGATGCTCGCGTGATCGACGTGGGCCTCTTGGACTGCCTCCTCGGCGGCGACGCCGCCGTCCGTCGCCGCCTGCGAGTCCTCGACGAACTCGAGGCGACCACTGGCGTAACTCGGCCGTTCTTCCCAGTTCTCGAGGGGCGGTGGCGAACTCGTGGCCCACTCGGCAGTCCGGGAGAACTCCCAGGGATTGTCGGGTGCGGCGGGGCCCGAGGCCCAACTCTTCGCGAACGTGTAGAACATGATCAGGAACGACGCGCCGAGGACGAACGCGCCGACGGTCGCTAGCTGGTGGTAGATCTGCATCCCCTCGCCGAAGTTGAAGACGCGTCGGGGTGTCTCCCAGGCGAGAAACATCGGGAAGTAGAGCAGGTTGAACCCGATGAAGTACACCGCGAAGTTGAGTTTCCCGAGTGCTTCCGAGTACATCTTCCCGGTGATTTTGGGCCACCAGTAGTAGAGGCCGCCAACGAGGGCTGTCACGCCCGAAACCATCACGTAGTGGAAGTGAGCGACGACCCAGTAGGTGCCACGGAACTCGTAGTCCAATACGACGGCACCGAGGAACACCCCGGTAATTCCACCGAGGATGAACAAGACGAGCGCGCCGAGACTGAACAGGAACGGCGTCGTGAGCCTGACCCGACCCTTGACCATCGTGTAGATCAGTGCGAAGACCATCAGGTCGAACGGCAACGAGATCCCGATAGTCGTCGCCATTATCAGGGTCTTGATCTCCAAGTTGATCGTCGTCAAGAACATGTGGTGCATCCAGACCAAAAAGGACTGGACGGCTACGAGCACCATCGCGATGATGACCCACTTCCGCCCGACGAGTCGCCTTCCAGTGAACGTCTGGAACGTCTCGAATATAACTCCTAACGCGGGGAAGAAGACGATGTACACCTCCGGATGGCCGAAGAACCAGAACAGGTGCGCCCAGAGGAGACTCGAGCCCTGATCGGTCGCCATGTACTGCGTCAAGAAGATGCGATCACTCGCCTGTAACAACAACGCAGCGAGTAAGGCGGCGAATGCGAACAGCATCATCCAGACCGTGAGCAGCCACGTCCAGGTGAACAGCGGCATGTTCCAGAGGCCGAGCCCTTCTGCCCGACAGCGGTGGATCGTCGTGATGAAGTTCACCGTCCCGATGGTGATCGAGAGAACGAATATGATCAAGGCGAGAATCGTGGCGTTCCCACCCGTCGTCGCTTCCATCGCCGGCGTGTACATCGGGACGTTGAGCGGCGCGTACATCGTCCAGCCGCCGGCGAACGTCCGTCCCTGGAAGAACGAAATCGCAAAGAGGATCCCCGAGAACAGGTAAAACCAGTAGCTCATCGCGTTCAGGCGTGGGAACGCGAGGTCTTTCGCGCCGATCTGTAGGGGGACGACGTAGTTCGCGAACCCGGTCGCGATAGGCGAGAGGAACCAAAACACCATCAACAGCCCGTGGGCCGAGACGGCCTGATTGAACTCGGCGCCGGAGAGAAAACCCGTTCCGCCCGCTTCCCAGAGTTGGACACGGAAGAGTAACGCGAGGACACCGCCCAAGAGGAGAAAGAACAGCGACGTGGCGAGGTAGAGGATTCCGACGTCCTTGTGGTTCGTCGTAACTAACCAGCGCTTGACGGTCGTCATCGGTGGCAGGTCACTCACGTGTACCACCATCCACACCGGCACTCACAGTCTCCAGTCGGTTTCCCGTCTCGGACGTACCACTGACCCGTCGAACATTAGACAGACGATTCAGGAAGCCCATTAACAGCAAATTCGACACCTGATCTCCGTATCAATGTATGTGGTGCATGTGCAAGGACTCGAGAGTGCCATTTACCACCCTGCAAGCCGATAGTCTCGCGTATGGCACGCGAGACGATTTCCCACGAGACGGGTGCGATCTACGAATTCACGCCGAACCTCGAGTCGATCGCGACGGTTGAGTCGGGAGCCCAACTCACGATCGAGACGCGAGACAGTTTAGACGGCGCGATACAGGACGACTCGGACGTCATCGACTCGATTCCCGAGGAGGTCAACGCCGCGACGGGCCCGATCGAAATCGAGGGTGCAACGCCGGGTGATGTCCTCGCCGTCGAGATCGAAGCCGTTCGACTCGACGAACCGCTTGGCCGAGTCATCACCATCGACGGCTTCGGGTTGCTCGACGAATACGACGACATCGAGGCTCCGCGAACGCAGACGACACCAGTGACGGACGACGGCGACGCCATCGAATTCGACGATCTCGAGGTCCCCGTCGACCCAGTCATCGGCACGATCGGCGTCGCACCGGAATCTGAGTCGTACACGACGCTCGTTCCTCACGACCACGGCGGCAACCTCGACACGACGGACGTAACGGCGGGGAACACGATCTATTTCCCCGTCTTCCAGGAGGGCGCAATGCTCGCGATGGGCGACTGCAAGGCCGCGATGGCCGACGGCGAGATGTGTGGCACCGGCGCGGAAATCGCGACCGAAATCGACGTCACCGTCGACGTGATCGACGGCGGCGCGGCCGATATCGACCTCGAGCGCCCCCTCGTCGAGACTCCCGACGCGTGGAAACCCCTCGCGAGCGCCGAAACGATCGAGGAAGCCTGCGAACTCGCGAATCGGGACGCCATCGACCTGCTCGCGGCCGAACACGGGTTCGACAATACCGACGCGTATCTCCTCTCGAGTCTGGTGGGTGGCCTCGAGATCAGCCAGGTGGTCGACCCGCTGGTGACGGTGCGCAACTCGATTCCGAAGGCGTACCTCACCTCACCGTTCTGATCGCCACGGTTCATTGCCCCCCAATTTGTTGAACAATACTTATGTTCGAGGTGTACTGTGGTTGAGACATGGACTCGTCCGTCCTGACGGTTGTTTCGATGCTCTCGATTCTGTTCGGTGTCGGTGCCCTCTATCAATCCACGAAATCCTACCGACAGTACCGAGCCGTTGACGGACTCACACCGGAGACGACACTCGCAGCCGGCGACGGTGGCGAGACGACGGCCGTTCGAGGGCCAGTCGCCCTCGAGGAGCCGGCAGTTCTCGAGCGCACACCCCCCGAGGACGCGGGAATCGAGACGAATCGCGCGGCGCTCGTTGCGTGGCGCGTCCGGCGACACGTGCGGACGGGAAGTGGAAAGTCGGGGAAGAGCCGCTGGCGAACGGTCGACAGCGGGATTGCTGCCGGCGAATTCGCGATACGAGAGCACGGACGATACGTTGAGATTCCTGCGGAGTGTCTTCCCGGAGGCGTCGAAGGGTCGTTCGATCCGTTTGCGGATTCGAACGTCCACCTCGGCGAACCCGAACACGACGTTCGACTGGGTAAACCACGTTTGGTGACGAAAGCGCTCGAGCGACTTCGACTCATCGGGAAGAACGGACTCCTCGAGGACACAACGGTTTCGCTCAGTATCGGCGGAACGTCGGCGAGTCCGGATCGGTATCAGGCGACCGTCATCGAGGACGGCGAGGAACTCACGATTAGCGGAACAGTAGCCGACTCGCAGGCCGACCCCGACTCCGTCTTGGAACCAGCCAACGAGGGGGAAACAGCACTGGTCGGTGGCCGACTCGACGACGGCGGGAGCCAACTGCGTCGGCGAGCACTGACACAGGTCGGAATCGGTGTGATCGTGCTCGCAATCGGCCTGCATCTAGTTTGAACGGACGACTGCCGATACGCCGACACGATTGCGGCGAAGACGTGTCCCACCGGTGCGACTAACTGACCTGTTACTCGAGATGGATGTATGTCCTCCACACCCAGCCAGCGAGCGGACCACCAGGAGGTCGAGGCCCTCGTCCGGCGATACCATCGCGTCGAACGCATTTGGAGTATCGCAATTGCGGTGCTCGTCGCCATCGTGGCGGTCGTCGCGCTCTTCACACTCCCGCTTCTCGTCGGCCTCTTCGTCGCGCTCGGCCTCCTCGCGCTCGCTCGAGCACCACTGATCACGCGGACGACCACGACCAGCGCCGTGACTGACGCGGGTCCATCGACCGTCGTCTCCGAGTTCGACGACGCCTCGCCCCCAAATCTCGTATTCCAGTGGGGGCTCGCCGACAGCGTTCGTGCCACCGACGACGGCGGCGCGTACGACTTCACGTACTTCTTCGGGCTCCAGTCAGCCACGATGGACGTCGATGTCGACGTTCGACCCGGTGAGCCCCCGGAGACGGATCTCGTCGCCACGCTCGAGATCGTCGCGACGACGAACGGTCGCTCGTGGGGAACGCACACGGTTTCAGTTCGAGACGACGGAGACGAAACCCGCCTCGAGATCGAGAGTACGACCGACCGTCGGTTCGGAGCCCTCTTTCTCGTACAAGGGCTCGTCGCGGATCGCTACTACGAAGACGCACTCGCTGCGCAAGGGTACACCGTCCTCGAGCGAAACTGGTCGCTGTCAGTGTTGTGAGCGCTCGGAACCAGGACGCGGAGTTCGATTCGTTGCGTGAATTTTCGGTTCGGAGCGTGAATTACTCGTCTGCGCCGTCACTCGCCGCCTTCGAGAAGACGAACTCCCGAACCAGTTTCCCCGCCAGCGACGCAGCCTGTCCGTCGTCCCGGTCGTTGACTTCGACGACGTCGAAGCCGCCTGCGTGGGGAGCGAGCGCGCGGACGACATCTCGCATCTCTCGAGGCTTGAGGCCGAACGGCTCCGTCGTTCCCGTCCCCGGCGCGTACGCCGGGTCGGCGGCGTCGATGTCGACGCTCAGGTAGAGTGCTCGGTTCTCGAGTTCCGCTCCGGGTTCCCAGTCGGCGACGTCCTCGGGTGGGACGACGGTCACGTCGTCGGCCGCTGCCCGCTCCCACTCGGCCTCGCTGCCGGTTCTGATACCGAGGAGAATCACCTCCTCGACGCTCTCGACCTCGAGGATTCGACGCATTACGGCGGCGTGGGAGTGTTCGTTACCGTCGTAGGCGTCGTAGAGGTCGAGGTGCGCGTCGAGACAGACGACCACCTCGGGGGAGACGGCGCGGACACCCGCCAGCGAGACGGTGTGTTCGCCACCGAGCATCAATGGGACGGCGTCGTCCCAGACCACATCGCGCAGGGTTCCCTCGAGGTACTCGAGATACGCCGGGACGTCGTCCCACGCGCGGATGTCGCCGTGGTCCGTGACGCCCAGTTGCGAAAAGTGGTGGTCCGTTCGACGGTCGTAGTCGTCGAACGGTTCTGCAAACGTTCGAATGCGTCGGGGACCGAATCGAGTCCCCGGCTGAAAAGTCGTCGATACGTCCAGGGGCGCACCGACGACCACGAAGTTCACGCCGCCACGGTCGGACTCTCGCCCTCGCGCGTCGGTTTCACCGTCACGAGCAGCCGTCTGGCCGTTCGCGTCGGATCGCTCGCGTTCGTCGCTCGCCCCGGGAAACATTAGACGATCTTGCGCTGGTCTTCCATCTCGAGGTATTCGATGTTCTCGTCGGGGGAGACATCTTTGTCCTCGGGGACGCGCATCGTGATCGTCTCGTAGGTCTCGAGGTCCATGACCTGCATGTCGTTGCCGTCGACGGAGACAATTTGTCCGTTCTTCCGGTCGATGATCGGGACCCAGATCTTCGCGTCGACTGGCTGGGAGAGCGAGCGCTTCTTGCCGTCGAAGACGCCTTTCGCTTCGACTCGAGCCTTCGCGCTGCCGTGTTTGCCCGGCTTTGCGGTCGAGTAGGCGTTGATCTTACAGGCTGAGTCGTCGATCATGACGTAGCTCCCTTCCTGGAGTTCGCGAACTTCGGTCTGCTGTTTCGCCATGTCCCGGGGTAATCAACCGACGGCCATAAACCGTTTGGAATGGACGCTGTCTCGAGGACCGGAGCGGAACCCGTCCAGCCCCGCTGTAACTGCCGTCTCCGAGTTTCGAATATTCGATGAAAGTGGTGGAGACGAGTCACGGGAACGGGTCGAAAACCGTGCCGAGAGGCGAACGCACTACTGACTGGGCGACGACGGTCCACGCGATGGAAGTCACCGTCGTCGTTCTCGGTGCCGCCGCCCTCCTCCTCTCGGGGGGAAGCGCAGCGATGGTCGTTCGGTACCGGCGAGGAACCCGTCCACAGCGAGCCATCGCGACCGACCTCGACAACCGCCTCGCGGACGCGATGGGGCCGGGAACCGGCACCCACCTCGAGCAGCCACCGTCGGTTCGCCGGATCGTCTCGATCGAAGGTGGAGAGGGTGGAGAGGGCAAAAAGGACGGAGAGGGTGGAGAGGGCGAAGACAACGCGACGACGGTGGTTCCGGTCGTCCGAATCGACCTCGAGACGACCGATACGCCGGGGATGAAACTCGTCCTCGAGTACGTCGCGAGCGTTCTCGAAGCAATACATCCCGCCCTCGAGTCCTCAGACGTGCGCGTTTCCCACTACGATGTCGAGTGTACCTTCGGCCCCGACGGCTTGCTCGTCGAGGGCGAGTGTCGTCGGGTGTCGGTTGCGCCGGAACTCGCCGATCGGTTGCTCGAGGACGAACGCTACGGCGCATTCGAACTCTGGCGTGACGTCAAACGCGGGGATCGCGACGACGAGACGCCGACGACGCTGTGGGAACCCTGTCGGTCGTCCACAGCAATCCGGACGCAACTCGAGTGAGGGCTGGCCGTCGATTTCGTTTCTCACTCGTCCGAATACGTCTGTGAACTCGCCGACGCAACATCGATACGTACGAGCGTATTTTCGTCGTAGGCGTCGGGTTCAGCGCCGTACTTCTCGTTGATTGCACGTCTTGCCGTGGTCGTCGCTTCGTCGTCGTCGACCACCCCTGCGGAGCCACGGAGCGTGACCATCCATTGTGGCTCCCCGCCGTCGTCGGATTGGATCGAGAGCGCGACACGCGGATTCGCCTCGATATTCGAGAGTTTGCGTCCGGTCGTAACGATTTCGACGACCTCGTCGTCGGCGAGATAGCGGTACCAGACCGGCGCGACGTGGGGGCGGTCGTCGACGCTGGTCGCGAGGTGTGCCATGAGAACCTCGCCCTCGAGTAACTGCTCGATTTCCTCGGAGACTGTCACGGCAGTGGAGTCAACGGGTTCTGGGAAAAGCGATTTCCTTGACGGTGCCGCGGCGACGGCGGCGAGGCTGCTCACCAGCGTGTCCGTCGGCTGGCGGATTGTCGTCTGGTGTACTCTGGCTATTTGGGCGTGTGCTCGCCGTCTCCCGACTGGCGAATACGGCCCACGTCCAACCGGAGGTAGTGCCAGAGCGTTCCGGTCAGTCCGTCCGTGGCGATACGACGCCCGGAGCTTTCGACGAGCACCTCGGGGTAGTACCCCGTCGGATAGCGTTTCGCGAGTCGACGGCTAAAGGCCGTATCCTCGTTCGGGACGTCCGGAAACCCGCCTACCTCCTCGAACGCTCGAGCGTGGACGAACGTGTTGAATCCGGGCAGAATCGGTCGCTCGAGTCGCGAAAAGACGTAGTTGATCGTCGCCGCCATCAGGGTCGCCCGTAGCGGGCCGGTGATCCGGCAGTGCGAACTCGCGGCGGCGAGGGCGTTCGACTCGACGAATCCGAGCATCGCGGTGAGGTAGTTCGCTCGCAGTTCCGTGTCGGCGTCGACGAACGCCAGCCACTCGCCGTTCGCACGTGCCGCACCGTGATTCCGGGCCTGTGCGATGCTCGAGTCCGGGTCCTCGAGCACGGTCACGTCGTACTCCCGGGCGATGGCCGTCGTGTCGTCAGTCGAGCCGCCGTCGACGACGATCACTTCGTGCTCGTAGGCCGTGTCCAACCCAGCGATGCTCGCCAGTGCGCTCCGGAGATACTCGCCTTCGTTCTGTGTTGGGATGACGAAGCTGACAGCAGGACGGGGAGAGTCGCTACGATCCGTGGCCGTGGTTTCGTCCGCGACGGCAGTGTCGGTAGCACGTTCGGTATCGATATCGATATCGATATCACGTCCAGCGTCCGTTTCGGTGGCCGTTTCGTGGCCGTCAGGAGCCCCCATTCGGTCTCTATTCGAACTATCTTACACGGCCGGTTTTAGTTTGTGGTGTCCCGCAGCGATTCGTCTCGAGCACCGTCGGTCCCGTTGTGTCGTAAGCGTGGGTCGAAATTCGAACGGGCAGCGATGGCTGTGAGTGAACGCATCGTCCTGTCACAGAGAGTGGTTCCGTGGTTTGCAGTGAGCACTCGTTTGGAAATCGAGTCCATTGCAGCGTTCGGAACCGAAGAATCCGCTGAGGGTTCTCGCTTAGTTCGGTTCAGTTTCACCGAGGAGATCGATCGTCGTGGCCGCCATCACCTTCGCCGCTGTCAGTATCTCGTCGATCGGAACGTACTCGTCCTCGACGTGTGCTTGCTCGAGAAGCCCCGGCCCGTAGACGATGCAGTTCTCGATTCCGCCGTCGTTGACGACGAATCGCTGATCGTCGGAGCCAGGAGAAACGACGAACTCGACGTCACCGTGGTGGCGTTCGACGTGCGTTGCGACCGTCTGACTCACGGTGCACTCCCGGGGCACCTCAGCAGGTTCTGCAAACATGATTTCGTCGTAGTCGAACTCGGCTCCCGTCGCCTCCTGTGTGGCCTGAAGGCGAGCATCGATTTCCGAGCGTGCATCGGAAACCGATTCACCGGGAACGAGGACTCGGTAGAACGTCGCCGTGCAGCGATCGGGAACGACGTTCTCCGAATAGCCGGCGTCGATCATCGTCGTGGAGATATCCGCGTGACGCGATTCCGGTGGCGTAACGGGAAGATCAGTCGTCCGCGTATGAAGCGTCTCACGATACTCTTCGATCCGGCCGAGGAAGTCCTGCATGGCCGTAATCGCGTTCTGGCCGTCGTGCGCCATACAGCCATGAGATTTCTTTCCTTTGGCCGTAACTTCGAATTTCAACACACCGCGATGACCGAGACAGACGCGAGTGGAGTCGAAACACTCCGTATAAATGCAGTAGTCCGTCTCCGCGAAGTACCCCTCGTCGACGAGGTAGCCGAGACCGGTGAACCCACCCGTTTCTTCGTCGACGGTCATACTCTGGGTGATCGTCCCCGCGAGGTCCACATCGGCCGCCTCGAGTGCGTCGACTGCAAGGAGACTCGCGGCGATTCCCGACTTCATATCGCTGGCACCGCGACCGTAGAGTTTCCCGTCCTCGACGACGGGGTCGTACGGATCACGCGTCCAGTCGACACCGGCCGGAACGACGTCGAAGTGACCGGTAAAGTGTAGTGTCGGGCCATCACCGTACTCGCGATGACCGAGAACGTTCGTACGGGGGTACTCCGCTCGGTCCGGATAGTGCTCGGCGACGACGTCCTGCGGAACCGGGACCGTTTCGACGTCGTAGTTGCGCGCGTTCAACGCCTGCTCGAGAAACGCCGCTCCTTCGGGATACGCTCGACCGGGCGGGTTTTCCGTTGGGATCCCGATGAACTCAGTGAGAAATTCGACGATTCGGTCTCGGCGAGCGTCGATTGCATCGAACACCTGCTGTTGGGACGTCATCAGATATCTCGTCCTCCGTCGACCTCGAGTGCGGTCCCGGTGATCATGTCCGCCTCGTCACTCGCGAGGAAGACGGCTGCTGCTGCAACATCCTCGGGGGTTGCGAGTTGCTCCATTGGAATTGTCGATTCCATATCACTGACACGCAGGTCTTCGCCTGAAAACTCCTCGAGCATTGGCGTCTCAGTTGCGACGGGACAGATCGCGTTCACCCGGACGTCCGGTGCGAGTTCTTTCGCTAACTGCTTCGTCAGTGCAACCATCCCGCCCTTCGACGCGACGTAGGCCGAAAGCCCTGTTCTCGGTCGGATCGCCGCTGTCGATGCCGTGTTGAGGATGACACCATTGCGCTCTCTCAGATGTGACACGGCGTACTTCGTCCCGAGAAACGCACTCTTGAGATTGATATCGACGAGGCGATCCCACGTGTCCTCCGAAACGTCTTCAACCGGCGTTGCTCGTTGTGGAATGCCAGCATTGTTGTGTAAGACGTCGAGCCCGCCAAACGCAGAAACCGTGCGCTCGATCATCTCCCGTACGTCAGCCGACTCCGAGACGTCGGCTTCGATCGCGATGGCGTCGCTGTCTCCCGATTGGATCTCTCGTTTCGTCTCGGTTACAGCGTGTTGATCGATATCGACACAGGCGACCGCAGCGCCTGTCGTGGCAAATTGGCGAGCACTTTCCTTCCCCATGCCAGAACCGGCACCCGTAACGAGTACAACGCGATCTTCACTGTCCATGGTGTATGATATCGATATCCTCGCAATGAATCTTCGGGAATGAAATTGGATAGGTAGTACAGCCCCAATATTTGACAATATGGCAAGTGAGAGCGTCTATCCCGGCTGATAGTGTGATATGGGTTTGACCAATAGATGGCACAATTAGGATCGTGTCCAATAAAGACAATCCATTCTGGATCCTATCCATCTATTGAGCAGATTATAATATTTAATTAGCGTCGTTCGGAACAGTTTTGCCGAATGCTCATGAACGGATGAGTGTGACTGACACACAATATACCGAACTGGAGACACTCATCGCGGAGTTAGTCAAAATTGAAACAGAAAATCCACCCGGCAACGAAGGTGACTGTGCTGAGTTCATTCAGTCGTGGTTCGCTGATCGCGGTATCGACGCCGACCTACTCACCGATCCCTATCCCGACCGCCCGCAAGTCGGAGTTTCCGTCGGTGATGGGGACCCAACGCTCGTTCTCAACGGTCACATCGACGTCGTTCCTGCAGGGGACCTCGAGCAGTGGGAGTACGATCCATACGGTGCAGAACGCGTCGGAAACTCACTGTATGGCCGCGGGAGCGTCGACATGAAAACGGGTGTTGCGATCGGTATGCTCGCAACGGTGGAGTTTGCAAACGCGATCGAGTCGGGCGATCTGTCGGGTTCGGTCGTGTTTCAGGCTGCTATCGGCGAGGAAACCGCCGAACCGGGCACGAAAACCCTGTTGGAACAGGGCTACGATGGTGATTACGGCGTCGTGCTCGAGCCAACCGGTTTCAAAACCGCAACGAGCGAAAAAGGACTCGCCTGGTACGAAATCAGCGTCGCCGGTGACCCCTCCCACGCGAGTCGGCCAGACCAAGGAGCGAACGCAATCGACGGTGCGCGGCCGGTACTGGATGCACTTGCTTCGTACGACGACACCGTCCGAGAACGATCTGCGGACCTCGTGGGACAGGCGTATGCGACGGTCACGATGCTCGAGGCCGGCACGAAAGAGAACGTCGTCCCGGAACGGGCGACGATCACGGTCGACCGTCGGTTCTTGCCCGACGAGACCGTTACCGATATCGACGCCGAAATCGACGAGTTGCTGTCCGACGTAGAATCAGAGCACGAGATTTCCACCTCGTGGACGCGTACCCGAACGTACGAATCGGCTGCAATCGATCCGGAGAGTCCGTTAGCGACCTCCTTTCGGGATCACTCCGCTGCACTCGCTGACGCCCCAACAGAGCCGTGGGGAGTGCAAGCGTCGACCGACGTCCGAAATTTCATAAACGACGCACAGACCGAGGCGATTACGTGGGGACCTGGCGACATGACACAGGCCCACACCTACAACGAGCACGTCGATCTCGAGGATGCAGCCACCGGCCTCGAAATCTTGCGTTCGGCTGGTCGGGAAATTCTCGCGGGAGAGAGTGGATAACGACGGTGGGGCTTCACTCGACGGACTGTCGCCACAGGCCGTGGAATATGTCCTAATATTCTCGTTAAAACTTGTATATAGTACATACTTTCCCCGGTAATTTTATAATACAGTGTCGTAATGTGTTGGTTAGACTTACCATGACTGTATTTGGCATGCCGGAATCGATGTTCCTGATATTCGTTGCGACCATAATTGCAGGAAACCTCGGCGCACTTCACTATGTCATCGTTCACGTACTACTCGGAAAGCCATTCGGTGACGAAGACGACGTCGAAGAGACCGAAGAGGAAGCAAAGCCGGTAATCGAAGCGGGTGAGGTCAATGATTGATCTGATTCCGGGTGATGCTAATCCGTACTACCTCGCAGCGTTCGTCCTCTACATGCTCCTCATCTTGGGGCTGGGAGTCTGGGGATACACCAGAACGAACGACGTGATGGATTTTTGGGTGTTTGGACAGGATATGGGGCCGACCCTCGCGACGTGGTCGCTCATCGCGAATTTCGTCAGCTCTGTGAGCGTAATCGGCTTTATCGGGTCTGTTTACGTCGAGGGCTATTCGTTGATGACTCACACCATCCTCGGATTGATGCTCGGGATCAGTGGATTGTACTTCGTCGTCGGCCGAGTCCGTGCACTCAACGTTCTCACGCTGCCCGATCTGATCGCAGAAGTGTCCGGCTACGACGTCGCACGGCCGATATCCGGGTCCGTCTTGCTCGCGAACGCCTGGCTCTATCTCATCATGCAACTCGTCGGTGCGAGTTTACTCGTTACAGCGATTACCGGCGTTCCCTACGAGTACATGGTCTGGGTGATCGGTGCCGTGTTCATCATCTACACCGTACTTGGCGGACTGGTGAGTGTCGCCTGGACCGATCTGGTCCAAGGCGTGATTATGGTGGCGGCAGTCGCCATCACGTTCGTCTATATGCTGTTCGATCTCGGTAGTTTCACTGCAATCAACGCCGAACTCGCTGCAGTCGACTCCGCGTTGGTCCATCCGACGAACGAGGGTACCTACACCGCCCTCATGATCGCAGCGACGATCGTCGCGTTCTTTGGATCGATATTCACCGAACAGAATATGCTCATCCGGATCGCCGCGACCAGAGACATCCGGACAGCAAAGATTCACCTCGCAGGAGCAGGCGCAGTGTTGTCCATATTTTACTCGTTGCTCATTATCCTCGGCGGCGCAACGACCGTCGCGTTGCTCGAGAGCGGATTAGCCGTCGACGACCCCGATGCAGCGTTCCCCGTCCTCATTACAGACTACGTCTCGACGGGAATTGGCGTCGTCATCATACTCGCCGTGATGAGCGCGATTCTCTCGACCACCGACACACGGCTTCACTCGACGGGTATCACGACGGCTCGAGACATCTACAGTTACTTCAAGCCCGACGCAGCCGAAACGCGCCTGATGACGGTCTCACGAATCGCGACCGTCGTCTTCGGAATCTCGGCGACTGCGGCCGCGGTCGATCCGCCGGGGACGATCATCGAACTGTACAATCTCCGTGCGGTGTTGTTGACCAGCGCGTTCCTCGTTCCCGTCTACGTCGCGATGTACTGGTCCGATCTCGATGGACGAGCGATCGTCGCCGCGGTCGCCGGCGGTGGGATCCTTGGGCTCGGGACCGATCTTATCGACGGTGGAATCGGCGCGGTCCCATCGGCGTTCATCGGAATCGGAACCGGAACCATCGTACTCCTCGTCGTCCACCACCTTCTCCCGGATTCGGACGACGGTCCCGATCCGGCCGGCGGCGACTGACCCGTCGGTGCGTTATTGCTGGTGTAAACAGATTCGCGACGACGCGAACACGCGAGTTCCACCCCTCAGTTCGAAAAACCGCCTCCAGTGACTGTTACTCAAGCGTTCCGAGACCAACCTCACACCCACGGGAATGCGTAGTTGGCCATCGGTCCGACACCAGTGAGCGAGCCTCCCGGCCGATCACAGATTGGATAGCGCCGAAATTCGTGTCGTCGCTCGAGTCGAATCACACCCATACCCATGTCACTTGTTTTCACGCCTCTGCAACTGGCACGATTATCTATCATGAACTTTTATAACCAAGGAGGCTGAAGGGGTGAGTACAGATGTCGGTCGTACACGTAGTAGCGTAACTTCGCCCCCTTCATCCAGACGAGTCCGTACCGATTTCGACGAACGTCATACACCGACCGACAATGAGCACCCAACACCCACACACCGACGCACAATCCGACCGACCAACCCCACCGACCACACCGACAGACCCGATCGTCGTTGAGACGACTCAGCCAACTACCGAGCACGCCCCACGAACGTTCTCCTATCAGAACCGGGCCCAACTCGAGAACCTGATCGACGAGTTCAACACCGCGTTCGCCAACGCCTCGAGCACGTAAGTTCGAAATTCGTTCTCTCGCACAATCCAAACCGTCTTTGGAGCGACTGCGTTAGACTCGAGTGGCCGATGACGATTCACTCGCTCCGAGCCGGACTCGGCATTCGGTTGTGACGAGCCCTATGAGTGCCGAGGCCATCGTTTCACACGTTCCGTTCTCGTGCTGGTGCAGACCTCTTGGAACGGCTGTCTACAGAAAAGCAGATCGATGCGGTTCACAGCGTCTGCTGGCGTACTACTCGACTATGTACTCGATGTCTCGAGTTGTATTCCCGGTAAACTGTTCTCCATCTTCCTCGGCGTGGATGCCGATTCGGACCTCCCTGTCTTCCTCGATTACCGGATCGAGATCGATCTGGACGTCCTCTTGTGTCGTTCCGGCTTCGAACGTGTCCGACGAGGATGTCTCGTCGTCGTAGTGTGCGTGGAGGAAGTAGTCCTTCTCGGCGGTGACCGATTCGACGACGACGGTTTCACCGTCTCCGGTCTGGTCGTTTGCGACCAGCGAGAACGACTCCGATTCCGTCTCGGAGGTCTCTTCTCTACTAATACAGCCGGCTGCTATAAGAGACAGCGGTACGACACTTCCGTACTTCAGAACCTGTCTCCGAAGACGTTCGTTCGAGGTCACAGTCACCGATACGGGATCGTCACACTATAAGCACTATCCGTTTTCACTCACCCAGCAAAACGAAAATATATCTGATATATGTCTGACGTAACACTGGAGTCCACCGTACTAATCGCGCCGAAAGCATGATTCGAGAGGAGATCCGAATGATGGCTGTTCGAGCACGAAATTCCGTCTCCGTTCGTTACTCGTCTCACTCCCAGACGGGCCAACACTCCAGATCCGACCGAAAGCTGGACAGACCAACCTCCTCACTCTCCTCCGATATGCTCAGGGGGTACAGTCTGAGACGATCGAAGAGAAGACATCAATCTCCGCTGGACGAACGGTCATTGGGGCGCTTGCAGCGCTGTTTGAAGCCGAACTCGAGGCAGTGATACGTCAGGGACTCCACCGCGATTATCGTCGTGTAGAGGAAGACGAAGAACATCTTCGGGGGCGGCTAAACGTACAAAAACAGATCCAGCGTCAGGGGATCACACCCACTCGATTCGAATGCTCCTATGACGAACTCACCTACGACACAATTCCTAACAAAGCCGCCCTCTTCGAAGCAACACATCTTACTCGGTTTGTTCGAGATCAAACCCTCGAGCGGGCACTTCAGAAGCATTGTCATCGATTGCGTCAACGAGTATCCCTCGAGCCAGTACGACCGGCTGATCGTGATACTGGTAAGTCGTTCCTGTTCGAGTGTCGAGGCCGTTACATTCTCGAACGACACCGAATACCCTACACGACAGTCATCGAGCGATTCCATTTCTGCAACCAACTACGCTAACCACCCAGACACTCATTACTACACGTTTGAGTGAGCCTACAGATTGGTTTTCCAACCATACTCTTGTGAGATGTTCACGAGCTGGTGAGTGTGATTCACGATGAACGATCTCGAGGTCGCTGACTACTTCGACGCGAATACGAACGCGTACCGGAACGAACGGACCGTGGACGCGGTCGAATCCTGGCCGCTCGTCGACGAACGTCTCGAGGACGCGGCGAGTGAGGGTGACCGACTGCTCGAGATCGGCTGCGGAGACGGGCTGTTTCTCGAGTACGTCCTCGAGCACACGGACATCGAGGAGGGGTACGGAATGGACATCTCGGCCGAAATGCTGCCCGACGACGAGCGATACCGCGGGCGGTATCTGCAGGCCTCGGCGACGAAACTGCCGTTGCCGTTCGCGCCCGAATCGTTCGACTTCGTCGTCATGGGTGATGTCCTCCACCATCTCGTCGGACCGACTCGAGCGGACTCTAAACGACGGGCGCAGATAGCGTTGCTCGAGGCGACGACGCTGTTGAAAGAGGGCGGCCACCTGATCGTCAAAGACATCTACTACGAGAGCCCGGTGGGGCCGAAGACGCTCACCTCACAGGGTATCTTCTACGGGCTGAAACACGCCACGAGGCTCGCCGAAGCGGTCGACGAAGAGGTTGTACCCGGCCTGCTGGTATCGTTTTACACGCGCGGAGAGTTCCACGAGATGGTCCGACAGGCCGGCACGACGATCGTCCAAGAAGAAGTCGACGTCAAAGAACAGTCCACTCTCTCGAGACGGGTATTGGTCGGCGAATCCGCGTGTATCCGGTTGTACGCCCGGAAAAACCGGCGGAACGTAATTGACAACGAGCGTTCCGAGAACGTAGACCGCCCGTAGCACCCGCCAGATCGCGCCAGTCCAACCGACGGAAGCGTGCTCGCCGGCAGATTCAACCGACGGGAACGCGTCCGAAGGCGAGTACTCCGCAGAAGCCAGAGTACTCCGCAAAAGCCTCATCGCGCTGGTTTCGAGGGTGCTTGGGCTGGGGGAAGGGTGAACGTAAAGGTCGTACCCACGCCGGGTTCGGAATCGATCCAGATGGTCCCGCCGTGGCGCTCGACGATCCGTCGGCACAACGCGAGTCCAATCCCCGTCCCAGCGTGTTCTTCGTGACTGTGGAGACGTTGGAACACCTCGAAGACGCGATCTTGTTGCTCGGGTGGAATACCGATACCCTCGTCCCGGACGAATACCTGCCACCTCGAGTTCGTTCGCGTCGCCCCGACGTGCACGCGAGGGGGGTCGTCGCCGCTGTACTCGAGCGCGTTGCTGAGCAAGTTTTGGAACACCTGTCGGAGTTGGCGTGGGTCGCCCGCGACTCGAGGTAACGCGTCGCTGGTAATCTCCGCGTCGCTGTCGTCGATCTGTAATTCGAGGTTTTGCTGGACGTCCGCGAGGAGTGCATCGAGGTCGACCGATTCGAAGGACTCGCCTCGCGTCTCGATTCGAGAGTACTCGAGGAGGCCGTCGATCATCTCTTTCATTCGCTCTGCGCCGTCGACGGCGTAGTCGATGAATTCGTCGGCGTCGTCGTCCAGTTCGTCCGCGTAGCGACGTTCCAGAAGTGAGAGGTAACTCGTGATCATCCGCAGTGGCTCCTCGAGGTCGTGTGAGACGGCGTAGGCGAACTGCTCGAGGCGTTCGTTCGACGCCTCGAGTTGGGCCTGGAGGCGTTGTAAGTCCTCGTTGCGCTGTGTGAGCTCGCGGGCACTCGCCTTGGCTCGGGCGTCGTACATACCGACGCCCAGCCCCGCGACGCTACTGAGGGCAGTGAGGACGAGGATCTCGCGGTACGGGTTGCGCAGACTGTCAGCGGGCTGAAAGTGGTAGAGACTCAACAGAACGAACATTACCCCGACGGCACCGAGGGTCCAGCCGCCGATCAGCGGATACAGGTCGGAATCGAGATCGGCGTGTACCAACTGGAACCCACCATAGAGGAGAACGAAGGCCGGGCCGCCGGTGAGTAAGATGATGACGGCGACGTTCGAGTACGGTTCGCCGCTGGACAACCGCAAACTCGCCCAGACGAGCGAGAGCGTTGCGTACGTAAGGCCGAGAAAGAGGATGACCCCTCTGCCACTGGTTGGGGAGACGTACCGAGTCACGAACGCCATCAGTACCAATCCGAACGCTGAAAAGGTAGGCGTTTTGTACGGATTCGATGAGTGTCACGCAGGTGTGAGAGACCCGTCCGTCGGTAATCTCGTATTGACGACACCGTGAATGGGTTGAATACGGTGAATGGGTTGAATACGAACATACTGTAGTAGGCGGGAGACCCAGAACCCGCTCTCGACGAGGACGGTTGCTGATCCCACAAGCCGAACGCTCACACTGCCGTCTCTCTGGACGACCGGAACCCACTCCCGGCTGTTCGGTACTAGTCGCTCCGGTAGACACCCACGCTGCGTGGTAGAGCCACCAAAACGGACTGTACGCGAGTATCGCAATAGCAGGTTAAGACCGCTGACGACGAACCTCTACTCGAGGGAGTATCATGACGACAGACGACCACCAAACCACGATGGATCGAACCGGCGAGGTCGAACACGGCCTCGACGCCGGCGACTTCCAGGAATTCATCGAGTGGTTCGAGGCGAACCCGGACGACGGCATGCTCGAGTTCCGCGCCTCGGGCGACACCGAAGCGGTGGCGAACCGCACGACGGCGACAATCGGCGACTGGGCGCTCGGCGGTGACGAGATGGGTGACGAACGCGAACACGTCCTCGAGTTCGGTCTCCCACCGGAACTCGAGGCGGCGATGGGCTACCTCGAGCCGACGGACCGCTACGAGGCGATCGAAGGTGCACTCGCGGGGCTCACCGCGTGCATCAACGGCACGATCGTCTGGAACGCGATCCGTGAGGGGATCGACGTCGAGGACGTGACGACGACCGTTCGCGCGCCGGTCGATCTCAGCATGCTGTTCGGTATCCACGACACGGACCGGGCGGACGAGATGTACGGCGAACTCGAGATCGACGTCGAAGTGACCGGCGACCTGACCCCCGAGGAGCAATCGGCCGTGCGCGACTACCCGAAGCGCTCGCCAGTCTACACGCTCGTGACGCTCGAGCAGCCCAACAGGCCTCGAGTGGAGTTCCAGACAGCAGCGTGAGCCCACGACTATTTTTTCTCACCGCGAGTCGCTCCAGAGGCGTTCCGCGTCGGTGAAACGGTCCGTTCGAGTGGCCATGCGGTCGCCATCACCCGCCATCGACGTGTCTGTAAATTAGATCGAACAGCGAACACGTCGGGTTCGTCGTCTCAATGGCGAGGTCGAGAGGTGTCGCTCTCCCGCCCGCATATCCACAACGTTCACTTCGGCTGGCGGTCGCTTTGGAGTATGAAAATCGATCTCGCGGAACTTCGGAGGGGAGTGGCTTCGATGGGGCCGTACGTCCTTTCCCATCACCTGCTCTCCGAGCGCCACCGGTGCTATTCGCCGACCGTCTTCGGCCGTCGGGTCGATCTCTGTTCCCGGTGTCTCGGCATCTATCCGGGCATCTTACTGGGCCTGTACGTCGCCAATGCGGGCCATTTTGGTGCGAACAGTCTGCTCGTCGTCGCGGTGTTCCCCCTTCCCGCCCTCCTCGATTGGACCCTCACGACGTATACGAAGCGTCGGGGGTACAACGTCGTCCGCACGGCGACCGGGTTCTTGCTCGGGTACGGGTACGGTCTCGGACTCGTGCGCTTGTTCCTCAAGGCCGATAGTCGCGTCTTCGGCGTGGGGATCGCGTACGCGGTAGTCGCCGGGATGTTACTGTACGTCGGTAAAATCAACAACTGACCGACAAATACTCTTTTATAGGGCCTGTGTCATCATTCGGAAAGAACACGGAATGGCATACTGTACAACCTGTGGGGCGGAACTCAGAGATGAGGCCGAGGTGTGTCCCAATTGTGGGGTTGGGCAAGCGCCGGGGGCGAAGGCGGCCGACCGAAACCACGCCGACGGCGAAAAATATTGTGTCGAGTGCGGCGAATTGATCCACGAACGGGCCGAAATCTGTCCCGAGTGTGGGGTCCGTCAGCCCTCTTACGGGCAGACAGCAGGCTCGCACGACTCGGATAAGATCGTAGCCGGAATTCTCGCACTGTTACTCGGATCCCTCGGAGCACACAAGTTCTATCAGGGGCACATCCTGTACGGCGTCCTCTACCTGTGTTTCTTCTGGACAGGCATTCCGGGCCTTCTCGGCATCATCGAAGGCATACTCATGCTGGTCGCAGACGACGACGTCTACGCCGAAAAGTACGCTGACGGAAGCATCCTCGGTGCGCTGTAATTCGGAGGGAGATACCACGGACGGCCGCTCGAGGACAGTTATCGAACGGACGTCGCGAAATCCCACACCTCACGCTCGAGCAGTCACCGCGCTCAGTACCGTGTCTGCTATCTCGTAGGACTCGAGCAGCCACTCTCGCTTCGAGTGACAGTGGAAACTGAAAGACCGTGGGAACACCGTCATGCAATCGATTAGCACGATGGTTCCACCTCTCAGTGTTGGTATAGGTCACCGCTCGTGTACTTTTCCCAAACCGGAGATACTGCAGCGACAAGCCTTTTCTGCCCGTGTCAGGAACAATTAGTGACTACCGCTGAATCGTCGCCGACCAGTTTGACTGAGGACTATGTCGCTCGGAGGAATTGCACTGGCTACGGATTTCGCGTTGCTCATCGTGGCTGCGGCCGTCCTCAGTTACATCGCCAGGCTGACAAAACAGCCGACGATCGTCGCCTACGTGTTGACGGGGGTCGTCGTCGGCCCGATCGGCCTCGGCATCGTCGCCGAGGATCAACTGATCGAGATCATCGCGGAATTGGGGCTTGGCTTCTTGTTGTTCGTTCTGGGGATCGAGATGCGCTTCGACGACATCAAGGAGATCATGCGCCCCGTCGGTGCGATTGCGCTCGGCCAGGCTGTTTTGCAGGCCATCGCGTCGACTGGCGTCGCTCTCCTCCTCGGCTTCACGCTCTTTCAGTCGCTGATGATCGCGCTCGCGACGACGTTCGGTGCGACGCCGATCATCGTCAAAGTGCTCGGGGACAAAGAAGATTTGAAAGCACTCTACGGCAAGGTCGACGTCGGAATTCTGATCTTCCAGGACATCTACCTCGTGTTGGCCCTCGCGATTCTCTCCGTCGGAGCCGTCGACGACCTCGGGGAGATCGCGTTCAGTATCGGGCGCGTACTGGTGTTGATGGGGGTCATCGGCGTCGCCGCCTACCTCGGGAGCAAATACCTCCTGCCGACGCTGTTGCGCGCCAGCGCCGCGAACAAGAGCACGCTCTTTACCGTCGGCATCGGCTGGGCGTTTCTGTTCATCTTCGCCGCGGAATCGCTCGAGCTCTCCGTCGAGGTCGGTGCCTTCCTCGCCGGCCTCGCACTCGCACAACTCCCCTACAGCACGGAGCTCAAGGAGCGAATGCGCCCGGCGACGAACTTCTTCATCGCGATTTTCTTCGCGAGCATCGCCCTCCAGATGGAAGTCGATCAACTGCTCGCCTACTGGCAGGAAGCGATTATCGCTGCCGTGATGTTGATCATCCTCAACTTCTTCATCGTTTTCGGGCTCTTCTACAGCCAGCGCTTCGATATCGAGACCTCGTTCCTCGGGACGATTTCGATGCTCCAGGTCAGCGAGTTTTCGCTCGTCCTCGGCACGTTAGCCGTCAACGAGGGTTTCATCGAAGAAGGGATCCTCGGCTTCCTCAGCCTGATGGCGCTGATCACGATGCCGGTTTCGACCTACTACGTGATCTACAACAGGCAGATATTCGAACTCGTCAGGCCGTACCTCGAGCGACTCGAGCGCGAGGACACCATCGAGGCCCAGCCGGTCGAGTACGACGACCACGCGGTGTGCGTCGGCTACAGCCGCCTCTCGGCCGAACTCGCCGAGGTGCTCGAGGACGACGTGGACGACGTCGTCTTCGTCGAGGACCGAGCCGAGTACGTCGAGGAACTCTCCGAACGTGAACACGGCTTCATCTTCGGCAACGCTCGACACGGCGACATTCGTCAGGAAGCGAACGTCGGCGGCGCGACCGTCCTGATCAGCGTCGCCCAGCGAACGGACGTCAACCTGCGGCTCGTCGAGGACGCACCCGACGCGCTCTCCATCGTGACGGCGACGACCGACGCCGAAGCCGAACGCCTCCGCGAGGCCGGCGCGGACTACGTCGTGTTAGAACGCGAACTCGTCGGCGAGGAGTTCGAAACCGTCCTCGAGTTACTCGACGACCCCGAAGCATTCGAACGGCGACTCGAGGCGCTGAACGACCGTGTGAGCGAACACGAGCGACCGGTCGATACCGTCGCGACCGACGACGACGGAGCGGATGCCGACGCGGCCGAGGGAACCGACTCGAGCAGTTGGGGCGAGTCGGACGGCCGAAGCGAACCGAACGACCGGGTCGACACGGACGACCCGACCGACAGCGGTGGTGAGAACGATGTATGATATCCTCCTCGCACTGACGCTGATATTCGTGCTCGCAGCCGCGTTGTTACTCGTCGCCGCCCGAAAGGGGCTCTCGGTGATCCCGTTTTACCTCCTCGCGGGCATCGTCGCTGGAGCGGCGATCGACGAGACGCAACTGCTCGACCTCGCGCAGTGGGGTATCGCCTTCCTCGTGTTCCTCTTCGGCGTCCACGTCGACCTCGAGGCAGTTCGGTCGACCGGCCGGGTCAGCGTCACCGTCGGGGTAGTGCAGGCAACCGTCGTCGGGGCGCTGACGGTCGGCGTTGGGCTCGCTTTCGGCCTCGATCCCCTGAATGCCGGCTACCTGGGTATCGCTGCCGCGTTGAGTTCCTCGCTCGTGGCGACCAGCTACCTCGGCACCGAGCGCGACGTCCGTCCGACCTACCAGCAACTCGCGGAGTCGATCCACCTCACGGAGGACCTGCTCGGCGTGCTCGTCGTCCTCTCGTTGAGCGCGTTCGTCTACGCTGCGACGCCCGCCTGGGAACAGTTCGCCGTCGCGGGCGGCCTGCTCGCGCTCGCAGTCGGCATTCGATACCTCCTCTTTCACCGACTGACGGCACGACTTCGCGGCGATTCGGAAGTGATGATGCTGATCGGCATCTCGTTCGTCGTCGGCTTCATCGCGCTCGCCGAAGCCGCAGACCTCTCGATCGTCGTCGGCGCGTTCGCCGCCGGCATCGCCATCGCCGACGACTATCCACACTCCCTCGAGTTAGTCGACACCGTCGACGACCTCGAGGACTTCTTCTCGCCGATCTTCTTCATCACGCTCGGGGCGCTGGTGGCTATCCCGTCGCTCGAGTCGCTCGGATACACGCTCGTGTTGGTGATCGCGGTCGTGATCGTCAATCCGCTCATCGTCGCGTTCGTTCTGCTCAGACGCGGCTTCGACGGTCGAAGCGCAGTGTTGACAGGACTCACCCTCGATCAGGTGAGTACGTTCAGCCTCTTCATCGCGATCGAAGCGTTCGCCGCGGACCAGATCGCTCGAGAGGTCTTCAACGCCATCGTCCTCGCTGCAGTCGTAACGATGCTCGTCGCGACGTACACTGGTCGTCACGCCGGCGAGATCAACCGCTGGCTTCGCGATCGAGGCGTCGCCCAGCGACTCGGCGAATCGGTCGGTAACCGAACGTCGGTCGCGGACGACCTCTCGGACCACGTCATCGTCGTCGACTTCGAACACGGCGGTCGACAGGTCCTCGAGGCCTGTTCGCGTCTCGACCGGCCGACGCTCGTGATCGAGGACGATCCACTCCTGCTCGAGGAGGTTCGTGACTCGTGTGAACACTACGTCTACGGCGACGTGGCGAACGACGACGTCTGGGAGTACGCGAATCTCGAGTCCGCCGCACTCGTCGTCTCCCTGACGCCGGAACACGACCGCGCCGAGGCCGTCGTCGACCTCGAGACGGACGTCTCGCGCGTGGTCCGCGTCGACGAGGCCGAGACGGCCGAGGCGTTCCTCGATCGCGGCGTGGACGCGGTGTTGAATCCGGATACGATCGCCGCAGACCGCGTCGGAGACGACCTCGAGGCGCTCCTCTCGGAGGAACTCTCTCGCGAGGAGTTCGTCGAGCGCAGCCGTGACCAGGCAGGTGGTTCGAGAGAAGCGTGACCGATCCACGACGTTTCGGCGGGGAGCGAGACTACCGGAGACGACTACCAACGTCGATCACGTACGGATACGACCACGACGATCTGGACAGTGCCGTCACGGTGTCGACGATGGCGAAAGCGAACGTGCCGACGAACGCTCACTCGAGAAACTCGTCGCTCGATACCTCGAGCGAGTCGGCGCGTTCCCAGTAGTCATCGACGGTTTCTCGGGCCCACGAGCGCACGACTTCGTCGTCAGTATCGATCGAGGCCCGCAAAACGCCGTGTTCGTCGCGAACGAGCAGGTAGACGACGTCGTCGAGGAGCATAACCGCGAGCGGGACGCCGTCCTCGCGGACGCGAACCGCTGCATCGTCTTCCTCGAGGAGTTCCTCGAGTCGAGTTTGTAACTCGTCGTCGGTGGCGAGTGCGTCGATCGCTCGCCGCGAGAAGACGCCTTTGAAGGCTTGCTCCCCACTCGCCGTTCGCTCCTGTACGACCGTCAGCGTCTGTTCGTTAAACGCGTGTGAGACGGTCCACACCTCGTCGGCGTCCTCGAGTAACTCGAGCAGGCGCGACAGCGGCGCGTTCGGGCGCATCTGTGACGGCGTCGTGATGTTCGCGTCGGCTAATCGCCTGAGGTCGAACGTCAGCGAGTCGGTTGGAAGGTACTCGACGACACCGCGAAGCCGCTGTTCGGTCTCGATTATCTCCCGGAGGTCGGTGAATCCCGAACTGACGAGTCGTCCCGTCGCAGTCGCGACGTACGTACTTCCCTCGCGTTCGATCCACGCGCGGTCTCGAAAATCGTTCAAAATACGACCCAGCGTCGCCTGTGAGGCCCCTGTCTCCGCAGCGAGTTCGTTTCGCGTCCGCTCACTCGTCGCGAGCGAGTCGAGTACCGCCACGCGATTCGGTGACAGCGCGAGGAACTCGATCTCCTCGAGTGCCGATTCCATACGTCCATCTTCGGGTGCGTCGAGTTAGTGCTTTCGCACCGTGAAATGATTTCACAGTGTGATACCACGGGGCGCACGTGAGTTCGTTTCCCGGAACGTGCGCCTTTCTCGCCCCTCCACAATTTCCTGCCGTGCAGTATTTTCTGAATTAAACTATCCCCGCTGGGTCCGTAGCACGAGATACGATGTCCCATCTCTCTCCACGCCGACGATCCCGTGTTGAGGTCGTCACGACTCTTCGTACGATCGGGGTGAAACCATGATCGATCGCCGAACGTTCGTGCTCTTCGCCCTCTCGAGTGTCTTCTTCGGCGGAACGTTCGTCGCCGCGAAGGCCGGCCTCGAGTACTTCCCGCCGCTTCTATTCGTTGCACTCCGATTCGATCTCGCCGCGATCATCATGCTCGGCTACGTCGCGCTCACCGCATCGGTCGAGGACCTGCGGCCGAGAACGCGCGGCGACGTGGTTGGCATCCTCGCGACCGGTGGCCTCGTGATCGGCCTCGCGAACGCGCTTCTCTTCGTCGGTCAGCAGTACGCCACCAGCGCCGTCGGTGCGATCGTCTTCAGCCTGAATCCGATCCTGACGCCGGTGTTCGCCGCCGTCTTGCTCTCGAACGAGCGACTGTCCGCTCGCGGCGCGTTCGGGATGACCCTCGGACTCGTCGGCGTCGCGCTCGTGGTCAGTCCCGACCCCGCAATGTTAGTCGGCGGCGACGCTCTCGGTCGCGCCATCCTGTTCGCCGGCGCGGCGAGCGCCGCACTCGGAGCCGTGTTGATTCTCCGCGCCGGGGCGAATGCAACGCTCTCGAGTACGGCCCGAATCGCGTGGGGACTGCCACTCGCGGCGGCGCTCACGCACGGCTTCTCCTGGTCCGCCGGCGAATCGTGGGCCGCGATCACGTGGTCGACGAACGCGCTCGTCGCCCTCGCGTACGTCGCCGTCTTCGCCGGCGTCCTCGCGTACATCGCGTATTTCGGCTTGCTCGAGTCGACAGGTGCGATTCAGGCGAATCTGGTCTTCTACGTCGTCCCGGTCGTCTCGACGCTCGGCGGTTGGGCGCTGCTCGGCGAAGCTATCGCGCCGCTGGCGGTCGTCGGCTTCCTGTTGATCTTCACCGGGTTCGCCGTCCTCGGAAGCGAATCGATCGACGTTCGCGCGACGCTTCCCGACTGGGTGGCGTCGACGCCCGCTCGCGACGAGCCAACGGCTGCAACGGAAGAGCCTCGCGGCTACCGCTCTGATTGAGCGGCGACGCCGGAAATCGAGGACGACGACACGCACTGTTTTGGCTATCGAGACGAGTGAATACGCATGTACATTCCACACCGAACGTGGCCCGAACTCGGCGAGTACGTCGGTCGCGAGTCACTCGCCGTCGTGCCCGTTGGCTCGACCGAACAACACGGTCCACACCTACCGGAGGGAACGGACGCCATGATCGCCGACGCGCTCGCTCGAGCAGCCAGCGAGCGGGCGGATATGCTCTGTACCCCGCCGATCCAGATCGGCGTCAGTCCCCACCACCGCCAGTTCCACGGGACGATGTGGGTCGACGCACCCGTCTTCCGCGACTACGTCGAGAACCTCTCTCGCAATCTCACCTCCCACGGCATCGACCGAATCGTCTACGTCAACGCCCACGGCGGCAACGTCGCCCATCTCCGCGAAGTGGGTCGACGACTCCACGAGGACGAAACCGCCTACGCCGTCGAGTGGATGTGGGACGAATCGATTCCCCAGTTGATTACGGAGGTCTTCGACACCCCCGGCCCTCACGGCGGCCCGAAGGAAACCGCGATGATCATGCACATCGCCGAGGAACTCGTCCGGACCGACCGACTCCAGGACGCCCGCGACGGCGGCACGGTCTTCGATTTCGACGCCGAACGCGTCCACGGCGCGACCACGTTTTACGACTGCATCGAGAACAGCGAAAACGGCGTCTTCGGCGACCAAACCGACGCGACGCCCGAAATCGGCGAGCAACTCTTCGAAGCCGCAACAGACCAACTCGTGGCCCTCCTCGAGTGGCTCGACGACCAACCCATCGAGGACCTCATGCCAAAGCCACACCTCGAGTCCCAGGCAGGGAATCGACTCGAGGGTGACGCAGAGCGATAACCCGCCGTCCGAATGCGTACGGCGATTGTTGAGGGCTAGTGCGCCGATTCGTGAGGTTCTTCCGAGCCGTTGTCTGGTTCCTCGCTGGATGCAACGGGTCCGAGCAGTGCGATCGCCTTTCGTTTCGCGACGTAGGCTACGCCGTTCGAGACGTGCAAGAGCACCAGCGTCGCGAGTACGCCGACTGGGACGGCGACGAGCGCCTCGGGAAGCGTCTCGATCGTCCAGACGACCGGTTGGTCGTTGACGGTCCCGAACTCGACCGCCGTGGGGTAGCGAAGCGGGGTGAAGAGGAGTTCGATCGAACTGACGAGGAAGGCGACGAGCAGGAAGCCGACGAACCCGAACCAGAATTTGAGCGTCACGAATCCGAGATTTCGCCAGGTAGAGGGTGCATCGACCATCCCTTTAGTCGTCTCCCAGAGCCCTCCCGATTGGGGTCGGTCGGACGGTGCTCGGAGTTCGAGGGAGAGCAACGCGTTCGCGAGCCAGCGCTCGAAGCGGGCGAGGAGTCGCGTCCCGAAGACGGTCGCAAGCAAGATCCCGAATCCGACGACGACCACCGAGAGGACGAGTCCGAAAATGAATCCGAACCAGACGAACATCGCGTACACGAACCCCAGCGGAAACGCCAGCAGTAAGTAGACGACGTTCTTGTACGTCTGGGCCTCGAGAACGATTCCGAAAACCGAACGCACGACGCTGTCGGAGGCGCTGATCGGGCCGGGAATGTTTCCCATGCGAACAAGTTCAGCGGCTATCACAAATAACGTCCACTCCACGACTCGAAGCAAGATGCCCTCGAGTCGACGGACAGGCGAGTAAATCGACAGAACGCGTCAATATCGGGGGCAGAGCCAAAGTTATATATCCGATCGACCACTCGTCCCAGCAAACCGGTGCACGACGTGATCTCGACTATCACTCGCTCTGACCAACTGTTGCTCGCCGCCTCGTTCACCTGTCTCGCCGCTGCCGGGACCACAGGGAGTGTCGTCGAGACGATGACGCCGACGCTCGCAGCGACCGCCGTCGCCATCGCGGGCGTCTACGGCGTCGCGAGTTACGCGACTCGAGTCTCCCGGCGAACGCTCGCGACACTCGCGCTCGGATTCTGGGTCGCGTTCCTCTCGCTCACCAGTTTCCACGTCGTCGGTCTCGAGACCGTCGGCACGGCCGTTCCCGGCGATCCAGCGGTGTACGTCTACTTACTCGGCGCGCTGACCTGGGGAACGCTACTCACCGCCTGTGCGGCAACGACGTTTTTGGGCTTTCGTGAGTACGGCGCGACGACCAGTGCAGACACGCCCGAAGAGCAGGTTCTCGAGAGCGAATCCTACGACACGCGGTAACTGACGGCGATTCCTTCTCCCAGTGGCAAGAGAATCGTCTCGAAATCCGGATCGCCAGTGATCTTCTCGAGGTAGTCAGCGACGCCGCGGGTCGCCTCGTTCGCTTCGACTACGGCGGCCGACGGATCGTCTGAGTCGAGGAGCGCGCGCAGATCGTCGAAATCGACGGGCGACGCCGTGATCGCGTTATCCGCGACGACGACACCGCCTACTGGTACCTTCGGGCGGACGGCCTCCAACGCTTCGACGTAGCGTTCTTTCTGGTGATCGATCAGGACTACGTCGAATGGGCCGTCGTACTCCTCGATCGTCTCCTGTGCGTCGCCCAGTTCGAATCGGGCGATATCCGCGTATCCGCCCCGCTCGAGGTACTCGCGGGCGCGCTCGAGGACGTCCGAATCGACGTCCGTCAGGACGATTTCGCCGTCTGCTGGGAGCGTGTCTACCATCCAGTACGCCGAGTAGCCGTAGCCCGAACCGAACTCGAAAATCCGTTCGGCGTCGCTCATTCGGGCGGTAAACCGGAGAAACCCACCAACTTCGGGGCCGACATGCGGGAAGCCCTCGCGTTCGGCGACGGCGTCCATCTCGCGAAGCGTCTCGTCGGGATCCGGCCCGATCGTGCGCACGAAGCGTTCAATGTCATCTGCGAGTACGTCGACCATACGGTCCGCTACGGGCCCGACGACATCAAAGTCAGTGGCCTTTTCACGAAACCCGCCCCACGAAAAAGCCAGTGAGTCTCCTCGCAACGGCACTCGCGGGCGTCGTCTTCGGCCTCGCGCTCGCCGCCCCGCCGGGCCCCATGAACGCCATCATCGCCGAAGAGAGCGTCGTCCGCGGCTGGGCGGCCGGCTTCCGGGCCGGGTTAGGTGCGATGACGGCGGACGTCGTCTTTTTCGTCCTCACGCTGGCCGGTGTCGCCGCCGTGATCGACCAATCGTCGGCGATCCAGCCCATCCTCTACCTCGTTGGTGGCGCGCTCATGTGCTACTTCGCGCTGGGTGCCCTCGAGGAAGCCAGAGACACCGCGACGTTTACCGCGGCCGAGGGCGACCTCGGCGTCTCGAAGGGGTTCCAGAAGACGTTCGCGCTCTCGCTGACCAACCCCTACCAACTCGGCTTCTGGCTCACCGTCGGCGTCGGGTTGCTCCAGCCCGGAACGCTCGACGTCCTCGCACACGTCCCCGGAGCCGGAGCGTCACTCGAGGGTGTAATGGTCGTCCAGACCGGTTCGCCGACGCTGCTCGCCGGATTCTTCGCGGGCGTCGCGCTCTGGATCGTTACCTACCCCGCTGGATTGGTCGCGGTCGGTCGACGCGTCGACGCCCTCGCACCCGCCGTCGCTGTCGCGAGTGGCGTCGTGCTCGCCGGCTTCGGAGCGCTCTTTCTCGGCGTCGGCGTATTGGCACTCGTCTGAGCCGTCGACTCACGGTGGATGGAGACCGAAAAACGCGATCCGCTACCGCAAGTCGGCGCTACTCGCCAATCCCGGCGATCTCGTCCTCGAGCCACTCGCTGAACCACTTGACGCGTTTGAGTCGTCGATGGGCGATTCCCTCCGCGGTGTCACTCCGGACGCGCGAAGCGGCGTCGTAGCCGCGCTCGAGGACGCGATCGACCATTTCGTCGGCGTCCATGTGCGTCCGAGCCTCGTAGCCCATGCGCAAGAGCATGAGCGCGGTGCCGTTGGCTCCGACTTTGTCGAGTAAGTCGGCCTCGACGAGACACTGCGTCTCGCGGTCGAGGTCGGTCAACTCACCCTGGTAGGAGTGGTATTCGATCGAGCGACACACCTGATCGATGAACGAGTCGGGGTAGCTCCCACGCGACTCGAGGTACTCTCGAGCGACGCGAGCGCCGGCTTCGGCGTGGAGTTCTTGGTCGGCCTCGAGTTTGGAAACGTCGTGAAAGAGGGCGGCGACGCGGGTGACGTCGACATCCGCGCCCTCTTCGTAGGCGATCTCTTCGGCGAGATCGACGACGTTGAGGATGTGGTTGTGACGGTACTCCGCGGAGTGCCACGGGTACCACCGCATCCGCCCGCCTTCGTCTTCTTTCTCGACGCTGGCCGAGAGATACTCGAAGACGAACCCTTTCATCTCCTCGAACTCGGCGTCGGTCACTTTGGTTTCTTTTATCTCGACGCCCACGAGAGATCCCTCCGCAGTAAACGAACGATAGTCATTACCAGACTGTTAGGTCGTTTCGCTCTTTAGCCTTTGGTTCACGCCGATTACGGCTCGCGTGCGCCACGATTGGATCGTCGAATCCAGCGACTAGGTCGGGTTTCGCCTCTCCTCTCACCCACTCCGCGAGGGAGATCGAAACACCACAATTTTCCGTTAAAGTCAAACAGGCGGCTGGGGAAGTACCGGACATGAGTAGCGAACAGGAGCAAGAATCGATCCGCTGTCTCGTCGCCAAAGTCGGCCTCGACGGTCACGACCGTGGCGCACACGTCATCGCGCGCGCGTTCCGTGACGCTGGGTTCGAAGTCATCTACTCGGGACTCCACAAAGCCCCCGAGGAAATCGTCCAGGCAACCGTCCAGGAGGACGTCGACGTTCTCGGCATCTCGATCCTCTCCGGTGCTCACGACACGCTCGTGCCCAAGATCATGGATGGCTTAGAGGAGTACGACGCAAAGGACGACACCCTCGTTCTCGCTGGCGGCGTCATCCCCGACGAAGACCGCGAGCAACTCGAGGAACAGGGCGTTTCTGCGATCTTCGGCCCCGGCACGTCGGTCGAGGAGACGATCGAGTTCGTCCGCGAGAACGCACCCGAGCGATGAGTTCGGACGAGACGTTACTCGAGGACCTCCTCGAGGGCAAGCACCGCGCGTTAGCTCGCGTCATCTCGAAGATCGAGAACCGCTCGCCGGGCTACCGGGACCTCGTCTCGGAACTCTACGCGCACACGGGCGAGGCCGACGTCATCGGCATCACCGGCAGTCCGGGCGCAGGAAAGTCGACGTTGGTCGACAAACTCGCGGAGACCTACCGCGAGCGCGGAGAGACGGTGGGCGTGATCGCCATCGACCCCTCCTCGCCGTTTACCGGCGGGGCCGTCCTCGGTGATCGCATTCGGATGGCCTCCACGGTTGGTGACATGGACGTCTTCGTCCGTTCGATGAGCGCCCGCGGCACCTTAGGCGGGCTCTCGACGGCGACCGCGGACGCCGTCAAAGCCATGGACGCCTTCGGCAAGGACAAGATCATCATCGAGACCGTCGGCGCTGGCCAGAACGAGATCGATATCGTCCGCACGGCAGACACCGTCGCCGTGCTCGTTCCGCCAGGCTCCGGCGACGAGATTCAGACGCTGAAAGCCGGCATCCTCGAGATCGCGGACGTGTTCGTCGTCAACAAGGCCGACCGCGACGGTGCCGACCGAACGGTCCAGGAGCTGCGAGACATGATCCAACTGGGCAACGAAAGCGGCTTCGCCGCTGGAGACGGTGGCCACCATAGTCAGGAGGTCATCGACGCCCACGACGACTGGGACGGCGAACCCGCCGACGAGGAAGTTGACGCGGGCTGGACTACCCCCATCGTCGAAACCGTTGCGACGACCGGAGATGGAATCGAAACGCTACTCGAGGCGTTTCACGATCACCGGACGTACCTCCACGACTCTGGCGAGCACGCCGAACAGGTCCGTCAGCGCTACGCCGAGGAGATCCGCACACTCCTCCGTGAGGACGTCCACGCGATGCTCGAGGAGGAACTCGCCGACAGCGGCGGGATCGACGCGCTCGCAGAGCGTGTCCGAACCGGCGAGACCGATCCCTACGCCATCGCCGGCGAGGTACTGGCACCCGTCGACGCCTGTCTCGAGGAACTCGAGACCGAGTGAGCGCTGCCCAGCAGCGACACCGCCGTAGACGTGGGCTGATTACCAACCGCAGGCCTAAGAGCATCGATGGTGAACGGTCGGATATGAGACTCCGCACACTACTCGGTGGAACGCTTGGCACCGTCGGCGCGGCCGTAGTCGGAAACCGACTCCTCAAACACCGTGCGGACGGCCTCGAGAACCCGCTCGTCGGGATCGAACGAACCTATCGTTGGCGCGGGATCGAGACCAGCTATACCGTCGCCGGCGACCCGAACGATCCACATTTGGTCCTCTTGCACGGGATCTACGCCGGCTCAAGCAGCCACGAGTTCGAGCCGATCGTCGAGCGACTGGCCGAGGAGTACCGCGTCTTCGCGGTCGACCTCCCCGGATTCGGCCGCTCCGAGCGACCGCCGTTAGTCTACTCCGCGACGCTCTACGCCGAGTTCGTCCGAGATTTCGTCGACGACGTCACCGACGACCCGATCGTCGTCGCCTCCTCGCTGACCGGGGCGTTCGCCGCCGACGCGGCTGGCGAGACCGATATCGAACAACTCGTCCTGGTCGGCCCGACCGCCGAGACGGGCGAGGAGCGACCGTGGGTTCGCACCCTCCTCCGGACGCCGGTCGTCGGAACGACGCTCTTCAATGTACTCGCGAGCAAACCCTCGATTCGCTACTTCTACGATCGCGACGGCTACTACGATTCCTCCCGCATCGACGAGCGAGAAGTCGAGTACGCCTGGAAAAGCGCCCACCAACCCGGCGCTCGCTACGCTCCTGCGTCGTTCGCGTCCGGAACGCTCGATCCGGAGTTCGACCTCGCGACGGAGCTGGCCGCACTCGAGACCCCGACGACGCTCGTCTGGGGGCGAGACGCCGAACTCGTTCCATTGGCCGAAGGGCGCGACCTCGCCGAGGCTGCGGACCTCGACCTCGTCGTCATCGACTACGCCACCCAGCTCCCACACGCCGAACATCCCGACAAATTCCTCGAGTACCTGACCGCCGAGTTGTTACAGTCGTCCAGTAGCGTCGACGAGTAGCTCGGCGGCGGCCCTGACACGTTCATCCGGCAGCGTCGACGAGTTGCGCCGTGACTCGAGTGCCAATCCATTGATCCGACAAGTTTCTCTCTCTTGGCCGCCCCGTCCAAGATGAAGTTACGACGAATTCTCGGGATCGGAGTCATGAAATTCCCGGAGAGCGAGCGTCGTGCCGAGATACGATGCGAAGACGACGGCACAGAATCCGAGGAGTACCGCCAGCGTGGTGTAACTGAGTAGCAGTTCCATCCCCATCGATCGTGGCTTTCGCTCTAGTGACAAAGTTCCTACTAGTCAGCACACCGAAATGAGGGGCTGTGTACCGCTACACGGGCGCGAATCCGATTATGTGCTCGCTCATCGTCTCCGAGACCGTGATCTCGAGTTCGAAAACAGAGCAATTGCTCGCTACCGCCCATCTCAGTCGTCCGCGACGGAGTCCTCAACGGACGAGTCAGATCCGGGTACGGAGATATCGTCTTCCTCCCGGAGGAAGATGGCGTTTCGGTTCCCGAACGCGAGCACCATCGAGGCGACCGCGATCAGGGTGACGAAGGCGAACGGGCCGCCGGTGATGATGGCGGCCGCCTGCAACGCGTCGACACCGCCGACGACCATCAACAGCGAGGCCAGCGCACCGATGAGAAAGCCCCAGATGACTCGGTTGATCGTGGAGGGCTCCTCCTCGCCGCCGGTGGTCAGCATGCCGAGGGCGAGCGTCGAGGAGTCGGCGGAGGTGATAAAGAACGTCGTCACCAGTAGGAGGAACATGACGGTCAACACGCCGCCGAGGGGCAGCGCCTCGAATAGGGGGTAGCCGGCACCGGCCTCCGCGTAGGTGTCGACCGCACCGAGGATGTCGGCCTCGCCGTTCTGCTGGAGAAAGATGGCTGAGCCACCCATCGTCGCGAACCACGGGATCGTAATGCTCGTCGAAGCGAGAACGCCGGTGACGGCGACCTGACGGACGGTCCGTCCCCGCGAAATGCGGGCGATGAACAGGCCGACGAATGGCGACCACGAGAACCACCAGGCCCAATAGAAGATCGTCCAGTCGCCGACCCAGCCGGAGACGGTGGAACTCTCGGCGGCGTCGGCACCGGTGTAGAAGCTCATCGTGATGAAGTCGTTGATGTAGCCGCCGAGAGCCTCCGTTCCCAGCGCCATGATGAACCGCGTCGGCCCGAGCACGAAGGTCGCGAGCAACAACACCGCGAACAGCGCGAGGTTGAAGTACGCGATCCGGCGGATTCCCTTTCGAACCCCGAGCGCGACGGAAATCGTAAACGCGACGGTCAATCCGGTGATGACGAGCACCGTCCCTCCGTCGCCGACGGCGGTCCCGGTCGTCCACTCGATGCCGGTCAGAAACTGGTCGCCGACGAAACCAAGCGTCGCCGCGACGCCGCCGATCGTCGCGAACACCGCGAGGACGTCGACGGCCTTCGCGATCGGGCGCTCGAGGTTGTCCTCACCGAGCCAGGGGAGGAGGATCGTCGAGATGCGCATCGGCGCGTCGTATCGGTGGGCGTAGTACGCGATCGGGATGCCCAACACGACGTAGGCTGTCCACGCGGAGATTCCCCAGTGGAAGAAGGTGTACTGGACGGCGCCGACGGAAGCCTCGGGGGACCCGGCTTCCGCGCCGACGAACGGCGAGACGGCGTCGTAGTGGAAAATCGCCTCCGCTGGTCCCCAGAAGACGACGCCGGCGGCGATTCCCGCCGAGTACAACATCGCGAAGTACGCGGGGAAGCTAAACGCCGGTTCCTCGTCGTCCTTCCCGAGGGTGATGTTCCCCCACGGACTGAAGATCAGAAAGCCGACGAAGACGATCAGGGCGAACATGACCAATAGGTACGCCCAGCCGAAATTCGCCTGAAGGAACTCGTTCGCGTTCTCCATGTGGGCCGCAGCTGCATCGTCTCGAAGCGCGAAGACGACTACTGCGAGTGCCGTAACGACGAAACCGGCGCTGAAGACGACGTAATCCAATTCGTCGATGAATTGGCGGAGTGCGTTTCGTGTGCGGCTCATTCGTCAACTACCGCCTTGCACCACGTTTCGTGGATCATATCTGTGTATTTTCGGTTGTCTTCGCTGACCGTCAGAACGAGAGACTCGAGTCCAGTCGTGAGTCTGTGCCTCGAGTGTACGCGCGAGCGCCCGTTCTGTCGGCGGTTCGACCTCCTGTCGGCAGTTCGACCGCTGTTCGGCGAAACGCGTCGTGTCGCGTCGTGTTTCCGGTATTGGAATCGCTCACTGACTCGTTTTCACGGGTGCTCGAGGAGAAGCCCTCCCCCGTCACCGCCTGCGTGTAGGCGGCGAGACTGATACAGCCGATACGTCGACAACCGCGAGCCAGCGGATGTGTGGCTCGATTCGATAGTCGAAGGTTAGTGTATGGATACTTCAACCTGCGGCGTTAGCACTCCAGCCGGTCTTATCAGGGGTATCTTCATTTACGGGTTTACGCAGGGTCCTCGAGCCCCAACGCTGTTCGCGACACGATCAGAACAGCGGTTCCGGCTCCGTCGGCGCCGTTCGTTTGTGGTCGCTCTCCTCGTGGAGCGACGCGACGTGCTCGACGCTCTCGACGGTGGTGTTCGTGAGTCGAGCGACGACCGACGCCGGGAGGTTGCCGTCGATGTAGAACGCCAGGACGGCGTCGAGCGTGTCGTAGTCCATCCCGAGTTCCTCCTCGTCGGTTCCGTAGTCGACCATTCCGCCGGTCGGCGTCTTCCGGACGAGCGACTCCGAAACACCGAGGTGGGCCGCAACCTGCCGGACTTGCTGTTTGTAGAGGTTCGCGAGCGGATTACAGTCGACGCCGCCGTCACCGTACTTCGTCACGTAGCCCGTCGCGAGCTCCGCGCGGTTGCCGGTCCCGAGGACGATCCGGTTCTCCCGGTTGGCGACGAGGTACGTCATCGTCATCCGGACGCGGGCGCTCGTGTTACCGACGTAACGGCCCTCCCACCGGTCCTCGGAGGCGTTGTAATTCTCGGCGTCGGCCCGACTCAACGTCTCCTCGACGACCGAATCGATGCCGATCACGTCGTAGTCGATGCCGAGATCTTCGGCGACCCGCTCGGCGTCGCTCATGTTTTCGTCTTCGTTTACCTCCTTCGGGAGGATGATCCCGTGGACCGCGTCGGTACCGAGCGCCTCGACGGCGAGGTAGGCGGTCGTCGTGCTGTCGATCCCGCCCGAGAGCGCGATCTCGACGCCGTCGGCATCCGCGGCCCCGACGCGGTCGCGGATGAACTCGGTGAGATGATCGACCTGAGCTTCGATCTCCGCCGCCGAAAACCGGAGGTCGGCCGGATCGATCTCAGTCTGGGTCTGCTCGTAGAGATTTGCCATCTGGACTGGCACGTAACCGGAAGCGGCCATAAAAGCCGTACGCTTTCGAAAGCACGTGGTCAGACGATAATTCGAGGGCGCTCGCTCAGACGGGCGCAAACGAAAGGACCCGTTCACCCGTCGTCTCCGAGACCGTGATCTCGATTTCGACCTCGAGACCGTTTTCGATGGCCTCGAGGTCGATCCCGACGATCTGTCCGGTGATGCGCACGGACCCGAAGCTCGCGACGGCCGTCGCGTAGGGGGCGTCCTCCTCGAAGGCCGGCGTCGGAACGTGCGTGACGGTGAACGTTTGGACCTCGCCGGTGTCGGGAAGGTCGACCTCCTCGAGGTCAGTCGCGCCGCAGTCGGGACAGACGCGTCGCGGCGGCAGCGAGCCGTGGCCCTCCGGACACGACAAGTAGTACGCTTCCTCTTTTTCGGCGGCGTCGAGCCACTCGTCGAAGCCGGCATCTCGTGGGTTCGTCTCGTTCTCGCTCATGCGTCACTCACCTCCAGAACGTGAACGGTTGCACTCGCGACGGTGCCACCCGCGTTGTGCGCGAGGGCCGTCGTCGCGTCTTCGACGAACTCGCTGTTGGGGTGTTTGCCGGAGAGGAGCTTCGTGACCTCGGCGATCTGTGACGCGCCGGTCGCGCCTACCGGATGGCCCTTCGCTTTCAGCCCACCGGAGAGATTGATCGGCGTCTCGCCGTCGGCCGTCGTTCGCCCGTCTCGAGCGGCGGAGATTCCCTCGCCGATCTGGAAGAGGTCGAGCGACTCGATCGCGAGCACTTCCGCGATGGTGAAACAGTCGTGGACCTCGGCAAAATCGACGTCTGCGGGCCCGATTCCCGAATCGGCGTACGCCTCCTCGCCGGCGTTGCGGGCGGCAGGCGAACGCGCGAGGTACTCGCGATCGTGCAAGGCCATTCGGTCGCCGCCCTGTCCGGTACCCGTGATCGACACCGCGCTCTCGAGGTTGTGTTCCTCGGCGTAGGATTCGCTGGTCAAGACGAGTGCTGCCGCCCCGTCGGAGAGCGGACAAGCGTCGTAGAGACCGAGCGGCGAGGAAACCTGTGGCGCCTCGAGGACGTCCTCGACATCGATCGCGCGCTGGTACTGCGCCTTGTCGTTCGGCAGCGCATTCTCGTGGTTCTTGACGGCGATGTGAGCGAGATCCTCGTGCACGCCGCCGTACTCCTCGAAGTACGCCTGTGCCATCAACGCGTACGCGCCAGGGAACGTCGTCCCGGCCCGAACCTCCCAGAGGTCGTCCGCGGCGATGGCGAGTGCTTCCGTCGCCCCCGCCGTCCCGAGGTTGGTCATCCGCTCGGCACCGCCGACGAGGATCACGTCGTCCTCGCCGTTTCGAAGGCGCAAGACCGCGTCCCGAACGGCCGTCCCGCTCGAGGCACACGCCGACTCGTATCGGGTCGCCGGGGCCTGAATCCCGGCGGCCTCGGCCATAAGCGGCCCTTGATGACCCTGATGTTCCGATAGTTCGCCCATGAAATTGCCATAGAGGAGCGCGTCGACGTCCTCGCGGGGAACTCCGCTGTCTTCGAACGCTTCGATGCTTGCCGTCGCGAAGAGTTCCCGGCCGGTTTTCTCGGGCATGTTCCCGAAGGAAGTCACGCCAACACCTGCAACACGTACGTCACTCATACGCACACTCCTAGTCGATCGCTCCGTTAATACTCCGCGGTTGCAGTCGTGACAAGTTTCGAAAGTGAGTGACTATTCAGCTGAGTCTCGGACACGTGTCGGAGCCCGTACGTTTATTTTCACGTCGCAACGAGTGCCAGTATGGAATCGACTCCCTTCGACTTCGATCACCTCACAGAATTGACTGAAACGAGTGGCGTCCCCGGTTACGAGGACCGAATTCGCGACCTCGTCATCGAGGACCTCGAGGAGAGCGTCGATCGGGTCCGAACCGACGCGATGGGGAACGTCGTCGGGACGCTCGAGGGCGAGTCCGATCACTCCATTGCCGTCGCGGCGCACATGGACGAGATCGGATTTATGGTTCGCCACCTCAAGGGCGGCGAGGACGGCTTCGGATTCGTCGAACTCGACGCGCTCGGGGGCTGGGATGCGCGAATTCTCAAAGCCCAGCGGGTGACGATCCACACGGACGACGGCGACCTGCCGGGAGTGATCGGCTCACCGCCACCGCACACGCTGACCGACGAGCAACGCGAGAAGACCCCTGACGTAGAAGACGTCGTCGTCGACGTGGGCCTCCCCTACGAGGATCTCGAGGAACGCGTCTCGCCGGGCGACCTCGTCACGATGGATCAAACGACCGAACGCGTCGGTGAGACGGTCACGGGCAAAGCCTTGGACGACCGCGTCTGCCTGTTCGCGATGCTCGAGGCCGCGCGCCGACTCGAGAACCCGGACGCGACGATCCACTTCTGTGCGACGGTTCAGGAGGAAGTCGGCCTCCGCGGTGCGCGGGCACTCGGCGTCGACGTCGACCCAGACCTCGCCATCGCACTGGACGTGACCGTCGCGAACGATGTCCCCGGATTCGAAGACGGCAAGCACGTCACCGACCTCGGTGAGGGGACGGCGATCAAACTCAAAGACGGCAGCGTCATCACGAACCCGAAGGTCCACAAGCGACTGCAGTCGGTCGCCGAAGACGAGGGTATCGACTATCAACACGAGATTCTACCCGCCGGGGGCACCGATACGGCCGGCTTCCAGTTCCCCGCCGGAGCCAAGCCCGTCGGCGCGATTTCGGTGCCGACACGTTATCTCCACACCCCGACCGAAGCCGCCCACGTCGACGACGTCGCGGCGACGATCGACCTGCTCGAGGCGTTCCTCGCCAGCGAGGACGGTGAACACGAGTACACGCTGTGATAGTGGATCGACGGAGAGAGTACCGACGGAAAAAAGACATCGACTACGGCGTTTCGTGAACCGTCAGTTCGACGGGTCGTCGCTTTCCTTCGATGTCTGCGACGAGGCGTTCGACGACCGTCTCGGCTTCCCCGACCAGTTTGGGCTGGACCTTCTTGATAACCCACTCCAGTGAGACGAATCGCGGGAGCGAGAGCGAACTCGTATCCGCCGTATGCGGGTCGTACACCGCCTCGAAGTAGACCCGACTCGCCGTCTCCTCGCCGTCGGGAGCCGACTCGGGTTCCGCTTCGATGCGCCACTCGCCGCGCGCGTCGACGCGGTTCGTCAGTCGCCACTCGAGTGACTCGGGTTCGGAGATGTCCGTGACCCTCGAGCGAGCCGTGTAGGTCAGTTTCCACCAGGCGAACCTGAGGTCGTACCGAGAGCCGACGCCGCCGTCGCCGTGGACGGTTACGTCTTTGAGGTGCTCGGTGTAACGAGGATAGTTCGTAAACGCCTGCACGTACGGGAAAACCTCCTCGGGAGAGCGATAGACGAGCGTACTGAGGAGAATTCTGTCCACGCCCACCGGTACGATGCGTTCGAAAGTAAGGATTGTCATCCAGAGAGTGTTGGTAGATGACAGCCGCCGAATCGAACATGAGGGGCACTCGAGACTCGAGTCGCCACCTTCTATACCGACCGAAAACTACCTCGTGGCATGCGAGACGTCTGTATCGTCGGTGGCGGCGTCGCCGGCCTCGCCGCATCGATCTTCACCGCCCGTGCCGGACTGGACACCCTCGTCATTGACGGGGGCGAATCGATACTCGCGCGCAACGCGAGCCTCGAGAACTACCCCGGCTATCCCGATGGCATCGACGCGCGACGCTATCTGCAACTGAGCCGTGAACAGGCCCGGAACGCGGGCGCGACGTTCGAACTCGGCCACGTGACGCGAATCGAAGCGATCGACGAAACTGATCTCGAGCAGGGATTCGTCCTCGAGACCGACGGTGGCGACCCCCTCGAGGCGCAGCGAGTGATCGCAGCGTCGTGGTCGGACAGCGAGTACCTGGTTCCGCTCGACGTGGGTCGACTCCAACGCGGGAGCAAGCACTACGTCTCGGTCGACGACGGCGGCCGAACGGCCGTCGACGGCATCTACGCGGCCGGGCGACTGGCCAACGAACCCCACCAGTCCATCGTCGCGGCGGGCCACGGCGCGAAAGTCGGTCTCGCGGTGATCCACGACTCCGACGCGAACTTCTACCACGACTGGGTCGCCCCTGAGGGCTACTTCACTGGCCGCAGCCGTGAGGTGCCGCCGGGCTGTGAGGAAATTTCCGACGACGAACGTCTCGAGCGTGACGAACAGGCAAGAGCGCGGATGCTCGAGGCGTTTTCGGAGCCGTTGGATGAGAAGCCGACGATGCACCCGAGCGTCGCGGAGAGCAAAACGCGCTAAACACTGATTTTCGTCCGTCCAACGGTTCTTTCGACCGTTATCGGTAGTCGTCTACACGTCGATGTCCCCTCTGCCTCGCCGTTGGTATCTGTGCCGTCGGTCTCGATCGTGTTCTCGCTGACGACAGCACTGTCGATCTCGCTTACATCGGGATCGAGTGAGCATACTGACCGTCTCCGGTACACGTAAGCCACCAACGTCCGAAGACAGTGACGAATGCTCGAGGGAGTTAACGTCGCACTCGGGGTTACGGGCTCGATCGCGGCCGTCAAGACGGTCGAGTTGGCCCACGAATTGCGACGACAGGGTGCCAACGTCCGGGCCGTGATGTCCGAAAGCGCGACGGGTATTATCCATCCGTGGGCTGTCGAGTTCGCGACCGACAACGACGTCGTCACCGAGATTACGGGCCGCGTCGAACACGTCGAACTGTGCGGGTACGACGGCTGGGCGGACGTCTTCGTGATCGCCCCCGCAACGGCCAACACCGTCGGCAAGATCGCCGGGGCCGTCGACGACACGCCCGTCACGACGACGGCGACAACGGCTCTCGGTGCCGATACGCCCGTCGTCATCGCGCCCGCGATGCACGAACCGATGTACGACCATCCCGGCGTACTCGAGGCCATCGACACCGTCTCGGCGTGGGGCGTCGAGTTCGTCGATCCGCGCGTCGAGGAGGGGAAAGCCAAAATCGCGAGCGAAGACGCCATCGTCACCGACATCGCTCGAGCGGCGGGTGATCGGCCCCTCGAGGGCGACCACGTTGTCGTCACAAGCGGTGCGACGGGTGAAGCGATCGACCCCGTTCGCGTCCTGACGAACCGATCGTCGGGGAAGATGGGCAGAGCAGTCGCCAAGGCCTGCTACGTCCGCGGTGCCGACGTGACACTCGTCCACGGACTGGTCGGTCCGCGTTCGATCACCAGCGACGGCGCGGTGGCCCAAACGAACCCCGACGGGACGGTGTCCTACGCGACGCTTCGATCCGTCGAAAGTGCCGACGCGATGCTCGAGGTAACCCGCGAGGCGTGTACGGACGCGGACACGCTGGTTTCGGTCGCCGCAATCGGCGACTACACCGTCGACTCGAGCGACGAGAAGATTCGCTCGGGTCAGGACCTCTCGTTGTCGCTCGAGCCGACCCCGAAACTCATCGACGAGATTCGAGACGACCACCCCGAGTTGCCGATCGTCGGCTTCAAAACCGAGACGTCGGGCGACGAAGCGGCGATGATCGAGCAAGCGCGCGAGACACTCGAGCGCGCAGAATTGGCCTTCGTCGTCGCGAACGACGCGAGTGTGATGGGTGCCGAGCAAACGAACGCCCTGTTGGTCCACGACGCCGATGCAGCCAGATTCTCTGGCTCGAAGGCGGGATTAGCCGGAGAGATTGCGGATTCGATCGCCACACTTTTTGGAGTAAACTGACAGATACCGCTTGAGGGAACGTCAAGAGAATTATATAGGTGGCGTTCATGCCTTGAATTACCAACTATGCGACCGGTTTCAGTCGCACGTCCCTCTCTGTCGTCGATCCCCCGTGCTGGGTATCGGTGGCGGTTCGAACGCGAATTAGCGGGCAGTCTCGACCGGCGTAGTGAGGTGATCTGTGGTGCAAAAACAACAATCTGATAGTATCGATTCCGGAGACTCACTATCGAAGGGTGAAGTTTTCGAAGTATTACGTAACCAGCGACGACGCTACGTCCTGCAGTATCTCCAGCAGGATTCCCGCCCCGTCGAACTCGGTGATCTCGCCCAGCAAGTCGCCGCCTGGGAGTACGAAACCACGCTCGAGGAAGTCACGCCTGAACAACGAAAGCGCGTGTACACGACCCTCCAGCAGACGCACTTACCGAAGATGGACAAATCGGGGATTCTCGAGTTCGACTCCGACGACGGCGTCATCGAAGCGACGGATCGGGCCCAGGATATCAGCATCTACCTCGAGATCGTTCCCGGCCACGAGTTCGCCTGGCGCGAACTCTACCTCTCCCTCGGTGCGATTTCTGGCGCGCTCGTCGCTGCACTCTGGCTCGAGATTTACCCGCTGACGATCTTTTCAGATCTCGCGTGGCTGGGGATCACCGCTGCAACGTTCACGGTGACGGCGATCGTCCACAGTTATTACGAACGAAATATGCGACTCGGCCACGGTGATCAGCCTCCGGAACTCAGCTACGGAAGCGACAACTAAGGCGGACTGTTGTCCCTGTTTACCGGTGGAACTGCGGATGGATCGCGGTTGCACCAGTACCGACTGTTAGGAAACCGTATGACACTACGTCGCGATATCACGATCGATCATCCGTGGCTCGAGTGTATCGTCAAGTTTTACTCGACGACCACCAGACCCACGACATGGATCAGTTGAAGCGGTCGCTTCTCGACGCCCCGATCATCGAGAAAAACGGTTATCACTACTTCGTCCACCCGATTAGCGACGGCGTACCAAAACTCGACCCCGGCTTGCTTCGGGAGATCGTCATTCGAATCATCCGAAAAGCGAAACTTGAGGAAGTCGATCGAATCGTCACGCCGGCCGCGATGGGCATCCACATTTCGACGGCCGTCTCGCTGATGACGGACATTCCACTGACGGTCATCCGAAAGCGCCAGTACGGACTCGACGATGAGGTCGCTATCTCCCAACAGACGGGCTACTCGGAGAACGAGATGTACATCAACGACGTCCGCGAGGGCGAACGCGTGCTCGTCCTCGACGACGTGCTCTCGACGGGCGGAACGCTCGCGTCCGTGCTCGAGGCCCTCGATGGGATCGGTGCCGAAGTCGTAGACACCGTTGCGGTGATCAAGAAAGTCGGTGGCGAAAACAAGGTCGCAGACGAAGGTTATCGCGTCAAAACGCTGATCAACGTCGACGTCGTCGACGGTGAGGTCGTCATCGTCGACGAGAACGGCGACTCGTAATCGAAGCCCGCTAAGCGCGTTCTCTCGCCGACAGTTCACCGGCTATAGCAGTATATAAGGGTACTGGCCAACCCGAAATGTCGGCGCAAAATGTTCAAAATACCACATTTATATACGATCAATATTGGGGAAATTAGCCCATTAATGAGCTATCATTCTCGTTAATAACTTGAAGATCGTATCGAATAAACTCGCTTTCCTACAAAGTGAGTTTCCGTTCTTCGCGTAAAAATACAGACAGAAGTTGCCGGGAACGTACCAATCATAACTCATATAACATCCTGGTAGATATAGCAAAGACATGCCATCACACGGATCGAATGATGACGGCGATATTAGTCGGCGACCATTACTCAAAGGTCTCGGTGCAGCGGGTCTAATCGGTCTCGCTGGCTGTATCTCCGAAGAAGGTGACGTCGAAGCAGACAATGCAGCAGAGGAACTCATCGCGGAAGGGTTCGAAGAAGAAGGTGTCGAGCCACCGTTCGAGACGACGGTGTACGCGAACTCGGACAGTTCCGACCGAATCGCCTACGGCGAACTCATTCAAAACGAACTGAACGAGACCGGATTCTTCGACGTTTCCTTCGAAGATATGGAGTGGGGCTCATATCTCGACTTCATGAACAGCGTTGCTGAAGAGGAAGAAAATGCCCTCCTCTGTAGCGGTCACGCCGCGGACTGGGACCCACACGTGTTCATGAACAACCCGTATCACTCGAGTGCGCACTCGCCAAGTGGGATCAACACGAATCACTTCGAGGACGAAGAGTACGACGACCTGGTCGACGAAGGAGTCGAAGAGTCGGACCAGGAAGCGCGACAAGATATCTATGCAGATGCACAGGAACGACTCGTCGAACTCTCCCCCGTTGCACTCATTCAATTCGGCGAACAGGTAACTGCCTGGAACGACGACGAAGTGAGCGGGTTCAAGACGCATCCGATGGCGGGACGTGAGTTCACCGCAGTGTACGCGCCACACGAGGGAGTGTACACGGAAGTCGACAACGATGATGACGAGCTTCGTGTCGATCTCGGCTCCGACGTCCCCGACTTCGATCCGATCAGTCAGGAGGACACGGTCTCGCTCATGGCGACCACGCTCGTGTACGAGAGCCTCATCGCCGTCGATTTCGCCGGTAATCCACAACCCGGTCTTGCGACGGATTGGGAGCAAGAAGACGACACGACCTGGCGGTTCTACCTCCGCGAAGGCGTCGAGTTCCACAACGGTGACGAGTTCACCGCACACGACGTCCAGACATCCTACGAGCGCTACGAGGGCGAATTTCGCGAGTCGGACGTTTACGACTGGTACGAAGGCAGCGAGATCGTCAACGACCACGAAATCGTCATTGAACACCACCGAGACTACAGTGGACCGTTCGAGGCGACTGGTGCCGGTGACGTCCCAATCGTCCCAGAAGGTGCCGAAGATGGCGACGTCGACCTCTCCGACGGCCCGGTCGGGACCGGTCCGTACCAATTCGACGAACATCAAGAAGACGACCGATTCGTGATCGAACGCTACGACGACCACTGGTACTCGGGCGACGAGTACGACAACGATGTCCCCGAAACCCCACCGGTCGAAACGGTCGTCATGGAAGTTATTCCGGAAGGCTCCTCTCGTCACCAGGCACTGGAGGTTGGCGACATCGACCTCAGCCAAGGACTTCCAGCCGAAAGTGTCGCCGAGTTCGAAGACGACGACGACTTCGACATCGACGGCGCACTCGGCCTCACGAACGAATACCTGACCTTCCCACTCTGGCAGGAGCCGTTCAACAATCCGAAAGTCCGCCGCGGAATCAGCGGTCTGATTCCACGCGAGACGATTATGGACAACGTGTTCCACGACGTCGGAGAACTGGCGTACACGCCAATTTCCCCGATTCTGGAAGACTTCACTGGAACGGACTATCAGGACGATCTCGCTGAGGAATACCTCGAAGTACAGTAAGACGCACCATCTAACAGGTCAATGTCTCTTTCACGCTATATACTAAAGCGGGTTCTCGTCACGATACCAGTTCTGTTCGGTGTCTCAGCGATTACGTTCTCGTTCATTCACATCGCACCGGGCGACCCGGTCGACATGATCGCTGGTTTCGGTGACGTCGACGAAGAGGTCCTCGATGGAATTCGAGAGGATTACAACCTCCATCTTCCTCTTTGGGAACAGTACCTGCTCTGGTTACAGGACGCGTTGTTGCTCGATTTCGGTGAATCGCCAATCACTGGTAGAGATGTCGGCGCATCGATCGCCGCTCGACTGCCACACACGATTCTCCTCGGTGTCTCGGCGTGGGTTCTCGCACTCGGGATCGGTATCCCGACGGGGATCATCGCCGCAGTCAAGCAGGGCGAAACTGCAGACGAAGTCAGCCGAATCGCTGCACTCGCTGGTATCGCAACGCCGAACTTCTGGCTCGGTCTCGTGTTGTTGTGGATCTTCAGCGTTCACTTCGGGTGGTTCAGCGTTATTCCGCCGGACGCGCCGCTGTTGAGTTTCAGCACGCTCTGGTTCATGATCCTCCCGACCATCACACTCGGGACAGCATCCGCCGCACTCATCACGCGACTGATGCGGTCGTCGATGCTCCAGGAACTGAACAAGGACTACGTCCGAACCGCACGAGCGAAAGGGTTGCGCGAGCGGACGGTCATCCTCAAACACGTGCTGCGTAATTCGTTGATCGCAGTCGTGACCGTCGCCGGATTACAGATCGCGTTCCTCATCGACGGCGCAGTCGTCGTCGAGGAGGTCTTCGCCTGGCCGGGAATGGGGCGATTGCTCGTCGGCGCGATCTTCGAGCGTGACTTCCCCATCATCCAAGCCGGCGTATTGTTGATCGCAGTCACGATCATCGTCGCCAACCTGATCGTCGATATCATCTACTCGTATCTCGATCCACGAATTCGATATTAATTATGAGCCAACGACAACCAACGACACAACGTGGTCGAATCCGCATTACTGGGTTCGACGAAGCGGTCGCCGACCAGACGGACACCGAGGTCTGGGACGGCGAATCGGAAAGTAGCGGACGCAGTCGCCTCGAGTACGCCTGGCTCCGATTCAAATCGAATCGAACGGCGTTATTCGGGATGCTAATTATTGCCGTGATGGCGGTTCTCGCCATCTTCGCCCGTCCGATCGAGGTGTCGACGATGGGCTATCAGATCACGCTGCAGCCGATTTCGCTCGCACCGTTCGGTCCGAACGAGATGTACGTCGGCGAGGCGAACGAGGCACCGTCGTTCGCACATCCGTTCGGGACGGACTGGGCAGGGCGTGATATCTTCTCCCGCGTCCTCGTCGGCGGACGACTCAGTCTGAGCATCGGATTTATCGCCGTCGTGCTCGCGTTAGTCGTCGGAATCCCGCTTGGCGCAGTTGCGGGCTACTTCGGCGGCTGGATCGACGAGGTCATCATGCGAATGATCGACATGCTCTACGCGTTCCCGTTCCTGGTCCTGGCAATCGCCATCGTCGCGATTTTCGGATCCGGATTCTGGGTGATTATCTTCGCGCTCGTCGTCACGGGGTGGCTGAGTTACGCCAGACTCTTACGCGGGGAAATACTCTCCGTCAAAGAAAACGAGTACGTGCTGGCCGCGAAAGCACTCGGCTCCCCGGACCGAATTATCGTCTTCAAACACATCGTCCCCAACGCGATGGCACCCGTCATCGTTCAGGCAACGCTCAACATCGGGACGATCGTGCTCGCGGCCGCAGCGCTCGGATTCCTGGGCATCGGCCTCGAGCCAGGGAGCGCCGAATGGGGGTCGATGCTCTCGAACGGACGCGATTCGATCGTCTACGGCCACTGGCACATCACGCTCTTCCCCGGGGGTGCGATCTTCCTGTTCGTGATGGCCATCAACCTGGTCGGTGACGGTATCAACGACGCACTCGATCCGCAAGGAAACGCAGCAAAAGAGAGGATGCGATAACAATGTCACTACTCGAAGTGGAAGATCTCGTCGTACAGTTCTACACCGAAGACGGGGTGGTCCGCGCAGTCGACGAACTCAGCTACGAGATCGAACGCGGCGAAAAGTACGGTATCGTCGGCGAAAGTGGCGCCGGAAAGAGCGTCACGAGCCTCTCGCTGATGCAACTGATCGAGAGCCCCGGCGAAATCGTCAGCGGCGAGATTCGATTCAAGGGGCAAAATCTCCTCGAACTGTCCGAGAGCGAGTTGCGGGACATCCGCGGGAACGACATCGCGATGGTGTTCCAGGACGCAGAAACCGCACTCAACCCCGTCTACTCGGTTGGCGAACAGATCGCCGAAGCGATCCGCACGCACAAGGACGTAACCGACGAGGAGGCCAAAGAAGAGACGATCGAACTCCTCGAGCGCGTCGGCATTCCCGACGCGTCGGCGCGCTACTCGGACTATCCCCACGAGTTCTCCGGCGGGATGCAACAGCGAGCCGTCATCGCGATGGCGCTGTCGTGCGACCCGGATCTCCTGATCTGTGACGAACCGACGACGGCACTCGACGTGACGATCGAAGCCCAGATTCTCGAGTTACTCGACGAACTCGCGTCGGACTTCGATACGGCGATCCAACTGATCACGCACGACCTCGGCGTCGTCGCCGAGCTCTGCGATCGAGTGATGGTCCTCTATGCAGGACAGGCCGTCGAGCGAGCGCCCGTCGAGGAGCTCTACTACGAGCCAAAACACCCCTATACGGTTGGGTTGATGGCGTCGATTCCGCGAATTGGAGACGAACGCGAGGAGTTAACGACGATTCCCGGGGCGATGCCCGACCTCATCGACGTGCCGACGGGGTGTCGGTTCCATCCGAGATGTCCCTACGCCGAAGACGTCTGTATGAAGCGCGAACCGCCACTCATGGACACGGACGAAGAGGTAGTCGCCGACGACGCAGAAAACACCGATCACGTGGCGTCCTGTCACGAATACACCGGCGAACTCGCGACCGGATTGGATTACGATATCGACGTCCGAGGTGAGTCCCAATGAGTGAGCATTCGGGAGAGCCACTCCTCGAGATCGAAGGGTTAGAGAAGTACTACACGACCAATGACGGCTTCCTCGATCGGTTCCTCGGAGGCCAAGAGGAAGTCAAGGCCGTCGACGGCGTCGACCTCGAGATTCACGAGGGGGAGACCCTCGGCCTTGTCGGCGAGAGTGGCTGTGGAAAGAGTTCGCTCGGTCGCTCGCTCGTGCAACTCACCGAGCCGACAGGTGGATCGGTCAAATACCGCGGCACCGAGTTGACCGAACTCTCGCGAAGGGAGATGCGAGATATGCGGACGAACATCCAGTATATCTTCCAGAATCCGTTCGCGAGTCTGAACCCGCGGCTGACGATCAACGACATCGTCGGCGAAGCGCTCGACGTCCACGACATCCTCGAGAGCGACGACGAAGACGATCGATCGCAGTCTGAGCGACGAAACGAACGAGTCGAAGAACTCCTCGAGACCGTCGGCCTCAAAGCGAGTCACGCCAACCGGTATCCACACGAGTTCTCCGGCGGGCAGCGCCAGCGGATCGGAATCGCCCGCGCGCTGGCCGTCGAACCGGAGTTCATCGTCTGTGACGAGCCGGTTTCCGCACTCGACGTCTCGGTTCAGGCGCAGATCCTGAACCTGCTCAACGAGCTTCAAGAAGAGTTCAACCTCTCGTATCTCTTCATCGCACACGACCTCTCGGTCGTCGAGCACGTCGCGGATCGGATCGCCGTGATGTACCTCGGTAACATCGTTGAAACCGGCGACCCGGAGGAGGTGTTCTCCGGCGACTCACACCCCTACACGGAGGCGTTGCTCTCCGCGATTCCCGAACCCGACCCGCTGTGGGAAGGCGACCGCGTCATCCTCGAGGGAACCGTTCCCTCGCCGATCGACCCGCCATCGGGCTGTCGCTTCCACACTCGCTGTCCGAAAGTCATTCCGCCAGCGGAGTTCGAGTTCGACCAGGACGCCTTCCACAGCGTGTTCACCTTGCGACTCCGACTCGCCGACGCCGAAGCCGGCCTCGAGTCGGTCCTCTCAGAGCCTGCGGAGGCAGCGGACGTTCCGACGGCGATTCGCGACGAATTCGGAATTCCACATCAACTTCAGGACGCGCGTGCGGAAGAAATCGTCTCGGAGACGCTCGAGGAGATCGCCACAGACGACATCGAGCGCGCACGGGAACGACTCGAGTCGGCGTTTACGACGCCGTGTGAGACGGACCGTCCGACCCTCGAAGCGGGGGAGAAACACCATCCGATCGCGTGCCACCGGTTCGACGCTGCGTACGCGGACGCCGTCGACGAACCACCGGAAGCACTCGCTCCAGAAATCGACCGATGAGACGAATTTACGAATCGCGAGCGCTCGAGCGCGGGGATGAACCCTTCACGCCCTCGAAAGCGGACGACGACAAGAACAGTCGTCGGACGATCAACTGGGACGCGTTCAGTCACGCGTTCATGCCGAAGGCGCTTCGAAATCGAGCGATCGACGTCTCGGTCACGACGAATCGAGACACCTACGAACTCGGCGAACCGGTTCGGATCGGAGTCGAGTTCCGCAATCGGATTCCGTTTCCCGTCCGATTGCGAACCGAGTCGCCGAACGTCTGGACGTGGTCGGTCGACGGGCTCGAAGCAGCCTCACGGGTGCCTCGAGCGGTGCCAGAGCGACCGGACGCCTTCTCGTTTTCGCGCAGCGAGCGAAAGCGGTTTCGCCGCGAGTGGCCACAGCGAATCCAGGTCACACCGGGCGAGTGGGAATCCGTCGACCCGGGAACGTACACCATCGAAGTCAGTATCGCCTGTAAAAACGGCGAGCAGCGCGGCCTGACCGACCGAACCGAAATCGAGATTCGGGACTGACCCGAGGCCGTTCTTCTTTCCTCGTTCCCAGTCACCCTCTCGCCAGCGACCCCGATTGCCGGTGGTTGTACTCGAGAATACGGTGGCTCAAAACAGAGAGTGGACCGATTCCGATCTCGGGTTCATTCCCGCTAAAACACTGGAAGGGCGCTGTTAAAACCCTCTTCTTAGACATCTACGTTGGTGAAACTACACACCACTACATCCACGGACATGATTCCGCCAGTTTGCCAATATTGAAGACTTCTCTTTCATTGTTTTGAGCCTACTATTGGAATGACTTCAAAAGGCGGTGACCGTTAGTCCTCCCGTTCGTAGAACACCGCGGCCGCATCGTCGTTCCGAGTTACGTAACTGGCGGGCTCAAACTCGTCGTCACCCTCATATCCGGGTAGTTCGTCGATTCGATCGGTTACCGCTTCTCGTTCCGCCTCGTCGAGTCGCTGCGTCGCCGTTCTGTTTGTCTCGATCGCTTCGACGACAACCTCCTCGACAGGCCCCTCAACTTTTGGATCGTCAATGCTTGTCGTCGATGCCTTAGGTGGAGCGGTGTCGTACGGACCAGCAACGACGAGGTAATCGCTGCTGCCTCCACCGTCGCGATCTTCATCGTCGTTGCCCCCGAGACAGCCTGCAAGAACCAATGACGTGACACAGCCACACCCGACAAGGAACTTCCGACGCTTCATATCCCATCATTTTCAGTAGAATGATAAATGTCTTCGTCACGTTAAAACCGCTCTTTGTTCTATCCCGTTCTCGCTCAGTTCGCAACTGTAGTTATCGAACTGCCGAATTCCGTTTCAGGTGTGATTCTAAATAACGAAACAGTGCTACTATCTACTGTTATTGTTCGTCTCGAAAAGTACCTGGAGGGTGATTTGAACTACGGTCACAGCAGAGCTGTTCCCTGATTCAAATCTCCTTCATGCTATGGATGGCGCTCACGTACTTGTTCGCGCCAAAACATAGCGGGAGGTAGATTTGAACTACCGGTCTGCGGGTTATGAGCCCGCCGGAATCTCCTGGCTATCCCATCCCGCTATCACTTCATAACCGAGTGTGCTAGATAAGGGTTGTGATTCAACTGCCGTATGGGGGTTTCTACCGTTAGTCCCGGTGGACTTTCCACGTATAGAGGCTCTCGCAGGTGTAGTTGACGAAGAAACCGATTCCGGTGCCGATGATATTCGCTGCGACGTACCAGACGTCGAACCATTCGACCAGCACGGCGAGGACCAACATCGTCACCAGAAAGCCTCCGAATCGGACCGCGTTCGAGCGAACGAATCGGGTACCGAACGCTCGAGGTGTCATCGATCCGTAGTCGGCGAAGGTCCACCACTCGTTAATCAGAAAGATGACGACGATCGACAGCTCCCACGAGATGACTTTCGCGGAGAGCGGGCCGAGAACCGTCAGTTCGACCAACAAGATGAGAACGAGGTTGTCTACCGCCGCGCCGACGAATCCGACGCCGGCGAACTGGGTGAATCGCGATGCCGAACACAGCGCTCGAAAGCGCGTCCGAATCGCCTCAGAGAGCGAATTTTGGGTCATATACTACCTCGATAGGCTCGCGTGACGATGCGGTGTGGTGCGTCGGCCGTATCGACCACTGGCTTCGGCATCCGTATCCGTGTTGCGATTCGCCGACAGGTTTGCGTGTCATCGAGACGGCGTTGTCCGATATCGACGTGCAAAACGGTTCCGTTTGGTAAGTGGTTCCGAAGTGAAACGACGCGCCGGCGAAAGACGACGACGTGTCCGGAGAAGTGTCGGAGAGGGGTTACAGTACGCATAGATTGTACGGCTCGAGGTCGACGACCGGAAACCGACGGAGAGAAGGGAACGTCGCCCGGCGTCAGCAAGTTCGAGTCAGATCGCGAGATCGGCCGACGGCCGAACGACGGTGACGTCGCCGGCGTCGACGCGTTCGACGTCGAGGAAGTGCGGGGTGAAATTTCGCTTTTCGAAGTCCTCGTACTCGTCTTCGCTCCCGACGGTACACCACAACTGGACGGTTTCGGGACCGTGCCACTCGCCGTTGCGGTTGATCCCGAAGCAGACCAGTTCCTCGCCGTCGTACTCGACGATAGCCCCCTTCCGAATGCCCGGATCGCCGTGAATGATGAGGCGCTTCATACCTCTTCCTTCACAGGAGAGCCGATTAAACGCTTCGAAGGGGTCCTCGAGACGCACTCACTACGCACGATCGTGTACACAAAACGCTCACTCCGAGCCCACGAGGAACTCCCGGCACGAGAGCGAACCAAACGGGTTTTAAACAGTGCTGCCCTACCCCACGCCAAGTGAATTAACAATGCAGATGCCACGCCGATTCAACACGTACTGCCCGCACTGTAACGAACACCACGAGCACGAAGTCGAGAAGGCCCGATCCGGCCGTTCCAGCGGAATGAAATGGGACGCTCGCCGTACGCGACGCAACAGCGCAACGATCGGTAACTCCGGTCGCTTCTCGAAGGTTCCTGGTGGCGAGAAGCCAACCAAGAAAACCGACCTCAAGTACCGCTGTGGCGAATGTGGCAAGGCCCACCTCCGCGAGGGATGGCGCGCCGGCCGACTCGAGTTCCAGGAGTGATTCCAATGGCAGGAAATTTCTACAGTGTCCGATGCAGTGACTGCGAGAACGAACAGACCGTCTTCGGCAAAGCCTCCTCGGAGGTCGCCTGTGCCGTCTGTGGCACGACGCTCGCGCGACCGACCGGCGGCAAAGCCGAGATCGAACACGAGATCTTAGAAACTGTCGAGTCACGATGAAATACAGCGGCTGGCCCGAACCCGGCGAACTCGTCGTCGGTAAGATCGACGAGATCGAAGACTTCGGTGTCTTCGTCGATCTCGAGGAGTATCAGGACAAACGCGGCCTGATTCACATCTCCGAGGTCGCGAGCGGATGGATCAAAAACGTCCGCGACCACGTCCGCGAGGGTCAGATCGTCGTCTGCAAAGTCCTCGACATCGACGAGAGTTCCCAGCAGATCGATCTCTCGTTGAAAGACGTCAACGACCACCAGCGCTCCGACAAGATTCAGGAGTGGAAAAACGAGCAAAAGGCAGACAACTGGATGGGTATCGCCCTCGGCGAGGACGCCGACGACGAGACCTACACCGCAATCGCGAACGAACTGATCGCGGCCCACGGCAGCCTCTACAACGGCTTCAAGCAGGCGGCGATCCACGGTGTCGAAGCACTCGAGGACACCGATCTCTCCGACGACGAAATCGACTCGCTCGTCGAGACTGCTCGCGAAAACGTCTCGGTTCCGTACGTCAACGTCACCGGCTACGTCGACCTCGAGAACGCCTCGCCAAGTGGCGTCGACGGCATTCGCGAGGCGCTTGCGGCCGCCGAAGGAAACGGCGAGGTCCCCGAGGAAGTCGACCTCGAGGTGAGCTACGTCGGTGCACCGGAGTATCGAATCAAAGTTCGTGCGCCGAACTACAAGACCGCCGAATCCCACCTCGAGGAGAGCGCACAGCGAGCGATCACCGCGATCGAAGGTGAAGGTGGCGACGGCGAGTACCACCGCGATCGACGAACCGACGACGAGTAAGCCATGAAATCGGACATCCGGGTGTGTTCGGCGTGGCGCGACGCACACGACCGCCCGGTGTACACGCTTTCTGAGACGTGTCCTGACTGTGGGAGCGAGACCGAGAATACCGCGCCTGCGCCGTTCGATCCGAACGATCCACACGGAGAGTACCGACGCGCTCTTAAACGTCGCCGGCGCTGATACGGTATGGACGAACTCGAGATCGATGCAGTCGCCGAGGCCGACCTCACCGACCCTGTCCTCGTCGAGGGACTGCCGGGCGTCGGACACGTCGGGAGTCTCGCCGTCGAACACCTGCTCGAAGAACTCGAGGGCGACAGTACGCTCGTCCGCCGAGTGTACTCCGAAGAGTTTCCACCGCAGGTGAGTCTCGAGGACGGCGTTGCCGAACTCACCTGTGCGGAACTACACGCCGTCTCGGTTCCCGACGGCAGGGATTTACTCGTTTTGACCGGCGATCACCAGGCCCAGACGAACGAGGGCCACTACACGTTGACTAACGCGTTTCTCGATATCGCCGAGGAGTTCGGCGTGAGCGAGGTGTACGCACTCGGCGGTGTTCCGACTGGCGAACTCATCGACGAGTACGCCGTCATCGGCGCCGTTAGCGACGAGTCGCTGCTCGAGGAACTCGAGGACGCCGGTGTCGAGTTTCGCGAGGACGAACCCGCTGGTGGGATCGTCGGCGTGTCGGGACTCTTACTCGGATTGGGCGAGCGCCGCGGATTCGACGCGGCCTGTCTGATGGGCGAAACCAGTGGCTATCTCGTCGATCCGAAGAGTGCACGCGCAGTGCTCGAGGTACTCGAGGAACTCCTCGAGTTCGATCTCGAGTACGACTCGCTCGACGAGCGCGCAGACGAGATGGAGGACGTGATCGGCAAGATTCAGGAGATGGAACAACAACAGCAACAACAGCAGATGGACGTGCCGACCGACGAGGATCTTCGGTACATCGGTTGATCGGGCGTCCACGGTCGATTTTTTGAGAGTACTCTCGTCGGTTCGACAGCGGTGAGCTCGTCCAGTGCGTGTCCCACTCGTGAGAAGGGAGTCTGCTAACTGAGAGGGGTGCCTGCTACCGTTCCCCGCTGGAGACAGGGCCTCGAACACGCGACAGGCGTTCTTCGAAAAGACACGCCAGAGTTTGTCCTCGGAGACGTCGAGCGTCAGGATTTCCATCACGGCGACGTTTGGGTGACGGGCTGGAACGCCGCTGCCGAAGAGCACGCGATCCGGGTGTTCGAGTAGCGCGCGCTCGAGAACCTCGCGATACTGGACGAAACTCGTCTCGACGTAGCACTCGTCGTAGCGCTCGAGTAACGTTATCATCTCGTGCATGCGCGGGCGCTCGAGGGGGTAGCCGCCGAAGTGTGCGACGACGACGGGAAACGATCGCTCGAGGAGGGTGGCTTCGAGGTGAGCGGGACGAACGTCACCATTGCCGCAGACGAGAACGGGGAGTCCGACCGTTTCGAGCGTCTCGAGGACGGCTTCGTCGGGGTAGTCGTCAACGCTGGGATCGATGACGAAGCCGTGGAATCGGTCGTCGTAGGCGTACTTTTCGATATCGTCCGGAGTCGTGTGATACGGGTTTGGGCTACTGACGGCGTTTCGGAGTCGTCCGGTCGAGGAGGTTCCTGGTCGTCGTGTTCCGTTGATTCGAGCGAGTGCGATAAACGGCCGGTCGACGCTGTGGCGGGCGACGCCGTTGTTCGCACCGACGTAACTCGTGTCGGCACTCGCCGGCGGAAAGACGACCGATCTGGTGATTCCCGCTTGGTGCATCTCTCGCTCGAGTCGATCCGGGGTACTCGTGAAGTCCCTTCCGCCGGGAGACGCCCCATCCGGTGGCAGTCCCGCATAGACGTCGACGACGCGAAATCCGTGTTCGAGTTCCAGCATCCCTGCCGGGACTTTCTAGCCGACCCATATTTTGCTACCGGCCACGAGGGACTCGAGTGGCGACGACTCGCGGCGTTGAGTCGAGCGAGCAATCGCCAGACGGGAGGGGTTCTGGAGCGTAATATTTATATAGAAGTGCTGACGACATAGTTAGTGAGGATTCAATTATGGCACAACAGCGACGCATGGGCGGACAGCCGATGTTTATCATGAGCGAGGATAGTCAGCGAACGCAGGGTCGCGATGCCCAGTCGTCGAATATCATGGCCGGGAAGGCCGTGGCGGAAGCGGTACGGACGACACTCGGCCCCCGTGGGATGGACAAGATGCTCGTCGACTCCGGTGGAGAGGTCGTCATCACCAACGACGGAGCGACGATTCTCAACGAGATGGACATCGAACACCCTGCAGCCCAGATGATCGTCGAAGTCGCCGATTCCCAAGAGGAAGAAGTCGGGGACGGAACGACGACGGCTGCGGTCGTCGCCGGGAACCTCCTCGGTGAAGCCGAAGACCTCATCGAACAGGACGTTCACGCGACGACGATCGTCGAAGGCTATCACGAGGCGTCCGAAATCGCACTCGAGGCAATCGCCGAGCAGGTCAACGAGGACGGCGTCGACGACGACGTGCTCAAACAAGTCGCCGAGTCGAGCATGACCGGCAAGGGCACCGGCGGCCTCACTGCAGCGTCGCTGGCCGAAACGGTCGTCGAAGCGATTCGCCACGTCGAAACCGACGCGGCAGTCGCCCGCGACAACGTCGCCGTTCACACCCAGGTCGGAGCCTCCTCGAACGCGACGGAGCTCGTTCCCGGAATCGTCTTCGACGAGGAGCCTGCCCACGACGGCATGCCTGCGGAGATCGAAGATGCCTCGATTGCCGTGCTCGACGTCGAACTCGGCGTCCGTACGGGAGAGCTCGATGCCGAGTACGCTATCGACTCCATCGACCAGCTCAACACGGCGATCGACGCCGAGGAGAGCGAGGTCCGTGGCTACGCGGAAACGGTCGCCGAAAGCGGTGCTGACGTCGTCATCACGACCGACGACGTCGACGACCGCGTCAGTTCCTATCTCGCGAGCGAGGGCATCTTGCTCTTCGAAAACATCGGTAGCAGCGACGCGAAAGACGTCGTCTCCGCGACCGGTGCGACGCGAGTCGGTGCGCTCGACGACCTCGAGGAGTCCGACTTCGGCGAGGCAGACCGAGTTCGCTCGGCGAACTACGGCGACAACGACCTCGCGTTCATCGAAGGCGGCGCGGCCGCAGAGACCGTCACGGTCTTCGTCCGCGGTGGGACAGAACATGTCGTCGACGAACTCGAGCGAGCGATCGGTGACGCACTGGACGTCGTCGCGACGGCGCTCGATTCCGGCGAAGTCGTTCCCGGTGCCGGTGCGACTGAGATCGCCATCGCGGACAAGATCCGTCAGGAGGCAGCGGGTATCGAAGGCCGCAAACAACTCGCCGTGACGGCCTTCGCCGACGCCCTCGATATCGTCCCCCGAACGCTCGCGGCGAACACCGGCCAGGACCCAATCGACGCGCTCGTGGACCTTCGTTCCGCCCACGAGTCCGAGGGTCGCGCAGGCCTGATTACCGACGGCGAGGACGTCACCATCGACGACCCGCTCGAGTACGGCGTTGTCGACCCGGCAGACGTCAAGCGTGAAGCTGTCGAGAGTGCGACCGAAGCCGCAACGATGATTGTCCGCATCGACGACGTCATCGCCGCCGAATAACGACGCCGAGTCAGTTTTCTACCGTTTTTCTGCGCGGTAACGTCGAAGCACACCGATAATCGATCAGTCAGTAATCGTACACGGTACAAGATATTTCAACAGAAAGGAGTTACCTGCAGCCAATAATGTTAAGTGTTAACACACATAATTGTATCCTGTATCATGTCCAAAACCACTCGAGATCGCCTGACGCAGGTCAACGAACAGACCGGGCGTCCGGTGTACTACGACGACAGTCGGGGGACGTATCACGTCTGGTGCCAGACCAGTGATTACGAACCAGTAAGTACAGCGCTCGTTCTCGCCGTCTCGTCGATACTCGGTGTCGAAACCGAGGATCTCGAGTCGCTCTCGAGACGGGTTGATCCAGACGCGTTGAACGGTCTCGTGAGCCACTGGGACGAAATTGACCCGCGTACATCGAGTGGATCGGTTGGCTTTCGGTACGCGTCGTGTCGAATTACCGTCTACGCCGATGGCGAGATCGTCATCGACCCCGATCATCACCTGCGCGAACGACGGTCGGCGTCGAGCATCGGATAAGGACGATCCGGTCCCGGAGCGGCGCTTTCGGTTCCGTCTCAGTCGTCTTCAGTCGTCTCGAGCGTCACCTGCTTCCCACCCTCGAGGCCGAACGCCTCGTCGCCACGGCCCTGATTTACGTCGAGTTCGACGTAGCCGTGGCTGCCGACGGTCGCGAGTCGCTCACCGACCGGAACGGATGCGAACGTCTCGCCGACAGGGACGACCTCGTCGTTTACGCTCACGTGGTCACACCCTGTGAGAAATCCGCCGGGAACGTTCGTGATCGCGTTCCCAAAGTCGTCGACGGCCAGCACTTCACCCGCCGCGCGTTCGTCCTCGAGCGTCGGTTCTGGAAGACGACAGTCGACGGGGTCGTCGACGAGCGGTGTGAGCCACTCGAGGTCGGCGACTCCCTCGAGTCCAGTTTCGTGGACCTCGCCCGCGGCGGGGGCAAAGACGTCCCGGCCGTGGAAGGTCGCACTGGCAGGACCGTCGGGGCGGCCAGTATCGTCCTCGCTCGGGCAGAGTGCCGTCGCGTCCGGACCGTTCGCAATCGTGCCGGTATTGGTTCCGGCAGGCTCGGCCGACTCGAGGGCGGATTCGTCGATCACGTAGCACTCGTAGTCGACGTCGGTGTCTCCGTCACGACCGCTATCGGCGAGTCGTCGTGTGGCTGGCAAGAGTACGCCGTTGTCGGGACCGACGAGGAGGTGTTCGCCAGCACGGACGACGATCGCCCGTCGATCGGTTCCAACGCCGGGGTCGACGACCACGAGGTGTGTCGCTGGCGGAAAGTAGGGGAGCACTTCTCGAAGCCAGAAGGCACTCGCTCGCACGTCCTGTCGCGGAAAGTCGTGTGCGACGTCGACCAATCGGGCATCCGTTCGTCGGGCCAGGACGCCTTTCATCGCCGCGGGGTACGGCGTCCCAAAATCCGATGCGAGCGTGATCATAGCCGACGGTATGAGGCGGTCACAGAAATGAAATACGCTCGCCAATCGACGTATTTCGGCCGCTGATCGTTTGAGTCGTGGGCGTCCACCGCTCGAGATTCCTTCGCCTTCAGGTGGAGTGGAATATCAAGCGCCGTTCGAGTCCGAATCGCTGATCATCTGGAGGCGTTCGATCCCGTTCATCTCGTCGACGACGTCGACGACGGCTTCGGGGACGAGCGTCTTCCAGTCACCGTCGTTGATCATCCGTTCACGGACCTCAGTCCCCTCTAAGACCTCGCGATTGAACATCGGTGATTGTCGGATTTCGATGCCGGCCTCGCGAAAGAGTTGGATGACGAGTGGATTGTTCGAGTAGGCGACGTCGAAGTCCGGGCTCATACTCTGGACGTGGCTCACCCAGACCGAATTCCGCTCGAGGTCCTCGATTGGGACGGCGTAGGTGACGAGGTCGAACTCGACCAGTGACTTCGTGATCATCATGATCCGTTCGCCGGCCGTGAACGGGTTTCGGACCGTGTGCGAGTCGTCGGCGCTGCCGATCCCGAGGACGAGTTCGTCGACGTCCTCGGCAATTTGCTCGATCATACTGAGGTGGCCGTTGTGGAACGGCTGGAAACGCCCGATGTAAAACCCCCTGCTCATGCGGGAAATTCCTCGGGCGGTATGCTTAAGCGTGGCGAGTTTCCCAACAGTTGCGAGCGACTAAAGCGAGTTACACGTGTAGAATAGTTCAGTGTGTTATCACTGCACATAAGTTGGAGATCTCATCGCTGAATCGAACCGACGGGAAACGCTGACCCGGGTTTATAGCAGTCGAGTCCCCGTATATCTGGAGTTTTTGCTATCCGCCGCATGGAGAAAGTATATCAGTGCCAGTCCCTTCGAATCAGGTACTGAACAGAGTTCTATGAGCAACGATACGAACGTTGACGATCCTCCCAAAGACGAACCCGACGCTGAGCCTGAGTCAGACCAGACTCAGTCACGGCCCCGCGATGAGGAGCCGGCGTCGGATCGTCAGGGAGAACGGTCGCTCCTCGAAGAAGAAGGTGACCGGCGCGACGACGTCGACGACGATGACCAACGCAACGATATCGACGATTCGAACGCCGATACCGGCGAACTCGACGATAGTGACGAGTTCGACGATCCGATCGCGGACCCGAACGACGAACTCGAGTCGGATTCGACGACCGAGGAAGCAGAAGACGACATCGAAACTGTCGAAGACCTCGGGAGCACGGTCGAAGTCGATCCGGGTGTCGAAGTAGACGAAGAGAACGCCGAAGACGATCTTCTCGGCGGGCTCAAAGTCGATTCGACCGCCGATATCGAGGTCCCAGACCGGCTCGTCGACCAGGTCATCGGTCAGGACGAAGCACGAGACATCATTATCAAAGCGGCCAAGCAGCGCCGACACGTGATGATGATTGGCTCCCCGGGTACCGGGAAGTCGATGCTGGCGAAGGCGATGAGCCAGTTGCTCCCGCGAGAGGATCTTCAGGATGTCTTAGTCTACCACAATCCGGACGACGGCAACGAGCCGAAGGTCCGAACCGTCCCCGCCGGGAAGGGTGAACAGATTATCGACGCCCACAAGGAAGAAGCGCGCAAGCGAAACCAGATGCGCTCGATCTTGATGTGGGTCATCATCGCGATCATTATCGGCTACACGCTGCTCAGCCCGACCAGTATCCTGCTTGGCATCATCGCCGCAGGTATCGTCTGGCTGATCTTCCGCTACACGTCCCGCGGCACGGACGCGATGGTTCCGAACATGATCGTCAACAACGGCGATCAGCGCACCGCGCCGTTCGAGGACGCAACCGGTGCCCACGCCGGTGCACTGCTCGGTGACGTCCGCCACGACCCGTTCCAGTCCGGTGGGATGGAGACGCCGAGCCACGACCGCGTCGAACCCGGCTCGATTCACCAGTCTAACAAGGGCGTGTTGTTCGTCGACGAGATGAACACGCTCGACGTCCGCACCCAGCAGAAGCTGATGACCGCGATTCAGGAGGGCGAGTTCGCCATCACAGGCCAGTCCGAGCGCTCCTCGGGCGCGATGGTCCAGACCGAACCCGTCCCCTGTGACTTCATCATGATCGCCGCGGGGAACCTCGACGCGATGGAGAACATGCACCCCGCACTGCGCTCGCGGATCAAGGGATACGGGTACGAAGTGTACATGGACGACACCATCGAGGACACGGCCGAGATGCGGCGCAAGTACGCCCGCTTCATCGCCCAGGAGGTCGAACGCGATGGACGTCTCCCACACTTCGAGCGCGAAGCCGTCGAGGAGCTTATCCTCGAGGCCAAGCGCCGGGCGGGCCGGAAGGATCACCTGACGCTCCTGTTCCGGGACCTCGGCGGTCTCGTCCGCGTCGCGGGTGACATCGCCCGTTCCGAGGACCGCGAATACACGACACGCGACGACGTGTTGCAGGCCAAGAGCCGCTCCCGGTCGATCGAGCAACAACTCGCCGACGACTACATCGAGCGGCGCAAGGACTACGAACTACAGGTCACCGACGACGGCGTCGAGGGCCGCGTCAACGGGCTCGCCGTCATGGGCGAGGACTCCGGGATCATGCTCCCCGTCATGGCTGAAATCGCCCCCGCACAGGGCGGTGGACAGGTCATCGCCACGGGACAGCTCAAAGAAATGGCCGAGGAATCCGTCCAGAACGTCTCCGCGATCATCAAGAAGTTCTCGGACGTCGACCTCTCGGAGAAGGACATCCACATCCAGTTCGTCCAGGCCGGCCAACAGGGCGTCGACGGCGACTCCGCCTCCATCACGGTGGCGACGGCCGTCATCAGCGCACTCGAGGACATTCCGGTCGATCAGTCGATTGCGATGACCGGTTCGCTCTCGGTTCGCGGGGACGTCCTCCCCGTTGGGGGAGTCACCCACAAGATCGAGGCTGCGGCGAAAGCCGGCTGTAGCAAGGTTATCATCCCCGAGGCGAACGAACAGGACGTGATGATCGAGGAGGAGTACGAAGAGATGATCGAGATCATCCCGTGTTCGAACATCAGCGAAGTGTTAGACGTCGCCCTCGAGGGCGAGCCGAAGAAAGACTCGCTGGTCGATCGCCTCAAATCGATTACCGGCTCGGCGTTCGAAGGCGGTCAGGGTGCCGTCGGCTCCGCCAGCGGCTCGAACCCGAACCCACAATAGATGACTGCGTGGGCGACGTTCGCCGGGATTACGGGCGTCGTCCTCGTCGTGTTGCTCGTTTTATCGCAGTTGACGCAGGACGCTTTCGAGGGTTCCGACTCCGACTCTGACCCTGATTCTAACTCTAACTCTGACTCCGACTCCGACACTCGCCAGTCGACGGTATCCGATAGAACCGAAGCCATTCAGACTCCCGCGGATTCGCCGACCCCTGGGAACCTCCCTCCGTCGGAAACGTCCTCGCTCGAGGCGGATTCGGACGCGAGTCCCCCAGGTGAGAACGAACGGCCATCGAGTCACACCGACGCCGAATCGGCCTCCGGTGAGCCAGCGCAAGTCGATCCCAGATCGCTGTCGACGATGGCGTTGCTGGCGAACGTGGCGTTCTCGCAGGGGCTGTTCGCGCTCGTCTTACTGGGCGCGGTGATCTACACAGGAATTCCTGCCGACGCACTCGGGATCGAGTTCTCGTGGCGTTACCTCGAGCAGGGGCTCCTGTTGGGAACGGTCTTCGGAATCGGCCTCTACGTGGCGAACGAAGTCGCTGCGGCGCTGGCCACGCGCTTCGGATTCGATCACGACGAGGAACTGCGAGAGCTGTTAGGTCCGGACTCGGTGACGGAGTGGGGCGTGTTGCTCGTCGTCGTGTTGCCGATCATCGCAATCTTCGAGGAACTGCTCTTTCGGGCCGCGATGATCGGCGCGATGGAAGCCGGGTTCGGCGTTTCGCCGTGGCTCCTCGCCATCGTCTCCTCCGTCGCGTTCGCGGTGGGACACGGTATTCAGGGGTCGGTCGGTATCGTCGTGACGGGCGCGCTCGGATTCGTCCTCGCGGCGATTTTCGTCGTCACGGGGAGCTTTCTGGTCGTCGTCGTCGCACACTACCTGATCAACGCCTTCGAGTTCGTCGTCCACGAGGGATTCGAACTCGAGTGGGCGCGAATCCTCGAAGGCTAAGAGGACGGACCTGTTCGAATTCAGTATGGATACACGTGAAGCGATTCCGGACGCGGTGTATCGGGCGATCTTCTACGGCATACTCGGGTACTTCGCGCTCCTCTTGTACGGGCAAAGCGCGGGCGAGCCGTTGGCGATTCTCGCAGCGGAGTTCGTTTTCGGGGTAATCGCCATCGGCGTCGGGACGGTGTTGTTCATCCAGACGAGAGAGACGACGACATCGCCGGCGCTGCTCGGGGCAGCCGTCTGTCTCGTGGCCGGCGGAATGTTCCAGTTTGGCTACCTCTTCACGCGCGTTCTCGTCCTCGATCAGGTCTCGTCCATCGTCGTCTTCGCCGGCATCGGGTTGTACCTCTATGCGGTCTGGTACGCCGAGTGAGGAGAGATGTTTCCGTCGGGTAAGGGCGGTTTAGAGTTCCTCGAGCGACCGGAGCTTCTGTTCGACGGTCGGCGGTGCAGCACTCGGACCGTCACGAACGCGGTGGTCCGGGATCAAAAGCGGGGCCGGATTCTCATCTAAGGCGGTTCGGACGAGGATAATGTCGTCTTCGTCCTCCGGGTCCAGTTCGGGAGTCATCCGCGCGAGCGCCTCGACGCTCACCTGGTCGCCGTAGGGGATCTCGCGAACCTGCTCGAGGACGGCCCGCTGGTCGGTCGGCACGGTCAACGCGATCTGAATATCGTCGAAGCGTACCTCCTCGAGACCGTCGAGGTATTCGAATATCTCCTCGAGGACGGGGTGTTCGTCTTCGGCGTCCGCGTCGGGGGTCGTGGGAAACGAGACGCTCAAGACCCGGCCGCTCGCGGCACCGAGCTGGACGTATCGGTCGAGATACGTTGACTCGCGCGCGTAGATTCCTGCGTCCGTGACGTCCTCCATACGTGGGCCTAGGTGATGCGGGGTTGAATAATCGCCGGTCGATCACTATCGACTGACGCGATGAACGAGTCGCCGATCGACGATCGGACTGATCACCCGTTAGCAGCCGGATTCGTCCGGCACGACCACGTCCCGCGTCCGCTGGACGCCCGTTCGTTCGCGACGATGGCGGAAGCCTTTTGTACATATGAGTACGTCGATGTACAATAATGAACTCCAAAACGGAGCTCGCTCCGGCGGTGGCGTCGATCCTCGAGGCCGCCAGAGAGCGCCCGGGTGGTGACGCCCCCGTCGACGTCGACGCGCGCTCGTTACCCGACGCGCTGGCGCGAGCGGAGGCGGACGGTCGCGTGCCAATAATCGCGGAGGTAAAGCCGACGAGCCCGACAGCCGACGGGACGCGTTCGGACGACCCGGTCGAACTGGCCCGGGCGATGGTCGAGGGTGGCGCAGCGGCGATTTCCGTCCTCACCGAGCCGACGCACTTCGGTGGCTCATCCGAGTCACTGACGCGAGTCCGAGAGGCCGTTTCGGTCCCCGTGCTTCGCAAGGACTTCCTCGTCCGCGAGGACCAACTCGACGTCGTCGAAGCCGACCTCGCCTTGCTCATCGCACGCTTCGTCGGCGATCAGAAATCGAACGATTCGCGAGCGAGTCAGAATACGTCGAGGTCTGACGCTGACCTCGAGGAACTCGTCGTCGCGGCTCGAGAGCGAGGGTTCCAGGCGCTCGTCGAGGTCCACGACCAGGAGGAACTCGAGGACGCGCTCGCAGCCGGGGCGAACATCATCGGGGTCAACAACCGCGATCTGGCGAAACTCGAGGTCGACCTCGAAACCTTCGAGTCCGTCGCGCCCCACGTCCCTGACGACGTAACGTTGATCGCCGAAAGTGGCGTCTCCTCGCCAGACGATGTTCGGCGAATGCGCGAGGCGGGTGCCGACGCCCTCCTGGTCGGCAGCGCCATCATGGACCACGGCGCGGGTGACAGTGACGTGACGGAGAACACCCGACGGCTGGTCACCGCGACGGAGGAAGACGAATGATCGACGACCCAGACAGCCACGGAGACGAGAGATGAGCACGAGCGACCACGACCACGAACGAAACCGAGAGCGCGACAGCGACGCCACCTTCGGCGACTACGGTGGCCAGTACGTCCCCGAGGCACTGATGCCGGCCGTCCAGGAACTCGAGGACGCCTACGAGCGCTACGTATTGAACAACGAAGACGGCTTCATGGATGAGTTCCGCGAGCGCATGCGCGAGTTCGGCGGCCGGCCGACGCCGCTCCAGCGCGCGGATCGATTGAGCGAGCGCTACGACCGCGAGATCTACCTCAAACGCGAGGATCTCGTCCACGGCGGCGCACACAAGCTGAACAACGCGCTCGGGCAGGTCCTGCTCGCGAAGTACATGGGCAAAGAGCGAATCGTCGCCGAGACCGGCGCGGGCCAACACGGCACCGCGACGGCGATGGCCGCGGCCCACCTCGAGATGCCCTGTGAGATCTACATGGGTCGAACAGACGTCAACCGCCAGCGCCCGAACGTCTACCGGATGCGGATGAACGGGGCCGAGGTCAACTCCGTCGAGGCCGGCAGCGGAACCCTAAAGGAGGCGATCAACGAGACGATGCGCGACTGGGCGACGACGGTCGAACGAACCCACTACGTCATCGGATCGGTCGTCGGGCCCCACCCGTTCCCGAAACTGGTTCGTGACTTTCAGGCCGTTATCGGGCGAGAAACCCGCGAGCAGATCCGCGAGCAGGCGGGTCGACTCCCCGACAGCGTCGTCGCCTGCGCCGGCGGCGGGTCGAACACGATGGGTGCGTTCCACGAGTTCGTGCCGGACTGCGCGGACCCACGGTTCGCGAATGAATCGAGCGGACGGAGTCCGCGAGACGAAGACGTGGGACTGTACGCAGTCGAGGCCGGCGGCTCGAGCCTCGAGATCGACGCCGAGAACGCTGTCGCCCCGAACTCGGCGACGCTGTCGACGGGGACGAACGGCGTGCTTCACGGCGCGATGACGAAGCTGTTACAGAGCGAGGAGGGCCAGATCATGGAATCACACAGCGTGAGTGCCGGACTCGACTACGCGGGCGTCGGTCCCGAACTCTCGCACCTCGTCGACAGCGGACGGGTTACCCCCGTGAGCGTCGACGACGAGGCCGCACTCGAGGGCTTTCACCGACTGTCGCGACTCGAGGGGATCATCCCCGCACTCGAGTCGAGTCACGCGTTGGGCTATCTCGAAGAGGCGCACGAAGACCTCGGCGACCTCGTCGTCGTCAACGTCTCCGGCCGGGGCGACAAGGATCTGGAGACTGTGTTGGAGGAGACCGAAAAGCGTGATCTTGAGGCAGCCCCCGACGTGGAGGTGTTCGACGGATGAGCGGCGATTCGACGGCGTCCGAGTACGACAGCGACGTCGAAGCCGCCATTCGAGAGAACCACCCCGCCCTCATCACGTACATCACGGCGGGCGACCCGTCGCTCGAGGACACCAAAGCGTACGTCGAGGCCCTCGACCGCGGCGGTTCGGACCTGATCGAACTGGGCCTTCCCTTCTCGGAACCGATCGCCGAGGGGCCGACGATTCAGGCTGCGATCAACCGCGCACTCGAGGCTGGAACGACGCCCGAGGGCTTTTTCGAACTGATCGACGACCTCGACACGGAGGCGCCGCTGCTGGTGATGACGTACTACAACATGATCCTGCAGTACGGGCCGTCTGCGGCCGTCCGGCCCTTCGTCGAGCGCGCCGCCGAGACCGGACTCTCGGGGATCATCGTTCCGGACCTCCCCGCCGAGGAAGCCGATCCCCTCCGCGAGGCCTGTGACGATCACGGCCTCGACCTCGTCTTCATCGTCGCGCCGACGACCGAAGGCGAACGCCTCGAGCGAATCATGTCGCAGGTGTCGGGCTTCGCTTACGTGCAGGCTCGCCTCGGGACGACCGGCGCGCGCGCAGACGTCTCGAACGCGACCCACGACAGCCTCTCGCGACTCGACGACTACGACGTGCCCAAGGCCGTCGGCTTCGGCGTCAGCGAGGGCGACCACGCGGCCGAGATCATCGAAGCCGATGCCGACGGCGTCATCGTGGGCAGCGCGCTCGTCGACATCGTTGCCGAACACGGTTCGGCGGGTGCTGCCCCTGCGGCCGACGCTCTCGAGGCCAAAGCCCGGGAGCTCAAACGCGGCGCACTTCGGGGAGGCGAGACCCTCACGAACGATACGGAAGATACACCGGAACCAGAACAGCCATAACTGCAAGCTTGCTACACACTCGCAATGACTACCACAGGAATCGACGCCAGACTCGACAGAATCGGTACAGACGGCTCCTACGTGATCGTTCCGATGGATCACGGCACTACGATCGGTGCCGTACAGGGGCTCAAAGACATCGAATCGACGATCGACGGTGTCACCAGCGGCGGTGCGGACGCGGTCCTCACGCAGAAGGGCATCGCACCCCGCGTTCACGAACACAAAAACGACAAGGGTTACATCGTCCACCTCAATGGATCGACGGCGATCGGTCCCGACGAGAACGAGAAACGGTTGACCGGAACCGTCGAGGAAGCCGTTCGAGTCGGTGCTGACGCCGTCTCCTTTCATATCAACGTCGGATCGAATCACGAACCCGACCAGATCACCCAACTCGCCGACGTAACCGAGCAGGCGACGCGCCTGGGCATGCCAGTGCTCGCGATGGCCTACGCGCGTGGCCCCGACATCGACTCCGCGGATCCCGACGCGCTCGGTCACGCCGTCCGGCTCGCGGAGGAACTCGGCGCGGATATCGTCAAAACGGGCTACAGCGGCGACGCAGATAGCTTCGAGCACGTCTGTGAGTCGACTCGACTCCCAGTCGTCATCGCCGGTGGCTCGAGAGGTACCGACCGACAGACCATCGAAATGGTACGCGGGGCGATGGACGCCGGTGGTGCTGGCGTCTCGATGGGTCGATCGATCTTCCAACACGAGAATCCTCAAGCGATCGCAAACGCCGTCTCCGGCGTCGTTCATCACGATCTCTCGACGGACGACGCACTGGCGAAATCAGGACTGGCACTCGAGGCCTAACGCGGATCTATTTGGCGCTCGAGGAAGACAACCGATAGTCGACGGTCAACGTTCTCGACTGCTCGCGTAACTGTACTGTTTCTTCTCCCCCCGTATTGGGGGCGATCTGATCAGAGTGGCACGCTCGAGCCGTCTCTGCTGATAGTCGAAATGATACGTCGCGCACACTCACAGGTCATTCACACAGCAGTGGCTGTTGCAGGCCGAACCCACTCCCCGCTCATACCTGATTAGTCTGACATGGTCCAACGATCTGTCGCTGTCGCAACTGTCAACATCCAAGTTCGCGGTGTCGAGGTGGTTCTCGATGGCGAGTAGAAATTACGAAATCGGTGGCGTACAGTCGCGGATTTCGGATTTATTGGAATCGTACGGTCTCGGAGTATTGTTCGCAGCAAACGTCTTCGGTGCTGGCTCGGTCTACATTCTTGCAGATACTGGCGCGAACTTTGCGTTCGCACTCCTGTGGGTGCTCCCGCTGGCGTTTCTCATCGATATCGCACTCCACGACATGTCCGCGCGGCTGGCCGTCTCTCGAGAACCGCTGACCGACTATATCGTCGACCGACTTCCCGGTCCGAGCGGACAATTAGTCATCATCGCGATGGCGTTGATGAGCGCGTTCTGGTCCATCGCGAATTACGCGATCGCCGGCGCGGCGTTAGCCTGGCTCGTTCCCGGGCTGGACAACGTCATTATCGGCATCCTGCTCGCGAGCGGCGTCGGAATCGCCCTCGTCGAGTTGCGCGTGTACGAACGCATCGAGGGCGCGATCGCCGCGATGGTGATCACCGTCTTCGCGTCCTACGGCCTCCTGCTGCTCGGTCTCGACATTCCCGTCGGTGACGTCGTCGCCGGCCTCATGCCAGCCTTAGAGAGCGACGTCGGCTACCTCACGGCCATCATCGCGTTACTCGGGACGACGGTTTATTGGCCGAACTTCTTCATCCAGTCAAGCATCGGACCGACGAAGGAGTGGTCCGACGTGAACACCTATCGCCGCGACAACGCCGCTGGCATCATCACGACGCTCACGATCGGCGCGTTCGTGATGATCGTCTCCGCAATTACGCTGACCGAGGGCCCGACGACGCTCACCGGGCCCGGCGAACCCCTCGCAGCACTCCTCGGAAGCGGCGCGCTCTACATCTTCCTGTTCGCCGCGTTGCTCGCCAGTTTCAGTTCGGCGACCGGGACGCTGTTCGGCGCTGGCTACATGGTCCCACAGGCGTTCGGCCATCACACCCGATTCGGAGACACGAAGTTCAGAGCGACCGTCGTCGGCCTCATCATCTTCTCGGCAGTCGCCGCATTCTGGTTGCTCGCGAACACCGGGCTCACGCCCGTCAGAATGGCCATCATCATGCCCGCGATCAACGGTCTCATCGCCCTGCCGATCACCGTCCTAGCGCTCATCGGCGCGGTCAACCGCTACCGAGACGTGTCGCGGGCCGAAAATATCGCGTTCGCCCTCGTCGCGCTCGTCTTGTTGCTCGGCAGCATCACGACGGCCGACTCGCTCGCAACCACCATCTCCGGATGGCTCTAACGCGAGGAGGTCGCCTCGAGACCGAGCGGATCTACCGTCACGAGTCCCTCGACGACGGCCTCGCCGACGCGGGCGGCGTTGGTAATCCCCAGCGTGAGACTCGCGGGATTACCGTCGAAACTCTCGGCGACCGACTGGCTGGGTGCCGGCCGATCGTAGTTGGCGACCGACCGAACGCTCAGGTACTGCTCGCGCAGGCCGAATCGCTCGAGTGCGCGCGCCGTCGCCGCGTCTTCCATCTGAGTGGTCACGTACGGTTCCACCTCGTACTCCGCACAGAGCCACTCGACTTCTCGGGCGTAGCGCGTCCCGTGCCAGAACTCGTCGCCACAGACGGTCGTTCCGCGTTCGATCGTCGGCCCTGCGTCCGGCACGTCCGGATACGTTCGCTGGTACGCACGGGCGTCCTCGTCTTTCTCGAGGGCGACATCCCGGGCAGCCTCGAGTGCGCACTCGACGACGCTCTCTTCGAGACGGTGAACGTAGTCTCGGGGACGGTAGGCGAGAAGGTCGATGGGGCGATCCGTGGAAGTTTCGCCGGCTGCATCGGCGGAACTCGAGTCCGGTCTGTGGTCCCAGCGGTGTTTTCGGTCCCAATCGACGACCGCGTCGGCGATAGCGACCGACCCGAGCGCAGTCGTCTCGGGGGACGAACCCGCGATACCACTCGAGACGACGTAGGTCGACTCGAGATCGACTCCCGGCGTGGCGAGTAATGCGGTCGTCGTCGTCGCCGCGTCGCTCTTGCCGATCCCCGTCGTCGTGATCGCAACGTCGTCTTCGGTGAGGTACACCGGCGTGTCAGTCCCGGGAACCAAGAGCGCGTCGACGAGCGTGGCGCGCTCGAGCCACGGCCGTCGTTCGTCGAGTGGGGCTTCGCACGCGGCCGTGAGAACCAGCGCAGCAGGGGAAACCGGCGCAGTTGGATCCGGTGCACGTGGCTCGGGTCGTGACGGCTCGCTCATGGAATTCAGTTCCCGATAGCCAGGGCACTCGCATAGAACCCCCGTATCGACTTCCAGACGAGGTGTCTCCGTCCAACTGCGGCGTTGAATCCAACCGTAACAGCTTCAAAATCCGCCTGCGTTGGCCGGCCTGTGACCGACGCCGACCTCACGATCGACGACGAAATCGTCGCTCGCGCCCGGATTCACGCCCGCGAGGTCTGCCGCGAGTACGATCTCGAGATCGATCGCGAGGCCCTCGAGTGGGAGGTGTCGACTCGCGCGCGCCGACGTGCCGGGGCCTGTCGGTGGAACCGTTCGCGCGAGGTCGCGACGATCGTGTTGACCCGGCAAGCGTACGAACGCTACGAGTGGGAAACGTTCGCCGGCGTCGTCAGACACGAACTCGTTCACGCCTGGGAGTTCCAACACTTCGGCGAGTCCGGCCACGGCACCCGGTTTCGAGAGCAGGCGACGCGACTCGAGGCCCCTCGCCACTGCGAGACGTTCTCCGAGCCACGATACGTCCTGCGGTGTCTCGCCTCGGCGTGTGAGTGGTCGGCGCGGCGACACCGCGCGTCCAAACCGGTGAAAGCACCCGACCAGTATCGCTGTGGCCAGTGCGGACACGACTACGAGGTCGAACACGCCGAGAGCGGGCGGACCTGGACGAGTGCGAGTGAGTACGGCGGCGTGAAAGCAGCCCTCGGCGAGACGTGGTAAGCCCAAGCGAATCGACGACGACCGACGCGAGACACTCGCTCGCCACAGCGCTCGCGAGAGCGCCGCGGAACACTTATTCGAGTCCCACGTACTGATTCATCTATGGGACTACTCGAGTTGATGCTGGGCCAATCAGGCCCCGGCGAGCAGGGCGTCGAGGGACGGTCGTACAAACTGCCAAAAGACACGCACGACTTCGTCTACCCGGTCGCCGTCCGACGCGTCGAACTCGAGGGATTTCTCGACCTCCTCGAGGCGGAAGCCGACGCCCCGTCGCTCGAGGTCGATACCGACGATGTCCAGGACGTGTTCGACGAGGTGCTCGGTGAAGTTGACATCGACGCCGAAGACCTGACCGATCGCCAGCGAAAACCGCGACAGGAGGCCCAGGCCATCCTCGACACCTGGAGCGAGCACGTCACCGACGATATCGGAATCGTCTACGCCCGCCCAGACACCTACCCGACGCTCCTCTCGTTCGTCAAACGGTGCAAACAGCGAGACGACAACGTCGACGATCAGTTCGAACTGCCCGACACCTTCAACGACGGTGCAGCCCTGCTCAAACGACTCGAGGAGGCGACCGACGAACAGTATCGTGCCGTCGTCCACACGGACGTGTTGCCGCCTGAACCCTGAACTCTACGCCAGATGTCTGAGTTTCGCGCTCGTCCTCCGTTTTCGGCTGCCGTTCAAAGACCCGCCGGCTACACAATCGTCTCGAAGGCCTCGAGCGACGCGAGTTCGTACGTCGGTTCGTGACCGACGTTTGCGGGGTCGTCGTGGCCCAAATCGAGCCAGGCCGAATCGAGCCCCATCGCGTTCGCCCCCGCGACATCCGCGTGCAGTGAGTCACCAATGTGAAGCGCCGCGTCGGGCGTCGCCTCGAGTTCTCTCAACGCGTATTCGAAGGGAGCAGCGTCCGGCTTCGGATGAATGCCCTTGCTTGGTTCCGTAAACACCCGCACGTCGAACGCGTCCGCGATGTCGAGTGCCTCGAGTTTCTGCGTCTGTGTCGGGCGGCCACCGTTCGTGATCAAGCCGACCGGGCCGCGCTCGCGGGCGTGCTCGAGTGCCGCCTTTGCCCCGGGGCGAAACCGAACGGCAGACGGGTCCTGTGCCTCGAGATAGCGCTCTGCGAGCGTCGACGTGTGAGTCGGTTCGACGTCGGCATTTGCAGCGACTGCTGTAAAGAGATTCTCGTAGAACTCGAGAGCCGTCTCGGCGGTCGGAACCGACGGGACGGCCGCTCTGAGATCACCCGGCGTGCAAAACGGCTCGAGGTGAGCCTGATCGAACGCGGACTCGAGAAGCGCCTCGGGGTCCTGGGTCGACTCACAGAGCGTTCGATCGAGATCGAAACAGATCGCATCGTACGCACTCATTGTTCAGATGATGGGGCGCGAACGTTCTCAACGTTTCGACAGTGTGTCATAGTGAAGCACGTTCTGTGGGCCGCCTCCGGCGGTCGCTCGAGCGAACGGGAGCGTGCCGTCTCTCTCGAACCGAGGTAACGACACCGAATGACGCGACAACGACAGGTCGTCTGTGGCATTCGCCACGTTCAAGCCAATCCCCTTCGACGGTGAACTCATGACGCGATCTGTCTGGGTCAAAGCCGACGACACCGTCGGCGACTGGGATGACCAACGCGAACGGATTACCGCTGCACTCGAGGCGGGTGCAGACTGGGTACTGGTCGACGAAGACGACGTTGCACGGGTCCGAGAACTGGGCGATATCAACGTCGCAGCCTACCGAACCGACGGCGACGTGACGCTCGTCGACGACATCGACGACGCCGAAGCCGACGGCGACGATGAGCCGACCGCACAACCCGACGCTATCATCGTCGGGAAGGAAGGCGAAGGCGACGCGACGATCGACCTGCCCGAGGATCTCTCGGGCTCTGCCGATCTCTCGACACTCCGCCGGCGTGACGGCGACATCGACCGCGGCGCGTACATCCGCATCCTCGCGAAGGAGTACGAACACTTCGCCGAAACCGCCGCTGTAGACGCCGACTACACCATCGTCGTCGGCGAAGACTGGACGATCATCCCCCTCGAGAACCTGATCGCTCGTATCGGCGAGGAAACCGATCTCGTGGCCGGCGTCACGAGTGCCGAGGAGGCGAAGACGGCGTTCGAAACGCTCGAGATCGGTGCTGACTCAGTCCTACTCGACTCCGACGATCCAGACGAGATCCGACAGACGGTCGAGGTTCGCGACGACGCCGATCGGGAATCGCTCGACCTTCAGTACGCGGAAGTCCTCGACGTCGAACGCATCGGCAGCGCCGACCGCGTCTGCGTCGATACGGGCACCCTCCTCGAGCACGAGGAAGGCATGCTCGTCGGCTCGATGTCTCGCGGCCTCGTGTTCGTCCACGCCGAAACGGCGGAGTCGCCTTACGTTGCATCTCGACCGTTCCGCGTCAACGCCGGTGCCGTCCACGCTTACGTCCGGACGCCCGACGGCGGCACGAAGTACCTCTCGGAACTCCAGAGCGGCGACGAAGTGCAGGTCGTCGATACCGACGGAAACACGCGCGAAGCGATCGTCGGGCGGGTCAAAATCGAAAAGCGACCGATGTTCCGGGTCGCCCTCGAGACCGAAGACGGCGACCGCATCGAGACCCTCCTCCAGAACGCAGAGACGATCAAAGTTGCGACGTCCGACGGTCGAACTGCGATTACCGATCTCGAGGCCGGCGACGAACTCCTTCACTACTACGAGGATACGGCCCGACACTTCGGCGAACCGGTCGAAGAGAGCATCATCGAGAAGTAAGTCGCTCCGTTCCTTTTCTCCCCGGTTTCGGCTTCGGCGGGTCCGCCCGTTCTCGACTCGAGGGTTACAGAGGAGGAATTAGTTGTGAACGGGCTCTTCCCGTTCCGTCTCGTCGACGTCTTCGGCCTCTGAGTCTACTGGCTCGAGGCGAGTCGTACACCAGTGACAGAACCCGAGGTCTTCGTCGAGCCCTTTGCCACACTCGGGACAGGACGGGCCATCAGTCTGGTCGTTACTTTCTGGCGGAAAGCCGAGCGCTCTGAAGGTGGCGTCGATCGCCGCAAAGAGCGCGATGAACATGATGAAGAACTGTGACATCGTGTCCGTCTCCGTGTTGACGACGTCCATCATCCCCGAGAACGAGCTCGCGGAAGCCATTTGTTCGACCGGGAAGAAGAACCAAACCGCCGAGAAGTACAGCCCGGCAAAGACGAGTGCACGAAACCAATCGCGAAGTAAGGCGTGACCTGCCCCCGGAAAAAAGAGCGAAAGACCGGCGGCGGCCATCGCACGAAGCCATGTCATCGTACGTGGTGATTGGGGACCCGGGCCCTTAACATTCCGATTTTATACTCACCGCGGACCAATCGCGAGTTTCGAGCCAGCCACGCGGCGTTAGGCCTCTAACTGCGAGACGAGCCTCGAGAGCGTCTCGAGGTCGTATTGTCCCGGCGCAGTCGCGTCTGGCGCTTCGACGGGGGCGTAGCCGATTTTCGAACCGTACACCGGCGCGACAGCACGCGTGTGACTTCCCAACTCGCCCATCGCCATCGTCGCCACGCGGTCGCCGTGGGCCGTCATTTGCTCGGTCGCGGCGAGGACCGCGAGCGTATCGGCGTGCGATTCGGCGGTGACGGCCAGTTTCGAGACGTCGGCGTACTTGCCTGCCTCGGTCAGCGTCGAAACCATCTCACCGCGAGTCGGCGTCCCCTCGAAATCGTGTGCCGACGCGACGACCGTGACGTCTCGCTCGCGTGCAGTCTCGAGAAGGTCCTCGGCGTCACCCTCGAGAATCGACTCGAGTTCGATATCGATCGCGCCGACGGCTTCGAAGCGCGTCGCCTCGGCGAGCGCCTCGAGACGGGCAGCGTCGTCGCCGTTCCATTCGCCGCCCTCCCACTCGGCGCGGTTCGTCGCCAAGACGGGCAACTCGCCGTCACCATCGTCGTAGGACTCGAGGGCCTCGAGGGATTCCTCTGCGAGGTCCATTCGGAATTCGATCGCGTCGGCGTGGTCTCGAGCGACTGGTTCCGTCGAGAGATCGGCGGTCGATGCGGCGAGTACGAACGAGTCGAAGTCGAGTCCCATCAGTAGCGATGTAGAGTACGAGAACGGGAAAAACGGTGTCGATTTAGCGAGTTTGCGACGGCGTCGATACGGGGCTTCTTACGCCAGTCCGAGCGTCTCCTCGGCCTCGAGGAGTTCGTGGTAACGGTTGCGGATCGTCACTTCGGAGATGTCCGCGACGTCGCTGACTGCGGCCTGCGTGGTTTTCTCGTTGGTGAGCAAGGCGGCGGCGTAGACGGCGGCGGCGGCGAGACCGACCGGCGACTTGCCGCTGTGGACGCCTTTCTCCTTGGCGTTCTGGAGGAGGCCGCGTGCGCGGTGTTCGGCCTCATCGGAGAGGTCGAGTCCGGACGCGAAGCGTGGGACGTAGCTCTCGGGGTCAGCCGGCTGGACCTCGAGACCGAGTTCTCGGACGACGTAGCGGTAGGTTCGGGCGATTTCGTTTTTCTCGACGCGCGAGACGTCTGCAATCTCGTCGAGACTTCGAGGGACGCCGGCCTGGCGAGCGGCGGCGTAGACACAGGATGTCGAGACGCCTTCGATCGAGCGGCCGGGGAGGAGGTCCTCGTCGAGTGCGCGTCGGTAGATCACGCTGGCCGTCTCACGGACGTTCGTCGGCAGTCCGAGTGCACTTGCCATCCGGTCGATTTCGCCGAGTGCCTGCTTGAGGTTGCGCTCTTTCGAGTCGCGCGTCCGGAAGCGTTCGTTCCACTTGCGCAGGCGCTGCATCTTCTCGCGCTGGCGGGAACCAAGCGAGTTACCGTAGGCGTCTTTGTTTCGCCAGTCGATGTTCGTCGAGAGGCCCTTGTCGTGCATCGTGTTCGTCGTCGGTGCACCGACGCGAGACTTCTCGTTCTTCTCGGCGGCGTCGAATGCTCGCCACTCCGGGCCGCGGTCGACCGAATCCTCTTCGACGACGAGGCCACAGTCCTCACAAACGGTTTCGCCGTGTTCGTCGTCGACGACCAGGTGTCCCGTACATTCGGGACACGAGAGGTCGCTGTCTTCCGTTTCGGTCGTCTCTTGGTCCGATTCGCGTTCGGTACGTCGTACTCTGGTGCTCGATGTTGAGTTGGTCATACGATGGCAAATGCTGACCGGCCGAACTGACTGCAAAAGCCCGGACGGATTCGTTACCTACCTCGTTCTTAGACTCGAGGGTTAAGGGTTTCGGAATCGCGTCCCGATACCGCTCGAAAGCGGGTAATTCGTTGGATCGAGCATGATCGATCAAAACATTGAAGCAGAGAAGTGTCGGATCGGAGCGATCAAACCACACCCACCCGAACGACGACGTATGCACGTCGCCGTCGGGAGCACGAACCCCGTCAAAGTCAGGGCAGTCGAGCAGACACTCGAGCGATTTCAGCCGGCAGTCACCGCGCACGCGGTCGACTCTGGGGTGGCCGAACAGCCACGGTCGATCGACGAAACCGTCACCGGTGCACAAAACCGCGCCCGACGAGCGCTCGAGACGGCCGGTGGCGACTACGGCGTCGGACTTGAGGGAGGCGTCGCTCGAATCGACGGCATCGACGGACTCTCCTTGATCATGTGGGCCGCCGTCACCGACGGGACACGTCTGGAATACGGTGGCGGACCCACGCTGTCACTTCCCGACGACGTCACTCGCCGCCTCGAGGCCGGAGACGAATTGGGCCCGATTATGGACGACCGTCACGACGCGGATGACATCGCGAAAGGAGAGGGCGCTGCGGGGGTGCTCACCGCCGGCTTGACCAATCGGTCACAGGCACTCGGCGAAGCGCTCGCCGGTGCGTTCGGTCCGTTCGTCGTCGACGGAATTTCCACCGAACACAGATAGGGGACGGTCGTCGTCATCGCATCACCGGAAGTGATTTTCACGCTTCGAATCGTTCGAATGCGACATCGTCAGCCGGTACTGAGACTCACCGTTTCTCGATAGTCGTCGAATTTATATTGTACTCCGTCAGTATGTATTAACCTCCCGTACCAACGGAACGTTTCTGCCGGGTTATCCACGGATTACTTCCGAGGGAAATCGCAAGCAGGCAGCGGGTTAACCGCGCGTACCAAACCCCATAAGGGCATTCTTGCCATCAACTGGGCCATGAGCACCGCAGTAACCACGGACCTCACCGGTAAACAACGCCAGATCCTCCAGTACCTCCGCAAGAATGCCGGAACGAAGACGTACTTCAAATCGCGACTGATCGGCAAAGAACTCGGCATGACGGCAAAGGAGGTCGGCTCGAACATCGCCGCCTTGCAGGATGGCGAGTACGACATCGAGATCGAAAAGTGGGGCTACTCTTCGAGTACGACGTGGAAAGTGATTACGTAGGACCAGACCCCTCGAGCAGCCAATAACCCTCCGTTCAATCCCGTGTTTACCCGCTCGCAGACGCACCAACGAATTCACTATCTATACCATTCGTGTGTGTCTTCCTCTACCAACTAGTTCGTGTTAGCTAGTGTCTCACACAAATCGTCGGACAGTTTTTGATTGCTGTTGACCTATTCGAGACACGTAATGACACCGCCAGTGCTGTTCGACATGGATGGCGTCATCCTCGAGGGACCGCGGACCGCTCCGGGCATTTACGCGGACGCGGCCGACGCTGCACTCGCCGAACTCGGCGTCGAACCCACGCCGGGACAGCGACGAGACCTCAGACGCCACGACCTCGAGCACGTCGTCGAACACTGCGAGACGCTGGGAATCGACGCCGCCGACTTCTGGCAACTAAAGGATCGATTCGCCTCAGAACGGACTCACGAGCGCGTTCGAACGGGCGAACGCGGTCTGTACGACGACGTCCACGCACTCGAGGAATTGGCTGCAGAAACGACGCTCGGTCTCGTCACGAACAATCGCCACGCTACTGGCGAGTTCGTTGCCGACTACCTCCCCGTCGACTTCGCAGTCGTCCGCGGCCGCCAGCCGACGTTCGAGGACTACCGACGTCGAAAGCCCGATCCCACCTTTCTCGAGGACGCCTGCGAGCACCTTGCCGTCGACGACGCACTCTACGTCGGCGACTCGCTCAAAGACGTCACGGCCGGGAACGCGGCCGGCCTCGAGACGGCGTACCTTCGTCGACCCCACAATCTCGACGTCGAGCGACCTGCCGACGCGACGACGGTCGTCGAGTCGCTGACCGAACTGCCGGCGATCCTCGAGACGCTCGACGCGCGATAGTCGTCGCTGACCGAGTCGTGTTAGATGTAAGCCAGGAATACCACCGAAAAGAGGCCGTCAATACGTGATTACCAGCCGCGTCGGACGCGACGTGGCTCTCGAGTGAGCGACATGGGCGTTACTGATCGTTCAGTGAACCGTCGTACTCAATGAGTTGATCGGCACGCTGGGCGAGTTGGCGGGCCGTCTCGCCGAAGGAATCGGCGTGGCGAACGACCAGAACGAGGACCGTCTCCGGGCGTTCGACGGCGTAGCCGTCTTCGCGCGACAGTAACCCGGCCTCCTCGAGTTCACCAGCGTATTTGCTCACCGTCGGTGCCGAAACGTCGAGTGAGGTAGCGAGTTCGCCGGCGCTCGCGTCCGGCGTCAATAGGAGTTCGATCAACATTCCGCGAGGGGTCTCCCGGCGGAGGTATCCGAGCGCGTGCTTTTCGTACTCGTCGAATCGCCCGGCCGGGACGAATCGCTTGTAATCGCCGTCGCGAAATCGCTCGATTGCATCGAGTTCCTCGAGTCGGCGAAGATGATGTTGGGTTTCACCGGTGCCGAGTTGAAGGTCGTCTCTGATCTTCGAGAAGTGAGCACCGGGGGTCGTCGAGAGATACCCGACGATCGCATCGCGGGCATCGCTCTCACCCGTATCGGCAGCTGCAGAGGGAGAAAGGCCGGCAAGCGGTGTCGCGGCCCCGAGAGCCGCGAATCGTCGCAGGGTCGCTCGCTTCTCGTCGTCGACCCCGTCGGAACCCGTCATGTGATGTGTATCAATCGAACGGGGCCGTACGTAAAACAGGTTTCGCTCCGCTTTCTTCTCCGAGAATTGAGTGTCTGCGTGCGGTGAGCGTTAGCTGGACTTGGAGTCGCCGGCGAACTCCTGATCCATCTCTTCGATGACGTCGTCGGGATCGGAGATCTCCGCCGCGTCCTTGCCCTCTTTGATCGCCTGCGCTTCCTGTTCCATCGCCTCGAGGTCCATCTCGGCTTCCTCGTCGATCTCGCCGATGATCTCGGCGATATCGTCGAGACCGATCAGTTCGCGCGTCTCCTCGTCGAAATCGAGACTCTCGAGTTCGGTATCGGACTCCTGCACGTCGCTGCCCGAGAGGTGCTTGCCGTAGCGCCCGACCATCGAGGAGAGTTCCTGTGGCAGGACGAACGTCGTGGACTCGCTCTGGCCGATTTCGGAGAGCGTCTCCATGCCCTGGTCGATGATCGCGCGTTCGCCCATCGATTCGGCCGAACGTGCGCGAAGCACGGTCGAGATGGAGTCACCCTGCGCTTCGAGGATCTGACTCTGTTTTTCACCCTGTGCGCGGATGATCTCACTCTGTTTGTCACCTTCTGCCTTCTCGACGGCGCTGCGACGTTCACCCTGTGCCTCGAGAATCATGGCGCGGCGTTTACGCTCTGCGGAGGTCTGTTGTTCCATCGCACGCTGGACGTCCTTCGATGGGTTGACCTCGCGGACCTCGACGCTCTCGACGCGGATCCCCCACTCGTCGGTGGGTTCGTCGAGTTCCTGGCGGATTCGCGCGTTGATCTCCTGGCGCTTGTTGAGCGTGTCGTCGAGTTCCATGTCACCCAGAACGGCACGCAGGGTCGTCTGGGCGAGATTCGACGTGGCTCGCTTGTAGTCGTCGACCTGGAGGAACGCCTTCTTGGCGTCCATCACTTTGATGTAGACGACGGCGTCGGCCGTCACGGGCGAGTTGTCGCGCGTGATGGCTTCCTGTCGTGGCACGTCGAGCGTCTGCGTACGCATGTCGAAACGATACGTATTCGAGACGAACGGCGGCACGAAGTTGATACCCGGTTCGAGCAGTTTGCGGTACTCACCGAAGACGGTGAGCGCTCGTTTCTCGTACGCGTCGACGATTTCGATCGCACTGAGCAGTGCGGCGACGACGACGAGGAGAACGAGCGCACCGAGGAACAACAATGCACCACCGGTTTGCAACGGGAGTACTTCTACGACCATGGTACCGTCTTACGGTGGTGAGGGGAAAAGCGTTCCCTTATTTTCACGACATATTGTTTCCGGAGAGTGTCACAAGCCCGTGTGACTCGAGTCGGCTGTCAGCTCTGACACTCAACTCGACTTCTCGGTTTCCGTTTCCGGTTCGGCCTCGCTATCGGTCGTCTCAATCGAGTCGCCGGTTTCGTCGGTCTCAGAATCAGCGTCTCTATCGTGCTGTGCTAGCGCGCGGTCGATTTCGTCGTCACCGATCGCGCCGAGGGATTCGACGGTGAGGACGTTCCCGCCACCCGGATCCAGGACGATGATCTCTTCGCCCTCTTCGATCGTTCCACTTGTCGAGCGAGCGCTGTAAAAGGGTGCGAACCCGCCGTCGTCGAGTTTGACTTCGCCGTCACGAGACGTGACGGCCTCCGTGACGTAGCCCGTCGACCCGGCCAGCGAACTCGAGTCCGACGTCTGGGCCGTTCCCTTCCCACCGTAGAAGTCGAACTCGTTGTAGACGTACGCCGCGGCGAGTCCGATGACGAGCGTCAGCGCCGAGAGGACGAACACGTCGGCGACCGGCGGGAAGATCAGTCCGATGAACCCTGCGCCAGCGAGCGCGACGCCGACGACGATGAGGTGTGCGCCCGGCGAGAGGGCCTCGAGTGCCATCAGAATGAGCCCCACCGAGAGGAGCGCAAGTGGCATGTTGCCAAAGAGGAGTTCGAGCATACCTCGAGCTAAGTTCTCACCCAAATTAAAGGTTGTCGAGGGTCGACCGCGGCTTTCGCGAGACGGCGGAATTTCGACGTTGCCCTTAGAAGACGAGCGCCCCGAGCTGGAACATGACGAGAACCATCGCGACGACGCCGAGCACGACGAACAGCGCGTGCTCGAGGCTTGGATCGCCGGGTTCGATCGGCGTCGAACTGGGCTCCGGTGCGTACGGATCGTCTTCAGCGTCGTTCGCCGAGGCGTCTGCCTCGTCGGCTCCCCAGTCGTCGTCAGCGACTGATCCCGAGAGGTCGAGTGGCACACGATACGCATCGTCGTCGCGACGGCCGCGTTCGGAGTCGGATCCGGGGTCGCGAACGTCGTCTCGAGACACCCGAATCTCGTCTGCCAGCGTGTCATCACGATCGGTGTCGACAACGGGATCGTCCCACCGGTCGCGCTCTCGCTCGAATTCGGAGGCCTCCTCGCGGGTGTGAGCCGTCGAATCCGACGTCCCCTCCCGATGTGCGTCCTCCTCAGGTTCGGACGCGTCGTCTGTCATGATCGGATCCTAATCGCCGCGCCATCAAAAAGCCGCGGTCCCGAATCGAACAGCGAACGAGTGACTGTCCACAACGTTACTCGAGTTCCGAACGGTTCGTCCGGTCGCCGATCTCTCCGCCGTAGACGACGCCGCGTTCGGCGTCGAGCGTGACGACGTTCCCTTCGATACCCCCTGGAAGCGAGGCGCCGCTGACCATCGGAATGTCCATCTCTCGAGCGACCAGTGCGGGGTAGCCCGTCAGTCCCCGCTGGGCGTCGACGATGCCGCCGATCGTGGACAGGTCACCCTCGAACTCGCCGTCGAACTCCGCCGGTAACGAGAGTATCGCCCCGTCGGGAACCCTCGAAAGGTCGCCGTCATCCACTCGCACAACGGGGCCCGTCACGCGCCCGTCGACGACGACACGGCCGGTCGTCAGCGCCTCGGCGGCGACGTGTACCTTGAGCATGTTCGTCGTGTTCGCGCCCTCGAGTTCGGTCATCATGCCACAGAGGACGACGACGGTATCACCGCTCTCTGCGACGCCGGCGTCCAGTGCAGCCTGAACGGCCTTCTCGACGACGGCGTCGGCTCCCTGATCCGACACGCGGGCGTAGAGCGGCGTCACGCCCCACGAGAGCGCGAGTCGCCGGCGGACCTCGTGAGTCGGCGTGGAGGCGACGACCGGGACCCCCGGACGGTACTTCGCCGTCTTCAGCGCCGTGTAGCCGGACTCGGTGACGGCGACGACCGCGTCCGCACCGATGTCGCGCGCGAGGAAGCGGGCGGATCGAGCCAGCGCGTCCGTCCGCGCCTCGCCAGCCGACGGAACGCGTTGCTCGAGCAGTTCGTCGTACTCCTCGGAGGCTTCGACCTCGCTGACGATGCTATCCATCGCGTCGACGACCGCAACGGGATGGTCGCCGATGGCGGTTTCCGCGGAGAGCATCACCGCGTCGGTGCCGTCGAGGACGGCGTTCGCCACGTCCGACGCCTCCGCTCGAGTCGGACGGCGAGCGTGCACCATGGAGTCGAGCATCTCCGTCGCCGTGATGACCGGTGAGCCGTCGTTTCGGCACTTGCGGATAATCCGCTTTTGGATCATCGGCACGTCCTCCATCGGACACTCGACGCCGAGGTCGCCACGAGCGACCATGATTCCGTAGGACGCTTCGATGATCTCGTCGAGATTTTCGACCGCGCCCGCGCGTTCGATTTTCGAGATGATCGGAATTTCGACATCCAGTTCCTCGAGCACCTCGCTGACCTCGTAGACGTCCTCCGCGTCGCGGACAAAACTCGCGGCGACGAAGTCGACGTCCCTCTCGGCCGCCAACTCGAGGTCCTTTCGATCCGATTCGGTGACGATGTCCAGATCCAGATCGACGCCGGGAACGTTGACACCCTTTCGGCCGCCGAGTTCGCCGCCGGTATCGACCCGGGCGCGAACGGCGTCTCCCTCGCGTTCGAGGACGGTCGTCTCGATCAGTCCGTCGTCGAGCAAGATCGTATCGCCCTCTTCGACGGCGTCGATGGGAAGCGAGAGGCCCACCGTCTCGGGAGAGACCTCCTCGCCTTCGACGAAGTGAACTCTCGATCCCGTCTCGAGTGTGACCGTCTCGCCCTCGGGAAGCGTCGCGGTCCGAATTTCCGGTCCCTGCATGTCGAGCATGACGGCGACCGGTTCCTCCCGTGACTCGTCGACGGCGCGAACCCGGTCGATCAACTCGGCGCGGTCCGCTCGAGTGCCATGGCTGGCGTTCAACCGAGCGACGGAGAGGCCAGCGTCGGCGAGGTCCTCGATCGTGTCGCGGTCGCTCGAGGCCGGCCCGAGCGTACAGACGATCTTCGCGTTTCTCATGGCTCGAGGTAGCGCGAGTACACGCAAAAAGATAGGTGGCTAACTCGGAGACGAGTTGCTTTTCACGTCCCGTCCTGTGCCACGTGAATCGTTTTCCGTTACTCAACCGTTTTCTGATATATGGTAACCGACGCATCGCTCGTCCAAGTCGATGACCGAGAGGTCCAGAACGCGCAGGAACTTTCGTCGATCTGGGGCGAGATACGAGGCGAGTTCGAAGAACACGAAGCCGAGGTGCTCGAGTCGTATGCCATCCTCGGCGAACACGATTTTTTAGTGACGTTCGAGGCACCCGACCGTGAATCGGCGTTCAAATCGGCGTTGACGCTCCGCCGACATGGATTATCCGCCCAGACGATGGAAATCGTCGATACCGACGATTTCGCACACCTAGTCGACGAGGTATAGTCGCTCGAAACGACGCGTGGTTAGCGAACTTTCTCGCCGACGTCGGCGTCGTCGTGGGTCGTCAACAGGTCGGCCTCCTCGCCTGCCGCGAGGATCATCCCGTTGGACTCGACGCCGAACAGTTCGGCCTTCGCCATGTTCGCCAGTAGGATGCACTTCTCGCCTGGAAGTTCCTCGAGGTCGTGGAGCTGTTTGATCCCCGCAACAACCTGTCGCGTCTCGAAGCCGATGTCGACCTCGAGACGGGCGAGGTCGTCCGCTCCGTCGATTCCCTCAGCGGTCTCGATGCGTCCGACGCGGATGTCGACGTCCTGGAAGTCCTCGAACTCGATGCGCTCGTCGGTGAGTGGCTCGAGGTCGTCTGCGCCTGCCATATCGGTCGCTTCGCCCGCATCTGTGTCGTCGCTTTCGGTTGCCGCGGCAGAATCGTCACCGTCCTCGTCGTCTGCTGTGGCAGCGACGCGCTCCTCGAGTTTCTCGTTCAACTCGTCGACGCGGTCGTCTTCGATCTTTTCGAAGAGTTCGCCGGGTTCCGCGAAGTTTCGCGGTGGGGCCTCGAGCGCGTCCTCGAGGTGAGCGTCTGCAACCGACCCGTCCTCGCCCAACTGTTCCCACAGAGCCTGAGCTTTGTCGGGCGCGATCGGTTCCAAGAGGACGCCGACGGCTTTCGCGATCTGCACGCAGTCGCGGATGACCTGCGCGGCTTCCTCGGGTTCGTCGTCGGTGAGTTTCCAGGGCTCGTTGCGCTGGATGTACTCGTTGCCAAACTGCGCGAGTTGGGTCGCGGCGCGGCCGACTTCCCGAAGGTCGTAGTCGTTGACCGCGTCGCGGGTTTGCCCGATCGCGCCTTCGATTCGTTCGCTGACTCCCTCGGAGACGCCAACCTCCGGCGTTCCCTCGTAGTTTCGGTACGCGAAGAGCAGCGAGCGATACCAGAAGTTGCCGACCGTGCCCACGAGTTCGCCGTTGACCTTCTCCTGGAAGGCGTCCCAGGAGAAGTCGACGTCCTGTTGAAGGCCGCCGGTCGTCGTCAGGTAGTAGCGAAGCAGGTCTGGGTGAAAGCCTTCCTCGAGGTACTCTTTCGCCCAGATGGCGCGGTTTCGACTCGTCGAGAGGCCCTTCCCGTTGATCGTGATGAAGCCGGTCGCCGCGACGGCGCGGGGGGCGTTGTAGTTCGCCCCTTCGAGCATCGCGGGCCAGAAGATGGTGTGGTGTTGGATGATGTCCCGGCCGATGATGTGGACGATCTCTCCCTCGCCCTTCCAGGGCTGTTCCCAGTCGTACTCGTCCGTCCCGACGCGTTCTGTGTACTGCTTCGTCGAGGCGATGTACTCGATGGGTGCGTCGACCCAGACGTAGAGGACGAGGTCCTCACCGTCTCCATCTCCGCCGTTGGGGTAGTCGATCCCCCAGTCCATGTCGCGGGTGATACACCAGTCTTGCAGGCCATCTTCGATCCACTGGCGAGGCTGGTTGCGCGCGTTCGAGGTTCCCTCGAGACCGTCTAAGAACTCGGTGAGGTACTCCTCGAACTCGGAGACCTCGAAGAACTTGTGTGGACGCTCGCGGTACTCGGCGGGGTTGCCCGTGATCGTGCTCGTCGGGTCCTCGACCTCGCCGGGCTCTAAGTGGCGCTGGCACCCTTCGTCACACTCGTCGCCACGGGCTTTCTCTCCGCAGTAGGGACAGGTGCCGACGACGTAGCGGTCGGGGAGGTACTGGTCGGCGTCGGGGTCGTAGGCGACCTGAATCTCCTTCTCGTAGATGTAGCCCTCCTCGTCTAAGGTGCGAACGACCTCCTGGGTCAGTTCGGTGTTCGTCTCGTCGTGGGTGTGACCGTAGTTGTCGAAGTCGACGTTGAACTTCGGGAACGTCTCCTCGTACTGGTCGTGCCACTCGAGTGCGAAGTCTTCCGGATCGACGCCTTCTTGCTCGGCGTTGACGGCGACGGGCGTGCCGTGCATGTCCGAGCCACAGACGTAGGCGGTTTGTTGACCCAGCGTCTCGAGTGCGCGGTCGAACGCGTCGGCTCCGATGTACCCCCGCAGGTGGCCGATGTGCAAGTCGCCGTTTGCATACGGCAACCCACAGGTCACGACCGCGGGCGTGTCGGTCGGAAACTCGTCGTTGCTCATACCTGTACGCTGTCGCTGGCGGGCGTAAAACCCGCCGGTTTTCGGTCGCGAACGCGAGCGCGCCACATTCAGCTCCAAGCCGCCCCATTGCGTCGCCACGGACGGTAATTCGAGACTCGAGTGAGAGTATCGTCACGATACGGGACAAAATATCTAATTTCTCTACCGAGACTGTCATGCATTGTTTTGACATGCCATCCGAACGTAACGAGGTATGAGCAGCGGTGGCCAACGCGAACAGTGGGCGACCCGAATCGGGTTCATTTTCGCGGCAGTCGGTAGCGCCGTCGGCCTGGGGAACATCTGGCGGTTCCCGTTTCAGGTCGGTCAGGAAGGTGGCGCGGCGTTTCTCGTCATCTACCTCCTGTTTATCGTCGTCATCGGCTTTCCGGCGATGCTCATCGAGTTCGTCGTCGGTCGTCACACCGAACGCAACCCAGTCGGCGCCCTCCAGGAAATCGGCGCTGGCGTGTGGAAGTACGTCGGCTGGATCTTCATCGCGACCGGGTTCGTGATCCTTTCGTACTACAGCGTCGTCGCCGGCTGGACGATTCGCTACACGCTCCTCGGCTTACAGGACGACTACATCGCCGACGCCGCCGAAGCGGAAGCGCAGTTCGTCACGCTCGCGAGCGGCCTCGATGCCATCTTCCTTCACGCGATTTTCATGGTCGCAGTCATCGTCATCGTCGCCTACGGCATCGAACGCGGGATCGAACTCGCCGTGAAGGTGATGATTCCGGCGATCATCGTCATCATGCTTGGTCTCGCCGTCTACGTCGCGACGCTCGAGGGCGCGAGCGAAGCCTACAGCTACTACCTCTCGCCGGAGTGGGGAGTGATCGCCGCCGAGTGGCAAAGCATCCTACCCGCGGCCGCCGGACAGGCCTTCTTCACGCTCTCGCTCGGGATGGGCGTGATGATCACCTACGCGTCGTACCTCGGCGAGGACCGAAATCTCGCGGAAGACAGTGCGATCATCATCGGCTTCGACACGGCAATCGCGTTCGTCACCGGCCTGATCGTCTTCCCCATCCTCTTTACGGCCGGCGTCGCCCCCGGCGATCCCGGGGCCGGTGCGATCTTCGTCTCGCTCGCCGCCGCGTTCGGCGACCTCACGTTCGGCTGGCTCATCGGCGCAATTTTCTTCGCCACCGTCGCAATCGCCGCGCTCTCGAGTGCGATCAGTCTCATGGAGGTGGTCGTCTCCTACGCGATCGACGAGTTAGACGTCGACCGGGTAACGGCCACCCTCGCCATCGGCGGCGCAATCTTCCTGCTCGGCATCCCCTCGGCGTACGACCTCGTCTTGCTCGACCTGTTCGACCTCTTCGCCGACCAAATCCTGCTCGTCCTCGGCGGACTGTTGCTCGCCATACTCGTCAGTTGGTCGCTGTCGACGCTCGCCATCGAAGAACTCGAGCGCGGAATCGGCGACCTCGGCTCGCTTGGAACGGCGTGGATCTGGGCCGTCAGGATCCCCGTCGTCCTCGTGCTCATCGTCGCCCTCGTCCTCGGTATCCTCGACTACTACGAGTTCCTCAGCGGGGACTTCGCGGCGTGGCTCGAGGAGTGACGCCACTCGCGGGAAGATTAGTCCTCGCCGCCGGCGGACGGGGCGTGCCAGATATCCGGGAGCCACTCGAGGCGAGCACCGAACAACAGGCCGATTCCCACCAGGAGACAGCCGAAGAAGGCGACGAGGAACGCGCCGCCGCTGGGAACGACGACGATCGACACCGCCGCACCGACCCACGCGATCCAGGCCAGCGCCTCCCACGGCCGGCCGTCGTACAGTCGCCAACTCGACAGCGAGAGGGCGAATCCGCCCAGTGCGGCCGCGACCAGTACTCCCTCGAGAACCGCCGAAGCCCCGACCAGTCCGACGAAACCGACGATTGCGACCACGTCGAAGCGATCCAGCGCCATACTCGAGTCTCGAAGCGGGAGGGCAAACCGCTACCGATCCGATCCATCGGTATCTCGACGGCGGCGACGGAGCGTCAGCCGTCACTCGCGACTGGAACGCTCGCCCCTCGCTCGAGTCGATCGAGATCCTCGAGAAACGACGCGAGCATCTCCCGAGTCACGTGTGGCATGCAGACGACGCGCAATTCGCCTCTCGCGGTTCGGGAGATCCGCCACCCCTCCTCGCGCAGCGACTCGAACGTCGGTCCCGAAATATCGGCTGCGACCAGTGGTAGCGTCGGATCGACGACATCGTAGCCTCGCTGCTCGAGTTCCTCGGCGAGCCACTCGGCGTTTTCCTGAGAGCGACGGTACTGTTCGCGATACCCATCGGGCCACAACTCGTTCATCGCGGCGACGGCGCTCGCGACGCCCGCGCCGGAGCGCGTCCCTGTCAGCGTCGCCTGCGAGGTCGACTCGAGGTAAGGCGTGTCGACGGCGAGTTCGTCGAGCAGGTCGTCCGAGCGAGCGAGCAGACCGCCCGCGGGGACGGCGGCTTGGCCCATCTTGTGTGGATCGATCGCCATCGTATCGACGGCCGCGTGACCAAAGTGCCACTCGTCCCCGCTGAATGGGAGGACGAACCCGCCCCAGGCTGCGTCGACGTGGAGCATCGCTCCCGCGTCTCGAGCGATCTCACCGAGTGCCGGAATCGGATCGACGCGGCCGTACTCCGTCGATCCGGCCACGCCGACGACGAGTGCGGTATCCGCATCGACGGACGCGCGAACGGCCTCGAGATCCGCCCGAAACCTCTCGTCGGTCGGTACGATTCGAAGGTCGACGCCCAACACGCCGGCAGCCTTCTGAAAACTGAAATGTGCCGACTCGGGCATGACGACGTTCGGCGTCCGCGTCTCGGCCCGATTGCGGGCGATTCGCATCGCCTGCACGTTCGCTTCCGTCCCGCCGCTCGCGATGTACCCGGACGGATTCTCGAGACCGCCGATTTCGCCCAGCGTGGCGAGCGCCTCCTCCTCGAGGGCCGTCACAGTTGGATAGGTTCCCGGATCGCCGGGGTTCGTCGCGAGAAATCGTTCGGCCGCCTCGCGTGCGAGCGGATGTGGCTCGGAACACATCGAGGAGAGCACTCGATCGAACGATTGCGGCTCGCGTTGCATACCACGACAGTCCCTACTCGCGAATTTATGCGTTACGTTTACTCGAAGTAGTGAAGAAAACTGTCCGAGGGTTCGCCGACTCGGTCTAGCGGACCGAATCGAGGAGCAACTTTTGCTCGACGCGCTTTACTTCGTGTTGGACGTCGCGAACGGCGTCGATGTTAGCCGAAATCGAGTTCACACCTTCGTTGACGAGGAACTGGGCCATCTCGGGCTTGGAACCGGCCTGCCCGCAGATACTCGTGTTCACGTCGTGTTCTCGACAGGTTTCGATGACGTCACCGATGAGTCGCAAGATCGCCGGGTGGAGTTCGTCGAAGCGGTCGGCGACGTTCTCGTTGTTCCGGTCGACCGCGAGCGTGTACTGGGTGAGGTCGTTCGTCCCGAACGAAGCGAAGTCGATTCCCGCCTCGGCCATTCCCTCGACGGAGAGCGCCGACGCCGGCGTCTCGATCATCACGCCCCACTTTCGCTTCTCGGGGTCGATACCGGCGTCTTCCATGAGCGACTTCGCCCGGTAGACGTCCTCGGCATCGTTGACCAGCGGGAGCATGAGTTCGACGTTGTCGTAGCCCATCTCGTACAGGCGACGGAACGCCTCGAGTTCGTGGCCGAACACGTCGGGCCGGTCGAGCGAGCGCCGAATCCCTCGGTAGCCCAGCATCGGATTGTGCTCGCTCGGTTCGTTCTCGCCGCCCTCGAGTTGTCGGAACTCGTCGGTCGGGGCGTCGAGCGTGCGAACGCGGACCGGTCGCGGATAGAAGGCGTCGGCGACGCCGCGGATGCCCTCGACGAGTTCGGTAATGTAGGCGTCCTCGCCGTTTTCCTCGATGAACTTCGCTGGCGTCTGATTCAGCGAGAGGATCATGTGCTCCATACGGAGCAAGCCGACGCCGTCGGCTCCCGTCGCCGCCGCGCGTTCTGCGGCTTCCGGAATGGAGACGTTGACTTTCACCTCGGTCGCGGTCATCGGTTTGACCGGCGACTGCGGACGCACCTCCTCGACGGGTTCGGTTTCCTCGTCGGGATCGACTTCCTGTCCCTCGAGCACCGCGCCCTTGTCACCGTCGAGCGTGACGACTTGGCCGTCCTCGAGCGTCGTCGTCGCGTTCGTCGTGCCGACGATGGCTGGAACGCCGAGTTCCCGGGAGACGATCGCGGCGTGGCTGGTCATGCCGCCTTCGTCGGTGATGATCCCCGAGGCGCGTTTCATCGCCGGCACCATGTCGGGCATCGTCATCTCGGTGACGATGACGTCGCCCTCGCTGACTTTGTCGAGATCGTCGAGCTTTTTGACGATTCGCGCGGCGCCGCTGACGGTCCCCGGACTCGAGCCGAGTCCGTCGACGAGTACGTCACCGGACCCGCCGGGACTTCCTGTGGCTGCGTTTCCGCCACCTGTCGCTTGGACGCTACCGCTGCCGTCGGTGATTCCAGTTGTCGGGTCGACGCTGCCCGTCTCTGCCGTGGCTCCGCCGTCCTCGTCGATGGTCGTGATCGGTCGGGACTGGAGCATGAAGACCTCTTCGTCGACGATCGCCCACTCGACGTCCTGTGGTTCGCCGTAGTGGTCCTCGACGCGCTCGCCGAGGTCCATGAGCGCGTTGATCTCCTCGTCGGAGACGACTCGCTCGTTGCGTTTTTCCTGGGTAACCTCACGTTCGACGGTCTCGCCGGTCTCCTCGTCCTTTTCGTGCATCACCTTCTTCTCGGCGACGGTGACGTCGACCTCGCGATCCTCGCGCTCGATGACGTAGTTATCCGGCGAGACGGCGCCCGAGACGACGGCTTCGCCGAGTCCCCACGCGGCCTCGATGATCATCGTCGGGTCACCCGTCGAGGGATGACTCGTGAACATCACGCCCGATTTCTCGGCGTCGACCATCTGCTGGACGACGACGGCGATGTTGACCGCTGAGTGGTCGAATCCTTGCTCCTGACGGTAGTAGATCGCTCGCTGCGTAAAGAGCGACGCCCAACACTCCCGAACGCGGTCGAGGAGTGCCTCCTCGGTGACGTTCAGGAACGTCTCCTGTTGGCCCGCGAAGGAGGCGTCTGGCAGATCCTCCGCCGTCGCCGAGGATCGAACGGCGACGAACGCCTCGCCGTCGCCGACTTCCTGGTACGACGCGAGAATCTCCTCGCGCAGGTCGTCCGGAAACGGCGTCTCGAGAATGAGTTCCTGTGCGCGGTCGGCCGCGCTCGCGAGCGCGCTCGAGTCGTCGACGTCGACATCGACGGCCTCGAACAGTTCTTCATCGATTTCGGCTTCTTCGATGAACGATCGGTAGGTCCCGGCGGTGACGACGAATCCCGGGGGGACGGGCAGCCCAGCACCCGTAAGTTCGCCCAGAGAGGCGCCTTTGCCGCCGACCGTCTCGAGGTCGTCGGCACTGATCTCGTCCAGCCAGAGTACAGCCATTGCTATGTTCGTGGACACCCGAGCGAATAAAGAAGGTTGCGAACAGTTGCTGTGATTCGCTACTCACAACTGAATGAATATTTTTCGCGCGAGCGGCTGAGAGACGCGAAATCCGGTTGTCGACAGCCTTCGGTGGCAAGAATTACACGTTACGAGCGATCACGAGATAGCCCGTGTGGCCCACCGGTGCGGTCGACGGTCGCGAGCCGCGGTCGTCGAATTGCATCTCTCGTTGGATCGTCTCTCGAGTGCGGATGTTCGATAGTTCGGCCTCGCGCGCCGCCTCGACGGTCGCTTTCGTCGACTCGATAAACGGACTGTAGACCGCGAGGAAGCCGCCGTCGACGAGCACGTCGGGTGCGTGCGTCACGATCGACGGCGCATCGCCCGTATCGAGCGTGAGCACGTCGAACGACGACTCGAAGCCAAGCGAGTCGGCGCCCTCCTCCTCGAGCAGCGTCGCCAAATCTCCCGTTCGAACGTCGACGGAGTCGGAAACGCCCCCCAACGACATGTTCGCTCGAGCGACGTCGGCGAACTCGCCCTTTCGTTCGTACGTTACTACTGACGCCCCAGCACGGGCCATCGAAGCCGCGAGGACCCCGGTTCCGGTGCCGGCGTCGAGGATCTGATCATCCTGCGAGACGCCCGTCTCACCGATCACCAGTCCGATGTCTCGCGGGACCATCGGGGCCCCGGTTCGCTCGAAGTGGTGAAAGAGATCCGGGCCGCGCAACGAGCGCACTCGGAACGCCTCGCCCAGATGTGTCTCGACGATTTCACCCGGTTGCACGTCCGCCGGCACCTCGAGGACGCCCAGATCGGTGCCTTGCTCCGCGCCCGGTTCGATGAGGAACTCTCGATCCTCGCGGACGAGCAAGACGGGAACGCGGTCGCTCTCGGTGGATTCGTCGGACTCTTGGTCGTCGTGGTCGTGGTCGCGCCCGTGGTCGCTCTCGGTGTCGTCGTCGAGGGCAGTATCGTCCGTCACGCGTTACTCGAGGGATTCGACTGCAGCGGCGAGGTCGCCGTCGACGTCCTCGAGTGCTGCGCGCGCGTCGTCCTCGCTGACGCCGGTACGGGCCGCGACGAGTTCGACGTCGTCGTCGGGAATCGCGCCGCCAGCGTCTGCGTCGGCGTCGCCGCCGGTACCGCCAGCACTACCGGCAGCGCCGGATTCGACTTGCTCGGGTGAGCCGATGACCTGGTAGGTTTCCTGGCCACGGGCGTCCATCTTCGTGACTTCGGCGTCGTTGAAGACGAGGTCGTACTCGTCGGTGCGGATAATGACCTCCTCGGCGTCGATATCCTCGACGTCGATCCCCATCTGTTCCATCATCTGTTCCATCTTGCGCGGGTTCAGTCCGCCGCCTCCTCCAAACATACCCGACACGTCGCTGTCAGCAACCTTTTATGCTGCGGTCCGAACTTTTGCTCTGTGTGCGGTCGCTTTGCGACCGCACTCGGCAAAATCTCGAGAGAGCAAAGCTCTCTCGGACCTCGCGGGATCGAAGATCCCGCTTAGCTTCGATGAAAAGCACTCCTCCCTCCGTTTCGACTCCTTCGGAGTCTTCACATCGGTCGTCGGCCCGCTCGCTCACTTCGTTCGTTCGCGGTAAGTATCGGTAAACAGCCTGCCCTTCCCCGGGTCGCGGGGCTCTCGCAGTGCTCGAGCCCCGCTCCCGGCCGTCGATGTGGACTCTCTCCGCGAATTTTGATTTTGACTCACTCCGTGGGTCTCACTCCGCGGGCACGCCTTCGCGCACGCGAACTGCCATCCCCGTCTCGAAGTCCTCGATTCCCTCGGCGGCGAGGTCGGCCGTCCCGACGGCGATGAGTTCGCCGCGCTCGTGGACGACGAGGACCTCGTCACCGGGACGAATGTCGGGACCCGCCTCGAGGACGAACTTCGCGAAGACGTTCTTCTCGTCGCGGACGAACGGTTCGCTCTCGTCGTCGACGATGACGCGATAGGCCGGGAACTCGAGCGCCTCGTGTAGTCGTCGCCCGCCCTCGAGTCCGAGGGTGAACCGGCCGTCGATGCCGAAGGAGACGAGTCGCCCGCCGTCGGCGTGGACCTGCTGGGGCCGTCCAGAATTCGTTCGTTTGACCGTCACCGACTCCTCGCGCGGAAAGAGGGCCGACCCCGCGCCCGCCCCGAACTGGTAGTCCGCGATCGTTCGGAGTTCGGACACGCCGGCCAATCCGCCCTCGGTGGCTCCGTCGCTCATTACCCACCTCTTCTTCCGAGCGGTCGAAAGCCCTTCGACCTCGAGTTTCGTCTCAGTATCCGTTCTCGCGAAGGCCGTGGCCTGTCGTCTCAGAGTCAACTATCGCCAACTGAATCGAATCAGACACCGATCGTCGAACCGTCTGGCAAGCAGGTGTGCACCGATGTGCAGTGGCTCCCAGAGAAAATAGCGTCATATTATGGATATGGTGAAGGTTATAAGACTCGATCCGAAAGTTCCATTATCTCATGGACGCCACGCAAATCGGCCTCGGAACGGCACTGCTCGTTCTCGGGGGGCTAACGCTGGCTGGTCCGGCGACGCTCGTCTCTGGCCCGGTAACCTATCTATTGACGGCCGCGACGCTGTGTGTGACGGGATACGCACTCCTGGTTGGCGTGGGACGCAACCAGTACCCGAACTGATCTTCCTCGAGCAAGGCCGCGAGAAGAATTGAGACGAAATCCGCGAGATACGAAATCCGCGAGTGTCACGCAATCGGCTGAGCGGACGAACTCGACCTACAGGAGGAACGTTTCATGACGGTCGCCGAGGTCGAGAAACGAATCGGCCGCGGCGATGAGGTCTTCTGCCGTCGAGGACTCGAAGGCCATCACTTCGACACGGACGCCCTCGTGGCGCAGGTGCGAACACAGCCGCGAGAAATCGCCATCACCCGTACAGAGGACGATCGTATCGACGTGGTTCGCGAGCGTCACCGCGTCGAGACTCATGCCGACGTCCCAGTCGGCCTTCTTCGTGCCGTCGGAAAACGTCTTGATCTCCTTAATCTTCGGCTCGAAGCCGATATCGACCAGAGCCTCGAAGAAACTCTCCTCTTCCGGTGCGTCCGCGCGAATGACGTATGAAATCGCTCGAGTAAGTTCGCGGTCCTGGACGGCCTTCTCGAGGAGCGCGGAGTAGTCGATGTTGCGGCTGTGGATGCTCTGTGCGGTGTGATAGAGGTTCTGGGCGTCGACGAGAACCGCGACGCGCTGACCGGGATGGATTTCCGTCATATGCTATACTGAATCGGCCACCGTTAAAAAGTCGCGGCGTTTCGACGGGGAGAGACGGCGCGTTTCGAGGGAAGCGAGATGATGTCGACCCCCCCTCCAGAGGTGGCACTCGAGGGGGTCGGCAACACTGTTAACGTATCGACGTCTGCAAAAGAGCCGACGGTATCGAATTGTCCGCGACGTTCAGCTACGGAGCTTCTGAATGCGCTTTTCGGTTGGAGGGTGGGTCGCGAACACCGTCTCGAGCAGTCCGCGCTCGGAGTTGAAGATACAGAGCGCGGCCTGACCGTCGTCGATGGTCGACTCGCGGTTTTCTGCGCCCTGCGAGATCTTTTCGAGGGCTCGCGCGAGCGGGTCACCGCTACCGATGTACTGGCGAGCGTCGTCGTCGGCGACGTACTCTCGGTAGCGCGAGATAGCCATCACGAGGATCGTCACGAGCATCTGGGCAATCATCGAGAGCACCATGCCCACGATGAAGCCGCCGGGGTTGTCCTCGCCGGCGAACACGTAGACGAAGTAGACGGCGTAACCGACCATCATCCCGATGGAGCTACCGACCGTCATCATGAGCACGTCACGGTTCTTGATGTGGGCGAGTTCGTGGGCGACGACGCCCTCGAGTTCGTCGCGGTCGAGTAGCCGGATGAGCTCCTCGCTGACGACGACGACGCCGTTGCCCTTGCGGCCGGTCGCGAAGGCGTTCGGGACCCCCATCTGCTGGACCATCAGTTTGGGCTTCTTGATACCCATGTCACGGGAGAGTGACTCAGTCATCCGGTGAATATCTGCGTACTGGCCCTCTTCGGGCATCTCCTGAGCTTTTCTGGTAGCGGCCCAGGTCCCGAGTTTGTACTGGAGGAACGGGAACGTCACCAACAACAACAGGACGATCGGCCAGGCCCCCGTACCCAAGAACGCCAGTCCGACGGCTCCGACGAACAGGTACAGCGCCGCCAGCATCGAGCCGACGACGAACATCCGTAGCTTCAGTCCGAAGTCTGTCATAGACGAGAATACGTAACCTGGCGGCATAAATATCGCGAAACGTGATGCTATCCGGTGGCACACATTCGACGAGCACGAAGCGAACCGCTCAGTCCTATCACAAACGTCTCACGGTCGGATCGACGGACGAGTTTGACTCGAGTAGCTACTCGAGTGGGCCGCGGATCGTCGAGGGGAACGAACGAACCAACGAACAGTCGATCCAGTGAAGGCGAGGGATGAGTGACAGGAACGATCGTGGAATTCACAACCGATAAGTTCGTTCGGGGTGAACCGGCCTGATATGCGTCGCCTCGCTCACGAATCGACCAGCGTATCCACGAGCGTTGCGACCCTTCGTATTCTGAAAAAACGCGTCTGAGAGTGCTCGAGGCGGGCGTAGCGCCCCTGTCCCGGGTACGTTCCAGACGAACTCGGGTTGAAACCGTATTCGACCCCAACCGAGACGTACATCACCCATAACCAAGTAACCGCTATCCAACCAGCATACGACACCACCAATGACACGAGATATCGACTTCACGGGCGTCTTTCCGGCGATGTGTACGCCCTTCGACGAGGACGAACGGATCGACTTCGAAACCCTCCAGACCGACGCGCAGCGACTCGAGACCGCGGGCGTCGACGGCTTAGTCCCCGTCGGCTCGACTGGCGAATCGGCGACGCTGACTCACGACGAACACGTTCGCGTCGTCGAGAACGTCATCGACGCCGTCGAAGACGTCCCGGTCATCGCGGGCACGGGTTCGAACAACACCCGCGAGGCGCTCGAACTATCAGAGCGTGCCGCCGAAGCCGGCGCAGACGGACTGCTTCTCATCTCGCCGTACTACAACAAGCCAGAACAGCGCGGGCTGGTCGAACACTTCCAAACGATCGCGGACGCGGTCGACCTCCCACAGATCGTCTACAACGTCCCCTCGCGAACGGGCCAGAACATCGAACCCGACACCGCCGTCGAACTGGCGAGCCACGAGAACATCGCGGGCTACAAGGCCGCCAGCGGCGACCTCGGCCAGATCGGCGAAATTGCAGAGCGGACGATGGACGAGGACTTCGCCGTCCTCTCGGGTGACGACGCGCTCACGCTCCCCACGATTTCGGTCGGCGGAACCGGAACGATCAGCGTCGCCGCGAACGTCGAACCCGAACTAACCTGTGCGATGGTCGGTGCCGCACTCGACGGGGATTATGCACGGGCACAGAAAATTCACCACGAACTCGGCGACCTCTTTCGCGAACTCTTCGTCGAGACCAACCCCATTCCGGTCAAGGAAGCGATGGAGATCCGCGGCTATGGACCCGCCCGGATGCGTTCACCCCTCAGCCGACTCTCCGAAGAGTATCGCGACGACCTCGAGGCCGTCCTCGACGACCTCGAGACGACCGCGCCCGCGACGGCAGACGACTCCAGCGTCGAGCCCGCCGCGGAGGGTGAGTAAATGACGGCGCGGGTCGGCGTCACCGGCGCAACCGGCCGGATGGGCCGTGAAGTCATCGACGCCGTCGGCGACCACCCAGAGTGCGAAGTCGTCTTCGCGGTCAACCGTGAGCCCGACGGCGAGACGGTCGCGGGCGTCGAAATCGAGCCAGCGAGCGAGTTCGGCTCCCTCGTCGACGAGCGCGAGCCAACCACTGTCGTCGACTTCACCGGTCCCGAGTCGGCCATCGAGTACCTCGAGACCTGTGCGGCCGCCGACGTCGCGTTCGTCACCGGGACGACGGGCTTTAGCGACGCCCAAGAAGGCGCGCTCGAGGAGGCGAGCACCGACATCCCCGTACTTCACGCGCCGAATTTCGCCCGCGGCGTACAGGCACTCTTGAACGTCGTCGGCGAGGCTGTCCAGAATCTTCCGGGCTACGACGTGGAACTCGTCGAGACCCACCACAACGCGAAGCGCGACGCCCCGAGTGGCACCGCGAATCGGTTGCTCGAAGAGATCGAGTCGAACGGCGAGTTCACCGAGCGCACGCACGGCCGCGAGGGAGACGATCCCCGCGAAACGGGAGAAATCGGCGTCCACGCGCTCCGCGCAGGAAACGTCACGGGCGAACACGAGGTCGTCCTCGCGGGCAACCACGAGGAGGTTCGTCTCACTCACCGCGCCGAGGATCGCGGCGTCTTCGCCGCTGGCGCAGTCGACGCTGCGGTGTGGATCGCTGGACAAAAGGCAGGTCGCTACGAGTTTGCGGACGTGATCAACGAATGAGCACGCTCGAACGCGATATTTCGGAGCTGTGGAGCCGGTATCAGGACGACGAGATCGACGCCGATTCGGCCGACGAAGACGCCTATGCGACGCTCGAGGCGTTCCTCGAGGCGCTCGAGGCGGGCGACGCTCGCGCGGCCGAAAAGCAGGGTAACACCTGGGAAGCCAACGAGTGGGTCAAGCAGGGTATCTTGCTCAACTTCGGGCTGCGCTCGATCGGCCAGTACGAACACGGCAGCGTCACGTACAACGACGTCCTGCCCCTCGCGGACTCGAGTGAGTATGGCGAGCGCGGCAGCCGAAACACGCCGGACGGCACCGTCGTCCGTCAGGGAGCCCACATCGGCTCGGACTGCATCCTGATGAGTCCGGCGTTCGTCAACATCGGCGCACACGTCGGCGACGGCACGCTCGTCGACTCCTGTGACACGGTCGGCTCCTGTGCACAGATCGGGGAGAACGTCAAACTCGGCGCGAACACCCTCATCGGCGGCGTCCTCGAGCCAGTCGAGAACGCCCCCGTCATCGTCGAGGACAACGTCTCCCTCGGCGCTGGCTGTCGGGTCACCTCCGGCTTCGTCGTCGGCGAGAACAGCGTCGTCGGCGAAAACACGCTGCTCACGCCGCGTATTCCCGTCTACGACCTCGTCGAAGAGGAGGTCGTCTACGGCGAACTGCCCGCGAACCGTCGGGCGTTCACCCGATTCGTCGAGTCCTCGATCAGCGACCACGACCTCTTCGAGGGCGGCGCCTACAAGCCCGCCGTCGTCGCCACTGACCTCGAGACGGAGACCCTCGAGGCGACCGAGCGCGAGGACGCGCTGCGCGAATAGCGACGTCGACGCATCGAATCCAAACGTTTGAATCAACACGATCACTTTGCCAAAACGATGACTGCGCTCGTGGAGTCGCCGCCGATCCGCCGCCTCGCCGACTGGGACCCGACGCGTCTCGAGTCCCTCGCCCAGGACTACGGCTCGCCGCTTTACGTCCTCGACCTCGAGCGCGTCCGCGAGAACTATCGTCGCCTCGAGTCGGCGTTTCCCGACGCCGAAATCCTCTACGCGGTGAAAGCGAACGCGCTTGGTGACGTTCTCGAGACGCTTCGTGCGGAGGGGGCGGGCCTCGAGTGTGCCTCCGCCGGCGAAGTCGAACGCGCGCTCGCGGCCAGCGAATCTGTGGCCGGGAACGGCGCGACGGGCGCGAACGTCCACTACACCGCGGTCAACCCGCCAGCACGCGACCTCGAGTGGGTCGTCGACGCCTGGGAAGAGTACCCAGACCTGACGATCACCGTCGGTGCCGAGGACACCATCGACCGTCTCGAGGAACGGGGCTACGACGGCCGACTCTGCTTGCGAGTCAACCCCGGTATCGGCGCGGGTCACCACGAGAAGGTTCAGACCGGCGCTGCCGCGAAGTTCGGCGTCCCGGCGGAGCGCGCCGTCGACGTCCTCGCCGACGCCGCCAGCCGAGGCTTCGACGTCGTCGGCATCCACGCCCACGTCGGCTCCGGCGTCTCGAGCGATCAACTCGACGACCACCGCGAGTTCGTCTCGCGGATGGGTGACCTCGCTCGAGACGTGAACAAGGCGCTCGAGGGCGACGGCGGCCTCGAGTTCGTCGACGTCGGCGGTGGCTTCGGCGTTCCTTACCGCGAGGAAGACCAGCCACTGGATCTCGAGGCAGTCGGCGACGCGACCCGCGACGCACTCGGCGACGTCGACGCCAGGCTGACGATCGAACCCGGCCGGTACTTCGTCGCGGACGCGGGCGTCCTCCTGACGGCGGTCAACACCGTCAAGGAGGCCCGTGATACCCTCGCGGTCGGCGTCGACGCCGGCATGACGGCACTCTTGCGACCCGCGATGTACGACGCCTACCATCCGATTCGGAACCTGACGGCCGCCATCGAAGGCGAGCAATACGGCGCGAGCGACAATGGAGGAGGCCGCGAAACGGTCGCACAGACTATCGCCGGCCCGATTTGTGAGAGCGGAGACGTTTTCTGTGAGAACCGTCACTTACCCGTAAGTGAGCGCACGGACGTGCTCGCGATCGGCAACGCGGGGGCCTACGGCTACGAAATGGCGAACCAGTACAACTCACGACCACGGCCTGCATCGATCGTCCTCGAGGGCGAGGACGTTCGACTCGTCCGCCAACGCGAGACGCTCGAAGACGTAACTCGTCTCGAGCGGGAGGCCCGCGATTCCGAACCGAGCGCGAACCACGAGACTCATGCCGAGCACGACACACGATAGCACGATGACTGTCCCATTCCAGAAGTACCACGGCACCGGCAACGACTTTCTAATCATTCCTGCGGACGAGTACGTCTCCAACCGCGGTGCGCTCGCCGAACGCGAGTGCGACCGCGAGGAGGGCGTCGGTGCCGACGGTATCCTCTATCTCGCACTCGAGGAACGGTTCTCTCCGCCACGCGTCGTCATGACGCTCGTCCAACCCGACGGCGCGACGGCCCCGATGTGTGGCAACGGCGCGCGCTGTGCCGCCGAGTGGGCCATGCGTCGAACCGGCGCGGACAGCGTCATGATCGACACCCAAGCGGGTACGCTCCGGGCTGATCGCACCGACGGCGACATTACCATCGAGATGGGGACGCCGACGTTCGATCCGAAAGACGTGCCCGTCAGAGCCGACGAACCCGTTTTCGAGCAGGAGATCGAAGGCCTCGAGGTGACGATGGTCAACACCGGCGTCCCCCACGCTGTCGCCTTCGTCGACGACGTCGACGACGTCGACCTCGAGACGGTCGCGCCGCCGATTCGCTACGGTGACGAGTTCCCGGCCGGGACGAACGTGACGATTGCGAGTCCCGACGGAGAAGGCGGCTTCGACCAGCGATCCTACGAGCGAGGCGTCGAGGCCGAAACCGATTCCTGTGGAACCGGCGCGGTCGGCATCGCCGTCGTCGCTCGCCGCCTCGGGCGGACCGACGCCGATCCGGTCGACGTGCACCCACCGGGTGGCCACCTGCGAGTGAGTTTCAACGATCGCGGGAACGCCACGCTAACCGGCCCCGTCGAGCACGAATTCGACGGCGAAGTTGCCATCGAGTCCCCGACAGAACTGTGAGCAGAGACGACCCATCCGGAACGGCTCCGGCCGAGAGCGAGTCGACGGGCAGCGCCGACACTCCGTCCCCCGCGTTCGACCCCGTTTCGTTCCTCGAGACGGCCGTACAACACCCCTCCCACGAGGATATCGGACCGATGCGGGAGTTGCTGTGTGAGACGCTCGAGGCAAACGGCGTCGACCCACACGTCGACGAGCACGGAAACGTCCTCGCGACGCGAGGCCAGGTCGATGCGGACACGCACGTCGTATTGAACACGCACATCGACACCGTCTCGCCCCACGTCCCGTTCGAGCGGGAGATCGACGGAAGCGATGGATACCCCGAAACTGACGGCGAGATCATCTGTGGCCGTGGCTCCTGTGACGCGAAGGGACCCCTCGCCGCCATGCTCGCGGCCTTCTTCGCGGTCGACCTCTCGAGTGGGGCCGGCCGCGTGACACTCGCGATCACGCCCGACGAGGAGGTGCTTTCGATCGGCGCGTACGAACTGGTCTCGAGTGCGAACTCGCCGACGCGAGACGCCGACGCCGTGATCGTCGGCGAACCGACCGACCTCGACGTCTGTACGGCAGCGAAAGGTCGGTTTCAGGGAACGATTCACCTGACGGGTGCGAACGCCCACGCCGCCGAACCCGAAACCGGGATCAACGCCGTCGCTGCCCTCGAACCCGTCCTCGAGACGATCCGGACGTTCGACGAGCGCGACGACGCCCCGCCGACGCACCCCCAACTCGGTGGGGCGACGCTCACGCCGACCGTCGTATCCGGTGGTGAGGCGACCAATCAAGTGCCCGCCGACTGCGCGCTGACGGTCGACCGACGAAGCGTCCCGCCCGAAACGGCGGAGGACTTCCACGCCGCGTTGACGGACCAACTCGAGGCTGCGGTTCCGACGGGAGTCGGCGTCGAGTTCCACTTTACCGACCGACCGACACCGTTCCTCGAGGCGTGGGATACCGACCCCGACGCACGGATCGTCGACGTGCTCGCCGACGCCGCGGGCGGTAACGTCCGACCGTTTTCGGCGGCGACGGAGGCGTCGTACTTCGCACAGGACGCGCCGACGGTCGTCTTCGGACCCGGCGTGCTCGCCGACGAGAACGGTGCCGTCGCCCACGCTCCTCGAGAGTACGTCCGAGTCGAAGCCGTCCGCGAGGCCGCACGCGCACTCGAGGAGACGCTACAGACGGTTCTCGAGTGACTCGATTGTTAGAGGACTTCACTACCTCGTCTCACTCGTCTCACTCGTCCCACTGCGTCGAAATGTACAATAGCGCGATCATCCCCAGAATAGCGATCGTAAAGAGGGCGATGGTCGCGATTTCGGGGAAGAGGTACTCGAGTAACGCCTCGCTCATACGAGAGCGTTGAACGTGCCCGCTCAAAGCGGTGTTGGTCGCTGACTGGAAAACGGGCGTCCCCAGCGGTCACTCACAGCCCCTCGTTTCGATCGTTTTTTGTCGATACTGCCGAAGGAATAGGGCACACTCGTGTTTCCAGTTGCCGCCAGCGTGTCGTTCGAGCAGACAGCTTCGACGACCGTCTCGAGTCTTACACGGCTACTCTTCGTTGCGGGTATCGACCTCCCGCAGCCAGTCGTGTTTAGTCTCGCCGTAGTCGTCATCGCTGGGGTCCTCGGTGCCGTGTTGGTCGTCGGTACGCCATCGTTCACGCGCTCGGTCAGTGCTGAAATCGGTTTGCACCCCGATCGAACGTTCACGATCGGGTTTCTGGGCTTCTTCGGCGTTCTGGTCGTCGTTTCCTCCCCGTTGATCGTCACGACGGTGTACGAACACGCGAGTCTCGTGGCGTTGGCCGGGATCGTCTCACTTCCCGGCCTGTTCTTCTGGGGACTCCTGTTGGCCTTCGGCGCAACGCTCGGTGCGCTCGCCGTGAGTCACCACCTCCTCGAGACCGCCACCGGCGGCGAGCCGTCGCTCGGGTGGGCGCTCTTCGTCGGCGCACTCGGCCTCGCATCGAGTCAACTGATTCCGATTCTGGGGGCCCTCGTCGCGATGGGGCTCGCGACCGTCGCAATCGGAGCGATTCTTCGCCAGCGCACCGACCTTGAGCAACGGCTGTTCGACGAACCAAACGAGGATCGAACCTCGAGAGCCGAATTGGTCGACCAGCCACGGTGGGCTGAAACGACCTCCGCAGGTCTCGACGACACTTGTGGCGACGATTCAATTCGGGACGAACGAGAGCTGTAGGAGGGGAACGCCGGCACCTCGAGTCGGGGAGCGAACTCGATCGGGGGAACGAGCGTCGGACGAGTTCTCAGGCGTACGTGACGTAGTTCGAGTAGTAGACGAGGGCGTTGTATCCGCCGTGAATGAGTGCGGGGACGACGAGGGTATCGGAGAGTTCGTAGAGGATACCGAGGTAGAGTCCGAGTGCGAACACCGTGCCGAGACTGACGAGTACGGCACCGAACTCCTCGCCCATGTACACCGGGAGGTGGACGGCTGCGAAGACGAGCGACGAGAGGAGAACGGCGAGCGACGACGGGAACGCCTCGCCGAGACGTGACTGAACGACGCCGCGATAGAGCAGTTCTTCGCCAGGGCCGGTCAGAAAGAGGGCGATCGGGATGGCGACCAAGAAGAGCGACGGGTACTGCCGCCCGTCTTCGATCGACGAGTGTGTCTCGCCCTCACCACCCGTTCCAAACGGATCGACGAACTCGATGAACACCTGATACCCCATGACGACGGCAAACGCCCCCCACAGCCCGACGGCGATCCACAGCATGTCCCAGATCGTCGGCTTACGAATTCGAAGAAACTCGAGGACGAACGGCAGGTCGAACCCGTTTCGACGGACGATGAGGTACGTGAGCGCGACCCCAGCAGCGCCGACGACGTTGAACGCGACCGACGAGCCGATCTGCATAATCGCCCGAATATCGTAGCCAGCGGCGAGGACGTGGAGTTCGACACCCAGCGTCGCGGCGAATCCGGTCAGCCAGCCACCGATCGCGAGAGCGAAACAGAGCCCCAGCACGCGAAGTCGGTGAGAGATCGCCGTCGAACGCCTGCTCGAGGCCATACCTGTCCGTTCACACCTCCGGTAAAAATAGGTTCGAGATCCGGAGTGCGTGTTGATTGGTGTCTATGAACAACGTATTTTCATAGACTGGTTGGTGTAAATATGTATTTCCGTGGATAGTCGCGAGTTTTATCATACAGGGAAAGAATTCATTGATCATGACTGTGATGGATGAGACGAACCGAGGGGAAAGTAAGTGAGCACCAAACCAGACATCCTCGTCGTCGACGACGAGAATCGACTTGCCGATCTGTACACCGAGTGGCTTCAACAAGACGGATGGTCCGTCGAGACGGCCTACAACGGCGAAACAGCCCTCGAGAGGCTCACGGCGTCCATCGAAATCGTTCTGTTAGACCGTCGGATGCCGGATCAAACCGGCGAGGATGTCCTCGAAACGATTCGAGACGGCGGATACGACGCACGCGTCGTCATGGCGACGGCGGTCGATCCCGACTTCGACATCATCGAAATGGGCTTCGACGACTACTTGGTCAAACCCATCTCACAAACGGAACTCCTCACCGCGGTCGATCACGTCACACAACGTGCTACCTACGAGTCGGATATGCAGACGTACTACACGCTCGTCTCGAAGAAAGCGCTACTTGAGTCAAAAAAACCCGCTTCAGAACTGGACGGTAACGAAGAATATCAGACGCTCTGTACACGCGTCGAAGAACTCGAGGAACAGACCGACGCGACCGTCTCGAGCCTTCGAGATCACGACGAGTTCGTCGGCGTCTTCCGGGACATCTCATCCGAAAACTAACGGGTTCCGTTCGCTTCGCTCGTTTTCCCAACCTGATACCGAAACGTTCGTCTCGTTCGCTGGCGCTGTTTAGCTCCTCGGTGCCTGCCCGTAGATCAGGTTTCGCTGGATTTCGTTCGATCCCTCGTAGATGACTGGAATGCGCACGTCGCGATAGACGCGAGCGATTCGGCGCTCGTCGAGTATCGACCGCCCACCGTGAAACTGCATGCCTCGTTCGGCGACGTCGACCGCCATCTCCGTCGCGTTCGTCTTCGACAACGCCGCCCAGTATCCCACGTCGTCGCCATTCTCGACCTTCCGGCAGGCACGCCAGGTGAGTGCTCGAGCGCGTTCGAAGGCCATCAACATCTCCGCGAGGCCGTGTTGGACCGCCTGAAAGTCGCTGATCGACCGGCCGAACTGCTCGCGGTCGTGGACGAACGCCCAAGTTTCCTCGATCGCTGCCGCTCCCAATCCCAGGCCGTGTGCCGAGACGACGATACGGCCGTGATTGAAGAATTCGGCGAGCAGCCAGAAGCCCGCACCTTCCGCACCGATTAGGTTTTCCGCGGGGATACGACAGTCCTCGAGTTCGATGTGAGCCTGCTTCGAGGCGCGCATCGCCATCTTCTCGGGGATGTGCTCGGCGTCGTACCCGTCGGTATCGGTCGGAACGATGAACAGCGAGTGGTTGCCGTAGCGGTTGGTCTCGTCGTCGTCCGTCCGCGCGTAGAGGGTGACCCAGTCCGCTTCGACGCCGTTTCCGATCCAGTACTTCTCGCCGTTGAGGACGTACTCCTCGCCGTCTCGTTCCGCGGTGGTCTCCATACCCGTGAGGTCGCTGCCGGTGTCGGGCTCTGAAACCGCGAGCCCCGAACGCATCTCCCCCTCGGCAACCGGGCGAACGAACTCCTCGCACTGTTCGTCGGTGCCGTGTTCGTACGTGATCTCACAGCCGAAACTCGCCAGTTGGAGCGTCAACGCGATGCCCGCGTCCGCCCGATAGAACTCCTCCGTCAGTGCGAGCAGTTGGGGGAGGTCGAACCCGCGTCCACCCCATGCTTCCGGAATATCCTGTGCAACGAGACCCGCCTCCTGGCCCGCCTCGAGGATCTCCTCCGGATACGTTCCCTCCTGAAAGTGCTCCTGTGCGTTGGGTTCGATGTGTTCACGCGCGAACTCGCGGGCTTCGGCTTTGACGTCGCGTGCGTGCTCCGGGACGACACTGTCCTCGAGTAACTCCATGCATCACTACACGATAGTGTGTCAGAAATAGTCACACCACAACAGTGCAAGTCCGAACGGAAGTACGAGGTTGTCCTCGGCCTCGAGCGGCCGAGAGGTCACCCGCTCACCCGGCGAATCCGGAGAGCAGTCGCTCGTCGTCGCCGTTTTCGTCACCGATACTGGGCGCGCTGACGAGGACGAACGCGCTCTCTTCGTCGCCGTTTCGAATCTGACGCGTCGATTCCGGCGGAAGCCAGAGTGCATCGCCGGTCTCCATCTCGACCGGTTCGTCGTCGACGACGACGGTCGCAGCGCCCTCGATCAGGACGTACACCTCCTCGTGCTCGTTGTCGGTGTGGTCGTGTGGTTTGCTGTTCCAGCCCGGATCACACCGTGCGACCGTCACGCCGACCTGCTCGGTCTCGAGCGGATCGCTCAGGAAGTGCATCGCACTCGAGACCTGATCGACATCCTCGTAGTTCACTTTCCGATAGGTCATGTGTACACATTGGGCGGGACCCCAGTAAAACTACGCGTTCCGGGACGATTCGCGAGAACGTCTCACCCCCATCAGTTTCACCGCTCGGCGCGACATCGTAATGATGGGGTAGTAACGCAGAACGCCGAGAGTACTCGAACCGCTGACCGTCACCCGTCCTGAGAAATCGGATCGAAACTGTCGACCGGGATTACCGAATAGTCGACCGTCAACGCGTCCTTCGTCGCTCGAATTTTCCCGACGAACGTCGAGATATCCTCGAGTTCGCCCTCGAGGACGAACAGTTCCATGCAGTAGTGGTCGCCGACGTGGCTGTGGAAGTTCGAGGCGACGAGATCCTCGTGTTCGTGTCGAAGGTGCATCATCCGCTCTTCGACGCTCGTGGTTTCGTAATCGAAGAGCACGGTGACGATTCCCATCAGTTCGCGTTCCTCGAGACGGGTGTCCTCGAACTCGCCGAGGAGGTTTCGAGACGCCTCTCTGACGACTTCGCTGCGGCCGGTGTAGCCGTGGTCATCTGCAAACTGATCGAGTCGCTCGAGAAGTTCGTCCGGCATCGAGACGCTGACGACTGCCATGTAATAACTCAGCCGCCTTAGAATAATAATCCTTATCATCTCGAGGGCGCGCCTGACGACGGCGAGCCCTGCGGTTTGAAGAACGAAATCCGGCGAAACGGCCGATGAAGAGGCGAGTACTATTCGATCTCGTCGACCAACTCGTCCGCAACCCCCGTATAGCCCGTCGGCGTCAGCGCGTGGAGTTCCTTGCGAACGTCTTCGTCGACCGCGAGTTCGTCGAACATGTCACGGAAGTCCTCGAGCGTAACGTCCTTTCCGCGCGTGACGGCTTTGACCTTCTCGTAGGCGTCTTCTTGGCCTTCCCGGCGGAGGATCGTCTGGACGGCCTCGCCGATGATTTCGGGCGTCGACTCGAGGTCGTCGCGCATGACGGCTTCGGTCGGGACGACCTTCTCGAGACCGGATTCGGTTTTGCGGTAGCCGATCAAACAGTGAGCGAAGGCCGCGCCGATATTTCGCTTGACCGTCGAATCGGAGAGATCCCGCTGGAGTCTCGAGGTCGTGATGTAGTCGGCGAGGAAGGTGAGATCCGAGTTCGCCTTCGAGAGGTTGCCCTCGCTGTTCTCGAAGTCGATCGGGTTAACCTTGTGGGGCATCGTCGAGGAGCCCGTTTCACCCTCGACGGCCTCCTGTCCGAGGTAGCGATCCGAGACGTAGAGCCACATATCCAGATCGAGATCGAGGAGCACGTCGTTCGCCCCGCGGAAGGCGTCGAAAACGGCCGCGAGGTCGTCACAGGGGTTGACCTGCGTCGTGAGCGATTCGAACTCGAGTCCGAGATCCGTCACGAACTCTTCGGCGAATGCCGGCCAGTCGACGTCCGGGTACGCGGCGTGGTGGGCAGCGTACGTCCCCGACGCACCGCCGAGTTTCCCGCGGAGTTCGTCCGTCGCCTGCCGAATACGACCCGTCGTGCGACCCAATCGGGCGGCGTAGACGGCCATCTCCTTGCCGAAGGTCGTCGGCGTCGCGGGCTGACCGTGAGTTCGTGCGAGCATCGGGAGGTCGCGGTAGTTCTGTGCCATCTCAGCGAGCCAATCTCGAACGTCGTACAGCGCCGGGAGGAGTACTTCGTCGACTGCATCGCGGACGAGCAGTCGATGTGCCAAGTTGTTCACGTCCTCGCTGGTCAACCCGAAGTGGATCCACGCCGAGGCGTCGCTGTCCTCGGCCAGCCGATGGCGGATGAAGTACTCGACGGCTTTGACGTCGTGATTGGTCGCCTCGAACTCGGCGTAGCCCTCCGTCTCGAGCGTCTTGATCAATCGTGCGTCTTCCTCCGCGAAGTGTTCGTACAGGCCTCGAAGCTGGTCGCGTTCGTCGGCGTCGATCTCGAGTGGCGTCGCCGCTACGTCGGCGAGTGCGAACAGGTACTCGACTTCGACGCGGACGCGTGCACGCATGAGCGCGGCCTCGCTGACGTACGGCGACAGTGGCGCAGTCCGGCTGCCGTAGCGGCCGTCGAGTGGCGAAACGGCGTACAGGGCGTCGGTTTCGGTCATGCTGGAATGCTTTTCCCAGACAGTGCAAAAGGGTGTCGAAGTCGACCCCGGACAGGGCCACGAGCGTGCATATCTCGAGCATTGTCGTCGGAAATACTGCCGTAGAAATGCATATTCGTGTATACTCCAGTCAACGAGACCGCAACCACTTTGCCCCTCGCGGGCGGGCATCAGCATATGACGCGAATCGCCGGGATGGCCGGCAACCGAGGGCGCAACCTGTTGAACATCGCCGACCGACGACCGGGAGGAGCCGACCTCGCCGTCGTCCTCACGAACAATGACGACGCGCCGGTGCTCGAGGCCGCCGCCGAGCGCGATATTCCGACCGAAGTCGTCCCGGTCGAGGACGGGATGGATCGAGCGACCCACGAAGAGGCCGTCCTCGAGGCCCTCTCGGGGTACGACTTCGACCTCGTCTGTCTCGACGGCTACATGCGGATCCTCTCGGAGACGTTCCTTTCGGAGGCTCCAACGACGCTGAACGTTCACCCCTCCTTGCTGCCCGCGTTCCCCGGCATGGACGCCTGGGGCGACGCACTCGAGGCGAACGTCTCCGTGACGGGTTGTACGGTCCACGTCGTCACCGACGCAACGGACGCAGCTGGGGAAATTCTCGAGAGCGAGGTCGACGCCGGCCCGATCGTCACGCAGGAGCCGATTCCGGTCTACGAGGGTGACGACGAGGAGAGTCTGAAGGAGCGGGTCCTCTACGAAGGCGAGTTCCGCGCGTACCCGCGGGCGGTGAAGTGGTTCGCCGAGGGCGCTGTAGATGTTCATACGGCCACAGGAGAGGTCACCGTCGACGCCGACGTAGCGAGCACGGACGCAGACGACCACGACGGCCTCCCAGCCCGACGCCTCGTCTCCGACGACCGAGCGGATACGCTCCGATACGGCGAAAACCCACATCAGGACGCCGCGGTCTACGCAGACTACACCACCGACGAGGCCAGCGTCGTCCACGCCGATCAGTTGAACGAGGGCGCAAAGGCGCTCAGTTACAACAACTACAACGACGCTGACGGCGCACTGAACCTGATCAAAGAGTTCGACGAGCCCGCAGCGGCAGTCATCAAACACACCAACCCCGCAGGCTGTGCTACGGCGGACAACCTGGCCGAGGCCTACGAGAAGGCCCTCTCGACGGATCCGATGAGCGCCTTCGGCGGCATCGTCGCGCTCAATCGGGAGTGTGACGCCAAAACTGCCGAATTGGTCATCGACTCCTTTAAAGAGGTCGTCGTCGCACCCGGGTACACCGACGACGCCCTCGAGGTGCTCTTCGAGAAAGACAATCTCCGAGTACTCGATGTTGGCGAGTTAGGTGAGCGCACGGAACGCTTTACCGAGAAGCCCCTCGTCGGCGGCCGACTCGTTCAGGAACGCGACCTGCAGTCAATTTCGGTCGACGACCTCGAGGTCGTCACCGAGCGCGAGCCAAGCGACGAGGAACTCGAGTCGATGGTCTTCGCCTGGCAGACGCTCAAACACGTGAAATCGAACGGCATCCTCTTCGCAGACGGAACGGAGACGGTCGGCGTCGGGATGGGACAAGTCTCTCGAGTCGACGCGGTTCGCCTCGCGGCGATGAAAGCGGACGAACACGCCGAAGGCAAGGACGCCGAGGGTGCGGTCATGGCCTCGGATGCGTTCTTCCCGTTCCCGGACGGGATCGAAGAGGCTGCGAAGGCTGGTATCGAGGCCGTCGTCCAGCCCGGCGGGTCGGTCAACGACGACGACGTGATCGAGGCGGCAGACGAACACGATATTGCGATGGCGTTTACGGGCCAGCGGTCGTTCCGTCACGATTAACAGCTGCGAACGAAGTGAGTGAGCAGCTTTTTGGACTCTTCGCGAACGGAGTAAGCGAAGGTCAGCGAGAGCGATGCTCTCGCCAAACAGATTTTTGCGCGAGGGTGAGCGAAGCGAATCCGAGCGGAAAAAGGTGGATGCCGCGTTTACGGGCCAGCGGTCGTTCCGTCACGACTGAACTTCCACGAGCGAACGGGCGAGCGAGCGGGTTTTTTGGTCGATCTGTTTCGAAGAGTGTGACCGAACGCAAGCAGAAACGGCCGATCCCACGTTGGTGTTTGCGGATAGCAGTCCGTTAGCGACCACTGGGCGTTCTCTCCAATCACCGAACCAGTCCGGCCGCGCCGCTCGGTCCCGCAACGAACTACTCGTCGGCCGCGGCGAACGCGTCCCCGAACGACTCGGGGAGGTGCCGTTCCTCCCACGCTCGCCGTCCCGCCGCGTCGAGTCGGGCTGGCCAGACGAGCAACAGAACGAGTCCCGCTGATTCAGATCCAGAATCTAAGCTGTACAGCCGGGAAGAGGCCATATAAATTATATAGATTTGGGAGAATGTCAAAATAGATGCAACGAAGAACGGTACTCGGAACGTCCGTCGCCGTCCTAGCGGCGCTGGCCGGTTGTAGCGAAACGAGCGAAGAGTCGGAGAACGGGACCGATGACACCGACGACGGTGACGGGGATGAACTGACGATCGAGACATTCGATTATCCGGAAGGGGTAGACGAGGACGGGTTCGACAGTAATCTAGCGAGCGTACAGCAAGACTATCTTTCGGAAGCCGAATCAGTGACGGTGACTCGAGAGTCGACGTTCGAAATGGGCGATCACGAGTCGGATCCCTCGGTAGAGACTGCCGAAATAGAGGGAGACCAAGCGCTACTGTCGACTGAGCAGGGAGGGACAGCCCAGGAAATGTGGATCGATTCGATGAGCGAGGAGAATCCCGTTCTCCTCCGCAGTGACGACGGGTCGAACGTTCGGTATCTGGTGAGCGAGCACCTACACGAGATCGCCGACGACGCAGATGGAATCGCCATGCTCGACGCGATGGTGAACGCCGCATCGTTCGATGCGACCGAACTCGATGACAGCGACGATACGCCGGGCGTGGTGTTCGAGTCGGCTGAACTGACCGACGAGGAGTCGCTTCGAGACCTCGAATACTTCGACGAGTACGACGCGTTCGATGCAAGCGCCACGGTATCGACGGACGGCCTCGTCGAGTACGAGTACGAACTGGAAGGGGCGACCGGTGATCAAATGGCAGTGTCAACCGAGGCGATAACGGTCGAGAACCTCGGTGAGACCGATCTCGGGGAGCCGGAGTGGCTCGACGAAGGACTCGAGGATGCAGTCGAAATGACGATCGAGCTGACGGATGACGAGTCGGCGGTCGCACTGACGATGGAAGCGGGTGAAACGATTCCGGAGGGTTCGTTCGTTCACCTCCATACCGATCGATCCCTCGACGGTATCCTCGATCAGACCGTGTCCGAGGGAGAGACGCTCTACCTCTACAGCGATGGCGAAGAACTTCGCACGGCGGTCGACGAGGAACCCGAGACAGATTCGACGTTCGACAGCCAACACTTCTTCGTCGACGTTCGCCTCGAGACCGGTGCGCCCGCCTACGAGGGCGAATACATGCCGTTCGACGCACCCTAAAATCGAGTCGCCGATTCCTCGGCTTCTCGGTCGAGTGCGAAACGAGGAGCACAGTTCTTCGGGCGAAGCGCTCCGTGAGAGTGGCGATCTGTGCGTAGACTGGACTAACCCAGGTCAGGGAAACGGATTGCCAGAAAACGAAGTACAAATTTCGAAATCCGCAGGTCGGCGTCAGTCGTCGGCGGGAACGGCAGTCGTCGCTCGAGCGTCGGCCATCGCGAGGACGTCGTCGAAGAAGTCGAGGGTGTCCTCTGGGCCGGGGTTGGCTTCGGGGTGGTACTGACGCGTGATGATGTCGTAGTCGACGCCGTCGAGGCCTTCCGGCGTGTCATCGTTGACGTTGATCTGGGTGACCTCGAGGTGGTCACCGGGTTCGGCGACGGTGTAGCCGTGGTTCTGGGTCGTCATGACGACCTGCCCGGACTCTAAGTCGAGGACGGGTTGGTTGACGCCGCGGTGACCGAAGGTCATCTTTTCAGTGGCGCCGCCGAGGGCTTCGGCGACGATCTGCTGGCCGAGGCAGATGCCGGCGACGGGCGTCTCTTCGGCGAAGTTCTGGACGAGGTCGATCGCGTTCTCGTAGTTCGCCGGATCGCCGGGGCCGTTCGAGATGAAGAGCACGTCCGGCTCGAGCGCGTCGACATCGTGGGCGCTCGCGTCGTGTGGGAGGACGTGAACCGTCGCGTTGCGAGCGAGCAGCGAGTCGACGATCGATCCCTTCGCACCGCAGTCGACCAGTGCGACGGTCTCGCCGTCGTTGTCCGCTCCGTAGGTCGTCTGTTCGTCGACGCTGACCTGTTCGCCGATCTCCGTGTGCTCGCTCATGGCCTTACAGGCCTCGAGTTCGGCGAGTGCATCTTCTTCGGTGACGTCCTCGCCGACGGCGATTCCGCACTTCATCGCGCCGCTGTCGCGGATGTCGGTGACGACGTCTCGGGTGTCGAGACGGTCGACTGCCGGAACGCCCTCGCTCGCGAGCCAGTCGGCGACGTCCTCGGTGAGTTCCTTCGCGAGGACGGCTCGTGGGTGGACGCGGTCGGACTCGAATCGTTCCTCTCGGACGCCGTAGTTCCCGATCAGTGGGTACGAGAAGGTCAGGATCTGCTCCTCGTAGGATGGATCGGTGAGACTTTCTTCGTATCCGGTGTACGCCGTCGTGAAAACGAGTTCGCCACGAGCCGTTCCCGGAGCACGACCACGCGCCTCGAGTACGTGGCCACCCTCCAGTGCAACGTAGGCAGCTGTCATTACGATCTACGTATTGGATCGACCATCATAAGTGTTGTCTTCGAAGCTGAGTTACGAAATTCGTAATCGGTAAATGGGGGTCGATCGTAGGTTCGCATCTCCATGGACGATCTGGACCGACAGATCCTCGATATGCTCCGGCGAGACGCGCGAACGCCATACACCGAAATCGCCGACGAGGTCGGAACGAGCGAGGGGACTGTCCGCAACCGCGTCGAAGGAATGATGGACGACGACGTCATCGAACGGTTTACGATTACCACGCGGACGGGCAACGTACAGGCGATGCTCGAGATCAGCGTGGCAGTCGATGTCGATACCAAGGCCGTCTCCGAGCGGATGGCCGAGTGGGAAGAAGTCGACCTCGTCTGGATGGTTTCGGGGGAACAGGACATCGTGCTCGTCGTCGACGCGGCGGACACGCGCGGGGTCAACGACCTGATCACCAAAGCCCGCGATCAAGAGGAGGTCGTGAGCACGAAAACGCGACTAATCCTCGAGAAACAACTCGGTTGAGGCCGGCGTTCGTGGAGTCACTCGTTCCGTCGTCGAGTTTCAACTCGAGTCCGTCTCCCGGTTGTATCGGTTGTACAGCGATCTCCCGGTTTCGACGAGTTTCCAGGTCGGTCCAGTGCCCCGTTCCCAATAGATGTTCGGGACGAGTTCGCCGCCGAACTCCTCTTTGAACTGGAACGCACCGTCTTCGAAATCCGCACCGCCACCGCCGAAGTCGTACTTTTCGTAGCCCTCGTCGATTGCCCACTGGAATAAGTAGTCGTAGAGCAGTTCCGAGGCGTGATACTGGAATGACTCGGAGGGGACGCCGGCGAAGAAGCCGTGGACGACGTCCTGTTCGTCGTTGAGTAGTTCGAGGAAGCCGCCGGCGTACTCGCCCTCGACGTAGAGCATCAACAGCAAAATCCGATCCTCCATAGCGGCGAGTTCCTCGAAGAACTCGAAGGGGTAGACGATCCCACCGACGCTTTTCATGTGCTGTTCGTACTTCTTGTAGAAGCGCTCCAGATTGACCTGTGAGAGATCTGCCTCGACGATTTCGTGGTCGGTTTCCCGCCCACGTCTGATCGCCCGCCGCTTAGAGCTGTCCATCTCCTCGAAAATCGTGTCGTAGCCTTTCTCGAGGTTCACGACGAAGCGGCCACCGACGCGACTCGAGTCGTAGCCCTCGGCCTCGAGGAAGTCGTTGTACCGGAGGAAGTTCGTGTTGCAGGCCCTAATCTCGTGGACGATCGTTCGGTTGTCACAGAGTTGGGGGACTACGTCGAGGACGGTCGAGAGCGACTCGGTGACGTCGGTCGTCATCAAGGGGCCACCGAATCCGGGATAGATCGACGTGAGTCGGTAAAACGGTGTTTTCGGTATCTCGGCGACGAAATTCGGAAAGAGACCGATCGGATTCGTATCCTTCTCGACCACGATGTGTCTGGCCGGATAGTTGAGCGCGTTTTCGACGGCCTGGAGCCACTCGTAGCGATGGAACACCGTTCCGAGTTCGGAACGCTCGACGAGGTCGTTCCATCGGGACCGATCTTTCATCGCCACCGTGTCGATGACGTTTACCGTCAGGCCCGATTGGTCGTCCGTCATCGTCTGGACGGTTCTCCCAGTCGTTTCGTCGCGTTTCGAGTGCGTACTTCCACTAGCGTGCTGGGCCATCTGTTGTCTATCGAGTTCTCTCCGGGCAGAAGCGGGTTAAGTTATTTTAGCCTACAGACACACATCAACGAGCACAACCGTCCGTATCAGTCACGTACGTGGGATCCAGTACCACGCCATTATCAGCGCTCGAAAACGATTGATTATCGGACGGTCACCGATGCGAACAACTGCACGTGTATCGAACGCGACGACGTACGGGAAGATTACTACCCTGAAACAGTGTTCTCGGTCGGGAAATCGTGTGAATGGGTGACGTTCGACCGTGAGAAGTGCCAATCACTCGTAAAGAGACGACACTGGTTTCACACCGCTCCAGAATGATGCGAATATGACCACACCACCGGACGACGAACGTCCACACGAAAACGCGAACCAGGACGTAATCGCTGTCGACCCAGATGACACCGCACTCGAGACCGTCAACCGACTCGATGCCCACACCGGCGATGGCGTTCGCCATCGAGCGTTTACCTCGCTCGTGTTCGACGGCGACGGAAACGTCCTGCTCGCCCAACGAGCACCCGAGAAACGCCTCTGGGGGACGTACTGGGACGGAACCGTCGCCTCCCACCCCGTCGAGGGTCAGAGTCAGGAAGAAGCCACGCGAGAACGACTCGAGGACGAACTGGGAATCATACCCGAGCAGTACGACGACCTGCGACTCACCGACCGCTTCGAGTACAAACGATACTTCGAGGACGCCGGCGTCGAACACGAAGTCTGTGCAGTGTTGAAACTGACGCTCACGGATCGCACGCTCGAGCCGAACGAAGCGGAGGTTGCGGGCCTCATGTGGGTTCCCTACGAGCGACTTCACGCCAATCCATCGTGGTATCGTCAGCTCAGGCTCTGTCCGTGGTTCGAAATCGCGATGCGACGAGACGTTCGCGGCGAGTGATCGGGTTGACGACCACGGCGAATCACCCGACTCCGGCAAGCGACGCACGGTAACACGCGACAAGGTTTATTACAACGCCGTTCGTAGCGTCGCCCAAGGGCCGACGAAATCGGTCCGTGTGACGTAATGAGTTCTCCACAACCGGAAACAGAAACGCACGAAGTGACGCTCTCCAGAGACGAACAGTGGGTCGTCCACAGTGTCCTCGCGAACGAAATCGACGGGGCGATCGACGACGACGAATCACCTGCCGAGTGGACGCTCGAGGCACTCGAGACGCTCGAAACGGCCGGTGAGACGACAGTATTTACCGTCTATCAGGCCCAGACACTCGTCGACCGACTGACGTCGTACCTCGCGCGTGTGGACACTCCAGAAGACGATATCGTCCACGGATCGGCCGTCGTCGAGCGACTCGAAACTCGCCTCGAGTCACGCGAATCGCCACCCCAATAACGACCGAGTTTTTCGTTCGGTTACGGACGCGTCGTCGCCCACACTGCGGTGACGGCGAGGAAAAACGCCGGGAACAGTGGCAAGGTCAAGAGTGCGAAGCGATAGCCGACGCCCGGCGGCCAGAACGTGATCGCCACCGGGGCGACGATAAACGCGAGGACGATCATACCGACGACGGTCCACCCTCGCCAGTCGAATTCCCGGTCGGCCGCCTCGGGATGGTCCGGGTTCCGAACCCAGTCGTCGTCCTCAGGCGACGCTGTTCGCGTTCCGTCCTCGTCGAACGCGCCCGGGTCGTGAACGTAGCCGCCGTCGTCGCTCGAACTCACACTCGAGTGTTTCGAGTCCGTGGTCAAAGCCCTCACGGTTCACGGCTCACAATTCACGGTTCGTCAGTGCGGAGAAAAACGCGCCGCGACGTGGAGTGGGGGCGGGAGCTACAGTTCGCTATCCGGCCGGACGACGACCTTGCCGAAGCCTTCTCGGTTCTCGATGATTTCGTGAGCGCGTGCGGACTCGCTCATCGGCAGTTCCTCACGAATCGCGGGCTCGAACGTGCCGTCCCAGACGAGTTCCATCACGTCGTCAACCTGATCGGGCGTGGCCATCGTCGACCCGATGATCTCGAGTTGGTTCCAGAAGATCCGCGGGATGTCCGTCTCGGGGGCACCGCCGCCAGTGCCGCCGCAGGTGACGAGTCGCCCGCCCTTCGTCAGGCTCGCAAGTGAGTCCTGCCACGTCGGCGCGCCGACGTGCTCGACGACGACGTCGACCCCGCGGCCGTCGGTCTCCGCTTGCACCCACTCCGCGAAGTTCTCCTCCTCGTAATTGCAGACGTGATCTGCGCCGTGTTCTTTCGCGTACTCGAGTTTCTCCTCGGTGCTGCCCGTTGCATACACTTCCGCGCCCGCGTGGTCGGCAATCTGGAGGGCTGCGTGGCCGACGCCGCCGCTGGCTCCAAGGACGAGGACCTTCTCGCCAGCCTCGAGGTCGGCGCGTTCGATTAGCATGCGCCAGGCCGTCTGGAAGACGAGACAACTCGAGCCGGCGACCTCCCAGTCGACGTGCTCGGGAACGGGAATCAGGTTCTCCTCGGGAATCGCGGCGTACTCGGCGTGAATGCCGGGCACGTGCTCGCCGATAATGTAGTAGTGTGGGTCGAGCGTCGGGTCGTCCATCCGCAAGTCGCCACAGCCAGCCGAGAGGGCGACGCGATCGCCCGCCTCGAATCGAGTGACGTCCTCACCGACCTCCTCGACGATTCCCGCGCCGTCGCTGCCCGGAATGTGGGGCATCTCGAGGTCCAATCCGGGCATTCCGCGTCGCGTCCAGATGTCGAGGTGATTGAGCGCCGCCGCTTTCACGTCGACCAGCACGTCGGTGCGGCCGATTTCGGGGTCAGGATGGTCCCCGTAGTCGATGACATCGGTGTCGCCGTGTTCGGTGATTGTGACTGCCTGCATACGCGTACACAGACGCAAACGCCGTCCATAACAGTTGGGCTCCGTCTCCGAATCAAATCTCCCAGTGAGCAGGTTTTACCCGCCGGCCCGTCGAACCACGTTCATGGCCGATTCGGACTCGAGTCGACGTGAGGAGAGCCAGCACGGACGCGGAACACGTAACGCCGAGAACGCAGACGATCCGCAACTCTGTGCCGGTGTCGTGACGATTTCGACCGATCGAACGCTCGAGTCCGACGCCGCTGGCGGTGCCATCGTAACGGCGCTCAAGAAAGGTGGACACGAGGTGGCGACGCGAGAGCACGTCGGTGCCGACCTCGATCGCGTCCAGGGCACCGTCTCTCGATTGATCGACCGTGACGACGTCGATATCGTCGTTACGGCCGGTGCGACGAGCGTCGAACCCGACGATATCGCCATCGAAGCGATCCGACCGCTTCTCGGGAAGGAACTCCCCGCGTTCGCGGACGTCTTTACCAGCCTCTCGTTCGACAACGTCGGGACTCGAGTGATCGCTGCACGACCGCTCGCGGGCGTTGCCGACGGTGTTCCAGTCTTTTGTCTCCCCGGAGACGAAGACGCGGCCCGCCTCGGAGCCGAGGAGATCATCCTCCCCGAAGTGACCCACCTCGTCAGCCTCGCCCGCGAGGAACTCGAGGAAACGCGGTGGACGAGTGACGACGAGGGCGCGGACGCAAACGGTGCAGTCGACACCGACAACGCCGACGCGGAAACGACCGACCACGAGAACGGAGAGCACTAACAGAACGGAGACCAGCAAGATGGACGAGACAGACCTGAATACGGACAAGACCGAGGCAACCACGGACGAGACCGAGCCAACCACAGACGAAACCGAGGCAACGATGGACGACACTGAGACGCCGTCGACTGAGCCGGTGGAACCGAGCGACAAAGAATCGATTCGCGAACGCGTCTGGGACGACCTCGAGGAGAGCGGAACGGCCAGATTCCCATTTCCGCCCCACGGTCGGATTCCGAACTTCGACGGTGCGGACGAGGCAGCGGAGCGACTCGCCGAGCAGCAGGCGTGGCGAGACGCATCGACGATCAAAGCCAACCCCGACGCACCACAGCTCCCGGTTCGACGCCGCGCGCTGAAAGCCGGGAAGACGGTCTACATGGCCGTTCCACGACTCGCCGACGAGCGGTGTTTCCTGAAACTGGACCCAGACGAACTCGAGGACTACGATGCGGCGACGACGGTTTCGGGGTCGTCGGAACACGGCGAACAAGTCGGTCCCGAAGCGGTCCCAGAAATTGACCTGATCGTTTCCGGCAGCGTGGCAGTGAGTGTGGATCGCAACGCGGCGGAGACGGCAAGCAGCGCTAGCCACGAGTCCGTCGAGGGCGGTCGAATCGGCAAAGGCGAGGGCTACAGCGACCTCGAGTTCGCGCTGTTGGCCGAATTTGACCTCGTCGACGAGACGACCACGGTTGCGACGACGGTACACGAACGACAGCTAGTCGACGACGCGGTTTCGCTCGGTGATCACGACGTCTCGATGGACCTGATCGTCACACCCGAGCGAACGATTCGACCGGACGGTGCCGAGCAGCCGTCTGGAATCGACTGGGATCTCCTCTCGGCGCAGCGACTCGAGGAGATTCCGGTATTGGAGCGACTCAGCGACGCAGGCGACTAGTCGACGGCGCAGTCGATGCGTCTCGCGAAAGTGGCGATCGATTAGCTAGTAGAAGCAGTCGCTTTTGATGTGGCTATTCAGAACGGAGACGAGCCACTGACGAGTGCAGTGTCGATGTGCGTAGAAACCCAGCAAAGAAGCGCGTCGGGTTGACGCGCCTCGAAATTGCCTACCGTAGCCGACACGGACTGGTGCAAGAGCCCGTGTCAGTTAGAAAACGGTGTGGCAATGGTGGGGAAGGGTGCTGTGGTGGGGTTGCTGGAAGTCACGGGAATAGGCATAATGCCTTGGTGGGGTCTGCCCGTCGACCTCCATCTCATCCAATCAGCGGCGTGCACTTCAACCGGGGCGATGGTAGCAGTGTCTTACACCGGATTCCACCGAATTTAGCCCAGTTTTATTCGGCTAAATCTCCGCTCGAGATCGATTACAGTTCAGGGATTGTGATTGTTTTCCGTTTCACTGTCCGTCGTGTGTGCGACATGTGTCCGTACCGCTCGTGAAAAAGAGCGACAGCGCCGACGTTAGTCGGTCAGTTCCTCGGCGACGAGCGAGGCGTCCATCAGCTTCGGATCGATCGCGATGTCCAGTTGCCCCTTGACGAACTCCGGAACGGTTCTGCGAGCGTAGACGACCGTCCGAACGTCGTCCGTGAGATCACAGACGATTGGAATCGTCGTCGCCTGCCCGATATCCGTCAGTACGTACAGATCGGCCTCGACGATGCCAGCTTCTTCGAGAACGGGCCGGGTTACCACGCCGTTGAGGCGGGTGACGGTGGCTCCTTCGGCCTCGAGTGCGGGCGTGATCTCGTCTTCGTCAGGACCGACGACGACCGCGTTCAGTTCCGTCATTCGTACTCGATCGTCGCGGGTGGCTTGTGCGTCACGTCGTAGACGACGCGAGCGACGGTTTCGTTCTCGCCGGTGATACGCGACTGAATTCGCTGGAGCGTCTGCCAGTCGATTTCCTGAGCGCGGGCGGTCATGCCATCACGGGAGTCGACCGAGCGAACGGAGACGACCCAGCCGTGAACCCGATTGTCACCTTTGACACCGGTCGCCTTCCCGATCACGGCGGCGAGGGCTTGCCACGGCTCGTACTCCTCGAGTTCGTCCTCGACGACGTGACAGGCGTGACGCGCGACCTCGAGTTTCTCGTCGGTGACTTCGCCGATGACGCGCACGGCGAGACCGGGGCCGGGGAACGGCATCCGCTCGGCGACGATTTCGTCGAGGCCGAGGTGGCGTGCGACCTCGCGAACTTCGTCCTTGTAGAGGTCGCGGACGGGTTCGACGATGCCGTCGAAATCGACGACATCGGGGAGGCCGCCGACGTTGTGGTGGGACTTGATTCCCCCCTCGCTCTCGATCCGGTCGGGATAGATCGTCCCCTGGACGAGGTAGTCAGCGTCGGCCTCGGTTGCCTCACGCTCGAACTCCCGGATGAACTGTTCGCCGATGATGTGTCGTTTCTCCTCGGGGTCCGTGACGCCGGCAAGAGCCTCGAGGAACCGATCTTTCGCGTCGACGATCCGCAGCGACTCCATGTAGTCGAACGTCTCGCGGATCTGGTCGGTCTCGCCTTTGCGCATCAATCCGGTATCGACGTAGACCGGCGTGAGCTGGTCGCCGATCGACTCGTAGGCGAGTGCGGCGGCGACCGAGGAGTCGACCCCGCCCGAAAGCGCGATGACGGCGTTCGAATCGCCGATTTCGTCGCCGATCTCTGCAACTGCCTCTGGAACGAATGTCTCTGTTTCTACCATCAGTGAGTAACCTCCGTTTCCGTATCGTTCGTCGTGTCGCCGTTCGCTTCCGTCTCGTCCGCTCCGTCCCCGGCGATTGCCTCGATGAGACCGAGGAACGGCGGACTCGGCTGGCCGGGTCGGGACGTGTACTCGGGGTGGAACTGCGTCCCGAGGAAGTAGGGGTGGTCCTCGAGTTCGAGGATCTCCATTCGGTTTCCTGCCGTCCCCGAGAACGTCAGCGGTTCGTCCTCGAAGTCATCGAAGTACTCCGGATTGACCTCGTATCGGTGGCGGTGGCGCTCCGTACAGGACGTGTCGTCGTAGAGGTCGTAGGCGAGCGTCTCAGGTTCGATCACGGTCGTGTGCTCGCCGAGACGCATCGTCCCGCCCATGTCCTCGACTTCGTACTGTTCGGGCAGAATGTCGATAATCGGATGTGGTGTATCCTCGACCATTTCGGCCGAGTGAGCGTCCTCGAGTCCCAGCACGTTCCGGGCGTACTCGACGACGGCCATCTGGAAGCCAAGACAGAGCCCGAGGAACGGAACGTCGTGCTCGCGGGCGTAGCGAACGGCCTCGATTTTGCCCTCCGAACCGCGCATGCCGAAGCCACCGGGGACGATAACGCCCTCCATTCCCTCGAGTTGGCCGTCGTGGCCGTCGGCCATCTCGTCGGCCGACACCCAGTGGACGTTCACATCGACACCGACCTCGAAGCCGGCGTGTTTCAGCGACTCGTGGATGGACATGTAGGCGTCCTCGAGGTCGTACTTTCCGACGAGTGCGACATCCACGTTCCCGTCTTTCTCGGTCGTGACGATCTCGCGCCAGTCGTTCGTTCGCTCGCCGGTCGCCAGCGCCTCGTCGGCCATCCCGAAGTGCTCTAAGACGTACTGGTCGAGTCCTTCCTCTTCGACCATCAGCGGGACGTGATAGACGTCCTCGACGTCGGGGTTCGAGAACACCGCGTCGGTCGGGATGTCACAGAACAGCGCGATCTTCTCTTTCGTCTCGGGGTCGAGTCGATCCTCACAGCGGCCGACGATGATGTCCGGCTGGAGACCGATCGAACGGACCTCCTTGACGGAGTGTTGGGTCGGTTTCGTCTTCTGCTCGCCGTTTTTCGAGTAGGGCACGAGGGTGACGTGCGTGAAGAGGACGTTCTCCTCGGGTTCCTCGTGGGCGAACTGGCGCAAGGCCTCGAGGTAGGGCATCCCCTCGATGTCACCGACGGTGCCACCGACTTCGATGATGCAGACGTCGGTTCCCTCGGCGGCTTCCCGAATGCGCCGTTTGATGTCGTCGGTGATGTGCGGGATAATCTGGACGGTTTTCCCGAGATAGTCGCCCGCACGCTCCTTCTCGATGACGTGTTGGTACGTCTTCCCGGTGGTGATGTTGTGGTCCGAGGTCATGTCGATATCGAGGAAGCGCTCGTAGTTCCCCAGATCGAGGTCGACCTCGCCGCCGTCCTCGAGGACGTACACCTCTCCGTGTTGGTACGGATTCATCGTCCCCGCGTCGACGTTGAGATACGGGTCGATCTTCACGGCAGTCACGTCGAACCCGGCCGTTTTGAGGAGTCGGCCGGTGCTCGCGGCCGTGATCCCCTTGCCGAGTCCCGACATCACGCCGCCGGTGACGAAGATGAACTTGTTCCCCAGGGAAGGGTCATAATGAGTGTCCGATTCCGTCGGCATACCGAGTGTCCGCGTGAGCGGTTGAAAACGATTTCGGGACCGGTCTGCCTCGAGACGGACTAGCACCCCTCGATCGAGATGCCGACGAACTCCACCAGCGAGACCGAACCGCGGTGTGACGGCGAAATCGCTCGAGGGGTTAGGAACTCTCGGCGCGTACGTCGACGATTTCGGCGTGCTCGAGGGTCGTCGTTTCCGCACCCAATTGCAACTGGATTGACCGCCCGGGGAGGTCCCGTTCGTCCGCATCGATCGACTCCTGCGAGACGGAGATGGCAGTGACGCCGTCGACCGTGATTGAGCGTCGCTGGATCGGATCATCCTCGTATTCGACGGTCTCCCACGTCTCGACGTCCAGTTCGTCCATCTCGGTGCCGAAGTAGTCCTCCGCGTCCGGATTGACCGAGTCCTCGGTTTGGGACTCGCCGGTCGTTCGGTTGTCGTCGAACTGCACCTCCTCGTGTTTGTACTGGGTCAAGCGTGCGAACATGCGACGAGCCACCACGAACAGCATGTTAATCCTTGCTGGGGTTCGGAGTCATTCGTGACCGATCTCGGTCGACCGACACGACTGCTCGCAGACGACAGCGGCGGCGTTCGCTCGATCACCACCGAGATGAACGATAGCAGACAGAATCGTTTAGTAACAGTGTCACATCTTTTCGGTAGATGCTCTCCCGCGAGCGACAGTCCGTCCCCAAACCCGCCGGGAGCGACGGTATCGACCTCGGTTTCAAGGTCGGTATCGGCTTCTACCTCGGCCTCGTCGTCGCGGGATTCGCGACGGTCGGTGGGATTGCCGCTGACGCCTCGACGGCGACGCTCCTCGCAACCGCACCAAGCACGGTTACCGGCGTCTTGCTCGTAACCCTCGTCTTCGGGAATCGACTCGAGGGCGTCCCCGAACGACTCGGCCAGAACCGTCTCCGGCGATCGCTCTGGTACGTTCCAGCGATGGCGTTCGCGGGAGTGCCACTCGGTGCGTGGCTGGGACAGATTAGCCTCTCTCCGCAACTCGTCGCGACCGCGGTCGGATTCGCGATAATTACGATCGCGATCGCGATTGGCCTCTCCCAGATGACTCGCAACCGATACATTGCAGCGGTAACTGGCGAGCCGACTATCGAGTGGACCTGGCAGACCACACGATTCGACGGTCCTGGCTGGAGTATCGCGATCGCCGGTTCCGGCGTCTTGTTCGTACTCACTGGTCTCCAGGCAGCGTTTTCGGAGGGGGGATCCGGGGCGCGCCTTCTCGGTTATGGCTCGATTCTCCTCTTGTTGTGGGTCGGACAGCGCCGCGAGTGGGGCGCTTTCGAACAGCCGGAAGCCGACTCTCGATGGGGCGGGGCCACGCTTCAGGCATACGACGCCGGCCTCGTCGTCGATCGATTCAACTCCAAGCTGATCCCGTGGGATCGAATTGGCACGATCGAGCTGACCGACGAGGAACTCGTCATTGAGCGCAATCGCTGGTTCGACGTTCGCTGTGACCAAGAAGAAATCGACGATCCCGAGGGTGTACTCGAGGGGGTCGAACGCGTTCGCTCACGCGAGATCGACGCGCCGCGCCAATAGATCCAGTAGACCTCGGAATCGTTGCTAACGGACCCAACGCACCACGGACACTGAAGTATCGACGGCGTCTGGCACAGCGTATGGCCGACCTCACCGTCTTCGTCGACGATCACGCCCTCGAGGCGACCTGGACCGGCGACGCGCCGAAAACGCAGGCTGCACTCGACGCCGTACTCCCCGTCGGTGGCGATGCCGTCCGCTGGGGCGACGAGCTCTATATCGATGTCGCACTCGACGTACCGCCGGAAAACGCTCGAGACGTCGTTCCCGAGGGTGCACTCGCCTACTGGCCGGCGGGCGACAAACTGTGTCTGTTCTGGGGCCCGACTCCCGCCAGTGAAACCGACGAACCACGCGCCGCCGCACCGGTGTCCGTCGTCGCACGACTCGAGGACGCGTCGGCGCTCGCCGGAGTCGAGGGCGGGGCGCGTCTCCGCCTCGAGTCACGAACCGAGTGCTGACTCGCGACGAACGTGAACCCCTTCCGATCCGCTCAATCGGTTTCTGGCTCGGTTTCCAACACTCGAGTGTCGAGAAGAAGCGAGGAGATGCGAGGAGAAGCGAAACGAGGTTAGACTCCGTCGGATTGCTGCGCTGGCGACTCTGGTGAGTGGCGGTCGTCGTCTACCGATTGGGAAACGAATTCAGTTGGATCAATGTCGCCGAATTCCTCGGGTAAGGGCTTCCCGGTTGCGTGGTAGTACAGCGCCGTTTTTGCGACGCCGGTTGCAGCCTGATACGTCGCCAATGCGATTCCGACGAGGACGAGCGTTGGTGCAGCCGTTATCGTGAGCACGGTTCCCGGTTCCTCGAGCAAAAGTGCCGGCGCACCGATCCCGACGAATCCGATGATCGCGATCAACGGAAACATCACGAGCCCAACTCCGAGGTTGATCACGGCTGCCTCGCCCCAGGTCTGACGGAATATCTCGAGACTGTTTCGAACTGATTCGCGGAGACCACCTTCTTGAAAGACGATCACGGGAACGATGAAAAACGTCATCGCAGACCACGCGAATCCGAGCGTGGATTGGACGAACCGAGAGCCACGCCCCGTCCGATTTTCGAGGATCCGAATAACCATTCCGACGACCGCACCGACGCCACCCCACGCGAGAATCGTTCGTTTCGCACCCCACGCCCCCGCGAGTCCGTCGCGGACTCCCGTCTGTTCGTCTGTGAAGATGTTCCCGACGGAGTGGACCAGTGTGGCGCTGAAAAACGTCGCGACGGAGGACGTAATGAACAAGAACACCGCGGACGAGGCGAACAACACTGCCATCGCAACGTCGTCGGCCGTGCCTTCGGGGAGTGACACGAATGACTCGAGTGCTGCGAGCGCGTATCCCGCGGCGATCAACGCGACGAAAATCCCACCGAGGATGATACCGAGACCGACGACCCACGTTAGACCGTACAAGATCGGAAAGGCGAACAACCACTTTCGTTGTCGAAGCGTCCGAAACGAACCGCGCGTGATAGCGACACCCATTCGCAACCGGTCTCGAAGGGATAATTGAGCAGCCATAATTAATTTTCACACATTAAATGTAAAAGCTTACTTGTTTTGGCACCGGTTTGATGCTTGAGCGTCGATTACGAGCGCAAAAGTAGATATGGGCTGTATCGTTCAATTCGATCCAGACTTTCGAATCCGACGAATTCGTGGAAGACGTAACCGATTTCGCTCGAGCGCACCGAGTTTTTGTGCGGCGATGTAGACGAGTAACGCGCCGAAGAACGTCGCCCAGAGCAGTAGGAGGTGCCACGCGAGCGTGTTACCAATATCGTATCCGAGCACTCGGAGAGCCTCATCGAAGCGCTCGAGTGGGTACAATACGGCCGGATGAACGACGTAAATGCCGACAGCGTACTTCCCCCAGGATGGCAACGGCGTTCCCTTTCCCAGGTTCGGTCGCGAGAGGAGGTACATAAACAAGAAGAACGTGGCTAACGCGGTGCCGATCGTATAGCTCGAGACGTACACCTCCTGTGTGATCGCATCGCCCGTGAGCACGTATCCGAGCACGTATCGCTCGCCGACGTGGACGGCGGTGAACAGCACGGTCAACCCGAGGTAGATCGTGCTGTGATCTCGGCGCGGAGTCAACCCCCGCGAGTAGATGACGTATCCGAGACTCGTGTAGAAGAACCCGAAGAATACGGCGTCTCGCACCTCGAGTGGAATATCGACGAACATCGTGTAACTCGCTCCCAACAATCCGACGAGGTGAACGGCGATCGAAATGGGAAGCAGATACGCGGTTTTGTCCGTTCGAACGAAACCGTAGACGAACGCCAGCGAGAACGCCAATGCCGGGAGGAACCACAAAATGACGGACACCGAGTCTCCGTAATAGAGCAATCCGAGTGGCGAGATGAATCCCGCGAACTCACTGAAAAGAACGTCGAGGACGTACGGATTGTCGACCCCCGTTTCGATGGCAGCGCCAGCCAGAAACACCGGCGCGGCGAGTAACAGCCCGAACACGTAGAGGGAGGCGATAGTCACCATTCGGTCGACCAAGTAGGCCTTGGGGTCTCCATGCATCGTTTTGAGCGCGAAGAGGTACCCCGAGGTCATGAAGAAAAACGGAACGACGAATCGCCCAGCCGAATCGATCACGAAGTTCGCGACGTTGCCGTACGCGCCGAGGCCCCTGAAGAGATTCGTGTGAATCGCGACGACGAACACCATCGCGACGATCCGCATCGAATCCAGACTGTAGATTCGACTGGCCATTGCCCGAGGCCATTTCGGTAGCACCTATGATTCTTTTGGATCGTCTGGTTATCGTATAGTTCAATCATGTGTTCGTCCCGAATAGTACAATACGGAGACAGTATGTCGACTATCGTTTCGGATAGGCTCAATTATTCAACTCGAAAGTATGCGCCGTTATCGGGATCGAATCGAGGCAAAATCGCACAAACTCGAGTTGAGACGCGTCAATCCAGTTGAAGACGGTCGGTTACTTGCCCCAGAACGGGTCGCGACTGCGTTGTTTGTCGAGGTACATGTTCAGCGCCTCGAGTTCGTCGCCGGGAATTTCGCTGGTCAACTCCTGTTCTAAGATCTTCGCGTGTTTCTCCGGAATTTCGATCCAGAGTTCGTCGTCCTCTTCGATCTGGCGGCCAACAGTGGGGCCGTCGATAGCGACCGAGACGCGGTTTCCGGCGCGGGCCTCGTCGACGTCCTCGCCCTGTTCTTGAATGCCTTTGACCTGACCGACGCGTTCTGGCTCGTTGTTCTCGTATTTGACGACGTTCGCATTGTTCTGGACGGTTCCCGAGTTCACCTCGACGCCGACGACGGCGGGGTCGTTCTGACGGAAGGTGTGATCCGGCAGGATGCGGAATCGTGCCGGTCGCACGATGTTCTCGAGAATGGTGTCTTGTTGTTCGCGCTCGAGTTCGTCGACGAACTCCTCGTACTCCTCGATGAGTTGGTAGATCACGTCGTCCGTGAAAATCCGCACGTCGTCGTTCTCGGCGCGCTGGTCGGCATCACCGAGCACGTCGACGTTGAAGCCGAGGATGACCTGCTGTTTCTGGTCTTCTGCGGTGGAGGCGACCGACACGTCCCGCGGTGCGACATCACCGACTTCCGCGCGGACGATGGGAAGTTCAGTCTCCTCGAGTGCGTCGGCCATGGCCTCGAGACTGCCGAGCGTATCGGCTTTGACGACGACGCCCTGCTCGTCGGTATCGACGGCGATATCCGCGAGTTCGGCTTCGACTTCGTCGACGACGTCCTCGAGTGGACGGTCACGGACGACACGGACTGGTGCACCGGCCATGGCGTCTGCAAGGTCGGGCGCGGCAACTTTGATCCCCGTCGCCGCCGAGACCGACTCGACCTTTTCGAACCGACTCTCGGTTCGAATTTCCGCGAGCGGACGGGGTTGGAGCAAAGCCCGGACATCGGTGACGATCGGATCGTTTTGCCCACCGACGACGAGCGTATCGTCGTCCCGAATCGTTCCGTCGTAGAGGACGGTGTCGATGGTCGTTCCGAAGCCTTTCTCCTCTTTGACCTCGAGGACGGTCCCGACGCCGGGGCCGGTGACGTCGATTTCCATCTCCTCTTTCATGTAGCGCTGGGAGAGTCCCATCATCACCGTCAGGAGGTCGGGGACGCCCTCGCCAGTCATCGCTGAGACGGGGACGACGCCGACGTTGCGCTGGAAGTTCTGGACCCGCCAGTACAGGTCCGCAGAGAGGTCCTCGTCACTGAGGTTACCGATGATCTCGTAGAGACTCTCGTCGAGGCGAGAGCGAACGCGATCCGACTGGGACTCGTACGTCTCGGTGATCGGCGCGTCCTCGGTCGCGTTCCAACCCGGAACGGTATCGATCTTGTTCGCCGCGACGATAAACGGTGTCTGGGAGCGTTTGAGGATTTCGAGGGCCTCGAGTGTCTGTGGCTGGAAGCCGTCGTTGACGTCGACGACGAGGATAGCGATGTCGGCGAGGGCACCGCCGCGAGAGCGAAGCGTCGTGAAGGAGTGATGGCCCGGCGTGTCGATAAAGAGGAGGCCGGGCAGGTCGAAGTCGTCGGGATCGACGAGATCACCTGCAATCGAAGAGATGATATCCAGCGGGACGGCTGTTGCGCCGATGTGCTGGGTGATCGCTCCTGCTTCGCCCTCGATAACCGCAGAGCCACGGATTTTGTCGAGGAGACTGGTCTTGCCGTGATCGACGTGTCCGAGGACGGCGACGATCGGTGTTCTGAGAGATGTTGGGTCGCGCGTATCCGTATTCGACATGGTGAACCACCCGAGAAGGTCTTATCTAACGCGTCGGGAGAGCGGTAGTTAAACCCATCGTCATCGACCCTCGAGTCGCTCCTCGAGCGGTAGTGGAGCGTTCGTGTGAGAGACGATCCACCTGTGACGACACCCCACCAACCCCGTGATTTTTAATACCGACTAGGTAAATACTGGTACACATGAGCGATATACTCGCTGAGAATCTCTCGGGGAAGTCCGTCATGGGGTCTGACGGAACTGAACTGGGATTGCTCTACAACATTACGATGGACCTCAAGTCCGGACAACTGAACGATCTCGTCATCGAACCCGACGAAGAACTTCCCGTCCGGTCGATCGACTTCAGTCGCGACGATGAGGGTCGGTTCCTCGTCCCCGTGAGCCGTGTCCAAGCGGTTAAAGATTACATTGTGGTCCAGCGATAACGGTATGTACATTCTCGACTCCTCGGCGTTTATCCACGACTTCCACACGACAGAACAGACTGCAACGATCCCGCTCGTCCGCGAGGAACTCGAGGACGAGAGCGCCTACCGATTCGACGCGATGGAAGGCTCTGGGATGCACATTCACATTCCGAACGAAGATACCACCGAAAAGGTCCGACGGGCGGCCAAAGAGTCCGGCGACCTCGACGTGCTCTCGGACACCGACATTCGACTCGTCGCGGCGAGTTTCGAACTCGACGGAACGCTCGTGACCGACGACTACGCGATGCAAAACGTTGCCGAGAAACTCAACGTCGCCGTCGAAGTGATCGCTCGCGATGGCATCGAAGAGCAACGTCACTGGCACTACCAGTGTCAGGGCTGTGGTCGCGAGTTCGACGAGCAAAAAGATCGCTGTCCGATCTGTGGCTCGGAACTGGCCCGTAAGAACCCGTCGTAAGAGTCCTCCGTCTTCTCACAAAACGACGAACGAGACGACGACGGCGTTGTAACAGCCGTGTGCGAGCGCCGGAACCAGGAGGTTCTCCGTCCGCACGTAGAGCCAGCCCAGAATCAACGAGAGCACGAAGAGTAACGACAGACTCGCGAGTATTTCTCCCGCACCCGCGGTCGCGTACGCGATGATGTGGACTACCGTGAACACGACGCTCGCGACGACGACCGCACCGGCCCGCGAGAACCTGCCGTAGAGGGACTTCTGAACGACGTTTCGATAGAGGAGTTCCTCGAACGGCCCGACGATCAACACCATCGCTGGGACGATGATCACCAGCAAGGACGGGTTCTCGAGAATGTCCTGTGTCAGTGAGTGCTCGGAGCCTTCGATACCGGCGAAGGTCATCAATGCGGAGGCACCGATGTTCACGCCGATAATGAGGAGAGAACCGACAACGATCCAGGCGACCGTCCAGCGCGTCGGCCACTCGAGGTCGATGAACGACCAGTCGTGCTCGCGATAAGCGAGGTAGCCGGCGGCGACGGCACCGAGGCCGACGCCGGTCGCGAGGTACTCGAGGGTCATTTGCTGTGTCGCCGTGGGTTCGCCGACGACGAGCATGATCGGCAACTCGAGAAAGAGGTAGGCGATGGACATTCCAAAGAGCCCGACGACGGCGAGTGCGATCATCTCGACTGTCAGGGTCAGCCGGCCGACCAGTTCACGCCCCGAGAGATGGGCGTATTCGGCGACGCCGACACCGACGACCCCTGCGCCGACGAAAAACGCCGCGAACAGCGACGAGACGGACCACTCGAGACCGGGGAGGACGACCGAGCCGAGCGTCCCCTGCATGATCGCGAAGGCCGAGAGCGCGACGACCAGCAGGCTCGAGCCAGCGCCGATGGGGCCCGCGACGGCTCGCTCGAGGAAGCCGTACCGACTGGCGAGAAAGGCACCGGTCGCCACGAGTGCGCCAACTGCCCCACCCCAGAGCACCGCACTCTCGGGTCCGCGAGTGAGTGAGAGCAAGAGGAAACCGAGGGTAACGGCCGAGAGAACGGCCCCCAGCGACGAAACGACGGCTGCGGACGCCGGTTCGTCGCCGTTGTCGACACGCTGAACGGATTCGCTCATACGTGGACTTTCGAGTGCGGACCCAAAGGCGAATCGAATTGTGCAACCGAGACGGTGGACTCGAGTGTCGACGTGGCGCTTACCGAGATGACTCGAGCGTTGATGTGTCGCTTACCGAGGTGACTCGAGCGTCGACGTGTCTCCTTCTGAAACGTAAACTCGAGCGGCCAACGAGCAGTCAGCCAGACGGTGACGACCGATTCGTTAGCGTTCGATCCGTAGCTCCGTCTTCTCGGCGACGGCGTCGGCTTCCTCGAAGTCGCCGCCGCCGAGGAGCCCTCGAGTCGCCTTCTTCGCCCACTCGACGGCGGGCTGTTCGAACGTGTTGACGGCGTAGAGTTCGCCCGCGAGGACGCAGGCCGCCTCCATGCCGTAGAGCAAGCCACCGAGTTCGTACTCGTCGACGCCGTCGAGTTCGACTCTGACGTTCGGCCGACCGGCGGCGGCGAGGCTCGCTTCGGTGGCCTCGAACTCGGCCTCGAGCAGGTCCGCGAGCGTGGCGTCGCTGAGGTAGGCCAGTTCGTCGACGCCAGTGTCGGGGATCGGGCGATCAGCGAGGTCACCCGGCGAGACGAACGTGACGAGTTTGTCCCGCGGCCCGGCACGGTAGAGCTGGAGTTGGGAGTGTTGGTCGGTAACGCCGAGGGCGCGAACGGGGGTCTGCCCGAGGTCGTCCTTGCCGAGGCTCTCGGCCCACAACTGGGCGAACCACTCGGCGTACGTCTCGAGCGATTCGGCGTAGGGAACCATCGCGTTGATTCCCGCGCCGCGCTGATCGAGGGCGTAGGTCGTCGCGCCGTAGGCGTACGCCGGACACTCGAAGAGTGATCCGGAGAGCGTCTCGGCTTCAGCCGCCGCGCCGTCGAGCAGGGCCTCGAGGTCGTGCCCACAGACTGCCGCCGCGACGAGGCCGACGGCTGACAGTGCGGAGAATCGTCCGGGGACGCCGTCGGGAACCCGCAGAGAGGGGAGGTCGTGACGGTCGGAGAGATTCCGGAGGGGACCCGATTCGCCGGTCGTCACGATGGTCCGTTCGGTCCAGTCGACGTCCGCCGACTCGAAGGCGTCTCGGACGACCAGAAAGTTCGCCAGCGTCTCGGCGGTCGTTCCCGAACGCGAGACCACGTTGATCGCCGTGTTCTCGAGCGAGCGGTTCTCGAGGTGTTGGGAGATCCACACCGGATCGACGTTGTCGAGATAGATGGCCTCCGTGTCGCTCTCGGCTGCGAGGGCGTCCGTGATCGTCGCTGCACCGAGTGCACTGCCGCCGATCCCAATCGTAAGCAAGGTCTCGGCGTCTGCGACGGGTTCGACGGCTTCCCTGATCTCCGATGGATCAGTCCGTTGTGGCAGGTTCAGTGCTTCGTAGCCGTGTTCCGCGTCGGCCATTCCCTGCTCGATTCGCTCGTGGGCATCTCCGACCTGGTCGTTGAGGCGCTCGAGTGACTCCCTCGAGACGCCCGGTGAGGCGACCGAGGCGAGCGCGTTCCCGATATCGACGTTCATACGCGAGCAGGCGACCGCTAGGGGTAAAGGCGTTCCGTGATCGGTATCACCGAGTTGACGGACCGCAGTGTAGTACGCTTCGCACACAGCTGTAATCACTGGAGGCACGCCACTCGAGTCTGAACCACAACATATGTAGGGACTACCCTTACCCGGACGACACCGATAAATAAGAGTACTACAATGAGCAGCTACAAGCCTACCGAGCCGATCGACATCTTGCTCGTCGAAGACAATCCCGGTGACATTCGCCTGACGCAGGAGGCGTTCAAATCGATCGAGAGTGAGATCAAGTTTCACACCGTCACGAACGGCGAGGAGGCCACGAGGTACTTCGACGTCTGTGAAACGGATAACAGAAGTACCGATCCCGATCTGGTATTGCTCGATTTGAACCTGCCACGCGTCGACGGGTTCAGAGTCCTCGAGATTTTGAGCGAACAACTCGAGTACCCGCCGCCACCAGTGTTGGTTCTCTCGAGTTCGGAGACGGAAGAAGACATTGCCAAGAGTTACGACCGGGCAGCGAACGCGTACCTGACGAAACCCAAAAGTCCCGACGAGTTCGACACGCTGGCACAGGCCATCGAAGACTTCTGGATCGACTCGGCGCGGCATCCGCCCGAACCGACCTAGCGCTCGTCGAATCCGCACACGTACCGGTAGCCGAAGTTTTCGAGGGAAGGCGACAAAGCGACACGAACGACGGGCACTCACATGGTATCGAAAGCGCGCAAATCGGGACCCCACTGATGAATTCGGCGAAAGCCGAAACGTGGAAACCGTCCCTCTCCATATAGGTAGGCATGAACGAAACGACGGGAACCTTCGTCGTCACGCACGCCGAAGACGACTCGGCTGTCGTCCGTGACGTGGAGACCGCACAGGTTCACACGCTCGCGTCGAACCCCGGCATCGAGGTCCACGACGTTCTCGAAGCGACTGTCGCACCCGATCCGCCACTCGAGGTGACGTGGCAGGTCGTCGACGTCGACGGTCGACGGTCGATCGAACTGGTCGACAGCGACCTCGAGCCGACCCAACACGCGAAAGAACTGGCTGCTGACGCCGATATCGGCGAGTTGATTCAGGAGGAACGAGCCGGAACGGGTGAGATCCACGTCTTTCGGCTACCCGAGGAGGACGTCGAAGCGGCCGCGACGGACGTTCTCGAGGACGAGGAGACTGTCGCGCGGGCGGCGCGACTCGAGGCGGTTCGCGTCGAAGTTCGGCGCGATGTGGGCGGCGGCGTTTTGAGCGTTCGATACCTGCCCGATTGAGCGCTCGTTCGAATTGGTTGGCAAATGTGGTATACAAATTGGGAAGGCTTACTTTTCCGGACTGCCAGAGGTTGGACACATGGCGAATTTCGACGTACCGGAGTTCGACTATACCCGGTACAGCAACCGCCAACTCGCGGCAGTGCCGCTTGCGGTGCTCGCGGTTGCACTACTCGTTCTCACCGGTTCGTTTCTCGCGACGGGCGCACCCGTTCAGCTCGGAATGGACTTCGCTGGCGGATCCGAACTGACCGTGCAGACGACCTCTTCTGAAGAAGAGATCGAGCAGGCGTTCGACGAGGAGCCCGAGTCGGTACAGGAGGTGACGGCCCCGGAGACGGAGAACCAGTACATCGTGCAGTTCACCACGACCGACCTCGAGTCACTCACTGAGCAAGCCGAGTCTAACTTAGAACAAGACGGTGACGCGGACGTCGTCCAACTCGAGTCGACCGTCTCCGAGAGCTTCGGCGAGCAGACCCAACAGACGGCACTGCTTGGCATCGCCGTCGCCTTCCTCGGGATGAGCGTCATCGCGTTCTTGCTCTTTCGGACGTTCGTTCCGTCGATCGCGATCGTGTTGTCGGCATTTTCGGATATCGTGATTCCGCTCGCGTTCATGGCGGTAACCGGCATTTCGCTCTCGCTCGGAACCGTCGCCGCACTGTTGATGCTGATCGGGTATTCCGTCGACTCGGATATCCTGTTGAACAACCACATTCTGCGCCGACAGGGTGAGTTCTACGAGAGTACGAATCGAGCGATGCAGACCGGTGTCACGATGACGGTGACGTCGATGGCCGCGATGCTCGTCATGGGGATCGCCGCCTGGCTCTTCGGCGTCGAGTTGCTCGCCTCGATCGGAATCATCCTCTTCGTCGGCCTCGCAGCCGACCTCATGAACACCTACATGCTCAATCTAAGCCTGCTTCGCTGGTACAAATTCGAGGGGGTGAGATCCTGATGGGACCGAAACGCTTCATCCTCGAGTACTGGCGACTCATGTTGTTGCTCGTCTTCGTTAGCGTCGCCCTCGTCGCCCTCTTCATCCCCGGCGGGATCATGGCCGACGACAGCTACGTCGACGACGAGAGTATCGACGACAATCCGACGAACCTCGAGTACGGACTCGGCTTAGACGGCGGCACGCGTATTAGCGCCCCAGTCGTCGGGATGGTCGCCGAGGACATCGAGACTGACGCGACCGACGAGGAGGAAGGAACCGTCGACAGGGAACGGCTCAACGAAATCGAGACCGCCCTCTACGACGAACTCGACCTCGACACGGGGAACGCGAGCGTCGATCACGACGACAGCGGGAACGTCCACGCGGAGGTGTTCACCGACGAGGTGACCCAAGAGGAGTTCGCCGCGGTCCTGAGCGACGAGACAGGTCACGAAGTCGATCCCGACGACGACGTTCGTGATGGCGTCTCGGATCAGACGCGCGCTCAGATGGTCGACACGATCGAGTCGATGATCAACGAAGCCGGCCTCTCCGGCGGCGACACCTACCAATCCGAACAGGTCGGCGGCGAGCACTACGTCGTCACCGAAGTACCGGACATGGACCCCGATGAACTCCGAGAGTTGCTCTCGGATCGTGGCATCGTCGAGGTCGTCGCCTACTATCCAGACGACGACGGCCAGGCGAATCAGACGGTACTCGAGGGTGACGACATCGCGACCGTCGATCCGCCGGAGCCATCCGAGCGTGGGAGCGGGTACGACGTTCCAGTCGAAGTCGACAGCAACGCCGCACCCGACTTTCAGGAGGATCTGAACGACCTCGGATTCACCGACGAAGGACAGCAGATGTGCTCGCTCGAGCCCGACGAAGACACGATCGACTTCGACCACAGCGACGAGCAGTACTGTCTGCTCACGGTCGTCGACGGTGAGCCAATCGACGCCCACAGCATGGGTCCAGAGTTGGGCGACAACATGAACCAGGGCGACTGGGCCTCCGACCCATCCTTCCAGATGGGGGCCCAGAACCAAGAGCAGGCACAGGGGCTCTCAGTGAGTCTGCAAGCCGGTGCGATGCCCGCACCACTCGACTTCAGCGAGGAACAGACGTACTCGCTGTCACCCGCACTCGCCGATCAGTTCAAGCTCTACTCGCTGCTCATCGGCGGGCTGTCAGTGTTGACCGTCAGCGGGATGGTCTTCCTGCGCTATCGCGACGTGCGAGTCGCCACGCCGATGATCCTCACCGCGATGGCGGAGGTGGTCATCCTCCTCGGGTTCGCGGCGCTGATACGCATGCCGCTGGATCTCTCCCACGTCGCCGGGTTCATCGCCGTCGTCGGGACGGGGGTGGACGACCTCATCATCATCGCCGACGAGGTGATGGACGAAGGCGACGTCAGCTCCCAGCGGGTGTTCGAGTCCCGCTTCCGCAAGGCCTTCTGGATTATCGGGGCCGCCGCGGCGACGACGATCATCGCCATGTCGCCACTGGCCGTCATGAGCCTCGGGGACCTCCAAGGGTTCGCGATCATCACCATCCTCGGCGTCCTGATTGGCGTCCTCATCACCCGTCCAGCCTACGGGGACATCCTCCAGCGGCTGATGACGGACAAGTAACGCTCGAGTTCGCGTTCTGCGTGTCGTTTCCGCGTTTCCAGTTCGAACCCACTTCTCGCCAGCGTCGTTCAGGTCGGCACGACGTCCGAGAGTCCGACGCTCTCGAGGAGTAGCCAGACGACGAAGACGCCGTAGAGCGCGAGCAGGGTCCACGCTTCGGGGACGGTCAGTCGCATCTCGGTGCGAACGATGGTGAAGAAGACGATCGTCGCGAGGATCAGGAAGGCCATCATCGGCACGATGTGGGCGAACGTGATCGACAGCGTCCCGGCGACGAGGATCCCAACCGGGATAGCCACGAGCAAGTCGAAGACGTTGCTTCCGAGCACGTTCGCAAGGCTGACCGACGCTCGACCGGACCGAGCGGCGGCGATACTGACGAACGCGTCGGGAAAACTCGAGCCGGCGGCGACGATGGTCATCCCCCAGAGGAAAGCGGGGGTTCCGAAGGCGTCACCGAGTCCGAGCGCGGCCAGAACGAGTCCTTCGACGCCGACGATGATGACTACTAACCCGAGACCGAACCAGAGCCAGGCGCGGCCGATATCGACCGTCGCGTCGCCCACACCTTCGTGCTCCGCGGCATCGAGGTACTGCGTGAACACGTAGAGGCCGTACAGAATCAGCGGGAACAACGCGAGCGGGCGGGTGACGGCACCCTGCAGTCCCTCGCCCTCGAGTGGGTAGTAGATCACCGCGAGCGAGAACGTCAACAGGAGCGACGCGACGGCGAGCATGTAGAATAGGGACTCCTTGTACACCAAATCACGATTCGTCGCCATCCCCCCGTTGCCGACCAGCACCGACGCAGCGGGGATGACGAGCAGGTTGAACACCGCGGAGCCGACGATTGCACCGACGCCGAGTTCGAACGCGCCGTGGCGCAGCGTGGCGACGATCACGCTCACCAGTTCCGGCATGCTCGAGCCCACGGCGGCGATGACCGCTCCCTGTACCACGGCTGGGACGCCGTAGCCCACCGCGAGTTGGTCCGCGGACGCCTCGAGCCACTGGCTCCCCCGCCAGAGGACGGCCGTCGCGAGGATTGCGAGCCCGAGGTAGACGAGCACGTCGAACATGACTCACTCGTGCACCGTGTGTGCGTATAAATGGGATGCCGGCTGAATCTGCGCGTGGATGGCGGAGGATGCAGGTCGAATCTGTGCGTCGGCGGTGGGGGATGCAGGCAGAATCTACGCGTCGACGGCGGGGTGAAACAGACTGGGAGGACGCGTCAGAACTGCTCGAGGCCCGTCTGCTGGGACTCCGCGAGTACCGTCTCGCAGGTCGACCAGGACTCGCGAGCGCACGGTGGCAGTTCGCCGTGTTCGCCGACGTAGGACGCGAGAAATTCCCGCGTCGTCGGATCGCTCGGATAGCCGCTGCCAATCTGGCCGTACTCCTCGGCGAGCGCGGCGACGTGGGCGTCCCGTTCGACTTTCGCGACGATGCTGGCTGCGCCGACGAGTGGCGACTCGTCGTCGGCCCCGTGACGAGCGTCGACCTCGAGGCGCTCGAGAAACGAGGGTTCGGTACCCGCTACGGACGAACAAGCGTCTGCGACGCGGCGAGCGAACCGATCCGCATCGGTGTCGCATGCGTCACAGAGCCCCGATATCGGCGTCGACTCGAGTGCGTCGGCTGCGAGTTCGTCGTGAGCTGCGGCGATGGCTTCGGCGTGAGCCGCGACCGCGAGGGAGTTCATGTCCGTCTCCGGATCGTCGATCCGCGCCGGCGTGATCTCGGCGACGCCGACGTGGATTCGGTCGTCTTCGCGAAGCGTCGACGCCAGTTCCTCGCGTCGCTCGGGTGCGAGTCGCTTCGAGTCCGCGATGCCCCTGGGCAGCGTTGTGGGATCCTCGAGCGAGACGGACGCGGCGAACATCGAGCCGAGCGCGGGCCCCTTACCGGCTTCGTCGACGCCGAATTGCATACGCCGAGCATCTGTGGCTACCCGCTAAATCGTTGCGTTGTTCGCACAACACCTTTGGTGTTAGATGTACAATGTACACACGATGAGCTCGGAAAAGAAGCGAGTGCAGTTTCGGGCACCCCATCAACTCGTTGACAGAGCAGATGCACTTGCAACAGTTTTCGGTTCGGATCGAACGGATATTCTCGTTACCGCTTTGAGAGAGTATCTTCGTGAAGCGGCCCACGACGACGAACTCAAACAAGAAATCGCCGCGGCCTATTACGACGATGAGATTACGTTCGATCAGTTGACTGAACTCGTCGGCCGTGAGGAGGCAGCCAACTTTCGTGTACTCAAGCAGCAACTCAACGACGAGTATATCGACGAAATCGCTGATCTATAAATGACCGAGGTGATCGCAGATACGTCGGCGCTCGTTAGTCTCGGAATTGCCGACGGTTGTGGATCCCCGCTTCGCCTACTGGAAACGGAATACGATTTATCGGTCCCAGACACCGTCTATGGTGAACTCGAAGAGACAGCACTGTACGACGACGTTCACGGACAGGCAGCATCTCGAGTCCTCGAGTTACTCACGACGGACCAGTGTCAGTCAGTCGAACTCGATCAAAAATTTCCGCTCGACGATGGTGAAAACGCAGCAGTGAGTCTCGCAAATAGCCAGAATGCTGAGATACTGCTTTGTGACGAGTTCAATAGCCTCGGGTTGATCCACGCATCGCTTGCCGATACCCGACTCGTGACGACGCCGGTACTTCTCTCGTCGTTCAGTCGCAACGAGCTACTTACGCCAGCGCAATCGATTACGCTTCTCGATTCGATTGCTGCAAAACGAAGTTGGGAAGAGAACAGCTACGTGCAACGGACACGAGCTCGCCTCGAAACGGACTAAGAGTCGATACTCTCGTCTGACGTGTCGATTTCGTCGCGGAAGAACGCCTCCAGTTCGAACGGCTCGTCCTCACCCTGGACACCCGTCACGTCGAGTGCCGTCACCTCGGCCGCTGTCTCGAGCACGCCGGCCAGACTCGGGACGGTACGGCCCTCGTCGCTGCTGACCAGTTCCTTGACGTAGAGCCCGCCCTCGCCGTGGATACGGACCTCGGCCCGAGTGGGCTCGAGTAACTCGCCGTCCATGTCGTAGACGGTTCGCTCGCGCGTGAGGGCTGCGCGCCGGTGGTCGACGCGCTGGGGCGTGTCCTGATCGACGGTCGTCCCGGTGAGTTCCTCGAGTGCGGACTCGAACGCCGCTTCGTCGACCGAGTCGCCAAATTCGACGTCGGCGCGGTAGTGTTTGCTCGCGTCGTGTTCCTTGACGCGCTCGACCATGTCGTAGGTCGCGAGGCGCAGGCCTTCGACTTCGACTGCTCCCTCGGCAGCCTCGTTGATCTCTCGCTCGAGGGCGTCGACGTCCGTCTCGCGCGTCTGTGGCCGCGTCACTTCGAGGACGAACGGGCGACCCTCCTCGAGCATTCGGGCGTCGACGTCCTCGCGACCCGCGCCGTGGAACGTTCCCTCGTCGCCCTCGAGCGCGTCGACGACGTGCGGACGGACGACCTGTTCGACGCTCGTGTCGTACATGTACCCCGAGCCGCCACAGTAGTCACAGGGCTCTTCGCCGCTGTCAGCGAGTTGCGTGCCGCTGCCGCCACACTCTCGACAGGGCCACTCGGTCTGTGGAATGTCTCGCTCGAGTTTTCGGTAGCGGCCGTAGACGAACGCGGCGTTGACCTGCACGTCGACTGCGTGGCTCGTGATAGACCCCGACTCGAGGGCCTCGAGCGGGTCGAATCCCTCGAGGTCGACGACGGCGAGTACGTCGGGTCGGTCGAAGTCCACGTCGGTTCCCGTCTTCGCGCCGACGCGACGCCCAACTTCGCGGTTGACGTCGCGTTTGATCGCTTCGCCGGCGTCGGGTTCGAGATCGGCGTCCTCGCGCAGGAGGAGGTCGTTTTCCTCGACCAGCGGCGGCACTCGCGTCCCGACCTGGTAGGTGTCGAACTCGACGTCGGCGAGGGCGTCGACGATGGTCTCCGCGAGGGCGTCGTAGGTGCCACTGTATCCCTCACAGACCCAACACTCCGCCGGTTCGGTCGGGTCGTAATCCTCGTCGTCGGCCATCGCAATCGTCGTTCGAAGCGCGCGGCCGCGCTCGTCGTTCGTGAGGCCGAAGCTTCGCTCGGCGAAGGGCCGCCCCAGACAGGAGTCGCAAACGGGCCCCGTCTCGAGTAACGCGCGGGCGTCTTCCGTGATCATATGACAGCAAACGGGCGGCCGCGGGTAACACGTTTTCCCTTTGGCGGCCTGGAATCACCGCGGATGAACGTCCTCGGATCCAGCTGATGATATCGACGTGTCAACACTCGAGAGTCCGGAGGTTCAAATGGGTCGCTTCCTATTCCACCAGTATGAACGACCCCACACTGGATCGGCGAGGGCTGCTCACGCTCGCCGGAACGGCAGCGGCCGGTGTCCTCGCTGGCTGTGCCGAACCCCGTTCGGAGAACACTATGGAGGGAAGTTCTTCGAACACGTACGACCCGGACAACGTCGCCGACGGCTCGGTTTACACCGAAATTTACGAGGACGTCATCGACTCGGTGACGCAGGTCCAGGTCTCGGGCATCGATACCGGTCTCGGTAGCGACGGCGAGGGACAGGGCTCCGGCTTCCTCATCGACGACACGCACCTCGTCACGAACGAACACGTGATCGCAGACGGCACCGAAGTCGACCTCCAGTACATCAACGGCGACTGGACGAGCACGACCGTCGTCGGTGCCGACGCCTACAGTGATTTGGCCGTCCTCGAGGCCCACCACGTCCCCGAGGAGTCCTCGCCGCTCTCGCTCTCCGAGGAGTACCCCGTCGTCGGCCAGCAGGTACTCGCGATCGGCAACCCGCTCGGACTCGAGGGAACGATGACCGAAGGGATCGTCAGCGGCGTCGATCGAACGCTCGAGACGGCCGACCGCGACTTTTCGCACTCGAACGTGGTTCAGACCGACGCCGCAGTCAACCCGGGGAACAGTGGCGGCCCGCTCGTCGATCTCGACGGGAACGTCGTCGGCGTCATCAACGCCGGCGGCGGGGATAACATCGGTTTCGCCATCTCGGCGGCCATCACGAGCCGCGTTGTCCCGTCGATCATCGAGACGGGCGAGTACGAGCACCCGTATCTCGGGATCGAACTCGCCACCGTCGACCGACAGATTGCGGACGAAAACGACCTCGAGGAAGCCGCAGGCGTCATGGTCGTCGACGTCGTAGACGGTGAGCCAGCGGACGGCGTCCTCGAACCGGCGTCGATCAGTAGGCAAGGCGAGCCACTGCCGATTGGCGGCGACGTGATCCGGGAAATCGACGGCGAGGCAATTCCCGACCAGCACGCCCTCTCGAGGTACCTCGAACTAGAGCGAAGTCCCGGAGATACGATCGAAATCGGTCTCTTGCGAGACGGAACAGAGGCCACGGAGTCGCTCACGCTCGGTGCCCGACCGTCGATGGAGTAACACCCTATCTGCGTTAACTCGAGTCGAGTCCACTTTCGTCGAAATCGGATCGTGTAAACGGTTACAATACTCACGTACACGGATAGGTTCGCCGCTGTCGCACACAGGAAATACCGTAATCGCGGCGTACACCCACGAGACGATTTCGTTCACGGCAGCGTGAATAACCGAGCGAAACTCGAACGAAAATGAACGCAATCGACACCGTTCAGCGGATTAGCAGGTCGATAACAATAGGGTATTCGGCGCTAGCAGCAGGTAGCGCGATTCCACGATCGCCTGTCACCGATGAACACGAATGCCGACTCACACCACGCCGAAAGCGAACCGACGACGCTTGATTCCGTCACCATCGAGAACGATGACGCCCCCGACGAGTGTGCGATTTTCCCGCGAGGCGTGAGTGACGACATCCTCACAACCACCTGGATCACGGCCCAAGCGGACTCGTTTGTCTCGCTCGAATCGATGCGCTAAGACAATGAACCGCCACCTGAACCACACAATCACTGCCGCAGGATTCTGGCTCGGCACGCTCTTGCCGGTCGCCTACCTGCCGGTTTTCCTCGCCGGAATCGATTCGGCGAGCACGTTCTTGGTCCTCGTTGGCCTCCTCTCGGTCCACGCGCTCGCGCTGATCGTCGGACACGAGTACCCGGGTTCGCAACCGTAAGTCGCAATTCGCGGTTCGTCGCCGCCTGCATTCGCTACTCGCGATTTCTTCGCCGCGCCTCTCACCACAACTGTGCGTGTGGCGTCTCGCAATCGGTGCAGATCACCGCGCGATTGTCCTTGTAGACGCCTTCCTCGAGCGTTCCCGATTCGCAGTAGGGACACGCTCTGCCGTCGAGATGTGCAAGGAGTCCTGACTCATCGCCTTTCGCTGGTGACGACTGAGATTTTGCCATGTCCGTATCCCACTCTCGAGAGACGCGAAACGGTTGGCCATGCCTATGCCAGCCAATTCGGTGTGCACGTCGCTGCGGGCTGATTTCGGCGGGGTGAGCCGTTCGTCGAGTCCGACTGTACTCGAGCCATCTCGGCGGGTCGAATCGTGGAGGCTATCCCATCGGCCGCTCACCTGCGAGTATGCGCCAGTTCGTATGCATCGGTCACGAAATTCCGACCGACGCCGACTTTTCGCTCGACGACCTCGCGGGCGGTGCCGGTCGTTTAGACGCCCTCTGTCGATCGATTACCGCCTCGTTCGTCACCTCACACGGTATTCGCGAAGACGTTCGCACCCACCTCATCGTACAGGACGAACTCACGATCACCTTCGACGGCAGCGAGCTTCGTCGGCTGAACCCCGACGAACGAAGCACGGCCGCCCTGGTTCGCAACGCCCTCGAGCACCGCGAGGAAGCCATCGGCGCACTTCCCGCAGAACCGAGCCCCGGAATCGAAGTCTATCGTCGCGGATTCGAGGCGACGCTCGAGGAACTCGCAGACGACGGCACCGTCGTGCAACTCCACGAGGACGGGGAGTCGGTCGGAGACGTCGAAGAACTCGAGGACCCCATCTTCGTCCTCTCGGATCACCAGAATTTCACCGACGAGGAAGTCGAGTTGCTCGAGGACGTTGTCGACCGGCGGCTTCGACTGGGGCCGTCGCTGTTACACGCCGATCAGGCGATTACGGTGGCACATCACTATCTGGATACGGACGGGTACGAGACATTTTGATCGGCGGGTCGAACCCTCCCTCTCCTCAACTCGAGTCCTGTGCGTCGACGACTTCGTCGATGCGGATACGTAAGATGACGCGTTCGCTTTCGATGGGCATCTGGTACTCGTCCGCGTCGGTGTAGCGGCGAGCGAGTTCGTCGATGTGTTCTCGAGCGCCGTCGGTGGTGAGCTCGTCGACTTCGCCCATGACGGAGAGTCGGCGATAGGGGTTGTCCGGATCGGTCATGCTGACGCCGACCGATGGATCGTCCTCGATGTTCCGGACCTTCCGGCGCGCTCGCTCGGTGTTGACCAGTATTCGGTCGTCCTCGGCGTCGTAGTCGACCCAGACTGGAGTAACGTGTGGTGTCTGTTCGTCGCCGACGGTTGCGACGTGGGCGATCGTTCGCTTCTCGAAGAGGTCTTGGAAGTCGTCGGGAACGGATGCCATAGGATTAGTTCACCGAGCCACGGTTTTGTTGTGGTGCCTACATGGGGAGGTTCCTCGAGGACGGGCGCGCGTCGCATCGACCGACCTAAGGTCTTCCCGTACGCGCGAATCAACCACGCGAGTGTCGGCTGGTGGCTTTTCAGCGCTCGAGGCTATCGTACTGGTAATGACTCGAAACCGACAGTCACGACGACGGCTGCTCCAGTTGGCCGGGGCCACAGCGTCGACGGCGCTACTGGCCGGCTGTGGCGGCCCGGGACAGGAAGAAGAGGAAGATCCCGAGGAGCCAGCCGGCCCCGAAGAGGACGAGGACCCCTCGGCGGAGGAAGGGACGGGCAACGGCCAGGAACGAGAAGACGAGGACGAGGAGGACACTGAGGACGAAGACCCCGAGGATGAAGAGGACACGGACGACAGCGACGAGGATATCGCCGGAAACGGCGAGGGTGAAGAAGACGACGAAATCGAAGGTGACGTCGGAGACGAGGATATCGACGACGATGACGGAGGCGATGCCGAAGACGACGGAGACGACGCCGAAGACGACGGAGACGACGGTACCGGCGAAAACGGCTGAAACGGCGAAAACTGCGAAAACGGCTGAAACGGCGGAAGCCGCGAAAACGAGGACGAGTAGCCGTCTCACCCGACGATGCGCGCATCCACACGATAGGGACACGCCGTCTCGACAGTCGTGTATTTCGCACATAACAACCCTTCATCGGGTCGAACCGACGGGCATGAATCGACGGGCGTATCTCGGGGCAGCGACCGGTGCGGCGATGGTGACCGCAGCCGGCTGCGTCGGATTCGGTGACGACGAGGACGACGGAGAGGCGGACGAATCGGCGAGCACCGAGGGGGTGGACGACGACTCGAGTGACGACGACCCGGTCGAACTCGAGGGACCCGACGAACGGGGGACGATCGACGATTTCAGTGACCTCGACGCCTGGGAGGTGATCGACGGTGCGATGACGGCCGTCGAAGACGAGGTCGTCACTGGCGAGCAATCTGTCTTGCTCGAGGCCAGAGACCACCACGAACAGGTCCGAATCGTTCGCGAACTCACGGAGCCGATCGACTGCTCGGCGCTGAACCTCGGGATAGCCGTCGCGACTTCGGAGACGGTGACGCCGAGGATTCAGCTGTTCGACGAGGACAACAACAGTATCGAATTTCGCGCGACGGTTCACGAGAGCGAGGACCTCATGCGGAGTCACTTCGGCGTCTCGAGCGTGGATACGACCGTCGACCTCGAGCGAATTACCGCGATCCACATCGCGATTTTCACCGACGATTCGGAGGCCGAACTCCTGATAGACGATCTGCATATTCTTCCGAGAGTCGACGACGGCGTGATCGTGCTCCAATTCGACGGCGCTCACGAATCGATCGCCGACGAGGGGTTCTCGATTCTCGAGGAGTACGACTATCCGGCGACGGTGTTCGTGCCGACGGAACTGATTCTCGAGGACGACGATGATGATGACGACGATGACGACGACGATGATGATGACGACGATGATGATGATGATGACGACGAGGAGGAAGGCGATTTCCTCACGGAAGAAGACCTCGAGGAGTTCGACGACGCCGGATGGACGGTTGCCAGCCACGGTGAAACCGGAGAGGCGTTCGACGAAATCGACGCAGACGACCTAACGGAGCAACTCGAGGACGCCCAGGAGTGGCTCGAAGACGAGGGCTACGAGGACGGCGCGGCCTACGTTTCGTATCCGAACGGCCGCTACGACACCGCGTCACTCGAGGCCGTCGCGGACACCGTCGACCTCGCGTTCGCCAGCGGCGACCCTGTTCAGGGAGCGGTCGTCGATCCGACCCGCTACCCGCGCGTGTTCGATCCGGCCGTCGACGATGCCGAGGAATACCTGGAACGGACGGAAGAACTCGGTGGCGTCACCGTCTTCGCCTACGGCTCACTCGAGGACGAGGACGCGCTCGAGCGCTTCGAAGAGACGATGGAACGTCTCGAGGAGTACGTCGACGACGGCGATCTCGAGGTCGCAGCTGTCACCGACCTCGAAACTGAGCCTGTCGCCGACGACGAGTGAGGACGGTTAGCGCGCAGCGATCGCCAGAATTCCATCGGTTCGTCTACTCGAGTCGACCACTGCCACTCACTCGAGGGAGCCGAGTACCTCGAGTTGACAGAGAAGGGTTACACGGAACGCATCCGACAGCACATGCGTTCGCGACAGACGCTGCCACGACAGTTTTCGGAGATGGCGTACAAAACGGCGGCGTTTACGGCTAATCCGTGGACCTCTCGGGACGTCAACGTCGACCGGGATTTCGATCACTTCGAAGACTTCGTGGACGTGAATCTCGCCAACGGACTCGTCGACGGTGGGTCGGACCAGCGAAACGTCGTCACCGACGGCGTGACAACACTGTTCAACTGGTACCAGAGACAGGATACGTTCGTCGACTGGGAGTCGTTCTCCGACGACAGTCAGGCGTGACTCGCCGACGCAGCGTCGCCCTACTTCCGCTGGGTTTTCCTCGTCGACGTCCATATGCCACACCTTCCGCCCGCCGAATACCGCTCGCGGTCGCGATTGCTGAGCTATCTCGTGAACGCTTCCTGTTCGCCAGTCAGCACGAGTTGCCCTTCGAGTCGGTGTTTCAGGACGTGCTAGTCGACTCCTACGACGACACGATTCAGTATACGGACGCCTTTCTCGAGCAACTTCTCGACGATCTCGAGGTCGAGATCGAGGTTAGAGAAGCGGACGAGAACGAGGGCGGAGGCGACCGAATCGATCGCCGGGCAGGCCGCGCTGTAGCTATCGGCTTGTTCGCTCGCCTCCACCGCGTCGGGTGGGTGTTTCTCGATTCCCGAGACGCAAGGGGTATCGCCCTCGAGTCCCTCACTCGAACAATGACCAACGGGAGCGAGGAGAGCGACGAAATCGGCGGAACTGACGGACTCGAGGCGGCCGTCGACGGGATGGACGACATCGCCCAGCGACGCGACGAACTGGCCGCGCGCGTCCGAGCACACGCCGGCGAGATCGCGCGGGAACTCGCCGTGTTACAGGGCGGCGACTACGGCCAGGAGACGTTCGACACCGACGCCGGGTCGTGGACGCTCAAGTACGACGCGGGCGACGTGCAGTACCTTCGATTCGACCCCAAATCGGGCGCGGAGACGTACGTCGTCTCGAGCAAGCAGCCACCGGAGCCGGAACCGCTCGAGACCGCGATGGCCGACTACGGCGCGTTCGTCGCAACGTACAACGAGTACGTGCGCTCGTTCGACGGGCTGCTCGAGGACGTTCCCGACGAGTTTCCGGAAATCGAGTCGACGGCGGAGCTAGTCGCCGAACGCGACCGAATCGTCGAACGGATTCGCGAGGTCGGAAACGCGATGGCGAGCGAACTCTATCGCTACGAGGGCGACTACGGCACGTACGCGACGACGGTTTCGGGGACGCGCTGGGAGCTCAAGTGGGACGAGGGGGCGGTCTCGTACCTCCGGGTCGGCGGCTCGGACGGAACGTACCTCATCTCGCAGTACAGCCCGCCCTCGGCCCCTGAAGTGCGCCGACTCGCCGACGACGTCGGCACGTTCGTCGATGCGTTCAACGAACATGTCAGGGGACTCGAGGCGGATCTGTCGCAGGTCTCTCTGGGTGAAGATGGGTAAGGGCAGCGGTGTTCGGTGACGATACTCGAATGTAGGAAAGCCGTTCGATCAGTTACGGACACTCTACACAGCGTTTGACCGAGTAAACGAAGCGACAATCAGGCTAACTGACTAACCGGTTTTTCCCGATTTCGCCCTCCATTCGTTATCGTAGTATGACGCTATCACGACGAACGACAATCAAGGCAATCGGTGTCGCTGGCGCAGGGTCGGCACTGACTGGAACGGCTCTGGCCATCAACCAGGACGACGTCGACGATGACGACGGCGGAGTGGGCGCGATTCGCGTCGGACACTTCTCACCGGACGCACCCGACGTGGACGTCTACATCGCCAATCAGCAGGTCCTCTCGGATGTCGGCTACGACGAACTCTCGCCGTACCTCGACATCGCCCCCGGTACGTACACGATGACGATAACGGAGGCCGGCGACGACGAGCCCATCTACGAGGACTCCATCACGGTCGACACGGACTACTACACGGTCGCTGCAATCGGCGAGTACGGCGACGAAACGGCTGAAACCGCCTCGTCGATTCAGGAAGAGGAAGACGAGTACGACGACGATGACGACTACGGTGAAGACGACGACTACGACGCTGACGACGACCCGGTGGACGAGCCCGAAGCGGAGCCCGAGGACGACCTTGAGGACGACGTAGAAGACGAACCCGAGGACGACCTCGAGGACGATGACGACCTCGACGATGATCTCGAGGACGACGACGACCTCGAAGACGAAGACGACGACCTCGAGGACGAAGACGAGATCACCGACGACGGTGAGTTCGAAGTTCGGATGCTCTACGACGCAGGCCCCGACGACGTCGAAGAGGAATCCCAGCTTCGCGTCTTCAACGCCTCGCCGAACTCGCCCGAACTGGACGTCACGGAGGAAGAAGACGGATACACCATCTTCGAAAACGTCGCCTACGCCGAGCCACCGGGATACGCGCCGATCGACTCCGGCTCCCGGACCATCCAACTCTTCGAATCGGACGACGACGACCTCGAGGCAGGCGACGATGACGAAGACTTCGGTGACGTCATCGCACAAGAAGACCCACTCGCCGCCGCCGAAGCCGACCTCGAGGAAGGAACCGCGTACACGGTGTACGTGATCGGCTACTTCGAAGAGGGAGACGGCGACGGTGCGACCGCAGAGGGCGACCGACCGTTCGAAATGCGAGTCGCCGTGGACGGCGGCGAAGAGGACGTCGACGGCGAACCTGAAGAAGCTGAGCCGGACGAAGAGGAAGTCGACGACGACGAAGACGACCTCGAGGACGAGCCAGAAGACGAACTCGACGACGATGAAGAACTCGAGGACGACCCCGAAACCGATCCGGAAACCGACCCCGAGGAGGAACCGGAGGCTGAACCCGAGGAGGAGCCAGAGGCCGACCCCGAGGACGATTACGCCGACGAAGACGACCCAGCCGACGGCGAAGAAGAGCCGATGCCGGCCGACGACTAACCTCGTGTAGACTCACGCGCCATCCACCCACCTCGTTTTTTCGCGTCAACGCACCGGTGAGCAGTTGCGAGACGACTATCCACAGAAATTGCAGATACGTCTCCGCAGAGACAACGGACGGAGTAACAGTGTGGAGCCACGGCTCTCGTGACGATTGGATCGGCTGTGAAGAGCAGTCAGGAGGTGTTAGACGTCGACGTACTGGTCGACCCACTCCTGACGGCGCTGTAGGGTGCGTCTCCCTTTCGGGGTCAATGCGTAGTAGTTCGTCCGCCGATCGAGTTGGCCTTTCTCGACGAGTTCCTTCTCGACTAAGGTGTCGAGATTCGGATACAGCCGGCCGTGCGTGACCGGTTGGTCAATATAGCGATTGACGTCGTCGAGTATCTCCTGTCCGGACGGACGGTCTTTACCGGCGATTACGTACAGCAAGTCTCGTTGGAAGCCTGTGAGCTGATCCATGGATCACCCTCTGAATGACGACGTTCACCGATCTGTGGCTTTGTTATAGAGCAGGTACGAGCGCTCGGCAAACCAGAACGCAGGACATAGGGCCGACGGGCGGAGACGGTGCGTCTCGTCGCTCGAGAGCGACGCCGAGACGGCGCGTTTTTTGCAGAGACCGGCGTACGGGCCGATATGACGAACGATCCGCTCTCCTGGATGACGACGAATCAACAGGTAGCCTACTCCTGTCCGGGCTTCGACGTCGTTAACGAGTCCGTTCAGTTACCCGACGGCACCGAAACCGAGTTCGATTACGTCTCCGAACCGGAGAGCGTCTGCATCCTCCCCTTTACCCCCGACGGAGACATCGTCTGCATCGACGAGTGGCGGCAGGCCGTCTCTCGAGTCAACCGCGGCATCCCCGTCGGCGGGACCGAACCCGACGACGACTCGATCGAGGCGGCCGCCCGGCGCGAACTCGCCGAAGAGACGGGCCACGAAGCGGACTCGCTCGAGTCGCTGGTAACCGTCGAACCGGCGAACGGCCTCGCCGATTCGGTCCTCCACGTCTTCGTCGCCACCGGCTGTCGACCGACGGCCGAACAGCGACTCGATCACAACGAGAGCATCCGCGTGACCCACTGGAGCGAATCGGACGCGCTCGAGGCCGTCCGCGAGGGAGACGTCCGCGACGGACGACTGGTGCTCGCGCTGTCGTACTACCGGCTCTTCGAAGCCGAAAGCTGAAAACCGAAACGGAGAATCGGCTACCCGAAACTACTCGTCGTCCCTGCCGACGACGCCTGTCTCTTCGTCATCGCCATCTTCGCCGTCGTCCACATCAGCGACGTGATGTCCGAAATCCTCACCCACTCGCCATCAACGGTTTCCTCCTCGACCCGTCGTCATCTTTCCGGATAGTCGACGCGGGTTGTTCTTCGGTATCGGTGTCGTTCTCAGCGTCGCTGCTCTCCCGGAGTTCCTCCGCAATCTCGCCGTCGACATCGGAATTTTCGACGGGTGTCCCAGGAGGGTACCGAGCTACTCTGATGTTCATCGATCCGCCAGCGTGGGAGAAAGCGGGCGCTCGAGCGGCGGCAGTGCGAAGAAAAGTACGGAGGGGCGCCTGAATTAGATCAGGGACGCACTTGGGAGGAGTCCGTCGTCGTCTTCGTCATCCTCGGTGTCCTCGTCATCGTCCTCGTCGTCGCCGTTGAGGAGTCCGTTGTCTTCGTCTTCAGCGTCTTCGTCTTCAGCGTCTTCGTCGTCAGCGTCTTCATCGTCCGCTTCCTCGAGTTCGCTTGCGTCGGCGAGCGTGATTGAGTCTGCGCTCGCGTCACCGATGTCGATCATGGATGCAGAGGCCTGCGTGACGGTCTCTTCGTCAGCGTCCTCGTCATCCATGTCGTCGTTCTCGTCGTCCTGGACGGCGGCGTCAGTTTCCGCTTCGTCGTTGTCGTTGTCCGCAGCGTCGTCAGCACCGTTGTCGTCGGCGTCAGCGTCCGCATCAGCGTCGTCGTCTGCGTCGTCAGCCTCCTCTTCGTTGGCTTCGTCGACGGTCATCGAGTCGATGGTAATCTCGTCGACATCGAACTGCTCGATGGTGAGCTGACCGAGTTCTTCAGTTTCGCCGTTAGCGTCTTCGTCGTCAGCGTCCTCGTCAGCATCCTCATCGTCCGCTTCCTCGTCGTCCATGTCGTCGTTCTCGTCGTCTTGGACGACAGCGGCAGTTTCTGCCTCGTCGTTGTCGTTGTTCTCAGCGTCGTCGGCACCGTTCTCGTCGTCAGCGTCCTCATCAGCTTCGTCATCGTCGTCAGCCTCCTCGTCGTCAGCTTCGTCACCGACGGTTAGCTCGTCGATGGTCAGCGTCTCGACATCCATCGTCTCGATGGTGAGCTCTTCGACGGTGACCTCGCTAGCGTCCTCGTCGATCAGATCCTGTCCGTTTGCAGCGTCTTCGTCGTCAGCGTCTTCGTCGTCAGCGTCCTCGTCGTCAGCGTCCTCGTCGTCTGCCTCGTCGTCTTGGACCACTGCGGCAGTCTCTTCCTCGTCGTTGTCGTTCTCATCAGCGTCGTCAGCGCCGTTCTCGTCGTCAGCGTCCTCATCGTCTGCGTCGTCAGCGTCCTCGTCGTCTTCGTCGAGTTCGAGGTCCTCGATGGAGACATCCTGTAGCTCGAGTTGCTCGAGTTGGATGTCGGAGATCGTCACTTCTTCACCGTTTTCTGCCTCGTCGTTGTCGTCAGCTTCCTCGTCTTCCTCGTCGTCTTGGACGACTGCAGCAGTTTCTTCCTCGTCGTTGTTCTCAGCGTCGTCGTTCTCGTCGTCGGCGCCGTTCTCGTCGTCAGCGCCGTCGAGTTCCTCTTCGAGTTCGGTCGTGTCAGCGTCGAAGTTCTCGACGTTCAGCTCTTCGATCGTCGCGTCTTCGACGGTGGCATCATCGAGCTCGAGTGTTTCAACGTCTGTATCTTGAATCGTTGCGCTCATGTCGCCGGCATCGTCGGTCGCACCTGTCGACGCACCCGCGAGGGCAGGACCCCCCGAGAGAGCAACCATCAGAGCGACGAATACGACACCGAGTTTCTGCGATCGTGAATCCATGCGTCCAGTGCTATCGGCAGATCACGGGCTAAAACGAGCCGACTGTTACGAGATTATCGCAGCGAAAGTCGCAGTTTGCACTCGTGTAACGGTCGCTAATCGCTGATTCACTCCCTCGAGTGAATGAGCGTTCTCGCTCGAAAAATACCACCCCCGGTAGACGTGGTTTGTAGTTGTGCCTGCACTCGCCGATATCAGCCGACACTGACGCCGTAACGGATGGTTTTGTTTGCTCAGCACCGTCCTCAAGAGCGGGAGAAGACAAACGACCGACACGTCCCGGGCGAAACCTTCACTGACTTACGTCGGACGGCCCAACCCACGTTCGATGCGCGAGTGCTTCGAAGTCCGGGACACGGACGCCGGTGGGCGAATCGGCGAGTTGACCGTTCCGCGAGCAGACGTTACCGTCGAGACGCCGGCGCTGTTGCCGGTGATCAACCCGAATCTGGATACGATCGCCCCCCGTCGACTGGCCACGGAGTTCGGCGCTGAAATCCTCATCACGAACTCGTATATCATCCACGGGACCGAAGACGTCCGCGAGGAGGCCCTCGAGGACGGCCTCCACGACCTGCTCGATTTCCCCGGCGCGATCATGACCGATTCGGGTTCGTTCCAGCTCTCGGAGTACGGCGAGATAGACGTGACGACCGAAGAGATCCTCGAGTTCCAGCACGAGATCGGCTCGGACATCGCGACGCCGGTCGATATCCCGACTCCGCCGGACGTCCCCCGCGAGCGCGCCGAGGACGAACTCGAGACGACCCAGGAACGCCTCGAGTTAGCCGAAACCGTCGAGACGGGAGACATGCTCGTCAGCGCGCCCGTCCAGGGCTCGACGTACCCGGATCTTCGCGAGCGGGCGGGTCGTCACGCCGACGCGACGAATCTGGACGTGTTTCCGGTCGGTGCGGTCGTCCCGCTGATGAACGACTACCGCTACGACGACATGGTCGACGCCGTCGCGGGGGCCAAACGCGGTCTCGGCGCCGACGCCCCGGTGCACCTCTTCGGTGCCGGCCACCCGATGATGTTCGCCCTCGGCGTCGCAATGGGCTGTGACCTCTTCGACTCTGCAGCCTACGCGCTCTACGCCCGCGACGATCGCTACCTGACGGTTCGTGGCACTCGCCACCTCGAGGACCTCGAGTATCTGCCCTGTTCGTGTCCCGTCTGTACCGAGCACTCGCCCGACGAACTGCGCGCGCTGCCCGACGACGCACGCGAGACGGAACTCGGCGCGCACAACCTCCACGTCACCTTCGAAGAGATCCGCCGGATCAAGCAAGCCATCCGCGCGGGGAACCTCCTCGAACTCGTCGAGCAACGCGCCCGCGCCCACCCGACGATGCTCGACGGCTACCGAACGCTGCTCGATCACGCCGACCAACTCGAGCGAAGCGACCCCGTCTCCAAGGGCGCGTTCTTCTACACCTCCCACGAGAGTGCCCGCCGACCCGAAGTCCGTCGCCACCATCGGCGCCTCGAGCGCCTTTCCGTACCGGACTCGCTGTTTCTCACGGAAGGGAATTCCGCACGGACCGATGAGTTCGACGACTCCTGGCGCGTCCAACCGCCGTTTGGCCCCTTCCCCCGCGCGCTCTCGAAGAGCTATCCGCTCACTGCGGAAGTACCAGATCGAACGGATCGCGCGGCCCTCGAGGCCGCGGCAGACGGCGTCAGCCGACTCGTAGAGGCGAATCCCGACGCGGCGATCACGTTGGGCCATCGGGGCTGGCCGGAGGGTGTGCTCGAGCGGGTCCCCGAGGACGTGGTGTTGACCGATCTCTCTGACGATCGGCCCTGATTGTGCGGTAGGTCGACAACTGTTCGTTTCTGGTCTTCCGCACAACCCGTTCTAGAGACGGACCAGTCCGTATATTCCGACGTAACTCCAAGCAGCAGTTGTGCCCGCTCTCTCCACAACCAGGGTCGTTCTGGGCGCGTTCATCGTCGTCGTCCTCGGTGCCGCGGGATTGTTCGTCGTCGACGCCGGTTCGACGTCACCGGACCCAGTCGCGTTCGACGAAACGGTTCACAGCGGGATCACGCTCGAAGCCGAACGCGAACTCGACGACGACGTTGAGCTTCCCCGAGCGCAAGTGTTCTATTCTCAGTATCAGTACGTCGTCGGCTACTACGGCGTCGAGACGTTTGCCGACGACCAGCAACAGCCAGAACACGAGCAGCGGTTCGGACACCCACTGACGGTGTACGTCACCGACTACAGCGGGACTGGCGTCGAACTGGACGACGACGGGTATCCGACGACGGACGGCTCTCCGGAGTGGACCGACGCCGAAACGGCGTGGTACGTCCTCGAGAGCGACGCGGAGACGCCGGCTGGAACGACCGTCGTTCCGTTTACCGATCGCGACGACGCCGACGCGTTCGCCGACGAGTACGGCGGCGACGTTCGCGGTTGGGAGTCGGTTCTCGAAGCCACGTACGACCGGGACGATGCGGCGGTCGCGCGCGATCGCGTCGACAGCCACCGACAACTCGCCGACGGTCGGGTCGAACAGACAGCTGAGTTCACGGAGCGACCGACATCGTCGGTCGTCGGTTCCGACGCGGATACGATTCAGGAAGCGATCGACGAGGCTCCCGCCGACACGACGGTCCGCGTCCCGAACGGAACGTACGAAGAGACCGTCGAGATCGATCGTCCGCTGACGATCGTCGGTGACGAGGACGTGACGATTCGCGGTGACGGAAACGGCTCGGTGGTCACCGTCACTGACGAGCGTGTCGCGGTCCAAAACGTCTCGATCGACGGCGTCGGCGAAACGACGAGAGGTGACGGCGACGTCGATATCGACGTTGACGACGAGGAGCTTGGCGCGACGTTCATGCGGAACTACGCGAGCACTGACGCGGGCATCGCAGCCTACAGTGCCGACGAATTGCTGGTGCAGGACGTCCACATCGACACCCCGGCGAGCGGAATCCTTACGCACGGAACCGACGACGCCGCCGTTCGAAACGCGACGGTCGTTGGACCGGATGACCCCACGGACGGCCTCGCTGGCATATTGTTGCTCCAGTCGAATGCAGTGATCGAGACTTCGACGGTCGACGGAACGACAAACGGCGTGTACCTGTACCGGTCCCCGTCGACGGTCGTCCGGTCGAACTCGGTCACGGGTAACCAGCTAGGCGTCCACCTGATGCACACGGACGAGTCGCTTGTCACGGACAACGAGATACACGGCCAGACAAACACCGGTGTGTACATCATGACGGGGCCAGAGCGAAACGCGATCGTCGGAAACACGATCCGAGACACCGAAACTGGCCTCAGTCCGGGCGGCAGCGACACTTACGTTGCGGACAACCGCATCGAGAACTCGAACGTCGGTCTTCGTGTCGATACGGCCTCGTCGATCTACGAGGGGAACGTCGTCGCCGGCAACGAGGTGGGAGCAGACGTGACCGGGATGTTACCGACGAACCGCGTCGTCGGCAACGACTTTGTCGCAAACGAAGAGCACGCGACGGTCACCAGCGGACCGCTACGAATCTGGAGCGACGATGGAGGTGGAAACTACTGGCAAGGCGCTGCCGGCGTCGCCAGCGGTGACTACGCCGATCGGTCGTACACGCCGACGGACGACGTCGACAAGCGACTACACACGACCGACGGCACGCCGACGCTCGTCCAAGCACCGGCGCTCGAGGGCCTCGCCGGGCTCGAAGGAACGGTTCCGGGAATGCGGACCGGCAGTATCACCGACAACTACCCGGCCTGTGAACCGATCAACGCGGACCGGCTCGAAGCGACCGGCTGGGACGACCAGGCGTGGACGTGCTACGAAACGACGCGTACACCGACCGATGACTGAGACACAACCGATACTCGAGGCGACGGGAATCGATCACGATTACGGGGCGGTCTCCGTCCTGCAGGACGTTTCACTGACGGTTCCGCGGGGGAACGTAACGGCGATCATCGGCCCGAACGGGGCCGGCAAGACGACGCTGATTCGCGCACTCGCGGGACTCCACGAACCGACCGGTGGCGAGATCACGTACCACGGGCCCGAGACGGCCAGGCGGATCGGCTATCTGCCCCAACACCCCGCGTTTCGACCAGGATTCACGTGCCGCGAGACGCTCCAGTTCTACGCGTCGCTCGTCGGCGACGACGACGCCGCGATAGAGAGACTCGCTCGCGTCGGTCTCGAAGACGCGGCCGACCGGAACGTCGAAGCGCTCTCCGGCGGGATGACGCGACTGCTCGGCGTCGCCCAGGCGACGATCGGCGACCCGCCGATAATCGTCCTCGACGAACCCGGAAGCGGTCTCGACCCGGGGATGAGCATGCACGTCTTCGACGTCGCGTCGGCGCTCGCCGATGAGGGAACGTCGATCCTGCTGACGTCTCACGACCTCGAGTTAGTCGAACGAATCGCCGACAAAGTGCTGGTGCTGTCCGACGGCCAATTCGTCCAGCACGGAGCGACGACCGAACTCAGAGAACGCTTCGGCGTCGACTCGCTGTGGTCCGTCTACGAGAACGCGATCGAAGGCGACCTCGACACCGTCAGCGTTCAGGGTGAGCACGCATGAGCGACGAACGCTCGACCTCGAGTCGATCGACGCCGGTACGCGAAACCGAAACGCGGACAGCACCGGGTCCGAGACACCGCCTCAAAACGATCGTCCGGCGCGAACTGCGGACGGTCGTTCGAACGCGCACGTTTTTCGTGCTGGCGCTGGCGTTCGCCGCCGTCGTCCTCGGAATCGCCGTGGTCGGAGAGAGCATCCAGGCGGGCTACGTGCCGACGCTCGTCGACCTCCTCACGCCGCTCGAGTTGCTCGTTCCGGTACTCGCTGTCGCGTTCGGCTACCGTGCCATCCTCGGCGACGACCAGCGAGGCGAACTCGACGTCCTCGAGACGTACCCCGTCTCGGGCCGCGAACTCGTCCTCGGGGTTTATCTCGGTCGCGCGATCGGACTCCTCGCCACAGTTGTCGTGCCACTTGTGATCGTCGCGGTCGCGGTCGCCGTGACCGAAGGCAGTCAGCTGTCCATCTACGCGACGCACTCCGGAGCCGATTCTCCGGTGCTGTTCGGCCGGTTCGTCGTGCTGACGGCGTTGTTCGCGCTCTCGGTCCTCGCAATCGCGATCGCGATTTCGTCGGTCGTCAGCGGGACCCGCAGCGCACTCGCCCTCGCTGTCGTCGCCCTCGTCATCCTGCTCGTCGGGATGGATCTGGCGATTGCGTACGGCTTCTCGATCGGCATTATCGGCGACTCGGAACTCGTCTACACGCTCGTGCTCAGTCCGCTCAGCGCGTTTCGCGGACTCGTCTTCGAAAGCGCCGTCGTCGTCGCTTCCGGTACCGGGCCGGACGTCGCCGCGCCGATCTCGAGTCTGGTGAGTCTCGTCGGCTGGACGGTCGGCTCGCTTGGCGTCGCGACGTGGGCACTGAATCGGTAGCAGTTCCGAACGATATCAGCCGTCACACGCCGTCAACAATCGTACTGTTCGGCAGGAACCCATCCGGCTATCGGTGACAAAACGGGATTCTGATCGGGTTCCGACGAAACGGGGCCGTAACCGAGTCGCGACAGAACTGTCGGCGAGTCGGGCTTAACTCTGCATTAGCGACATTACCAGCTCCTGCGTAATCTCGTCGTGATCTTCCCTGTCGCCGCCGTACTCGTCGGCGAACGCGTCGGCGTCGTCGGCGTCACTGAACGGAATAATCGAGGCGCCCATCGCGCCTTCGACCTCGCTGTCGACCACCATCGTGAGTTCCGTCGCGTCTCCGAACGCGTCGGCCTCGAGGTGACGACCAATGACGGGTGAGTCGTCGTCTTCTTCCACCGACTCCTCGACGACCGAGTAGTCGGTTAGGTACATCACTTCGGGTTCGGCTTCGTCTTCGTTATCGAACGTGAACGCGTACGTACAAAGCGAACTGCAGAACCGAGCCGGTCGGTCGTCGCCGACGGTATCCGACGGGTCCTCGTAGTGAGCCTGACCGGCCGGCCCAGGATGATCAGCGATGCGCATCGTACACTGGTCACAGTCGTGTTCGTCCTCAATCTCGACCGCTGCTGGAGTGTCCGCGCCGTCGTCGAGGCATCCGGCAATTGCGCCCAGGGAGGCCGTTGCTACTCCGCCGAGGACGGCTCGACGGGAAACGAGATGGGGGGGAACGGTCGATAAAGTCGACGGGTCCATGTGTAATATTGGAAGGACCACAATATACCCCGTCTGGTACAGTTCACGAACGCCCGAAGTGAACGTACCGTGACTGTGGCGTGGTACTCGGCAGCGATCACAACGACTCGATGGCAATTAGACGTCGGTTCGAGCGCTGTCGCCTGACTCGACGCGAGCGGCTGTCGATTTGGAGACCGCTGTCCCATCGATCGCAATCTCGAGGCCGTTCTCGACCTTGACGACGATGTCGTGTCCGTCGTAGCTGAATTCGAGGTGACCAGAGCGGGAGCCGTGTCGTCGGGTCGGTTCGAACAGGGCGTCCAGCGAATCGGGATCGATCCACTCGTACAGTGGTGGGAGTTCGGTTACGGGAACTTCCCGTCGGTCCGCGACCGCTGTGACGACCGCGACGCTTACGGATTCATCGAGGCCGCTCTCAGTCGAACCGATGGATAGATCGCTCACGCTTCACCCCAACGTTCGGGAAGGGAAAAATGTAGTGGCCGTGTGTCATGATTGATCAGCGGTTTAGATGTCCCTGTATCGCTGTGAATTCGCCAGTAGTGGGTCGTTCTCGCTACAATAATTCCAACATCACAGCACTCGAGGTCGATTCCGGCGAGCGACTCGAGGGACGCTCGAGAGGCAGGCAGTTCGAACTGGCCGGATCGAGTCGAATCCGTCGGAGATCAGAAACAGCAAAGACGACCGCGACACCTGCATCGACTATGTTCGAGGTAACGTCGCTCGCTTTCGGCCTCCTCATCACCGTGTTGTTCGGTTCGTGGCTCGTGAACCGAGTACGTGGGGGGAGCAACTCGTCGGATCGACAGCAATCGTACGAACGTCACCGGGACGCTCAACAACGTGAAGCGCCGGTCGAAATCGGTGACAGCCACGACGTTGCCGTCCAGGAGTTTACCGAACACCACACCGGCGAGCGACAGGCCGTCTGCAAGGTCCAGGGATTCGTTGTCTTCGTCGAGAACATTCCCGACGGCCTCGCCGTCGGCGACGTAATCGAAGTCACGATCCTCTCGTTCAACCGCGGACACACCTCCGCGACGGCGACCTTCGAGCGCCGCGCCTGATTCGTCGCTGCCTGAATGGTCCCTCCTCCCGATGATCGCTATCGACAGCCTCTTTCGCGCGCCCCCGCCATAATCGAGTATGACCGATTACTTCGAAGTCCACGAGCGCGACGGGGCCGCTCGAGTGGGCGAACTCCGCCTCGAGTCGTCCGTGACGACCCCGGCGCTCGTCGACGATGTCCTCGCTGACGCCGGCTCGCTCTGGAGCGGCGAACGGGAGGTCCCTACGGGAGACGACTCCCAACTCACCGTACTCCCCCACCGGGCGTTCCCCGGCGGGACGGCCGACGAGGTTCAAGAATCGTTCGCCGTCGACCATCCGGACGTCGACTACCCGAGCGTCGCCGTCGTCTCGAGCGAGCACGTGAGGGCCCAAGAGACCGACGCCTACGCCGTCTCCGACGTGCAGTCGATTACGGGCCACGGGGCGGCGCTCGTCGACGCCGTCGTCTCCGTCCGCGAGGAGATTCCGACCGACACCGCGCTCTTTTTCTCCGGTGTCGCTACGCCTCGAAACGTTGCCCTCCTCGCCTACGCGGGCGTCGATTTGTTCGACGAGACCGCGGCCGTCGTGAAGGGAACCGAGGGACGGTATCTCACCACCGACGAGGCCTACTTCCTCGAGGACCTCGCGGAACTGCCGTGCTCGTGTCCGGTCTGTCAGAAACCACGCGAGGAGTTCACTCGACAGGACTGTGCCGAACACAACGCCAACGCGCTCGCGGCCGAACTCGCCATCGTCCGCCGTCGGATTCGAGACGGGCGACTCCGCGATTACGTCGAAGGACAGGCCCGCCAGGACCAGTGGCTCACCGCCGCCATGCGCGAACTCGATTCCCAGTGGGGCTACCTCGAGGAGCGAACCCCAATCTTGCGAGACGCCGAGATTTCGGCGGCGACCGAGGACACCCTGCGTCGCGTCGAGATCCAGCGCTACGCGGATCGCGTGACGAGTCGCTACCGCAACCGGTTCAAGAACCCGCTCGTTCTCGTCCCCTGCTCGGCCGCCAAACCCTACAGCGAGTCCCAGAGCCACCGCCAGTTCCACGACGCCATCCAGTGGCGCGCCCACCTCGTCTCGATGACGAGTCCCATCGGCGTCGTTCCCCAGGAACTCGAGACGACGTACCCGGCCCAACACTACGACACCGTCGTCACGGGTCGCTGGTCCGAGGACGAAAAACAGTTCGTGAGCACGGTCCTCGAGCGCTACCTCGAGCGAAACGAGTACCCCGACATCATCGCCCACGTTCCCGGCGAGGGCTATCGCGACATCGTCGGCCGCGTCGAAGACGAACTCGACCTCGAGATTACCTACACCGTCCCCGAGGGCGGTCACCCGACCGACGAGGAGTCGCTCGCGAACCTCTCGAGTGCGCTGTCGGGAGAACTGAAGTACTCGAAGCGCGAGCGCGAGCACAACACCGTCCGCGCCCTCGCAGATTACCTGCTCGGCGACGGTGCCGGCGACGACCTCTTTACCGACATCCAGACGACCAGTCGGTATCCGAAAATTCAGGTTCGAAACGACGAGGAGACACAACTGGCGACGATGGTGCCCCAGTACGGGACGCTTTCGTTCACCCTCGAGGGGGCGAAACGCTGGGTTGGGAGTGACGTTCCGACGAAACGAATCGAAATCGACGGCTTCGTTCCACACGGCAGCGTCCTCGCACCCGGCATCGTCGACGCCGACGAGGACATCCGCGTCGGCGACGAGGTCGTCGTCGAGGGGCCGAAGGCGTTCGGAATCGGCCGCGCGGAGATGTTCGGCCGAGAGATGAAAGAGAGCACGCGCGGCATCGCCGCCGAAATTCGACACGTCGAAGAGAAATAACGCGCCCGCACAGTCACTTCCCGAAGTGATTCGCCGCCCGTGTTTTGTTCGCCGAGTTGGCTGTTGAAGAGTAATTGAACGAATACCGAGCCAATTAGCGATTGACCTGGGTGAACCCGTCACTATCTGGGTTCAAGCGTATCAGTGCCGCTCCAAATGGTGCTCGTAACGAAGGGTGAAATTGCCGTGGACGTGGTACATGACGAAGCCGTCGACAGTTGGGATTTTAGCCGAACCGTTTCTCTACGAGTGGCAGGTGCGTGCGATCGAGCGGCTACAACGTGAGGCCGACGTGACGATTCCGCTGGTCGTCGTCAACTCGAGCACCGAGGAGTACGACGCCGAATCCTGGAACAAAAAGTCACGCCTCGAGTTCGAAGACGTCCGACAGTTTTTCAAAATTGCCCAACGAGAGCGGGCGTGGGCGTTCGTCCTCGCGGAACGGACCCTCGGTCGAGTGGCCGGTGACGATCAGAAACGATGGCATCGCCACTCGATCGAGAACATCGACTGCCTCGCCGACGCCGAGCACGTCCGCTGTACGCCGCTGGCCGACGGCAACTGGAACGAACTGCCGGACGACGTCGTTGACCGTCTCGCCGCCGACTGCGACGTCGTCGTCCGCTTCGGCTTCGGCCTCATCCGCGGTGACGTCCTCACCGCGCCGGAGTACGGTGTCGTGAGTTTCCACCCGGCCGACATTCGACGATACCGCGGCATGGGGCCGCCGGTCGCCTTCCACGACGGCAGAACTCGAGCCGGTTCGACACTCCAGCGACTGGACGAGTCGATCGATGGCGGCGAAATCGTCGCGTACGAAGACGTCTCTATCAGCAACTGTCACACGCTCTGGGAGGTTTTCGACCGCCTCGCAGCCCTCCAGGTCGACCTCCTGACGAGGGGCATCTCGAACCTACAAGATCCGACGTTCGACCCCGCGGTCGTTCCGGACCACCAACTCGGTGAGTTCTACTCCCGCGATCTGCGACGCTCTGGCGCGTTCGCCGGCCGTATCCTCGCGAAAAACTGCACCGGACGCCTCCAGCGGCGACTCGAGCGAAGCCAGTCCTCGAATCGAATCGTGGAGTATCTCAGCCGGTGGACGAACTGAGTACTGCCTCGCTCACTCCTCGCCGAGAACCGAATCGAAGAACTTCCGTTCTGCCGTCCGCAGGTGCTGGTTGAACGTCGCCGGCGCGATGCCGAGTCGCTCGGAAATTTCCTCGCCGGTGCTTTCGCGGGGCCAGTCGAAGTAACCCGCGAAGTACGCCGTCTCGAGTGCAGCACGTTGCTTATCGGTGAGGTCGTCGTCGAGGACCGACGTGGACCCCGACTCACTCGGCGTGTTTCGGTCGCTGGTCCGCTGGGCGAGGTAGGTGACGTCGTCGCGTTGCTCGTTGATGAGTTCGATCATCTGGCGCGTGTCTCGGCCGCGAGGGAGTTCGACGACGAACCGGAACTCGCCGTCGTCGATCGTTGCCGACTGAACGCGCCCGCCGTGTGTCGCGATCGTCTCGAACAGCGAGACGGCCGCCGGGGCGACGAGTTCGAACTGGAACTCGTCGCGGCGCACGGTGAGGAATCGAACCTCACTGAACCCCTCGGTTTCCCCGATCGTCTCCTGGAACGTCTCCTGCTCGACGTTGGACGCCGAACCGTACGCGAGCAGCGTCTCGTCGCCGTGAATCAGCTGCTCGAGTTCGATCGTACACTCCTCGTCCGTCGACAGTTGCACGAGTGGCTCCGCTAACTCCTCGATCCGGAACTCGAGTTCGATGACCGCGTTGCTGACGAGCGCGTCCTTGCGTTCGATCGCCGTAATCGCGTGGGCGATCACGTCCCCGATCCGGGAGAGAATCGTCGTCTCCGGGCTGGTAAACGACCGCGGTGACTCGGCGTAGATTCCTAACACACCATAGACGAGATCCTCGTGAATGAGTGGGATCGCCGCCACCGAGCGATACCCTCGCTCGAGGGCCTCCTCACTCCACGGGTCGAACTCGCTGTCTCGTTCGATATCGTTTACGACCTGAACCTGTCCGGTCCTGATCGCCGTTCCGGCCGGCCCCCGTCCGATCGGATCGTCCTCGTCGACGCTGATCTCGACGGCGTCGAGATAGCCCGCTTCGACGCCCGCTGCGGCGGCCGGAACGACGTGATCGCTCCCCGGGTTGACGCTGCCGATCCAGGCGAAGCGATAGGCGTCGTCTTCGGCCAGTCGTTCACAGACGCGCTGTTCTAACTCCGAGCGCGTCTCGGTCGGGATGACGGCGTGCGTGATGTCGTGGCCGATTCGATTGAGGAGATTGAGCGCCTCTAACTGCTCGCGCTGGCGACGGCGTTCGCGCTCCTGTCGGGCGCGTTCGATCGCGTGGTGAATCGTCCGCACGAGCAACTCACTCGTCACCTCGTCTTTGACGAGGAAGTCCTGTGCGCCGCGTTGGATCGCCTCGACGCCGACTTGCTGATCTCGAACGCCGGTCAAGACGACGATAGGCGTCTCCTCGATCGCCTCGTGAACGGTTTCGAGCGTGTCCAACCCGCCACTGTCGGGCAAGTTCAAGTCGAGCAACACTACGTCCGCGTCACCCTCCTCGAGCGTCTCGAGTCCCTCCTCGAGTCGCGTCTCGCGGGTGATTTCGGGTGTCCGGCCCGCAGACTCGTCCGAACTGACCCGCTGGGCGAGTTCTTCGGTGTCACGGAGCATCTCCTGGATGAGTCGTGCGTCACCGGGGTTGTCCTCGATCAAGAGGACATCTAGCGTGGCCGTCTCTGTCGTGGCGTCGGATTCTGTCTGTGTAGATGGGTCGCTCATGAGTACTCTCCGTGGTGTGGCAATCGAACGGCCGAGAGCCAGAACCGCTCGAATGCGTGGACGGTCTCGATGAACTCGTCCGGATCGACCGGTTTCGTCAGGTACGCGTTCGCGTGCAGTTCGTACGATCTGAGCACGTCCGCTTCGGCTCGAGAACTCGTCAAGACGATGACTGGAATCGAGCGGAGATCCGGATCGGATTTGAGTTCCTGGAGGACCGCCTCGCCGCTTTTTTGTGGCAAGTTGAGGTCCAACAGGATGAGGTCCGGCTGCGGCGCGTGTTCGTACTCGTTTCGCTGGTAACAAAAGTCGAGGGCTTCAGTTCCGTCCGGAACGACGTGTAAGTCGTTCTCGATCTGTGCTTGTTTGAACGCTTCTTCGGTCAGTCGAACGTCACCCGGGTTGTCCTCGACGAGGAGGATCTGTGCTGACTCGAGAGAAGACTGTCTGCGATTAGTCATTTGCTTACAGGTGTAGTCGTGGATGCAGTTTCCGGCGGTGCTGGCAACGTCACGGTAAACCTCGCCCCCTCACCAGGCTCCGAGACGACGCGAATGTCGCCATCGTGTCGTTCGACGATGCGCTGACAGAGTGCGAGTCCGATTCCAGTTCCGGCGTACTCGTCGACGCTGTGTAATCGATCGAACACCTGAAAGATGCGATCTGCGTTGTCCGGATCGATCCCAATCCCGTGGTCTCGAACTGAAATATGCCACTCGTGACCGTCTCTTTCGGCGAACACAGCTATCTGTGGTGATTGCTCACCGGAGTACGTGAGTGCATTATCGAGCAAGTTTTGAAACACTTGCCGAAGCTGTCCCGGATCGCCATATACCGACGGGAGTGACTCGATGGTAATAGCAGCCCCGGTTTCCTCGATTCGAACCTCGAGATCGGTCACTACGTCCTCGAGGATGACCTCACAGTCGACGACCTCGAACGGATTTCCTTGCGTGTCGACTCGCGAATACGCGAGCAGCCCGTCGATCATCTCTTGCATCCGCGAGGCCCCATCGACCGCGTACTCGATGAACTCGTCTGCGTCCTCGTCCAGTTCCTCGGCGTAGCGATGCTCGAGGAGCGTCAGGTAACTCGTGACCATCCGCAACGGCTCCTGTAGGTCGTGAGAGGCGGCGTAGGCGAACTGCTCGAGGCGTTCGTTCGACGACTCGAGTTCGTCTACGAGCTCCTCGCGCCGGCGTTCGTCTGCTCGTCGATCGGAGATGTCGCGCCCGACGCCGGTCAACACCGGCTCTCCGGAAGGGTCCTCGAGCGTACTCGCGATGAACTCGTAGGGGATCGTCTCACCGGATTTCGTCACGAGGTTTGTCTCGGCCCGCGCGTACCCGGTCTCGAACGCCGTTCCGATCACTTCGATCATCTGCTCGTGATCATCCTGGTCGAAGACGTCCATCGGCGTCATCGAGGCGATCTCCTCGTCCGTGTACCCCGTTACGTGACACAGCGTCTCGTTCCAGCGTTGGAACGACCCGTCCTCGTCGACAACGTAAAAGACGTCGTCGATCGCGTCCAGAATGTCGTCGGTATACGCTTTGAATCGCTCGAGGTGGGCCTCGCGCTCGCGGAGTTTTTCCTCTTGTTCCTTGCGGGCGGTGACGTCCTGGACCATCACCATGCCGGCGAACACCGTTCCGTCGTCGTCTTCGACCGGGAGCGCGTACGCAAGCCACACTCGACCGTGAAGGTGGTACTCGAACCGTCGACGCTCACCCGAGAGCACGGCCCTGAAGTTCGACTCGAACGCCTCGCGCGTCTCACCCTCGTATCGCTCCTCGACCGTCTGTCCGACAAGCGTCTCGATCGACACGTCGAGATCCTCGAGTACCCCGCCTCCGGCGAGCGTGTATCGGAGGTCGTCGTCGAACAGTGCGACCATTCCGTTGGGGAAGTGTTCGATCAACGTTCGGTAGCGCTGTTCGCTCACCTCGAGTTCTCGTTTTCGTTGCTGGCGCTCGAGTTCGTAGCTCAGCCACTGCGTGAGCAACTCGACGAAGCCCCGCTCGGCGGGCGTAAACGCGACCGATCGAGGGTCTTCGTCGGCAAAGCACAGCGTTCCGAACAGGTCGTCGTCGACGTGGATCCTGCTGCCGAGGTAGCTATCGAAGTCCCACCTGTCGTAGGCGCGGTCGTCGGTCCACCCCTGTACGGGTGCGTTCGTGAGCACGAGCAACTCGTCGGAGTCGACCGTCTTTCGACAGTACGTTTCAGAGAGCTCCGTCACCGTCCCCGGCCGCAATCGCTCGTCGTCCCCGCTCGAGTGGACGACCTCGAATCGATCGTTCTGTGGTTCGATATCGGCCATGAACCCGACCTCGAGACCGAGTCGTTCGCGGCCGATGTCGAGGAGTTCCTGAACCTTCTCCTCGAAGGTCCGCTCTCGATCCGCCGTGATCGCGTACAGTTGCTGTAACGTCTGGTTGGTCCGTTGGAGTTCCCGTTCCGTCTGCTTCCGGCTGGTAATATCTCGGAAGTAGATCGACAGTCCCGTCTCGGAGGGATACACGTTGACCTCGAACCAGGTCTCGAGTGGCGGGTAGTATTCTTCGAACGCCGTCGACTCCTGTGTCTCCATCGCCCGCCGGTACTCCTGGCCGAACGTCGAATCGATGGTCTCCGGAAACGCCTCCCAAAAATTCGTCCCGTGCAAATCTGCGTCCTCACAGTCGAGAAGTTCTCGAGCCCGGTCGTTGGCGTACGTGAACTGCCACTCCGTATCGAGACCGACGACCGCATCCGAGATCCGATCGACCGTCGTCTCGAGTTCCGTCTCGAGACGCTGGTGTTGTCGACGGTTCTGGACCGCCGACGCCAGCAGAGACGCGACGTCTTCGAGAAAGGCAACGTCGTGGTCGGCGAACTCCCGGTGTTCCGCCGTATACACGACGAACACACCCCACGGACCGCCATCAGATTCGATCGAGACGCCGACCCCACCGACGGCGTCGTGGGCGACGCTGAGCGACGACTGCATTACGGTGTCGGCAGCATCGATATCGTCGACGATGACCGCCATATCGGTCTCGAGGGCGGTTCCAACAACCGTATCCGAGTCGAGGGGACCAACCTCCGTTCCGACGACACCGTTTCGCCACCCCTCGTCCGCTCTCATCACCATCGTTTCGCCCCCGTTTCGTGACTCCAGAACGCCACAATACGCGACGTCGAGGATGTCTCGAGTGGCACTGGTCGCCGCCGCCAATAGCGACTCGAGTTCGGTCGACTCGAGCGCGAGTTGACTCAGTTCTGCGACCACCTCCTGCTGTCGAATTCGAGATCGAAGTTGCCCTGGTGGCGGGTTGGACGCTGCCATACTCAATTGCTATCCACAAATCGACTCGCGAGTATAAATGTGGTGCCCCGAAATCACCGTTTGGAGGCACTATCACAGCCATAATACAGTTTCATCTACGGAACAGACGATGGGATGGTCAGCTAATCGAGAAATGAGGTGAGCCGCGTCACTGCCACGCCAGAAACGTGCCGACGGATCCGCGTTCGATCCCACCCGAGCGGTGACAACACACTCTCACAGGCCTCGACAAGTTTGCCTTCGTAGAACTCGAGATCGTACTCGTCGATCGATTCGACCGGAATGCGAACGCGGTCTGCAGTTCGCGCCTCGTCGTCGACCACGACGTATCGGACCGACTGACCGGGGTGGCGCTCGATTCCGTGACGCTCGTATCGCTCGAGCGCCCCCACGGTTCGGGTCCGCTGACGATACGCCGAGCGCGGCTTCGAGACGCGGGTCGTGATCTCGAGGTCGCCGGGGTCGACGTTGCCGCGTCGAAGCATCCCTAATCGACGGGAGAGCACGTCACAAACGGCAACTGGGTCCCGCTCGCGGTCGAGCGCCTCGACGAACGCGCGTTGGCTCTCGGCGACGAACGCCGGCGTGCTCCGCTGGCGCACCTCGATGCCGCGAAACTTGTACGACCCCGACTCGCGCTTGCCGAAGTATCGGGTGAGCGCGCCCGCCGTCGCGGACGAGTGTGGCGTCTCGGCGTCGCCCGCCGCCTCACCCTGATCCGTCGCCGCCTCTCGGCCGCGAACCGACTCGCGCAACGGGACGAAACAGACCCACTCGTAGCTGCCGTCGTGTTCGAGCGGAATGCCGACCGCGGCCGACACGTCGGCGATCACCGACTCGAGTGGCTCCGGGTCGACACCCTCTCGCGGCGTCACCCAGAGGCTATCGACGATGCCGTGAACGATCCGCCAGCCGCCGTCCTCGAGTCGACGCTTGGCCGTCAAGGCGATGTCGCGAGCGTAGGCGTTGATAGCCTCGTGACACTCGATTCGGCCGTACTTGGCGTTTCGATAGCCCTGATAGCCAAAACAGGAGACGAGCACCCACTTGATCGCACCCGATTCAGCTCGAAGGCGACTCGCCGTCGCCTCCGGCGGGTCGTCCGCGAGTCGGCGTTTTCTGTCGGCTCGATCCGCGAGCAAGGGCTCGAGAACCGACGGGAGAAACGGCGTCTCGGCCGGGCCGCCCGAACAGAGTTCGTACTCGAGATCAGGAACGCGGCGAGTGTCCGCCGCAGTGTCGGCTGACTCGTGGGCGCAGCCGACCGTTTCCGGACTGATGCCGTACTCGCAGATGATCCGAGGGTACAGCGAGGCGAAGTCGATCTCGTGAACGCGCTCGTGAAAGCCCACGTCGGGGGCGAACGTGAACCCGCTCCGATCGGCCGCGTGGAGCGTCCGAACGTCGGAAAATCGCTCCGGTTCCCACTTGTTCTGTGGCGCGAGGACGTCCCACTCGCGACGGGCGAGTCGAATCTGTCTCGAGGTCAACAGCGTCCCGATGCTCCCCCAGGCGGTCTCCTGGAGCGGGCGGCCCGTTCGCTCGACCATGTACTCGAGGCCGGCCAGCCCCGACTGCTGCCAGAGGAAGCTGTTCGAGGTGTCGACGATCGCCCGACCCGGCACTCGATAGCGCGCGGGCGAGTGACCAACCCGCCCGTAGCTCTCGTACGTGTTCGATCCAGCGAGTCTCGTCCACCCCGGCAGCCGCCCCAGCGCGAACGACTCGAGGCCGACCTCGGACGCCCGCCGGGAGAGCAACGGCACCAACTCGGCGTGGCTGACGACGAGCACGTCCGGGTCGTCACGCCCGAGTCGCCACTGGAGGGTCTCGAGCGTCGCTCGCGCGTCGTCTGGCCCACTACCGACCGTTCGCGCACCGTCTAACCCACGACCAGCCGCTCGCGCACCGTCTGCGTCACGATCACGATCGGGCCTCCGCTCATCCTCGAGGACGGACTCACCCTCAAGTCGAATCGCGGTCACGTCGCCGTCGGCCAGCGCGGTGTCGTCGATTTCGATGTGCAGGGCACGCAGTTCCCGGGTCGGCGTCGGATCGATCCCCCGGTCGAGACAGTATCGGAAACCGGGCTCGAGGTCCACGTCGTACAGCCGGAACGTGCCCGGCGCGTGCGTCTCGCGCTCGTGAACGCCCCGAATCTCGCGGGCGAGTTGGCGAACGTCATCGACACGCTCGAGGTCGACGCGCAACAGCCGGCTTCGCTCGCCGACGTGGGCCTCGTGGAGGTCCCTCGCCCAGCGTTCGGTTCCTAAATCGTCCACCTTCGGATCCGACTCGAGGCGCGAGCGCAGGTCCACGAGCGCGTCGTCGGGCCCCGAGACGAACACCGACGGCGCGTACGCCTCGACGAGCGTCGGCTCCGCCCCCGACTCAGTGAGTGACCACTCACGGACCGAACCGTCTGCGAACTCGAACGTGTAGGGGCTCATTCGGGACCCTCGCGCGTCGCGTCCGGTTCGTCGTCACGCGTTGCGTCCGGTTCGCCGTCACTCGTTGCGTCCGGTTCGTCGGTCGAACCGGAAATCCGACCCATCGACCTCGAATCGGGCACCTGTCCGTCCGACTTCGAACCGGAAATCCGCTCCTCCATCTCCTCGAGTTCACCTCGCAACCGGCGGATCTCGACCTCGTGGGCGAGCAACAGCGAGAGCACGAACGCGCGTTCTGGATCCATCGGGTTCGCGTGGCCCGCCGCGTCGGCGAACGTGCGACCCCGGTCGAACAACCGATCGAAATCCAGTTGATACTCCCGGCGTAGCGCCCGTCGCATCGGCCCCCACTCGGACTCGAGCGCCCGCAGCGAGTCGCGGTAGGTCGGGTTCGTTCGCCCCATCAGGGCGTCACCTCGAGGAGACCGCGGTCGTGGGCGTCCACGACGGATCGCACCTCGTCGACAGCGCCGTAGCACTCGACCCAGTAGGGAATCGTCGTCTGCCAGTACTCCTCGTGCCAGTAGCCCGCCGTCTCGTCGATAGTGAGACCCTCGTCCCTACCCGCACCGCCGTTCGCGTCGCTTCCCCGATCCGAATGTGCGGCCTCGAGTCGAATTCCTTCGCGAGTGTGCACGCACTCGATTCTCGTCGTCGCGTACTTTGCAATCGTATCGGCGTGTTCGTCGACCGCACTCGTCACCAATACGGGGCACTCGAGGACCCGCCCCAATTCGGCGAGCGTCTCGAGGGACGCGGCGAGGAGGTCCTCGCGCTCCCACTCGGGCAGATCCGCGTCGTGATAGAGGCTGGCGACGTTCGGCGAGACGAGCAACTCCGTACTCGCGTCGACACGGTGGGTAACCTTCCGGACCAGCGAGTGGTGCTGGTAGGCCGTGAACGCCCGTGCGACCTGCAGGGACTCGAGGTGGCGCGGACTCGTGGCACACTCCGAGAGGATTCGTGGCGCGGCCGCGTTTCGCGCGTCGATCCAGTACGCCGTCGCGTTCGCCTTCCTCCCGACGGTGTCGTGTCCGGTCATTTCCGCCAGCCTCGCACAGGCGAGTCGGTGTCCGATCGTCGATCGCGGCGACGGTACCTCGAGAAGTACCATCCCGGTTCCAAATTCGAATCCGTGTGTTTGCATAGGCGATTCCTCGTGGGAGCCCCGCATAAGCATCGGAACACCGTTTCCGAAATTCCGAAACGACTCGAGCGAGCGATATCGGCCTGCAGCAGGCCGAATGCGACGGGAGAGCGGATACCGAAACGACGTTCCGAAACTTGAATCAGAGGAAAGACAGATGACTCGAACTCGCTGAAAGAATGGAGCTTTGCTGAAAGAAGGGGCTCGAGTCGCGTGCGAACGCGCAACCAATAATGTGCGACCTCTTCGAATCGGAAAACCCAGCGAACCCGCGGTTACTCTCCGTCGACCGCGCCGTCGTCGACGGCCCGGTACGTCCGCCCGCGGCGCTCCCCGACGGCTTCGATCAGGTCGTAGTGGACCATCTTCGTCAGGTAGTTTCGCAGCGTCCGGTTCGTCTTCGGATCGTCGACTCGACGTTCGTACTCGTCGTACAAATCGCCGGGTTCGATCTCGTCCGCTTCGGCGACGATATCGTAGAGCACTCGCTGATGTTCGATCAACCCCTCGACGGTCTTGCGCCGGATCGCCGTCCGCGCGTCCGGAATCGCCGCCTCGAGAACAGGGTCGGTCACGCGCTCGTACCCTTGCTGGGACGCTCGTCTGGCCGCCGAGCGAAGGATGCCGATTCCCACGCGGGCGTCCCCGGACGCGGCGTCGGCGATGGTCCGTCGCTGGGCATCCGTGATGACACCCGGCTCGAGGGCGTTGTCGGCTCGCTCGGCGAGGATCGCGGCGAGTTCGTCAGTTCCGTAGCGATCGAATCTGACCCGCGTTCCCGCCCGCAGTCGCGAGCGCACCCGGTCGTCGAAACTCGCGAACAACTCCTCCTCGCGGTTGGCGATCAGGACGAGCGAGACGTGTCCCAGCCGGTGGAGGTCGTAGAGGGCGGCCGTTTCCTCGAGTTGGTCGACTTCGTCTAAGATGACGACGATCGGGCTGTCGTTCGTCTCCCGTAGTCGCCCGAACAGTTCGTCTTTCGGCGTCGATCGGTGGATGTCGACCGTTCGTCCGACCGACTCGAGGATGCTGTAGAGCACTCGAAACCGGGTGTACTCCTGCCAGCAGTTGACGTAGGCGACCGAAACCGCGGGTTCCTGTTCGCACAGCTGTGCGAGGGTGTATCGAGCGATGCAGGTCTTTCCGACGCCCGTCGGACCGAAGCAAAACGCCGGATCTGCTCGCTGCCCGTCCAGTATCGGCTCAAGGGACTCCGAGAGGAGGTTCACCTCGTCGTGGCGATGAACCACCTCGCTGGGGACGAAATCCTCGCGCAGGACGCGGTCGTCGACGATCACGATCGCTGATTTGTCGCCAACCTTTGTAAGCGATAGCGTCTCGGTTCCGATACTTCCGAAACCGCGGACGCCAACTCGCCGCGCATCGATGGACGCCGGTCTTGGCAGGTATACTTATATATTAGCCGACCAATAGTTTGTGTATCGTTCACAGAGACCACACATGGACGATGACCAACCACTGCAGTCCACGACCGTAGACGAACTGCTGACAGTGCTGGCCAATCGCCGCTGTCGCAGCATCCTGTGGTACTTCCGTGAATCGTCGACAACAGTCGCCTCGGTTGACGAACTCGTTCGCACACTCAGCGATTACACGAGCGAAGACGAAGCACAGCTAGTCGTTCAGTTACACCACTCGGCACTCCCACGACTCGACGAACTGGGGGTCCTCGAGTACGATTCACGCAGTCGAACCGTTCGGTACTGGGGAAATTCGGCCGTCGAATCGATGATGGACGCGATCGCAGCGACCATCCCACAGGCTGTGGAAGCGTAAGCACGTACGCAAGCGGGTTGCACTACTGGCCGGTGCGACGAATACTATTTTTATAGATATCAGCCGTCGAGTGCACGCCCGTCGAATGCGGTGTCGTCACCGTCGTAGTTCGACTGCCGAGCAATTCACTCGTCGAGGCAACAGGACTCGAGTACCGTGACGAACCCACGTTCAACGTGACGACCCAACATTCGATATCGCACTATGGACTTTATTTCCCCGTCGTATCGTGCTCAAGGCGCTCGAGACGCAATCGCGAAACGCGATCGAACGCAGCGACCGAAGACGAACGCGACTCGAGGACGGAGAGCGCGCGATGACGGATCGGTCGCGAACGATCTAAGGAACGCCGAATTCGTCGCGCGTCGAGCGGACAGTTCGATGGCGTCGGGACCGCCTCGAGTCTCCGAACCCAGTGTCGCTGAGAGATTGCTTCGTCAAGCGCCTTTTCAACGCGACCGAGAGACGAACATCCGATCGACGACCGGTACGGTCCCAAATTCCAGTTGGTCGAAATCACAAGTCGATCCATCGGACGTCGATAGATCGTCTCAGTGTGCACTCCTCGAGCGAAAATGACATGGCAGAAACGGAGGGAGTCTGGAGATGGCCTCAACTGACGTGCGTGAGAGGCCCGCCCGAATTGCCAGTGAAGACGTGCTGGACCTCGAACTGAGGTTTCCCACAGGAGTCAGCGAACACCGAACTGAGAGTTCGAACCCCCGGAGTAGAGCGTCGATACGCCACTCCCCAGCCGGCGGTTCGCGTTCTCGGGAACGATTGACAGCCAAAATTCGCCACACGGAAAGGAAGACGCCACTACAGAGTGTTGCCCGTTTGGGACACCGTCGATGGTATCGGTTCGATGAAGCAGCCCCGAAAACGACCGGGGCTGGCAAAGTAGTGTGAATGCACCTCGAGAGCGATAACTCCGGGGCGACAATCGAAACGGGGAACAGCAAAGTCGAAGAGACGTTGATCAGTCGAGGGTTCACTGCTGTCGAAGAGCGACCTCGTTCGCCGGTCGACAACACGGGACCACCTCGACACGAGGTGGCAACGTTGAGTGCGAACGACCCACCGAGTCGCTCGAGGTTCTATCCGACTCGAAACCACCACTCGGAACGAGACGGCCCACCGATCGGAAACGATGCCGATGCGGTTGGGAATCGATGAGACGCCCGCTTACTCGAGTGACAGTGACGGACGATCAGACCCGACGATTTGTGGAAAGAGCGGACACGCCGGGGGAGGATCGAAGGAGCTGGCGGAGAACGGGGTCGTTGGGGGGCGGCACCGACGGGAGATAAACCACATATCGCGCTATCAAATGAAGGGGAGGAACGATGGAGTGCGTCGAACGGAGCATTCGGCTCGTCGTCCGTAGTTTCTTGCCAGACGGCGTCCTACAGCCGGTATGGACGAACTCTCACTCGGCGTACCAAAGCCGGTACTCGAGCGATTGCCCGACGACGACGACCACGTCGCGTCGGATATGCAGACGGCTGTTGCAGACTGGGAACAACGGTTGAACCGGGCGATTGCGGACGCCGAAGACGACCGCGAAGCGGCAAGTCGGGTTCTCGAGGCGATCGATCGATTCGAGGAGCGATACGAGCGATACGACGAACTCGTCCCGGAGTTACGAGCGTGGGGCCAGTCGCCGATTTACGCGATTTCCTGGCGGACGCTCTACGCGGACGTGATCGCGCAGTTACACGCACACGAAGGGTTAGGCGAGCATCTCGAGCGCGAGCGAAACGCACGGTTGGTCGAGGACGGCATTCGACTACAGGATCTATAGCGGGCAGTGGGAGTGACAGCCTGCCATAGATGGGCGACGGCCTACCGGCGAAAGCGATCGAGAGAATCTGAGAACGAAGCCAGCGTTCACGAGCGGGGGGCGCGTACGCAATGTATGGAGGTTACAGTGTCTCGAACCGGACGGTGTCGGTGGACGCTTCACAGCGGCAGCGAGACCACGGCGCGAGAAGACGCACGCAAAGAACTCGCGACGGGCCTCGAGGAACAGGATGAGATTTCCGACTGGGAGATCGGGAGCGTCGAGGTGGACGAACACCCGACAGCACCCTTCGAGCCGTATACGATCGCATTCGACGTCTCGGTGACCGTCGAAATCGACGTCGGCGAGCGCGAGGCGGCCGCCGAGATCGGTGCGGACACGATCGACGACGTGCTCGAGCGGGCGGGGGTCGACGGGGTAACGTACACGGCCGAGGCGACGGTGTCCTCGATCTGAGTGCTTCCGTCGCCGTCGAGTGCGTGCAAGTCGGCGGCCACCCGAACTTATGCTCTCGAGCAACAACCGTGTGGTATGGAACTCGAGTTGCGCTTTTTCGCGACCTTCCGCGAGGCTGTTGGGCAAAAAGAAAAACAGGAGACGTTCGACGACGGCGCGTCCGTCGGCGACGTGCTCTCGACCCTCGAGGGCGAGTACGAAGGACTCGATGGGCAGTTACTCGACGACGAGGGTGAGCAACGCTCGATCCGGCCACAACTGAGCGTCTTGAAGAACGGCCGCGATGTGACCCATATGGACGGGCCGGAGACACCACTCGAGGACGGGGATCGACTGTCGGTGTTCCCGCCGGTGGCGGGTGGGTAACACCGTGAGAGGAGTCGAGTTGCCGTATTATCCACCAACGGTAGAGACAAAAGTATGATAAGATAGAGAATAGTCGATCGAACAAATGGTCCTCGACCTACTCGTCGACATCGTCTCGAACGTTCACGATCGACCCAAACACCGAACGCGATTCGAGCAGGCGTGTGTCTTTCTGGGACTCACGGGCGTACTGGTTGGTGCCGTCGTATTCCTCGTGAACCAACGGTGGTACGGGCCACTCATCGTGATCATCAGCGCGGTTCTCTTGTTGTACGGACGGTAGAAACGGGCGGCGAAACCGGGCGAAATCACCCACCGGAAGCCCGACAGCGGGCCGGTTTCGAGAACGATTTAGGCGCGCGAGCGTCACCTCCGCTAGTGAGTGCGAACGACAACGATCCGGACGACTCTCTCTCGAGCGTCTCGAGTGACCACGCGGTCGACGGCGAGACGACGGATCCGGTGAAAACGCCATCGGACGACGACGTGACATTTCGATGGGACGGAATCCGCGCGGGAATCCTCACCGGCACGCCGATCGCGATCGGCGTCGGCGGCTACGGAATCGCGTTCGGCGTCCTCGCGAATCAGGCCGGCTTGAGCGTCGCGGAAGCCGCGTTGATGAGCGCGACGGTGTTGGCCGGCGCATCCCAGATCATCGCCGTCGAACTCTGGGCGGACCCGATTCCGATCGCGGCAATCGTCGCGACCACGTTCGCGGTCAACCTGCGCTACTCGTTGATGGGGGCGGCGTTACAGCCCTGGTTTCGCCACCTCTCGCCGACGCAAATCTACGGCAGCCTGCTCGTGATGGCCGACGAGAACTGGGCGCTGACGATGCGTGAACTCAAGTCCGGAGGCGGCCGCGGCGCATTCTTGCTCGGGAGTGGCATCGTCCTCTGGCTGTTCTGGGTTGGCTCGACCGTCCTCGGCGTCTTCGCCGGCGAGTCGGTCGGCGAACCCGAACGCTACGGCTTCGACTTCATCCTCGCGGCGGTCTTCGTCGCACTCGCGGCCGAACTCTGGGAAGGGAAGTCCTCGCTCGTTCCGTGGCTCGTCGCGCTCGCAACGAGCATCGTCGCCGCGAACGTGTTGCCGGGCCGATGGTACATCCTCATCGGCGGATTAGCTGCCGCCGCCCTCGAGGTGGTCCGCCATGATCGCTGAGACCAGTTCGTCCGTCCGTACGGGGTCGCCAACGGAGGCGGTGAGCTCGGCGCAGACGGTGAGTATAGCCGGATCGACACCGCTCGAATCCGTCGTTCCGAGCGCGCTCTCGCTCGATCCGCTCGTCGTCGGCGTGATTCTGGCGATGACCATCGTCACGGTGATCGCGAAGGTTGGAGGCATCTGGTTCATCCGCAAAATCGAGGTGAGCGAGCGCCTCGAGGCCGGACTCACCGTCTTGCCCGGTGCGGTCGTGATCGCTGTGCTCGGACCTGAGCTCGCGGCCGGCGGGCCGGCGGAGTGGGGCGCAGCGGGGGTCGTCCTGGTGGTGATGTGGAAAACCGAGAGCATCCTGCTGGCGCTGTGTGCGGGCGTTCTCGGCGTCGTCGCGTTCAGAGCCGTCCTCTGATCGACGACGGAGGTGGGACAGCGTGAAACGGAGACATCGCGAGGTAGCGGGCGGATTTATCGGGACAGCCGCCAAACGAAAGTGTATGACAACGCGCGTCGAGCGATCGTTTCGGGGCATCTCCGAACGACTCGCGATTCGGTACCTGGGGAATCTCGGTGGCGAACAGGTCGCCGACGATACCGTCGAGGGACCGGCGTGGACGGCTACGATTTCCTCGGAGACGGTCGGTATCGGGCCCTCGCTGACGCTGACCGAAGTGACAGTTGTCTTCGAAGCGACGAGCGAGGGAGACGCTGACGACCTCGAGTCGCTCGTCGACCAGTTCGCACAGAAAGCGATGCGAGCGGGTGGCTGAATGCCTGGAGAACCGATCGAGGGGCAGGTACTCCTGCTCGCGGCTGCCAAGGCGAGCGTCCCCCCGGAGCGACTGCCGACGCTCGTCGATCAGGTCCAGGCCACGCTGGGACCGGCACTCGAGCGATACCGTCGGTCGTACGAACGCTGTTACGCAAGCGACGAACGCGAGGTGTTTTTGGTCGACTCAGATCACTGGGCGGACATCGGTGCGGAACTCGAGTTCGGTGATCGAGAGCTTGCAGCGGTACGACGCGCACACGAGGAGCAATTCGGACGAATTGGCCGCCGGAGCGACCGCGAGGCGGAGTTCGAGACCGCACTCGAGATTCGTGCGCCGGTTTGTATCGCGACGGGCGACCCGTCGGGGTCGTCGGAGCCCACGGATTCGACGGCGTAGCGTCTCACGGGGGTAGAACGCCGGCGGACGGCGATGACAACTATAAAGAGCGTGTTCTTCCATCGTCCCACACTGAGACGATGGCTATCGACCAGGAAACCGAGATGTCCGACGCGGCGGTTGACGACTTCCTCGGCCGTCACGAGACGGGTGTCCTCTCACTCGCGCGGACCGACGATCCGTACGCGATCCCTATCTCCTACGGCTACGACGAGGAGGAGCGAGCCTTCTATCTGCGGTTAGTGTCGACGCCGAACAGCGAGAAACGGGAGTACCTCGAGTCCGCCCCGAGTGCGCGACTCGTCGTCTACGACGAACACGACTCGACCTATCGAAGCATCATCGCCACGGGGTCACTCGAGAACATTCCGCCGTCAGCGTTGACGCCCGAACAAATCGCCCAGTACGGCGAGGCGAAGCGTCCGCTGTTCGAAATCTGGGCGCAGGCGAAAGCCGACCTCGACATCGAGCTGTACCGACTCGAGCCGGACTCACTGAACGGCCGACGAACGGACGTCGAGCGAGACTAATCGCGAGCAGGAGATTGTGATTGCGACTGTGACTGTCTGGCGTCGAAGGCTGCCGGCGTGACGTCCGCAGCGCAAACTGGACAACCGTGTGTCAGCGTCGCTTCTCGCATCGAATCGTTGATCTCAATTACTTGCGTGCAGTCGGGGCAGGTGAATTCGAATCTGCTCATGAGAGAGGCGAGGGTCCGAGGTACCGTGACGTGTCTCTGTTCATAGCTGTGCGGTCAGTGTATATAGGGTTAGGGTCCACCACCGAATTCCAGTAGCTCCCGAAGCGTTCTTGATTCCTCGTGTGTGCGTGGGAGTTACTCGTCATAGGCAAGAATTGCATCGAGGAGTTTCGTCTGGGCTGCTGCGAGGTGTTCAGTGAACGTGGTACTGGTGATATCGAGCGCCGCCGCGACCTCGCCGGCGTTGGCCCGTTTGGGGTGCTCGAAGTAGCCCATCCGGTGGGCCGTTTCCAGAACCTCGAGTTGGCGCGTCGTCAGCGTGTTCCGATCGACGTAGACGAGGTGCTGTTCGGTCCGGCCCTGTTGGGTTTGAAGCAGTCGTTGCACGTCGAGGTTCGAACAATTGGTTTTGAGGTCGCCGATGATCGCCTGCAGTGCGCTCATATCCGCGGCGTGAAACGTGAGATACAGCGCACTCCCCCGTGCGCGGACGTCGACGACGGGCGAGTCGTGTCGTTCGATCCACCCGCAGGGACACTCCCGCTCGAGCGAGCGCGTGAATCGGTAGACGTCGCTCGAGCCGTAGGAGAAAATCGACGAGAGGTCGACGTCGGTGTCGATTGAGTCGACGTCAGTTTCGCTCTCGAGCATGAACTCCTCGGTAACGCGCTCAGGCGCGTCGGGATTCACGCTCTTCGAGACGGTGTTGACGGACCCCTCGGTGGAACCGGCGGCTGCCGTGACGACACAGCCGTCCGGATCGTCGATCTTCACTTCGGCACGGATCCCTGACGCCATCGAGTAGTGGTGGGAAGGCGAGCCTCCTAAACGCTGTGCCCGGCGCTGGAGACCGACGACGCTCGAGTCGCGAGGCGGATCGCGTGGTCGCTATCGGCGCCGACGCTCTCTCAGCGCCAGTACTCCCCAATCCTGGGCCAGATAGGCGACCCCATATAAATCACCCTGTATTTAATGGGAGACGACTCGTGGTGGCCCACTTCGTACGATGATGTAATGACAGCCCCGACAATCACCACGACGGAGCGAGATGAGAGTGCACTCGAGGACGAAATCGACGCCGAAACGGTACTCGAGGTGCTCAGCGACGACGCGTGTCGAGCGATTCTCGAGGCGACGGGCAGGGAGTCACTCACCGCGACGGAGCTCTCAGAGCACTGTGAAATTCCGGCTTCGACAGCGTACCGGAAAGTCGAGCAACTGACCGATGCAGGGCTCCTCGAGTCGTACGTTCGGATCAACACCTCGGGCAAGCACGCGACGGAGTACCGAACCTGTTTCGACGACGTGCAGGTGTCGGTCGGCGGCGGCACCATCGACATCGAAGTGACGGGACCGACGGTGCACGCAGACTCCGAACCGTCGTTCACCGTCGCCGACGACTGAGGAACGATCGCTGCGTGAGGACACCGTCGCAGAGTTGACGTGGAGCAGTTTCGATTCGTCGAGGAATCCAAAAACAGAGGCGTTCAGGGGCGTGAGACGTATTCAGTCGTCGGCTGGCGCCGCGGAGTCGCCAGACGAGACGCCTGTTCCGGGTCCGAGGTCGATGCCGAGTTCGTCGAGTTTTTCCTCCGGGACGACGCCGTCGACCCAGCCGCGGTGGTCGTAGTACTCTTCTTTCATCTCCTCGAGTTCGCAGTACTCGCCCTCGCTGGCACCCTGGCCGCGGATGCCGTCCTCGAGGAAGCGCTCGGGCAGCGAGTCGTCGTCGCCATCGAAGCCGACGAGGTTGTTGTAGTACCGTTCTAAGTTATAGATCCGTTCGCCGGCCTCGAGGAGGTCGTCTTCGCTCACGTCCAGGCCAGTCATGCCGTTGTACTGGAGGACGTACTCCTCGATTCCCTCTGCGAAGGCGTTGAACTTGCAAATGTCGAAGCTGTCGGAGATGGCGTGGAGGTCCTGGAAGGCCGCCGTGAGTTCGCCTTTCCCCTCGTACTCGTAGGGGTCGACCTTCTCGGGGATGCCGAGGATTTCGGCTGCGGGAGTGTAGCCGCGCAGGTGGCAGGCTCCGCGATTTGAGGTGGCGTAGCCGATACCCATCCCTTTGAGGGCTCGTGGGTCGTACGCCGCGATGGTCTGGCCCTTGACCGCCAGTGAGTTGTCGTGGGCGTCTTTCGCCTCGGCGACCCGGCGTGGCCCTTCTGCGAGGAGGTCCGCGAGGTCACCCTCACGGTGGGCTATTTGTTCGATCATGTCGATCATCGTCTCGTAGTCGCCCCAGTCGAGTTCGCCGACGCCCTCGAGTTTGTCCTGCTCGGTCATCTCCATCGCCATGGCCATCATGTTGCCCGCCTCGATGGTATCCAGTCCCATGTCGTTACAGCGGTCGATCATGAGGGCGACGGCGTCGCGGTCCGTGTGTCCGGAGTTCGGCCCGAGCGCGTAGGCGGATTCGTACTCGTAAGACTCCGTGCGGACGTTCATCTCCTCGCCTTTGTGCATCGTCGTGACTTCGACTTCCTTCTTGCAGGCGACGGGACAAGAGTGACAGGTGGGTTCGTCGACGAGGATGTTCTCGCGGACGTTCTCGCCGGAGACGCGTTCGGCGTCGATATCGACACCTTCGGCGTCGCGCATGGCCTCTGTCGAGGTGTATTGAGCGTTTTTCGTCGGGAGGCCGTCCATTTCCTCGCCGACGTTCATCAGGACGTTCGTGCCGTACATCGAGAGTCCGCCCTCGTTAGGTGCCGTGACTTCGGACTCCGTGATCGCCTGCATGGCCTGCTGGTGGCCTTCCTTGAACGTCTCGGGGTCCGCAGGCTGGGGCATCTTCGTGGTGGACTTGACGACGACGGCTTTGAGATTCTTCGAGCCCATGACACAGCCCGTTCCGCCCCGACCCGAGGCTCGGTCGTCCTCGTTCATGATGCAGGCGTACTTCACCTCGTTCTCGCCGCCGGGGCCGATCCCCATGATACTCAGGTTCTTGCCGTAGGAACCGTCTACTTCTGCCTCGAGCGCGTCGCGAGTCTCGTGGAAGCCACGTCCCCACACGTCCGAGGCGTCCCGGAGTTCGACCTCGCCGTCCTCGACGACGGCGTACACGGGTTCATCGGCCTCGCCTTCGAAGAGTAAGCCGTCGAAACCGGCCCATTTGAGTCGCGCGCCGGACCAACCGCCGTGGTGGCTGTCGGTGACGGTCCCGGTCAGTGGTGATTTCGTACAGACGGCGATTCGACCGCTCATCGTCACCTGCGTGCCCGACAACGGGCCGTTCATGAACGCGAGCAGGTTGTCCGGTCCGAGCGGGTCGACGTCGACGCCCTGTTCGAACACGTACTTGACCCCCAGTCCGCGCGCGCCGATATACTGTTTCGCGTCGTCCTCGTCGATCGATTCGTAAGCGACCGAGCCATCCGAGAGGTCGACGCGGGCGACCCTGTCTTGGAATCCGCCGAGTTCAGTCATGGTAACGTCTCACCGTTACACTTCGTCGCCTATCCTGTTAGGTATTCCCACTCACCAGTAACCAACGTTGGTTACCTGACAGCCGTTGCCGGGTTCGAGTCGCAAGCGGAGTTTCTAAAACGATAAATCGTCCGAAGCGATGGCAAGCTACCGCAAATGCTGCCAATACGTAACTGATGTTGGTCTCGGCGTCACGCGAACGACGGAAGCTCTCGAGCGACGGTCGCTCGAGTCGTCACTCGACGCACGCTACAACAGTAACGCGACGACCGCGAGGATGATGAAGACCAAGACGAAAATCCGGGCGATCTCCATCGAAATGCCGGCGACGCCACGAGCGCCGACCGCGGCGGCGACGACCGCGAGCACGAAGAAGATCAGCGCCCAGTACAGGAAGTCGCCGCCGCCGACTTGTAGCGCGACGTCGGTTACGTGCAGTGGGATCGTCGGTACGATCTCGAGCATAGTCGTCGCTACTACGAGGGAGATGATAAACGTCGGCGACCGTCCACGATGCTACGCTCGGATTACAGGCCAGTATGGCGTGCATTCAGGCGAACGTGTCAGTCACTGTTACTGGATGACCCTAACTGTTATACCCTACCACGATATATGATAGCACATGTCTACGTACCGCTCCCCATTCGAGCAACTTCGAGCAAAGTTCGACGAATCGGACCCGCAGTGTTCGGCGTGTGGGTACGTCGACGACGACGGGAGTTGGCGAGTGACGACCACCGGGAGTCGCGTGCGTTACCAGTTCGTCTGTCCGACTTGCGACGCGATCGATACGCGCGAGATGCGACTGTAATGCGAGCACCGAGTGGTGACCAACGGACGGGACGGGCAGACCAGCCATCGACCCGTCGATACTACTTCCTCCGTGAAGACGTTCGGTAGCCACAGGGCCACCCATAGCACCTCGAGCAACCCCAGAACGCAGAACACGCGGAACACAAAATAGACGCAGTATCGGACAGCAATACACTATTTCTCATCGATAGGTTATCTCACAGTAAATTACCAACCAAAGACAACTTGGGTCAGTATTTTACGGTGAACGCTCTCACTCGAGGGTATGATCGAACTCGACCGAGACAGGTTCGTCGACCTGCTGAACGAGCAGTCGGCGATCGGCGAGACGGCTGACGGCGGGTTGCACAGATTGGCGCTCTCAGCGGACGACCGAGCCGCTCGAGACTGGTTTCGCGAGCACCTCGAAGACGCCGGACTCGAGGTTCGCGTCGACGAGTTCGGAAACACGTTCGGCCGACGCGCGGGGACGGACCCGGATGCTTCCCCCGTATTGCTCGGGTCCCACCTCGATTCACAACCCAACGGCGGGATCTACGACGGCGCGCTCGGCGTCGTCGCGGCACTCGAGTTCGTCCTGACGTTGAACGACGAGGGTATCGAGACTACCCACCCGATCGAGGTCGTCAACTGGACGAACGAGGAGGGATCGCGCTTTCAGCCGGCGATGCAAGGTAGCGGCGTCTGGGCCGGCGCACACGACCTCGAGACCGAGTACGAGAAGACCGACACCGACGGCGTGACCCTCCGCGAGGAACTCGAGCGCATCGGGTATCGAGGCGACGTTCCGGCAGAGCCCCAGGAGACGTACGAATCCTACCTCGAGTTACACGTCGAACAGGGGCCGAAACTCGAGGCGGCGGGTTCGGACGTCGGCGTCGTGACCGGCATCGTCGGCTTCACCTGGGGAAAACTGACCTTCGTCGGCAACCCTGATCACTCGGGGCCGACGCCGATGGATCACCGAAGCGACGCGCTCGTCGCGGCTGCGGACACGATTCAGGCGGTTCGACGCATCGGGAACTCTCTCGGCGCGGAGACCGTCGGCACCGTCGGTTCGATCGACGTGAGTCCGAACTCGGTGAACATCATTCCCGGCAAAGTGACGATGACGTGGGGGTTCCGGGATTCCGACGACGCCGTCGTTCAACGCGCCTACGAAATGGTGCTGGCGGAGGCGAACGACGCCGCCTCGCGGGAGGGCGTGGAACTCGAGTCCGAGGAGACGATGCGCGCCGAGAGCGTCGATTTCGCGGATCGGTGTATCGAGGCCGTCCAGTCGGCTGCCGACGACCTCGAGTACGACAGTCTCCAGTTAGGTTCGGGTGCGGGCCACGACGCGACCCACCTCGCGTCGGTGACGGACACGGGGATGGTGTTCGCGGTCAGCGAGGACGGGAAGAGCCACTCGCCGGCGGAGTACACGAGTTGGGAGGATTGTTATGCGGCGGCGAACACGCTTGCGAACGCTGCGCTCACCCTCGCACACGAGTAGGTTGATTACTGGAGACGACGAGAATGTCCCCACCCCCGTGAGGCAAGCCCGAGATCAGAGTTCGTCGGCGGTCGCGTCGATATCGTGAGCCGCAAAGAGTGTCTCGAGATCGTAATTGGAGAACACGTTTCCACCCGTTTTCATGGTCGAGATCGTGTACTGGGAACTGGTCCGTTCGACTTCGTCGATCCCTTCGAACGAACTGATGAGGTCCTCGACGTGCTCCTGATCGGGAAGTTGTGAGATGACGATGAAGTCGGTATCGCCCATCATGAAGTACACTTGTGAGACGCCGTCGATGTTGGCGAGTTTCTCGCCGACTGTCGTGTGGTACTCCGCGTCGTATGTCGCGATTACTTCGGAGATGATCGTAATACCAAGGCCAGCCAGATCGTTGTCGAGGTCGAAGATTTCGTTTCTGATCGTCCCGTCCTCTTTCATCTTGTCGATTCGGTAATAGATAGTCGATTTGGGAATGTTCGTCTGCTCTTTGATGTCGTTTGGACTCACCGTCCCGTGGTCTGCCATCGCCTTCAGAATGCGAACGTCAGTTTCGTCCATCGATTGACAATCTGTCTAACTATTCCAAATAGTTTCGGAATTTTGCTATTTAGACACGAGAGGAATGCACGTATTTGAGAGCGTTCTGCGCAGCCACGATGACTCGAGCCTCGAGCGGCGGTAGTGTTCTCCCTCCTCGAGACGCCGCGTGCGAGTAACCGACGCGCCAACGAAGGCGCTTTAGGCGCTGAGCCGTTTTGTCTCTCCAATGAGTCAACCCACGCCCGAAGTCTACGAGCAGGGCAAGGGCATGGACGCCCACAACCAGGCAATGCGGGAGATCCGCTCGCGCAAGGAGGCGAGTTACGACCCCCACGAGCCGACCCGCGTCTGGCTCGACGAGGACAACACCCCCGACGGTGTCAAACAGAGTCTAACGATCATCCTCAACACTGGCGGTTGTCGCTGGGCCCGCGCCGGCGGCTGTACGATGTGTGGCTACGTCGCCGAGAGCGTCGACGGCGGCAGCGTCTCCCACGAGGCACTGATGGACCAGATCGACGTCTGTCTCGCACACGAGACAGAACACGGCGACGAGCCGGCGGATCTGATCAAGATCTACACCTCCGGATCGTTCCTCGACGAACGCGAGGTCGGCGCAGAGACTCGAAAAGCGATCGGTGAGACCTTCGCGGATCGGGAGCGCATCGTCCTCGAGTCCCTCCCCGACTTCGTCGACCGCGAGAAGATCGGCGACTTCACCCGCCACGGTATCGACACTGACATCGCGATCGGCCTCGAGACGGCCACGGACCGCGTGCGCCACGACTGCGTGAACAAGTACTTCGACTTCGCGGATTTCGAAGACGCCTGCGCGGAGGCCGTCGCGGCCGACGAGGCTTCGGGTGACGCCGAATCCGAAGCCAGTGGCGCAACGGCTGGCATCAAGGCCTACCTCCTGATGAAGCCGCCGTTCCTCACGGAATCCGAAGCCGTCGAAGACATGATCTCCTCCATCGAACGCTGCGCCGACGTCAAGGGCTGTCACACCGTCTCGATGAACCCGTGTAACGTCCAGCGCTACACGATGGTCGACGAACTCTACTTCAACGACGGCTACCGCCCGCCGTGGCTCTGGTCGGTCGCCCACGTACTCGAGGAAACAGCCGATATCGACGCCATCGTCGTCTCGGACCCCGTTGGGCACGGTTCCGACCGCGGCCCGCACAACTGCCAGGAGTGTGACGACCTCGTCCAGAAGGCAATCAAGGACTTCGGCCTCCGACAGGACCCGACCGTCTTCGAGCAGGTCTCCTGTGAGTGTGAGGCGACGTGGGAGGTCGTCATGGAACGCGAACGGAGTTTCAACCAGCCATTGACGCGGTGACGAAGGGGGGTGTTCGACGGAGTAGGCGGTACCACAGCCGGCTATTCGACATGCAAGTAGCGAAACAGTTACGGCGAACTACTGTCTGGTCTCGACAGTGACCACGACAGAACGATACCGTTCTCACCTGAAGACGTCGGTGGCGGCCACCGTCGGCTGTCTCGCCGTCGTCGCGGTCGTGACCACGGTTACGGGCAGGGGCCTCACGTTCGTCGCCGACGCGTTGTTCGTCCTCGCGATGGGGTGTTTTGGGATTACCGTCGTCTTGACCCGGCCGTCCGTCTCGCGGCGGCGGACGATTCAACGAGCGGAAGCGGCCGATGAGTCCACTGGCGACGACCGTGAACCCGACGACGGACGGTCGCGAGCGCGGGATCCGAACGCCCAGTTTCACGCGGGCATCCGACTGGGACTCGTCGCGACGACGTTACTCTGCGTGTCGTTGTTCGTTCAGTACGCACCCCTTCGGTGAACCGCGCTGGCGAACTGTGGCTTCGCCGACCGACTCGCCCCCGAGAGACAAGGTGTGTATTTTGAGAGAGGTGTACTGCGAATGCACGATACAGATAGTGAACGAACAGTATCGTTCACCAATGGATGATTTAGCACTGAGTGTAACTATACTTGTAAAGCTACATTCGTGGAAAGTGTTATGTAATACCACACCAATTGTTGCTCGTGCGATCCGAAAGCAAGTTAACAGGTAACAAGCGGCGAACAGTGCTGAAGTCGATAGCGGCTGGTGGTGTTGCGTTTCTAGCGGGTTGTGTCGGGGACTCTCCAGAGGACTCAGACACGAAGCACTGGATCGGTGCCCAGGGAAGCGAAGCTCCGAACTACAACGTGTTCCGCATCACGGACACGACGTCCGGAGACCGGGTCACTCGCGTCATGGACCCGGCGTACGTGTTCGACGAGAACGACGAGTTCGTGCCTCGATTGATTCGGGACTACGAGGTCAACGACGACTACACCGAGTGGACGTTCACGCTCACCGAGCACGGCGAGTGGTCCGATCCCTACGGAGCGATGACCGCCGAGGACTGGGTATACTCGATCACCGAGATCCTCCAAGGTGAAGACAACTGGGCCAACGCCTCGATGGCCGACGACTGGCGAATGTCCGTCGACGAGGTCCCGGACGGGTTCGAAGCGGCCGACGAAGACGGCGAGCAGGCCTGGTTCAACGTCGAGGAGACCGGCGAATTCGAGTTCACGGTCGAGATGCCGCTGCCATTCCCCGGTTTCCTCGAGGAACCGATTCTCTGGGGCTTCCAGGAGGTCATCCCCAAGGACCTCGCCGAGGAGTTCGTCGAGGACCAGGACGGCGACGCGATGAACGAAGACGACGAGATTCAGGAACTGTCCTACACCGGAAACCTCGGTGCGTTCACCGTCGAGGTGCTCGAGATCGAAGCGCGAATGAATGCCACTCGCAACGACGACTACTACCTGCGAAACTACGACGGCTTCGAGGACGCTCCTTTCATCGAAGAGTGGACGTACCAGGTTATGAGCGAGGAGTCGACCCGACTGTCGGCCCTCCAGTCGGGCGAGATCACCCACTCCGGCGTTCCGCCACGTCGCGCCGAGGAGTTCGATGACGACATAGACGACGTCAACATCTTCGAGAACCCGACAGTCTACTGCCAGAGCATGTTCTACAACATGCGTGACGACGGCTGGGAGGGCCTCCAGGTCCCGGAAGTGCGTCAGGCGCTCACGATGGCCGTCGACCGGGAGGAACTCGTCGAGGAAGTCCAGTACGGGTACGCAACGGTTGCTCACACGCTTTCGCCGGAGTACTCCGATTTCTACGACAACTCCGAGGTCGTCGAGTGGGACTACGACCCGGACGCTGCCCGCCAACAACTCGAGGACAATCTCCCTAGCCCGTACGGCTACTCCGACGGCCGTGTCGTCGACGGCGACGGTGAAGAAGTCGTCCTCAACTTCGTCTTCAGCGACTCCGCGGACGACACCGAACTCACCGCTCGAATCATTCAAGAAGAGATGGACGAAATCGGTCTCGAGGTTGAACTCGACGAGGTTCCGTGGAACACGATGCTGGACGACTACCTGTACAAGGAACCCGGCGAAGCCCAGGAATGGGACTTCATGTCAGGTATCGGCCGAAACGCGTATCCCCGCGCACCCGAGGCGACGGAGGGCTTCTGGCGGCCCGGCGAGTCAGCCAACGGCTACGGCTACGACGACCCACACGGCGTCGCCGATATGCTCTCCGACGCCGCAAGGATGGCGGACGCCGACGAGCGACAGAGCCAACTCGCGGAGGTGTTTGGCATCCTCAGCGAGGACCAGCCGTGGAACTTCCTCTACTTCCCCGAGGATATCGAAGGCTACCGAGACCACGTCGAACCGAGCGAAGACTCGAGCATCGCCTGGGAGTACGACATCAACCGATGGGAGATCGAACAAGAGCAGTAACGCGGGGATCGTCTCGTTCGGTTTGAACGACCACTCTCCCCGACAACGGGGATTTCCGACATAGACATTGATATGCATTCACACGACAAATGAAAGCGTACATCGCAAAGCGCCTCGCGTGGACCGTTTTCGCGACCTGGGTCACGCTGACGATCACGTTCCTGCTTATCGACTTCTCGCCGATCTCGGCCGCTGGTGCCGAGTTCGTCGACCAGCAGGTCCAGTCAGGGATGGACGCGGACGAAGCGAGGGAACTGTACGAAGACCAACTCGGCCACGGCGACACCGTCTGGGAGCGATACACCAACTTCATGATCGGGCTGGTGACGTTCGACTGGGGGCTGTCGACGACGTACAACCAGCCGGTGACCGACGTCATCATGGGCTCTTGGATCTACTCGTTCCAGTTCGTCCTCCCGGCGACGATCATCTCGGTCGTCCTCGGATTCGCGATCGGCCTGTACTCGGCCACCCACCAGTACACGAAAGAAGACTACGCGGCGACGCTGTTCGCGTTCACGGGCGTCAGCCTACCGAACTTCTGGTTCGCGATCATGCTGATCCTGGTCGGCGGCGTCTACCTCGACTGGTTCCCCATATACTACACGACGAACGTTCCCGGGATTCTCTCCTGGGAGAACGCCCATCAGTTGATACTTCCGGTGATCGTCCTCTCGACGTCGGCGATCGCCAGCGAGATGCGCTACGCTCGGGCAGAGTCGCTCGAGTACGTCCACGCGGAGTTCGTCAAGACGGCGCGGGCGAAGGGACTCTCGGAGAACGAGGTGACCGTCAGACACATCTTCCGACCGGCGATGGTGCCGCTGATCACGATCCTCGTCGGCGACATCCTCGGCTTGCTGTTCGCCGGGGCGTACGTCATCGAGTACATCTTCCAGATACCCGGACTCGGTTTGATCAGCTACAACGCGATTATTCAGCAGGACACACCGCTCGTGCTGGCGACAGTGTTGATTCCGGTGTTTATCGCCATCATCGGCAACCTCGTACAGGATATCTGTTATACCATGCTCGATCCACGAATCGAATTCGGTGATCGCTAGTGAGTTCAGACACGCAGACGGATGCCGTTCACGACGACGTCAGCTTCGAGGACATCGACTGGGACGAGTACGGCGGCGGCGTCACGTTGACCCGGGCCCGAATCGCGGCCCTGCTTACGATGGGCGCCATCGTCGTCGGCTGGGTTCTGGACTATCTGTTTGGCCACCACCGACAGCCCCTCGTCGAGTACGATCTGGGGCCGATCGAATTTGCCCCGAATCCGGGGAACGTCGAGTGGTTGTTCGCACTCACCATCGCGGTGTTGTTCTTCTATGGAATCGTCCCCCTGTACCAGAACCCGCGGATGACGAGACACTACTGGACGGAGTTCAAGAAGAACAAAGCCGCCGTCTTGAGCCTGTTCTTCCTCGCGTTCGTCTTCCTGGTCGCGGTGTTCGGCCCGTTCGTGTTCGGACGCCCTGATATCGACGTCACGAACGCCTACGAGCCGCCGGTGTTCTATCAGTACGTCCCGGGCTGGGAGGGTGGCACGTGGGCTCACCCGTTCGGAACCATGCAGTCGGGAGAAGACATCCTGCAGGTCGTCGTCATCGGCGCTCGCGTGAGCATGATGGTCGGCCTCATCGGCTGTCTGATGATCATCGCGCTCGCGAGCGCCGTCGGAACGACGGCCGCCTACTTCGGCGGACTGGTCGACGAGGTGCTGATGCGGTTCGTCGACATCATGCTCACGTTCCCGACGTTCTTCCTCATCCTGTTCGTCGTCTACCTCTACGGCGGCGACCTGTTCACGATCATCGTGATCCTCGGACTGACGACGTGGACGGCAACCTCGAGAATCGTCCGCTCGGAAGCGCTCCAGCGCAACGAGGAGGCGTACATCGACGCGGCGAAGAACGTCGGTGCGAGCGAGCGCTGGATCATCACGCGCCACCTCGTGCCGAACGTCTCGAACACGATCATCACCGCGGCGACGCTCGTCATCCCGTCGCTAATCCTTTACGAGGCGGTGTTGGCGTTCCTCGGCTTCGGCGATCCGAACGTCTGGTCGTGGGGGCGGGCGATCTCCGTCGGTCGGGGCGACCTCCAGAATGCCTGGTGGGTCTCGACGATCCCCGGCGTGTTCTTGTTCCTGACGGTACTGGCGTTCAACTTCCTCGGCGACGCGTTGCGAGACGCGCTCGACCCTCGACACCAATAACGATGACCGACGAACCACTACTGTCCATCCAAGACGTACAAACCTACTTCCACACCGACGACGGTCTCGTCAGAGCGGTCGACGGCGTTAGCTTCGATGTCGACCGCGGCGAGACCGTCTGCGTCGTCGGTGAGAGCGGGTCTGGAAAGTCCGTGACGTGCGAAACGGTGACGCAACTGATCCCGATGCCGCCCGGCGAGATCGCCGGCGGCGAGGTGTACTTCGACGGCGTAGACATGACCGCGCTCCCCGACGACGAGTTGCGCGAACTGCGCGGCGGCCGGATCGGTCACGTCTTCCAGAACCCACAGGGGGCGCTCAACCCCGTCTACACCGTCGGCTACCAGATTCGGGAGGCGATCGACGCCCACCACGACGTCTCGAAGGCGGAGGCTCGCCAGCGGGCGGTCGACCTCCTCGAGGCCGTCGGCATCCCCGAGGCCGCGACTCGCGTCGACGACTACCCCCACGAGTTCTCCGGCGGGATGAAACAGCGCGTCGTGATCGCGATGGCGCTGGTCTGCGAGCCGGATCTGCTGATCGCCGACGAGCCGACGACGGCACTCGACGTGACGATCGAAGCCCAGATCCTCGACCTCTTTCGCGACCTCCAAGACGAGTACGACATGGGCATCGTGTTCGTGACCCACGACCTCGGCGTCGTCGCCGAGATCGCCGACACGGTCGTCGTCATGTATGCGGGGAAAGTGATGGAATCCGGGTCGGTCGAGGACATCTTCGAGAATCCGGCTCACCCCTACACGAAGGCACTACTCGAGTGTCTCCCCGGCCAGTCGAATCTGGAGCCGATTCCCGGGAGCCTCCCAAGCACGACCGATCCGCCGGATGGCTGTCGGTTCCACGACCGGTGTGAGTACGCCACCGAGGAGTGTCGTGTCGGCGAGCAACCGCCGCTGTACGAGATTGGCGACGAACACCAGGTGTCCTGTATCCACTGGCGCGACGATATCGACGAACTCCCCGATCCGGCGGAGGTCCACGATGCGACCGTCAGCTTGGAAGGTGAACTATGAGCCCCGGTCGAGCCCTGCTCGAGGTCGACGGCCTCAAGAAACACTTCCCGATGACTCGAGGTGTGATGAAAGAAGAGATCGGCCGGGTACGGGCCGTCGACGGGATCTCCTTCGAGGTCGAGGCGGGCGAGACGTTCGGTATCGTCGGCGAATCCGGCTGTGGCAAGTCGACGGCAGCCCGATCTATCCTTCGTCTCGACGATCCGACGGACGGCGCCGTTCGGTTCGACGGCCGCGACATTACCGAGTACGGCCGAACGGAGCTCAAGCGCTTCCGTCGGGAAGCGCAGATGATCTTCCAGGACCCCGACTCGAGTTTCGATCCGCGTATGAGCATCGGCGAGTCGATCGCCGAACCGCTGATCGTCCACGGGATGACAGACCGCGAGCTTCGCCGGTCAATCATCGAGAAACTCCTCGTCCGCGTCGGGTTGCAGGCAGACGACATCGACCGGTACCCACACGAGTTCTCCGGCGGGCAGAAACAGCGAATCGGGCTCGCTCGAGCGCTCGTGTTGAATCCGCGGCTGCTCGTCGCGGACGAACCGGTCAGCGCGCTCGACGTCTCGATTCAGGCGGAGATCCTCAAGCTTATGGAGGACCTGCAGGCGGAATTCGGTCTGAGCATCCTGCTCATCAGCCACAATCTCGGCGTCGTTCGACACATCTGCGATCGCGTCGGAGTCATGTACCTCGGGGAACTCGTGGAGGTCGGGCCCACAGAAGATCTCTTCTCGAACCCGGAGCATCCCTACACGCGTGCGCTCATCTCGGCGATTCCCTCGACTGACCTCTCGGAGCGGGGAGAACGGGTTCGACTCAAGGGGTCCGTCCCCGATCCCGCGAATCCACCACGCGGCTGTCGGTTCCACACCCGCTGTCCCGAGGTCGTCCCTCCGGACGAGTACGACGTCGACCAGTCGACCTGGCGATCCCTGCTCGACTTCAAACAACGGGTCGAAGACGGGATGGAGATCGACGGGCTCTACGAATTCCTCTATCCCGAAGAACCACTCGACGAGAACGAGGTTCCCGAGGAACTACCCGTCGATGCGGTCGAGAATGCGCTCCGGTCGGAGTACGAACTCGATGCCCGAATCGAGGACGCCGAGGCCGAGTCAGTCTTCGAACGCACGGCCGAACGGCTCGCGGCCGGCGACGGCGAGGCGGCACGCGAGTTGCTCGACGAGGAGTTTACAACAGTCTGTCAACGGTCGAAGCCAAAACTCCGCACGGAGCAGAACGGTCACCGAGTCGCCTGCCACCTCGTCGGCGAGTCGACGGCCCGCGAGGAACTGGCGGCGGAGACGACGGGAACGACCGACTGAACGAGCCGACCACCGCGAGTGACGGTCGACGATGCTTGTTTCGAACGTTTTCAGTCGACGGCAATGGTCGTGACCGTTCCGACGACTCACGGAGATCACCCGTCCCACGGCGTCGCTCACGTCGGATCCGACGGAGACGAGACGTGTTTCAGATTCCGTGTACCCTCACCTTTGGACTCATCCTCGTCGACGAACCGTCACGCCAGTACTGTTTGAGCCAACGCAGAAACGGAGTGGTCCCGGGAACCGCCACGAGTCGCCACCAAATTCGCCGAGAACTCCCGATAGCGTGCTACTACGCACCAGGTTCGACCGCCTCGAATCCGCGAAGGACACCCTGTCCATCGGTCCGTCCGACGTCGGGCAACGTCGCACGTTCCGGGTGGGGCATCAACACGGCGACCGTCTCTCGATCACCGAGAATGCCCGCGACGTTGTGCTTCGAGCCGTTCGGATTCGCGTCCGCACTCGGCTCGCCGTTCTCGTCGCAGTACCGAAAGAGCACGCGGCCGTCGTCCTCGAGCGCCTCGAGTCGTTCCTCGCTGATCTCGTAGCGACCCTCTCCGTGAGCGATCGGAATCTCGATGACGTCGCCCTCCTCGTAGGCTGCCGTCCACGGCGTATCCGCGCGCTCGACGCGGAGGAAGACGTGTTCACACTGGAAGCGAGCGCGCTCGTTCGTCGTAAACGCGCCGTCGGTGAGTCCGGACTCACAGCCGACTTGTGCGCCGTTACAGACGCCGAGGACGGGCGTGCCGTCGGCCGCCGCTTCGCGCACCTCGTCCATAATGGGCGAACGCGCCGCCATCGCACCCGCGCGCAAGTAATCGCCGTAGGAGAACCCACCCGGCAGGACGATGCCCGACGTGTTCTCCGGAAGCCCATCTTCGTGCCAGACGATGTCGGCCTCGATGTCGAGGTGAGAGAGCGCGCGCTCGGCGTCTCGGTCGCAGTTCGAGCCGCCAAAGCGGATGATCGAAACGGTCATCTACCGCTCGTCGACCTCCACGTCGTAGTCGTGGATGGTCGGGTTCGCGAGCAGGCGTTTCGCCATCTCGCTCGCGCGCTCGCTCGCGTTCTCGGGCGATTCGGCCTCGAGGTCGATCTCGAAGCGATCCGCCGAACGGAGATCCTCGAGGTCGAAATCGAGCCGCTCGAGGGCTTGCTTGGTGGTCTCGGCCTCGGGGTCGAGGACGCCGTGTTTGAGTCGGACGGTCACCGTCGCGGTGTAGGCGCTCATCACGTGAAACCCCGTAACCGTGCTCAAAAACGCTTTCGGGTTTGCTCGGTGATACACGAACGTGGATACTGTCGCCGTGGGCGACTGTTGGCTGCCTCGAGTCCGCCCTCAAACTAACTGCCGAAGGAACGACGAGAGGCGGTAGCCCAGTGACTGATTTCTGTACCCCGTCCAGCCGCGGATGCCACCAGCGAGCGTGAGCGCGTCGTAGCCTTCCGACTCGAGGAGGTCGGTCGCCTTCGTCGCGACGACGCCGGCTTTACAGACCGTGACGACGGGCCGGTCGTCCGGGATCTCCGAAAGCGAGTCGCGAAGGGCGGCCTCGTCGCCGCGTCGCAAATCGTCGTACACGGGGACGTTGTGGCTTCCGTCGATGGACCCGCGCTCGTAGGCATCGCTCGGACGGATATCGAGAACGGACGGCGGGTCGTCGCTCGAGAGTCGCTCCTCGAGTTCCGAGGGACTGATCTTGCTCATGAGTCACACTTGTGAGCACACAGCCAAAACAGTGCGGATAGCGCATAACTCGCCGGCTGGAAACGGGAGTCGATGTGGAGACGCGCGAGACCCGAGTTAGTCGGCCGGGATAGCCTGGTTTCTGACCGCGGCGATCGCAGGTGCCAGCCGATCCGCCGCTCGACGCGCGCCAGCGATGTTGCCCGCCAGCGGGCCGACGGTACCCGCCGCCAGGGCACCAGTGACGAATAGTGACGAGGGCTGGCCGTCGGTTCGAGTCCACGCCAGCGTCTCGTCGTCGAGAACTGGCATCCCTCGATGCCCTCGCTCGAGGGCGAGTTCGTCGGCCACGCGGTCGACGAACGGGTGCTCGAAGACGGGGTCGAATCCGGTCGCCAACACGGCACGATCGGCGGAGAGACAGCCGCCGTCTGCGAGAAAGAGCCGGACGCGGCCGTCGCAGTCGACCGCGCGAGCCGAGCGAACGTCGCCGCGTCGGACCGAGAGCGACTCGTCCTCGCGGGCCGTCTCGAGGCGCTCGAACAGCGTGGGCGGAATCGTCCCATCGTTTCGCGCCTCGCTGACGGTCTCGAGTCGCTCGCGCGATCCCGGCGGGTGTCGGTGGAGGTGTCGGCCGATGTGGTTCCAGTTGATCCAGCGCGGGTCGGCTTCGATCGCTGCGGTCTCGAGTTCGTGTCGTGGACAGAGCGTGACCGATTCCCTGGGGGCGAGACAGGTCGCGAGTTGGGCCGCGGTGATTCCGCCGCCGACGACGACGGTCTCGTCGACGGATCGCTCCGGATCGAAATCGCTCCAAACGTGCGTGATCGAGTCGACGCCCTCGGCCCACTCGGGTTCGCGATAGCGGCCGCCGTGACCGATCGCCAGTACGCAAGAGCGGGTTCGGATTCGGCCATTGAGCCCTGAACCCGCCGCTCGGTCTTCGGCCGTCGTCTCGAGAACGAGGTGCCCATCGCCTCGGTTCGACCGGCGAATTGAGTCGACGGTCGCTCGCCGGTGGAGCGACGAGAGATTCGCGCGTTCGATCACGTAGTCTGCGTAATCCAGGAACAACGACAGCGTCGGTCGACGCGGATAACCCGGCGTCGGCCGGAGTTCGTCCTCGCGGTCGTGGCCTTCGGCGAAGCTCTCGAGGCCGAACGGCTCGGTGCCGACGTGGTGGACGAACGTCGATCGGAGTTCGTCCATGTCGCAAGCTGCTGCCTTCCGGCGAAACGACGCGAGCAGCCGTTCGTTCGGGTCGACGATCAGGAGATCCTCGCGCTCGAGGTCGGTCTCCTCGAGGACCTGTTGACAGCAGTAGGTACCGTGGATGCCACCGCCGACAATGACGCACTCGTACATGGACGCCCGGTACGCCGCGTTATTACTTTAGTTCTTTGTGTTGTTAACTACTGGTATTTGTGAACCCCGAATTCACAGACTGGGCGCTGCGTTCAGTGTGAACCCTCGAGCGATTTCGCGTTTGGTACGCCTGTGGCGAACTCGAGCGGTCCGCCGAGTGACCCACCGACGGCAGAGTTAGAACACCAATTGGCCGCCCCAGGCGATGGCGAGTGCGAATCCGACCGCGGCGGCGGCCTGCCGGGCGAGCATCGTCGCGACGAATCGGATCGAGACCTCCCGTGCGATCGTAATAGCGGTGACGAGACAGGGAAGCAAGACCCCGGCGAGGTAGACGGCGACCAGCACCTCGAGCGCCGAGAGCGAGGCGACCCCCGTCGTGTCCGCGGTGAGCAGCGCGATGCCGTCCTTGCGGATCGCCGCGAAGACGACCGGCAACGCGGTCTCGGCGGGCAGTCCAAACACGGCCATCGCCGGCTCGAGAACGGTCCCGAATCGCTCGAGCGCGCCGACGTACTCTAAGAGCGCGGCGACGACGCAGATTCCCGCGAAGACGGGGAGTGCCGTCGTGAGGAAACTCGCGAGCGACCGACGCGCCTCGCGCCAGATCGCACGAGGTCGGGGCCACTCGAGAAACGTTCGGCGGCTGACGGCGAGATCGGTCGTTCGGGCCTCGAGTGGCGCAATCAGGCGAACGTAGAGGAGCGTCGTCGCGACGAGAATTGCGAGATAGGGGCCGACGAGCCAGGGCATGCCGACGGCGGCGAAGACGGCGAGGGTGGCGGGGAACTGGTAGGAACACGCCGACCCGAACGAGATGGCCGAGATCGTCGTACAGCGCGTGCAGTCCGAGCAGCCGCGGGTACTCGTCACCGCTGGGACGTTACAACCGAATCCCATGACGACTCGAACGAGGTCTCGCCCGGTGAGTCCAATCCGGCGCATAACCGGGTGAAGCGCCGTCGTGACGCGCATCGTCAGCCCACTCGCCGAGTACGCACCCATGAACAGGGCGAAGATGAGCATGGTCGGCAGCGCCCAGACGAACAGGAACGGCCCCATCGCGAGCAGGCCGTACTCACCGCCCAGCACGGCCGCGAGCGGTCCCGGCAGTGACGTCGCGTACGCGATTGGTCCCTCGAGTGCGCTGTCGACGAGCGGGTCGAGTTCTCCAGCGACGGTGTTCGCGAACCAGACGGCGACCAGCGCGGGCAATACGAGGACGAGTGCACCCGCCATCGGGCCGAGGTACGGACGGTCGAAGACCCGTTTTCGTGGGTCGATTTCCCAGTCCGCCCGGACAGCAGTCTCGGCGGGGAACTCACCCGCGTGCTCGAGCGCGGTGATCACGTCGCGACCGTCCGCAGTCCGCCCCGACCCGTCCGTCGTTCCCACACCGCCTCCCGCTCGGACCCCACCGTCCGCCGCGACGCGGCCGAGACGTCGCGCATCGACGGGCATCACGGGAACGCCGAGGTCGGCCTCGAGGGACGCGACGACACCGCTGGCCTCGTCGATCGACTCGACTTTGTCCCAGTGAGTGACGACTACTGCACCCACCCGTCCCTGCACGAGCGGAAGCAAGTCGGCGAGATCCCGGTCGAGATCCGTCGCGGGGACGACGAGAACGACCGTCGCCGCACACTCGAGGGCGGCGAGCGCGTCTCGAGTCGTTTTCGTGTCCGCGTCGAGGGTGATTCCGGGCGTATCGACCACCTCGAGGGAGTCACTTCGATGGCCGTCGCGGCCGGAGCCGCGTCCGTCAACCCAGCCGCGAGCGCCGACTTCCCGACGCTCTCTTTGCCGATCAGGACGACGCGGTCGCGATTCGTTCCAGTCATTCAGCGTCGCTCCTCGTCGTTCTCGGGACCTGTCGTCCTCAGCGACCCTCGTTTCACTCGAGCGGTACAGGCTGTCTCTTGGATCATTCGTGACCGCATCTCAAACGCACACTTAATAATTCTACTGCTATAGATAATAACTACTATTAGTACAGAGTCAATATTGTTAATCGAATGCCCGATAACTCGATTCCCGTCACGGTACTATCCGGGATACTCGGTGCGGGGAAAACGACCGTTCTGAACCACGTCCTCCGCGAGAGCGGCGAGAGAGAGCTCGCCGTTCTCGTCAACGACATGGGTGAGGTGAACGTGGACGCCGAACTCGTCGCCGAGTCTTCGGATATCGCGGACGAAGACGAAGAGCTCGTCGAACTTTCGAACGGCTGTATCTGCTGTGAACTCCGCGGCGACTTACTCGACGCCATCGGCGAACTCACTCGAGCGCGCGAGTTCGACGCCATCGTCGTCGAGTCGACCGGCGTCGCCGAGCCCCTTCCCGTCGCCCAGACGCTGACGCTCGGATTCGATCAGGCCGACCTCGATCCGACCGAGTTCTACGAGGAGACCGGCATCGAGCCACTCGAGGGCTGTCACCTCGATACGGCCGTCACAGTCGTCGACGCCCACCAGTTCCAGACGGCGATGGAATCAGACGAACTGCTCGACGACGACGGGACCGAGAAGCACCTCGGCGACCTCGTCGTCGAACAGGTCGAGTTCTGTGACGTCCTCCTCCTGAACAAGTGCGACCTCGTCGACGACGACACGCTCGCGGAAATCGAAGCGACGCTCGAGGTGCTCCAGCCGCGCGCCGGAATCGTTCGCACCGAACACGGCCGCGTAGACCCGACACACCTCGTCGACACTGGCCGGTTCGACTTCGACGCCGCCAGCCAGTCTGCGGGCTGGATCCGCGAACTCGAGGAGCCCCACGCGTCGGCCGAGGAAGAACACGGCGTCACCTCGTTCGTCTTCGAGGCGCGCCGGCCGTTTCATCCCGAGCGTTTCGCCGACCTCCTCGATAGATTCCCCGACGCAGTCGTTCGAGCGAAAGGTCACTTCTGGATCGCGAGTGGCGGGGACGAACGGAGCGAGTCCTCGAGTGAGCGAACGAGGGCTGCGGGGTCCGAGCAACGCGAGGACCCCGGTGAAGAGAGCGGTGCAACCGCGAACGCGGAACGGATCGTGAGCCGCGAGGACGAGGCGTTTACGTTCAACGTGGCCGGGCAGTCGATCCGCGTCGGCCCCGGCGGGCGATGGGTCGATTCACTCCCGGCCGAGGAGCGTCGCGAGCACCTTGAGGAGAATTCCGAACTCGAGGCCCACTGGCACGAGCGCTGGGGTGATCGCAATACACGACTCGTCGTCATCGGCACCGAGATGGATCACGACTCGCTTCGAGCCGACCTCCGTGCGTGTCTGGCTACCGACGACGAACTGGCGTCCGACTCGACGTTCGAGGATCGGTTCCCGACGTTCGAGCCACCAGAAGCCGATCTCGAGGCCGAAACCGAAGCAGACACCGATGGCAGCGAGATGGCGGACCGACCCGAGAACGACGACCAGCGTGAGCACGCACACGACCGCACGGAGGAACTCGGCATTGCAGACTGACTCACTCCCACGATGACCGACGGAAACACCGACGGCGAAACCGAGCCAGACGCCAGCTCCAACAGTACCGGTAGTACTGATAGTACCAATAGGACCGAGAGGATGCACTCGAGGACGGCTTCCGAGCCAACGTCGCCGGATGGCGACGTGTCGCCGTGTTATCAGGCGTACGTCGAGCGAAACGAAACGCGTCCCGACACCTGTACCATCTACTCGTCGGTGACGGCCGCCACGCTCGAGGAGACGTGGATCCGGGCAACCGGTTCGGCGTTCGTCTCTCGAGACGAAATTCGATAGCCGGGGACGTATCGAACACAGAACAGCCAACGCGACGAACCCTACAGCCAACCCAACGAACCCTACAGCCAACCCAACGAACTCAGCAGCCAACCCAACGAATCCACGATGTCAACGCCATTCCAGACCGCCGTCAAATCAGCTGTCCACCACACCACCCGCCGTGAGGCCATCGATAGGCTGGCCGAACGGGACGAACACAGAAATCTCGCGTTGCTCGTCCAGATGGGCGGCCTTCGCGGGGAGTTTCGCCGTCAGGCACTCGAGTGCCTGAACGATCGGAACGCGAGTAACGAACTCGAGGAACTGGCCGAGGATACGACGCTCGAGCCGTCGTTGCAGCGTCGAGCGGCGGACCTCGTCTGAGCACATTCAAGACGCCGGCGATGTACCGGCCGTCCTTTTTAAGAGTGTCTGTCATAGACACGCACGATGTCCTATAACTGCTCGAACTGCGACGAATCGTTCCGATCCGCTGCCGGTGTGACCCAGCACGTCGCACTGCACCACAACACCTGCGCCGTCTGCGACGACTCGTTCACCGAAACCGACGAGCTTCGCGAGCACATACACACGACGCACTAACAGTCGGCCGACGGTCACCCCTCGCCGACTTCGCTGTTTCCGTCACTTTCGCGCCTTCGCAGCCGTCGCTGTCGTCGCTACTGTCGTAACGTCTTCGGCGAGTGTGAAATCCGGGTCAACAGTCGCGGTTTCGGTCCGCTCGAGACTCGAGGCTCCTAGCAGTCACAGTACGACGGTTCACAGCACTCGAGGTCCTCGATGAACATCCGTTTCTCGCGATAGGCATCGAGTGGAGTCGTGTCGACCTCGAGTCGGTCACCAATGGCCTCGGCGACGACGGCGAAGCGCTGGCGGAACTTGTAGATGAAACAAAACTGCTGGCCCTCGTGAGCGACCTGCGGGCCGACGAGGAACAGGCCGGACGTCGCAGTCGATTCATCCTGGTCGGTGAGTTCGGGGAATCCGTGTTCGTCGACCTCGAACAGGTCGTCGACGAGCGTGAGACCCCCCTCGAACCCTGTCGAGAGAACCGGTGGCGTGCGCGAGTGAATCCGATCCCCGTCGTCGGTGACCACCGCGTAGCCAGCGCGCTCGACGGTCGAACCGGGCGTCTCAGGTCCGTCAGACGGGTCAGTTCGCGTCCCGACCCTCGCTTGACTCGAGAAATCCGTACCCGTTTCCTCGCGTTCGATTCGCTCGACGCGAGCGTCGGTGACGAGGGTTATCGGCTGCTCGGCGTCGAGTGCGGCCTCGAGTCGGTCCGTCGTTCGCGGGGAGAGAACCTCACTGGGGTCGGGGCTGCGATACTGCCACGGGCCGTCGGGATCTACGACGGTGACGGAGAGGCCGGCATCCGCCAACCCGAGTGCAGCGTCGATACCACTCTCTGCGCCGCCGACGATCACGACATCGTCAGCAGTCGGGGCGCTGACACCAGCGCCGTCGGCCGCAAGCGACGTCGCTTCGGGTTGGGAGGACACGGACGGCGTCGACTCCGTCACAGTCCGGTCGCTTTCGTCCGGCGAACCGCCCTCGCCCGGCCACTGATCAGCGTGGGCCGTCCACGAATCGATCGTCGACACGTGAATCGCATCGGACGCGCCGGGGATCGGCCCACTCGAGGGATACTGGTACTGTCCCGCTGCCCAGACGACGGACGCAGCCTCGAGTCGACCCTCGCTCGTCTCGAGGGTGAACCCGTCCGCGGCTGTCGCGTCGTCTCCGTCCGATGACTCCGACGATCCGGCGTCGGGGACGACGGCCTCGACGTCGACCCCCGTCTCGATCGGGAGTTCGTGAAACTCGGCGACGGCCTCGAGGTACTCGGCGTACTGGTCGCCGGTCGGGTGCTCGCTGTCGAGGGCGAGCGCCGGCGAGGTATCGAGCGTGATCGCGTTCAAATCACGAACGCCGAACGCGTTGGCCGGAAACGACGGCGTCAACAGCTCCATTTCCGCGGGCCACTGTCGAAACGAGGCACCGATACACTCGCGCTCGAGGACGACGTATTCGACGTCGAGTCGCTCGAGTGCGACTGCCGTACCGATGCCTGCGGGTCCAGCACCGACGATCGCGACGTCGAGTGTGCGTGAAAGCGTCATTCGGTACTCGCACTAGCCGACGCGTTATTAATAAATCTATTCTAGTTATTACTAATAATTCGTAGAAGTGGACCACATCATGGTATCGTTCTATTCTCAGACTCGTCCACAGAAAGCAGGACTTTTGACCACACGTCGACTGAATCACGTAGTGATGACTACATATCCGCTCGATCGGAGGTGGCTGCGATGACGACCGATGTCACTGAAATCACCGTCATTGGAGACGACGACACCGGGCTCATCGCTCGCGTGACCAGCCTCCTCTTCGAGCGCGGCATCAACATCGAAGACCTCGATCAGGCCGTTCGCGACGGCGTCTTTCGAATGTATCTGGCCGTCGACACCGAGGAGATGGTCTGTACGAAGGAGACGCTCCGGGCGGACCTCCACGACCTCGGCGACGACCTCGGACTCGACGTGCAAGTTCGCTTCCCCGCCGACCGCGACCACCAGCGAATCGCCGTCCTCGTCACGAAAGAGAGCCACTGTCTCGAGGCGATGTTCGAGGCGTGGGCCAACGACGAACTGGGGGCAGATATCGGCGTCGTCATCGGCAACCACGACGACCTCCAGCCACTCGCCGAACATTACGACGTGCCGTTTCACGACATCGGCGACGACGGCGGCCAACAGAACGAGGACGAACTCCTCGAGTTGCTCGCCGACTACGACGTCGATCTGATCGTCCTCGCCCGGTACATGCGGATCCTCAGCCCCAACGTCGTCTTTCGCTACGAGGATCGCATCATCAACATCCACCCGTCGCTGCTGCCAGCCTTCCCCGGCGCGGAAGCCTACCGGCAGGCCGTCGAAGAGGGCGTCCGCGTGGCCGGCGTCACCGCTCACTACGTGACCACCGACCTCGATCAGGGCCCGATCATCTCCCAGCGCGCGTTCGACGTGCCCGACGACGCCGACTTGGAGGTGATGAAAAACCGAGGGCAGCCACTCGAGGCGGATGCCCTCCTCGAGGCCGTCAAACTCCACCTCAACGGCGACGTCTCGGTCCACCGCGGCCGAACCTCTGTCAGAGAGAACGGCACCGAGTACCAACTCGGCCTCCCCGAAGAACTCGAGGAGTTCACGCCGGATCGACCGGTCGACGGTATCGGCAGCGCCGTCGCGAACAACCAATAACAGGAGAGAGTAGCGCGGTTTCTACATTTGGGAGTGTCGTCGAACTCGCGTTCAGGACAGACAGAGACCGTATTGCACCTGCTCGATCATCCAACACGCGGTGGCGCGTGCTGTCGACTGGCCGAACAACGGTGAGGTCAGTCGACGACAGCACGCGAGGGATGAGTGAGCGAACGCAGTGAGGGAGCGAATCGGCTGGGGAGGACGTGGAACTCCCTCGTGTCCACGATAGCAGGTAGTCTTACTCCAGCCATTCTCTCTGCGAATGCCACACCCAACTCGCACGTGTCGTTGCCGAGCCTATCTTTTCAAGATAAGCCGATCATTTCAATATTGACCGAGAGGGGTCGTGTTGCCAATTGAAAGCCACGTTACCAACTGAAAGCCACGTTACCAACTGAAAGTACACCGAGTGGCTCCGCGAATGACGGCCACAGTCGATACATTTCGTCGGACGAAACAGATTCGTCTTGAGTGTATCCAGTCACTGATTCGCGACAGTGAGAGTAGCCGACTGGGTCTGATACCTACGCCGTCCACTCCTCGAGGCACGTCTCGCTACAAAAGTGTCGATACACCGCCTCACCGTCCTCGAGCGCGGGGACGACCCGTTGGTCGACAGCCGATGTAATCGGGTCACGACACGCCAGACACTCGAGTGAATCTTCGTCCGTCGAATCAGCCATAGAGATTGATGGGACAAAACCAAGTTTAACGGATCTGTTCCGGCAGATACAGCCATCGACGACAGACCAGCGTCTGTGGACGTCACTCGGACGGTTTACTCGAGACGTGATTTGTCGCCCTCTGTCTCGGAGCGCGTTCGGTAGGTGGGGAGGTGGGTAGATTGGTGGTCGAAACGGCCTCGAGTGTGAGGCGTCAATCCCTCCTGCTCGAGGCGTACTCGCCCACCGTCGAGCAAGAGGGGTCGAAATCAGAGGTGGGGAGTTACGGCTCACTGATGGCCTCGAGTGTGGAGTGTGCCGGTAAGTTGAGCAGCAGGCTTATCGCCGTTACCGACGAAGATTGCTATGGTATGTCACAGCAAGAAGTGCAACAGGAACTCGCGGTCGATCAGTACACGCTGGGACTCGTCGGTCCGGACCAGGAGTGGGCGGGGACCGTCGCGGACGGTGGCACGATCCGAACGTACACGCCGCCTGGGTGTTGGGGTCCGATGATTACACCCGACTTCCGCGGCGGCCACGAGGTGACACGGCCGATTCGGGTCGAAGGCGCGAGCGTCGGCGACGCCGTCGCGTTGCACATTCGCGACGTCGAGGTGACGAGCATGGCGACCAGCACGGGGTCGATGGCCGAACGCGAGGAGGCCTTCGGCGACGATCCGTTCGTCGACCACCGCTGTCCCGAGTGTGGAACGACGTGGCCCGAGTCGGTCGTCGAGGGGACCGGCGAGGATGCCATCAAGTGCGCAGAGTGCGGCGCGAACGCCTCCTCCTTCGGCTTCGAGTACGGCTACACCGTCGCGTTCGACGACGACCACACGGTCGGTATCACGCTCGACGAAGACAGCGCACACGAACTCGCCACAGACGCTGCTGAAGTGATGGATATCCCCGAAAACTCCCGACAGCACCCGATCTTGCTGTACGAACCCGGCGAGATGCCCGGCACGCTCGGTCGGCTCCGACCGTTCATCGGCAACGTCGGAACGACGCCACCGGTCACGATACCCGACTCGCACAACGCGGGCGACTTCGGCCAGTTCCTCGTCGGTGCCGACCACGACTACGGGATCGAAACTGCAGCCGACCTCGAGGATCGGACCGACGGCCACATGGACGTGCCACAGGTCCGTGCGGGTGCGACGCTCATCTGTCCCGTCGCGGTCGACGGCGCGGGCGTCTACGTCGGCGACCTCCACGCGAATCAGGGCGACGGCGAACTCTCCTTGCACACGACCGACGTGAGCGGTACCGTCACGATGGACGTCGAAGTCATCGAGGGCCTCGAACTCGACGGTCCCGTCCTCCTACCCAACGAGGAGGACCTCCCCTTCATCAGCCAACCGTACAGCGACGACGAGCGCGAGGCCGGCCAAAACCTCGCCGAGCAACACGGCGTCGAACTCGAGGAGGACATGGGCCCAATCCAGGTTATCGGCTCCGGGGCGACGGTCAACGACGCGACTCAGAACGCGTTCGACCGCGCGACTGGCCTCCTCGAGATGAGCGAGGGCGAGGTCCGCTCGCGGTGTACGTTCACCGGCGGGGTCCAGATCGGACGGCTGCCGGGCGTCGTGCAACTCGATCTCCTCGCGCCGATGGACGTCCTCGAGGATCGCGGAATCGCCCACCTCGTCCGCAAACAGTACGGACTGTAGGCGAACGGCGGAGCGAGGGAGGGCGACCCGGCTCTCGTTTTCGACGTGGCACCTGCGACCGGAAAGACGTAGTAGGCGGCCGCTCGAGCCACCAGTATGGGAACGATGGACGACGACGAACTCTGCGTCACCGAGTGTACTCGCTGTCCGGCGCTCGTGGACTCTCGCACGCAGATCGTCAACGGAACCGGTCCCGAAGACGCCGATTTGCTGTTCGTCGGTGAGGGGCCCGGCGCGAACGAAGACGAGCAGGGCGAACCGTTCGTCGGCCGCAGCGGAACGGTCCTCGACGACGGCCTCAGGAACGTCGGCCTCGCACGCGGAGACGTCCGCATCACGAACTGCGTGCGCTGTCGGCCGCCGGAGAATCGCGACCCCTCGACGGACGAACTCGAGAACTGTCGTGGCTACCTCGAGCACGAAATCGACCTCCTCGATCCCGACGTGATCGTCACGCTCGGGAAGGTGCCGAGCGAGCACCTTCTCGGACGCTCTGTCGCGGTGACGAAGGAAGCGGGCTCGCTCGAGGAGGTGCGAATCGAGGGGACGCCCCGTCGCGTATTACTCTGTGTCCACCCCGCGGCCACGCTGTACGACCGAAGTCAGGAGGAGACGTTCGCGAATGCACTCGACCGGGCGGCGGATCTCGCGGACGTGGACGGCAGCGAGGGCGGGCAGTCTCGACTCGACGGCTTCTGAGCGCGCGACTGTGAGGGGCGGATCGGCACTCGAGACGTGAGGCAGACAGGCACTCGAGACGCGAGTCCACAATCGCCCGAACAGCAATACACTTGAACGCGCCCCACCCAACGTCGGTATGAACGCTGTTTCGGCTTCTCACGACCAATCGCTCGCATCGGTCGTCATCGTCGACTACGGACTGGGGAACCTCCGAAGCGTCACGCGCGGCCTCGAGCGCGCGGGTGCCGACATCGAGATCACGGACGATCCGGACGCTTTCGCCGACGCCGATGGTGTCGTCCTGCCGGGCGTCGGGGCCTTCCGCGAGGGTGTCGAGAACGCCGACCCACTTCGAGCGGATTTACTCGAGGTCGCAGAGAGCGATACGCCGCTCTTTGGCATCTGTCTCGGCATGCAGATGCTCCTGACGACCAGCGAGGAAGGAGAGAACGACGGTGAATCCGCCGTGCGAGGCCTCGATCTGATTCCGGGGACGAACGTTCGATTCGCCGAGGGCCAGAAGGTCCCCCACATGGGCTGGAACGAACTGACCGTCGAGCGCGAGCATCCGCTCGTCGAGGGAGTCGATGGGAACTACGCCTACTTCGTCCACTCCTACTACGCGGCACCTGACGACGATCACGCATCAGTCGCGACGACCGACTACGAGCGCGAGTTCCCCTCGATCGTCGCCAACGAGGACGGCACCGTCTTTGGCACCCAGTTCCATCCGGAGAAGAGCGGCGAGACTGGCCTCCAGATTCTGCGGAATTTCGTCGAAATCTGCGCTGAGGAGTAACCGTCCCGCGAACGACCACGGGGAGTGAGCGGTTTTTTGGTCCAGGTTTTTGCGCGACGGGTGAGCGAACGCAGTGAGCGAACTCGAGCGGAAAAAGGTGGCTGTCGGAACTTCGTCGAGATTTGCGCTGAGGAGTGAGCGGCTTTTTGGTCTCTTCGCGAACGGAGTGAGCGAAGGTCAGCGAGAGCATCGCTCTCGTCAGACAGGTTTTCGCGCGACGGGTGAGCAGAGCGCGGTTCGAAGCGAACGGAGTGAGGGAGAAACGCACCAGCGAGCTCGAGTGGAAAAGGTGGGTGTGTGAGACGAGACTCCGTGTTCTACGGTCCCGTTGAAATATCTGCCTGTCGATAAAAGTTGGCTGCCGAATACAGAGGGTAAAAACAGCAGCTATAAAAACGAGCCTACAATTGTGTCCCCACGATTAACAGCAGTAGGACGCAAATGAACGAGGGGAGGTGACAGAATCATGAAAAAGAACGTAGGCGGTATAGACCGTCTCGGGCGAATCGTCATCGGCGGTATTCTAGCCATCGCAGGCATAGCCGCTCTTGGTGGGTTCTGGGCTATTGGTGCCGTTATCGGCGTTGTGGCATTCGTCCTTGGGATCGTTCTCCTCGTGACAGGAACGACCCAAAAGTGTCCTATCAACGAGATGGTCGGAATGGATACCACCGAGCACGTAGAGAAGAGGGAGTGAACGACCCCTTTGATCGTTTATTTCGCGTAGTCGGCATACGCGTTGTATCTTGCACGTCACGCTCAACCTATTCAGAAGCTGGCAGAAAGTGCGTGCGAGATACAGAGGATGGATGCAGCATCGAACTTGCGTGAACACCGACCCCAGCAGTAGCGTCCCAGACATCGTAGAGCCCGTTCCTTCCGTAAATCACGAAGTCGGCGAGCCATCTTCGAGGATTCGTTCGACCGTACGACTCCCTCCAACAGTGGAGGGCTTATTTGGCCAGGGCGCATGAACGAGGCAATGAGTTCGACACCGTTGACAGACACCCTCCAAGAAACACTCGCAATCTTCGAGGAAGGCGGGGAACCTCGGACGACGACCGAGGTCGCAGAACAGTTCGACCTCGGCCGGCGGAGCGCCTACGAGCGACTGGAACGGCTCGTCGACCACGACCAACTCGAAACCAAGAAGGTCGGAGGCAACGGGCGCGTCTGGTGGCAGCCAGCGACGGACGGAGATGCGACTACACGAGATGCAGTAGATAGCGACCTCGGCGAGGTCTTCGATCGAATTTCGGACAGTTTCTACGCCCTCGACGAAGAGCTCCGCTTTCGCTATCTGAACGACACCGCAGTAGACCTGTTTGGACTGGATGAGACCGCCATTGGATCGGATATTCGTAACGGAAATCTCACGGAGACGTTCGAGAACGCGCTGTGTGAAGCTCTCGAAACGAAAGAGCTCGTGACCTTCGAAGACTACTATCCTCCGTGGGACAAGTGGTTCCACAACGCCATCTATCCCTCAGAATCAGGCCTGTCGGTCTTCACCCGCGACATTACCGAACGGAAGCGACGCGAACAGGAACTGGCCCGCTACGAAACGGTCGTCGAAACGAGTCCGATCGGCATCACGATCGTCGGCAGCGACGGCGAGATGCGATTCGCGAACAACCGTGCCGAGGAAATATACGGTCGGAGCAAAGACCAGGTCAACACCCTCAGCTTCGACGATTCCGAATGGAAGGAAATCGACGCTGACGGCGAACCGCTCACGCGCGACGAGAACCCCTTTCCGCGGATCATGGAGTCCGAGGAACCGCTGTTCGATCAGATCAGCGGCGTGTCACGGCCGGACGGAGAGCGCATCTGGATTTCCGTCAACGGGGCGCCGGTCTACAACGATCGCGGAGAGATCGAGAGCGTCGTGTTCAGTATCGAAGACATCACTGAACGAAGGGAACAACAACGCACTCTCGAGGAGTCCGAACGTCGTTACCGGACGCTCGTCGAGAACTTCCCGAACGGGATCGTCACTCAGTTCGACGAGGAGCTTCGGTACACGCTCGCCGAGGGTCAGGCGTTCGACTACCTCCCCCACTCGCCGGACGACGTCGAAGGAAACCACCTCCACGAGGTTTGGGCCGACGACGTAGCCGAAACGATCGAACCCGTGTATCGGGTCGCACTTGAAGGCGAGAAGCAGTCGATAGAGGGCAGGTCCGAGGGGCGCGAGTGGATCCTTCATGTCGTACCCCTATCAGACCAAGATGGCGAGATCCACGGGGGAATGACGATAGCACTAGACATCACCGAGCGCAAAGAACGCGAACGAGCGCTCGAGGAGTCCGAACGCCGTTACCGGACGCTCGTCGAAAACTTCCCAAACGGTGCAGTCGGCCTCTTCGACGATGACCTGCGGTACACGGCCATCGGCGGGGAGTTCCTGGACGTGGTCGGTGTCGCCCCGGAAGATCGGATTGGAAACAGCGTCTACGACATTTACGCGGACGATATCGTCGAAGAGATCGAACCATACTTCGAGGCCGCGCTGGAGGGCGAGGCGAACTCGTTCGAGCTCGAGTATCTCGATCGAAACCTGTTCGTCTATAGCGTGCCCGTCAGAAACGCCGACGACGAAGTCTACGCAGGGATGATCGTCGTGCAAGACGTTACCGAACGACGGAAGTACCAACGCAAACTCGAGGCGTCGAACGAACGCCTCGAACAGTTCGCCTACGCGGTCTCACACGATCTTCAGGAGCCACTGCGGATGGTGACGAGCTATCTCCAGTTGCTTGACCAACGGTACGGTGATGCGCTCGAGGATGACGGCGAGGAGTTCCTCGAGTTCGCCGTCGACGGCGCCGAGCGGATGCGAGAGATGATCGAGGGCTTGCTCGAGTACTCGCGAGTCGAAACGCGAGGGGAGCCGTTCGAACCGGTCGATCTCGACGCGATCCTCGATGAGGTTCGGGACGATCTCCAACTTCGGATCGACGAGACGGACGCCGAGATTTCGGCCGACGACCTGCCGACGGTGGTCGGTGACCCCAGCCAGTTGCGCCAGGTGTTCCAGAACCTGCTGGACAACGCGATTGAATACAGCGGCGACGAGCCGCCCCGGGTCGACATCACCGCCGAACGTGCCGATAGTCGGTGGCGCATTACAGTCCACGACCACGGGATCGGGATCGATTCTGACAATCAGGATCGCGTGTTCGAGGTGTTCCAGCGGCTCCACACGAGCGACGAACACCCGGGAACCGGCATTGGCCTGGCCCTCTGTCAACGGATCGTGGAACGTCACGACGGTGAACTATGGGTCGAGTCCGAACCGGGCGAAGGATCGACGTTCTCGTTCACGCTTCCTGTCTCGTAACCCATCGATCGTTCGTTCAGCTGTTCCGACCGACCTCGATTTCTTCACTATGTGGTCTCGACGCATGCCGCTTTCGCGCCGTGTATCTTGCAGAGACTCCACGAACTACCCGTGTTGAGCCACATTGACATCGGTTTCTTGTCCTGATTGGTTAGATCGTCTCGTCTGGCCATACCTTAGCCGCATATGCATTTCCGCAGTCGAGACATTCAGCGATTCTCCGTTCGTCGTCTAATTGAGCATGCTTTGTAGGATATTCGCCCTTTACTCAGGAGAATTTCCAAAATCCATCACTTGTCAAATGATTCAATAGAGCAGATCTGCGGAACGTCGTCGAGAGCTGCACTGACAATGACCGCGACGTACCTCTACAACAGTTCGCGAACCTCTGAGTACCACATATCGTGGTAATCGACGTGACCGACCCGGCGAGCGATCGCGACGGCGAGGACGTGCCAACACTGTTCGGTCGGATCATCGTCGTCTAAATTGTACTCGCTATCTTTGCAAGTACAGCCCTCGGCTTCGACGATGTACTCGTCTTCGTAGCCGACGACGATCGTAAAGTCCTGGTAGGCCTTCACCCGACCCTCGCCGACAGCTTCGATCGCACGGACCCCCCGGTCGTCGTGCACGCCGGTAATCTGCTCGACGAGTTCCGGCGTGAGTTCGCCCGCTTCCTCGAGGGCGGCCTGCCACTGTTCGACTGGGTTAGCCTCCGGCACGACCGGAACTGTGTTCGCAACTGTAAAATCGGTTCGGTTGTCCATCGTCGATGTCGAGCGAGACCACACCGTTTTTCGCCCGCTACCCTCGAGAGAGTGTATGCGCGTCACCGAGGGTGGGGTCGAACTCGAGGTCCCCGGCGAACAGACCGAAGGCGTCGAGGAGTCGGTGTTCTACAACCCCCGACAGGAGTTGAACCGAGATCTAACGATCGCGACGCTGCGTGCGTTTCGCGAGCGCGAGGATCGCGCCGACTCGTACCTCGACGCGATGGCGGCGAGTGGCATTCGCGGGGTTCGGGCGGCCGACGACGGCTGGGACGTGACCTGCTGTGACGTCGAACCCGACGCTGTCGACCTCGCTCGAGCCAATCTCGAGCGAAACGGCCTCGAGGACGCCTGCGTCGAACACCGAAACGTCACCGCCCTCATGCACGAGTCGATGTTTGACGTGATCGACCTCGATCCCTACGGGACGCCGATGCCCTTCGCTGACGCTGCCTTTTCTCGGTGTCGGGATCTGGTTTGTGTGACCGCGACCGACACCGCGCCGCTGTGTGGAGCACACTTCAATAGCGGCGTGCGTTCCTACAGCGCCGTCCCACAGAACACGGACTACCACCCCGAGATGGGCGTGCGAATCCTCCTCTCCGCGCTCGCTCGCAGCGCCGCCCGCTTCGACGTCGGCGTCGAGCCAATCCTCACCCACGCGACCAGTCACTACGTGCGAACCTACCTCGAGTTAGATCGCAAGCCAACCGCGGCCGACGCCGCACTCGAGCACCTGGGATACGTCTCGAGTTGTGAGGACTGTCTCTACCGGGAGGCCGAACACGGCCTAATCGCGAACCCACTCGAGACCTGTCCGAACTGCGGGGGCGAACGGCTTCTCGTCGCCGGGCCGATCTGGCTCGGCCCGTATCGCGACCGCGAGTTCGTCGCCGACGTTCGCGAGCGAATTCCCGACGCGTTCGGAACCGCCGAGAAGGGCCGTGAACTCTGTGTAATGCTCGAGGAGGAACTCGACGAGCCGACCCACTACGATCAGCACAAGTTGTGTAAGAACTGGGGGCTGCCCGCGAACGCGATGGACGACTTCCTCGCTGACCTCCGAAAAGCCGGATACGAGGCGTCACCAGCGCACTACGGGGGGACGACGTTCAAGACGGACGCGAGCGTCGGCAAAATGTTCGACGCGACGAGCGACTCGCTCGAGTAAGTACGTTCGCGCTGGTCAGTGGCCGATGGTGCGAGCCAACGCCGGTTCGCCCCAGAGTATGCCACAGAACGACATACGTCGCTGGCCCTCGTAGGGGGTCAGTAGTGCTCGATCGCAACCAGCTCCTCGAGGTCGCACGCGAACTAATCAGCGTCGCTCGTCACCAACAGCTGACGCTGCTCGCGGCCGCCGTCGCCTTCTATGGCTTCATTTCGCTCGTGCCGATGTTGCTACTCGGGTTGGGGATCGCCGCCTCGATCGGCGGCGAAGCGCTCGCCTCCCAGCTGACGGCTGCGGCGAGTGACATCCTCACGCCCTCAGCACAGGAACTCCTCGCGGAGACGGTGCTCGACGAGACGAACCGCCAGAGTGCCACCGTCTTCGGCGCGCTCGGATTGTTGTGGGGTGCCAGTCGCGTCCTGCGCGGTCTCGATCGAGCGTTCTCACAGATTTACGGCACCGCCGCCTCGAAGTCGTTCGTCGACACCGCCTGGGACGCGATGATCGTCTTCCTCGCGATCGCGTTCGGGCTGACGATCGTCGGCGGCCTCGAGTATCTCTTCCGCGTGCTCCCCGTTTTCGGGACGAGCGTCGTCGGTCCCCTGTTCATCGTCCTCGGACTGGTCGTCACGTTCTTACCGCTGTACGTCATCTTCCCGGACTCGAACGTCAGCCTATGGGAGGCGCTGCCGGGGACGGTAGTCGCCGCAATCGGCTGGTTCGCACTGAGTCGAACGTTCTCCGTCTATACCGAGTTGACGGGTGGATACGCCCTCTACGGCGCGATTGGTGTCGTCTTCCTCGTGCTCATCTGGCTGTACGTCGGAGCGATCATCCTCGTCTTCGGTGCGGTGCTCAACGCGGTCCTCGCCGACCGTGAAGCGGATCGGCAGCTACAAAGTCCCGGCCGACGACAGGTTTCCATAGAAGCGATGACCGACGACGCCACGGGTGCCGACGAGGGGACGACGGAGGAGGAGGCAGCCACGGCCACGCAGCCGTCAGAAACCGACTCGAGTCCCCGACAGCGCGCTCGGACTCGAGATCGATCCGACGATCCCGAAGCCCTTCGAGAGGAGATCGAACGGCTTCGCGACCGAGTCGACTCGTTCGAGGATAACGTCGAGCGCCGAACCGTCGAAAAGGACTCGCTCGAGGGTGATCTCAAACGCTACGTTCGCCGAAAACTCCGTCGCGGCCACGCCCACGACTGGGGACCGTACCTCGTCTTGTTGTACGGCACGGCGATGTCCATCGCGGCGTTTTACTTCCTTTCGGGCGGCTGGGCCGTCCTCGCGATGTTCGTCGTCTGGACCTCGACGCTCGGCGTCTACGCGCTGATGGTCCTGTTCGGCTTTGGAATCTCCATCCTCGGACTCCCCGGGCGCCTCCGCGATGCGATCGGCGACCGACGCTCCTGAGCACCCACGAGACCGGCTGTTATCCACCGTTCACCCGACTCGAGACATCCACGAGCCCTTACTGCGTCGTGACGACGCGCTGGCGCAGGAAGCGTCGAACACGATCCGTGTACGTCGCCGGTCGGTGGAGATTGCAGATGTGACCGACGCCTGCGAGCACCTCAAGCCGGGCGTCCTGGGCCGCGCCGGCGTGCGCTCGTTCTCCTCGTCGCATGATTTTGTCGTGCTCGCCGTTTAGCACGAGCGTCGGGCCGGGATACGTCGAGAGTTTCGCGCGAAAATCTTCGCCGGCGATCTCCGGACCGGCGTTGCCGAACTGTCTTGGATAGATCCCCGCCTCGATAATCGCCGCTTCGACGTCTGTCGGGAGGTCCCGATTTCGAACCCACCGCTCCCCTAGTCGCTGGACGGCGCGTTCCCCGACGTCCGGGTTCGTCGCGAGACGAGCCAGCGTTCCAACCCCTCGAGTAAGCGTCTCCATTCCGCCGACGGGGTTCGCGCTCGAGCCGGTCAAAACCAGTCCGTCGACGTCGTCGGGGTAGCGATAGGCGTACTCCGTGGCGACGTACCCGCCGAGCGAGAGGCCGACCACCACCGCGCTGCCGTCCGTTTCCGCCTCGATCACGTGCTCGAGGACGGCGATTGCCGGGTTCATCCGAAACGGTTCGTTCGCGCGGTCACCGTGACCGGGGAGATCGAACGCGACCGTGTGATAATCGTCTGCGAGCCCGCGAACCTGCGGGAGCCAGAGTTTTCGCGTGAACATCGCGCCGTGAACGAAGACGACCGACTGGTGCTCGTCCGAGCCGGCGTCGTCGACGGCGCTGTGTCCACTGTCGGCGTCTCGTCGTGACATACCCCCTCTAATCACGACCAACGGTGTAATTTCCGGGCCGGAACACGCAACACGGATCGGCCGAAGGGGTGGAGGGCGACCGTGTACTTCGTCCAATAAGGAGGCGCGCTCGTCCGCGTTGTGTCCCTACCGTGGCAGTCACTACGCCGTTACGCTTCGTCGGGCGAGCCCCCGCCGTCGAGGGCGGGAGTAACGGTATCGTCGGTCGACGGTAACTCGCCTTCGAGTCGGATGGCATCGTCGGTAACCTCGCGGACGGCATCGCTTTGCAGGCCGTGGCTTTGCTCGACGATGCCGTCCCAACCGATCGACGAGGTGGTCGACTCGAGTGAATCGGTAGCCGGCCTGACGTACGCGATATCGCGGTCGACCGAGGTGACGACGGCGACGCGTTCCCCCGCGGCGTTTTCGACGGGTTTCCCGACGTCGTTCGGCGTAAGACGAGCGCTCATAGCGAAGACTACTCGGACGCCGGGCAAGCCGATGGTGCCTGCAAGCGGCAAGTCGACTCGAGTGGACACCTCAGGGATCCGAGCGATTCCGGGGCTCTTCGGGACCAGGAGTCGACTGATCAGTGGCTCGCACCTCACCGTCCGACGCGTCGTCTGCCGTCTCACCGGTTCGGTCGCGGTCGCTCGGCCGAAACCCCTCTTCGAGGTGAACGCGGGTGTCAGACGTCTCTCGAACGTCGCTCTCCTCGAGCGTGAACGGTTCGCCGAGGTCACCCCACCCGAATCGGGCCTTGATGGTGTCGAGTGCGTCGGGCGCTGGCTCGACGCGAACCGTTCCTCCCTCGAGCGAGTCGACGGTTCCGATCACCCGGCCGTCGGCCCGTTCGACGAGTTTGCCGACGTCTTCGTCTGTCAACGATGCACACATGATCGGTGGTTCACCGTCGGGGAAAAAGCAGATACTGCCTGCAAGAGCCACGACCGATCGATTACTCGAGGAGACGAACGAGCCGCGGCCAGCGTCCACGACCAGCGTATTACTCGAGGACGCGAATGCTCGAGCCGAAGTACTTCGAAAGGACAGAAGAGACGTCGTCGGCGTTGAACGCCTCAAGGTCGCCCGCGATTTCGTCTTTGAACGCCTCGAAATACGCCTCGTCGACCTGCAGTTCCCGAAACGAGACGGATTCAACCGGTTCGCCGAGCCACTCCTCGAGGAGGGTCCGACCGTACGCCTCATCGTTCACCTCGCCGCGCCACAGCGTCTCTCGGAAGAATTTCCAGCCGTCGGTGCCCGGTTCGGCGGCATCGAAGAAGACGGTCACCGTCGGTTCGGCGGTCGACGGCTCGAGGTGAACGTCGGGGCGCTCGGACTCGAGGTGGAGTCGGGCGCGAAAGACGTACTGGGCCTCCATCGCCTCAGGCGTTTCGCTCGGATTCGATGAGTTCGGCCATGTCGATATCCTCGTCGGTAATGCCCCCTTCCTCGTGGGAGGTCAGTCGAATTTCGACTTCCTCGTAGCGGATGATGGTTTCGGGGTGGTGAAACTGCGCTTCGGCGATTTCGCCGACCATCTGGGCGAAGTTGACGCCGCGGAGGTAGTCGTCGAACTCGTACGTTCGAACGATTTCGTCTCCCTCACGCGTCCACTCGTCGGGCAGCTGCGCCTCGATTTCGTCGTCGGAAAGCAGGTCGGCCATACGCACTCGAACGGAATCCATCCAAATAATGATTGCGTGTCGACGGATCGCGCGAATCGTGTTCACCGACAGGGACTTACCATCGAGACGGCTATGGAGAGATGTTCGTATGTGTGACCGGTCTGGAACGTGTTCAGATACTGACACCTGCCAGCTCGTGCTCAGAAACGAGCGCACCGGGATCGAGACCACCGAATACTACTGTAAGGCACACCTCGTCCTCCGGATCTGGGAAGTCGACGCCGACGACGATCTCGAGGTCGTCGACGCGACGAAGCTCTGGCACTAACGCTCGAGTGGTGGTCACACAAAAACTGGCTGGTTACTCGAAAGCCAGCTACTCTCTCGGAAAACTTCCTCATTACGTGCCAATCGTTCACACACCGTGACGAGTCCGTTCCGCGTTAATCGTCGTCCGTGGCCTCGAGTCCGGATTCGGTCGCGACCGTCTCGGTCGGCAACGGTGGCGCGATCGGGCCGTCGTCGCCGCCGAACTCCGGATCGAACAACTGGAGTGCGGTGTTGATCGTGCTCCAGTCGTCTTCTGCAGCGGCTTCGCGGAGGCTCTTGGTTGGCGGCGCGAGCAGTTGATTGACTAACGCGTCGGCCATCGACTCGACGATTTCTCGCTGAGCGGGTGAAAACTCCTCGCCCTCGAGTCGCGAGAGCGCCGTCTCGAGTTCGCGCTGTTTCATTCGCTCGGCGGATTCGTACATCGCGGCGATGACCTCGTCCGCGCGAGCACGTTTGTACTGCTCACAGAGCAACTCGAACTCGGCATCGACCATCGATTCGACCTCGAGAGCCGCGTCGGCGCGTTGCTCGCGGGTGGCGGCCGTAATCGACTCGAGGTCGTCCAGATCGTAGACGCTCACCGACGGGAGGTCGTCGGCTGCCGGCGCGACGTCTCGAGGTTGGCCGAGGTCGACGACGACTCGCGTCGAATCGTCTCCGGCAGTCGAACAACTGTCCGCGCTCTCGGCGGAGCCGCCGGATTCGAAGTGCGTCTCCTCGAGTACCGGTTCGGCGCTCCCGGTAGCCGTGACGACGACGGCGACGTCGCTTGCGAGGGACTCGAGTGCCGACAGCGACGTCGCACTGGCCGTTGCCTCGAGTTCGCTCGCGAGGTGTTCGGCGTGGTCGACCGTTCGGTTGGCGACCACGACCTCCGAGACGCCCGCGTCTGCGAGGTTTCGAGCCGCGAGTTGCCCCATCTCGCCGGCCCCGACGACGAGCGCGCGAACGCCCTCGAGCGAGCGTTCCTGTGCGGCGAGTTGGGTCGCCGCCGAGCCCAGCGAGACGATTCCCTCGTTGATTTCGGTCTCGGTTCGCGCTCGTTCGCCGACGTGGATAGCCTTCGTGACGGCAGCCTCGAGCATTTCGCCGATGCCGCCGGCGCTCTGGGCGTCCTCGTAGGCTGTTCGAACCTGGCCGAGAATCTGGTCTTCGCCGAGAACGACCGACTCGAGGCCGGCCGCGACGGAGAGGAGGTGTCGAAGGCTCTCGTCGTGGTCCGTGACGACCACGCTGTCGTCGTCGACATCGTCGAAAAACTGGGAGACGGCGACACGACCGACGGCGGCGTCACTGGCGACGACGTACGCTTCGACTCGGTTACACGTCGAGAGGACGTACGCCTCTTCGATCGCTGGGACGGAGCGCAGGTCCGTCACGCCGTGTCGTTGACTCTCGGGGCTCGCGGCGGCGAGGTCGTCGACACTCCCGCTTTCGTGGGTGACGCGTGCACCGGTTACGACGCCGGACGGGATCACGATCGATCACCCTCAGTAGGCAGTTCTTCGCTCAGCACGTCCTCAATCACTTGCCCACAGTTAGGAGCACCCGTACGTAAAGCTGTCCAAACGCCAGGACGTTCGACGACGTCGGTGACGATCTCCCGACGGCGTTCGGGCGACACGTCTCGCGATTTGAGTTCCCCCCTGAGTTCGCCACAGAGTCGAGCCATCTCGCCCGCTCCCTCGAGCGTCTCTTCGAGTTCCCGTCGGAGATGTTTGCTCACGGCGGGTGCCGTCCCGCCGGTCGCGATCGAGACGACGACCGGGTCTTCCCGAACGGTTGCAGGCACGACGACGCTTCCCGCGTCGCGTTCCCCCGAGCGATCCGCGCGGTTGAGCAAGATACTGCGGGTTCGAGTCGCTCGTTCGATCGCGTCGTTGATCGCCTCGTCGCTCGTCGCGGCGACGACCAGTGCGGGGTCGACGCGCTCGAGCCAGTCGTCGATCTCGGCTGGCTCGGGTGCGGCCCGAACCAGGGACGCGCCGCCGAAGGACTCGTCGGTGAACTCGGGGCTCACGACGACGACGTCGGCCTCTCGAGCGAATCTGCGGGCCTTTCGTGCGCCGACCGAGCCGCCGCCGAAGACGAGAACGCGAGCACTCGAGAAATCGTGCAGCAGTGGAATCATCCGTGCCCACCGTTTTTCGACTCGGGTCCGCGGAGCGGACCACTCGCGCAAAAACTCTGTCCGGCGAGAGCAGCGCTCTCGCTGACCTTCGCTCGCGCCGCTCGCGAAGAGACCAAAAAACGCCGCTCGCTCCCTGCGGTCGCTCGCGGACAAATCATGTTTGCAGTTCGTCACCTCCCGTTGTGTTCGCGTCCGCTCGCTCCGCGAGCCGAATACCCGTTTTCTTCAATATTTGCGTCGAAAACAACGAATCCCAGTCGTCATCGTCGACGTCCCAGTACTCGGCCATCGTATCGCGAACCTGCTCGATGCGCCGGTCGCTTTCGGCCTCGCTGCGGCCGTGTGTCATCGCGAAGAAGTTGTACGGCCAGACGCCCTCGTGGCGCGGCCGTTCGTAGCAGTGCGTGACGAACGGCAGCGAGGCAACTTCGGGGCCGACCTCGCTCACGAGTTCGTCGGGGACGTTCCAGACGGTCATCCCGTTTTCCGTGTAGCCGAGCGCGTAGTGATTCGGGACGACGCCGATGCGTCGAATCTTGCCCTCTCGATCGAAGCGTTTCGTGGTCTCGAGTACCCACTCGCGGTCCTGGTCGATCGCGTCGGCCACGTCTGCGTATGGGGTCTCGGTAAGGGGCAGTCCGCCCTGAACCTCGAGGACGAGGTCGCGTTCGGCGGGAGTCAACGTGGACGCGTCCGTCGGGGTTACGTCGGGACCGAGGGCCGAGCAGTCGATGCCCGGTGTGGTCGACTCGCTCGAGTTCGAGTTCGAGTCCGAGGGGCCGAGCGGCCCGTCGACGTAGAATTTGGCTTCGACGCGAAACTCCTGTTGTTTGGGCAGGTTGTACGTCTCCTGGCCGGTTTCGGTCTCGATCTGCTCGAGGACCGCCTCGACCCGTTGGGCTTTGGCAACGCTCACGACGAACCAGACGTTCAGGTACGGATGCTCGCGTTCGTAGTTGTGTGCGACCTCGCGGTGGTCGTTGACGGTCTCGACGACCTCGTCGAAACGCTCGTCGGGGGCGTGCATGGCGACCAGTGTCGCCGCACCGCCGATCTCCTGTGCGTTGACGAGCGGGCCGAAACGAGAGAGTACGCCGCGCTCGTCTAGGTCACGAATCGTCTCGAGCAGCGCCGTCGCGTCGATGTCAATCCCCCGGTCGCGCATGGCTGTTGCTGCGGGTTCGAAGGGACGTTCTGTGACGGGAAAGCCGCCCTGAAAGGCGTTGACGACCGCCCGTTCGCGTTCGGTGAGGTCGACGTCCGAAGTCATACCTCTGCTCGGTACTGCTCGCTGATAAACAATCCGTCCTTTAGTCGCCGCGAACGCCCGTGACGTCGAAGCCGAGGTCGCGGATGTCGTCGAGAATCGCCTCGTGATCGGCGCTCGCTCGGTAGTAGATCACGATGTCGAAACTCCCCTCTCGCAGGAGTTGCTGGCACTCCCAGACGAATTCCTCGTCCTCGAGTGTCAGCCCCTGGTGCTGGTTCGAGGAAAAATCGGTATCGTCGTTGCCCGAGTAGACGTAACAGTCGGTCGGGTCGTGGCCCGAGTGAGTAGCGATAACGTCGCCGACGTCGATTGTCGCCTGCATCATCTGGACGTCCGCTTGCCCGTCGTAGTCGGTGTGGACGATCGCACCGTTGAGGTCGATTTCGCCCGGCTCGAGCAACGCCTTGGTCCGCCGATAGAGGTCGTCGTCGATGGTGTCTGCCATTGTTCACCGCGAAGCACGCCGAACTGATAGCCGTCACGATTTCCCCCGTTCGTAACGCCCCTTTCGTTCTCATGGTGTCGTATACCACACAAGACACATAGGGATCGCTGACCTTTTGTTCGCCAATGAAGCGCTGGCTCCGGCAACGCGTCGATGCAGTCTACGAGGAGGTGCTCTCGAGAGAGGTTTCCGGCGCGCCGACGCACGTTGCAGTTATTCAAGACGGGAACAGACGGTACGCCCGTCGGAAGGGTGACGACGCGACCGACGGCCACCGCGAAGGCGTCCAGACGACCGAACAGGTCCTCGAGTGGTGTCAGGAAATCGGCGTCGAGGAACTCACGCTGTACACGTTCTCGACGGAGAACTTCGACCGCCCGGAAGAAGAAAACGAGGCGCTGTTCGACCTGCTCTGTGAGAAACTCCGCGAGTTCGCCGACGCCGATAGGGTTCACGACAACGGCGTCCAGATTCGCGCCCTCGGCGAGGTCGAACGCCTCCCCGAACGCGTCCGCGACGCCGTCGAGTACGCCGAACGCCGGACCCGAAGCTACGACCAGTTCGTTCTCAACATCGCCCTCGCCTACGGCGGCCGGTCACAACTGCTCGAGGCGGTTCAGGGCGTCGCGACGGACGTCGAGCGCGAGGGGCTCGAGCCCGGAGAGATCACCGTCGAGACGATCGAAAACCGACTCTACGACCGCCCGGTTCGCGACGTCGACTTGATCATCCGAACGGGCGGGGACGAACGGACCTCGAACTTCCTGCCGTGGCACGCCAACGGAAACGAAGCGGCGGTCTTCTTCTGTGCACCCTACTGGCCGGAGTTCTCCAAGGCGGACTTCCTCCGCGGAATTCGGACCTACGAGCACCGCGAGGAGTCCTGGCGACGAACCCGCGCACGGCGAGCCATCGCCCTCCTCGGAGCCGTCAGCGATCCCGAACTCGTCGAAGCGAAATCGGTCGTCGAACGATTCCGCGACTCACTGCCCTCCGGCGAGCAACCTGATCCAGAAGAGTTCGAGACGGCCGAGAACGCCCACGCCGACGGACTCGACTCGAGCGGGCAGGCCGCGGACTGAGGGGCTGTTGTGGTTCTTTATCGGTGGTCGCTGCCTCCGGAGGAGATTATCGGAAACCGTTACAACACCCGTTTGAGGCGCCTCAGACGACAGTTTCGCAGTAGTCTCATGCTCGACGTGACAGCATTGTTCCACAAGAGCTATAGTTGTCATTCGTGCATCAGTAACCATGTCACCGTCCCACATTCGTATCGACATCGACAGATTTGCACGGGTGGCCGATCTGTCCGTCGAGACGGCGTACTCCATCCTCGCAACCGGTCGGACACGGATCAGCATCTATCTCCTCTCGAGGGCCGAGCCGACACTCACACTCGAGTCTCTCGCGTCGGGAATGACGCGTCTCGACGGAGTCTCACTGGAGCGTGCACGCGTGTCACTCGTCCACGAGATACTGCCAAAACTCGAGGATTATGGCGTTCTCGGCTACGAATTACAGGGCGAGGAGTTGTCCGTCGACGGGCCGATCGTCGGACTCGAGGACCCACTCGGTGTGGTAGTGGAAACCGTCGAGACGCCGGTGCGCACAGGGGTAGATCGGTAACCGACGTTCCTTATCGACCGAACCGTCGAGAGCGATTGCAGTACTCTCGAACGGCACGCAAGAAGTCTCGTTTGCGGAGATCGCGCCAGTTGACGTCGGTGAAGTACAGCTCCGAGTACACCGATTGCCAGATCATGAAATCGGAGAGTCGCTCGGCACCGGTTTTGACGACGAGGTCGGGTTCGGAGGGAAAGATCAGATGTTCTTCGACCTGCTCGTCGTCGATCTCGTCGGGCTCGAGTTCGCCGTCTTCGACCCGCGTCGCGAGCGTCCTGACGGCGCTGGTGAACTCGTGTTTTCCCCCGAGACCGATCCCGATCCGAATCGGCGCGTCGGCGCGCGTCCGGTCGTCCGGTCCGCGAACGGCAACCGGTTGCGGTGCCTCGATCGTCTCGAGTTCTCGTCGTAACGCCGGAACGGCAGCCGTGTCGAGAACGCTCACGTACACCGTTACCTGCGAGGCGTACTCGAACGCCCAGCCGAAACAGTCGGTCAGCGTCTCGTACGCTCCGCGCTCGAGTAGATCCCGTTCGGTGAGGACGAGGGCGATGTGGTCCGGCGGCTCACCCTCGTGGCGGCGAATGCGAAGCGACAGATACTGTTCGTACACTCCCACAGCGAGAGCGTTTCCCGCCCGTTCCTATACCGGTTACGGGTTTTCACGCCACGGGAACGCGAAACCGAACGGACCGTTCGGTCGTGCACACTCGAGGACGGTGCCCGGTTCGTAACTCACTGAGGCTGGCGAAAACACGGGTGTGAGCGGGTTCGGAACGGTTCACGAACCTTCAAGTAATCGCCACAGAAAGGACTCGATATCGTGACAGCAGCCGTTCGGCGGGCAGGTGCGTTTGCACTCCTTTGTACGCTCGCCCTCGCCGTCCCGGTCGGCGGCCCGTGGGTTGGCGCTGCGATCGCAGCCACGGTCATTCTGGGTGCGTTTGCCGTCACCAACGGACCGCTCTTCGACCTCCTCGCGTACCCCGGCGATTACGAGGACGGGCGGCTGTACGGACTCATCACCTTCGTTCTCGCGGCCGTGACGCTCGGACTCATCTCGGTTACGACGTCGATGTCGGTCGCCATCTTCGTCGCCACCGTGTTGCTCATCGGCTACGGCAACGTCGCGGAACAGCTTACCCGGCGACGAATCGATCACACCATCGTCCCCGTGGCGGTCTTCTGTTTGGTCGCCACCGGTGGAGCCGTCACAGGACAGGCCGTTACGTACGCGTTCACTGCCGAAAGCGGCGCTCAGGAAACGATCAGTTCGAGCGTTCCGACGATGCTCTTTCTCGGCGCCAGTGGCGCGCTCCTCGCCGCCCTGTTACGCGACATCTTCCTCGCACGCGACGACCCGATCGTCATGCTCTCGGTCGGCCTCCTGGGCTGGCTACTCGCCGAACTCGAGCCAGCACTCTCGCTGACGGGCGGCGAAATCGTCCTCGCACTCGCAATCACTGCAGCCTTCGGCTACGCCTCCTACGCCCTCGAGACGGCCTCCATCGCGGGGATGCTTACCGGCGTGTTGCTCGGATTGCTGACGATCGTCCTCGGTGGATACGGCTGGTTCGTCGTCTTGATCTCCTTTTTCGCGATCGGCGGCCTCTCCTCGAAGTTCCGGTACGAAGAGAAAGCGGAAATGGGCGTCGCCGAAGCGAACGACGGCGCACGCGGCAGCGGGAACGTCCTCGGGAACGCAGCGGTCGCGATCATCGCCGTCCTCGGCTACGCCGCCAGTTCGGCCTCGCTCGTACCCGGCGACCCCGAACCGACGCTGTTTCTGTTCGCCTTCGCCGGCTCCGTGGCGACGGCCATGAGCGACACCCTCTCGAGTGAGATCGGCAGTGTCTTCGAGACGCCCCGACTGATCACGACCCTCGAGCCCGTCGAACCGGGCACCGACGGCGGCGTCACCTGGCAGGGTGAAGTCGCCGGTATCGCCGGTGCAGTGGTCGTCGCCGGCATCTCCTACCTCCTCTTTCCCGAGGTCACCGTCGTCGGTGCCGTCATCATCGTCACGGCCGGCATCGTCGGGATGACCGTCGACAGTCTGCTGGGAGCGACGCTCGAGGGGACGGTGCTTGGCAATCAGGGTGTAAACTTCCTCGCGACGCTCTCTGGAGCGATAATCTGTGCACTCCTCGTCGTCTCGTTCGCTGTCTTCGGCTGAGGAGAACAACAGAGAAATTCAGTCAGTTCGGCTCGTCTGCCGTCGAATCGAACTCCGTACTCGACCACCACTGGGAGTACGCAGCCGCGTTCGTCGCGGCGAACACGACGAGTATCCAGAGTCCGAGCAAGGCGAGTGCGGCCGTCGGTGGCGGGGACATCTCGAGCGAATCGTACGCCGGCACGGGTATCAACACGTCGGTCCGAGCATCTTCAAGAAGTCCGGAAGAAACCGAGAGCTGAAGGGTTACTCCGTCTCGGGTGGCTCCGCGGCGATGTCGTCGATTGCGTGTATCTGTACGCCCGTCGGCCGCTTGGTGAACTGACCGAGCGACTGGGCGACGATCCGTTCGACGCCGCGGTCAGCCGCCAGGTCGAGCACTCGCTGGTCGAGGATATCGTCGAGAACGACCGTCGTCGGAGCCGACTCGAGTCCCTCGAGTTCGTCGTAGACCTCCCCGGCGGGCGCTTCGTCGATCGGCTCACCGTCGGCGTCGAGGAATCGGACGGTGTCGGTCTCCGCTCGGATGACCGCCGTCGCGTGCTCGTAAACGGTCCGAGGTGACTCGGAATCGTCCTCGAGTGCCTGCGGTGGCGTCGCATCGCGAGATGTGGGGGGCGAATCGACCGCGTCGGCGTCCGTGTCCGTGTCCTCGAGTGCATCCGAACGTGTTGACGAGCGCGTCGTCGTCGCGTCGTCAGTGGGGGTGGAAATCGCGGGCGCGTCTGAGACGTCTCGAGTCGTCGGCGTCGATCCCGTCGCGTTCGGGGGCGAGTTGCGCTCAGCCTCCGTCGGTGCCGGTGCGGGGGTCGAACTGCCGTCCGTCGCAGCAACCGCCTCCCGCGGTTCGTTTACCCCCGAGACGACGTCGTAGGGTGCTTTGTTTCGCAGCGAGGCGAACAATTGGTGGTGATCGAGCTCCTCGACGGAGGTGCCCGACGGCGCGAACGCCACGTAGTCGATGTCGCCGACCTGCGCGAGTTCTTCGAAGATGAGGTCGCCACCGCGGTCGCCGTCGAGAAACGCCGTCACCGTCCGGTGGTGTGAGAGTTCGGCCACGGCGTCGGGAACGTTGGTCCCCTCGACTGCGATGGCGTTTTTGACGCCGTACTTGAGCAAGGTGAGCACGTCCGAGCGGCCTTCGACCACGATTATCGCGTCGCTGTCGGTCACTCGCGGCCCGGCGGGAAGGCCCTCGTACTCGGTGATGTCCTCGACGCGAACGTGTTGGCGGACTTCCGAGAGTATCTCCTCGGAGCTCATCACGGAGTCGTCGAATCCCGTCTGCAGGAGTTCCTTCGCTCGATCGACGACCTCCTTGCGTTTGGCCGCGCGAACGTCTTCGATCTCCGTGACCTCGAGGTCGGCGTGACACGGGCCGACGCGATTGGTCGTCTCGAGTGAGGCTGCGAGCGTCGCGGTTTCGACCTTGTCGAGGCTGGTCGCGATAGTCAGATGGCCGTGTGACTGGCCGGCGGTGCTCGATATTTTGACGTCGATGCGCCCAACTTTCCCCGATTGCCGGAGGTCGCGGAGGTCGAGATCGTCGCCGAGCAAGCCTTCCGTCTGGCCGAAGATGGCCCCGACGACGTCGCTTCGCTCGACGACCCCGTCTGCCGTAACGTCAGCGTGGATGAGGTATTTCGAGGTGTCTTCCATGGTATCTCCCCTCGGATGCGATACCGCAGACACGGTACCACAAGCGGTTACCTAGATTTTGGGCCGTGACGGGGAAATAGCTGTTGACCTGTACATCATCACTATCGTCACGAGAGCGTGAGCAAAACGCTACACGAAAGGAGTACGAGGCCACTCAGTACGCTGGCCGAACCCAGTACCAGTACGCCGTCACGGCGAGCAAGACGACCGACCCGCCGAGGAAAAAGAGTAGACCCGGGGGCACCGTCGTGAACAGTACCTCTGCGACCTCCGCCATTCCGTCCCCTGTTCCCTCGAGTGAACCGTCACCGGTTGTCGATTCCCCACCTGCGCCGTCACCGTCTGCACCGTCGCCATCAGTGCTGTCCTCGCCGGACGCTTCGTCGTCGGAGTCCGCATCCTGCGCGCCGAAATCGTCGTCTGTTTCGTCGTCGGCACTCGAGTCGTCCGTTCCATCGGCGTCGGCTCCGTCGACATCGTCCCCCTCGGTATCGGCTCCATCACCGCCAGTCTCGTCTGTGTCGTCGGTGCCGTCAGCGTCGTCAGTTCCAGCCGGTGCACCAGCACCGCCAGCAGAACCGTCGGCGGCCGATTCGGCCCAGTTGGTCAGTCCGAGTTGGACCAGCAGACTCCCTCCGGCGAGGACGGTGAGACCGCCGACGAACCTCGAGAGGGCTTCGCGCAGCCGATTCGCGGCAGATTCGTCGCTCGTGACGATCAACGGCCCGTCCGTCGTCGCGTAGACGCTCATCTCGTTCCCTCGCGAGGAGTACCAGGTGTCGACGACCTCGACCAATCCCGCCTCCTCGAGGTTCTCGAGGTGATAGCGGACGTTCTGTATCGAGGAATCGATCGCGTCGGCGACGTCACTCGGTGTCCCCGGTTCGTCGTCTAACCGTGCGTAGATCCGCCGCGCCGTCGTCGACGAGAGCGCGCTAAACACGGCGTCGGCGTCGTCGCCCTCAAGGTCGACGACGCGCGGTTGGCCCTCGGATTCTGTGGGCTCAGAACGGAACGGAAACAGCCGGGCCATATCAGTTCGAGTGATATTCGCCTGCCGACCCCTATACACTTTCTCCTCCCTGAAAGAGCGATTTCACCTTGGGGAAAGTGCAGGACAGCATGCACTCGAGCGCCCGATAGGAAAATTTCTTCAATCGATCGTGTTGAAGGGAAACAATTACCAACGTCGACTCCAACCACGGCATATGCGTCGACTCGAAGTCTGGGGGTGGACCGTCGTCGCGGTCGTTCTCTGCGGACTCGCGATTCCGTGGTTCCTCTGGGGTGACGGTACCGTTGTCTGGGGAATACCGCTGTGGCTCTGGTGGCACGTCGGCTGGATGGGGGTTGCATCGGTCGTTTTCTGGGTGTTTACCCAACGAGCCTGGGGAATCGGCATCGAATCGAACTCGGCGACGACGGACTCGAGCGACGAGGGCAACTCGACTCGAGCCTCGGAGATGGGAGGTGACAGCCAGTGACGCTGACGGTCCAGCTCAGTATCATCGTCGGCTACCTGATTCTCGCGTTAGTCGTCGGATTGGTCGCCTACCGGCTGACCGACCGAACGGCGGAGGACTTCTACCTGGCGAGTCGAACCTTTGGAACGATCGTCTTGCTCTTCACGACGTTTGCGACGCTTCTCTCGGCGTTTACGTTCTTCGCCGGGCCGAACGTCGCCTATCAGGAAGGCCCCGAGTGGGTCCTCGTCATGGGCCTGATGGACGGCATCATCTTCGCCATCCTCTGGTACGTCATCGGCTACAAACAGTGGCTGCTCGGCCAGCGCCACGACTACGTCACCCTCTGTGAGATGCTCGGCGACCGCTTCGCCTCGAGACGGCTTCGCGGCCTCGTCGCGGGCATCAGCCTGCTCTGGCTCTTTCCGTACGTCATGCTCCAGCAGGTGGGCGCAGGCACGGCCCTCGAGGCCCTGACCGAGGGAGCCGTCCCCTACGCCGTCGGTGCAGGGCTCATTACGGCGTTCATGATCCTCTACGTCGTCGTCGCCGGCATGCGCGGCATCGCCTGGACCGACACCTTACAGGGGGCGTTCATGCTCTTCGCGACGTGGATCGCCCTGCTCTGGGTGCTCGCCGTCGTCGGCGGTCCGAGTGCGGCGACGTCGGCACTCGAGGCCGAAGCGGCTCACCACCTCGCCCTCGGGAGCGACTTCTACACGGTTCAGTGGATGCTCTCGACGGCGATCACGATCGGCTTCGGCGTCGCGATGTTCCCGCAGGTGAACCAGCGATTCTTCGCCGCGGGTTCGCGAACGGTGCTCAAACGGTCGTTCGCGCTGTGGCCGATCCTCTGTGTCCTCCTGTTCGTCCCCTCGTTCATGCTCGGTGCGTGGGCTCGCGGACTCGACGTGACGATTCCGGAGGGCGAGAACGTGTTACCGGTCGTGCTCGCGGAGTACACGCCCGTCTGGTTCGCCGCGCTGGTTATCGCCGGGGCGATGGCTGCGATGATGTCGTCGTCGGACTCGATGTTGCTGTCGGGCTCGTCGTACTTTACGCGGGATCTCTACCGACCGTTCGTCGAGGCGGACCTCTCCGAACACCGCGAAGATTACCTCGCTCGAGTCGGCGTCGTGATCTTCGCTACGGCAGCGTTCGTCGCCAGCCTCTGGAACCCCGCGACGCTCTTCGAACTCGGCGACGCGGCATTCAGCGGCTTCGCCCAACTCGCCCTCCCCGTGATGGTCGCCCTCTACTGGCGACGGACGACTCGAGCCGGCATCACCGCCGGAATCGTCCTCAGTCAGGCGTTCTACCTCTCGAGTCTCTTCGTCGCCGTCGTTCCGCGCGTTTACGCCGGCTGGACGGCCGGCCTCGTCGGGATGGGTCTCGGACTCGTCGCCACCGTCGGCGTCTCACTGCTGACGTCGCCCGCACCCGACGAACAACAGTCGCTCTACTTCGACGAACTGGGTGCTGACTGAAGCGAAGTCGTTTCGTCCCTGCGGACGTCCGTTTCCGATTCGTCCCTCCCACACCACCGTCCGCATCGATTTCCGCCGACATCGCTACTTAGTAGCTCCTCGCCGTCTACCCGCACATGGATCTCGATCTCGACGGTAACAGCGCACTGGTGACGGCCTCCTCGAGCGGTCTCGGCTTCGCGAGCGCCCAGGCACTGGCCACAGCGGGTGCGAACGTGATGCTCTGTGGCCGCGACGAACAGCGACTCGAGGAGGCTCGCGAGAAAATCGCCGAAGCAGCAGACGGTGAGATTCGGGCCACACCGACCGACATCACCGATCCGGACGACGTCACCCACCTCGTTGCCGAGACGGTCGACGCCTTCGGCGGCCTCGATCACCTCGTCACGAGCGCCGGCGGGCCGCCGAGTACGACCTTCCTCGAGACCGACGAACAAGACTGGTATCAGACCTACGACCTGCTCGTGATGAGCGTCGTCTGGACCATCGAGGAGTCCCGCGAGCACCTCCTCGACTCCGACTACGGCACGATCACCTGCATCACCTCGAGAACGGTTCGAGAGGTGGCTGACGGCCTCCTTCTGTCGAACTCGGTTCGCCGGAGCGTGAGCGGACTGGTCAAGACGATTTCCCGGGAGTTCGCCCCGGAGATCCGCGCGAACGCCGTCCTCCCGGGGACGATCGAGACCGCACGCATCGAGGAACTCGTCGAAGCGAACGTCGAACGCGGCGTCTACGACGACTACGAGGACGGACTCGCCGCCCTCGCAGACGAGATCCCGATGGATCGACTGGGCGAGCCTCGGGAGTTAGGCGATATCGTCGCCGTCCTCTCGAGTCCGCGCTCGAGTTTCGTCACCGGCGTCGAGGTGCCGATCGACGGCGGATTGATGCGAAGTTAGGCGCGAATCGTAACGCTCTCTTATCACCCCAATCTGGCAGTACTCGTGTACCGATCGGCACAGCTCGCGGGATACTTCGCGTTGCTCCTGACGGCTGGTGCCTTACTCGTCGGCTCGCTGGTCGACCCCCTCGAGATGCCCGCCGGAACGACCGGCGTGCAGGTCGGACTCGTGGTGACGGCCGCTGTCGCCGGACTCGTCGAGCACCGACGCTCGCTCGGCGCGTTCGAGTCGGATCAGCCGGGCTTCGATCGCTCGGACGCAGTCGATGGGGTCGCCGTCGTCGTCGGGGCCCTCGCAACCTACGCGCTGAGCGTCTACGCTGGATTCGGGCCGGTGCTCGCCTCCGCGCTGGTCGGGCTACTCGCCGGCCTCGTCGTCTCCGAGGTCGGCGCGCCGGTCTACTGTGGCTCGTTCGTCGGGATGGCCTCACCCGGCGTCTTTGGCTCCCTCGAGTACGTTGCCCTCGCCGGCATCGTCTCGGGACTCGCGTTCGCGGCGACTTCGGAATCGTTCGGCGGCGTCGGGGGCAAACTCGGCACGCTCGCGCTGTTCGGCTGTCTCACGGCGGGCGCGCTCGTCGGTCTCGAGTACGCCGATCCCGGCGCGCCCGAGTGGGAGTTCCTCTCCCTGATCGCACCTGTCGCAGCCGCCAGCGCAGTCGCCACCGTCGTCCTGAGCGTCCGCCTCGAGTGGGGTGGGGTCGTCGGCTCCGGCGTCGTCGGCGTGGTCGCCGGAATCGCCTTTCCGCTCGCGTTTCCGGCCCTCGGTTCGACACTCGCCGCCGTCGCCTTCTGTGCCTCCTTCGTCGGCATGTCGAGCGTCGATCGGCTGGCCGACGAGTGGCAGGTCGCCGTCGCCGGGGCCCTCTCCGGACTGGTCTTTCTGGCCGTGACGCCCGTCTTCGAGGGGGCTGGCGGCAAACTCGGCACGATCGCGTTCGTCTCCTGTATCGCCATCCTCGGGGCGCTCGAGGTGCACGAGGCTGCCGTCGAGTACGTGCATTGAGAACGAGGGAGAACAGTTAGTCGGCCGAAATCTGGCAGGTTCCGTCGTAGGAGACGTCTTCGACTGACTCGATTTCCGGTTCGTCGCCACACACTGGACAGGTCGGGTTCGAGCGCACGTCGACCGTCTCGAAGCCCATGTCCATGGCATCGTACATGAGGAGGCGGCCCTCGAGCACCTCGCCCTTCCCGAGGACGTACTTGACGACCTCGGTGGCCTGAATGCACCCGACGGTACCGGGAAGGACGCCGAGGACGCCCGTGGTCGCACAGTCGGGGACGGTGCCAGGTTCGGGCGCTTCGGGGAAGATACAGCGGTAACACGGTGGAGAGTCCGGAGACCGATCGGCGTCGGTCCCGTCGCTCGAGTCGTCCCCGACGCTTGACTCGGCCCCGCGTTCGTTCGTGAACGTCGTCACCTGTCCCTCGAAGCGGTAGATCGCGCCGTGAGAGAGTGGCGTCTCGGTGAGGACGCAGTGGTCGTTGAGCAGGTACCGCGTCGCGAAGTTGTCGCTGGCGTCGAGGACCACGTCGTACGCTGCGACGAGGTCGGCGACGTTCTCGGCGGTGATCCGCGTCTCGTGGGTGTCGACATCAATGTCGGGGTTCAACGCGTCGACGTAGTCGGCCGCGCTCTCGACTTTCGGCCGGCCGACGTCGGCGTCGCCGTGGACGATCTGGCGCTGGAGGTTCGAGCGTTCGACGACGTCGTCGTCGACGATGCCGAGCCGACCGATTCCAGCCGCCGCGAGGTACTGAATCGCAGGCGAACCGAGGCCCCCAGCGCCGACGACGAGCACCGAGGCGTCGAGCAGTCGCTGTTGGCCCTCGGGCCCAATCTCGTCCATGATGACGTGTCTCGAGTAGCGATCGAGTTGGGTCGCATCGAGGCGAAGGTCGCTCATACCCGTCAGTTCGGCCGAGAGGGGGAAAAGTCCGCTGGTCGGGTGGTGATTTTGAGTGTCTCGAGCAACCGAGACTGGGTCAGAACCGATGGTCAACGGTTTGATCCGTTATGAACCGGGGTTTGATGGATACCACTCGAGGCAGAGATGTGGGTGGACCACACGGTTTATTAGTGTGGGAGTTATTGACACACCTATGGCAACCTCACCCAGTGGAGCCGGTGACGACGTCATCGATCAATACCTTGCCGACCGCGGTCACGCGGTAGAACAAGTCGGGTGGGAACAGGACTATAACAAGAAGCAGTGCCCTGATTGTGGCGGACTCCACGATACGTCCGCACGAAGTTGTACCGTCTGTGGGTGGGAGCCGACGGTGTAATCCCCGCTCCCGTCTTCCCACCCGGAACCGAACTGATCGCCTGCCGTTTCGTTTCGAACCGTCGACATTCACAGAGAGCAACTGCATCGTCGGGGGCGGACGGATCCACATTTTTTGATCAACCGTCCCTCGTTGCAGTCGTCCAGAGTCGACTCACAGATCCGCTCGTACGTCGTGGGACGGACGGACAGCCGCTCGAACCACGGAAACAGTGTCGGCAAGCGGTTGACACCCGTGATTATCCGACGGGAGTAACCGATAATATTTCTAATGTTGTTCGATACAATTATATTCTCTCCATCACCAACATTTCGCTGAGAACGACTATGCCGGAGTGCCAGAACTGTGGGACGTTCGTCACGGATGCATACGCTCGCGTGTTCACACCGCGTGGCGTCGACAACCCTCGAGTCTGTCCCGACTGCCAGGACAAGATCCGAGACGGTGCCGAAATTCGGAACGCACGTTCGACGCGAAATCAGTAGAGCCCGCGAAACAGTGTCCCGCCGCGGTCCCCGGAATCGAATCGACATTTTTCTCGAGGAAAACCCACGTGACTTATGGGTGTCGCGCCCCTGAACAGCTACAATGGCTACCACGGAGACGAAGGTGACCCGGTTGTTCGGTGGTCCGGGCAGCGGGAAGACGACTGCCCTGCTTGACCACGTCGAAGAGATCCTCGAACAGGATGACGTGACGTTCCGGGATATCCTCGTCGTCTCGTACACTCGTGCGGCTGCACAAGAGGTTCGTGAGCGACTGGCTGAGCGACTCGACGAGAGTCCGCGTGCCCTGCAAGGAAACGTCTGTACAATGCACGCGAAGGCCTACGAACTGCTCGATCTCTCTCGAAACGACGTCATCGGTGAGTCCGACAAAGAAGAGTTCTGTGAGGAGTACGGCATCGAGTACGAAGACGAGTACAGTGGTGCCGGTCGCCGAACCGCTCGCTCGACGACGATCGGAAACAAGATCATCGCGACGAGTCAGTGGCTCCAGCGGACCAGCCGCGACGTCGCCGACTGGTACGATGTCCCCTTCCAATGGGACGAAGAGGAGGTTCGACTCCCGCCCGAGATCGACTCGAACGCCCAGGAGGGCAACAAGTACACGCCAACGTGGCCCTCCGACGACGACCGAATCGACGTTCCCGAAGCGATTCGCGGCTGGCGCTCCTACAAAGGCGAACACGGCAAGATCGGCTTCGCGGACATGCTCGAGCGCGTCGAACAACGCTCGCTCCTCCCGAGCGTCGACTACCTCGTGATCGACGAGTTTCAGGACATCACGACGATGCAGTACGACGTCTACGAGGAGTGGAAACCACACATGGATCAGGTCCTCATCGCCGGCGACGACGATCAGGTCGTCTACTCCTGGCAGGGAGCCGATCCGGCACTCTTACTCGACGAGGAAGTCGACGACGACGTTATTCTGCCAAACTCTTACCGGCTTCCATCGAACGTCCTCAACGCTGTCAACAAGGAGATTCGTCACATCGACAAGCGCCAAGACAAGGACCTCAAGCCGCGCAAAGAGGGCGGTGCCGTCGAAGCCCGGCGTAACGCCTCCATGCTCGACGTCGTCCGAATGGTCCGCCGAACGCTCGTCGAAGACGATAGCACCATCATGATCCTGTTCCGGGCGCGCTATCAGATGTTCCAGTTCATCGACGAGTTCATCACCGAAGGCGTCCCCTTCACCTCGCTGACCGACCAGCGAATGTGGACCGACCGACTCACCCAGTACGTCCGCGCCGTCGAAGCGCTCGAGGAAGGTGAAGACGTTACCGGCCTGCAGGCACGACGCCTCGCCGACATGCTCCAGGAATCCGCGTTCGGAACGAACGAACGCGACGGACTCTTCGACGAAATCGACGAGCGCCAAGAAGAGACCGGCATCGAAGACCTCGAGGAACTCATGATTCCGGCCGACGTAATTGAGGAGTACGCCCCGTTCATGCCCGGCCCGGCCTCGGCGTCTGACATGGTCCGGAAAGTGACGAACTTCCAGAAGAAAAGCATCAAATCCTACTTCGGAATCGGCGAGTACACCGGTATGGCGACCGACCGCGTCCGCGTCGGCACCATTCACTCCGCGAAGGGTCGTGAGGCCGACCACGTCATCGTCGGCACCGACCTCACCGAGAAGGTCGTCGAGCAGATGGTCGCGACCGTCGACGACCCCGAAGCTATTCCCGGTTGTGAGGAGTTCACCAAAACGACCTCGCCCGTTCCCGTCCTCACCGACAACGAACGCCGCGTCTTCTACGTCGGTATGTCCCGGGCTCGAGAACGTCTCGTCATGCTCGAGAACCTCGTCGACGGCGCTCCAACGCTACCGATCGACGTCTTGCTCCACAACGAACTCCGAGAGGAGCCACTCGAGGAGATCATCGAAGCGGCCCAAGAGCCCCAGGAAGCAGACGCCAATAGCGAGGAACTCGAAGCCGAAGCACCGTGACGTCAGCGCCGTCACCCACCACTGGTGAAACCGCTGTGGACTCGCTCGAGGCGGCACTCAACGAGGAACTCGAGGTGCACGAGGCGGTCGCGTTCGTGATCGCAGGCACCCGTTTGGATCCGACGATTCAATACTGTGAGTTAGCACTCGAAGAATCGGCGACGGTCGACGAGGCAGACGACCCCACTCGAATCACTGGAGGAGACCACGGGCCCCAGCCCGTCGGACGAAGCCGCGAGCGTTTCGCACTCGCCTTCGACGGCGACGCGTGGTACGCGGAACGCTCGGCGAGTGCCTCGAGTCACCCAGCCAATGCGCTCGCAATGAAACTCGCCGACTCGAGTGGCCCGGGGACGGTGCTCGCCCCCCGACACATCCCACACGACAGCGCGCTCTACCTCGAGGAGGCCGGCTTCGAATTAGCCTCGTCGGCTGTCGTGAGTCGGATTCGAGCGACGAAGACGGAGCGAGAAGTGGACCGAATCGCGAGTGCGCAGGCGGCCGCGACCGCTGGCGTCCGTCGTGGCGGGACAGCCCTCTCGAGTGCGGCGATCGACGACGAAACGCTCGTTCTCGAAGGAGAGCCGCTGACGCCGGCGCGACTCCGGAGGCTAGTCGACGAGGGAATCGTCTCGGCGGGTGGCTTTCCCGAGGCAAACACGGTCGTCAATCCGGACCCCGAGCACAACCCGTCGACGCTCGAGGAGCAAGCAGGACCCTCCTCGGCGGCCGATCCGCTTCGGGCCGGCGAACCGATCGTCGTCCAAACAGCCCCACGCGGGCCCGGAGACTATCACGGCGGGCTGACTCGAACGTTCGTCGTCGACGGCGACGGCGGGCGAGAACGCCGGGCTCACGTCGGCGTCACCCAGTCCTTTCGCTCCGCAGCGGCTATGTTGACCGCCGATTCGGAGTCGGTGACCGCCGTCGAAGCCGACCTCGAGGCCGAGGTGCGCGCGTTCGGTTTCGAAGAGTCCGATGCCGTTCAGACTCGCGTCTCCGGCGTGGGTCTCGAGCCAGTCGAGCCACCGCTCGAGGGTGGCGACCAGATCGAACCCCGAAGCGTCGTGCGACTCGAGTCGGCCGTCCGCATCGACGACGGGTCGTGGCTCCGAATCGCCGACGTGCTCGTCAAACCGGACGGCGAGCAACGGGCGGCGTATCTCGAGGGACCGTCCCGGTCGCTCGAGCCTGCAGCGATGGGAGACCGTTAGGAACGCTTGTCGCTCGATTCTGCCGTCGTTTCGCTCGAGTCGTTCTGTTCGTCGTCAGCGTCTTTTGGGATCGCACCGGCGGCTCGTTTGGCGAGGAGGCCGGGAACGTCGGAGGGCAACGTCACTCGCTGCTGGACGATGACGAGCGTGACGGCGAGGACGATCAACGTCGCACCGACGAGATGATTTCCGCGGACGAGAAGGAACTCGAGTCCGGCGAGTGCGGCGGGGAGCGCGAGAACGAGCGTCCCTGCCAACTTGATCGTATCGATGATACCGGCCATGAAGCGGGGATACCGCAGGTGTGGACAAAAGGACGGCGACTGTCGCTCGCGAGTTGCGGACGACTGACGACGTTCGGGGGACGACGCGGCGAATTCCGATGACGAACGTGGAACGCATCACGGTGTCGGAACGGATTTATTCGTCCGAGGGCACGTTCGAGTATGTTCACGGGAATCGTCGAGGAAACCGGCGAGATCGTCACGCGTGTCCAAAGTGAGGATGGGCTTCGATTGCGGATCGAAGCCGACGAGGTCGCGACGGGACTCGAACACGGCCAGAGTATCAGCGTCAGCGGCGTCTGTCTCACGGTCGAACGCTTCGAGGACAGGGCGTGGTTCGAAGTCTTCCTCGCCACCGAAACCGTCGAGCGAACGTATCTCGGGGAGCTTTCTGAAGGCGACGTCGTCAACCTCGAGCGAGCGATGCCGGCCGACGGCCGCTTCGACGGGCATGTCGTCCAGGGTCACGTCGACGCCGTTGCGACGGTCTCGAACGTCGAATCCGTGGACGAAGACTGGTTCTTCGAATTCGACCTCCCCGCGGGTTACGGCCGCTACGTCGTCGAAAAAGGGTCAATCACGCTCGACGGCATCAGCCTCACCGTCGCCGATCTGGATACGGAAAACGGCCGCGTCACGGTCGCAATTATTCCAACCACCTACGCCCTCACGACGCTCTCCGAGAAATCCCCCGGTGATCCGATCCACCTCGAGGTAGACGTACTCTCGAAGTACGTCGAACGGCTGCTCGAGGCGCGGTTCGAGGACTGATATGGTTCAGCGTATTCAGGGGAGGAACTGTGAATTCGTGTCTCTTCACTACGGTGGAATGGTCGTGTGTCGCGTTTATTGACTGGGAGCTATCGAACAGATAATTTCGACGTAGCCGTCGGGATCGGTCGGTTTTTCTTTCACCAAATCCGCCTTCGTCGAGGGACAATGGTCGGCCTCCACCTTCGCTTTCGAGCCGGTTAGTATCACTACCGGAATATGAGAATAATCAGTCTTGATAGCGGTCAACACTTCTCTCCCAGTCGTTCGTCGGAGGTTCCAATCGAGAAACACGAGGTCGGGTTCGGGTGTATCCGAGTACTCTCCTCGCTGGTAAATAAAATCTACACTTGCCGCGCTCGTCGAGACACTATGGACAGTCACGTCGAGCGAGGAACCGTCGACCGTCTCCTCGACGAAGCGAATGTCAGCCGGGTTGTCTTCCACTAACAGGATGTCGTTTACTTCGCTCGATGAGTTGGGGTGGGTCGATGTATCCACGGTTTGCTCCCTCAGAACACGTCTGAGTGAGTTCCGTTAGGACGGGAAACACCGTCAGTGCTATTTTTGGCTATACAACACTCGTTATACGGTTTACTGATTTGAGTCCGCCGTGGCAGGAAGGTTGCTTCCGAGTATGTGTTTCATCCCCCGGCGGAGCCGAGACCCGACGGCTTGCTGTGAGATGCCGAGTTCGTCGCCGAGTTCTTCCATCGTCACCTCACGCGGAGATTCGAAGTACCCACGATCGTATGCGAGTATCAGTGCGTCTTGTTGCGTCTCAGTGAGTGCTGCCTCTGTTTCGGTCTCAACCGGCGTCAGTGCGTGCAGTTCCGTCAGCGTAACCGGGATCTCCACCTCCCGACAGCGCGTGTGAAAGGTCCCAACATCGCTTCGAGTGTCCCCGCGAATGTCGAACGTCCACTGTTGATTCGTGCCGGTCGCCTCGATGAGTGGGATGTCCGTCTCGATAAGCACGCTCAGCACGTCGTCGTACTCGAGCGACCACTCGACGCGCAGGAGATACTCGTCGTCGACGGAATCGACGAGTTTGATTTGCTTCACACCCGGGTGGTCAGAAAACGCTCCCTCGATGTCTTCAATTTCCGTTCCTCGAACCCAGAAGTAGGGAATAACCACGTCACGCGACGGGATCAGACGCTCGAGTTCGACCGTCACGTCCGGTAGTTGTGCGAACACGGTTCCGAGGGGAAACTGGTCGGATGGAACGGTGAAGGTCGCCTCAGTAGCCATTACTCGAACGATGTCACGCTGGGGTAAAAACCTCTCATTGAACGGGAAAGCGGGCCGAACGACTCCATCAATCCACTCTCGATAGCTCTCGACTCGCTGACTACGTCGCTCCAGTTGTCGATCCGCTCGGTTCAGTCTCGAGTGGAAACTAACGACCTCGTCCTGCTGGTTCGTAGTCGCAGGACGGTCCTGGATACTCTGGGGGTGACGTCCGACGATCAGTACTCCCGACTCGAGTTACGTGTTCACATCCTCCCAACTCTCCTCGCCGAAGAAGTTCCTGAGCGCGGCGATGACGGCCGCGTACGTCACGAACGCGAGAGCGATGAATCCGAAGACGATCAGTAAGAGGATCGTTCCCATACTCCGAACACGTCGAGAAAATAATATAATTTTTTGGTTCGACTGACTCGAGAAACTGCCGCTCCCTACCGCTTTTTCAGGACCTCCGGTGGCAATCGACAGCCACAGGGAGCGACCTGTGCGGCGGACGGTTCGAGGAGTGCGACAACCATCACCGACTCGTGGCACTTCGGGCAGTGCGTCCAGCGTTTCATGCCGTTCGCGTCGCGATAGCTGTAGGCATCGTACTTGTGTCGCGAGCCGTCCGTGCTGTCAGCCTCGTCGTTCCCGCTGGAGTTGTCGTCGCTCACGTCGACCACTCCAACACTCGAGGGCGGGTTGGTTGGGGCTCCATCAGTTGCGACAGGACCGCTTCTCGAGGAGTGTGATTCGGTTGCTGTTCGGGACGTTTATATCGTCGTGGGAGTAATGTAATCATGGCTTTTCGAAGCCTTGCGGCTTGGAAGCCACGTCTCGGGTGTCCTATCACCCGGGGCAGTTTAGACGTACGCCCCCGCAGCTTGCTGGAGCGCGGCTTCCGTTCTAAATGTTGTCGTATTGTGACTTATATCTACTGTTGTATCTGTGAAATCGACTCGGGAGGCGGACGAACGGCCGAGCGAACGGAACGAACGGAACGAACGCGACTGAGCGAACACGGTCGAAAAAGACAGCGAACAGAGCGAACGGGCCGCGTGATTAGACGCCCGGCACGCCGAACGCGTCGATCTGAATCCCGGGGGCCGCGTTCACGAGGAAGAGGATCAACAGCGCGGACAGCCACGCGGTGAGGCCGATAAGCGCGGCGTTCATCCAGCCGCCGGGGTAGCGCCAGTTGATGACCCAGATCCAGGCCACGAGCGCGATAAGCGGCCCGATCAGCGGAATCCAGGCCACGAGCGCCCACGCGATCGCGCCCACGAGCGCCGTCACGACCGCGTGTGAGTAATCGTCGACACCGGCGATCACCGATGCGCCGAAGTAGATCGCGAGTCCGCCGACGAGCAATGCGACGACGAACGCGACGAGTGATCCGATGAGTGCAACCATCACAACATCGTAGACGTCCACTCGGGAAATAAACTTCGTTGCAGTCGGTAATCGAAACGGTTCCTCGAGCGCGGGAGTCTTCCTTCTCAGCGCTGTGGCGGATCGAACTCCGTCAGTTCTGGCTCGGGAATGTCACCGGTATCGTCTCTGACAGTTCGGGAGGTCCGGCGATAACGAACGATCTTCCGGTAGAGGTAGTAGCCGACCGCGAGGTCGAAGACGATCACGTAGCCGACGAATGCAAGGCCGTAGGGCACTGCGTAGAGCGTCGCGACCAGTTCGGGGACGATGCCGACCGTGACGTTGTACGTCCCGTGGACGAACGCGGCGATGAGCAGTCCCTTCACGACGAGCGGGCCCGCGTTGTCGGGGTTGAACTTCGCCAGTCCGAGGTAGTAGCCCGCGATCGCGGAGTAGATGACGTGGCCGGGGCCGACGAGCGCGCGAACCGTCGCGATACCACTCGCCGCGGTGATCGTCCCGACGTCGGCCGCGGCGACCTCACCGGAGATGTAGATTGCGTTCTCGATGGCGGCGAAGCCGAGACCAGCGACCGCGCCGTAGACGGCTCCGTCGATCACCGCGTCGAACGTGTCGCTGCGATACGCGAAAAAGCGCACTGCGAGGAGTTTGACGGTCTCTTCGACCGGACCGACGATGAGGTAGAAAAAGAGCACCGTGCCGATCAGGGGAATTGACTGCAACACGGGTCCGACCGCCGAGTTCACGACGGCCGCGAACGTCGCGAACAGGACGGCGAGGACGAACGTGGCGACGAGGAGGCTCAGGGGCTCGTTCGACGTGATGTCCGTGTACCAGATGAACGCCGCGAGGAGGCCTGCGGGAACGACCGAGAGTCCGAAGAAGACGGCGAGCGACGGGTCCTCGAGCACCAAAACGGCTGGCTGAACGAGTAAGAGGAGCGTGATCGCGAGTGCGACGACGAGGAGAACCGTCTGGTAGCCGTAATTGAGGATATCGAAGACGGTACACGAAAATCGATCGAGTCGCGAACGAGGTTCCCATGTCGAGACGTCGTAGAGGTCCCTCGAGTGCTCGTCGGCTCGCTCGATCGGGTCCTGCTGTCGATCCATATGACTGTCTACGAGAAGCCTGCTGGTAAGCGTTCGGCGGTCAGCTTCCAGATACTATCGAGTTTCTGATTGCTGTTCGGTGCACTCGAACGGCGTCGACCGACGAGCACTCAGCGACAGTGGACCTGAGTAGCCACCTCATATTTGTATGCTGACGTGAGTTGAGATACTGAAGACTATCAAATGGACGTCAATCGCGACGGAATGCGTGAAAGACGACTTCACAGCAGTACTCATCAGATCCAGTACTGTATCATGGACATCGAACAGTACGCGGATCAATCACACTGGAGGGTCGAACAAGGACATATCTGAATCAGGACTCGACCGAAACGAGAAACACGTGACGACACCGAACTCGAGGCGATGGTCGGCGACTCGCGAGTCACCGTCGAGGACGGCGTTAGCGAGTTTGGCGAGCATGTGAGTGAGTCCCCTGCTGACAGACCCGATCGTACCTCCTAACGACATCGAAAAAGCGGTTCGTGAGTACGATGTATCGGACCGCTCGATGATCGTCCAGTTGATGACTTTCACGATTGCTTGTGCGGTTTATATCCCAGTCTATTGACGTACTTTGAGCCGCCAGTGTTTCCTAATTGCTTCAAAAAAAAATTTCCGGAGATGATTACACTCAGTGCTGGGAGCCGCTGACGGCGATGTCGAAGTCGTCGACATCTTCGGCATCTTCCATGATAGTGACTTCAAAGGCCCACGTTTGGTCAGGATCGAGATCCTGCGTGTTGGTCATATATCGGTCAAGTTGATGCCCATCTGCATCGTACACGCGGACACTGACCTCAACGTAATCGAACATGTCATCGTCGCCATTTTCGACAACTCCCTCGACGTACACCTCGTCAAGGAACTCGTCTTCTTCAACAACTAAGTCGTGCTCGGTAATCGAGAGATCTCCAAACTCGAGATAGTCCTCACCTTCATCACGGTCTTCGACTTCTTCCTCGTCTGGGAGGTCGTCCTCGTTCTCGTTGCCGTTGTCGTCGTCATCGTCGCCGCCACCCTGATACTCTCCGTCATCATCGTCTGCACTCCCAGTACAACCTGCAAGTGCTGCACCGATCCCAACGCCACCCATTGCGATTACCTTCCGCCGCGTCTGTTTCAATTCCATCTACAATCTACACAGACACTCAAGGACATATGTAGTAATCGAATTTTGAACGGAATTGGTAATATTTCGTGAAATTCTAAAAAACGAGTTTGTTGGAGAATACATAATCAGCACTCGCTTCGAATTCCACATTCCGTTTGCGAGGGGAGGTTGAAGTCCAAGAAAACAGGTGTATCCAGGCATTGGTAGTACACTCGAACATAACGAGGACTATTAATTCATCTGAAGAGATGTTCACGTATCCTAGAAATCGTTCACACATTCGAGTCGGTGCTCGCAGCACATAGCGCGCACTCGGAATGCACAAAGGCCTCCCTCACCAACCGGCGAGCATGCACTTCGATCAACGAACGCAACAGGCGCTGCGGGAGGTCGGCCTCGAGACCGACGACCTGAGAGCCGCGTCGACAGCCGTCGTCGAGGCCGTCGAAGCGGACGCGAGGGCGCTCGAGGAGTTCTTCGACGAGTCCAACACCGTCTACTCGGATATGGAGATGGCTCACTCGAGCGCCGAGTTCCCCGAACACGCGGTCGAATACCTCGATCTGACGACTCACGCCGACGAGATGCGCGGCTGGCTCCGATTCGATACGTGGGGCGCGTACGTCGAAAACGGACGACTCTTACCCGACGACTCCGTCGAACTGACGCTCGGGCCGACGATCAACGACCGCGTTCGGTTCGCCCCCGACCGCGAGACGTTGCGGTGATCGACGTGCGTGGAACGCTCAAACGAGACACAGGACGCGACCGACTGCGGACGACGGAGGGATTCTAATGACGACCGCGCGAGTCCGTGGCATCTACACCACGGCCATCACCCGGCTTATCGAGGAGAACGGCCTCGACGTGGTACAGGCATCAGACCCGATCCAAGCGCGTTTCGACACGGACTTTGGGACCGAACCGGCCGACGTGACCCTCGAGACAACGCGAGACAGACAGGGCGTCGAAGTTTCCGGCGTCCTCGATGACGTCGACGAAATCGTGGCCGAACTCGAGGCTCTCGCGCTCGATTCCTTCCGCTGGGAGGACGACGTCGCTCGCGGCGCCGTGTTCGACTGCGAGGTGCTCGAGGCCGGCGGCGGCAGCGGCGCGACGGTCGACCTCGGCGAGGGGCGACGTGGCTACCTGACGTACGACGACGTTGACGGCTACGTCGACGCCGGAAACCGCTATCGCGTGCAGGTCCGGGAACCGACGCCGCCCTGGAGCGACGACGACCCGCGAGTCGTCCCGACGCTCGAGGTGCAGGGCGGACTCTGCCACCTCTCACGGGACCGAAACGGCGTGTCTGCGGCCCTCCGTGGTGAGCGAGCCGAGGAACTCGTAGGCATGACCGAGTTGCTCTCGGTCGACGTGCCGGCGGACTGGGGCCTGCGCTGGCAACGGACAGCCATCGACGCCGACCTCGAGGGAATGACGGACGCCCTCGAGCGGGTCGCAACTCGCGCGGAGACGCTCGAGGACAACCTTGCGGACGCGCCCGAGGACCCTGGCGAACCACAACTGCTCGCGTCGCCGCGTCGGACAGCGTGGTGCTGGTTCGGCCGCGAAACCCGGTTCGAACTCGACGCGCTGCGACGCGACGTCGAGACGACGATGCCCGGCCACCACCGAACGAAGGCCGCCGACCGGGCCGCGAGCGCCGCCGTCGACTTCGCGGAGGCTGTCTCCGAACCCGATAGCGACGCTGCATCTGGGGACGACGACTTCCCGTTCGACGCCGTCTCCGAGCAGTTCGGCCCGACGACGGGCGACCGCCTCGAGATTCGCCACGGCAAACCCGACGGCCAGTGCTTCTCGCTCGGCCGCGGAGAGGTGACCGACTGGGATCGCGACGGATCGATTACGCTCGAGCGCTCGATGCGCGGGGGCGGCAGCTACGACGCACTCGGCGTGGCGAAAGAAGACGGCGACGTAGCCGTCACGAAGCTTCGCGAAGGTCGCTGGTGGTATCCGACGACGTACAGAAGCGACGACGGCTCCGCGAAGGGTACCTACGTGAACGTCTGTACCCCCGTCGAACTGTTTCCGGACGCGGCGCGCTACATCGACCTCTACGTCGACGTGATTCGCCTGCCAGACGGGACGGTCGACATCGTCGATGCGGACGAACTCGAGGCCGCAGTCGACGAGGGTCACGTCTCCGAGGAGTTGTCTGCGAAAGCGCTCGGTGTCGCCGAAGCCGTCGAGCGTGCACTGTCGAAGTAAGCGAAAGAACGTTAATCGGACGCGGAGGCGACGTCGCCGCGGGGACCGCCCGCCGGCAGCAGGTGCACGTAGTCGTTGAGGTCGAGGGCGAACGACTGCGTGGTCGTCGGCTGTACCCAGCGAAATTCGAACTCGGCACCGTCTTCTTCGCCGCCGTCGGTTACCGTGTGGGTCCAGCGATCGCGGGACTCCTGTACCGTCGAGTGAAAGAAATGACGGACGTAGCGCTTGGGCGGCGACTCGCGACGCGTCCAGACGTCGGTCGTCAGGTGCGCCGTGCCGGTCAGCGTCGCGAGGCCACTCTCCTCGCGAACCTCTCTGAACAGCGCCGCGCGTGGTGATTCACCGTTCTCGAGCGTGCCTTTCGGGATCTGGAGGCCGTCGTGACCCGGCCCGTCGAAGACGAGGAGTTCGCCCGTCTGGCGAGTGATGTATGCACACGCTTTCTGTACATACGTAACGGTATTCATAGTATACCAACCCACACCACCCCCATTGAAAAAGTGTGGCCCCAATATTGTTAGCGTTTGATGAAGAAAGTAATACGAATACTGAAAAGTCAGGTGATTCGGATTAGTCAGCTGTGGTGGTCGAGTCGGACCTCGAGACCGTCTCGTCGTCGAGATGCGTAAAGAGGGTCGCGAGTGCGGGACCCGAGATGTTGTGCCAGACGCTGAACAGGGCCGGGATCAACGCGGCGATCGGGTCGAAGAAGGCGACCGCCAGCGCGACGGCGAGGCCGCTGTTCTGGAGGCCGACTTCGAACGCGCAGGCCCGTGCTCGTCGTTCGGGCATCCCGGTCGCACGGGTGATACCGTAGCCAGCACCCAATCCGATGCCGTTGTGGACGACGACGGCGAGGAAGACGAGCGCACTCGCAGCCAGAATTTCCTCGACGTTGAGCGCGACGATGCCGGAGACGATGGCGACGATCGCGAGCACGCTGATCGCGGGGAAAATCGACAGCCCGGCCTCCGCGGCAGCTGGTGCGTACTCGTCGAGGACGTACCGAAGGATCAGCCCAGCGACGACGGGAAGGAGCACGATCAAGACGATCTCCTGGGCCATCTCGCCGAACGTGACCGTCACCGACTCGCCGGCGAGGAGGACCACCCAGGCGGGCATGACGATCGGTGCGGCGATGGTCGTCACCGACGTGATCGTCACCGAGAGCGCGACGTCGCCCCGTCCGAGGTACGTCATCACGTTCGAGGCCGTTCCGCCGGGTGCCGCGCCCAGCAGGATGAGTCCGACGCCGATCTCCCACGGCAATCCGAGTCCGATCACGAGCACGTAGGCGAGAACCGGCATGATGACCCACTGGGCCATCGCGCCGACGAAGACGTCCTGTGGTCGCTCGAGGATGCGCAAAAAGTCCGCCGGCGTGAGCGTCAGCCCCATGCCGAGCATGATGATGCCCAGAAAGAGCGAGATGTAGTCGCTGATCGGGACGAAGGGCTCCGGCGAGTAGAGGGCGAACCCCGACGCGATCACCACCCAGACGACGAAGTACTTGCTCGTGAACTGTCCGATTCGCTCGAGTCGAGAGTGTTTTCCCATTCGATAGTCACCAATCCGTGAGAGTCACAGACACACCTCTCTCGGGTCGGTATAAGAAAGCGTAGGATTTGCCTCACTCGTCTCGTGAGTCGCTGTGGTGTACCGTCTGAGCGAAAATCGAACGGGTCGAAATACCGCGTTCAGTCGACCGCGAGAACAGTCAAGTCGGCGGCGAGAACGATCAATCGACGGTGAGGGTGATCAGTCGGCGGCGAGTTTGTCGAGGCCCGCCGACGAGATGTCTTCGCCGTCGACCGAGGAGCGAAGCGAGTCCATTCCGTCGTCGCGGTCGATGTCGAAGTCGTTCGCGTACAGTTCTTCGACGCGGGCCATCTCCTCGTCGGAGAGTTTTGGCACCTCGCTCGCGGCCGCCCACTCGTCGATGTCGGCTTTCGTCCGGAACGTCGGCGTAACGCTCGCGACCGGGTCGTGGCTCAGGAGCCACGCGATGGAGGCCTGTCCCATCGTTCGCTCGCCACCCTGTTCCAAAAAGCGCAGGTTCTCGAGTTTCTCCCAGCCCGTCTCGTACCACTCGTCGGGGCGGAAGCCGCGGTGGTCGCCCTCGCCGAGTTCTGTGTCGGGTCTAACCTGTTCGTTCAGGATGCCCGAGGAGTGAGGGACGCGGGGAATCAGGCTCGTCGAGGAGCCCGTTCGGTCGATCGTCTCGAGGAAGTGATTCCCGACTTCCTGTTCGAGAACGTTCCAGACGAGTTGCAGAGAGTCGAACTCCTCCTCGATGGCGAGGTCGCCCTCGGCGAGCCAACCGATCGACGGGCCGAGTGCGAGGCCGCGGGCGCGGATCTTGCCTTCTTCCTTGAGTTCGTCTAAGAGTTCGAGCACGTCGGGTGTGATCTCGTCGACGTTGGCGTTGTGGAGTTGGAGCACGTCGATCGTGTCGATCTCGAGGCGCTCGAGGCTCTGCTCGACGGCGTCCCGAAGGTACTCGGCGTCCATCTCCTTCGGAAGTTCGCCGTGGCCGGCCTGGGGGTTGTTGTAGAAGTCGTAGCCGACCTTGGTTGCAATCGTCACGTCCTCGCGAACGTCGGGGAGAATCCGACCGAGCAGTTCCTCGCTGCGGCCGTGGCCGTAGACGTCGCCGGTGTCGACGTACGTGACGCCCTGATCGATGGCGTACTCGACCATCTCGAGTGCATCTTCTTCGGAGCGATCGCCCCACCAGTCGGTGCCGACGACCCACGCGCCAAAGCCGACTTCGCTGACCTCGACGCCGGAGTCGCCGAGTTCCTGAGAGTGCATACGGTTGCCTTAGAATCGAGGGGACTTATCCTGACCGGAACGTCCCGCGGCGCGGGAAAATCCACAAGCGAAAGCGACGGACGAGGCCACGCTCGAGGGCCGATTCGTCCGGAGCGAAGCCACGACCACGGCGTCGTTCGAACGCTTCAATAACGCTGGCCTCGTGGGTCGAATATGGCCACCGAGCGTCCGGGACGACTCGAGGAATTCCTCCCCGTACTCGTGATCGTCGTCGCCGTGCTCGTACTCGCCGTCGGCGTCCAGTACGTCGCCGTCTCGCAGTTCGATCCGCGATCGTTCACCGGTTGGGCGATCGGTGCGGGCGTATTCCTCGCCACTGTCGCCGTCGTCGTTCCCGCGATCCTCTTTTACCAGTGGGAGCGCGAAGAGCACGCGACTGCACAGAGCCGCCGACAGTAATGCACAGAGCCGTCGACAGTGAGAGTCACCCGAGCGCGAATTCGGTGCTTACGAATCGTCGTTGTCACTCGAGTCGGTCGATTCCGCCTCGTCCTCGTCGGGTTCGACTTTCAGATGCGAGGCGTCTTCCTCGGGCGTCTCCTCGGGTTCGTCGGCGTCTGTCTGGGTCGGCTGAGCCTGCTCTGGATCGGGACCGGTCGCTTCGCTGACCTCTTCGGCCATCGCGGTATCGGAGACGTCGACCTCGGTCTCTTCGTCGGTATTTCGTCGCGGATCTGCCGAATCGGCCCCGCTTTCGGGTTTCGATCGAGGCTCGTCACCCGCCTCGTCGGTGAACTCGATTTCGGCGTCCGACTCGTCGTTTCGCTCGTCACCGAGTTGGGCCGAGTCGTCGATCTCGCCCTCCGCATTGATCTGAGATTCTCGACCCGAGTCGTCACGCTCGGCGGCGGCGTGGGCCTGATCGGACGTCTCTTTCCCGTCGGTCTCGCCGTCTACCTCCTCGAGCGACGGTTCGAACGTCTCAGCGACATCGTCACTCGAGTGGTCGCGACCCTGTCGAACGCCGTAACCGAGCAAGCCGGCACCGAGTACGCCTTTGGGCACCGCGCGAAACTGCCCGCGGCTGAGCGAGCGCAGCGCCGAGAGGAACAACACGCTCCCGGCGAGGAGCGCCACCAGCGCGCGTTTTGGCGTGCGAACGACGAGCGACGTGGCCGTCTCGAGTTGGTCGTCGACGTCGTACTCGTCGAGTCGATCCGTCGGCAACTCCGTCTCGTGGGCTGAATCGTGATCCTCAGACATAGGTTGATCCGATGCGCACGTTGCGCTCGCCTCGACCTTACCGGGCCAGACAGTTGAATGTTTGACCGGCAGTTGAGACTATCGAGATCGAGACCGTTCACTCGAGGAACAAGACGAGCGAGCGCTCACTCTCACCACTCGAAGTGCTCCGGATCGCGAGCGGCGAGTGCCGTCCGAACGGCGGCGACGTTTTCGGGTACGTCGTGGACGCGGACGATGTCAGCACCTCGGTCGGCGGCAAGCGCGCTCGCGGCGACCGTCGCAGCCCCGCGTTCGCCGGACTCGCAACCGACGTGACCGAACATCGACTTGTGGGAGTGACCGAACAACACGGGACAGCCCAGCGCGTGGAACTCCGCGAGTCGGTCGAGAATCTCGAAGCTCTCGGCGGCTGATTTGCCGAATCCGATACCGGGGTCGACGACGATCTTGTCGCGGTCGACGCCAGCCTTCTCGGCGAGGAGGATTCGCTCCGAAAGCTGGTCGATCACGTCCTCGACGACGTCGTCGTACTCGACCTCCCGCTCCGGAACGACCGGCGCGTCGATGCTGTGCATGACCACGAGTGCGGCATCGTGTTCGGCAACGACGAAGCGCATCTCCGGGTCCTCGAGCCCCGAGACGTCGTTGATGATGTCCGCGCCGGCCTCGAGTGCGGCGTCCGCGACAGCGGCCTTTCGCGTGTCGATCGAGAGCCGGACGTCGAGATCCGCCAATCGTTCGACGACGGGCACGACGCGCTCGATTTCCTCCTCGATGGGGACGGGGTCGGCACCGGGGCGAGTCGACTCGCCACCGATATCGATCACGTCGACACCGGCGTCGATCATCGCTTCGGCCTGCTCGAGGGCGTCCTCGAGTGCGTCGTACTCGCCGCCGTCGTGGAAGCTGTCCGGCGTGACGTTCAAAATTCCCATCACGGCGGTGCGTTCGTGCCATGGATAGGACGTATCCACCCGACCTTCGGACGAGCCAGTCGCCTCGCTCGCGTCGGCGTTCTCGAGTGTCGCGCGAACGTCTTGGGCGACGTCAGTCAGAGCGGATTCCCGTTCGGACTCGAGCGTATCGACGAGACGCTCGAACTGCGACAGCGTCCCCATCAGGACAGCGTCGACGGTTTCGTCGTCGCGCTGGAGACCGGAGAGGGCGCACTCGCCGCCCTGGCGTAACAGCGCGGATTGTAGTGTCGTCGCGTGCTGGCGCTCGAGCGTGAGCGTGAGTACCCGGTGGACGGCCTCGCCTCGAGAGCTGTGACTGGCGAAGCCGGGAACGTTCGCACTCGAGAGCACGGTGTTGGCGTCCGCGAGGGTTCGAACGCGTTTCGGGACACCGGTCGCCGTCCAGCGAGAACGCGCTTCGGCGACGGCGAATAAGGAACCGGTGACGAGCACGCAGTCGTCGGGACCCGCGTCGGTGAGTGCGCTCTCGAGGGCGTCTCGAACCGTCTCGTTCGTCCGAACGTCCGCGGCGCCGGCGTCGTCGAACACCGTCGCGAGCACGTCTCGGTCCTCGGCGCGTGCGAGTGAGGGTTCCGTCGTCACCACCGAGTCGGGCGTCGGTAACGCGGCGACCATCTCGCGGTGGTCCTTGTCGTGCATCGCGCCGAAGACGACCCGAAGGTCGTCGTAGGCGTACGTCGAGAGTGTCGCCGCGAGTTGCTCGCAGGCACCGGGGTTGTGCGCGCCGTCGAGGATCACCAGCGGCTCCGTGTCGATCACTTCGAATCGACCCGGCCAGTGTGCGTTTCGCAGTCCTCGAGCGAGGTCGTCGTCTGTGATAGCCGCGACCTGTTTCGCGAGGACGGCCGCGATACCGGCGTTTTCCGCCTGATGTGCGCCCGGTAAGGGAAGTCTCGTCTCGAGTCGCCAGTCGTCTCGCGTGATGGTGACGGCGCTTTCGGTGTGGTTCACTCGACCCTCGTACTCGACGAGCACGTCGGCGGGTTCGTCGTCGTCACTCGGATCGTCTGCGAGTTCGTCCACGGTCTCTTCGCCGTCTTTAGTCGTCGAACGAACCGTCACGACGTCGTCGGCGACCTCCCGGACACCCGCGAGCGCGTCACCCGAGACTCCCGTCACCAGCGGTTGGTCTGCGGGGACGACGTGGGCCTTGTCTCGAGCGATTTCGGCTTCGGTCTCGCCGAGAATACCCGTGTGCTCGAGCGTCACGCTCGTCACGGCGCTCGCGACAGGGTCGACGACGCTCGTCGCGTCGTACTTCCCACCGATACCGACCTCGAGGACGGCGACGTCGACGTCCTCGCGCCCGAAGTGCCAGATGGCCATCGCCGTCATCGTCTCGAAGAACGTCGGCGAGTTGCCGTCGGCACCACGTTCAGTGAGGTACTCGCGAGTCGCCTCGACGTAGTCACGAACGGCCCCGCGGGGAATCTTCCGCCCGTCGACGCGGATTCGCTCACGAAGGTCCTCGAGGTGTGGCGAGGTGTACAGTCCCACGGAGTACCCGGCCGCTCGAAGGCTCTGTTCGACCATTCGCGCTGTGCTCCCCTTCCCGTTGGAGCCAGCAATCTGTACGAACTTCACCCCCTCGTGGGGCGACTCGAGGTGCTCGAGGAGCCCCGCCGTGGATTCCGTCCCCGGCTTCGGGCGGAACCGCCGCAGATCGAAAAGAAAGTCCGCTGCCTCGTAATACTCCATACCCAAATCACAGAGTCCGCGCGCTTTAGGGTGTCGGAGTCGCGTTCGTGACGCTCGTGTGAGAGGAGTCTATCAGTCGCTGTGATACTCTCTTAGCGTGTCTAATGAGATACCAGAATGTTCTTTTTGCCCGTTGGAATACGGCGGGGTATGCTGTTCCCCGAGACAATCGAGACCGAGCGACTGACGCTCGAGCCCCTCTGTCACGAGACCGTCGACGTCTTCGACTTCTATCAGTGTTGTTCAGCGCACGAGCAGGGGATCGACGAGGTGACGCGATACTTGCCGTGGAATCCACACGAATCGGTTGCGGAATCGAAGGCACACATCGACGAACTCGAGCGCCAGTGGGAGCAGGGAACGCGGGCGCAGTACGTAATTCGACCCAAAGCCGGGGAGGACGGTGCCGGAACGATCGCGGGTGCAGGTGGACTTCGACTGGACTGGGAGACCCAGACCGCAAAGCCCTGCGTCTGGTTGCGCAAACCGTTCTGGGGACGTGGCTACTCGAGTGAGCGTGCCGCCGCAGTCATCGAACTGGCGTTCGACCAACTGGATCTCGAACTCGTCGCCGTCACTATCCAGGACGGTAACGAACGCTCGCGAAACGCTGCCGAGTCCTACGTCGACACCTACGACGGCCAGTACGACGGCATCATCCGCAACTCGGACGTCAGGCCGGACGGTGAAATCATCGACCACCACCGCTACACGATCACGCGAGGGCAGTACCGACAGTCGGACGGTGGCGATCGAGACGAAACGGCGGAGACGTTCTCCTACGAGCAAGCCGCGGGTCAATCGAACGACTGACCAGCGATCGAAGAACGACGTATCGACGAGAGAAACGAAACCGATCACCCGGGCGCCGAAGTCCCGAAGTCCCGAAGTCCCGAAGTCCCGAAGTCCCGAAGTCCCGAAGTCCCGAACACCGGAGGAACCTCCCACTCGACTACTTTGCAGAAGGTTCCGTTTCGGGTGCCTGCTCGCCGTGGTCCTGCGTGACCTCGAGAAATGCTTCCTCGAGACTGCGGACTTCGCCGGTTTCGGCGCGAGATTTCAGCGTCTCGGGGTCACCCTGTGCGACGAGTTCGCCGCCGTGGAGGACGCCGATTTCGTCGGCCAGCGCGTCGACGACAGGGAGGATGTGCGTCGAGAGGAAGATGGTCATCTTCTGATCCGCAAGGTCGGCGATCGTCTCGCGCATGGTTCGGGCGGCACGGGGATCGAGTCCGCTCGTCGGTTCGTCGAGGAAGGCGACGGCTGGTTCGTGAAGCACGGCCTGGATGACGCCGACTTTCTGACGCATCCCCTTCGAGTAGCCCTCGATGCGCCTATCGGCGTCCTCGAGGAGGTCGAATCGCTCGAGGTGTGCGGCGATGCGCTCGGAGGCGACGTCTGCTGGCAGGTCTCGCAACCCGGCAGCGTACTCGAGTTGTTCGCGACCGGTGAGTTCGTCGTAGATCGGCGGCTCTTCGGGAAGATAGCCGATATGCGGGGTGACCGACTCGCGGTCCGTGATCGGGTGGCCGGCGACGCGGGCCGCTCCCGACGTGGGTTTCGTGAGTGTCGTCAACATCCGCATTGTCGTCGTCTTCCCCGCGCCGTTGGGTCCGAGAAAGCCGTACACCGTTCCCTGCTCGACGGACATCGTCAACTCGGAAACGGCAGTCGTGTCGCCGTACCGTTTCGTGAGCCCGTCGGTTTCGATGGCGGGGGCGTCGGCGGGGGTCATAGTGGCTCTTTCGCGCCAGTCGACGTAAATGTATGACATGTTCGTCCGGCCCGCTGGAGAGAACATCCACATAGTCGAACCCGATGCATGACAAAATCCAAACGATTTACTGGTTGCACAACGCCGAATTGTGTATGGTTCCCGTCGCTACGCGCCGAGTAACAGCGATTCTCGCCCCTCGAGTACGCTGTGGTGATCGCTCGTGATTCGAACCTCCCTCGTCGTCACCAAAACGGAGTTTCGCCGCACGATACGGGCCGTCTCGTCCGAACGGTCGAAACTGCTCATGCTGGCGCTACTCGCCGTTTTCATGTTCGGTTCGATCATCGTCGCCGGCGGCTACTTGCTCCCGAGGCTCGGTGAACAGGTCGCAGACGGTGTCACCTCGAGCGAGGCTGCGATGGCGATCGAACTCGCGACTGGAGGCACCGCCGTCGCCTGGCTCTTTCTGACGTTCATGGCCGCGATTCGTGCGTTTACGGCCGCCGGTTCGGTCGACGAACCCGCCTTCTTGTTGACCTCCTCGTCGCTTCGATCCGTCGTCGTCGGCGTGGTCGGGGCCGAAATCCTGCTCTTCGCCGTCTGGGTGTTCCCGCCGGCGCTCGTTCTCTCGGCTGCGTTCGCGTTCGGGGCCGGGACGATCCTGCCCGTTGCGCTCGCTGTCATCGTTGTACTGTTGGCGCTGCTCACGGCCATCCCCGTCGGATTCGTCCTCGGCATCTGGGTTCGCCACCTGGTCACCGTCTACGAACCCATCGCGCAGTACCGCCTGCTGGTATTCGTCGGGTTCTGGGTGCTCTACTTCGGAGCGATCGCAACGGGGCGATTCAACCTCGTCCTCGATCAGCTCTTCGTCGCCCTCCAGGACAGTCCACTCGGCTGGGCCGGCCACCTGCTCTTGCTCGCCGTGCCAAACGTCGACGCCTCGAGCACCAGCGCCCTCGCCGCAGTCGTCGGCGCGGTGGCTCTCAGCGGCGTCGCCCTCGCCGTGGGCGTCGCCTCCGCGCGTCGCCACTGGTTCGCAGATCCGGCCCGATTCGAGGACACGCCGGAACAGAGACAGAAGGAGAGTCAGTCCTCGAGTCGACTCGAGGCCGTTCTCGCTCGCGCGATTTCGCTGCCGACCCGAACAGTGACGGTCACCGCCGTTCGACGGACGAAGCGAGCGCCGATCCGACTGGCGTACGTCGGCTATCCGCTGTTCGGCGCGCTCGTCTTCGCTCAGGAGATTTTCCAGACCGGAACCGTCCCCGCTCACGTCGCCGTCTTCCTCTCACTGTACGTCGTCTGGGCGGCCGGCGCACTGTTCACGCTCAACCCGCTAGGTGATCTCGGTCGGGGGCTCCCAGCCGTCGTCGCCTCGCCGCTCACCGGGAAACAGGCGATTACGGGACTCGTCGTCGCCGGTTCGCTCGTCGCCGCCCCGCTCGCCCTCCTCGTCTCGCTTTCGCTGGGTCTGATCAGCCCGCTCTCGCTCGAGCAGACGGCGGCGCTGGTCGCGGCGACGACACTCGGTGCTGTCGTCACGCCCGCCCTCGCGACGGGGATCGGCACTGGATTCCCGCGATTTGGGAGCGTGAAGGTGACGAACAGCCGCGAAGCCGTGATGCCGAGCAAGCTGGCGTTCATCGTCTACTCGATCGCGGTCATCCTCCCGACGGTCGCCGCGCTCGTCCTCTACGTCGACGCGCCCGAATTGCTGGCCGAGATACTCGTAGTCGTCTCCGCGTGGACGCCCGGTCCGGAACTCGCGGTCTCCGCTCGAGGGGTCGAAATCGCCGCGTGGACCGTTCTCGTGATCGGACTGATCGCGCCGGTCGTCTCCGCGCTGTTCGCGAGAGAACAGTTCGACTGGTACACGCTCGAGTAACAGAGCAGACTGATTTTATCTGGGAGACGGCTCACTTCGCACTCTCTGCTCACGGTGGGCTGTACTCCCGTTCACACGACTCGAGGGACGCAAAGTGTCCCTCGCAGGCGCAAAAACGTTCAACTGGACTCGATAGCACCGAAAATCGGCCGCTGAGTAAAAGACGTCGAACGAGTAGAGTGTGGACCGATCAGTCCGAACGTCCCCACTCGCTCGAGCGCTTCGGACGGTCGGTGATCGGCTGGACATCGATCGGTTCGTCCGTGGACTCGAGTGCCTCGAGTGCGGCCTGTGCGCTCGCTGGCGTCGAGAAGTAGGTGATTTCCTCCTCGACGGCGACCTCGAGTAAGTTGCGATCCCGCGAGACGATCAGGTCGACCTCACCCTTCTTGACGGCGTCCACGAGGTCGACTTCCTCGCAGAGATCGAAGTGGTCGGTGTACCCCTCGACGAGCGCCTCGCCGGCGTCGGTGTCCGGATCGGGGAACTTGTCCGCGGAGAGGTCGACGATCGCCGTTCCCGATTCGGGGATCGGCTTGCCCGTCGCGTCCTGGGCCTTGTCGTAGGCTTTGCCGAAGGAGTCGGCGCTGCCCATCACTTCACCCGTCGATTTCATCTCCGGACCGAGGCGCGGATCCGAACCCGGCAGGCGGTCGAACGGCAGGACGACCTCCTTGATCGACGTTTGCTCGGGAATCTGCTCGTCGACGTCGAGGTCGGCGATCGATTCGCCGGCCATCACTCTGGCCGCGAGTTTGGCAATCGGGACGCCCGTCGCCTTCGAGATGAACGGCACAGTACGCGAGGAGCGCGGGTTGGCCTCGAGGACGTACACTTCACCGTCTCTGACGGCGAGTTGCACGTTCAACAGGCCGACCGTCTCGAGGGCCTCGGCGATGTCCTCGGTGACTTCGCGGACGCGAGCCAGCGTCTCGTCGTCGAGCGAGCGCGGCGGGATCATACACGCCGAGTCGCCGGAGTGGACGCCAGCGGTCTCGACGTGTTCCATCACGCCACCGATCAGCACGTCCTCGCCGTCCGCGACGGCGTCGACGTCGAGTTCGATGGCGTCAGCGAGGAAGTCGTCCACGAGAATCGGCTTGTCCGGACTCACGCGGACCGCCTCCTCGATGTAGGTCTCGAGTTCCTCGTCGTCGTAGACGACCTCCATCGCGCGCCCGCCGAGCACGTAGGAGGGACGCACGAGAACGGGGTAGCCGATGTCGTGAGCGAGTTCCATCGCTTCCGTCTCGCTGTAGGCGGCCCCGCCTTCGGGCTGGGCGATGCCCAACTCGTCCATGAGCGCGTTGAAGCGGTCGCGGTCCTCCGCTAAGTCCATCGCCTCGACGCTCGTGCCCATGACCTCACAATCGAGTCCGCGGCGGTCGATCTCGTCCTGAAGCGGATCGCCGATGTTGACCGAGGTCTGGCCGCCGAACTGGACCATCACGCCGTCGGCGTCGGCCGCCTCGGCAACGTCGGCGACCTCTTCGGCCGTGATCGGCTCGAAGAACAGCCCGTCGGAGGTGTCGTAGTCCGTCGAGACCGTCTCGGGGTTGTTGTTCACGACGTGGGCGTCGATCCCCTGCTCGCGCAGCGCCTGGACGGCGTGGACCGAACAGTAATCGAACTCGACGCCTTGCCCGATACGGATCGGGCCGCCGCCGACGACGATCACGCTCTCGACGTCGCGCTCGACCTCGAGTTCTCCCGAGGCGGCGTCGCCGACGAGCGGGCCCGACTCGAACTCGGGCTTGCGCGCGGAGTAGTAGTACGGCGTTTCGGCCTCGAACTCGCCGGCGCAGGTGTCGACCTGTTTGTACGTGCGTCCGGGAACCGCCTGTTCGACGGTGTCGACGTCGACGTCGCCGCCTGCAGTCGCGGCGATCGTCGCGTTCGTGTGCCCGGCGATTGCGGCTTCGGTGAAGTCGCCTTCCTGTGCGGCGAGTGTCGAGTCGGCGATGCGCTTGAAGCGCTCGGCGTACCACTCGAAGATGCCCGAGAGGGAAACGACCTCGTCGACGTCGTAACCGCGCTCGAACGCTTCGAACAGCGCGTACGGACGATCCGGCGACGGACGCTCGAGGTAGTGGGACTCGAGTTCGTCGTCGCTCACGTCGGCCCAGTCGACGTCGGGTTCGTACTCGGAGGAGCGAAGAGCCTTGAGCAAACTCTCCTCGAAGGTTCGGCCGATGGCCATCGCCTCGCCGGTCGATTTCATCGCGGTCGTCAGTTCGAAATCGACGTCGTCGAATTTGTCTTTGGGCCAGCGCGGAACCTTCGTGACGACGTAATCGATCGCTGGCTCGAACGCGGCGGTCGTCTCGCCCGTGATCTCGTTGGTGATCTCGTGGAGGCGCTTGCCGAGTGCGACCTTCGCGGTCACGCGAGCGATTGGGTATCCCGTCGCCTTCGAGGCGAGCGCGGAGGAACGAGAGACGCGCGGGTTGACCTCGACGACGCGGTACTCGCCGCCGGGCGTGCCGTCGTCGCGCCAGGCGAACTGGATGTTACAGCCGCCCTGAATCCCGAGTTCACGGATGACGTCGAGCGCGGCCGTGCGCATCTCCTGGTGGCCCTCGTCGGGGACCAGTTGGGAGGGTGTGACGACCGTCGACTCCCCGGTGTGGATGCCCATCGGATCGATGTTCTCCATGTTACAGATGATGATACAGGAGTCGTCGGCGTCGCGCATGACCTCGTACTCGTACTCGACCCAGCCCGCGATGGACTCGGTGATGAGGACCTCGCTGTTGCGCGAAAGACGCAGTCCCTTGCGGACGCGAGCGAGCAGTTCGTCGAACTCGTGGACGACGCCCGATCCGGAGCCACCCAGCGTGTACGTCGTGCGGGCGATCACCGGCAGGCCGCCGACCTCGTCGACGGCGTCCTGGACGCGCTCTTTCAGATCGTCCTCAGTCAGTTCGACGACCGCTTCACCCTCGTCGAGCGAGATGGTCGTCGAAGCCGGCACCGGCTGGCCGATCTTCTCCATGCGCTGGCGGAAGAGGTCTCGGTCCTCCGTCGCGTAGATGGTGTCGAGGGGGGTGCCCATGATCTCGACATCGTACTCCTCGAGGACGCCTTCCTCGGCCAACTCGGCGGTGACGTTGAGGCCGGTCTGGCCGCCGAGGCCGGCGATAACGCCGTCGGGACGCTCCTTCCGGATGATCTCCGAGATGGCGTCGGTGGTAATCGGCTCGATGTAGACCTCGTCTGCCATCTCCGGATCGGTCATGATCGTCGCGGGATTGGAGTTAACGAGGACGACTCGAGCACCTTCCTCCTGCAGTGCTCGGCAGGCCTGTGCGCCAGAGTAGTCGAACTCTGCGGCCTGCCCGATCTGAATCGGGCCGCTCCCGATCAGCAAGATCGTGCGTCCATCCCCGGTGTCGCCCTCGCCCTGCTGGTCCGTGCTCATTTTGCTTGTTGGATCGCAGTTCGTACATCGTAATAAGCCCCACGATACAGTACGAATCTCGAAATGGCTTTTCGAATTTCGAACTCGTGTAGTGAGAATCGGACTCGAGTGGCGAGCGAGCGCCAGAGGGCCGACGTGGACGATCACAGCGGGTTAACGAGGTCGGGGAGTGTCGTGGTACCGTCCAGCAACCAATTTGAGACCCACTCGGTGGACACCTGCTTCGGGACCGACTCACAGCGAGAAGGTCAACTTGCAAGGAGGAGACGTCGGTAAGCGTGTCGTCAGCCGTCTAACGCGTGCAAAACGCGCGCAGAAAAAATAGTCAATTTAGAGTGCGCGGTCGTGTTCGCTCTCGAAATCTCGCTGGCGACGGTACTGCTCGACGAACTCGCTTACGTCGAACTCGAGCATCTGCGATTCGAAATCCGTAACGGCGTCGTCGTCTTCGGCGTGACTGACCGCGTGATCCATGAGTTCGACGACGAGTTCGACGATGATCTCGTGGAGTCGCCGCGAGTCGAAGTCGCTCACCCAGAGCATCGCGTAGCCGACGCCGCCGTCGTCGCTGGCGTCGTAGGTGACGATCTGCTCGGGAAACTCCTCCATGACGACCCCCAGTAGGTGTGGCGTGCCAAACTCCTCGAACTCGTCTGCGGGTTCGATCGTCTCCTGTAAGATGGTGACGAGCGATTCGGGGAAAAAGCGCGAGGGCGGATGCACGTCGGTGACGACCGCGTGCGTCTCGCCACAGCGACACGTGTACTCGCGCATGCCCAGATCGATCTCGTGTGGATCGAGGGTCTCCCCACAGGGTAACTCGAGCGTTCGATCGCCGCCGGAACCCGGGACGCGGGGCGCTGCCATTACCGGTAAGTTGGGCCAGCGAAGCCATAAGCGCGGCGACTCCGCGCGTGAGTTCCGGCCTCGAGACGGCAGACGTTCGAGACGGTGCCCTCAAGACCGTCCCGACGTGAGGTAGTGCAATGACTCAGGCGTTGCTGGCAGGGGTATTGGATCCGTTCGCCGTCATGAACGCGATCGGATTGATCGCGTTCGCGCTCGTCGGGTCGACCAAGGCGATACGCCGGGAGTTCGACCTGTTCGGCGTCGCAGTCGTCGGCCTCGCCACGGCGTTCGCGGGGGGCGTAACCCGAGACATCCTCGTCGGACGAATACCACTGGCGCTCCAGTCGCCGGGTGAAATCGCCCTCGGAACGATCGGCGTGCTCCTGGCAATCGGGTTGCACCTCGTGCTCGAGTCGGCCGACGATCATCCCGTCGCGCTGGTGGCCGACGGTGTCGGACTCGGCGCATTCACGACCGCCGGTGCGATCGTCGCGGTAGACGTCGGCGTCTCGGGCTTCGGTGTCGTCGCCATCGCGACGATCAACGCAGTTGGCGGCGGAGCAGTCGCGGACATTCTGCTCAATCGATCGCCGTTCATCCTGTTCGAGGATTTCTACGCGAGCTGTTCGGTACTCGGCGCTATCGTCTATCTCGGTGCAACAATAGTGGGTCTCACCGCCGGGACCGCGGCGGCCGCCTGCGCTGGGACGACCGTTCTGGTACGGCTAATCGCAGTCGCCTACGGCTGGACGCTTCCGACGGCACAGTCGATTCAACGAGTGAACTGAGTCGGCAGAAACCGAGCCAACTCGAGTCTCAGGGCCAATCGTCGCGGACTTGTTCGGCGTCGTCGTCGCCGGAGTCGGCATCCGAGGCAACGATCCAGTCTGCAGCCTCCGCTGCGTCCTCGACGGCGAGGTACTCCCAGCCGACGTCCTCCGCGAGTTGCTCGTCTTCCTCGCTCGAGGCGATCAAGACGTATCGATCGGTGTCGAACTGGTCTTTGACACCCTCGAGGCTCTCGGCTTTCCCACGCGGGCCCGAGAAGAAGTCCTGTCGGATGCGGTTCTTTCGCGTGAAGTTCGTGACCACGTAGGTCGGCTTCTCGGAGACGACGCCGATGTACTCGGTCCAGCCTCTGGCGTCCTCGAAGACGCTCTCGGGCGACGCGAGTTCTTTCAGCGCCTCGAGTTCGAACGCGAGCGTCATGTCGCTACCGCCGTTCATACCTGCACGGAGACGCGCACGGGGGAAAACGGCTTCGATACGTGCGACTCGTCCCCTCCCGATTTCGACCGGTTCGTGATCGCCTCAGGGTCGGACGACGCGTCGGTACTCGGTGAACACGATGATTTCACCGACCTCGAGGTCGACGTCCGTCGCCGGGATCGATCCGTTCCCTTCCAGTGCTGCATAAATCGTCTCCAGTGTCTCCGTCTCGAGTTGATCGACGTGACGAACGGTCGCGTCGCTGGTCACCGACTCGACTCGCTCGAGGTGAAGCGATTGGTGGAATTGGTCGCTGTGATGGAGTTCACTGGACGCCATGTACACTGTTACCACAGAGCACGGTAGCACTTAACAGTTTCGCCAAATCAACTGTCGCTCACGGTGTCAAGAGAGACGCAAAACCGAGTGCGGTGACAAGAGACGCGTGAGTGAAATCGACTCGAAAGAACCGTTCGGGCAGAATACGAGGTAACTCGAGACGAGCGCCCGTCTCGATCGACGACGGCGACCCCCGTTCGTCAGGATTGCTGTTCGGGGGCGAGATTGTCGAGGTCGACTTGCTTCTCGAGGAGAACGTCTGCCTGATCGGCGACCTCGCGCTGTTCGCGCATGAGTTGTTTGAACGTGCTCTGTGGGGAGAGGTCGCCGATGAGGACGCCGCCGACGATCTTGCCGTCTTTGAACGCGACTCGTCGCCACTCGGTATCGCTGTACTTTGCCTCGGCGTGCTCGTCGCCGAGCGTCGGGTGGCCAAAGGAGAGGAACGGGAAGTCGAAGTGAGTAATCGAGTACGACGAGACCCACTCGAAGGCCTCCGCTTCGTCGGCTGCGGCCATGTTCACGGCAGCGACGCGACCCTGCTCCTTGGCCGACCCCCACGAGCCGTTCTGGGCGTGTTCGCCCAGCAAGACGTCGTGGAATCGGGTGATGTCACCTGCCGCGTAGATGTCGTCGACGTTCGTCCGCATGTACTCGTCGACGACGATCCCGTTGTTCTGCTCGAGACCTGCACCGCGAAGGAACTCGGTGTTGAACGTCAGACCGATCGCGACGCCGGCGAAGTCACACTCGTAGTGCTCCCCGTTCGGGTCAACGGCCCCGACGACCTGCCCGTCGTCGTCCGTTTCGAATCGATCGACACCGCTATCGAAGACGGGTTCGACGCCGACGTCTCGCATGCCCTCGTGCATGATTTCGGCACCCTCCGCGGAGAGCGCGTAGCGCCACCATCGATCGCCGCGCATCAGGTAGTCGGCGTCGATTCCCTGCGCACCGCAGACCGCCGCGAAGTCGATTCCGAGTAGCCCCGCGCCAACGATGACGCCGCGGTCGGATCGTTCGGCGTGTTCTTTGATCCCGCGGGCGTCCTGGAACGTCCAGAAGTGATGAATTCCGTCGGCGTCACTGTTGTCGACGGGCAACTGCGTCGGCGTCCCACCGGTCGCCACCAGCAACTTGTCGTAGCTGATATCGCCGGAATCGTGTGTATGAATAACGTTCGCGTCGGTATCGACGCTCGTTACGTGGGTATCGAGCGAGAGCTCGATATCGCGTTCTTCGTACCATTCTTCCTCGTGAATCGATATCGGCGCTTCTGGGAGCTTGCCTTTCGCGTGCTCTTTGATGAGAATCCGATTGTACAGGGGCTCCCCCTCATCGGTGATGACGGTAATCTTCGCATCCGGGTCTTCTTCCCGGAGGGTCTCGGCAGCCGAACTGCCCGAGATCCCGTCACCGATGATCACGTACTGGGTCATATCACGACGGTTCGTAATGCGGGTTAAAGTGGATTGCTATCTCGTCCATTTTGCCTTACACGGGATAGAAATGGAACAGATGTACACTGTAAGCCGTGTTGAGAAGTACATCGGAAGACAAACACTCAAATTCCATTCCAGCGATAGAGATTGCAACGTTTGTTGTTCCCTAAGACAACCCACAATCGGGCGACGCTATCGACTCCCAGCGCCAATCGAGCAGCAGTATCGTTCGCACTCGTATCGACGTTCGAAGCTAGCATCGCCGTCCGAACCGACCGTCGACGTCCGAACCGTTCTTTAGTCGCCCCTGCCTACGACCGCACATGAAACTCCGGCAGAACGCACGCCACTTCGCTTCCCGGAAAGCCCTCGAGACCCCAGTCGTTCGGTCGGTCGCGAAATCGGGACTCGTCCGTTTACACACCAAGATTTTCCTCGGCAAAGCGGATCCAGATCACGCCGACGAACGGAAAGACCGACTCGACGACCTCTTCGACGCGACGGTCGACACCTACCGCCGTGCGCTACAAGACGGCTACTCGGAAGCCGAGGCCCGTGAAATCACCCACATTCAGGCCAATTTCGATTTCTACAACCACGGCTGGACCGAGATGATGGAATTCCCCGCTGACGAACTCGAGGCACACTACGACCGCTACGGCGAGTTCTTCGAACGGTGGGATATCACCATCGACGACCCCCTCGGGCAGTTCGCCCCCGCCGATGGATTGGCCGACGCTCCGTCGACGCCCGAGCGACTCGAGGACCCAGAGCACCCCCATGCTGAAGGCGGATTCGCCGACGATGTCTACGTCGAGACCGAAGACGGCGACCTCGTCGTCGGCGGCCAATCTGAACCGGACGACGCCGACATGTCGAAGGCTGTCGGTGTCGGCGACGACGACCTCGAGTCGTAATCGACCGCGTCTCACGCTCGAGCCGTCGAGGAACCCTCGTTTTGCACTCGTTCGAACAGCGGCAATCGGACGCGCACGGAACGGTAGCGGGAAGCTAGACCCTTCTCGTCGTGAGGAGTGAGACAGTAACGTACTCGTAACAATATCGTTCGTTGATCGTTCACTGATCGATGAATCGACGCGCGTACTTGACAGCAGTGACGGCAGGGACGATCGGCCTCGCGGGCTGTACAGATGCAAGCTTTCTCGAGAGCGGCGGGGAAGGCGACGATGGCGAGTCGACGAACGGAGACGGCGACGACGGCGACGATCGTAACCTTCCCGATGCCGCCGGCACCGACGACGACTTCGAGGATCTCGATCGATGGGAAGTAAGCGGCGGCACGCTCACGGCCGACGAGGATCGGGCACTCGTCGGTTCACAGAGTGCGCGCCTCGAGATGACCGAAGGAACGGCACGGCTGACGAAGACCTTCTCGGAGGCGCGCGACCTCTCGGCGGTCGTTCCTGGCGTTGCTGGCGCTGCAGGTGAACTCGTCGTCCCGTGGCTTCGGTTGATCGACACCGATCGCAACGCCATCGAGTACCGACGAGGCGTGAGTGCCGACCTCCCGCTCATGCGCTACAACTACGGGATAACCGACATCGAGGACGGGTTCGACGACGAGTCCGTCGAGGAAGTCCACATCCAACTCGGGGCCGGTGAGGGCCAGGAACGAACGGTCTGGTTCGACGACTTCCACTTCACGCCCCGCCCGGAGACGGGGAAGGTGATGATCCAGTTCGACGACGGCCACGAGACCGATTACACGAAAGCCCTCCCGATTCTCGAGGAGTATGGCTACCCTGCGGTGACGTTCGTCAACAAGGACTACATCGACGGTGGCGACGTGGGCGGCGATCCACGGCTGACGACCGACGAACTTCACGAACTTCACGACGCTGGCTGGTGTATCGCGAACCACACCGTGAGCCACCCGAATCTTTCGGAACTCAACGCCGAGGAACAGAAGGCCGAGATCCGCGACTCCAAGGAGTGGCTCGTCGAGGAGGGGTTCGAGGAGGGGGCGCGGTACTTCGCCTACCCGTTCGGCGATTACGACGAGACGACCATCGAACTCGTCGACGAGCACCACGAAATCGGCTTCGCCGGAGGCCAGCCGGTTCAAGGGTTCACGACGAACACGAAACTGGCCTCGCGCATCGGCGAACCCGACGCCGAACGCGTCGAGACGGAACTCGAGCGAACCGCCGAGAGGGGCGGCATCACGTGCATTTTCTATCACCGCCTCGAGGGATCGGATCTCGAGTCCTTCGAAACGCTGGTCGAGACGCTCCACGAGTACGAATCGGCGGGAGAACTCGACGTGATCTTGCCACAGGATCTCGAAGAACAGTTCCTGTTCTAATCGTCGCCCGTCGAGGGGCCGCTCACTCGAGCCACGCCGGCGCGACGTAGTCGGCGGTCGCCTGCGCTTCGGGCCAGATAACCTCCTGAACACCCTCGCCGTCGTCGTTTTCTTGCCACTGGAAGTAGAGGTTCTCGTCTTGTTGGTAGACGAGGTCGTGTGCGTACTCGTGGTCCGGTTCGTGGAACTCGACGAGTCCCGCGCTGCCGGTGAATGCTGCGTCCTCGAGCGTTGAGACCAGTTCGTCGGAGTCGAGGGTGTCGGCTTGCTCGACGGCGTCGGCGAAGAGCATCACCGCATCGTAGGTGTGATAGCCCGTGTAGACCGGATTCGATCCGTCGTAGGCGTCTTGATACTCGCCGACGAAGTGCTGTGTGAGGTCGGTGATCTCACTCGTCGCCGTCGCGCTGGTCTGTCCGACGCCGTACCGACAGGCTTGATCGACCAGGTCGTAGTACGCTGGCAGTTGCATCGGGACGTGGATCCCCCCGAACGCGAACTCTCGCTGGGGAACGGCCCAGTCTAACAACGCATCGTCCCCCGTGTGAGCAGTCGTGATGAACACGGCATCGGCGTCCTGCTCCTCGGCTTCCGTATAAAGTTCGGTGAAATCGTCGGTCGCCGGCGGATACCGCTCTTCCGTCGCGATTTCGACGCCCGTCCCTGCGATCTGCTCCTGATAGACCTCCCACGGGGCCTCTGTCCACTCGTAATCCTCCGCGAAGAGCGCGATCGACTCCCAACCGATCTCCTCGCTCATATCGTCGAGGAAGTCGACCTGCATCCGTCCGAGGTCGGCGTCGTTCGTCGGTCCGACCCGGAAGTGATACTTGTATCGGTCGTACTCCTCGTTGACTAACTGACTCGCGACCGTCGTCGCCGCACCCGAGGTGAGATGGATGATCTCGTGTTCTGCGATATCGTCGAGGATAGCGAGCAACGCCTCGCTGGCGAACATCCCGACCGTTACGTCGACGTCTTCCTCGAGCACCAGACGCTGATACTCGCGACGGGCCTCGAGCGGACTCGACTTCGTGTCGGCGATAGCGATGTCGACGTCGTGCCCGTTGATCCCACCGTTGTTTGCGAGTTCCTCGACGGCGAGTTCGGCAGAGTGGACGATCGATTGGCCGATGTAGTCGTCGGCCGGATCGGGTGCCAACGCCCCGATCGTGATCGTCTCGTCGTCAGTCGTCGATCCAGAAACGGTCTCGAACGAATCCACGCAACCACCGAGTGAAACACCGCCCGCAACGCCAGCCGTTGCCACAACGAACTGTCGTCGATTCGGGCGACGGGTCCGATCATCGCGCGTCGCTGTCTCCGCCTGCCGGCCCCACCGATCGGTATCGACCATACTGACGGTCATTTCTATTGATATAACTTAGTATTTGTGAATGGGTACCAACCATCAGAAAATTGCCATACACAGGCATAACCGTTAGACGGCGTACTGATTGTTCGTGTTTACTATTGATAAGATCGAAAACACGCTCACGACGGTCAAAATCGCGTTCGCAGACGGCCGATGCGACGGACCCGATCAGACGACCAGCACTTACGCGAGCCACGGCGGCGTGACGTACTCGCCCGCCGCATCGTCGGTCGCGTGTTCTTCGGGCCAGATGACCTCTCTCACCGGTTCGCCGTCGTCGGTCGTCTGCCACTGGAAGTACACTGCAGTCGGCGTCTCCGGATTGAAGACGAGGTCGTGGGCGAACTCGTCGTCCGAATCGTGGAACTCGATGTACCCACTTGCCCCCTCGTGTTCGATATCCTCGAGTTCCGAGACGAGTTCCTCGGAGTCGACCGTCCCTGCAGCCTCGACCGCTTCGGCGAAGATTCGGACGGCGTCGTACGTGTTGTACCCCATGTCCTGTGGGTAGGAACCGAATTCGTCGGCGTACTCCTGGACGAACGGTTGTGTCGCGTCCGTAATCTCGCTCGTTTCCGTCGCCGTCGAGTAGCCGATGCCGTACTCGCAAGCACCCCCGATGTCATCGTAGTACGTCGGCAGTTGCATCGGAACGTGGATCCCTCCGAATGCGAACTGTCGCTGGGCGGTCGACCAGTCGAGAACAGCCTCGTTACCGGTATGTGCGGTCGTGACGAAGGCCGCATCAGCACCGGCTTCCTCGATGTCGTCGTAGAGGTCCGTAAAGTCGTTCGTCGCCGGCGGATACCGTTCCTCGTAAACGACGTCGACTTGCGTGTCCGCGAGTTCGTCCTGATAGATGTCCCACGGCTCGTCCGCCCACGGATAGTCCTCGGCCAGCACGGCGATCGACTCCCAGCCGATTTCGTGGGCGTACTCGTCCATGAAGCTGATCTGTGCGTTCCCGAGGTCGCGGTCGTTCGTTGGTCCAACCCGGAAGTGGTACTTGTATCGGTCGTACTCCTCGTTGACTAACTGACTTGCCGCAGTCGTCGCCGCACCTGACGTGAGATGGACCAGTTCCTGATCAGCGATCTCGTCCATGATGTTTTCGAGTGCGTGGCTGTCGAACATCCCGACCGTCACGTCGACGTCTTCCTCGAGGACGAGTTGCTGATACACCCGACTCGCCTCGGTCGGAGAGTCTTTCGTATTGCCGACGACCAGTTCGACGTCTCGCCCGGCGATTCCACCGTCCTCGTTGAGTTCCGTTACTGCAACCTCGGCCGATTGCGCCATCGAGCGGCCGATGAAGTCACTCTCCGGTTCCGGTGCCAGGACTCCAATACGGATCGTCTCGTCGGTATCCTGACTCGAGCCAATAAGTTCATACGACCCGACGCACCCCGCAAGAGAGACGCTCGCTGCAGCACCGCCCGTCGCTTTGAGTACTGTCCGCCGATTCAGCGAATCACGTCCCACTCGAGAATTCGATCCGTCGTTCGCCCCTCTCTCCCATAGATGATCATGCATATGGATCTGGAATTATCCACTAGGTTGCTTAACAGTTATGAAAATTTGATATTCAGTTCAACAGATATTCAGTGGCGGTAACATCCCACGTGAGGTCTCTTCACAATCTTCGGTTCGAATCTGTCTCACTATCGCTACGCAATTGTTCGCCGACAAAGCGACAGTGGAGACTAATATTTGGCCGACAGAACGAACACCGTCGTACAGCACGATCTCGAGTTTCCAGGCGAGGATGACCGTCTCGAGCGTCCATCCGGTTCGAGGGTACCTCGAGAGAAAGCGCATTCGGCGAACGATGTAATTTCAGTACCTATTCCATTTCTGAATTATACTGGTACTTCTCGTAGTTCAGCGCTCGATGGTGTGTACTCATTCACAACCTCCCGACGTTTTTGCAAAATAGACAACGTAAACCAATTATCATTCCCGATAACTGTGGCTGACAATTTATGTAGGGACACTCGTACCCGTACAATATCTATGGACGTCTTTCGACGATTGGTGCCATCCGCGATCCGCCGTCGATACGCGGTCAAGTTCGGGATCGTGTTGTTGGTACTCGGTCTGGGTGTTGGATTGGTTGGATTCGTCGCGACTGCAGGAATCACCGACCAGGTAGAAGATCGGGTCCAGGACGATCACACGTCGTTCGCCGACCAGGAAGCACAGAACCTCCAGATGTGGAACGAGCAAAACGAGCACACCATCGGGGTGATCGCCTGGTCTGACGTCGTCGCGAGCGACGAATCAGATGCGATCGAAGAACGATTCCTCGACTGGGAAGAGCATCTTGATGCGGACACGCACGCGATAAGTTACGTCGATACCGACGACGACGATGTTCTCGCGAGCACCGACCTCGATGCCGAAACGGCAGCAGCCGAGGATATCGAAGGCGTCCCGGAGGAAGCGTACGACATCGCACACGGTGAGGCAGACGAGAGCCACCCGGAAGAAGTGCCGTGGGTGTCGGATCCATACACCGTCGATCGTGACCTCGGAGACGAGGAAGTCGCTGTCATGACGTACGTCCAGTCCGTGCCGAACGAAGACGACCGCGCGATCGTCTACACGGCAGAAGTCGAGGCGCACGCGAACACCCTCGACGACGACAGCGGCGTCACCACGACGGTTCTCGACGGAAACGACGAGCTGATGATGGACAACGCAGACTACGGCGGCGACCACGAGACGCTCGGTGACGAATACGGCGGTGACATTAGCGCAATCGTCGATCCGGCCCGAACCGAGGGCGCCGGCACGCACGAAGTCGATGGCTCCGAACTGAACTTCGATAACAACGCCTACGAGATCGAAGACGACGACTACGTCGTGAGTTCGGCACGCGTGATGGGAACTGACTGGGTCGTCGTCACCCACGAACCCGAAAGCGAGGCCTACGGATTCGTCAACACGGTCAACGACTGGGGATACATCGCTACGCTCGCCGGCGTGCTCATGATCGGACTCATCGGTGCCGTCCTCGGGCGCAACACCGCCGTCTCGATCGACCGACTTACCGGCAAAGCAGGCAAGATGGAAGACGGAAATCTCGACGTCGACCTCGAGACCAAACGCGTCGACAACATCGGCCGACTCTACAACGGCTTCGACTCGATGCGCGTCGCACTTCGAGAGCAGATCGAAGAGGCCGAATCGGCTCGCGAAGAGGCAGAACAAGAACGCAAGCGCGTCGAGCGAATCAACGACCAACTCGAGCGGAAAGCCGACGAGTACAGCGACGTCATGGAAGCCGCCGCTGACGGCGACCTGACCGCCCGCATGGACGCCGAAAGCGACAACGAGGCGATGGAAGAGATCGGCTCCGAGTTCAACCAGATGCTCGAGGAAATCGAGGAAACGGTCGCTGGACTCAACCGGTTCGCGACCGACGTCGCGACCGCTTCCGAGCAAGTGACGGCCTCGAGCGAAGAGGTGCGTTCGGCCTCCCAGCAGGTCACCGAGTCGATTCAGGAGATTTCCGACGGTGCCGAGCGACAGAATCAGTCGCTACAGTCGGTCAACCAGGAGATGAGCGCGCTCTCGACCACGACCGAAGAGATCGCCGCCTCCTCGAACGAGGTCGCAGACATCGCCGAACGGACGGTCAACACCGGACAGGGCGGACAGGAAGCCGCACAGGAGGCGATCGCGGCGATGAACGAAATCGAAACCGAAGCGGGAGACGCCGTCGACGAAATCCGTCGCCTCGAGCAGGAGGTCCAGCAGATCGACGAACTGATCGCGACGATTTCCGAAATCGCGCGCCAGACGAACATGCTGGCGCTCAACGCCAATATCGAGGCATCTCGCTCCGCGAGTGGCAGCGACGACGAAGGGTTCTCCGTGGTCGCGAAGGAAGTCAAGGCACTCTCCGAAGACGTTGCAGAAGCCGCAGACGAAGCGGAGGATCGCCTCGAAGCGATTCGCGAGCGAACCGAACAGTCCGCAGACGAAGTCGAAGGGACGAGCACCAACATCGAAAGCGCCGGCGAACAGGTCGAAGAAGCCGTCGAGGCGCTCGAGCAGATTACCAGCCTCGCCCAGGAGACCAACGTCGGCGTGCAGGAAATCTCCGCGGCGACCGAAGAGCAAGCCGCCTCGACGCAGGAAGTCGTCGCGATGGTCGACGACGCGGCAACCGTCTCCGAGGAGACGACCTCCGAAGCGGAGAACGTCGCTGCTGCCGCCGAAGAGCAGACGACGGCGCTGACTGAAGTGACGGAATCCGCGTCGAGCCTCTCTGGACAGGCCGCCGAACTCTCCGAGGCGCTCGATCGATTCGAGACCGACGCAGCGCGGGCCGACCTCGAGGACACGTTCGACGACTCGGACGACGACGATTCCGAACCGCCGGCGTTCGACGCCGAGGATGACGACGACGGTCAGCCACCGTCGGACGATCACCGTGATGGGCAGAGCATCACGTTCGATTCGTCAGAAACCGTCGCGGATGAGACAGACGAGACGGTGCCGGCCGAGGACCCACAATCCGCTACTGCGGCAGTGTCCGAGCCGGAACAGACGACAGACTCGATGGATCACGCGCCGGCGGAAGTGAGTGAGCCACCGGTCGAACCGGCAGATCCGGAACCGGAGCCTGCGAGCAACGCGCCGACTCGAGACTCCAATACGAGCGGTGACCCGCCGGCTCGAGACGCTGACACGGGCGAGGCGGTCACTGGTGGTGAGACGAACACGAACGCGACGCCAGTCGAACCCGCCTCGAGTCCCGACACGCTCGAGGCTGAGGCCGTCGAACCTGACACGCAGGACGAACGGGTACCGACGAGCGAGACGCAGGATGGATCAGTCGCCGATGCACAAGCGCCGACCGGTGACGGCTCGGAACTCGCTGCCGAGGATATTCTCGGACTCGACGATCACGCGGAATCGGGTTCCACAGGCGACACTGCTGTGGACGAAGCGGTGACGAGCACTGACCCATCGGCTGTGACGCCGCTCGAGGCGGAGGCTGACGACGAAGACGACGACACGCCAGAAGCGGTGCCGTTCGCAGCGGGCGAACCGGAAGAAGACGATGACGAGCAGCTGTCGGGCACAGCGGCGACCGACGCCGACGCGATCGACTTCGGCGGAGGCGACGAAGCCGCTGCCGACGACGGTGAGGCAGCCGCCGAAAACGCGGACGAGGACGGCGAAGACGCCGAAGACGACGTATTCACGTTCGGCGAGACTGACGACACGTAACGTCGGCGCTCGAACCGAGGTGGTTCGAAAGGTCGTCTCGGTCCGCTACCTTTTTGCCTGCACTCTCGGAAGCACTCGGCATGCTCACCGTGCGGGCACCTGCGACGAGTGCGAATCTCGGGAGTGGGTTCGACGTGTTTGGTGTTGCCCTCGAGACGCCCGCCGACGTCGTCCGGGTCGAACGCGCGTCGGAGACGCGAATCACCGTCACTGGTGCTGGCAGCCAGTACATCCCGGAAGATCCGAACAAGAACACCGTCGGAGCGGTCGCTGAGGCCCTCGACGCACCGGCACACATCGAGATCGATAAGGGGATTCGCCCGTCCTCGGGTCTCGGTTCGTCTGCAGCGAGCGCTGCCGGGGCGGCGCTGGCGCTCAACGCACTCTACGACCGTGGGCTCTCACGGACGGAACTCGTGCCGATCGCTGCGGAGGGTGAAGCGCTCGTTTCCGGCGAAGCCCACTCGGACAACGTCGCCCCCTCCTTGCTGGGCGGGTTCACCATCGTCTCTGGCGACCACGTCACGCAAGTCGATACCTCGATTCCCGTCGTCGTCTGCCTGCCTGATCAATCAGTGTCTACACGCGACGCGCGCGGTGTCGTTCCCGACTCGGCTGCACTCGAGGACGTCGTCGAGACCGTTGGAAACGCGGCGACGCTCACCGTCGGGATGACTCAAAACGATCCCGAACTAGTCGGCTGCGGAATGAACGACGCGATCGTGACGCCAAAGCGCAGCGCCTTAATCGACGGCTACGACCGCGTCCACGAAGCGGCCCTCGAGGCCGGTGCGACTGGCGTCACCGTCAGCGGAGCGGGTCCGGGAATCCTCGCCGTCTGTGAGGAACGTGACCAGCGCGAAGTTGCCGGCGCGATGGTCGACGCGTTCGACGCGCTCGGCGTGACCAGTCGAGCCTACCAGACGCGGATCGGCGACGGCGCGCGGCTGTACCAAGACTAGACATCTGCGACCAAGTACGCATACGGGACGATCAACATATTGGAATTACGAGCGTCTATCAGTGCCACGACCGTCTATAGGTATCACGAACATCCGATGGGGACCCTGACAGACGCCATTCTCGCGCTTTTCGTTCTCGCCGTCGCCAGTTTCGCGTTCGTACTCGTCGACGCGTCGCTGTCAGTGTTCCCCGTGTTCGTCGGGGGACTCGGAACGATCGGCTTCGAACTCCTCGCGTATCGCGACCCACAAACGGTTCGCGAATACTGGGAACGACCGGTCGTTCAGGTCGGTAGCGTCGTCCTCGCACTCGGCGGTGTCGCCGTTGGCGCGGTCGTCGCTCCCTCGAGTGTGTTGTCGTTCGTCCTCGGGTCGATAGTGACGTATCTGGGCTTTTGGTGTACGATGGTGCTGTGGCGTCGCTGAGGGTCGATGCGCTCGAGCGTAAGAATCGGCGAGATCGACGAGACAGTACGACTCGGGCAGTTAGCGGCGAAGCGAGGTTAGACGCCTCGGCCTTGCAATTTCTCTTCTTCGGGGAGGTCGACGTTGGCGTCGCCTTTCATGCCCTTGCCGAGGTTCTTCGAAATGTCTGCGAGGGCGTCGGCGTCGTCCCAGTTGTTCACGGCTTCGACGATGGCCTCGCCCATCACGGGCGGGTTCTCGGCGCCGAAGATCCCGCTGCCAACGAAGATGCCGTCGCACTCGTGGTGCATCATGAGCGCGGCGTCGGCGGGCGTCGCGATGCCGCCTGCGGCGAAGTTGACGACGGGGAGACGCCCCATCTCCGCGGTCTCGTGGACTAACTCGGCTGGGGCTTCGATCTCTCGAGCGTAGGCTTCGCGCTCTTCGTGGGTCATGCCCTCGAGTTCGCGGATGGCTCCCTTGATCGTGCGCTGGTGGTGGACAGCCTGATTGACGTCGCCGGTGCCGGCTTCGCCCTTGGTTCGGATCATCGCCGCGCCCTCGTTGATCCGGCGCAGGGCTTCGCCGAGATTGCGTGCGCCACAGACGAACGGTGCCGTAAAGTCGCGTTTGTCGATGTGGTAGGCGTCGTCGGCGGGCGTCAGCACCTCACTCTCGTCGATCATGTCGACGCCGACGGACTCGAGAATCTGGGCTTCTTTCGTGTGGCCGATCCGGGCCTTCCCCATCACTGGAATGGAGACTTCCTCGACGATTTCGGCGACGTCTGCAGGGTCGGCCATCCGGGCAACCCCGCCGCGTTTGCGGATATCTGCGGGGACGGCCTCGAGCGCCATCACGGCTACTGCACCGGCGTCTTCGGCGATTCGAGCCTGTTCGGGGTTGACGACGTCCATGATGACGCCGCCTTTTTGCATCTGTGCGAAGCCGCGCTTGATCAGATCGGTTCCACGTCGCAGTTCCTCGAGGTCGGTTTCGGTCGCAGTCATATACGGCCGTTTGAATCCACTGCACTTACGCATGTCCGTTCGACTCGAGATCAGTTCTCGTGATAACAAGTGACAGTGAGGATACTCGGTCGTAACGAGTTGGATAACCGCTACTGTTTTGCGAGTGACGACCATCACGTCAATTGAACGATGTCCGCGACGAACCAACTGCCACCGCGCGATCCGCTGCCGAGGTATCTCGCCCCCGTGCCGAAACTACTCGAGGATCTCGGCCTCCGGTTCGCGTGGCTCGTCGTCGCGATCAACCTCGTCGGGACGGTCTTTGGCTTCTGGTACTACTCCGGACAGTTCGCGGAGACGGCGACGGTAATGTGGCCCTGGGTTCCCGACAGCCCGATGGCGACGCTGTTGATCGCCCTCGCCATCGCCGCCTGGAAACTCGGCCACGAACTGCCGTGGCTGACCGCGCTCGCGTTCTTCGGAAACGTTATCCTCGGACTCTGGACGCCATACACCTTGCTCGTCTTTTACGACTCGTACGCCTACCTCCATCCCCTGATGTTTCAGTTTCTCTTCTGGAGTCATCTCGCGATGGTCGTTCAGGCGTTCGTCCTCCACCGAATCACCGACTTTCCCGTCTGGGCCGTCGCCGTCGCACTCGCTTGGTACGCGAGCAACCTGATCGTCGACTACTTCATCCCCGTCGTCGGCGAGCCCCACCACACGACGATTCCCGTCGAGCGAGAGGCGGCCATGTTCCTCGAGGCGGACGCCCTCGGCGTCATCGCCGCCGGCGAGGTGACGTTCACCCTGCTCGCACTCTTTCTCGCGCTCGCGACTCGAGTGAAGAAGTGCGAGCGAGCCGAAGTCGGTCGGACCGGCGGTGAAACTCCCGGAACTGACCCCGGAGGCGGGTGAATTCGTCCTCGTCCTCCCGTATAGCCCAGTAACGAACGAGCGACTGTTTCAAGCGACACGCTATCGTAATCGAATCCGCGAAACAGCCACCTCGAGGCGAATGTCTGCTCGAAGGGGGACGCGATTTATACCGACTCGAGGTGTCAGTTCCTGTGGTCTGGGCGTCACGTTCGATGGGACGACGCCAGGAGCAGTGGTGATCTATGCGCACGGAGACAGACACCGACACCGACACCGACACTGTCGACGCTGACTCGGCCCCCAGAAATCCAGTGATTAGCCTCGAGGGCCTTACCAAACGCTACGGCGACGTCACGGCGAACGATCAGGTCACGTTCGAGGTTGGGGCCGGGGAGATATTCGGCTATCTGGGCCCGAACGGAGCGGGGAAGACGACGACCATTCGACTACTGCTCGGACTCCTCTCCCCGACGGCGGGAACGGCGACGGTCCTCGATGCGGATATTCGGGATCGACGGGCACTCACCGACGTGAAGAGGAATATAGGATATCTGCCAGATACGCTCGGCTTCGAGGAGCGACTGACGGGGCGAGAAGTTCTCGACTACTTCGCCCGGATGCGCGGGGACGACCGGCGTGAGGAACTCCTCGAGTTGTTTCGGCCGCCACTCCAGAAGCCGGTCGAAACCTACTCGCACGGAAATCGACGCATGCTCGGCATCGTGCAGGCGTTCATGCACGATCCGGATCTGGTTATCATGGACGAGCCAACATCCGGCTTAGATCCGCTCAAACAGGACCGAATGCACCTGTTTCTCGAGGACGAACGCGACGCCGGGACGACCATCTTCTTCTCCTCACACGTCCTGAGCGAGGTCCAGCGCGTCTGTGACCGCGTCGGTATCATCCGCGATGGCGGGTTAGTGGCACTCGAGGAGATCGACGACTTGCTCCGAAGGGGCGGAAAAGACGTCCGAGTCCAGTTTGTGGAACCGGTGGAGGCGGAGCGCTTTACCACCCCGGAGATGATCGACGTAGAAGCCGTCGACAGGACGGTTCGGTTCACTTACACCGGCGAATCCGGCGCGTTGCTCGAGCATCTCGTCCAATTCGACATCGAAGACGTCGATATCGGCGATCCGCAACTGGACGATATCTTCAAGCACTACTACGGCGCAGGATCCGAGGAAACGGGATGACGGCCATCCTTCGCAACGAGTCGGGACGGCTCGTCCGCGGAACGCTCACCCTGACCGGCTTGCTCGTCGTACTCTCGGCGTTCTTCCTTGTCGTCTTCCCGAGTATCCAGGAGGAGGCCGAACTGTTCGAGGAGATCTATCCGGAGTACGTACTCGAGTTACTGGGTATCGAGGAGTTGCACACGATCGAGGGCTTTCTGGGCGGCTACATCTTTCCGTTCGTCTGGGTCCTCCTCGCCGGCATCTACTTCGCGTACGTTGCCGCGGGAATGATCTCGCGGGACATCCGCACGCGTCGGATGGATCTCACGCTCTCGACGCCGGTCTCTCGTGAGTCGGTCGTCCTCCAGAAAGTCGCCGCACTGTGGGTCCCCCTGGTCGCGTTAAACGGCGGGCTACTGGCCGCTCTCCTTGTCGGAGTGAGGGTGCTCGAGGAATCGCTCGATCCCGTGGCGCTCGTGATGGCGCTCGCGCTCGGTGTTCCGTACCTGTTAGTCTGTGCTGGGATCGGTATCGTGCTCTCCGTGATCTTCGACCGAGTCGAGAGTGCACAAGCCACCGCATTCGGGGTGGTGTTCGTCCTCTGGCTGGTCGACGGCCTGTCCCACATGAACCCGGATTTCGAGTGGGTTGGCGAATTGACTCCGAGTCGATACTACGACCCGACGGCGATTCTCGTCCACGAGGAGTACGCGTTTCTCGACGCCGGGATCTTACTGGCGGCGTTTCTCGTCTTACTCGGCGGTGCTATCGCCATCTTCGTCCGGAGGGATATCTGAGATGCAACTCGACAATCACGCGCTCGGCCCACAGGAGGTCTCCCCATGACTGCCATCCTCCGCGTCGAGTCCAGAAAGCGGGTTCGGAGTTCGCTCGTCCTCGTCGCCGTCTTCGCCGTGCTGTCGGCGTTTTACTTCTCGATGTTTCCCGGCATTCAAGCGGAGATGGACGTGCTCGAGGAGGCGTTCCCGGGGTTCATGTTCGACATGTTCGGAATCGAAGAACTCCACACGATCGAGGGGTTCATCGCCGCCGAGATTTACTCCTTTTTCTGGTCGCTCCTCGTCGCCATCTACTTCGCGTACGTCGGCGCTGGCTTGATCGTGAGTGACGTTCGAGCCCGGAAGATGGACCTCACGCTCTCGAATCCGATCTCCCGAGAGTCGGTCGTCCTCCAGAAGGTTGCCGCCTTATGGGTGCCCTTGGTCGCGTTGAACGTCGGAGTCCCGGCCATCGTCTTCCTCGGCGCGCTGCTCATCGGCGAGACGTTCGACCCTGTCGCGCTCGCGATGGTACACCTGCTCTCGGTGCCGTACCTGCTGGTCTGTGCCGGGATCGGACTCGTGTTGTCGGTGCTCCTCGACCACGTGCGGACCGCCAGAGCGGCGTCGCTGGGCCTGGTCTTCGTCCTGTGGCTCGTCGACGGTATCTCGAGGGTGGATCCAGACTATGAGTGGATCGGCGACGTCACACCCAGTCGGTACTACGACGAGACGGCGATACTCGTCCACGAGGAGTACGCGTTTCTCGACGCCGGGATCTTACTGGCGGCGTTTCTCGCCCTGCTCGCCGTCGCCATCGTCGTCTTTACGCGCCGAGACATCTGATCTGACCGCCGTTTCGCCGTCGGTCCGACACTCAACTGGTGACGAACGCAGGGACAGGCTATATTGACGTAAACAGAGTACTGTCCACACATGACACCGAACCGACGGGACGTGCTCGAGTTCGCGGCGGCGACGGCAACGGCGACAGTCGCAACCGCCGGAACCACAGGGTCCCTCACGGTCGCCACACAGGAGGGTAGCGAGGAGCCACCCGCGTACACCGAGTGGCTCACGCTCGAGGACGGCGCACTCGAGTTCGCATACCTGGATTGGGCGACGATCGACGACTACGTCGGTGACGAACTCGCGGAGGCAGAGCCGGACGACGAGGTCCCAGCGGAGTACGAAGCCGACCCGATGATCGCACCCGTCTCGGAGGGAGCGCTCTCGACGTACTTTTTCGTCGGACTCGATCTCGGCCAGTACCGACTCGGCGGGATTCTCGACGACGACGACGCGTTCGACTCGAGCGTTTCGGACCTGGTGCAAACCCCCGAGACGTTCGTCGTGATCGGCTCGATCGAACCCGCGGAAATCGACGAGCGTCTCACCGCCGACCCGGAGGCCGAATTCATCAGACAACTCGAGCGGACGGACGAGATCGGTGGCTACGACGTGTACACACCGGTCGAGGGGAGTGAGGAGGCTGCGATCGCGGTCGGTAGCGACGCGTTCGTAGTCACCGACGCTGGTGACCCGCTGGCCGCACTCGAGACGACCATCGACGCGTCGGAGGGAGACGTCGAGCGAGCGACGGACGAATCCGAGACATTCGAGTGGACCGCCGCGAGCGCCGGTGGCGGTGACGCCGTCGTCGGTCAGGTCGGAGGGGGTGTCCAGGCGGACGAAAACGGCGCATTCGTCGACTTTTCGTTCGAGGGACTCGAGGACGCCGAGAGCATCGTTTCGTCGCTCACCGTCGAGGACGAAGGGACGTCCACCGGTACCTTTGCAGCGGTTATCGACGACCCGGACGAAGCGACGCTCGAGGAAACACTCGGCACTACCGGAGCGAACCGATCCGTCGATATCGACGGCGATCGAGTAACGGCGACGGCGACGTGGGAAGAAGAAGGCGTAGCGGTCGATTGAGTTCGGTCTCGCCCCGTCTCTAACTAACGTGGTCCCAATCGACACTGTAACTAATGTGGTCCCAATCGACGCTGTAACCAGTCACTCCTCGAGTTCCCGCGTCGAAATCCGATAGTACTCTCCCTGAAACTCGTAGAGGCCGTCCGATTGCGCGCCGAATATCGGGTGCGTCGCGTCGTACTCCTCGAGTCGAACCTCGTCGGCGTCGTTCTCGATCGAGAGCGCGATCACATCCCGAAGCCGAGGCTGTCGGAACAGTTGTTCGGTGATCACCGACTCCGGTCCCTCGTCGCCTCCGTCGCCCGTCCCCACCTCGGATTCGGAGACGCGCTCGAGGTCAAACGCTCCCAGTCGGTGGTTGTCGTCGTCCGGGTCGCCCCGCGTCGAGTGAGCGACGAGGGCGTCGTCCTCCCACTTGGTGTCCGAAATCGCGTCCGAGGGCGTCAACTCGAGGCGATCACCCGCGAGGTCGAACGTCGTCGCGAACGCGAGCGACTCCTCGTGTGAGTCGCCGTCGAACCAGCCGCGAGCGCGGAACGCGTACGTTCCGGCTCCGACGGCCGGAAGAGTCAGCGCTTCAGTCCCGCCACTTCCGACTGGCAATTCTCCGTCGTCGTCCCCCGATTGATCGACGGTCACGGTCCAGGTGTGGCTCTCGCCCGGTTCGATCGACATTAGGGGATCGTTGTGCCCCATCGGGGCGACGCGGTACCACTCGTCGTCGACGTACTTGTCTATCCGCCAATTGTAGAAGTTGGTCTGTAGACGCTCGTCGGAGCCGTTCTCGAGCGTAAACGCGATCGAGTCACCGTCGTCGACGCACCGATCGTCGGGCTCGAGAACGGTTTCGGCATCGTCGACGTCGTCGTAGCAGACGACTCGGTCAACGTTGTCGCCGTAGGTCGGACAGGAGTCGGGTTTGGTGTCCCCAGGCGGACTCGAGGTCGTCGGTGCGCCGTCCGATCCGGGGTCGTCTGATTCGGGGTCGTCGGACGATCCGCCACTCGGTTCCATTCCCTCGATACAGCCCGCGAGGGCACCGATGCTGGCCGCGGCGAGTAGTCTCCGGCGAGTCGGAGCAGACATACGCGAACATTATTTCGGACCAATAAATAGGCTCGCCAAGGTAAAACAGCGATCGGAACTTACTCGACGACGACGACCGCCGACTCGGTTTCGATCATCTCGCCCTCGCCCGAGTAGGTTCGCTCGAGGGAGACCTCGAACAGTTCGCTCTCGAGTTGCTCGCCAGCAACGCGTAGAACGTCCTGGCTCTCGTCGATCTCGTACTCGCCGCTCTCGATTCCGGCGTCGATATCGCCGACTTTCGAGCCGAATTTCGGTCCGAGCGTCGAGTAATCTAGATCGATCGAGGCGACCTCGGTCGTCACCTCGGGTTCGTCCTCGAGCAGCGTCAACTCCTGGACGTGCATCACGTTCTGGATGGCGTCCTCGAAGCCCTCGACGGGGCCGTAGACCGACACCGCCTCGAGGTCGGCGTTGAGCGGCAACTGCTTCTCGCTCTTGTACCGACGAAGCGCGGAGATGACTTCCGTCGCCGTCTCGCCGGCCTCGAGGTCCGCCTCGTAGCCCTGTGGACGCGGCCACTCGCGGGTGTGGATGCTGTTTGCCTCCAGGTCGTCGGGACCGTCGCTGTAGACACCCTGCCAGATCTCCTCGGTGACGTGGGGCAAGAACGGCGCCCACAACTCGAGGAAGGTTCGGTGTGCGGTTCGCAGCGCGTACTGCGTCGAGGGATTGTCTTCGCGACCTTTTGCGATCTCTAAGTAATCGTCACAGAACGTGTTCCAGAAGAAGGTTCTGAGTCGGTCGCGAGCCTTCGCGAACTCGTACTCCTCGAGTTGCGCAGTGAGTTCTTCGGTCGCGTCGTCCAGTTCGGCGAGGAGCCAGCGGTCGATCGCCTCGAGTTCCTCGGGTTCTTCGGGGTCGGCGGGCGCGAGCGTGTCGACGAGTTTCGAGGCGTTCCAGAGCTTGCGCAGGAGCTTCTCGCCCGCACGGAGGTCCTTCTCCTGATAGGGAAAGTCGTCGCCGACGGCCGCGCTGGCCGCCCAGAAGCGGACGGCGTCGACGGGGTACTCCGAGAGCACGTCGTTCGGGTCCACGACGTTGCCACGAGATTTGGACATCTTCTCGCGGTTCTCGTCGAGCACGTGGCCGTTGATCAGCGTCGCGTCGAAGGGCACCTCGCCCGTGTGCTCGTAGCACTTGACGATGGTGTGGAACAGCCAGAAGGAGATGATGTCGTGGCCCTGTGGCCGGAGATCGAAGGGGTAGAGCTCGGGGTTTGCCATCGTGAATTCGCCGTCACCGCCGTCGCCGTCGGGGTCCCAGTCCCAGCCCGCGTTGATCAGCGGCGTCAGCGAGGATGTCGCCCACGTGTCGAAGACGTCCTCTTCGGGCTCGAATTCGTCGTGACCACACTCGGGACAGGCGTCGACTGGCGCGTCGTCGGAGAGGGGATCGACGGGCAGCTCCTCCTTTTCCGCCATGACCTCGTGGTCACACTCCGCACAGTACCAGACCGGGAACGGGATTCCCGAGTCGCGCTGGCGAGAGATGAGCCAGTCCCACTCGAGGCCCTCGATCCAGTGTTTGTACCGGGTGAACATCTTTTCGGGGTACCACTCCATCTCCCGGCCGGCCTCGAGGTACTCCTCCTTGTGATCCAGGATCTCGACGTACCACTGTTTGGAGACGCGGTACTCGACGGGCGTCTCACAGCGCTCGTGGACGCCGACGGCGTGGGTGATCTCCCAGCGGTCGCGCAGGGAGCCGTCCTCGTCTAAGTCCTCGACGATGGCCTCGCGAGCCTCCTCGGTGGACATACCCTCGTAGTCGCCGGCGAGATCGGTCATCGTCGCGGACTCGTCAATGGCAACGCGAAGCGGCAGGTCGTGGGCCTGGTACCACTCGATGTCGTTTTGGTCGCCGAAGGTACAACACATCACGACGCCGCTGCCTTTCTCCATGTCGACGCGCTCGTCGGCGATGATCGGCACCTCGTGGCCGAAGATCGGGATTCGTGCCGTTTCGCCGACGAGGTCCTGATTCGCCTCGTCGTCGGGGTGGACGAAGACGGAGACGCAGGCCGGGATCAGTTCGGGTCGCGTCGTCGAGATGACGAACTCCTCGCGGTCCGCGCCGTCGGAGGCCAATTCGAACGCGATATCGTTGAAGTGCGAGTGGCGCTCGTCGTCTTCGGTCTCGACCTGCGAGATCGCGGTCTCGCACTCGGGACACCAGATCGCGGGGGCTTTCTTGCGGTACTCGCGGCCCTTCTCGTGGAGATCGAGGAACGAAAGCTGAGAGATGCGCTGGACGCGGGGCTCGATCGTCTTGTACGTGTGCGACCAGTCGATCGAGGTCCCGAGGCTCTGCATCTGCTCCGTGAACTCGGCTTCGTACTCCGCACAGACTTCGCGACAGAGTTCCTGAAACTCGCGGCGTTCGTAGTCCTGGTGGCGGATCTCGAGTTCGGTCTCGGTCAGACGCTCGCTCGCGATACCGTTGTCGTCGTACCCGAACGGAAAGAGTACGCTTCCGTCGTGCATCCGTTGGAACCGGGCGGCGAAGTCCTGCAGCGTCGAGCCGTAGAGGTGGCCCATGTGCAGGCTGCCCGAAACCGTCGGCGGAGGCGTGTCGATCGCGTACGTCGTGTTCGGATCCTGTCCCGGATCGCCGTCGTAGGCGTAGACCGCTTCGTCGAGCCAGCGGTTCTGCCAGCGGTTCTCGACCGCTTCGGGGTCGTAGCCGCCCTCGAGGGGAGACTCGTCGTCGGCTTGCTCGGGCGCGTCTGTGCTCATGCTCTCACCGCCCGCGAAGGGCGTCGGCAATGCGTCGTCTCGATGTTGCAGGCGTGTTCGTTCATCGGAAATACCGGTCGTTGTTCGGTGAATGCTGGTCGGCGACAATACATCCGTCGAAACGGGGGAGGGAAGATGGGGCCTACGACGGCCCTACGAACACGTCGTCGGGGCGGCCCTCGACGACGGCGACCGCGACGTATTCGGCCATACCTACCCCTTGCCCCGGGAGCCGTGTTAGGTGTTTCGTCGTTTGTATCCCGAATTCAATCCGTCTGCGGACCGTCAGTCGTCTCCTCGCCTGGCTCGAGGACGATGACCGCTCGCGAGTCGGTCACGCGTCGCAAGTCGCCCTCGAGGTACGACGCTAATCGCTCGAGAAACCCGTCCGTTCGGTCCTCGTCGGTCGCCGTAGTGAGGACGATTCGGTCGTAGACCGTGGGGTCGTGTTCCGCCTGCATGACGAGTGTAAAGAGTTCGCGTGGCGTAACCGGATCGCCGTCATCGAGGCGCGAGACGACGCCCAAGAGCGAAGACTCGACGGTCGTCTCGACGTCGAACGTCACGTCCACCGAAACGGTTTCGTCGCCTCGGGTCGCGGCGAGGTACTCCTCTGCACTCCTGACTGCGGGCTCGAGGACGGCGTCGAAGTCTCTGCCGGACTCCTCGAGTCCCAGATAGGCGAAGGCGACCATCGCGCGAACGGCCTCGAACACTGCCTCGTCGGACGCCGGTTTCTCGAATATCTGTCGGCGATCCTTCTCGGACAGTGTGTGCAAGAACAGATCGAAATCGAGTATCCCCGCACGAATCCGGCGTCTGATCCGTGCCTCGGCGTTTCGCTTCGACTGGTCGTGACTCATTTCCCGTTCGCCGAGCAGGTAGGCGCGATCCGCGGGGCTGAGGACGCCGCGTTCGCGGTCGATGTCCGTGTTCATAATCGGTTTCCGATTATACGACACCGGGTTCGATCCCAACGGCTATCACTTGCCCGGTTCGAGAACTACCAATGCATTCTCGAGGGAATTTCTGGAGAGGCGAGACGCTGGTGACGGAGCGAGCGGAGACGCTGGCGAAAGCGGGAGGCGAACCGTGAGAGGTGACCTCGCAACTCGATACGCGAACGCGATCGTCTCGCACAGCCGACTCGTCGTCGTCCTCGTCTTACTCCTGACGGCCGTCGTTGCCACTGGTGCAGCGATCGGCGAGAGCGAGGACGGTGAGATCGGCGATTTCGAGACGGACTCTGAAGAGACCGAGGCACTCGAGGAAATCGAGGCGACCTACGAGACGGACGACGCCGTGGTCACCCAGATCGTCGTTCGCGACGAGGGTGGTGACGTTCTCACGCGCGACTCACTCCTTGACGGACTCGAGTTACAACAGGACGTGCGAGACGACGACGAACTGAACGAGACACTCGACGAACAGGGCTTCGTCAGCCTCGAGAACATCGTCGCGACGGGTGCCGTCTTCGAGGACCGCGCCGAAGACGCAAACGGCGCGCCCGATACTAGCGAGCCGACGCTCGAGGAACAGATCGACGCGCTCGAGTCTCGTTCCGACGCGGACGTCGAGGACTTGCTCGCCGACGTGCTCGACCCCAACGAGGCTGAAGACGACGAGGGAGACGCACAGGGGCCCGAACAGGGCGACGAAGGCGGCGATCCCTACGAGTTCCTGCCAACCAGCTACGAACCGGGCGAGACCGAGGCCGAGTCGCGACTCGTCCTCCTCTTTCAGGACGACGGGGCGGGGTCGGACGACGAATCCGATGCCGTCGCCGACGCACAGGTCGAAATCGACGGCCTCGTCGACGAGCGCTTCGACGACGCGTTCGTCTTCGGCGACGGCGTCACCGACGAAGCGTCCTCGAGCGCCGTCGGCGACAGTTTCGCGATCATCACGCCCGTCGCGCTCGTGCTCGTCCTCGGCGTGCTGGCAGTCACCTACCGCGACGTCGTCGACGTGCTCATCGGACTGTTCGGAATCAGCGTCGTCATGGCCTGGCTCGCCGGGATCATGGGCTGGCTCGAGATCCCCTCGAGTCAACTGCTGATCGCCGTCCCCTTCCTGCTCATCGGGTTGAGCATCGACTACGCGTTACACGTCGTCATGCGCTATCGTGAAGCGAGGGCAGGCATGCTCGAGGATAGTGGTGACGACTCGAGAACTGGGATGCGCGTGGGTCTCGCAGGAGTCGTCCTCGCGCTGGCCGCGGCAACGGTGTCGACCAGTGTCGGCTTCCTCTCGAACGTCGTGAGTCCGTTGCCGGCCATTCAAGACTTCGCAATTTTGAGTGCGGGTGGTATCCTCGCCACGTTCGTCGCCTTCGCAATTCTCGTCCCGGCGCTGAAAGTCGAAGTCGACGCGTTCCTCGAGAATCGATTCGACCGGAATCGCGCGAAACGCCCGTTCGGTGCGAGTTCGGGTGCCGGGAACCGAATTCTCTCCTGGGTCGCCGCGGTGCCGCGACGGGTTCCGCTCGGAGTCGTGTTCGTCGCGTTCCTCCTCGCGACGGGTGGGGCCTACGGGGCGACGACGATCGACACGGAGTTCAACGAGGCGGATTTCCTCCCCGAGGATGCCCCGGAGTGGGCGAAGGCCATGCCGGGACCGCTCGCACCCGATACGTACACGATTAGCGACGACGCGGCGTATCTCGGCGACAACTTCGCCGACCGCGGCGAGGGCGGGCAGACACAGATACTGGTGACCGAGAACATCACCGATCCGGCAGCACTGACGGCGATGGCCGATTCCACCACCACCGACGATGGTGTGTTGAGCGACGACAGTACCGAAGCCGACGACGGAACCATCGTTCTCCGACCCGACGGCGAGGCCGCAATCGACGGTCCGCACTCGGTGATCGACGAAATCGCGAGTGACAACGAAACCGTCGCGAGCGAACTCGAGGCTCGCGATACGACCGGCGACGGGCTCCCGAACGAGGACGTCACCGGCTTCTACGACGTGTTGTTCGATGCCGACGCCGACCGAGCGTCGGACGTGCTCCACCGCGTCGATGGGGAAGGCGAGAGCGACATCGACGACGAGGACGGTGGAACCGACGGCGACGAGGGAGGCGGCAACACCGAGTACGAATCCGCTCGTCTCCTCGTGAACGTCCAGGGTGACGCTTCCGCACAGGACGTCGCCGACGACACGCGCGATGTGGCCGACGAAATCGAGGATACCGCACCCGTCTCGGCCGTCGCGACGGGCGGACCGGTGACGACGGCAGTCGTACAGGATGCGCTCCTCGAGACGCTCGTGCAGGCGTTCGCGGTGACGTTAGTCGTCATCCTCGTCTTCCTGACGGGACTCTACTGGTATCGCCACCGTGCCCCCTCCCTCGGTGCGGTGACGATCGCGCCGGTCGTCGCCGCATTAGCGTGGCTGCTTGGAACGATGGCGCTGCTCGACGTGCCGTTCAACAGCGAAACGGCGGTCATCACGAGTCTCGCGATCGGGTTGGGCGTCGACTACAGCATCCACGTCAGCGAGCGCTTCGTCGCGGAACGAGACGAACGCGAGTCACTCGAGGCCGCGCTCACCGCGACCATCACGGGAACCGGCGGGGCGTTACTTGGCAGCGCGGCGACGACGGCGGCCGGGTTCGGGGTTCTCGCGTTGGCACTCTCCCCGCCGTTGCAACGCTTCGGGCTGGTGACGGGACTGAGCATCGTCTTCGCCTTTATCGCCTGCCTGACCGTGCTGCCGTGTTTGCTCGTGCTCCGCGAGCGAGTTCACGAGCGACTCGGTCGGTATCGGAACTAACCTCGGTCGTCACCGAGGTCAACTCGAGTCGTCACCGGAGTGGGCGCGAACCCATAGCTCGCCGATGCGAGAGAGTCTGGTGCGGTAGGATTTGCCGCGTTCTTCGCGTTCGATGTAGCCTTTGCCGCCCGGCCCGAGTCGATCGACGTTGTAGATGACCTTCGAACGGAAGCTGTCGGTGTACTCCTCGTTGAGTTCGCGAGCTAAGGCCTCGGCGAGTTCAGAGACAGAGTCGAACTCGCCGTCCTCGCCGAGTTTGTAGAGGATGAGTTCCTCGAACGGCTTGACGTTCGAAAACGAGGCGACGGGCAACTCGACGATGTGGCGGCCGTCGATTTCCTTGGCACCGATCGTCGTCCCGCGTTCGTCGAACTCCGAGAGGAGGTCGCGAGCGCTCTCGAGACGGGAATCGATCCGGTCGCCGTCGACCGACTCCGACTCGGCGTCGAAGTCCTCGAGCAGGGTGATCTGCTCGCGAAGCTCTTCGGCGAGTTCGGTCTCGAGGTACTTCTCGGGGGCCGTGTAGTAGGTGTGGATGCCTTCGCGATCCTCTTGTCGTTCGACCATCAGCGAGTGGGCGGCGTTCGCGAACGCGAAACTGACGGTTCGGGGCATCGCGGCGACGTTGACCCAGACCTCGTTCCCGCGATCGAGTTCCGCCGTGATCAGGTCGTAGGCCTGCTCGAACGCCGCGTCATAGTCGTAGACATCTTCCAGGACGAACCGGTCCGTACTCGCGCCGAGGAGGTTCCGAAAGTCCGTCTCGAGTTTCTCCGAGAGGTGCCGGGAGTACTCGACGTTGGCCTCGCTGCCGACGGCTCCCTCGAGCAAAATGACGCTGTCGACGTCGATCTGGTCGCGCACGAGGGGCGCGATCAGCCGGTCGTAGTCGAAGCCGACCGGAACGATGTGCGTTTGCATACGTAGGTCGTCACACGGTGAGGTTATCAATCCCGGCACGTTGGGTCGACGCCGGTCGAATTCGACGAGAACTAGGCGCCAGAAGCTAACTCATTCGGACTGTGCCGATGACGCTGCGCCAGCGGGCGACGGCGAGCGAATTAACTCCGCGATCGTCTCCCGGTCGTGTTCCGGGTCGAGGTCGAAGGATCCGAGGGTCGCTGGCAGGGTACCGGCGTCCGTCTCGCTACCGTCGCCGGGTTCCTCGAGCGGCACGATGCCACCGGCCATCCCGAACGTCTCCTCGAGTGGCCAGACGGCGACGTGAGCCTCGACGCCCAGGTTGGTCGATCGACCGTCACCGTCGAGGGGAACCGGGTAGCCGGCATCGAGCACGTACCAGGCACCGGCAGCGCCGTTCGTCGCCTCGAACTCGAGGGTGTTTCGCGTCTCCTCAACGACCAATCCCTCGTCCTCGAGCGTGTCGACGAACTGTGATTTCGCCTTCGGTGCCGCTTTCGAGAAGACCGAGTCCGGCGAGACGCCGACGGCCGAGAGCGACGGCGAAATCGAGAGATCGACCGTGAAGAGCGAGCGAGGCGGAATGTCGAGTGACTCGAGCGTCTCGATTCCGTCTGCAGGTTCAGTTGGTCCGTAGACAGTCGTTTCGGCGTGAATCGACGCGACGAGCACGCTCGATTCGCCGGTCTTCGTTCCGATCGGGTGCCACGACTCGGCGAGCGTAGCTGGCAGGTCAGTCCCCATCGTCGCGAGCTATGCGACGGGAGTGTTTTGCTCTGGCGGTCCCTCTCGAATGAGGGGACTGGTCGACGAACGGCCGTCGAACAGCCGTTACCGAGCGAAAAACTACTCCTGTCGTCGGACACGGACTGTTCCGTCAGCCGTCACGCCGACGAGCAACGAGGCGGCCACTTCCCGGCCCGAGACTGCCGAGCCCGCAGCGTCGCTGACCACCTTCATCAGATCCGGAGCAGTGTGGCCGACCTTGACGCCCTGGTCGTCACACGCCTCGTAGACGAGCTGTGGCACGTCGTACAGATCGGTTCCCTCAGGAACGCTAACGCGAACCGGTGCGCGAAGCGCCTCCGCGAACTCGACCGTCTCGTGGGCCTTCTCGAGGTTCTCGCGAGCGCTCGACTCGATGGATGAGACGTTCGCCCGAGAGGTCCCGAGGGCGTCCGCGATGTCAGCCTGCGATTCGTCACGTTCGCGTAACGCGAGCACCTGCGCCTGTCGTTCGGTGAGTACGCTCGTCTCGGCGTCGAACCCGATGTCGTCGAGCAGCGCCGCTACCTCGTCGATCACGGCGACCACCACGGCTGCTCGAGTCGTCGACGACTCTCGAGTCCGAATTCGCGTCCGCTCATACGATACAGTTAGCCGGTAGCAAGGTCAAAGCTTCCCCGATTTACTCGGCGGGAGTCAGTACGCCAGTTCCCAGCGCTCGTCCTCGCTGTCGGCGAGTTCGTCGGCGACGCCCTCCGCCAGCCGATACTCGTCGTCTTCACGGACGACGGTTCCCGCCCGTTCTAAGTGCTCGAGGTGAGCGTACGATTCACCGGGTCCGTGGAGAATGTGGATACTCTCGAGTTCGCCGAAGAGGTCGTCGCTGACGGTCCAGGTGTCACAGGGCCCCTTCCGATCGAGCGCGTCGAGAACTCGCCACGCACGCTCCTCGTGGTGGTCGATGATGTACTGGGCCCGTTCCGATGGGTCGTCGATCGGATCGCGGTGACCCGGCCACGCGCGGTCGTATTCGGCGTCGACGATACCCTGCAAGGCTCGCAGATACTTCTCGAGTGGATTATCGACGCGAACGTCGGCACCCCCGACGTTCGGCGTGTAAACGGGCAACAGCGCGTCGCCCGAGACGACCTCGCGACGGCCGTCGACCGTCGTCTCGAACATCGATAGCCCCGCGGCGTGTCCGGAGGCGTGGACGACCTCGAGGTCGTGTTCGTACCCCTCGAGGGCGAATCGCTCGCCGTCTTCGAACGTCGTCACGGTCGGTGCGTCGTTCGATTCGTCGCCGGAGACCATTCGCTCGAGGAGGACCTCCTGTTTGGCCTCGGGCATCCCCCACTGGTCGAAGTACCGCTTTTGGAGGTCGTGCATCTCCTGCCACGCACCTTCGTCGCCCTCGATGAGCGCTGCGTCGGCTTCGTGGGCGTACACCGTCGCGTCGCTCTCGGCCTGAATCTGCCCTGCGAGCCCGGTGTGATCGCCGTGCCAGTGCGTGAGAAAGATTCGGTCGACGTTGGCAAACGAGAGTCCTCGGTCGGCGAACGCGGCCTCGAGTTGCTCACGCGTCGTCTCCATCCAGTCGCCGGTATCGATCAGCACGACTTCCTCACCGTCCGCTAACAGGTAGGCGTTGTTGTCGCCTTCGAACGCCGAATTCGAGAGTGAAATTCGATCCATGGGACCATATCACATGAGCGGTGGGAAAACTGTTGTGACAACGGCCAACAACGCGGGGCAATTTGGCACGATGGCGGGTCGAACGAATCTATCGATAGAACCGAACGTGTCGGAAAAAGAGCGTCGCTCGAAGACTGTCCACAGTATCGAGAGCGCCCTTACGATCCCCAGAAGTTCTCGCGACTACCGAGTCGCTCACGGTCGGTCGCCCTCGAGACGGCGTCCTCGGATTCGTCCTCCTCACCGTCGGCAACGGTGCCTTCGCCGTCGTCAGCGTCTTCGTCTCCGTCAGCCGATTCCTCGCCATCCATCGGGAGCAACTCGAGTTCCTCCGCGCGGGCGTGGTTGCTGTGAACTCGCGTGATCTCGACTCGGGCGCGAGCTTCCGGCAGAACTCCGTCGACCATGACGATGAAGCCGTCGTCGGTTCGACCGACGCCGGCACCGCTTTCGTGCATATCGACGACGTCGATGACGACCTCTTCCCCGGACTTGACGGGCTGGGTTTTGAGGTCGTCGATCGGCTGGCTGTAGTGTTGGCACCACTCCTTGCCACCTCGATCGCCGTAGTGTTGACACCCCATACCCGAGATCCGCTCGGAATAACTCGGACAGTCGTCGGCGAGTGGACAGTCTGCCATACGGCGTACTACCAGTGGTGGCGTTAAACCGTTTCCGTCTCGGAGATCGGCCGACGCCCGCCTCGAGACGTGGTGGAAGGAAACGCTGGTAGCCCTTTGTCTCACACCGTTCGTGAGTGTAATCCAACGGGTTTGCTTTAGTTACAATCGCTAAATGAACCGGAGCCATCTGAAGGAGCGTTTCGAAAAGATTTACGGTACGGACGTTGCACTGATCAATGATGAAAATCCTCGTTACGGTCAAAGAAGTCGCGACCGTCGAAGACGAGTTCGAGATCAACGGTACCGAGATTGCCGACCAGTACCTCGGTGCAGATCTCAACGAATGGGACGACTACGCCGTCGAAGAAGCCGTCCAGCTCCAAGAAGCTGGCATCGCTGACGAAGTCGTCACTGTCACAATCGGTCCAGAAGACAGCGAACAAACCATCCGGCAGGCGCTCGCGAAAGGCGCAGACCGCGCCGTCCGCGTCTGGGACGACTCCCTCGAGGACGTCGACCTCCTCGACGTCAACGCGAAGACGGAGATCCTCAGCGCCGTCGTCGACGCAGAAGACCCCGACCTCGTGTTGACCGGCGTCCAAGCCGGCGACGACAGCTTCGGCGCGACCGGCGTCTCCCTCGCCGAAGAAATCGGCGCCCAGTGGGGTGCCGTCGTCAACCACCTAGAGCACGACCTCGAAGACGTCGCCTCCGTCCGACGCGAACTCGAGGGTGGCGTCGAGGAACTCACCGACATCGAGCTTCCTGCCGTCTTGACGATCCAGACGGGTATCAACGAACCACGCTACGCCAGCCTGCGTGGCATCCGACAGGCCCAGCGCAAGGAACTCGACGTCCAGAGCCTCGGTGACCTCGGACTCGACGAGAGCGCGACCGAATCCCAGCTTACCCTCACGGACATGTACGAACCAGAGAGCGAGAGCGACGTGACGGTCTGGGACGGCAGCGCCGACGAGACCGCCGGCGAGTTAGGTGAACTGCTTCGCGACAAGGGGGTGGCACCATGACGGACATTCTCGCCATCGCCGACCACCGCCGCGGCGAACTCCGCGACGTCAGCTACGAGATCATCACCGCCGGCCGCGAACTCGCGAACGAAACCGGCGGCGACCTCCACCTCGCCGCAATCAGCGGCGCTGTCGACGACTTCGCCGAGAACCTCAACCGCGAGGGCGTCGACGCGATCCACACCGTCTCTCACGGTGAGGAGTTCAACCACGACGTCTACACGCAGGCCGTCACCCAACTCTACGACGACCTCGCCCCACAGTACGTTCTCATCCCGAACAGCGTCAACGGCCTCGACTACGCACCCGCCGTCGCCAACCAACTCGGTCTTCCGATCGTCACGGACACGATCGGCCTCGAGACCGACGGTGAGACGCTGATCGCCACCCGCGAGATGTACGGTGGCAAAGTCGAGACGACGAACGAACTCGAGGGCGAGTCGGTCGTCACGATCCGCAGTACCGAGTGGCCCGTCGCCGAAGGAACCGGCGACGCCGCGATCGAAGCCGCCGACGTTGAGATCGACGAGGACGCCATCGGCTCGACCGTCAACGGCTACGAGGAAGTTGCCGGCGGCGACGTCGACATCAGCGAGGCCGAGGTGCTCGTCAGCGTCGGTCGTGGGATCGAAGAAGAAGACAACATCCCGATCATCGAGGACCTCGCCGAGGCCCTAGACGCCACGGTTTCCTCCTCGCGACCGATCGTCGACAACGGCTGGCTGCCAAAGAACCGGCAGGTCGGCCAGTCCGGTAAAGTCGTCACGCCAGACGTCTACATCGCGATCGGTATCTCGGGCGCCGTCCAGCACGTTGCTGGCATGAAGGGGTCGGATACGATCGTCGCGATCAACACGGACCCCAACGCACCGATTATGGACATCGCGGACTACGCGATCCACGACGACCTCTTCGACGTCGTCCCCGCACTGACCGAAGAGTTCGGCGGGTAATCGAGGCTACCGCGAGCGACCACAGGAGCGAGCGGCCTTTTTTGGTCGAGATTTCTTGCGTGAGCGTCCCAAGCGACCCGAGCGGAACGATCGGCTGAGACTCCGACAAGAAGCTGGTGACTCGAGGACGTCGGCAGGACTGTCCGCTTCTCGAGACGGTTTCTACCCGTCGGCCGTTTGGGCGACGTACTGGCTCCGATGAGTTATCGAACGGCGGTTCGTCGAGAAATTCGTGGACTGTGGGCCGGCGGCACCGGGAAAACGCTCCTGGCAATCGCCCTCGGGTGGGGGTTGCTCAACGGGACGCGGATGATCTACCCCGTTTTGTTGCCGTATTTCAGCGAGGACTTCGGACTCACGCTGACGACCGCCGGATTGCTCGTCACGATCATCTGGCTCTGCTACGCCATCGGTCAGGTGCCGGGTGGAATTCTCGCGGATCGCTACGGCGAGCGCCGGATTCTGACGATCAGCGTCTCGATCGTGATCGTCGGCCTCGGACTCGTGCTCCTCGCCCCGACGGCGACGGTGTTGTTTCTGGCGACGGGATTCGTCGGATTCGGGCTCTCACAGTATCCGATTGCGCGAATGACCGCCCTCTCTGATCTCTACCCGGATCGAATCGGAAGCGCACTGGGTGTGACGATGGCCGCTGGCGATATCGGACAGACCGTGTTGCCGCCGATCGCGAGCGTGCTCGCCGTCTGGGTTGCCTGGCAGGCCGGACTCGGCTACGTCCTCCCGGTCTTGGGACTCGCCGCCGTCATCATCTGGCTGACGCTACCAACGAGCGACTCGCCGACCGACTCGAGCGAAGACGATGCGGACACGGATTGGGGTGCCGTCAAGGAGACTTTCCGCAATCCGACGATTCTCTTCACGGGCGTCGTAATGTTCGTCTTCCTCTTCGTCTGGCAGACGTTCTCGGCGTTCTATCCGACGTATCTGACCGTCGAGAAGGGAATCTCGCCGACGGTCGCCGGCGGACTGTTCGGGTTATTTTTCGCCGTCGGCGTCGTCATCAAACCCCTCGCCGGGACGGCCTACGATAGGATCGGGATTCGCGCGTCGCTGCCGCTCGTGCTCGGGGGCGCCGCGGTCGGCTTTGCCCTGCTTCCATCCGTCGAGGGGTTCTGGCCGATCGTCGGCGTAACGGTCCTGATGAGCACGATGCTCGGCTCCGGTGCGATTACCCAGTCGTATCTCACCGAAACGATCCCACCCGAAGTTCAGGGTACTGGGCTCGGCCTCATCCGCTCGAGTGCGTCAATGCTCGGCGCGACCGGCCCGGTCGTCTTCGGCTGGATCGCAGAGCAGGGGTACTTCGACGAGGGATACATCCTCATGGCGGTGATCGTCGGGCTCATCACACTCTTGACGCTACGAATGCCCCAGGAGTGAGGGCCGACTCACTCCAGGAGTGTCAGTATGCTCGATGGGTCCTGATCCGTCACCTACTTTTTACCCCCGTCCTAAGCGCTGGCAATGGAACGTCTGGAGCGTCGTCGGGCGCTGATCGAGGAGCGCCTCGTCGAGGTAGTCGACGGCCTCGAGCCGGACGCGCTACAGGAGGAAGTTCGTCACACGGCACTCTCAGGTGGGAAACGCGTCCGGCCGATGGTAACGGTGTTGGCCTGTGAAACGGTCGGCGGAACGACGACAGACGCGGTCGATTTCGGCGTCGGAATCGAACTCGTCCACAGTGCGTCACTCGTCATCGACGACATCATCGATCGCTCCGAGTTGCGTCGCGGGACGACCAGCGCGTGGGCCGAGTTCGGCTACGGGCCAGCAATCGTCTCGAGTGACGGATTGCTTGGCGAGGCCTTTGCGCTCTTCTCTGCGGATCCGAACGCGATGCAGGTGGTCACCGAAGCGATGGTCGAACTCGGCGTCGGCGAAGCAACGGAGTTGGCAGCCGAACCCGAGAGCGAAGCGGAGTACATGACACTCGCCCGGCGGAAGACGGGGGCACTCTTTCGCGCCGCCGCCGAACTCGGCGCGATCGCCGCCGATTCGGATCCGGTTACCGTCGAAGCGCTCGGCGAGTACGCCGAACGGGTCGGCATCGCGTTTCAGATCCGAGACGACGTCCTCGACGCGATCGCGGACCCGGACGACCTCGGCAAACCGACCGGCCACGACGCCGCCCTCGAGCGGCCGTCGGTCGTACAGGTGACCGATCTCACACCCGAGGAAGCAAACGTTCGGGCCAGACAGGAGTCGGATCGTGCCATCGAGGCCCTCGAGCGCGTCGAGGTCGTCGACCCGACGGCCAGAGAGTACCTCCTCGAACTGGCGCGGTTCGTCGTCGAACGCGAGCGGTAGAATCGGATCCGTCGAGCGAACAGATCGAGCGGAGCAGGCGTCTATGCACCGTCGAAATCCCGCGTTCCCTCCTCGACGTCTTGTTCTGGGTCGCTCGACTCCGCAAATCGGGACTCGAGGACGGCGAACGCGAGCGTACTCACGATACCGAGGAGCGTGCCGGCGGTCAACGCCATCGCGAGGTAGCTCATCTCGACGACGTCGAGGAAGTACGCGCTGACGGCGTGCAAGACGAAGGCGATCGAAATGACGTAGAAGGGCGCGTTGAGATAGCGCCACTCGAAGCGACCTGCGATGTACTCGTCGGTGATCTGTCCGAGACTGGTCGTGAGCGCTGCGGCGGCGAACCACTGAATCGAGCCGTAGACGAACGCCGCGAGCATGACCGGTGCACCCACTCGGCCGGGCGTGGTTTCTTGAACGCCGTCGAAGGTATCGAGGCCGCTGACCGCACCGAGGACGAACAGGGCGGCAGCGACGACGTAGGCGAGCAACGTGGTGCGCCCGGCATAGAGCAGTCGACGCGTTCGCTCGACGGTGTCGTCGAGTCGCTCGCCGAGACCGAGTCCTCGAGAGATGAGGTACAACCCGAGCAACGCCGACGTCGTCCCGAGAACGAATCCGGGCATATCCAGTGCGGAGCCGATCAACGCGAGTGGATAGATGAGCAACAGGATGCCGAGTGGGATCAACACCGTTCCGCGCGTTTCGGGGTCGTCGAGCACCTGTTTGATCGTGTAGTACATCGACTCGAGGTTCTGTGCCTGACGAACGACGACGCGACGGACGCCGTCGATGGGAACCCGTGATCGGATGATGGGGATGACCGATTCGTCCTGTGCGCCGTCGGTGACGACGAGCGCAGTGACGTCCTCGGCAGTCGAGACGCTCGCGAGGACGGTATCGACCTCGTCGCCGACCTCCCGATTCGCTTTCACGTCGCCCTCGTCGTTGCCGGTGACGACGGCGACTTCGACGCTCTCGTTGCGATCAGCGAGGTCGTCGTAGATGTGTAACCCCTGGAAGATGACGTTGACGTCGGAATCCTCCGGATCTGCAGTCGCGAGTGCGACGGCTGCCTCCTCGACGGGGTCGCGGCCGATAACCGGGGTCGAAAACCCGGTTTTTCGCCCGAGGTCGTCGTCGAGGTCGACACAGAGGACCAACAGCATATAATCGAACGTTCGCGTGCGGGGTATTTCCATCTTCTGGGAACGACAGAAAACGAACGTGTCTGTGGTAAACGGTTTCCACCATTGCCACTCGTAAGCCGCCCCCGGTTCCGTCTGCCAGAGCGTTACTCGAGTACCCTGACGCCGCTGATCTCGAATCGAGCGCCGCCACCACGGCTCTCACGGGCACTCGCCGTCCAGCCGTGAGCAGCGGCGATTCCGTCGACGATTGCCAATCCGAGGCCCGTCCCGTCGCTCGTGGTCGTGTGGCCGAATTCGAAGAGTTTCTCGGGATCCGTCTCGAACCCGCTGCCGTCGTCAGCGACGTAAAACCCACTCGTCGAGCCGTCGTTCTCGAGCAAACCGACAGTCACGGTCACGTCCGTGTCGACGTGCCCCTCGTCCCGTTCGGATTCCAGGTCAGAGCCCGCGTTCCCGTGCTCGACGGCGTTCCGGAACAAGTTCTCGAGGAGTGCACGGACGCGGCCTTCGTCGGCGCTGATCGTGGCGTCGATCGAACACGCGAGTGTGGCTCCGGTCGTATCGACGGCGTTCCAGGACTCCTGGACGAGTCGCGGGAGATCGACCGGCTCGAGTTCGCCGACACGCTGTCCGTGGCGAGCGAGCGAGAGGAGTTCCTCGATTAGGTCGTCCATTCGGTCCAGCGAGTGGCGAATCTGCTCGACCGATCCCATCTTGGTGTCGGTCTCGACCTGACACTCGTTCGCGTGGAGTTCGAGGTTTCCCTGGGCGACGTTCAACGGATTTCGCAGGTCGTGACTGACGACGCCCGCGAACTCCTCGAGTCGATCGTTCTGGTGCTCGAGTTCGCGCTGATAGCGGCGGCGTTTCGTAATGTCTCGAATCGCGTGGATCGTCCCGGCAAACGACCCGTCCTCGAGTGGGAGTAATTTCGTGTGCACGTCGTGAATCCGTTCTTCGCCCTCCGGTGCCTGGAAGCGAACGTGATACTCCGCTCGCTCGAGGTCACTCGACGAGGAGAGCAACTCTCGAACCTGATCGTTGAACTTATCGATGACGTGACCGTCGTAATACCCTCGATCCACGAGTTCCGGAAACCGCATGCCGCGGAGTTCCGCCGCGTCTTCTGCGAACGCGTCGGCAAACTCGTCGTTGAACCTCTCGATCGTCGCGTCAGCTCCGAGGATAAACAGCGAAATCGGCGCGAGTTGAATAATCTCCTCGTACTGTATTAACTCTCGTTCTCGTCGTTTTCTATCCGTAATATCCCGGATAACAGCCGTCGATCCGGTCATATTGCCGTCCTCGTCGGTTACCATCGCGAGGTTCGCTTCGCCGACCCAGCGGTTGTCGTTTCGACCGAGACTAACTTCGTATCGAGTGGACGTGCTATTCCCCTGTCGCAACTGTCGAACTGTCTTTGCACCACGCTCGAGTCCGTCTCGAGAGATGAGATCAGAAATGTGGGTCCCGACGACGGCCTCACGGTCGGTTTCCACCAGTCGACAAAACGCCTCGTTAGCGACCGTACAGATCCCGTCAGAATCGAGTACGTACATCGGATCGGTATTCGATTCCACGAGCGTCCGATAGCGCTCGAGTTCGCGTTCGCTCCGACGCTGTGCACGACTCGTCCGGTACCGGTCGACGGCATTTTCGATACGGTTTACGAGTACCGTATACTGGTCTATTCCCGACCCCTTCTGCAGGTAGTCCGTGACGCCGGCCGAAATCGCGTCGCTGGCGATCTCTTCTGACCCCTTCCCGGTAAACAGAATAAACGGGAGTTCGGGATCGCGATCGCGGACAGCGTCGAGTAACTCGAGGCCGTCCATACCCGGCATGTCGTAGTCACTGACGACGCAATCGATCCGATCGCGCTCCGTGAGTCGGGAAAGTGCGTCGTGACCACAGCCTGCCGTAACGACGGTAAACTCCTCACCCGTTCGCTCGAGCGCCGTCGTCGTCAGTGCTCGGACGTCCGGGTCGTCGTCGACGCACAGTACGGATATCCCGGAAGTCATCTGTTAGCAATCGGTTGGGTGTCGACCTATAATAGTACACGGGCCGATTGAGAGGCACTTGGCCTTGAGTCACCTCGTTTCGCCCGGGGCAAACGCGCTCGAGAGCGATTGGGACGCGGATATTTGAGCGCTAGATCGTGTGCAGCGCCCTCACACCTCGTGCAGCCGTCTTCGTTTCGCACGGCTTTTGTGGGTCGGGCCGGTAGGTTCCCTCGAATGATCTCGAAGGGCTGTGAGCAGTGCGCGAAAGGCGGCAAGATGGTGTTGTTCGTCTACGGTTACTGCGACCAGCGCGACTGCTTTTACTGCCCGCTCGGTGAGAACCGCAAGAACGTGACCGACGTCTACGCCAACGAACGTCTCGTCGAAGACGACGAAGACGTCCTGACGGAAGCCCACCGAATGGACGCACTCGGCACGTCGATCACCGGCGGCGAACCACAGGAAGCCCTCGAGCGAACCTGTCACTACCTCGAACTCCTCAAAGACGAGTTCGGCGAGGATCACCACACCCACCTCTATACGGGCATTCCAGGCGGCCGTGAAAACATGCGCCGGCTCTCCGAAGCCGGCCTCGACGAAATTCGCTTTCACCCGCCACTCGAGCTATGGGGCGAGATGCACGGCACCGAGTGGGAAGAGATTCTCTACATCGCTCGCGAGGAAGGACTCACGCCGGCGTTCGAAATTCCCGGTATCCGGCCGGAGCCGGAGTTTCTCGAGTTTCTCGACGAGGGCGCAGCTGACTTTTGTAACGTCAACGAGTTCGAGATGAGCGACGGAAACTACCGCCGGATGCAAGAGGAGGGCTTCGAACTCAAAGAAGACCACATGAGCGCCGTCGACGGCACTCGAGACGAAATCCTCGAGACGATGGGCGACCACGAGCGCGTCTATTTCTGTACGTCGGTGTTCAAAGACGCCGCACAACACCGCCGTCGGCTCAAGCGAATGGCCAGAAACATTCGCCGCGAGTTCGACGACGTGACCGACGACGGAACGCTCGTCTACGGCAAAACACAGACCGAACCGGAGCGATTCGAAGCGCTTGGCGTCCCAGAGGAGTTCTACACGACCAAAACGAACCACGTCGAAGTCGCCTGGTGGCTCTTAGAGGAGATGATCGAAGAAGGCGACCTCGAGGACGGCGAAATCGTCGAACAGTATCCGACGTACGACGGGCAGGTCGTCGAGCGGACGCCCCTAGCGTAATCTGCGCGAGCGAAGCCACGGAGTGCGAAGCGAGCGTTTTTGGAGGAGATTTTTCGAGGAGGGTGAGCGAGCGAACCTGACGAGAAAAAGGTCCGTGTGTCAAGTCGTCGAGCGGACGCCCCTAGCATAACGGACCGCGAGTGAACGGTGTGAACGAGCGGACTTTTTTGGTCGAGGTTTTTTGGAGGAGCGGTGAGTGACCGAAGGGAACGAACCCGACGAGCGGGACCGTCGGTCCCGCTGACCATGCGAGCGGACGCTTTGCGTGCGGGCAGAAGAGGTAGTGAGTGACGCGAGCGAATCCACTAGAAAACGACGAGAATTGAAAACGTGTGTATCGCCGCAGGCGTCACTCGAGTTCGGTGGGATCGATTTCGGGAAGCGTGATGAGATTTTCCCGACCGATTCGGAGCTTTTCGATGTCGTCCTCGTCGTCCATCTTAGAGAGGAGTTGTGAAACCTTGGCGTTCGACCAGCCGGTCTCGTTGACGATCGTCGCCTGCTTCATTCGGCCGCCGTTCTGGGTAATCATTTGCAAGACGCGCTCTTCGTCACTCAACAACTCAGGATCAACCCCGGCGGCTTCCTCTTCGAACTCGAGGTGGGTCCCCATGTCACGTGAGCCGTCAGTTGCGGCGGGATGTGAGCCAGCCGACTCCCCTCGAGGGGAATCGGTCGAATGCGTCGGTTCATCCTCCGGGCGTCCGGATTCGTCACTGCCAACCAGCGATCGAACTTTGGCGGCCATACCCGGGAAGCCGAGCGCGGCGATGGACGCTGGGGCGCGCTCGAGCGGTGATGGGAGCTCGATAGTCGTATTTCGTTGCACGTAGAGGTAGCCGATGGTACCGACCGCGACCACGACACCGATTCCCGTGAGTGCCCAAAGTATCGTCCCGAGTGCGGGCGGCACGATTCCGCCGCTGTGGACGAAGACGACGTCGATGTCCTGTTCGGAGAACTCGTGTGGTCCCTCCCACTCGAGTTGGGTGGACGTGTCGGTGCCGAGTGCGTAGTCTTCCGGTGGTTCGAGGACGAGTCGTTGGTTCTCAGTCAGCGAGAGCCAGGACCCGTCTTCGGTCTGAAACGCGTCACCGACGTGAATCTGATCGTCGTCGTCGACTGCTGCGAAGTTACTCCAGACGAACGAGTAGGAGACGACGCCGACGTGTACGTCTTCGGCGTCCACGTCGTCCTCGAGGTCGAGTTCGTCTTCGTTGATATCGCCGACATCTTCAGCGGGTTCGACCGTCTGCTCCTCCCAGCCGGGGTCTTGAATTTCCATGGAACGGTCGGTCTCTTCCGACGCACCCGCTGCACGGTCTTCGAACAACCCGGGGTCGACGATAGTGTTCTGGTGAGAGCTCGTGACCTCGTCGGCCCACTCCTCGAAGTCCTCGATATTTTCCTCGTCTGTCAGGATGAACCGACTCTCGATCGTCCAGTGGGCATTCCCGTCTGCGTCCATGCTGACCCGCAGTACCTGTCTCGCATCGGAATCATCTGGTGGGTCGATGGCCGTCAGTGATTCTGAACGTTCGGCGATCGGAGATGAGGACGCCGCGGACGAATCGTCGGACTCGAGTGTTGCGTGGGTACCGTCGAGATTCTGAGAGGCATCCACCGGTTCATCAACAGTTGCGGACGCTGATGGCATCCCGGCGACCACACCGATGGTCGACGTAAAGAGAAGGACGGTGAGGCCAATCGTAACGGCAGTGGATACCCGCATGCGTACCAACCGGTGGTTTCCCCGGGGAAAAAACACTTTCCATCGGAAAATAACGTCTCCCGATCAATGGAAAATAGTGTGACAGTCAGATTCACGTACCAGTCGAGGCGACAGACGGTGCGACTCGTTTTTGTATCAGGAGCCTAAACAGTGGCTCGATGAATAGCGCGACACCGGCTTTCCTCGCGGTGTTGCTCGTGACGTCGCTTCTCGCGATGCCCGTCATAGCGGGTCCAGAAGCGAACGACGCGACACACGACGGCCCACAACCAGAGTTCCAGCCATCGACCCTCCAGCACGCGTCGACGGAACCAGTCGAAGCGGAGAATACGACGAATCGACTTCAGCCGACAGGCGACACTCGTGACGAGGTCAGAACCGAGTATACCACGTACGGCCCCGATCTCGGTGTCGCTCTCGCATCAGTCGACGACGAGTTGCGAATCGATCAAGAACAGTACACCCTCGTCGACAGCGAGTTCGATGCGGCAAGCAACGACGAACGAGAGCAGATGGTCAGTGCCGCCGTCGACCAGATCGAAGACCAAACCGACGTGATCGAAGAGCGCGAGCGCGACGCCGTCCGCGGACACGCTGATGGCGAGGTTTCAGACACCGAACTGATCCACACCCTGTTGCGAAACTACCACGAATCGCAGGTGCTCTACGACGCGTTGAACGAACTGGATGGTGAGCGAACGGACGCGATTCCGGGATACGCCCTCTCCCGTCAGCAGGTTCGAGCGGACGAAACGGTACTCGAGCTCCAGCAGACGTCGCTCCGATCGCTCCTCGATCAGGCGAGTCAGTCGACCGACGCCGACGGTGCACTCGACGTGCAAATTCAAACCGCCGAAGACGGTTACAGCATCTCGGCCATCGACGGCGATACGTACGTCACCGAAACGACGCGCTTCGACAACCGTGACGCCGACGGCGAGAACCAGTTCGGAGACGCCTCACACTCCGACATGATCGACCGGACGACCGAATTGTATCCGTGGGCAGCCGACCAATCCGGTCTGAGTTTCAACGAAGCCGGGAATCAGAACCTCTACGTGACGACCATCGAGTACGACCAGAATCGGTTGCAGGTATACCTCGATGGCGCAACGAACGAGATAACTCGAGAGTCACAGGAACTCACACTTGAGTCGTTGCCGGAGGAGAACAACGAGTCGTGGGAGAACGACGACCTCGAAGTAATGCAGACGGAAACGCCCGTGAACGGACCCTCGGAACTGACCGTCACCGATTCGGTCAGTGGTGACCCAGTTTCGGCGACGATCGAAGTCGATGGCACCGAAGTCGGCGAAACCGACGACGACGGGACGGTGTGGTTCTTACCACCGGGTGACGAGTACGAGTTGACCGCAGAGACTGACTCGAGAGAGATCACAGAGACCGTCTCTCCCGACTGATCCGTCGCTCTTCTCGGCCGAACGTTTATATCGGAACGGGCGGCCACGTTGGTGCGTGATCGATCGCCCTCACTCGAGTGATTCGACGTTCTCCAGCCGAGAAATCAGTACGGAGAGTGACTATAACGGAGGGAAATCAGCAAAGTTCGGATTCCACACCGACGCTCGAGCGCTCAGTCGACTGGTGGGTATCGTCGCACTGCTCGGGGTGACGGTTGCGCTTGCGACGATGGTCGCCGTCGGAGCCAGTACGTGGTCGCTCGACTCGAGTCCACCGACGGCGGCGTTTTCGATGACAGCAGACGGTGAGAGTTCGACGATAACGATCGACCACGACGGTGGCGAGACGATCGATGTGACCGAAGTGGAACTAATCGTCGACATCGATGGCGACGAACTTGCCACTCAGCCACCGGTTCCGTTCGTCGGCGCGGTCGGGTTCGACGGGACGCCAGATGGACCGTTCAACGCCGAAGGCGACACCGAATGGGAGCCGGGCGAACGAGCGGCGTTCACGATTGCCGAGACGAATGATCCCGCACTCGAGTCAGGAGAGACAGTTGCAGTGGCGCTCTACGCGGACGGATATCAGCTCGCGACGCTCGAGGACGATGCGACGTGATCGAACGTGCCGTGGCGTTCGTTGGAGAACGTGTCGTGGCGTTCGTTGGAGAACGTGCCGTGGCGTTCGTTGGAGCGGACGTTACTCGGGTGCTCGGCCAATCGTCGTAATCGCAACGTCCGGGTCGTACGACGGTCCCTGGAACATGTGTCTGACATCTTCGAAGCCAGCGCGCTTGAACATCGCATCGGCCTCGTACTCGTCGTAAAAGAGCATGATCGAGTCAGCGAGTTTCTGTGCAAGAATGCTGTCGGGATAGTTCGGGCCGACGACGAGTACCTGTCCGCCGGGTTTCAACACGCGGCGGAACTCGCGAAGGGCGAGAATCGGGTTCGGCCAGTATTCGATCGAACCGGAGGACCAGACCACGTCGAACGTGTCCGTCGCGAACGGGAGGCGTTCGGCGTCTCCCCGGTGAAAGTGAACCGGCGGAGCGCGTTTGCCGAGCTTCGCGTAGGCTTGCTCGAGTTGGTGGTCGCTCTGGTCGAGCGCGTACACTTCCTCGACGTGCTCGAGGAGCCCTTCGGTGGCGAAGCCGGTGCCACAGCCGACGTCGAGGACGGTCGTGTCGTCGTCGAGTTCGAGTAGCTCGAGGGCCTCCGCTCGCATCTCCTCGTTCCAGATGAAGGGGTTAACCTGGTCGTAGACCTTCGAGAGGTACTTGTAGAACAATCGAGCCCGAGCTTTGTTCTCGAGGATTCCCATTGGCACAGCGTTTCGAGCGAACCGGGATATGTCTGCTGTTCCACGTGGTCAGGGAACCCGAACGATCGATTCGAACCGGCTTGCTCGTGCCGGGAATCGCTGGCCGTCTTTCGCAACTACCATATACGCGCCTTCGCAAACGTTCACCCGCTTAGAGTATGCCGAGGCCAGAGGTTCTCGAACGAATACAGTCGGCGGAGGAAGAAGCCGACGAGATCGTCGCATTGGCACAGAACGACCGCGACGAGCGAATAGCCGAGGCCCGGGAACGTGCCGAGGAGATTCGCACGGAAGCGGAACAAGACGCGCGTGATCTCAAAGAGCGCCAACTAGAAGCGGCGCGCGAAGAGATCGACGAGGAGTGCGAGGCGGTCCTCGAAGAGGGCGAACAGCAGCGCGAAGCATTAGCCGAGCGCGCCCAGGAGCGGGTCGACGACGTGGTCGATCACGTCGTTTCCCTGTTCCAGGAGGACGTCCATGCTCAGACCTGAACGGATGAGCAAGATCTCGGTGACCGGTTCACGGGGCGTCATGTCCCCGGTCATCGAGACGGTTCACGGACTGAACCTGGTTCACCTGTCGGACTACGACGGCTCCTGGGAGGGATTTGACAACGGAACTCCCGTCGAAGGAGCCGACAACGTCTCCGAGAAACTGGTGACCGTTCGCGCCCTCGAGAACACCCTCGATCTTTCGGCCGACGAGGCCGAACCGGGGACGCTCGAGGAGAATTGGGAAACCCGCGTCGAAGAGATTCGGACGCGAGTCAACGAACTCGACGACGAACGGAGTGACATCCGCGAATCGCTTCGACAGGTCGAAGAGCGAATCGACCGCGTCGCACCCTTCGCGGAGCTCGGAATCGATCTCGACCTCCTGTCGGGGTACGATTCAGTCGACGTCGTCGTCGGTGAGGGTCCACACGCCCAGATCGAAGATGTAGTCGCTGCATCCGACGAGATCCGGGCGTTCGAGACGTTCACCGGTGGAGACATCGTGGCGGTCGTCGCTGCGTCCACCGACGACGCCGGCTCGAGCCCGATCGACGACGCCCTCGTCGGCGTCGAGTTCACGCGACACGAGGTCCCAGAAACGGACCAGACGCCGAGTTCCTACGTCGACGAACTCGAGGAACGTAAACGCGAACTTGAGTACGAAATCGACGACGTCGACGCGGAACTCGAACAGATCAAAGCGAACGAGGCGAGCTTCCTCCTCCGCGTCGAAGAGGAGTTGAGCATCGACGTGCAACAGGCCGAAGCACCGCTGCAGTTCGCGACGACGGATCGGGCGTTCATCGCGGAAGGGTGGATTCCCTCCGACGAGTACGAACGCCTCGCCGCATCGTTGCGCGATGCCGTCGGCGAAAGCGTCGAAATCGAAGAGCTCGAGCGAGCGAGCTACGACCGTCACGGCAAGACCCACACTGAAGAGCTTCAGGAGGGAACACAGACGGCGAAAGACGACGAAGAGAGCGACGACGAAAACGCGGCTGCCGCGGATAGCGAGCAGCCCCAGAAGGCGATGACAGACGGTGGCTCGGCCGTGACGATGAGCGACCAGCCGCCGACGATTCAGAAGAATCCGTCGGCTGCCAAGCCGTTCGAAGCGCTGGTACAAGCAGTCAACCGGCCGAAGTACAACGAGCTCGATCCGACGATTTTCATGTTCCTGACGTTCCCGTTGTTCTTCGGGTTCATGATCAGCGACGTCGGGTACGGCCTGTTGTACGTGCTGACCGGCTTCTACATGTACCAGAGCTTCGATAGCCCGGGGATATCGAGTCTCGGTGGCGTCGCCATGTGGTGTGGTGCGTTCACCATCTTCTTCGGAATCCTGTTCGGCGAGTTCTTCGGACTCCACGAACTCGGATACATGCTCTTCGGCGACGCAGGTGCGCCGATGGGAGATAAAGGACTCTCGCCAGCGACGCTCGACTTCGCGTTCGCCTGGCTCCTCGTGAGTCTGCTGTTCGGGATTATCCACCTGAACATTGGATACATCCTCGACTTCGTCGAGAATATCCAGCATGGCCACGGCCTCTGGGGAGCGATCACCCACAGCGGCTCGTGGATCCTGATGCTCAACGGACTCTGGATCTGGGTCTTCACGCCACAGGCATCGGACGTCAAACCCGAATTCCTGTTCACAACCTTCGACGGTGGCGCGTTCGACCTCGGATTCAGCGGCTTCCCGCTGATGGACATCTTCACCGTTCCCAGCGATATCGCCTACGTTGGCGGGTTCGAAGTGACGATCCCGTTCTTACTCGTTATCGCTGGACTCGTATTGCTCGCGATCGGTGATCCCGTCGAACTCGCGGAGTTCGCGATCCCGTTCGCACACGGCGTCTCCTACGCCCGAATCGCCGCAGTCCTGCTCGCGAAGGGTGGGATGGCGTTCGTCGTCAATCTGCTGGTGTTCGGTAGCGTCGAGACCGACGCTGGAGAACGCCCATTCATGGCCCCGTGGACCGGTTACGGTCCCGAAGACGGACAGGTAATGTTCGATGGGCTGTTCTACATGGGCGACGGAGCCGTCGCGATTGGCTTCTTCATCCTCGGCATACTCGTGTTGGTCGTCGGACACATTGTAGTCTTGCTACTTGGTATCACAAGTGCCGGATTACAGGGTATCAGGCTCGAGTACGTCGAGTTCTTTGGGAAGTTTTATGAAGGCGGTGGAAAGAACTACGAACCGTTCGGACACGATCGAAATCACAGTGAGGACTAACTAACAATGGCACTTGAACTTGGACCAGAACTGGCGGATGTTGCACTGCAAGCAGAAGAAGCAAGCGGACCAACCCTCGAGAACGAGGGCGCAGCGGCACTCGCCGTCGGTCTCGCGGCACTCGCAGCGGGATACGCCGAGCGCGGTATCGGCGCCGCTGCCGTCGGCGCAATCGCCGAGGACGACGATATGTTCGTTCCCGGCCTGATCATGACCGTCCTCCCAGAGACGCTCGTGATCCTGGCGCTGGTCGTCGTCTTCGTCGTCTAAAACTACCCCCCTTCTCTCACCAATGAGTTTGGACACAGTCGTAGAAGACATTCGAGAAGAGGCCCACGCGCGTGCGGAGGACATCCGCGCCGAGGGCGAAGCGCGCGCCGACGAGATCGAATCGGCCGCCGAGGAAGACGCCGAGGAGATCCTCGCTGACGCAGAGCAGTCCGTCGAGCGCGAGATCGAGCAGCTTCGCGAACAGCGTCTCTCCAGTGCGAAACTGGAGGCGAAACAAAAACGCCTGGAGGCCCGTCGTGACGTACTCGGTGACGTTCGTGAGCAAGTCGAAGACGGACTCGCCTCCCTCGAGGGAGAGACCCGCGAGGAGTTGACGCGAGCCGTCCTCGACGGTGCGAGCGACGAGTTCGACGAGGGCGACGACGTGAGCGTCTACGGTCGTGAGGAAGACCAAGAGCTCATCGAGTCGATCCTCGAGGACTACGACGGCTACGAGTACGCCGGCGAGTACGACTGTCTCGGCGGCGTCGTCGTCGAAAGTGACCAGTCTCGAGTTCGAGTCAACAACACGTTCGACTCGCTACTCGAGGACGTCTGGGAAGACAACCTCCGGGAGATCAGCACCCAACTCTTCGAGCAATGAGTGTAGGCGCCTCGAATCCGGAATACGTGAACGCTCGCGTTCGGTCACGCCGAGCCTCGCTGTTCGCGGACGAAGATTATCGGAAGCTGGTCCGGATGGGGCCGAGCGGGATCGCACGGTTCATGGAGGAATCGGAGTACGAACGCGAGATCAACGATCTCGGCGCCAGATTCTCCGGTGTCGACCTGATCGAGTACGCGTTGAATCGGAATCTCGCGAAGCACTTTCACGACTTACTCGATTGGTCGGAGGGACGACTCTACGACCTCGTTGCCCGATACCTTCGGAAGTTCGACGTCTGGAATCTGAAGACGATTATTCGTGGCATCTACACCGACACCGACGCCGAAGAGATCCAGACCGACCTGATCCGTGCCGGCGAACTCGAGGACCGGACGATCGACCGATTGCTCGAGGTCGACTCCATCGAGGACGCCATCGAGGTACTCAACCGGACGATTTACTACGAGCCGCTCTCGGACGCCTACGAGGAGTTCGAGGAAACCGGCGCACTCGTTCCCCTCGAGAACGCACTCGACCGAGAGTTCTACGAGCACTTACTCGAGGACGTCAGTCGATCCCCAGGAGGAGAGCAACTACAGGAAGGACCGGAAGCGAAGTACATCGAATTCCTGCAAGCAGAAATCGACTTCCGAAACGCACGAAACGCACTCCGACTCGCTCGCAGCGGTGCAGACCTCGATCCGGCCAGCTACTACATCGAGGGCGGCGTCTTATTCGACGAATCGGATCTCAACCGCCTCGTCGGCGATTTCGACGAACTCGTCGACCACATCGACGAGAACAAGCGCTACGGCGACCGTCTCTCCGGAGCGATGGCTCGACTGCGGGATGCTGACAGCCTTATCCAGTTCGAGCACGCACTAGACGCTGCGTTGCTCGAGTACGCTGATACGCTCTCGAGCATTTATCCGGCGTCGGTCTCGGCCGTGTTGTCGTACATCCTCGCGAAGGAACGCGAAGTCGAGAACATCCGTGCGATCGCTCGCGGTCGCGAAGTCGGCCTCGACGAGAACGAAATCGAAGAGGAGCTGGTGATCCTATGAGTCAGGAAATCGCAGTCGTCGGCAGCCCGGAGTTCACCACTGGCTTTCGCCTCGCGGGAGTCAGTCGCTTCGAGAACGTGCCGGACGACGAGAAAGACGCGGAGTTAGACGACGCGGTGACGGCCGCCCTCGACGACGAGGGTGTTGGTATCGTCGTTATGCACGACGAGGACCTCGAACATCTCTCGCGGAACGTCCGCCAGAACGTCGAGACGAGTGTCGAACCGGTCGTCGTCACGATCGGTGCCGGCACCGCTGGTGGTGGGCTGCGTGAGCAAATCAAACGCGCGATCGGTATCGACCTCATGGAAGAGGACGAACAAGAAAGCTAAACTATGAGCCAGGCAGAAGACATCGAATCCGTCGACGAAGACGGTCTAATCGAAAGCGTGAGTGGTCCAGTCGTGACCGCCACGGACCTCGACGCCCGGATGAACGACGTCGTCTACGTCGGCGACGAAGGACTGATGGGCGAGGTCATCGAGATCGAAGGAAACCTGACCACGATTCAGGTCTACGAAGAAACCTCCGGTGTTGGCCCGGGAGAACCCGTCGAGAACACGGGCGAGCCCCTGAGTGTCGACCTCGGTCCAGGCGTTCTGGACGCCATTTACGATGGTGTCCAGCGCCCACTCGACGTGCTCGAGGAGAAGATGGGGACGGCGTTTCTCGACCGCGGAGTCGACGCCCCCGGCATCGACTTCGAGACGGAGTGGGAGTTCACTCCGACCGTCGAGGAAGGCGACACGCTCGAGGCAGGTGACGTCGTCGGTGAAGTTCCCGAAACCGAAAGCATCACCCATCGCGTGATGGTGCCACCGGACTACGAGGGAGGCGAAGTGACGTCGGTCGAAAGCGGTTCGTTCACGGTCGACGAAGTCGTCGTCGAACTCGACTCCGGCGAGGAAGTCACGATGCACCAGGAGTGGCCGGTTCGCCAGTCGCGACCCGCAGACACGAAGGAGACGCCGACGGTCCCACTCGTCTCGGGACAGCGAATTCTCGACGGTCTCTTCCCAATTGCGAAAGGTGGAACGGCCGCGATTCCCGGTCCGTTCGGATCCGGGAAGACGGTCACCCAACACCAACTCGCCAAGTGGGCCGACGCGGACATCGTCGTCTACGTCGGCTGTGGCGAGCGTGGCAACGAGATGACCGAAGTCATCGAGGACTTCCCGGAGCTGGAAGACCCGACCACGGGCAAGCCGCTCATGGCTCGGACGACGCTCATCGCGAACACGTCCAACATGCCAGTTGCAGCCCGTGAGTCCTGTATTTACACCGGCATCACCATCGCGGAGTACTTCCGCGACATGGGCTACGACGTCGCGCTTATGGCAGACTCCACCTCCCGGTGGGCCGAAGCCATGCGTGAGATTTCGAGTCGACTTGAGGAGATGCCCGGCGAAGAGGGGTATCCCGCGTACCTCGCCGCAGCGCTCTCGGAGTTCTACGAGCGTGCCGGCAAATTCCAACTGATGAACGGCGACGAGGGGTCCATCTCGGTTATCGGCGCGGTCTCGCCACCGGGCGGGGACTTCTCCGAGCCGGTTACCCAGAACACGCTGCGTATCGTCAAGACGTTCTGGGCGCTCGACGCCGACCTCGCAGAGCGTCGGCACTTCCCGTCGATCAACTGGGACGAGTCGTACTCGCTGTATCGACAGCAACTCGACCCCTGGTTCCGCGAGAACGTCGCGGACGACTGGCCGGAGGTTCGCCAGTGGGCGGTCGACGTGTTAGACGAGGAGGGCGAACTTCAGGAGATCGTCCAACTCGTCGGCAAGGACGCGCTGCCGGAAGACCAGCAACTGACCCTCGAGGTCGCACGCTACCTGCGTGAAGCCTGGCTCCAGCAGAACGCGTTCCACGACGTCGACACCTACTGCGATCCGAAGAAGACCTACCGAATGCTCGAGGCGATCAGGACGTTCAACGACGAGGCGTTCGACGCGCTCGAAGCCGGCGTTCCGGTTGAAGAGATCCAGAACGTCGACGCGGCCCCACGCCTCAACCGAATGAACACGTCCGAGGAGTGGAACGAGTTCATCGACGAACTCGAATCGGACCTGCAAGAACAGATTCGGAGCCTGTACTAACTATGAAGGAATATCAAACGATCACGGAGATCAGCGGTCCGCTGGTGTTCGCCGAGGTCGACGAACCCGTCGGTTACGACGAGGTCGTCGAAATCGAGACGGAACAGGGCGAAACGCTGCGCGGTCAGGTGCTGGAATCGAGCGACGGACTCGTCTCGATTCAGGTCTTCGAAGGGACCGGCGGTATCGACCGCAACGCGTCCGTTCGGTTCCTGGGCGAGACGATGAAGATGCCCGTCACCGAAGACCTGCTCGGACGGGTGCTCGACGGGTCCGGGAATCCGATCGACGGCGGCCCGGAAATCGTCCCCGACGATCGAATCGACATCGTCGGCGAAGCGATCAATCCCTACTCTCGAGAGTACCCAGAGGAGTTCATCCAGACCGGTGTGTCGTCCATCGACGGCATGAACACGCTGGTTCGCGGCCAGAAGCTGCCGATCTTCTCCGGTTCTGGACTGCCACACAACGACCTCGCACTCCAGATCGCCCGTCAGGCGACCGTGCCTGAAGAGGAAGAAGGCGACGACGAAGACGGGTCGGAGTTCGCAGTCATCTTCGGTGCGATGGGGATTACCCAGGAAGAGGCCAACGAGTTCATGGAAGACTTCGAGCGCACGGGCGCACTCGAGCGTTCGGTCGTCTTCATGAACCTCGCGGACGACCCAGCCGTCGAGCGCCAGGTCACGCCGCGACTCGTGCTCACCACGGCCGAGTACCTCGCCTTCGAGAAGGATTACCACGTGCTGGTCATCCTGACCGACATCACCAACTACTGTGAGGCACTGCGCGAGATCGGTGCCGCACGTGAGGAGGTTCCGGGCCGACGTGGCTACCCCGGATACATGTACACCGACCTGGCACAGCTCTACGAGCGTGCGGGCCGGATCGAGGGCAAGGAGGGGTCGGTCACGCAGATTCCGATCCTGACGATGCCTGGTGACGACGACACCCACCCGATTCCGGACCTGACTGGCTACATTACGGAAGGCCAGATTATGATGGATCGAGACCTCAACAGCCAGGGTATCGAGCCGCCGGTCAACGTTTTGCCATCGCTCTCGCGATTGATGGACGACGGGATCGGCGAGGGCCTGACCCGCGAAGACCACGGCGACGTCTCCGACCAGATGTACGCCGCCTACGCGGAGGGGGAGGACCTGCGTGACCTCGTGAACATCGTCGGTCGCGAAGCGCTCAGCGAACGGGACAACAAGTTCCTCGACTTCGCCGACCGCTTCGAGACGGAGTTCGTCCAGCAAGGTTACGACAACAACCGCTCCATCGAAGAGACGCTCGAGTTGGGTTGGGACCTCCTCTCGATGCTTCCGAAGGAGGCACTCAACCGGATCGACGAGGACCTCATCGAAGAACACTACCGCGAAGACGAGGCGGAAGCCGCCGAAGTGTCCGCCGACTAATCGACGCGGGTTCGTCGTTTCAACTTTCTTGCAGCGCTCGAGTAGTTAGGTAGCCGTCGCTAACAGAAATCCGATGTGACAGTATCGAAGAAGACCCAGACAGGAATGCGGGTACAGCAACCCCTGGCTCAGTCGCTGACGACACTGAATATGGATTCTCGCAGTGGTGTCGTCCGCGTCACGTCATCGCCGTAACGACAACGAACCGGGGGCGCGTTAGTCGCAGTCTCGTCCGGTGGGTCAGGCGTGCTTCGATTTGCCGTGAGTACTTCGAACAGTCACCGATATCACGATCGCGGACTGTTGCATCGACTTGAATCGACACGGGGCAGGTTTCGTCGATTGCAACGGCACCTAACGGACGAAGGGTTTTTCGAGCCGATTGCGAGACGCTCGAGGCGCATGCCAAGAAACACAACTCGCCGCCGGATCGTCGCATTGGCAGGGTCAACTGTGGTTGGACTGGCCGGGACGCTCACGGGAAGTGTCGGTGCAGCACAATCCGGTACAGAATCCGATCAAGCGCTCGTGATCGACGCCGATACGGACGACGACGTCGACCACACCGGCGATATCGTCGTTCGGCAGGGGGTCACCGTCGACGGCGATCTCGAGGCGAGCGGTCACGTCGAACTCGAGACGGGGGTTGTCGTAGATGGCGAGGTGATCGCGAATTCGCTAACAGCAGGGTCGACCGTAGAGTTCGACGACAGCGTCGACGTGAGCGGCGACCTATCGGGCGGAGATAGACTCTATTTCGACGACGACGTGTCGGCTGACGGTGCTGTCTCAGTCGGCGAGGGGGCCTATTTCGACGACGACATCATCGCGGGGGGAGATATCGACATCGGCGTCGATGGGTACGTCGACGACGAACTCGACAGCGGCGGAGACGTGACGCTCGATCAGGGTGTCGTCGTCGACAGCGACGTCGACGCGATCCGGGCCGTCGACCTCGCTCGAGGCGGAGAAATCGGCGGAGACATCGACGCCGGTGAAACCGTTTCAGTTAGCTCGCAGGCCGAAATCGGTGGCGTGGAAACGGGTGGGGGTATCGAGGCGGGCGACGACGTCTCGTTCGACGACAGCGTCTCGGCTCTCGGATCGATCGACGTCGGCGACGGCGCGTACTTCGACGACGATATCGAGGGTGGGAGCGACCTGACTCTCGGCGACGATACGACCGTTGACGACAGTATCGAGGCGACGGGTGACATCGAACTCGGCTCGCAGGGGTACGTCGATGACGACGTCTCCGGCCGAACCGTAACGCTCGGAGCGGGGACGACGGTCGATGGTGACGTCGAAGAAGGCTGGTAACGATCCAGCCTAAATCGTACTCAGCGATCGATCGCAGGCCACGGTAGTCAACACAACTGTAAACAGTTATCCGATTGGGAGCGCAACTTCCCCACAAGATGGCCAAGGACGTCAAGCCCACTCGTAAGAACCTGATGGAGATCGAGGATCGGATCGAACTCTCCGAACGTGGGCACGGGACACTCGAAAAGAAACGAGACGGGCTGATCATGGAGTTCATGGACATCCTGGACAAGGCCCAGGACGTTCGTGGCGACCTCGCAGACGACTACGAGGAAGCTCAAAAGAAGATCAACATGGCTCGAGCGATGGAAGGCGACGTCGCTGTCCGTGGGGCTGCCGCCGCCTTGCAGGAACACCCCGAAATCACCACCGAGTCGAAGAATATTATGGGCGTCGTCGTCCCGCAGATCGAATCCTCGCGCGTCTCGAAGAGCCTCGACCAGCGTGGCTACGGGATCATGGGGACCTCCGCTCGCATCGACGAGGCCGCCGAATCATACGAGGACCTCCTCGAGAGCATCATCCTCGCCGCGGAAGTCGAAACGGCGATGAAAAAGATGCTCCGGGAGATCGAGACGACGAAGCGACGCGTCAACGCTCTCGAGTTCAAACTCCTGCCCGACCTCTACGAGAACCAGGAGTACATCGAACAGAAACTCGAGGAACAAGAGCGCGAGGAGACGTTCCGGCTGAAGAAGATCAAAGAGAAGAAAGAACAGCAGGAAAAAGAAGCCCAGGAAGCCGAAGCTGCGGCCGAGGCGGAGGCTGAAGCGAATGCGGAAGATACGGGCACGGCTGAACCGGATATGGAACAGTCGACTGCCGGTGGCGTTCCGGGCGGCGACTGATTTCGAACCCCGTATTCACTCTTCTCTCTCGTCCGATGACCTGTCCAACGTGTTCCTCACCGACGGTAGCTGTCGAAGTCCCAGAAAGCTATCGTGAGTACGCACCGGAACGATCGGCGACAGTGGCGATCTGTACGCACTGTCTCACCGTCGAGTCGGCGGAAGGCGGCGACCCGGACCCGAATTTCACAGCCATCAGCGACGCGCTTCCATCGAACGCAGACGCGGCGATCCCGCTCGTGCTCGCGATCGATCGCTGTGACTCGCTCGTGACGAATCGAAGCGCCATCGAGGAGTTACTCGAGGCCGTCGAGCGAGAAGGAACGGACCCGTTGTTGGTCTGGGATCGACTCAGTCGCGACCCCGAACTAGAGCCGACGGTCGACCTCGAGCGACGGCGACACCAACTCGAGCAATTGCTGTACTGACACCTGCTGCTCGTCCATGAACGAACGACGCGAAAACAGCCACAATCGTTGAGTGCTACTTTCCAGTCGGCTTCACGTTGTTGCTGACGGCCTGTTTGACCTGCAACGCGGCGCTGGCGGCCAATCCGCGAGCGACCTCGTTTCGCTCGTCCGCCGTGATGAGATCGTCTTCGGTAGCGACGTCCTCGAGGTCGGGGGTAAACCCGGCGCTGACGGCGTGGCCGATCGGTGGCCGGACGGCGACGGTGACCTGCGGGCCGGACATCCCGCTCGTAATATCCGAGTCGACGACGTATTCACTCGGGAGGAACTCGCGCGTGCGAGCGGCGATCCGCGAGACGTCACGGTGGAGAAGTCGCTTTTGATCTCTCGAGAGTTCAGGAACGTCCGCCGCGGCACGCTGACCAGCACCCGTTTCTCCCGGCAGTCCTGCGTACGGCGTATTTCCGTTCATGAGAAGTGTGTACCTGATAGCAACGGGACGGCAGGTCAAAAGGATTCGCCTTCGGACAATCTCGAGAGACCTGGAGAGAACGCGTGCGCGTGCAGTTAACAGATTGGTTCGCTCTCGCCGTAGACGGCCAGGACGAGCGCCGTCGTGTGTTCTCCCGGTTTCGCCTGAATGCTCTCGGTGGCGACCTGTGTGTCCGCGAACTCCCAGTCGCGAAGCTCCTGTCCGGCCGCTAACCCCTCGAGAACGCGCCGTTCGACGTCCTCCGAGTCGGTTTCACCCGACGTTTCGTAGAACAGCCCGGGTCCGTTCTCGACCGATTGGGACCACGCGAGCGCCGCACTCGCGCGGCCTGGTCCAGCGACAGTGGCTCGTGCTTCGACGACAGTCAGTCGTTCGCCGGCAGGACCGAGGTCGGGTGCCGTGCCGACGGCTTCGACGTGGGTGTCGGCCGGAATGACGGAGGAAACCGAGACGAGATTGTAGTTCTCGACGCCGGCGTCAGCGAGTGCGGCGTCGTAGGACGACATCGCCGTCGGGGCCGATGCGACCCCCCAGACGATTCGAATCGTGCTCATGGTTGTTCTCGGGACCGGACGGCGTAAGGGCTTGCGGTACAGCGTCGTCGCTCGAGCCCCGACGGTAATCGATTCGTGACCACGAGCGAGACCGACGGTCGAACGAGCGGGCCGACGACCGATGAACTAGAGGCCCCTCGCTGTCCGAGAGAACTTTGCTCTCTCGAGATTTTGCCAAGGACGGCCTTCGGCGACCCGCAGAGCAAAACTTTGGTCTTACTGGTAGAAGTAGCCCGCAGACGAGATAACGTCACTCGAGTCGTCGTCTTCGATCTTCTCGATGGCGTTGAGGAAGTCTTCGTGGTGGACCTCCTCGCGGTCGTTGCGGATAGCGAACATGCCAGCCTCGGTCGTGAGACTCTCGATTTCGGCCCCGGAGTAGCCGTCGGTTTCCTCGGCGAGGTCGTCGAAATCGACCTCGTCGTCGACGTTCATGCCGCGCGTGTGGATCTGGAGGATCTGCTCCCGACCTTCCTGGTCGGCTTCGGGGACTTCGATGAGACGATCGAAGCGCCCGGGTCGGAGGATGGCGCGATCGAGCATGTCGAAGCGGTTCGTGGCGGCAATGATGCGAATCTCGCCTCGAGCGTCGAAGCCGTCCATCTCGCTGAGGAGTTGCATCATCGTCCGCTGGACTTCGGCGTCTCCCGACGTCTTCGACTCCGTTCGCGTCGTTGCGATGGCGTCGATTTCGTCGATGAAGATGATTGCCGGTTCACGTTCGCGAGCCATCTCGAAGAGGTCCCGGACGAGTCGCGAGCCCTCACCGATGAACTTCCGGACGAGTTCCGAGCCGGCCATCTTGATGAACGTCGCGTTGGTCTCGTTGGCGACGGCTTTGGCGAGCATCGTCTTCCCGGTCCCTGGCGGTCCGTGGAGGAGCACGCCACTCGGTGGTTCGATGCCGACGTCCTCGAACAGTTCAGGTTCGGCGAGGGGCTGTTCGACGGCCTCGCGAACTTCGCGAATCTGTTCGTCGATGCCGCCGATCTCTCCGTAGGTGACTTGTGGTCGCTCGGAGATTTCCATCGACTGCGCTCGCGCGTCGGTTTCGGCGTCAAGGATCGTCTGTACTGCAAACGAGTCGTTGACCGCGACGCGGTCGCCGGCTTCGAGTCGCTCGAGCATCCGCGGGGAGACGTCGGTCAACACCTCCTGGTTGTTGCCGTGTTGTTTGACGACGACTTCGTCGTTGTCGAGTACGTCCTCGACGGTCGCGATGTACAGCGAGGAGCCTTTGAGCGTCTCGTTTTCGCGTTCGACGCGGTCGACGCGCTCTCGCAGTTGCTCGCGGCGGTCTTGGGCCTGTTCGAGCTGGGAAGCGAGTTGCTCGTTGACGTCCACGAGGTCCGAGAAGTGCCCGTGGAGCGCCTCGAGCCGTTCGCTGTCGGGGAGATCCGGATCGATATCGCGGTGAGGTCGGTCTGGGATAGACGGGCTTCGAGACATCCTGACGTGCACCGGTAAGTTCCCGACGATAAATGTGCCTTTGGGTCGCGGATGGTTTTCAACGATCAGTTGTACTGGCAGTGAGCACCTCGAGCGGTGGATAAAACCTCGAGTTTGGTGCCGCCGAAGCGGCGTCACTCACAGGAGTACGTCGGTGAACTCTCGAGTTCTTCGACGGTCATGTCTTCGGGGTCGTCGTATCCGCAATCGAGTTCGGCGTCGGATTCGTCGGCTTCGCAGGTCGTGCTACGGATATTGTTGAGGTGGGAGCCGCCGACGATAGTGTGACAGTAGCAGGTTTCAGCCGGGCCACACTCGCTCGCTTCGGCCGCTGTACACTCGCAGTTGACTGCGGTTGCTGAGGACGACGCCCCAGCAATTCCTGCGACGGAGGCGACACTGACCGCCGTCGCTCTCAGTACTCGACGTCTGTTTACCGTTGGTTCGCCGCGCCGATCTGATTGGTCATCAGACATGTGTTCCACGTTAATACGTCACTAGTATTTATATTTACTGTCGCACTCGATTATCCAACCTATTTTTTGGAGATTTGATTCCCCGACTCAGGTACTTTATCGGGACGAAATTTCGACTGACAACGAATCGGGGGCTGGTGCTCACGCAGGAGACGAGTCACGGTTAGCGTTAGTCGAGCGGTCGAGTTGAGACGGCGTCGAGTAGTCGAGACCGGTCTCTAAGGAGCCCGATTACTCGAGCAGTTGCTCCAACTCCTGGAGTCGCTCCCCGTACGTCTCGAGCGCGCGATCGATGGGATCGGACGTGCTCATGTCGACGCCGGCGATCCGGAGCAATTCGAGGGGATACTCGCGAGAGCCCTGTCGGAGGAACTCGAGGTAGTCCTCGGCGGCGTCGCGGTTCGGGTCGCTTCCGGGGCCGTCGGGGAGCACGTCGTCGACGATGGCGAGTGCGGCGGAGATGCCGGTCGCGTACTGGTAGACGTAGAACGCGCGGTAGAAGTGGGGAATACGCATCCACTCGCGAGCGATGCGGTCGTCGATGACGGCGGGTTCGTAGTACGCTTCTTTGAGTCCGCGATAGACCTCGTCGAGTCGGTCTGCCGTGAGGGGCTCTCCAGTCTCTTCGAGTCGGTGTGCTTCGTGTTCGAACTCGGCGAAGAGCGTCTGTCGGTAGAGCGTCGAGCGGACGCGTTCTGCGAACTCGTTGAGAACGTGCGTGCGGAACTCGGGGTCGTCGACGGTCTCGAGGAGGTGATTCGTCAGCAGGGCCTCGTTGACCGTGCTGGCGACCTCGGCGACGAAGATTTCGTAGTTCGAGTAGATGAAGGGCTGTTCGTCTTTCGTCAACTGAGAGTGCATCGAGTGGCCGAGTTCGTGTGCCAGTGTGTACATCGAGGAGATGTCGTCCTGATAGTTCATCAGGATGAACGGCTGGGTGTCGTAGGTGCCACCGGAGTACGCGCCGGATTGTTTGCCCTCGTTCTCGTAGACGTCGACCCAGCGCGACTCGAGGCCCTCGGCGACACGAGATTGGTACTCCTCGCCGAGTGGTTCGAGTGCCTCGACGACGTACTCACTCGCCTGCTCGTACTCGAGGTCGGGGCTCTCGCCGCCAGTGACGGGCATGTAGACGTCCCACATCTGAAGGTCGTCAACCTCGAGTGCCTGGCGCTTGAGTTCGGCGTGGCGGTGGAGTTTGTCGAGGTTGTCGTTGACGCTGTCGACGAGCGTGTCGTAGACGTCGACGGGAACGTTCGGACCGTCGAGGGCGGCCTCGCGGGCGGTGTCGTAGTTGCGAGCCTGTGCCATCTTGACATCGGCCTTGACGCTGTTCTTGTAGGACGAAGCGACCGTATTGCGAACGTCGCTCCACTCGTCGAAGTAGGCCTCGTAGACCGTCTGGCGGAACTCCCGCTCCGGTCGTTTGAGCAGGTTCGTGAGGTTGCTCTGGGTGATCTCGATCGCCTCGCCCGAGGGATCTTCGACCGTCGGGAACGACATGTCCGCGTTCGATAGCATGGTGTACACTTCGCCCGTCGCACCAGTGACCTCGCTCAGGTCGGCCAGCAGGGCCTCGACCTCCGCCGAGCGCGTGTGCGGTTTCATCCGCAGAATGTCGTCGACGTAGTGATCGTAGGTCTCGAGAGCGGGTTCGGACCCGGCCATCGACTCGAATTCCTCGCGAGTCAACTCCTGGAGTTCCGGTTCGATGAACGACGCCGCGGACTGGGCGTCGGCTGCGAGCGATTGTGCGCGTGCAGTCAGGGCCTGGTACTGTTGATTCGTCGTATCTTCGTCGCGACGCATGCGAGCGTAGGAGGCGACCATTGCTACCTCGCGCATGACGTCGTCACGGAGTTCGAAGACCTCGAGGAGGGTACTCTCGTCGTCAGTCGTCTGGCCCTCGTAGGCGGCGAGGTCGTCGACGCGCTCGGCGACCGATTCGTACGCGGTCTCCCACTCCTCGTCGGAGGCGTAGATACTCTCGAGATCCCAGGTATCGGCCTCGTCTACTGCAGATCGTTCGGGAACGGAACTCATACCTCGGCTATTGAAGGCGAGGTGGTAAAATATGTCGGCAGCGGCCCAGCCCGACGCATAACTCACTCGAGCACGAAGGAAGCGTATGGACGAGGAACGTCTGGGTGAGGGTGCCGATCACCTCGCCCTCGCGCTCGGCTGTGCGTGGAGTGACGACCGGGGCTGGGAGTTGCTGACGAAGCTCACCGAACTCCCACATCGGATGGGTGGCTCGCCCGGGGAGCGACGAGCCGCCGACCTCGTCGGCGAGGCGTTTATCGACGCCGGCCTCACCGACGTACAGCAAGCGGAGTTCTCGATGCAACACTGGGAACGGGGAACGACGGAATTCGCCGTCTTAGATACCGTGGGAGGAGACGGCGAGTCCGAGTCGGGTCGCCCGTTCGAGGCGATTGCGCTGCCCTACGCGCCGGCGGGCGACGTACAGGGCCCGCTGGTCGACGTCGGTTACGGAACCCCGGCGGAACTCGAGGATATCGACCTGCAGGGGAAAATTGCGGTCGCGAGTACGACGACGCCGTCCGGGCAGCGATTCGTCCACCGGATGGAGAAGTTCGGTCACGCGGTCGCTGCCGGAGCCGACGCGTTCATCTTCGCAAACCACATTCCCGGCCAGTTGCCGCCGACGGGGGCGTTGAAGTTCGACGCCGAAGCCGCGATGCCGGGAGTCGGCGTCAGCGCCGAAACCCACGGCTGGCTCCGCGAGTACGCCGACCGCGGCGCTCGAGCCCGGGTCCGAGTCGACGCCTCGACCGAACCGGGCTCGAGTCAGAACGTCCACGGCACGCTCGGGCCGGACACGGACGAGGAGGTGCTCGTCGTCGCCCACTACGACGCCCACGACACCTCCGAAGGGGCGCTCGACAACGGCTGTGGCATCGCGACCGTCGCGGGGGCGAGTGCGATCCTCGCCGAACTCGAAGCTGACCTCGAGTGTCGGGTTCGCGTCGCCGGCGTCGGCTGCGAGGAGATCGGCTTGCTGGGTGCCGACGCCTTGGCCGACGAACTCGACCTCGAGTCGATTCGCGCGGTGATCAACGTCGACGGTGCGGGTCGGTTTCGTACGCTTCGGGCGTACTCACACGGCTCCACGGCGATCGAAGCGATGGCCGAGGAAGTCACGGACGCGGCTGGACAGCCGGTTTCTCACGAGCCGGATCCACATCCGTTCAGCGATCACTGGCCGTTCCTTCGCGAGGGCGTCCCGGCGCTCCAGTTACACAGCGAGCCACCCGAGGGCGCCGAACGGGGGCGCGGGTGGGGGCACACGGCGGCGGACACGCGCGACAAGGTCGATCCGCGGAATCTCCGAGAGCACGCCATGCTGACGGCGTTGTTGGTTCGGGACGCGACGCGCCGTCAGTTCCCGCGTCGTGACGAGGGCGACCTCCGTGAACAGTTGCAATCCCAGTCCTACGAACCGGGAATGCGCGCCGCCGACATCTGGCCTCGGTCGTGGGACGATTTATCTGAGACGTGAGGATTCATCTGAGACGTCATCGTCTACAAATCGGGTGCACAAGCAGGCCTCCCTCTCCGTCGTGATTCGGACAAGGATTTAACTGCTGGTGACGACTTTCGACGACAATGAGTGATCTGGGGGATGGGGCACGGTCGGACGCCGATATCGACAGTGAACTACTCCATGCACGATCCTTCCGAACGCTCGCCGAAAACGTGTCGGAAAGCGTCTATCAACTGGATTCGGACGGCCACTTTCTTGCGGTCAACGACGCGTTCGTCGAGGCGAGCGGATACGACCGCGACGCGCTGGTCGGTGAACACGCCTCACTCGTCGTCGATGAGCCAACGCGCTCGCGACTCGAGGACGACGTTTGCTCGTCGCTCGAGCGCGAGGACGAGACGATCGAGTCACTCGAGTTTGTGCTCGAAACGGCCGGTGGGGAACGGCTATCGGGTGAAGCGACAGTCGAAGGGGTTCGCGTCGATGGAGAGTTCGCCGGGTGTATCGCCGTCGTTCGTGACCTCGAAGGTGATGACGATTCTGGGGATCACCAGCGACCGACGGTGAACACGAGCGAACCGATTCCGTCGGTCATGGACGAAGCCGACATCGGCGTGTTCGTCCTCGACGAATCGTTCGATATCGCGTGGATCAACGGGACGATCGAGACGTATTTCGGAATCGACCGGGCCGAGGTCGTCGGTCGGAACAAGCCGACGGTCATCGACGAGACGATCAAGGACACCTTTGTCGACCCCGAGACGTTCGCGACGAACGTCCTCGCGACCTACGAGGACAACACGTACGTCGAGGAGTTCGAGTGTCGGATTACGGGCGGCGATGGCCGTGAGGATCGGTGGCTCGAGCATCGGAGCAAACCGATCGAGTCGGGCCGGTACGCGGGTGGGCGGATCGAACTATACTACGACGTGACGCAGCGAAAGGAGTCAGAACGGGCCCAACTCGAGAGCGAGCAACGATTTCAATCGCTGGTAGACGCAGTCGAAGAGTACGCGATTTTTATGCTCGACACGGACGGGAACATCGTGAGCTGGAACGGTGGTGCCGAACAGATCAAGGGCTACGAGGCCGAGGACGTCATCGGCGAGCATATCTCGCTGTTTTATACGGAAGCGGATCGGAAAAACGGCATTCCCGAGCGAAATCTCAAACGGGCGAGAGAACGCGGTTCGATCGAAGACGAAGGCTGGCGCGTCCGAGCAGACGGAGCCGAGTTCTGGGCGAACGTGACGATCACCTCGATTCGAAACGACGGCGAATTGCAGGGGTTCGCGAAGGTTACGCGGGATATGTCCGATCGACGAGAGCGCGAACGACAACTCCAGCGCGAACGCGACCTCACGGAGCAAATTCTCGAGACAAGTCCCGTCGGGATCGCCGTCGTCAACCGCGATGGAACGACCAACCGGGCGAACGAACGGATGGCCGACTTGCTCGGATTGTCGGGATCGAATATGGCGGCTTACACCGCGGGCCAACGGGAGATGTTCGACGCAGACGGGCAGTTCGTTCCGGTCGAGGATCGGCCTGCGAGTCGCGTCTTCGAGACGGGACAGCCGGTGTACGACAAGGATATTCGTCTCGAGCTACCCGACGAGCAACAGCGCTGGCTCTCCGTCAACGCGACGCCGATCACCGACGACCGAGGAGAGCCCGAACAGGTGGTCACGACAGCGACGGACATTACGGATCTCAAGAAGTTAATCGAGCGTCGGAAACGCAAACTCGAGGAGCGAGAGAAGGAACTCGCCGCCGTCCAACTCGCCACGGACTTACTCGAGACCGGCGACCAGCCGGTCGACGAATTGCTCGACGAGTTCGTTTCGAAGCTCCCTCAGTCCTTTCACGCACCGGAACTCACTGACGCACGGGTCACATTCGGCAGGCACGAGGCGACGACCGATGGGTACGAACCCCTCGAACGGTCGATTACGGCCCACAGCGCGACGGCCAGTGGAACGCGAATCGCAATCGACGTCGTCACCCGGCACGAAACCGACGAGTCGTTTATCGACGAGGAGCGAGAGTTGATCGACACCTTAGCGACCCTGTTGACCTTTCACTTCGAGCGCCAGGAGTACATCGACGAGTTGCGTGCAGAAACCAGACGACTGGAACAGTTCGCCTACGCGGCCAGTCACGACCTGCAGGAACCGCTTCGGATGATCTCGAGTTACCTCCAACTCATCGAGGGTCGGTACGGAGACGACCTCGACGAGGACGGACGCGAATTCCTCGCGTTCGCCGTCGACGGTGCCGAACGCATGCGAGAGATGATTCAGGGGCTGCTCGCGTACTCTCGCATCGAAACGCGGGGCAGTCCGTTGACGCCGGTCGATCTCGATACGGTCCTCGAGGAGGTGATCGCCGACCTCGAGGTTCGACTCGAAGAGAGTGGTGCAACGGTGAACGCGGAGTCGCTTCCGACGGTCGAGGGAGACGCCAGTCAGTTACGGCGAGTCTTCCAGAACGTCCTCGACAACGCGATCGAGTACAGCGAGGGAGAGCCACAGATCACCATCTCAGCTGCTCGAGCGCACGATAAGTGGACGATCACCGTCGAAGACGAAGGAATCGGCATCGACCCGGACGACGCAGAGCGGATCTTCGAGGTGTTCACGCGACTTCACAGTCGCAGCGAGCACGAAGGAACCGGCATCGGACTCGCGCTCTGTCGACGGGTCGTCGAACGCCACGGCGGAGAGATCTGGGTCGACTCGAAACCCGGCGAAGGAGCGGCCTTCTCGTTCACGTTACCGGCCGTCTAACGTTCGTCTCGCCACCTGTCGGTACCGACCCGAGGCCGACGGCGACTCTGTCGATCTCGAGGAGTATTAGAACGGAACGTCGTCCGAGATTTCACGTCCGGTACCCTCGGTCAGGCCGTCGAAGCCCGTGCTCACCGAGACGGTCTCGATTTCCTCGACGTCGTTTGGCAGCCGTCGTTGAATCGCCTGCGTCGTCATCGGCGAGACGCCACAGCCACTACAGGCACCGCTCAGATTGATCTCCACGTGGCCCGCCTCGAGATCGACCTCGGTGATCGAGGAATCGCCGCCGTGGGCCTGAATCTGTGGAAAATTCCGCTGGAGGAACATCGATACGTCCGCTCGAACCTCGTCTTCTGACGACTGTGGGGCGGATTCACTCATGTGCGAACCTAGTCGCTGGACGAGTATATCAGTGTTCACTGCTCGAGTCGAGTCCGCTCGTATCGATCGAATCGGCCATCATCCCCGCATTTCGGCGTCGACGGCCGTTCGAACGGTTCGAGCGACGCCGAGCATCGCGATGAACGAACCGGCGACGACGAGGGCGACGAAGATGAAAATGCCGATGCCGACCGCGCCGACGTTCGAGTACTCGAGCAGCGGCGAGACGACCTGATACCCCAGGTAGATGATGATCAGCCCCGCTGCGACGTGCAGCGACGCCCGCCAGTACGCACCGTACTCCTCCGGAGACAGTTCCATGCTCCGAGGTGTCGGGCGCGGTACAAAAATGCTCGTCACCGTCCGTCGACGCCGTCGGAGAGTTGGCCTGCCACGCGTCCGGCCGTCCGTCGGTCGATCCGTCGCGTCTCGAAAATCTCGCGGGCGCTCGCGGCCGCCCGGTCGTCGCGCTCGAACGCGAGAGCAGGGTAGTCGACGTCGGTCAAGACGAGCGGTTCCGGCGGTGCAGGGGCGACGCCCTCGTGGCCGGGCAACGGCTCTGGTGCGAACACGCGGTCGACCTTCTCGAGTGGAGCCTCGCCGCTCGCAATCGAGTGGGCGAGTGAGACGAGTCGCCGGACGAGTTCGCGAGCGAAGCCACCAGCACTGACGGAAACGACGAAGTAAGGGTCGTCGCGGGCGGCCTCGAGCGTCGGCGCGCGCTCGGTGTTGTGGTCGTCCGGCGTGAGGTTGTGGAAATCGTGGTGCCCGGAGAGAGCGTCACAGGCGGCGCGGAACCGGTCGTCGTCGATGGCCTGTTCGCTCTCGAGACGACTTGACGCGTTGGCGAGCGGCGCGTAGAGGTGGTACGTGTACTCCCGACGGGCGGCGTCGTGTGTCGCGTGAAAGTCCGGCGGTGCGTCGCTCGCGGCCCACGCCCGAACGTCGGCGGGGAGTTCGGCGTTCATCGCTCGCGGGGTGAGCCAGTCGGGTGCCTCGAACGCGACGGTCTGTGCGAGCGCGGAGACGCCGGCGTCCGTTCGGCCTGCGGCGGCGTACCCCAGCGGCTTATTCGCGTCGGCCGAGACGACCTCGAGCGAGACGAGCGCGTCGAAAATGGCGTCCTCGACGGTCGGGACGTCGGGCTGGCGCTGGAAGCCGTAGTACCCGGTGCCGTCGTAGGCGATCCGAAAGGCGCGCTTGCGCATCGATCGGATCGAGGGGAGCCAGCGTGTTAGGCGCGTCGAACGGGCGCAATCGCGTGCCGTCGGTTCGCACCCGATTTCCCCGGCCGACTCAGTTCCGCGTGGCCTCGCGGTCGTCGGCCAGTCGGGGATGGACCGTCTCCCAGTCGTTGGGCAGGACGACACCCTCGAGTAGCGGATCGTTCGTCGCGTCCATCCACTCGAGTAACTCGTCTTTGAGCCGGTCGCGGGCGGCCACCGTCTCCGAATCCTTGGGACCCTCTCCCGCCGCGAGGTTGTCCTGCTCGAGGGGGTCGGCCTCGAGGTCGTAGAGCTCCTCGTAGGCGCGTTGCTCGCCGTAGAACTCCTCGCGGAGTTCGCGGCCGGCGTCGCTGCAGTAGATGTCGGTCGTCATGTAGACCGCGGGGAGGTGCCAGAAGTTTCGGATGTACTTCCACTGATCCGTTCGGATCGCGCGGATGGGGTTGTAGCGATCGTGCCAGGTCATGCCGGCGAAGATTCGATCTCGGGGTTCGTACTCGTCTCCCTCGTTGGTTCGCTCGTCGCTCTCGAGGAGCAACGGTGCAAGGCTCCGGCCGGCGATCGGCCGTTCGTTCGACGCCGTCGACTCGTCTCCCTCACTCGTCGTCTCGGGGCCGGTTTCGGGAACCGACGCGTCGGCGACCTCGAGCAGCGTCGCGAAGACGTCGACGTTGCTGACGAGGTCGTCGACGGTGCCGGCTTCGAACCCGTCGGGCCAGTGCATGAGCAGGGTCGCTTCGATCCCCGGATCGAAACAACAGCCCTTCGCTCGGGGCATGGCCAACCCGTGCTCGGTCGTGAACACGACGAGCGTTTCCTCGAGAATCCCCGCCGCCTCGAGTGCGTCGGTGATCGTCCCGATACCGTCGTCGATCGCGCCGACCATGCCGTCGATCTCGGCGATGTCCGACCGGATACTCGGCTCGTCGGGGAGGAACTCGAGCGGGGCGACCTCGTCGGGGTCGGGTGCACCGTATCGCTCGCCTTCGAAGCCGAAGCCGCCGTTTTCCTCGACGCGGTGGGCTTCGAAGAAGCCGACGGAGGCGAAGAAGGGGTCGTCGTGGTCGCCTGCCTCGAGGACGTCGGCGAGGTCGGCCCCTACGTCTCGAGCCCGGGACGTTTCGTGCACCGAGGGCGGTGCGTCCGCTGTCAACGATTCCTCGGTGTGGATCTGGTCGTAGCCGAGTCGGTCGGGAAACTTCGTGATGTGCTGGAGGCCAAAGAGATGCGTCTCGTAGCCGGCGTTCGAGAGGCACTCGGGGAGGAGGTGCTCGTCGTCTCCGAGTTCCCAGTTTCCGTGTGCGAGACCCAACATGCCGTTTTGATGGGGGTGTCGGCCGGTCATGAGACTCGAGCGACTGGGCGAACACTGGGGTGCCGTGACGAAGTGACGGTCGAATCGGACGCCCTCGGCAGCCAGCGTGTCGATCCGAGGCGTGTCGACGGCCGCGCCGTAACACCCGACGTATTTTCCGAGGTCGTGACAGTGAATCAAGACGATGTGTGGCCGGGTCATCGACATGAGATACGCCAACGGGGCGAGTAAGGGTTCGGACGACCCCGAGCGGGAGAGAGTCACTACACGGTGAAAAACGGGTGTACGTGTTGGTTTCTGCCCCCGAGGCACCTGCACTCGCTGGGGGGAGGGCCTTCCCTGCCAACGGCGGATGATGTGCCACCCATGGCGAATACCACCGATACCGGGGATTCGACGGCTAACGGACGTGACCCGGCGTCACATTCGACTTCGCGGAACGTCGTTCTCGTCGTTCTCGATACGGCTCGAGCGAAGACCAGCGGCCCGGAGACGAGTCCGACGCTCACGGCACTCGCGCGGGAGGGGATGTCCTTCGAAAACGCGTTCGCGACCGCGCCGTGGACGTTGCCCTCACACGCGTCGATGTTCACGGGAACGTACTCCTCCACGCACGGCACGCACGGCGGCCACACCTTCCTCGACGACGATTTGCGAACGCTTCCCGAAGCGCTCTCCGAAGCGGGCTACGAGACCGTCGGCGTCTCGAACAACACCTGGATTACCGAGGAGTTCGGCTTCGATCGGGGCTTCGACGACCTCAGGAAGGGCTGGCAGTACATCCAATCGGACGTCGATATGGGAACCGTCGTCCGCGGTGAGGACCTCCGAGAGAAACTCCAGGCGACTCGAGATCGACTGTTCGAGGGCAATCCGCTGGTCAACACCGCGAACGTCCTCTACAGCGAACTCTTCCAGCCGAGTGGCGACGACGGCTCCGCCCGCTCGACGGCCTGGATTCGAAACTGGCTCGACGGGCGAGACGACGAGCAACCGTTCTTCCTCTTCTGTAACTTCATCGAGCCCCACGTCGAGTACGACCCCCCGCGTGCGTACGCCGAGCGTTTCCTCCCCGGGGACGCGAGTTACGCGGAGGCGACGGCGATCAGACAGGACCCGCGCGCCTACGACTGCGAGGACTACGAACTCACCGAACGGGATTTCGAGCTTCTTCGCGGACTCTATCGGGCGGAACTCGCGTACGTCGACGACCAGCTCGCGGCCCTCCGGAGCGCACTCGAGGACGCGGGCGAGTGGGAGGACACCCTTTTCGTCGTCTGTGGCGACCACGGTGAACACATCGGCGAACACGGCTTCTTCGGCCACCAGTACAACCTCTACGACACCCTGATCAACGTCCCGCTGGTCGCCCACGGCGGCCCGTTCACCGACGGCGGCACGCGAGACGATCTCGTCCAACTGCTCGACCTGCCGGCGACCATCCTCGAGACCGTCGGCGTCGACGACCCAAAACTCCTCGAGCAGGGCTCGAGTCGGTCGTTGCACCCCCAGTCGACGGACCCATCGCGAGAGGCCGTCTTCGCCGAGTACGTCGCGCCACAGCCGTCGATCGATCGGCTCGAGGCGCGCTTCGGCGACATTCCGGAACGCGTTCGGGAGTACGACCGCCGGTTGCGAGCGGTCCGGACGGCGACGCACAAGTACGTCCGCGGCGACGACGGGTTCGAACGACTCCACGACGTGAGAAGCGACCCACAGGAGCGAACGAACGTCGCGGATCGAGACCCAGAACGAGCGCGCGACCTCCGAACCCGCCTCGAGGAGCAGTTCGGCTCGCTCGAGGAGGCCGACGTGTCCGGCGCGGGTGCTGAGACGGGGGCGGTCGCGATGCGCGACGGGACGAAAGAACGCCTCGCGGATCTGGGATACCTCTGAGGATGACCGACGGGAGGTGTCTTCTGGGGCGATCGTCGCGACGCGTACACTAACGGCGTGCTCACCTTCGCGCTCGAGACGAGGGCCGGCATTCGTTAACGCAGACGGGCGACTTTGGAAGGGACGGAGCGTCGTGCCAGCACCAGTCTTTTGCGCGAGAGCGCGCTATCGTACACATCTCCGATGTCACCGTTGCACGATCGCCTCGAGAGTGACGGATTCATTCCCTTCTTTCGCTCCTACACGAAGACCTGGATTCACACCGTCGCGACGGCCGGGCTGACCGCCTTCGGTACTCTCACCATCGTCCACCGCTGGTTCGCCGGACTCGCCCTCGCGTCGTACATCCTCCCGCCACTCGTTCTCTACATCAGATACGGCAAGCGAGGCGAGGAGACGCGGGTGGACGACCGCGACGCGACTCGAGGCGACGATCACGACGAACCGACAGCCGAGCCACCGTCAGAGACGGCCACAAATGCCACGTCGAGGGCAGAGCCGGTGCGAGAAACCGACGGGGAGCCCACTCGAGAGCGCCGACAGTCGGAGCCAGCTCCCGACGAGGGGGCACGCGAGCGGCGACCGGCAGGCGAAACGGGAGGGACACCAGAACGGGCTACCGCTGCACGCGAGGGCGACGAAGGCGGCACAGTTCACGAGACCGGCGTCGAAGACGACACAGTAGACGAAGCCGGCGACGGTGATGTCGCAGTAGACGAGACCGGTGACAGGAGCGCCGAAGTGGGCGAAGCCGACGACAGCGATGTCGAAGTGGGCGAAGCCGACGACAGCGACGAGACCTCGGGCGAGCGTCAACGCGAGCGCGAGGCCGAGTCATCGTCCGCCGATTGGACGGCCACCGACTCCCCCGCAGCCGTCTCGCTTCGTGACGTCGTCATCACCTCGAGTGGCAGCTACGCCGTCGGTGACGGCGGCGTCGTCCTCGGCCGTGGTGAAGACGGCGAGTGGTCAATCCTTCTCGAGGACGGCCCCGCAGCGGGCGGCAACGACCTCCACGGCGTGGATGCGACGAGCGACGGCGGCGCGATCTGGGTCGCCGGGGCCAGCGGCTCGCTAGGCCGTCTCGATCCCGAAACCGGCAGACACGTCGACTACACCGCGCCAGAGGACATCACGGATAACTGGCTGGGCGTCGCCGTCGGCGGGTCGAGCGGCGAGGAAACCGTCCTCTTGATCACCGGCTCCGGAGCCGTTCTCCGCGGGACGTACGGTGACGGCGAGGTCGCGTGGACGGGCCCGGAGAAACCCGGCAGCGGCTCGAGTCTGTCCGCGATCACCCTCGATGACGGCGTCGGCTACTGCTGTGACACCAACGACGGCGTGTTCGAGACGACCGACGGCGGCGACTCGTTCGAGCGAATCGGACTCGAGGGTGCTGACGGGACGCTCACCAACGTTGTGACGACCGACGACGGCACCTGTCTCGTGAGCGCCGACGACGGAGTCGTCCACCGCTACGACGAGACGACGTGGACCCCCGAACGCGTCACCGATGGGACGATACAGGGACTCGCGACAGCAGGCGAGCGCGTCGTCGCGTGCGGCGACGGGACGATCTACGAACGCGAGGACCCAGCGGCTGAGTGGGAAGCGTTCGAAACGGACTCGAGCGACTCGCTGCTGGCGGTTTCGGTCGCGGACGCTCGAGGAGTAGCGGTCGGCGAGAACGGCGAGATTATCGAGCGAACGTAACTGGGCGATCAGAGGAGGCCGACCGCGAGGACGACGGCAAACACCGCGAGTGCCAGTGTGAGGACGGTTCCGGCGACCAGCGGAACGTTTTCCGTGGCTTTCTCTCGGATCGACATCGCGGCGTACTCCTCGCCGAAGGCCTCGGCGTTCGCCTCGCTGTAGAAGTACATCGTCCGGAACGCGAATCGCTCCGTGACCGCACAGTCCGTACAGACCGGTTCGCCCTCGAGTCGCTCCGTCTCGATGTGGTCGTCGCAGTTGATGCTGCCACAGTTCGGACAGTACGTGTACGTCTCCTCGGGGTCGGCCCTCTCGCAATGGACACACTTGGCGAACTCGTTCGTCGTCGTCGCTCGAGAGGGACCGGCGGCGTAGTAGTTGTACGTGTACGTGTAGTCGCCGAGCGAGAGCGTCGACTGAACGTGTGGTGCGTAGACTGGGTCGATCGACCAGATCGAGATGTCAGACGGTCTGGGCGTGCAATTCTTCTCGTAGTCCAGATTGTTCTCGCCCGTATAGTGGACCGTCGTCGAGTGCGTTTGCTGGACTCGGTCGATCGCCCACTGTTTGTACCTCGTCTCCGTCTGACCGAATCGGTCGACATCGACGCCGTCGAACGTTCGCTCGAGGTCGACGCTCTCGAGGGGAACCCGGGGGGCTGAGCGATTCGAGACGAGTGATCTGACGTCGGCGTCTGCGATCCGTGGCGAGTCGCTTCCAGCGTGCAACACGAGGTCATCCATTTCGTCGACCTGATGGACGACGCCAGCGGCCGTCTCGAACGTGGCGCTCGTCTTCGCGTGAACGGCTACCATCGGTTCCAACGAGACGGTCGTTTCGGGGGTCGGAACGGTCACCGACTCGAGGTTCTCGATGTTCTGCAGGGCGTCGAAGACCGGTGCGTCGCGGCCGGCGGTCGGGTGCATCGGCCGAAGCGCCTCTTCACAGCTGATCTCGATCCGGCCGTTGTAGAGGTCCATCCCGATGCCATCACCCAGTTCGCTGATGGCAGTGCCATCGAGGAGTTCGATGCCACCGTCTCGTCTGGATCCGAGCTCGTCGACGTACTCGCGCGCGGCGTCGGTAAATCGACCGGTCGTAACTACCATTCCGCGAACGGGGCCCTCGGAGTCGTGCGCTTCGACGACCGAGTGGAGGGTTTCGACCGGCCCTCGGCCGACTGCCTTCGCGTGTTCACAGGCGACGACGACTGCTCGGTGGTGACCGTCGACGGTCTCCTCCATCAGAATATCCCGGCCCGTTTCGGCCGTCTGACGTGTTTGGCGGACGTTCTCGTACCCGAGGTTCCGGAACACGTCCTCCATCAGGTCCTCGAACTCGTAGTCCGAGAGGTCGTCCAGGATCGCCATCGCGTTCACTGATACTAGAGACTCCAACACCGATAGCATTTTGGATTGTGAGATGGTTCCAAATGCCAACGTGACGAATCACTCTCGCTCGTCGAGTGACCCGTGAAACGCCTTTTGTTGTCTCTCACGTGGGACTACTCATGGCAACCGATCCCGACGACCTCGAGCTCAGCGACAGTGAAGCAGCCGCCCTCCACGACCTCCAACTCGGCATCGAGTACGTGTATCGGGCCTACGGCTCCTTACTCGAGTTCCACCACCAACTCGGCCACGCAATGGATCGAATGAGCGACGCCGAGGACGACCTCAGAGACGCCGGTCACGAGGAGTGGGCGAACGAACTCCGAGACGAGCACCTCCCCGCGGGAGCGATCAGCGACCAGTGGACGTTCGAACTCGTCGAGGAGTTCTCTACGGAGTTCCTCGAGGAGGTCGACGCCTTCGAATCGAACGTCAGAGACGAACTCGCCGACGGCATCGACCACGTGACCGAACGACGTCAGAAGCAACGGCTTCGCGACCGGGCTAAACGAGAGGACTGACGGGCGAAACGAAACGGCTGCCGGACTGGACGAGAGAAGTTCGAGCCGAATGAGAGAACGCACTGCTCGAGCGTATCCGCCGCGAAACTAACGCTTTTGTATCACACCGCTGGAATTAGGTCATGGTATCAAATACCACGGGCCTATCCGCCGCTGGACTGGCACGGCGGATCCGCGACCGCGATCTCGCTCCGAGCGAGGTCGTCGAGGACCACCTCGAGCGGATTCGCGAACGAAACGAGCGGACGAACGCGTTCGTTACGGTCACCGACGAGCTGGCCCGCGAGATGGCCGCCGACGCGGAACGCGCCCTCGAGGCTGGTGATCCGCTCGGGCCGCTCCACGGAGTTCCCGTCGCAATCAAAGACCTCGACGACGTCGAGGGCGTTCGGACGACGTCGGGGTCACTCCTTTTCGAGGACCGCACCGCCGACGCGGATTCGCCGTTCGTCGCCAGGCTGAAAGAGGCGGGCGCGATCGTGGTCGGCAAGACCAACCCGCCGGAGTTCGGTCTCGGAACGACGACGGACAACCGGGTCGCCGGGCCGACGGGGACGCCGTTCGATCCCGACCGCGTCGCCGGCGGCTCCTCGGGTGGCGCGGCCGCGGCACTCGCCGACCGGTTGGTCCCCCTCGCGCCGGGCTCAGACGCCGGCGGATCGATCCGTATTCCGGCGAGCCTCTGTGGCGTGTACGGACTCAAGCCGACCTACGGACTGGTCCCGAACGTCGGTCGACCAAACGGCTTCGCGAGCCATACACCGTTCTCCCACGAGGGTCCGATGGCCCGCACCGTCGAGGACGTGGCCCTCTCGCTCGACGTGATGGCGGGGACGCATCCGCGCGATCCCTTTTCAGTTCCCGTGACCGACGACTACCGTGCAGCCGTCGACCGACCGATCGACGAGCTAACGATCGCGTACAGCCCGGACATGGGCGTGTTTCCCGTCGAACCCGCCGTTCGGGACGTTCTCGAGGAAGCCGTCACCGAACTCGAGCGTGCCGGGGCGACCGTCGACGAGGTAGACCCCGACCTCGGTCACGACCAAGCGGAGTTACTGGACGCGTTCTACACGATGGCGACCGTCCGATGGCAGTCGCTATTCGACACGCTCGAGGACCAGGGATTCGATCCGCGCGGAGCCGACCGCGACCGACTGCGACCCTACCTCGTCGATCTCGTGTTAGACGCCGAGACGCCGACCACGAGGGAGGCTGCCCAGGCTGACGTGGTCCGAACGACCGTCTACGACGGCCTGGAGGACTGCTTCGAGGAGTACGACCTGCTCGCGACGGCGACGCTCGCCACGACCGCGTTCGCACACGGCGAGGAACCCGAAACGATCGACGGCGTCGAGGTCGAGCCGCTGCGCGGCTGGGTGCTCACGCAACCGTACAACTTCACCGGTCACCCCGCCGCGTCGGTTCCCGCCGGATTCGTCGACGACCTCCCCGTCGGTATGCAACTCGCCGGCCCCCGGTTCGCCGACGCCGACGTCATCGCGGCCAGCGCCGCCCTCGAGCGACGGCGGCCGTGGATCGATCGCTACCCCGCATGAGGACGGGTCCACGCGCTCGACCTACAGCCCATCTATGATCTCGGCGGCGAACGTCGACAGCGCCGCCGCCGTGTCCTCGTTTTGGATCCCGATAATCGCGTGATCGAGTCCGTACGACTCGAGCCTGCGGAAGTAGTCCCGAAACCACTCGATCCCGGCGTGAAAACCGAGGTGAAGCGGCTCCGGTCCGGCTGTTGGATCGTCCGCCAACTCGACGCGAACCGCGATGGCGAAGGGCTTCTCGTCCGCTCGCTCGCGCCAGCCCGAGAGGTAGCTCTCGAGCGTCGACTCCGGGAGGTGATAGAAGAGCCAGCCGTCGCCGTGCTCGGCGATCCACTCGTCGGACTGGCGGGAGTTACCCGTCGGCAAGAGCGGAATCGTCTCCGCCGTCGGCTTCGGAACCACGTCGAGGTCCCCCTCGAGCGAGCCCCACTCACCCTCGATGGTAGGGTACTCCTCCCGCCAGAGGGTTCGAATCGCCTCGAAGCGCTCGCGAAACGCCCGGCCGCGCTCCTCGCGGTCGACGTCGAAGGCGGGGTACTCGGGGTCGCGGTCGCCCGAGGCGACGCCGAGGACGAGTCGCCCGTCTGAAAGTTGGTCGACCGTCGCCGCGGACTTCGCGACGTGAATCGGGTGACACAGTGTAAGCACGACGCTCGAGGTCCCAAGTGCGATGTCGTCCGTCTGTGCGGCAACGTGTGAGAGCCACGGCCAGGTGTCGAACGTCTGACCCGCGTCGCCGAATTTGGGCCAGAAGGTCGGCACGTCTCGCGTCCAGAGGCCGTCGAAACCGACTTCCTCGGCGTGTGTCGCGAGTTCGATCTCGCGTTCGGGATCGGGCGTCGAACGGTTCGCTCCGGTCAAGGGAAAGCCCGCGCCGAAGGTCAGTCCCTCGCGGTCGAACAACCGTCGATAGCCAGCGTTCGCGTGGTCTGCGGGCATTCGCTCGAGCTATCCGCCGCGCTCACAAGACGCTGTTCGTTTCCGTCGGCATGGTCAGGAGAGACGAAACGACCCTATGCCGGAATCCGAGCGCGAACGTACTCGAGTCCCGGGCATCCGTCGACGTACCAGAGCGCGAGCGCCGTCCCGAACAGCAGCCACTCGGACAGGAAGAATATCGCAGGGTTCGTAAACGGCCCCACGAGCACTTCGACGGCCGCAGGCGGCTCGAACAGTCGGTCGTGAAACCGAAACGTCGGCTGCTCGAGCAGCGGCCAGACGAGGAACTCGGTCCCGTGGGGATACCCGAGGAACGCCCGTGGTGGGACGTCCGTGAGGATATGCGAGAGGTGTGCGATGGCGAACGCCGTCGCAGTCTCGAGGCGGCCGAGCGCGAACCCCACGGCGTAGACGACGACGAGCAACCCCGCGGCGAACAGCAGCGAGTGGGCGAGCGAGCGGCCGCTGGGCAGAATTCCGAACCACCACGCGAGTGGCTTGTCGATCAGGTCCGCGAGCTGCGAGCCGGCTAAGACCGCCAGCGCCGGCTCCGGGCGCGGCGGTCGTCCGAACCGACCGCGAGCGTACAGCGAGTAGAGGATGTAGGCGACGCCGAAGTGCCCCCAGGGCCACATGGTCGGGCGTACCTATCCACGGCGTGTAGTTAAGTCGTCCGTAACCCAGAGACGGAGCCGTGGTTCGCTGTCGAGGGCGATCGAATCGGGACGGAGGACTCTCGGTGGCTTCGTCGGCCCAAAAAAGGACGGAAATGTTCGGTGGGTCGCGTCGCGTGATCAGTCGTCGGCGGGCGTCGCACCGCTCGCGCCTTCGGCCTGGTCGCGCGTCCAGGAGAGTTTGCCACCGGCGGCGAGGATTGCGCGCTCGCGTTCGGAGGCGTCGAGGGTCGCCGTGACCTCGTAGTCGTCGTTGACGCGGACGGTGAACTCCTCTTGTCCGCTCGTGACGGCCTCGTAGACGTCGTCGACGATCTCGATCTCGTCGCCCTGGTCGATGTTCGCGTAGGTCTCCTCGTCGATCGTCAGCGGGACGATCCCGAAGTTGAAGAGGTTCGCGCGGTGGATCCGGGCGAAGCTCTGTGCGAGGACGCCCTCAATGCCGAGGTACATCGGACAGAGGGCGGCGTGCTCTCGCGAGGAGCCCTGACCGTAGTTCTCGCCGGCGACGAGGAAGCCGCCGTCGGCCTCGAGCGCGCGCTCGGCGAAGGTGTCGTCGACGCGGCTGAGGGTGAACTCGCTCAGTTTGGGGACGTTCGAGCGGTACATCAGGATGTCCTGGGTCGCAGGAATGATGTGGTCGGTCGTGATGTTGTCCTCCATCTTCAGGAGGGCGTCTCCCGAGATGTCGGAGCCGAGTTCGTCACGCAGGGGCACGTCGCCGATGTTCGGACCCTTGATGAGTTCGTCGTCGACGGCTTCCTCAGGTGCGATGAGGTCCGTCTTGGAGCCGTCGTACTCGTCTGGGAGTTCGACGCCGGGTGCCTCGAGGTCGTCGACTTCTTCCTCGAGGTTCCGTGGGTCGATGATCTCGCCTTTGATCGCCGCGGCGGCGGCGACCTCCGGCGAACAGAGGTAGACGTTGTCGTCTTCGATTCCCGAGCGACCCTCGAAGTTGCGGTTGAAGGTTCGCAGGGAGACCGAATCGGAGGCGGGAACGTGACCGATGCCGATACAGGCACCACACGTCGCTTCCGAGAAGTTGACGCCAGCAGCCATCATCTCCGCGACCCAGCCCTCGCGGGCGAGCATCTCGGAGGCCTGCTTGGAGCCAGGGGCGACGATCGTCTCGGTCTCCATCGAAACTTCGCGGCCCTCGAGCATCTTGGCGACGGGGAGGATGTCCTCGTAGCCACCGTTCGTACAGGAGCCGACGATGACCTGCTCGACGGACTCGCCCTCGACTTCGCTGACGGGGACGACGTTGTCGGGCATCGATGGCGTCGCGATCAGGGGCTCGAGGTCGGAGAGGTCGACGACGATTTCGTCGTCGTACTCGGCGTCGTCGTCGGGCTGAAGCTCGACGTACTCGTCGCCGCGGCCGACGCGCTCTAAGTAATCCTCGGTCTGCTCGTCGGTTGGGAAGATCGACGTCGTCGCGCCGAGTTCGGTTCCCATGTTGGTGATCGTCATCCGCTCGGGTGCAGTGAGCGACTCGACGCCGGGACCGGTGTACTCGAGAATCTTGCCGACGCCGCCTTTGACGGAGAGACGACGGAGCATCTCGAGGATGACGTCCTTCGCGGTGGCCCACTCTGGCAGTTCGCCCTCGAGGCGAACGCTGACGATTTCGGGCATTTCGACGTAGTAGGGTGCACCGCCCATCGCGACGGTGATGTCGATGCCACCCGCGCCGATAGCGAGTTCGCCGAGCCCGCCGGGGGTGGGGGTGTGACTGTCCGATCCCAGCAGCGTCTTGCCGGGTGCGGCGAAGTTCTCGCGGTGAACGTTGTGACAGATACCGTTACCGGGGCGAGAGAAATGAGCGCCGAATGTACCGGCTGCAGATCGCAGGAAACGGTGATCGTCCGTATTCTTAAAGTCGAACTGGTAGGTCTGGTGGTCGCAGTATTGTGCGGCAATCTCGGTCTGGACTTCGTCCAGTCCCATCGCTTCGAACTGGAGCCAGACCATCGTGCCGGTCGTGTCTTGGGTAAGTACCTGGTCGATCTCGATCCCGATCTCCTCGCCGGTCTCGAGTTCGCCCTCGACGAGGTGATCGTCGAGAATCTTCTCGGTGAGAGTCTGTCCCATAGCACACAAAACTCGGCTGCCCGGCCTGATAAATCCAGCGTGTTTCTACGAGGAGAGCACGATTTGTGGGACTACACGCGTCCTCGTGAACGGTGTCGCCGACGATGGTGTGAGCGCGCAGAACGAATCTCGCCATAACGGTCCGGCAATCGCTAGTCACCGTGGTCTTTCCCCTCGAAATTCGAACGCAGAGTGGCACAAAAACGGCTGTGAGGCGAGTGTACGCAGACCGTCTGTAAGCAGTGTAAGTACTGTGGACGTACGCACGTACAGCCACCAGCGAGTGTAGCCACCAGTCACTGGCGAGTGTAGCGCGTCGTCTCGAGAGGTGGCGCGTATTCGACGCGCCGTGTCGTGTGGTGATGTGTACGTTGGTACTCGGAAACCTGGCGTACGGGCCGTGACGAACGGATACGCTTTTCTCGATTCCCTCGCGTTGTCCCCACATGTTCCGTTCCGGTGCGTTCGTCGCCGAGCACATCTCGCCGACGACCGACGATCAGATTCAGCCAAACGGCGTCGACCTCACCTTAGACGTCGTCTTCGAACAACTCGAGCCGGGGCGTATCGGCCGAGACGGGAAACAAGTCGGCGACCGAATCGCCCGCCCGCTCGAGGAACTCGAGGAGGCCGACCCCGATACGTACTATCTCCCCAAGGGCGCGTACGTCGCGCGCTACGGCGAACGAATTCACATTCCCGACGGCCACATCGGGCTCGTCTACCCGCGTTCGTCGCTGATGCGAAACTCGTGTATGCTCAACACGGCCGTCTGGGACGCCGGCTACGAAGGCCGCGGCGAGGGGCTGTTGCAGGTCCACCACGACATCGAAATCGCACGCGGCGCGCGAATCGCCCAACTCGTCTTCGCCGAAGCGAACCACGAAGACGTCTACGACGGCAGCTATCAGCGCGAAAACCTCGAGTAGCGACCATTCGACGCGCAGTGCCTTTTTCAGCTGTCCGATCGGTCGGCAGTCAACTGCCGTCGGCTCCCCGTCGTCGCTCGCAGCGAGTGCGCGTACCCTTTTAGTCACTGCCAGCGGAACGTTCGGTACGATGATGGCGACGACCCACGTGTTCGCCGGCCTCGCACTCGTCGCCCCCATTGCGATGGAGGTCCCCGAATTCGCACTTCCACTCGCACTCGGCGCGATCGGTGGCGGTCTCGCGCCGGATGTCGACCTCGTCCTCACCCACCGACGAACGTTTCACTTTCCCATTTTCGGGATCGCACTCGCCGTTCCGATGATCATCATCGCTCTTGTCGCCCCCTCGAGCGCCACGGCAGCGCTGGCAGCGTTCGTGGTGACCGCGTGGCTCCACGCGGCGAGCGACGCGCTCGGTGGCGGCCCCGAAATGGATCCCTGGAACGACCGGAGCGAGCGCGCCGTCTACGACCACGTGCGCGGGCAGTGGGTCCGTCCTCGTCGCTGGATTCGCTACGACGGCGCACCCGAAGACGCCGCACTCGGCGTCGCGCTCGCGATTCCAGCACTGATCGTCTACGACGGTCCGGTCGCGTCGCTCGTTCTCGGCGGAATCGGACTCTCACTGGGCTACGCGGCCCTCCGTCGGCGACTCGTCGCGTGGGTTCCAGACTGGCTCGAGTGAAAGACGCCCAGACTCGTGTAGTCACCACGCCTTACATCGGTCTGACAGACACAGCGGCGAGTCGGAACGCTGATACTCCCGCTCGCCAAGCACATCCGTATGGTTGATACGTTCCTCGCCCAGACGACACATCTCGTCTTCGCCGCGATCTGGGCCGGCAGCGTCTTCTACGTCGCGTTCGTCATCTTGCCCCTGGCTCGAGACGGCGCGTTCAACTCGACGAAACCCCTCGAAGTCATCTCGAGCAAACTCACGACCATCTCTCGGATCAGCGCACTTCTCTTGTTGCTCTCGGGGGGCCACCTCGCCGGGACGGGGTACACCTCGGAGAGCCTCTTCAACACGACGAACGGGCAACTCGTGCTCGCGATGGTCGCACTCTGGGCCGTGTTGGCCGCACTCGTCGAAATCGGCGCGAAGCGACTCGAGTCCGGGCTCAACGGCAAGAAGCTCCGAGAGCCTGCGGGCGACGTGCTCTCGATCTATCGCGCGGCCGCAGTCGTCGCCATCGCACTGCTCGTTATCGGCGGCATGATCACGACGGGCGTAACGCGGTACTTCTAACCGAATAGAGTGCTTCGAGGGAGAGTCGAGTCGGTGAGTTCGGCGGCATGACGAGACGCACACCCCGTCGCCGGCCGGGTTTTAAGCGAACGTGTCCGTGCGAAAGATACTTGGTGGATTGCTGTAACGTATGTCCATGATGATTAGGGGCAAAGAACTGGCGCTGTCGGTGCTTGCGGTTGGAACCGCTGCAGTCGCCGGCTACGTGTTGCATTCGGGCCAACAGACCGATTGCCCGTCGCGGTCGAAAGCCAACCTCGGGGCGCGCATCATCGCCCGCGAGGACGTGCCCCGTGGCGCCACTGTCGTCGAGAGTACCTCACAACGACTCGAGGAAATTCCCGGTGCGCGACGGGTGGTCGAACGGGCGATTCGAGCCGATGCAGACGAAGAGTGGGCACACGTGACGATCGAACACGAGGGCGCGTGGTCAGTCGTCGACGCGGTTCGGGGGTCGCTGCCGTACTACGACGGGAAACACGGGGAGTACAACGGCGTCTACATCCAGTACGACGGGCGATTCGTCGTCCTCGATGCCTTCGGCTGGGCCCGACTCGAGGAGCCGCTGCAGTAAGGAACGCTGGCGTATACTCGGGCCGTGTGAGCGGTCTGGCTCTCAGATTCATATTCGCTCGAGCGACGCGCTATTCTCCGTCTGGGCGCCGTTGATTCACCCCGACGAGTGAAACCACAACCACTACCATCTGGCCACGTCGAGTGACGGGCATGCAACTGGGCGTAATCGGACTCGGACGGATGGGCCAGATCGTCGTCGACCGAACGCTCGAGGCAGGCCACGACGTCGTCGCCTTCGACCTCGAACCGGAAGCCGTCGCGACGGCAGCAGACGCGGGCGCCGAACCGGCAGAGTCGATCTCGGATCTCGTCGACCGACTCGGCGCGGAGAAACGCATCTGGTTGATGGTCCCCGCGGGCGACGCCGTCGACGCCACGCTCGAGGAACTCGACGGACACCTCGAGAGCGAGGACATCGTAGTCGACGGCGGGAACTCCTACTTCGAAGACTCCGTGCGTCGGGCGGAGGCCTGCTCCGCGGCGTACCTCGACTGTGGCACCTCCGGCGGCCCCGCAGGCGCGCACCTGGGTTTTTCACTAATGGTCGGCGGGCCCGAGTGGGCGTACGACGAACTCGTTCCCGTCTTCGACGCCGTCGCGACCGGTCCCGACGGTCACGAGCGTATGGGCCCTGCTGGCTCGGGTCACTACGTGAAGATGATCCACAACGGCGTCGAGTACGCCCTCATGCAAACCTACGGCGAAGGGTTCGAACTGCTCCACGAGGGTCGGTACGACCTCGATCTGGAGAACGTGGCGTCGGTCTGGAACAACGGCGCAGTGATCCGCTCGTGGCTGCTCGAACTCTGCGAGGAAGCCTTCCGCGAGGAGGGCTCCGATCTGGGCGACGTCGCCGACCGTATCGAGGGGGGGTCGACCGGCACCTGGACCGTCCAGGAGGCCCTCGAGCAGGAGGTCCCGCTGCCGCTCATCTACACCGCGCTCTCCGAGCGATTCGGTTCGAGAGCCGATGACGGGCGGTTTTCCCGCCGGTTGGCGAGTCGCCTTCGCTACGGCTTCGGTCGCCACGACGTCCCGCGTCGTGATTGAGGCCTGACACGATAGAGTGAATTAGCGGGGCTCACAGCCTCAGTCGCTCGCGTCGTCCGTCGGAGAATATTCCGCGAAACTAAACTGTGATTTTGCGTGTCCGACTGGTGGCGAAAAATTGGGGCATTTTCTTTACGCCCGGTCACGACAGCATCAGTTATGAACTCACACCAGTCGACGACGGTAGTGACGAGTGACGACCAACGGCCGAGCATGGCTATCGTCGAACTCATTAGCCAGGCAACGGGCACCAATCCAATCGAACTCGAGCCACTCTATAACGTCATCGACCCCGACGTTCTCGACTCGCTTTGTACGTCCAGTAGCGGTTTCTCGAGTCTCGAGTTCGAGTACGCCGGCCGAACAGTCGCCGTCGAGCAGACGACCGACGGCGTCGAAATTTCACTCGCGACCGTAACGATTGGCGCGGCGGGAACGACAGCGGATTCAGAAAGCGAACCGACGGTTTCGGAGTAATTCTTCACGCGGAGCCGACGGCGTTGTAACTGAGCGACCAAGTGCTACTACAGGCATGTAAACGGTGCAGTCGACGGCGGTAGCGACGAGTGAGTTTCATTTCGTTATCGTCGCCTGCGACTGTTTGCCGACGAAGCGTACGTCTCCAGTGAAGGGTGAAGGCCAGTCAATTTATACAGCGTGGGAGTAACTTCCAGCCGTATGAAATGACGTCGGAAAAACGATCGATCGCCGTGCGGTTTTTCGGAGGGGCTGGAAATTACACCACCGTCCTCGAGGAGTGTTGTACGCACATTCTGACGTCGGATCCGACTGAAACGGCGCTTATCGAGTGGGTGAAATCGAACACGGAAGCGACGAGTACCGACGGCATCCGTAACCGACTCCGATTTCTCGAGGCCCTCGAGTTACTCGAGATTGAACCGGAACGCGTGCGGGTGACCGAGACGGGAATTACGTGGGTTTCCCAGACGGATCCGGAAGTGTTGTTCGAGCGTCTCGATACAACGGTCTACGGGTTCGAGACGGCCCTCGCGGCGTTGCAGAATGGACCTAAAACGGACGCCGAATTGGGCGACATCATCGCTAATACGCACGCGGAAGTGAACTGGAACGACCCGTCCGGCCCTGCCCAACACCGCGGGTGGCTCCAGAGTCTCGGCTACGTGGAACGATTGGACGGGCGCAATTCGCTGACAGACAGCGGGCGAACGCTGGCTCGCCGGCGCACGTCCGACAACCCGGATCTCGAGCGCCAGACGTACTATACACAGACGGACCTCGAGGAAGCCTTCGACACCAGCTTCGGGTCCTACATCAAGGGGATCAATCCGCGAACCGACGACGACGGGGAACTGTCGTACATCATCGTGAAAGCTCGAGAGGATGGTCCATACAGCGACGAACTCGACGGAGAACGGTTTACGTACATCGGCGAAGGAGTGCCCTCGAAGGGCGACCAAACGCTGACTGGTGCAAACAAGGCGCTCCTCGAGCAGGCCGAGGGCGCATCTGTTCCCGTCTATTTCTTCTACCAACCAGCTGATCGCAGTGACCTTCGATACGAGGGACTGGTTTCGGTCGTCGACGTTCGCTACGTCAATGCAGACGAACGCGACCGGAGAGTCTACGAGTTCACGATGGAACGACTGGACCTCGAGCATCCGACAGCATTCGAAACGCTCGCGGCGTCAGTCACCGCAGGTGCGCACGAAGGAACTGATTCGAACGCGAATGATGGGGCAACCGCTGGCAGCGACCCGGAACCGGCACTGACCGCTGCAGAGGACGAGTATACCGAGACCCAGCGACGAGTTCGCTCGAGTGCGTTCGCAAAACGGGTGAAATCGGCCTACGACTTTCGCTGTGCGATCTGTGACCGGAGCCGGGAATCGCCGGCAGGCACGGTCGATATCGAAGCCGCACACATCTATCCGAAACAGGAGAACGGGCGCGATTTCATCCGGAACGGACTCGCTCTCTGTCGATTACACCACTGGGCGTTCGATGCCGGCTGGCTCGCCATCTCCGACGAGTATCGAATTCTGGTTGCCGACCGGCCCGAACTCGAAGGCTACGAGGAGTTTTCGCGACTCGAGGGAGCGCAGATTTCGGTTCCACCAACCGAGGACGAACGGCCCCACGCGACGTTCCTCGCTGCACACCGAGAGTTACACGGCTTCGAATCGGTCTGAAGCGACAATTTTCCCTCGCCAACGGAGTTTACACACCTTCACACGTGTTCTCGAAGCGCCCACACGTCCTCGAGGGGCTCCAGACGATGGGGCTCCGCCCCGCGTTCGGTCAGGATTCCGACGTGGTAGAGCATCGCCTTCAGCTGGAACACGGTGGGCGAGTGGTAGATCGCCCCGTCCTCGAGTGCCTCGCGCCGGAGGTCGCCGTTCTCGGTCAGCACCCGCCGTCGAACCGCGTCGTCGCCGCGGACGAAGAGTTCGATCGCGAACGTCGGGTGAACCGCGTGCAGGTGCTCGAGGAGGTCCACGAGCGAGGGTTCGGGCTGCCAGTCGTCGTGCATGGTCTGGAGTTCCGTGACGAGCAGTTCCGTCGCGGGGTACTCGAAGACGACGCGGCGGGCGAGTTGCCCCCAGGCGGGCGCGAGGTCGACGAAGCGTTTGCGCGACCGGTACCACTCCTCGAACGCCGCGAGGGCGGCCTCGACGGAGCCACAGCGGCCGATGGCGAAGCGGACGACCTCGTGGCCGAGCGACGTCAGTTCGACGCCTCGGGGACCCGTTTCGATCAACCCCAGAAACGCCGCGCCGCGTTCGGCGTCCGAGGCGGCGCTGACGACCTTGTACTCCGAGAGCACCGTCGCGGTGTCGCCCTCGGCGTAGTGGGCCAGCGGATAGCCGAGGTAGTTCTTCGGGTGGTTCAATCCGAAGGAGGCGTCGGCCACGCCTTGCGCTCCGGCCTGAAACCGAAGCGCCGTCGCCTCGCTCGAGGACCGATTCCCGACTACCCGCGGCACCTCGAGGACGGACACCTCGCCCGTCGCGTCGACGCCGAGGACGCCGACGTTCAGTTCGCTCGCGAGCGTTCGGTCGGTTTCCGTGATCGCCGCGCTCGGGGCTGCGAAGTACGCCGCGTTGGCCTCGTGGAGTCGGTCGTAAGCCTGGACGATGCCGAGGTGGGTGTCCACGCCGCCGCTCGTCTCGCCTTTCGCTTCGATGGCGATCAGCGGCGGCTCCTCGCCCAGTCGTTCAACGGCGAGGAGGTCCGACTCGAGGGATCCGACGCCCACCAGGTCAGGGTAGCCGCCACCGATCTGGACGTGGTTGAACGGCGCGAGTTCCTCGCGAATCCCGGCCGCGATGGGCTGGCCGGGCAGCCACTCGTCCTGCGAAAACTGCGTGTCAGCGACGACGTAGGAGTCTCCGTCCTCGGCGGGCGAAAAGAGCCGCCGCTTGGTGTGGGCCAGCACCCGCGGTTCCGACAGCGGACGCGTCGCACCACTCATGGCTGGTGATTGGTCAGCTGCGCCAATAATGTTCTGGCAGTGACCGTTGACCCCGGTCGCTCGAGAGCCCTCCGCCACTCCACTACTGGACTCGCAGTCCGTCCACTCTACCGTCGAACCAGCCTGCGACCCACTCCACTGCGGGTGGGACTGAAAGGGGCGAGGCCGATTCGCGCGAGCACCGCGAGCGCGAGTCTCGAGTCGTAGACTCGAGCGGGCTCGGGGCTTTCGTGGTGTATTCGGCGGCACGAGGTGCGATATCGCGCCTCGACGACGGTCTCTCGAGTCGCGCAACTCCCAGATAGATGTTACTGTCTTGAGGACGTACACCCGAGTATGACCGAGCCAACCCTCGTCTACGACGACGACTGTGGCTTCTGTACGTGGTGGGCCGAGTTCTTCGGCGAACGAACGGAAATCCGACTCGTCGGCTTCAGCGACCTGCCCGACCACCCCGACCTCCAGGAGCGACTGCCCGAGTTCTACGAGGAGTGTTCCCACCTCGTGGCCGACGACACCGTCTACTCCTGCGGGCAGTCTCTCGAGGAGGCCCTCCGGCGCTACGACGACGGCGGACCCGTCGGCAACGGACTCGAGTTCCTGCGGAATTTCGAGGACTACGAACACGTCCGCGAGTGGGGCTACCGGCAGGTGGCGAACAACCGCGACAAGTGGGGGAAAGTCATGTCGAAGACGCCGCCGGCGCGTCGGGATACCGAAGACTCGGGGTAACACTCACCGAATGGGAATTCTCGAGTAGGACGGACGTTCGCACGTAGCAACCATCAGATCAGAGTATTGATGGTTTTCAGGGTAGTCTCTCGACAGAGAGAACGGATCATGCCGACATCACTGTTGCAACGGAGACGGGAGTATCTCACGAATATTGCAGCATCAGCAGTAGCAGCAACAGCAGCAGTAGGTCTCGGCGGATGCATAGACGACGTGAGTCGGTGGAACGACGAGGAAAGGGAATCCGCGATTCGGGTCAGGAACGATTCGGACGACGATGAGAAGGTGGCGTTCATCGTCCACGACGACATGGAAGACGAGCGACTCGTCGAAACGGTTGCGACCGTCGAAGCCGGCGAGCGTCACGAAATCGAATTTCCCGTCGAAGAAGACGGCCAGGAGATGTGGGCGATGATTCGACTCGATACGGAGAACGCCGAGACGTTCGACTCCATCGCGGGGCCATCGATGGGCGAGGTCGACCTACCCGACGGCTACGACGAGAGCACCGTCGGAATCGAATCGGGAAGTATGACACCCGGTGGAATCGCTTGGTTCGACGGGGGGATAAACGAGTTCGGAGAGGTGCGTTTAGGTGGAGTCCAGTTTTGACGGTGGCGGTGAAGTTCAGTTCGGCGAGCGTGGACTGCGGCGCTCAAGTGAGCGTGAGTACTCGGCAGTTTGTCACAGACGGTCTGCTCTACGTCATTCTTCGTGCAATCGTGACCGCTCTGCGTCGTACGGTAAATCACAACAATAAACGTATCAGTCGTCCAGATACTGCAACCCAGCGCCGGCGAGTACGACCACCAGCGTCCCGGCCGCGAGCAGCATCAATCCGGGGACGAACGAGCCGGTCGCGTCGTGGAGGACGCCGATGAGCATCGGGCCGAAGAAGCCGCCAATCTCGCCGACGGCGAAGATGAATCCTACCGCGGTCCCCGTGAGCCGCGCGCCGATTCCCTCGAGATCCGGCGGGATCGCCCGGACGAGCGGCGAGACGCCGCCGACGCCGAGGCCGGTGACGATGATCCCGAGGACAACTAACGCGCCGGTGTCGCCGGCGATCACGCCCAGCATGCCGACGAACGCGACGGAGCCACAGGCCATCAGCGCCGGACGGCGAAGCTCGAATCGGTCGGCGAGTTCGGGCACCGCAAGGACGCCCACGACGTAGGCAGCGATCAGCAAACTCGTCGCCTGTCCGGCCAGTCCTGGCGAGAGCCCGCGGGACTCGAGCAGCGTGGGGAGCCACCCCTGCAGGCCGTGATTGAGCAGGAGGTACATCGTGCCGATGACGACCACGAGCTGGAGTTCGCGGTGAGAGAGTACCAGTCGTAGGTCCGCAACGACCGACTCGAGAGAGAACGAATCGTTGGTCGCCATCTGTGCGTCGACTCGAGCCCGGTGACTGACGAGCAACCACGCGAGGCCGTAGCCGACGGCGACAACGCCGCTCCAGAAGAACAGCGGTCGCCAACCGCCGAGCCACGGCCCCAGAATCGGGCGACCGACGGCGAAGACGAGCGCCGAACCCGCGGAGGCACCGACGAGGTAAATCGCGGATGGGCGACCGGTCTCGTCTGGTGGGAACAGGACGCCCACCAGTTTCGGCAGTCCGAACGTGATCGCGGTCGCGCCGACACCGATCAGGAGCGTCGTCGCGAGCAGCGACGGAAAGTCGGGCGCGACGCTGCGGGTAATCTGTCCGATTCCGTAGATCAAAATCCCGGCTGCGAGGCTCCGTCCGGGGCCGATTCGGTCGACGGCGATCCCCGAGAACAGCGCGATCGGGATGTACATGAGCGGGATCGCCCCCGTCAGGACGCCGGCTTGCGTGCTCGAGAGCCCAACCTCGTCGATGATGACGGGCAGGTACGCGGGCAGCGAGAACCAGATGAACATCAAGCAGGTGTAGCTCACCGCCCCGAAAGCGACGAGGCCGTAGGCGCGCCGTTGGTTCTCCATCCCGTCGGTCATGAACGTCTCTGCTCGAGAGGTGTCGACGCGAGCTATTTCGATATGTCGGTCTCGCTGTCGAGGCTCGCGGTGTCACAGTTGCAGATCGGGGTTTTCAGACAAGTGGCTCGAGGAGTGCTTACTGTTCCACTCACGGTCCTCGTCGGTTTTGGGACGCTGCTCGTGCTCGCTCGGTTCGGTCACGTCGGCGGCTACCTCTGGCCAATTCAATGAGCACTCGATTCGCTGGCGGGAGGTTACACCGTCACAGTTTCGCCCAGTTCGGGCGCACTCGAGTCGAAGCCGTCCTCGCGCAATTCCGCCGCGAACGCGTCGCATCGGTCGCCGTGATTGACGAGGACCTCGCTGTCGGGGTAGGACGCGAGGAACTCGAGGAGGCCCGCTCGATCCGCGTGGGCCGAGAAGTCGTACTGTTCGACCTGCGCGCTGATGGGCATGATTCGGCCGTCGAGTTCGGCGCTACCGGTCTCGAGGAGGTCGCGGCCGGGCGTTCCCTCGACTTGATAGCCTGTCATGGTAATTTTGTTCGTCGGATTCGCTCGAATTGCGGGGATGTAGGTCATGGCGGGGCCGCCCGATAGCATTCCGCTGGTGGTGATGATCGCGGCCTTCTGGTCGACGATTCGTTTTCGCTGTCCGTCTCGGCCGGTCACGAATCGGGCGTGGGAGACGGCGCGTCGGAAGTCGTCCGAATCCCGGACGTAGTTGGGGTAGCGTCTGAGCATCTCGGTTACGTCCGTTCCCATGCCGTCGACGTAACAGGGGATGTCGTGGGCCGAACAGACGAGCATCAGTTCTTGCGTGCGACCGATCGCGAAGGCGGGGACGACGACCGTGCCGCCCTCCCAAAGCGTGGTTTCGACGCTCTCGACGAATCGATCCTCGACGGTGTCTCGAGGGTCGTGGTCGACGTCCGAGTAGGTGCTCTCACAGATGACGACGTCGGCAGCGGGCCGGTCGGTCGTGGGCGAGACCAGTTGCTGGGCGTCGGTGTGGAAGTCACCCGTGTAGAGCAGGCGGGTGTCGCCGTCGTCGACGAGCACGTGCGCACTGCCGGGGATGTGCCCCGCGTTGTAGAACGTCACCTCGTGGCCAGCGACTTCGAACGGTTCTCGGTAGCCGTGCGTTCGAGACACCTGCGTGACCCGCTGGACGTCCGTCTCGGTGAACGGACACTGGAGCGTCCCGCCGTGGAGTTTGAGCGTGTCTCGAGCGAGCGTCAGGGCGAACTCGCGAGTCGGCGGCGTCCAGTGGATCGGGGGCCGGGCGTCGCCGCTGAGAAGCGAGGGAATCGCGCCGACGTGGTCGAGATGGCCGTGGCTCACGACGACGCCCTCGGGGTCGACGTCGAGGGGGAACTGCGGCGGATTCTCCGTTTTCATCCCGTAATCGAGCAACAGTCGGTCGTTGACGAGAATTGCGCTGCGGCCGACTTCTCCGACGCCGCCCAGAAACCGGATGTCCATCGCCGACAGCTAGCGCGGCGCGGTGTTTGAGACCGTCGATTATCGTAGCCACTGCAAGTCAGTGTACACCTGATCGCCGAACCGTCTGGCGATCAGTGTGTAACCCGTTTCAGTTGTTACTCTACGTCTCCTCCTCGAGCAGACGATCTAACTCTCGCTCGAGTTCGGCCTCGTCGAGGTCGCCGTCGACGTACTGCGAGCGAACGCGATCGGAAGGGTCGGCCGTTTCGGTGGCGGGTCTCGAGTGAGAGGTGGGTGACGCCTCGAACGTTGATTCGTCGTCATCCCAGAGGTACGAGTAGAGCGCGGCGGCACCGACGATGAGGCCAGCGAGGATTGCGAGCGTGACGAGCACCGAGACAACCGTCGCGACGAGCGAGAGGACGAGGCCCACGACCGTCGCGATGACACTGAGGACGATGAAAGCGAGCAAGAGGACCCCGGCCCCCTTGAGCGCCAGCACTCCGAGACGGGTCATACGTGTCGTACGTTGTACAACTACAAAAACGTACACCGCGAGTGACGCGGGCAGGGGAGTTACACGGTGTTCGCACGACCTAATACGTCCGCTCAGGAGCCGTTCGAAGCCGATCCGTCCGGCTCGACGGCCGTCCGTTTCGCGAGACCGAGGAGGTAGATATCGAGTAGGCAACAGACCAACACGGCGAGCGGAACGGCGACATCAGCGAAGGAGACGGCTTCGAACTGGAGCGCGCTGACGACGAACGGTTCGCTCAGGTCGAACGCACCCGAGAGCGTTCGCGCGGAGAGAAACGCGAGTGCGAGAACGTAGATACCGAACCAGATCACCCCTCGTTTCCACTGGCCGAGATACCAGTGACCGAGGCCTGCGACGAACGCCGAGAGCGGATACGCCGGCCAGATCGGTCTCGAGAGTTCACTCATGGGAAGGGGCTCCGCTCAGTCGCGGTGAAACGGAAGGTGGGTCGCGCGCTCGAGGCGGGTGAACGCCGGAGATGTAGCGTCGATTCCGCCGCTGTCGACGAGCGTTCCGAGCGCCTCACGCGCAGCCTCGAGTGCGTCTTCGACGGCCGGGGAGCCGTTCGTCTCCGCCCCGTCGTAGACGTTTCCTCGCTGGGTCGTCCCGAACAGCACGCGAGCGGCGCGAGTCTGGGGGTCAACGTCGGCCGCGGTTGCCGCGGAGTGGCGGGCGAGCGCGCTCATCATCGCGTGACTATAGCGACGCAGCGCCGTCCGTGTTTCGGTCGGCGTACCGACGGCCGTCGCGCCGATGACTCCCGCAGTCTCAGCGAGCGACGCCCTCGCCTCGAGAGCGTCGACGGTGTCACCGTCTTCGTTCGGAGCGCCCGCTGAGTCGGTCGCACCCAAAAACCGATGTGAGAGGTCACTCGAGCCGCCGATCGAGACTCGGTAGAGTTCGAGACGACGCTGATCGGAGACCGGTGTCTCGGCGACTGCGGCGTAAGAGCCGGCGTGCAGGTAGTCACTGGCGAGGAGCATCGCGTCTCGATCGCTCGTGTTCGATGTGTCGGCGGTCGTCTTACCGTCGCCGTATAGGACCGCGAGTCGGAGTGTGACATAGCCCTCGAGTAGGGTGACGGCGGTGACGACCGGTTCGAGGACGTCCTCGAGGTCGTCGTTAGTGGGGCGGACGTACTCGTCGGCGGCGTCGGAACCGATCTCGCCGGCGATCGTACAGAGTGCTGCCGGGAACGATTCCGCACGCGCGGGTATCGATTTGGTGACGAGTGGCTGGACCGACGGTGCGAGTTCGGACCAACGACTGTGCGTGTTCGGGTGGGCGATTCGTCGGTGCTGATCGATTGAATGTTCACTCACGTCAATCACCTGGTGTTGGGGTGGGCGACTCGTCGGTCACGACGTCGTCGGTCCACGTGCCTCTGCGGAACCACACGGCGGTGGTGATCGTCGACACCACGTAGGAGATGGCGACGGCGTACCAGACGCCGACGACGCCCATACCGAGGGTGACGACGGCGACCGCGGCGATCGGGATACGCCAGAGCCACAGTTCCTGGACGGACAAAACCATCGCCGCACGCGTCGAACCGCTGCCGCGAATCCCGCCTAACAGGATCTGGAAGACGCCGAGGAAGAGGTACGACGGCCCGGCGATGAGGATGTACGCCGCGGCGTACTCGATCACCTGATCGGCGTCCGCCGTTCCCGCCTCGATGAAGACCGCTGCAATCGGTTCGGCGAAGGTGTACGCGACGGCGACGACGACCGTAAAGGCCGAGACGATCACGATGGAGCTGAGTTTCACGGCCCGTTTGGCCCGCTCGGTCTGATTGGCTCCCAGATTCTGGCCGACGACCGTCTCCGTTCCGCGGGCGAGCCCCAGCGCGGGCATGTAGAGCAGCGAGGAGAGTCGTGTGACGATCCCGTAGGCCGCGACCGCTTCCGTCCCCGCGAGCGCGATGATCGCCGTCAGGACCGTGATTCCGAAGGCGCGAAAGCCCTGTTCGGTCGCGATGGGTGCGCCGATGTCGACGATCTCTCGGACCGTCTCGCGATCGAGCCACAGATCGGACAGCGAGGGCTCGAGGCCGACGCGCCCGGAAAACAACAGTGCGAGGCCGATGGCCGCCGCGATTCCTCGAGAGAAGATTGTCGCGATGGCTGCGCCGTCGACGCCCCACCCGTCGAAGCCGGTTGCGGCGTACAGCGTCGACTCGAGGCCGCCGGCACCGACCCAGGTGAACAGCGGGTTCCCGTCGAATCCGAGGATCAAGAAGGGGTCGATGATCACGTTGAGCGCGACGCTGATGGCCATCAAGTACAGTGGCGTTCGGGTGTCGCCCCAGCCTCGAGAGAGGGCGTCGAAGATGAAGAACCAGAACATGAACACGATGCCGACGAACATGATCCGGGTGTAACTGACCGCGTAGGAGTAGTCGGCAGCACCGGGTTCGGCACCGACCATTCGCATGAGCCACGGCGTGAAGAGGTAGCCGACGGCGGCGAAGGCGAGTGCGACGACCGTCACGAACGACAGCGTCTGGCCGGCGAGATGACTCGCCATGCCGATATTTCCAGCTCCTTTGTTCTGGGCGATGAGGACCGTGCCGGCGACGGTGAGTCCGCCGCCGACGCTGATCATCAAGAAGACGACCGCCCACGAGTACGAGAGTGCCGCGATGGCGTCGCTGCCTAACCGGCCGACCCAGTACGTGTCCGCGAGGTTGTAGCCGACGTTGAGCACCTGCGACGCCACGATCGGTGCGGAGAGCACCATGAGCGGCTTGAACAGCTCCCCGTCGGTCACGTTGACCGATCTGTCCGACGGCGTGCTCATTCGGGACGATCACCGGCATCGTCCTCGCTAAATCGGTCGTCGCGCGGGAACTCGAGATTCGATTCGGCCGGCAGTTCGACGCCGGGGGCGAGGACGTCGGCGAGAATTCGCTCGGCAGTCTCCTCGCGAACCGTGTCGAGGTACTCGTCGCGACCGAGGGTGAACTGGCGGATCCGCGCGCCGTCGAACGTCGCGAGTAAGAGCGCGGCGACGGTTTCGGGATCGTGATCCTGGAAGTCCCCCGATTCGATCCCCTCCCGCAGGATAGACTCGATCGCCTCGCGGAGTCGGTCGTCGCTCTCTCGAAGTTTCTCGCGGTAAAGTTCGTTGTACGGTGCCTGTGCTCTGAGTTCGAGAAACGCCGTGTGAAACGCCACCTGGTCGTCGTCCGGATCGGACAGGAACCAGTCGACGAACGCCGCGAGTTGCTCGACCGGCGACCGGTCGTCGATCTGCTCGAGTCGTCCATCGAAGCCCTCGAGCAGGTACTCGATGAACGCCGCGACGAGAGCCTCTCGCGAATCGTAGTGGTAGAAGAGCGCTGACTTGCTGCGATCGGTCCGATCGGCGATCGCCTGCGCGGTGAGGTCACTGTAGCCCATCTCGCAGAGGGCTTCGTACGTCGCGGCCATGATCGTCTCTCGCGTATCGGCGTCCGTCACTGACTAACCAGTCAGTCAGGGGCGGAAAAAGGCGTTTCGGTTCTGAGGGGCACCTGACGAGCACTCGCACGCGAGCGACCTCACTCGGTCGTGCGATACTGCTGGATACCGAATCGACCGTAGCCGCCGTAGGCGGCCTCGAGCGATCCGATCCACCAGTTCCAACGTTCCGTCGGGCCGCCGTCTGGGGCATCCGCGAGCTCCTCGAGCACCACGTCGTTCGTCAGCGTCGTCCCCGCGTCGGCCTGATACTGGCCGGAATCGGCGAGATCAACGGCTTGTCGGACGACGACGCGGGACGCTCCCTCGCCGTCGCCGAACTCCTCGCGCAAGCGACGCTCGAGTCGCAGTGGATCGATGAACACGGCCGAGTGTAGGTGGGCAATGTACTTGACTGTTCGAGCGGCGGGTGATCGGAACCCGAAACGGAGTCCACACCCGAACGGCCGTGAGGACGGCTCGAGCAATGCGAGAGTCGTCCGATCCGGGGAAGGGCAGGCTGCTACACGAACATTCGCCGCGAGTGAGCCCGCAGGGCGAACGAGCGGGCCGACGACCGATGTGAACGAGCGACCGAAGGGTGTGAGAGAACGGAGGGAGGAGTGCTTTTCATCGAAGCTAAGCGGGAGCTTCGCTCCCGCGAGGTCCGAGAGAGCGTTGCTCTCTCGAGATTTTGCCGAGGGCGCGCTTGCCGCGCCCGCAGAGCAAAAGTTCGGTCGTGATCGATGTTCTTTTGAGCGACGGCCGTCATCCGTCGTGTATGGCAAGTTTCACTGTCGTCGTTGGCGACCCAGAGTCCGGGTCGTCCTACCAGCTCGAGGCGGAAGAACAGGACGCAAACCGGTTCATCGGCAAGTCGATCGGCGAGGAAGTCGACGGCAACGCCGTCGGACTCGAGGGCTACACGCTCGAGATCACCGGCGGCTCCGACGACGCGGGTCGCCCGCTCAGCCCGGACGTCTCCGGCTCGAGCCTGCAGGAAGTCCTGATGGAAGAGCGCCAGACGGGCTACAAACCATCGCGTGACGGCGAGCGCCGCCGAATCACGGTTCGGGGCAGCGAAGTCTCCGACGCCGTCGCACAGATCAACGCCTCGGTCGTCGAGGCTGGCAGTTCCGGAATCGACGAATTGCTCGGCGAGGGCGGCGAAGACGGCGACGAATAACGCAGCCGCACCGATTCTATTTCGTTATGACTGATCGAATTTCGAGCGACCATCCGTCAGTGCAGACGGTCCGGTCGACGTGTACGGAGACGGCTACTGGAGTTCGTCTCGAGGTACCGGCCGACGAACGCGACGCCTTTCCCACCGACGAGGTCGTCCGCATCGTCCTCGATGGCGACGAACGCTTCGGGCGGGTCGAACGGGCGTTGACCGGTGACGACCTCTCGATTCCGGGCGTCTACGACACGCCGGACGCGGCTCGAGACCCGAGTGGCGAGACGGATCGGTTGCTCGAGTGGATCGACGACGCGAACGTCTCGATGGGCGGTTCGGTCCTCGTCGACGTGATCGAACCCGAGTTCCTCTACGGACTTCGCTCGCCGGGCGAGACGACCTACTACGACGCCTACGAGCCGCCAAGCGACAGCCTCAGCGACATCGCATCGAATCTCGAGGAGCAGTAATTCTGACTCGAGGCGGTGGCGTTGCGTCTCGAATCGAGAGCGGCGGCGCTACTTGATAGCGACAGCCCTGCTCGTCAGCGACGGGCACGGAGCGGACGATGACGGGCCCTTTTTCCACCTCGAGCGACGATTGTGCCCCATGACCAGCGCACGCGAGGAGTTTCTGGCCGGCGAGCGACTCGAGGACGTCGTCCTGTTTCTGGCCGACTCCTACGTCTCTGACGAGCGACTCGAGGACTTCGGCGAATCGGTCGACGACGGCGTCCTAATTATCGTCGACGGCGAACGCGGACGGAACGCGTTTCAGGCAGCCACCGGCACGGGTGCGATGGAGTTCGCCCAGTCGGCGATGGACCTCGAGGGGATCATCGACGACGACCTCGCCAGTGGGAGCTGTCCGGAAGCACCCGCCGACGAGGACCACGCGGTGCAGTTCGTCTTCGCCTTCGCGGAGGCCCAAAACGAGGACGTGGGCGGGATTTACGCCGACGGCGACGTCGTTCACGCCTACGCGAAGTGTACCTGCGGCACGGCGTACTCCGATCGGTGGACCGTAGACTCCGCGTGACGGACAGTCCGCGTGAGCGTGACAGCGATTGACATTTCGATCCAACCGTAAGGACCACCCTTTTGCGAGCGTCTCGCGTATCCTCGAGTCATGAGTTCGTTCGAAACGCCACACGAGACCGAACGAGGATTCGGCCTCTCGAGTCGCGAGGTGCAGGTGATCGGTGGTGCGAGCATTCTGATGGCGGTCAACATCGTGTTGATGTACGTCATCACGGAGACGCCGCTGGCGCAGGTCAACGACTACCTGTTCGCGGCACCGATTCTGGGCGTGATCGTCTACGGGGTGGCGATCATGGGCGGCGAACTGATCGCCGAACGCGGGGTGAAAGGCGGCGACATGGGAATTGCGTTCGTCGGCATGGTGGTCTTGCAATTCGTCTTCGGAATCTTTGGCGCGGGCGTGCTTCGGTTCGCACCGCCGGAGACCCACCTGACGATTCTGGGGATCACGGCTGTCGTCACGGCGCTGATGACGGCCGTCATCTCGGGGTACGTCTACGCTCGTTCGAAGACGTTCGAAAACTGGGGGACGTACTCGATGGTTGGATTCATCGGCGGCGTGGTCGCGATTTTGATCGGAACGTTCGTCCCCGTCGTCCTGCCGGTCGGCTTCGTGTTGATCTTCCTCGGGTTCCTGTTCAGACTCGGCTACGAAATCTGGCAGGTTCGCGACCATCGCAACGCGTCAGTTGCGTTGCAGACAATCGGCGTCTACATCGCTGTCGCTGGTGTGTTCGTCCACGTGCTACAGCTCGTGATGCGATACGTGGTCTCGCAGGACTGAGTGCCGGTCGTCGACGCCACCGGTTTCGAACCGGTCGATTTAATCCCTTCTTCCGAAAACCCGTTCTTCGTGACTCACTACTACGAGGATCTGGCGGTCGGGGACGTCTTCGAAACCAGCGGCTACACGATTCAAAAAGACGAGATCGTCGACTTCGCCGAACAGTTCGATCCACAACCGTTCCACGTCGACGAGGAGGCGGCGAAGGATTCGATGTTCGGTGAGTTGGTAGCGAGCGGTCTGCACACGCTCTGTCTGTCGGTTCGGCTGTTCGTCACGGAAATCGTGCAAGGTGAAGCGGACGTCGCGAACATGGGCGGCCTCGGCATGGACAATCTCGAGTGGCACGAACCGGTTCGACCGGACGACACGCTCACCCTTCGCGTCGAAGTGCTCGAGAAAACGCCCTCCGAGAGCCGCGAGGATCGCGGCTACGTCGAGTTCCGCCGGAGCGTCACCGTCGACGAGACGGAAGTCATGTCGATCACGTCCGTGAACATCGTCCAGCGCGAGGACGCCGCGAACGCAGAATAGGCAACGGGAAATCGGCCGCGTTTTGTCGGTTAGTCGTCGCTCTCGAGGTCGTCAGCGCCTGCTGTGTCGTCGCTCTCGTGCTCGTCCACGACGGCCTCGAAGGCCTCGAGGATGACGCGCTTCGTCACGGCTCCGCGGGTAACCCAGTGGTTCGCGTAGTCGAGCATGTCGTCGTAGATGTCGGGCTTGCAGCCCGCGGCTTTGGGGTGGCCGCCACCGTTGACCTTGCCCGCGACCTCGTGGCACAACTGGAATTCCTCGGTGCCACGGATCGATGCCGATCCGGCGGGTTTGACGATGACCGAAGCGTCGGCACCCTGCTCGCGCATCGACTCGGCGACCTCGTTTTGCGAACAGCGGCCGTAGGTGATGCCGACCGTGTAGCCGCCGATATCGCGGAACTCGGCGCGACCGGTCGCCTGTTCGATGAGTTGGTTCTTCTCGATGCGACGCTCCTCGAGGAACGCTTGTGCCCACTCGGGGAGGTCGACGCCGTACTCGCGAACGACCTCGACGTACTCCGCGGGGTCGCTCCAGTAGGCGTAGTCCGCGAGGTCGTCACTTCGTGGATCCTCGCGCAGCCAGAGGTCGTGATCTCGCGTGACGGTCGCCAGTTCCTCGTACATCGGGGAGAATTCGTACTTGAGCGAGCGATAGACCACATCCGCGCTGCACTCTTCGTCCGAGTCGCCGACTACAAGGTCGACACCGGCGTCACGAACCGATTCGGCGACATCGTCGCCCCACTGGTGGTGGTCGTACCAGCGGACGCCGGAGGCCGTCTCGAGCGCCGCCTCGAGTTCGTCCTCGACGTACTCGTAGCGGTCGGGGGCGAGGTCACAGACGAAAAGATCGATGCCGTCGTCGCCGAACTCAGCGACTCGAGCGAGGGCGTCCTCCACGTTGTGTGGGCTAGCCGGGATCAACGCGACGCTGTGGGGCGTCGGTTCGGGCTCCTCGAGTGCGGGCTCGTCCCCACCGGCGGCGAGTGCGGGTTCGTCGACGTCATCGACCGCGTCTGCCACGGGTTCGGTGGAATTAGCGGCCTCCTCCTCGGCATCGTCGTCCGGTTCCGGAACCACCTGCACGTCGTCGTAAGCCTCGCGAATCAGTGCGACGCAGGCCAGGCCGTCGGCGTCGGGGTCGGCGACGACGGCTACGTCGGCACCCTCGAGTGCGGCCGCCGTCTGTTCGTCTTCGAGATCCTCCTCGAGTTCGTCGGGGAGGAAGAAGCCGGTGCCCGGCAGCACCGATTTCCGGGCGAGTGGGAGATCACCGCTCTCGATAAGTTCCTCGTACATATCTCCGTGTGCGCGCCGCCCGGGGAAGTGACTTCCCCTCTGGGGTGGCCCGCTGTAGGGACTCGAAAAGGAGTGAACCGGTGTCGGGCCGTCGCCACGCGGGGGCAGAAAACGGGCCGTCTCTCGAGCGCGCTGGACCAAAAAGGAGTCGCCCTAGGGCGCGTTCAGACCTCGATCGTCGACTCGCCGTCGTTTTGGATCGTCTCGAGTTGGCGCACGGAGAGCACCGGGACGGGTGCGGTTCGGACGACGCGTTCGGCAACGCTGCCGAGTAAGAGTCGGTTCTCGCCGTGACGGCCGCGGGTTCCGGTCGCGATCAGGTCGGCGTCGACCTCGCGGGCGTACGCGCAGATTTCGGCCGCGGGCCGTCCGTCTCTGACGGCCGTCGTGATCGTCGTCTCCCCGTCGGTTCGGTCCTCGACGGTCGCGAGCGCGGAATCCGCCGTCGTCTCGAGGGCGCTTTGCAGTTCGTCTCGAAGTTGGTCTGGCGAGGCGTCGACTTCGTCCGCGTCGACGACCGACAGCGCGTGGACGTCGGCGTCGAAACGACCGGCGAGGTCGAGACTCACGTCGACGGCTCGTTTGACGCTTTCAGACCCATCAGTGGCGATGACGACCGTCTCGAACATAGCCGACACTTGGAGACGGGCGGGCATAAATACCGGCGGGCGAGGTCAGCCTCTGGGTCCTTCGAGCAGGGCCACCATCGGCGTGGTTTTGGGTGTCTCCCTCGAGTATGCGGGGGAGGGTTTTTGCCGACGGGCCACACATCGACGCGTATGGACGACAGCGAGCCGTTTACCGTCGACACCGTCCTCGCACCGGTCGACGGCAGCGACGAATCCGAAACTGCGATCGAGTACGCCGTCGCCGTCGCCGACAGGTACGACGCGTCGGTCCACGCGCTGTTCGTACTCGGGCGCGGCGTGGTACACGGGCTGGCGAGCGGAGGCGTCGACGAATCGTCGGTTGCAACGGGTACACAGGACTTTTTCGACGACATCGCAATCGTTGCCGACGAGGCGGACGTTCCCCTCGTCACCTCCGTCGACGATGGCTTCTCACAGACGCGCAAAACGAAACACCCCGGAAACGTCGTCCTCGACACCGCCGACGAAATCGACGCAGACTTCATCGTGCTCCCCAGAGAGCCGGTCTCGAATACCGAATCGGCGGAAGTACTCGAGAAAGTAGCGGAGTACGTCCTCGCGTACGCGAGCCAGCCCGTGCTCTCGGTCTAACCTCGCTTTCGGCCTCCGAATTCTCGCCTCGTTCTTCCGTCGAGTGAGTGTGGCGAACGCAGCTTTAGAGTCGAATCGCCATCTCCTGTTCGAAACTCTCCGTCCCGGTCGACTCGAAGCCGACGCGTTCGTAGAGGGCGATCGCCGGATTGTTCCAGCGCTCGACGGTCAGCCAGACGCGTTCGATGTCGATTTCGCTCGCGTGCCCGAGCAGGTGCTCGAGCAACATCGTCCCGATTCCGGCTCGCTGGTAGTCCTGAAGGACGAAGATCGCGAGTTCCCACTCGATGTCGGCGTTGTCCTCGATGGAGGAGGGATCGTTCGTGTCGGGAACGAGCGTCGCGTGGCCGACTACGTCGTCATCGTGGCGAGCGATCACGTTGACGCTCTCCTCGGCGATAGTCTCGAGCCAGTTGCGGATCCGATCCTCGCCGGTCGGGGGGATCCCCTGCGCTCGGTCGGTCGGGTCGAACTGGACGTACATGTCGACGGCGTCCTCGAGCCACTCGGTGACGTCGTCGGGGGCGCGAAATACGATCTGTCGATCTGCTCCGTCCTCGTTCGTCGTCGGCGGCGCGGGGAACGGCCCGGCCGGCTCGTCGGGGTACTGTCGCGCAGCCATCGTTATCGCACCAGTTTGACGGTCGTCGGGGCGTTCAACAGGACGAACTCCGTGATCGGACCGAGTTGGATTTTCCCCATCGGGCTCAAGGTCCCGCCGCCGATGACGAGCTGGTCGAACTCGCCTTGCTCGGCGTAGTCGACCATCGAACTGCCGGGATCGCCCTCGAGTTGGACGATATTGGCGTCGACGTTCGCCTCCGTGAGGAGTTTCTCGGCCTGTTTGGCCATGTCTTCTTGCGAGCGTTTCGCCTCGGGTTTTTCGGCGATGGCGACGGTGAGATCGTCGCCGACCTCGCTGGTTCGGTTGATCGTCCGCCGGAGCGTTTTGATCGATTCGTCGCTTCCGACGAGTCCCACTAAGACGTTCATATGCATGCCTGTGCACCGGTGGACGAAAACCGTTGTGCCGCAGACCGCGCTGGGGAGACCCACATCCCGGCCGAACGCGTCACGAGTCCGCACACGTTGCGGAGGACGACGACGTTAAGACCGTGTGGTGAATACGGTGACGGAATGAGTGATGCGGCGCTCGATGTCGTGGAGTTCCTGCTCACGACGAGCGTGTATTCGGACGACAGGACCCTGGACGAGAACGATCTCCCGCCGTCGGTTCGGCGCGTCTTCTGGGCGGGGAGCGTCGACAACGACGACGGTGACGGCGAGGCCGGACGGAAACACGCCGGCATCAGTCGTCCGCTCTCGGCGACCAACGCGACCGCTCGAGAGGCGACGGGGATCGATCAGCCCTGGGATGCCGTCTCGGAGCTGATGTTTACCGAGCGCGACGAGTTCTCGGGGACGATCACCCTCGCCCAAGAAGACATGGCCGAACAGTGGTTCGCCGAGCGCGTCGACGACGAGCGACTGCGCGAGAACCCCACGCTCACGAAGCACTTCACGACTCACGAGGAATACGGCGACGAATTCGACGTGACTCACGAGGAAGCGCGCGAGGAAAACCGACCAATTCAGGCCGATCGCGTCTGGATCGACGGACTACTCGAGGAGTACTTCGACGAAGACGAAGACGAGGAGATGCTCGACCTCGTCGACGTTCGCGCGCCCGAAGAAGTCGACATGTCCCTTGACGACCTCGTGCTCACCGAAGATCAAAAGAACGAACTCAACAAGATCGCGAAGGCCATCGAGCACCGTGACTACCTCTCGCGGATCGGTCTTCGAGAGATCGGGAAGCTACTGTTCGTCGGCCCGCCGGGGACGGGGAAGACGTCGACGGCACAGGCACTGGCCCAGGACATGGACCTGCCGTTCGTCGAGGTCAAACTCTCGATGATTACGAGCCAGTATCTCGGCGAGACGGCCAAAAACGTCGATAAGACGTTCGAAGTCGCCAAACGGCTCTCGCCGTGTATCCTCTTCATCGACGAGTTCGACTTCGTTGCCAAGACTCGCAGCAGCGACGAACACGCCGCGCTCAAACGCGCGGTGAACACCCTGCTCAAGAGCATCGACAACATCTCGCTGATCGAAGACGACGTGCTCTTGATCGGCGCGACCAACCACCCCGATCAACTCGACGACGCCGCCTGGCGGCGCTTCGACGAGATCATCAACTTCCCGAAACCCGACCACAGCATGCGAGCGGACATCCTCTCGCTCATCACCCGGACGATGGACATCAGCGAGTTCGACCCGTACCTCATCGCCGAGGCCACCGAAGGCCTCACCGGCAGCGACCTCCGGATGGTGCTTCGAGAGGCTGTCCTCGAGGCCCTGACCGAGGACCGGACCACCCTCACGCAAGAGGACCTCCTCGACGCCGTCGAGGAGTTCGAGGAGCGAGACACCTTGAAGAACATGGATATGATGGACGGCGACCACGACGCGCTCGTCGCCGGCGGCGACCTCGGAAAGGCGAGTGACGGCGGTGAGCCGAGTGGCTCGAGTGGTTCTGGACACGATCACGACCACGACCACGGTCACGACCACGATCATAGCCACTGAACCGGTCAGTGACGACGGCCGGCGTAGCGAGGGTCTCCATCCACGGCGAAGTTCGAGAGCCAGAGAGAGGAGCACCGAATGGACGAGTAGAGGAGTAATGGTATCGTGTAGATCGGTGCCTGTTCGTCGGACGGACGCTTTCAGTCGGCGTAACTGTCACAATGTTTTTTATTACCGCTGTTTGACCGGCTGGGTATGGGAACCGAACCCACAGATCTGCTCGACGACGCTGCTGGGACCGATTCGTCCCGAAGACGCGTGCTCCGAACGGTCGGTATGGCGACTGCTGCCGGCCTCGTCGGAACGGGGGCCGGTACGGGTGGAAGTGTCGGGGCGGAACAGCAATCGTGTCCCGGCGGCGACCACCTCGAGTCGCCGCGTCCCGGCCCCGACGTATTGGACGACGATCCAGTCTTGCCGCCGCAGTTCGAATCGACCGACGAATGGGACGCCGATCCACTGCTCGTCTCCGGGCGAACGGCCTACGACGGCGGCGAGTTTCTCTCGCAGGGCTGGGCGTTCGACGACCGCGGCCCGGAAGACGAACGTGAGTATCCGGACGAGGATCGGTACGCTAACAACGCGGCCGACATCCTCGAGATTCGCACGCGGCCGACTGACGACGGCGTCGCCTACCGAATCGCGCTGAACACGATGATCGAACCCGACGCGGCCATCGTCGCGATCGGGATCGATACCGGCGGCGACGGCGACACCGACTGGGGGCACAATCTCGGCGACCTCGGCGCGCCGGTCGATCACGTCCTCGCCGTCTGGGGCACCGGCGCAACCCTCGATGGCGAAGCACTCCCCGACGACGCCTTCTCGGTCGACGTCGATCGAAACCATCTCGAGGTCGAAGTCGATCTCGAGCCAGGCCGAGAGACGTGGCGTCACTACGCCGTCGCGGGACTGCACGACAGGGACGGTGACTTCCGTCAGGACGACGGATTCCTCGACATCGGTGACGACGATCCGCCGGTCTACAACGTCGGGTTCCGAACCGTCGAGGACGAACCGCTCGAGGCCGAGGAAGACGACCGTCTCGGGCTGGATATCGACTTACTCGAGGGAATCGCGTCCCTTCTCGGCGGGGAGGACGGCTGGCGATCGGCGAACCAGGCCGAAGCGCTCTCCGAACGCGACATCTCCGATCTCGGGGCAGACGTCGATTTCGGACGGCTGGAAGACGGCGACGTCGACCGCGAGATTCCACAGACGGGCTACCACAACCGGCTCTACGGCTCGCGATACGACCTCGGTGAGGGGATCACCCTCGACGACGAGATGTATCGAACCCGTGTCCAGCCCTACTCCGTGTACGTACCCGAGAGCTACGAGCCGGGCGAACCGGCGCCGATGCACTTGCTGTTACACTCGCTCGGCCAGAACTACAATCAGTACGCGGCGTCGCCGAACAAACTCGCCCAGTTAGGAGCGGAACGCGACGCCATCGTCTTGATGCCCCACGGTCGGGGCCCGTCGGGCTGGTGGGCGAACGAAGCCGAACTCGATGCCTTCGAGGCGTGGGCCGACCTGACCGCACGATACGACATCGACGTCGATCGAGTGACGATCGGCGGCTACTCGATGGGTGGTTTCGGCACCTATCGGCTAGGATCACTGTATCCGGACCTCTTCGCCCGCGGGTTCGCCGTCGTCGGTCCAGCTGACGAGGATATCCTCGGCGGTCCGACAGACGACCTGATCGGCGACCAGAATGCGATGCGCGTGACGGACAACCTCCGGCACGTTCCGCTGCTCATGTGGGCCGGGGTGCTCGACGAACTCGTTCCGTACGCTGGTGTTCGGAACTACCGTCGACAACTCGCAGATCACGGCTATCGCCACCGACTCGACTCGTTCCCCGCCGACGATCACTTCACCCCGTTCGTCCGCGACGAGTGGGGTCCGGGGCAGGCGTACCTCGGCGATGCGGTGGTCGAACGTCAGCCCGCCCGCGTGACCTACCGAGTCGCCCCCGAGTTCGGCAACGACGAGTACGACCTCGAGCACGACGGCGTTTACTGGGTCCACGAGATCGAGGTCGCAGACGACGAAGACGACGGGGTGATCGACGCCATTTCGCTCGTCGACGGCTACGACGAACCCGAAATCGAGGAGTTCGAGGAGGAATCGACCGACCCCGAACTCAACACCCGAGAGGGCATCCACTGGCGGGATCCACTCGAGCGCCACGAACCCGAGAACGCGATCGAACTCGAGGCCGAAGACGTCACCGCAGCCACCCTATACGTCGACGATGTCGGCGTCGATACAACCGAACCGCTCGAAATCCGGGTCGAGACGAGCCACAAGCTGACGCTTACGCTCGAGAGCGGCGCAGGGAACGAAACGCTCGAGTTCGAGACGGGAGAGTCGAGCCAGTCGGTCGAGTTGTGTGACCGAGGGCCGAATTCATAGCGGAGTCACTAACGCCATCCGAACCGAAGACTGGATTTCAGAGAGTTCGAGGGAATGAGCGCGGCGAGACTCGAATGAGGTGTATTACTGGTAGGCTTCGAACTCCTGGCCGAAGATCACGAAGTAGGCGACGCCGATCATGCCGATGATCGAGGCGAGCACGAACGACGTTTCCGGAGCGACGAACTGCCAGAGAAAGCCGCCGAGCGCGCCACTCGGGATGACGATTGCGCCGCGGACGAAGTAGTACGAGCCGGTGACGCGGCCGCCCGCGCCTCGTTCGGCCGGGCCGACGATGAGCGCCTTGTGGGCGGGCAGTCCGGCGAATCGGAGCCCGGAGAAAGCGAAGAGCGCGATCAGAACCCAGGCGTTCTCCGGCGCGAAGATGAGCACGATCGGGAAGATGGCGTAGACGAAGAAGCCGAGGCCGACGACGGGCTTGAGACCGGTGTACTCGGCGATTTTGGCGGCGGGTGCCATCGTCAACAGCGCGACGAACATCTCGACGCTCAGGAGAACGCCGAAGAACGCGGCGGGCGAGAGGTCGACGGTCCCGAACACGGGAAGCGAGAGCGTTAGCCCGATCTCCATCACCTGCGTGATCACCAGGATGAAGAAGGCGTACACCATTCCGTTCGCGAAGCGAACGAGCGCGTCAGCGACCAACAGCGGACGGAGGGCGTCGGGGAGCGCCCGCAGATCGTCGACGATCTGTCCGAATCCTTCGAACGCCGACCCGACGGTGTCCGCCTCGGCCTCATAGAGGAAGTGCTGGGCGATGGTCCCGAGGATAGCGAAGACGATGGCGATGACGAGCACCCAGAGAAAGCCGGGCATGAGTTCGTCGACCACGAGCACGGCGACGATCAGCGGGGCGATCAGGAACGCCGTCCGCCGAAAGGTCTCCGTGCTCGCGAACCCGCGCGCCAATCGACTCGGTTCAGTTGCCTGCTTGACGATGGCGTAGTGGCCGCCGATCCCGAACGATTTCCAACACTGTGCGAGCAACAGGCCGACGAACACCCAGACCCACGGCTCGAGGACGAACGCGCCAAGGTCGATCGCTGGAACGTACGCGGAGACGAGCCAGATGACGAAGCCGAACGTCGAGAGAAAGCCGAAGACGGTCAGGGCGTACCTCGAGCCGACGCGGTCGGAGACGACGCCACCGTAGTAGGGGTAGACCGCGCCGATGACGTTTCCGAGCGTCGCGAACAGGCCGACGACGAATCCGCCCGCCCCCAAATAGACGAGGTAATCGGGGAGAAACCGGTTCGTCATCTGAAACCCGAGGCTGAACGCGAACATCGCGAGCGAGAGCACCAGTACATCCCGTTTCATGGAGAAAAACTGGCGAAACGGATCGAGAACGCCGGCGGATTCGCGCGTCGTCATGTTGTAGTAGAAACGATCCCGAGTAAATAGATTTTGCTATACCGTGGATGGGTCGCCGTTTTCGGGCGTGCTCGCGGGTGAGAGACGGAGTATCGCCAAGTGCGGGCTAGTTCTTCCTCGAGAAAGGAAGCGATTAGAGGATGAAGAACGCGCCTACCCCGATCACACCGCCGCCAGCGATGAGGGACGCCGCGTGGACGCCGCGAACGAACAGCCAGTAGGTGACGATCGCCAGTGCGACGGCGAAGAGGTCGAAGACGACGTCGGCGACGGGGACCGGGATGCTCGGTTGGTCGACGAGGAACGATTCTTCGGCGAGGATAACCGTCGCACCCAAAATCGCGCCGATGACGGCGGCGTTGACGGCGATCAGCGCAGTCTGGACGATTTCGTTCTCGCGGATCTTCGCGAAGTACGGGAAGAATCCGATGATGAAGGCGAACGACGGACCGAAGGCACCGATCGTAGCCACGAGCGCGCCGATCACGGCGATGGCGACGATACCGCCCGACACGTCGAGCATGAGTTTGTAGCCGACGAACGCCGTGGTCATCACGACCGGTCCCGGTGAGAGTTGGCCGATGGCGATCCCGTCGACGAACTCGCGCCCGGTCATCCAGCCGAACTCGCTGACGACGTAGGTCTCGATGAAGGGAATCAACACGAGTCCGCCGCCGTAGATGAACGAACCGGTGTAGACCATGAACGCGAACAGCTGTACCCACGGGTTCGCCCAGAGCACGAGCAGGAGTCCCCAGATTGGGGAGGTTTCGACGGCGCTGCGAACGGCCGGACCGAGGAACTCGAGGAATCGGTCACGAACCAGAAAACCGACTCCGGCGAGGCCACCGACGACGGCCCACGGCGTCACTCGACGCGCGTTTTGTCTGACCCAGTCGGATCGGTACACGAGGACGCCGACGAGACCGGAGAGAACGAACAGGAGTACCGGATTCGGGCCGAGTACGGCCTGAACGAGCGTCGTCGCGACGAGCAAGACGACGAGCAGGTAGTCGACGTTCCAGGTGTCCGACCCGACCTCGAGTTCGGCGTCCGTCCGGCCTTCGTCGAAGGCGCTTCTGGTCATCGAGTAACAGGCCCCCACGATGAGGCCGATCACGACGGGGTTGATGCCGTAGAAGACCGCCTCGACGGCTGGGACCTGTTGGTAGGCGAAGTAGAGCCACGAGAAGAAGACGACGAGGACGAACGTCGGCAGCATGAAGAAGAAACCGGCGACGAGCGCGCCTTTCGTCCCGGCGTAGATCCACCCCATGAAGATTCCCAACTGGGTCGACGCCGGGCCCGGCAGCATGTTACAGATGGCGAGTCCCTCCATGAAGACCGACTGGTCGGTCCACTCCTTGCTGTCCTCGCCGACCAGATCGGCTTCCATCATGGCGATGTGGACCATCGGACCGCCGAAACCGACGATTCCGATGAACAGGTAGTACCGGGCGATCTCGACCAGTTTGGAAGGTGTCGCCTCGCCAGCGTATCCGGCCGTCGTCGCGTCTGATGTCGTCTCAGCCATCGAATTCACGTCCGTTGCTGCCGGGATGCTCCCGACGGGGTACTCTCAGCGCGGGGGAAATACTCATCCGCCCTGGGATGTCATACCCTTCCATGAAGCGTCATCAGACCGGTAGAGTAAATATATTTCTCTCATCAGTATATTTTGAGAGATGTACGGTGATCGCTCGGCTTCGAGCGAATGTGCAGTGAGGCCACGATGAACGAACGAAAGAACGCGATGTTGACGACCGAGGATCGGCGGTGGCTCACCGGAGAGAAAGCGTACACCGGTGAACACGCGAAGCAGCAGCGATACCAGCGTCGCCGGGACATTCGAAAGCGGGTGTACAATACGATACTCGACTTCTCGATCCTCTTCGAGCACCTCGAGGAGGCAGAGCGACAGAAGCTGTTCGAACAGTTAGCGGAGACGGACGGCGACGAACGAAACGACGAGCGCCGCGACGACGAGTTCACGAACGGACTGCGGGATGCGCTCGCCTTCGTGTTATACAACACGGGGCTGACGGAGTCGATGCTCGAGGAAGACGCGGCGCACGCCGAATCGCTGGCAGAACGGTTGCTGCGGGATGCCGTCTACGAGAGTGGCAAACGAGACGAGATCCTCGTCGAGGACGTCGCGCTCGAGGTCGACGCGACACCGGGGCCGATTGCGGCGGTTGTGAAGGACCTGAAAGCGGGCAATGACGTTTCCCCGGCAGGGTTGCGACTCCTCATGGAGAGTGACAGGGTCGACACTGCCGAGGTGCAAGCGTGTATCACGGAGTTGGTGTTCGATGACGAGTGAGAAAATTCGACGCCGAACGGACGAACGAGCGCACGGACTGAGTGCAAATCAGCCACCGGAGGATCCACGATGAGTATTACGACGGAGTCGGACATGTTCGAGCGGGAATTGCAGAAGCTCTACCACGCGGAGATCGAAATTCTCGACCTCAACGGCGATTTAGCCGAGGCCGCGGCGAGTAGGGAGGTCGAAGCGCTGTTCGCCGGCCACCGCGAGGACACGGTGACGCAGGTCACTCGAATCGAGGAGATCTTCGAACTCCTCGACGAGGACCCGACGGAGCGGGGCAGTCCAATTATGGAGGGGCTGCTCGCGGAAAAGGACGAATTCGTTCACGAAGTGGAACCCGACGATCTTCGTGACCTCGACGCCATCGGGATCGGAACGATCAACGAACGTATCGAGATTACCCTCCTCGATCGGTTGCTCCTCTTAGCGGAGAATCTCGAGGCACCCCAGCAAGTCGTCGACCGGCTCGAGAAGAATCGAAGCGAAGCCGAGGCCGCTCTCGAGAAGATGCAAGCGTTTCTCGAGGAGAGACGAGCGTCTCGAGCGGAGTAGTCGGCGCGTTCGGTTCCGACGGGAAGGTGCGACGAAACAGGTGGGTCGAAGGACACCGGCACCCCGACGTTACACTGAGTTGGGCAGACTCGAGGACGGACTCCGCTCGTCCTGTTGACCTTGATCGTCCTCGTCGGATTGGCCGCGTTGGGCACAGGCCGCCTCGTAGCGTTCGGCGACGTCGTCCCAGTCGACGACGTTCCACCACTCGTCGATGTACGCATCGCGTTCGTTCTGATACTGGAGGTAGTAGGCGTGCTCCCAAACGTCGAGGGTCAACAACGGCGTCGAATCCTGATGGGCGAGGAGGTGTTGGCTCTCGACTTGACCGATTATCAACTCGTCAGCGAGGGGTTCGTAGAACAACATCGCCCAGCCGACGGATTCGACGTCCGCCGCGGTCTGAGTGAACTCGTTTCGAAACGCCTCGAACGACCCGAACGACCGGTCGATCGCATCCGCGAGGGTACCCGTCGGCTCGCCGCCGCCGTCGGGTGCCATATTCTCCCAGAAGATCGCGTGATTGACGTGTCCCGAGAGGTTGAACGCCAGATCGCGTTTGACGGCTTTGATCCCCTCAAAATCGTCGGCCTCGCGCATCTCCTCGAGTTCCTCGAGCGCGTCGTTCGCGCCGTCGACGTAGGCCTGGTGGTGCCCCGAGTGGTGAAGTTCCATGATCTCTCGGTCGATGTGCGGTTCGAGCGCGTCGTACTCGTAGGGAAGGTCCGGTAGGTCGTAGCTCATAGGGAGTGGATCGTCGTTCGCGTCGGGTTCGTCGTTTGCAGCCGTCGGAAGGGCGGTACTCGCGAGCGCGGCGACGCCCGCCGTGAGGCCGACTGACTCGAGAAACGCCCGGCGGTCGGTCGGAAACGCTGCGTCGTCATCGTTCGGCATTCACGACTGTCCTACCAGCGGACCTTTGTTCAACGCGGCGCGCTCACACGCAAGCCATTGTTGACATCCTCCCCGCCCTAAAGGGCGAGGATTCCCGAGCGTTGGGATATTACGGTTCGCAATCCGCCTGTTCGCCCGGTGCGAAACGCCCCGAGGTTTGATTGAACAAGTAGGCTACTGGCCGTGCCAAACGACCGTTACTCATATCCCCCATAGGAGGATTCTGAGTTATCTTTCTCCGGATATTCACCGCACCATTCACGTCCGCGTTCATCGTCACACCACACGGCTCACACACGTACAACCCACGCTCCACACGATTCGCATCACGCTTCCGTCCACAACACGAACACGTCTTCGACGTATCTTGCTCCGACTTCCGGTCAACGAGTATACCGTGTTCTTCTGCCTTGTATTCGAGCAACGTGGTGAATCGGTCGAACTCCCATCCGTGGAGTTTCTTGTTCCCACGCTTCCCCCAATTTCGAGACTCGCCGTTTTCGTCCTCTCGAATCCTGCTCAAGTCACCGATAGCGATGCGACCGACCTCGTGGTCGATACACTGCTCAACGACGTGTTTGGCAAGTGCGTGGAGGAAGTGATTTTTCCGCCGAGACAATTTCTGACGAGCGCGAAGCGCACGTTTGGAGGGGCCGTTCTCTCCTTCGGTATCGTACTCGTCGCGGGTGAAGTAGTGCTTGTCTTGCTTCAGTACGTTCCCCGGATACAACTCAGCGTCACCATCATCGTAAGCGATGGCGAGGTAGTTCTTGATTCCGAGGTCGATGCCAGCGGTGTTGTCGCCGGGGGCGTCCTCGGTGAGGATTTCGACCTTGCAGACGAGGTGGAGTTCCCAACGGTCGCCGTTCCACACGGCTCTGACTTGTTGGATATTCTTCACGACCACATCGGGTCGCGTCTCGTATTTTACGAGGATGAAATCTGAGCGGTGGTTCTTCAGGTTGAATCCCTTGCTCAGACGGAGTTTGTTGTGTTTGGAATCGTGTTTGATACCGTTTTGTTTCCACGTTACAGTGGAGCGTGGGTGTTTGTCGCCATGTTTGCGGTATCCGGGTGGATTCGCGTCTGTGTCGCCTTTTTCACGCTTTTTGAACCAACCGTTGAACGACTCAGCAAGCTCTTCTAGAACTCGCTGACTTGACTGAGAATGTAGGTCACTGTATCGTTCGTGGTCTTTTAATTCGCGCTTGAGGTCGGCTTCAGAGGGAATCTCTCCGGTTTCATCCCATTCTTGTTGGGTGTGGTAGCGGGCGACGTTCCACAGTTTGGATGCTGAGTGTCCGCAGTCATCGAGGTCGTCACTCACTTGGGAGTGGTTGACGATTTTCGCTCGATATGTGCGGGTTGTCTCCAGCATCTGACTGTGTTCATAAGTACTTATGAACGGTTCTGTGTTAAATATAGTGGTTGAGTGTGGAATATCCGGCAATGCAGTTATCGGTGGTCGGTGTCATTCAGTGACGGCGCGTATCCCCGCCGTAAACGGCGAAGTTTTGCGCCTGTTCAGTAGATAAGATGTACAGACAGATAGGTGTGGAATAATCACAGACGGAGACGGGAACGGCGTACGACGCTCGCTCGAGTCGATCGGTGACGAGCGTCTCGCAGGAACCTACCTCGAGCGAAACGACCAACTTGTCTCCCGGTGTCGTCGACCCATGAAGGATTTTCACGCCCACACGAACTACTCCGACGGGGAATTTCTCGAGCGGATGGTTCGGGCCGCCGAGTCCGCCGGCCTCGAGGGTATCGGGTTTACGGACCACTGTACCGTCTCGGAGCGGGCGCGACCAGCGACCGAGCGCGGCGTCTACGGCTTCAATCTCGATCTGACCTACGAGCGGCGACGGCGAGCAATCGAGACGCTTCGCGAGCGAGCGGGCGTCTCCATCGAGATTTACGACGGCGTCGAGATGGATTACGATCCGCGAGACGAGGGGGCGATTCGAGACTTTCTCGAGACGGCGGACTTCGAGTACGCACTTGGAAGCGTCCACGCCGTCGACGGCAAGAACGTGCAGGTCCCGTCTCATTTTCGGGGCGAATCCGACGCACACCTGAATTCGATCGTCGACACCTACTTCGATACCCTCGTCTCGCTGATCGAGTCGGAACTGTTCGACGTCGCGGCACACGTCGACCTGCTCGAGCGAACGCCGCCACTGCGCGGACGGGCGACGATGGATCACTACGATCGGGTGGCACGGGCGCTCGCGGACTCCCGGACGGTGCCCGAGATCAACGCCGGACGCGCGCTCGCCGAGATGGACGTCGTCCATCCCGACGCGGCGTTTCTCGAGATCCTCCAGGAGTACGACGTGGCCGTCACCGTCGGCTCCGACTCCCATCGTCCCCACGAACTCGGCGACCGCGCCGACTTCCTCGAGGCGTTCCTCGAACGTCACAACCTCGAGGTCGTTGCCCCGCCGGGGCTTCGGGAGTGACCCGTCTCGATGGCGACCGAACGCTGTCACCCCGTAGCGGGCGGCGTTCAGAGAAGACAGATCAGCGGCGCGTGTCCGCCGGCCGATCAACCGGCCGCCTGGCGGACTGAACGGGTGAAGGTGTCTCGGGGAACCCGGAAGAAGCAAGCACTGCAGGGCCCGAAGCGCCCGAAGCGCACAGCGAGTCCCGGGACCCGAGACTACCGAGGGCTTTCGGAGTCGTATCGATTCTCGCACGTCCGTAGCTGAATACTACTCCTCGCTGTGGGGAATACCCTTTATGCGACGGGTGCGAAGCACTCCCTTATGAGCGATGGATCGCCACAGGGAACCGCCGCGGACGCGTTCGCTACCAGCGCACAGGCGGAACACGGCGACGCGATCCGCGACCTGATCGTGTTCGGCGACGCAGTGGGCCCCGAGACCCACGGCATGCACACTGAACTCGAGGCCTTGGTCGTCCTCGAAGACCACGACGAGGCGACCGAACGAGCGCTCGAGGCCCTCGCCGAGACGGTCGGTCTCGAACACGGCGTCGTCACGAGCGTCTACGTGCTCCCGGCCCAGCGACTAGCAGAACAGGAAGATCACCCGCTCGTACAGACGGCGTTCGAGGAAGGGCGATCGTATGTGTAGGGACGGCCAGCCCGCTGGGACGAGATCGCTAACGAACTCGGAGAGAACGGCTGCCGACGCCAAAACCGCCGGAGGGAAGGCGTGACGATGCGCGTGAGCCTCCTCGGGACCGGAGATACGACCGGCACGCCGACGGTCGGCTGTGACTGTGACACCTGCGAGCGAGCACGCGAGGAGGGCCTCGAGCGAACCAGATTTTCGGTACACGTCGAGAACGAACGCACCGACGAGTCGCTATTGATCGACTTCAGTCCGGACTTTCGCTACCAGTTTCTTCGCGACGGCGTCGCCCTCCCCGACGCGGCGATCATCACGCACGTTCACTTCGATCACCTCGACGGACTGGGGAACGTCTTTCGCGTCGTCGACTCGTTGTCCGTCTACGCCGCGGACGAAACCGATCCGCGGACCGGTGAAAGCGTCGCCGAGACGATCCGGACGGATTACCACTACCTCGACCGAATCGACGTCCACTCGACGACGCCACTCGAGGCAGTCCGGCTCTGTGGGTTCGACGTGACGCTCGTCCCGGTCGAGCACCCGCCACTCGTCTGTTATGGCGTCGCGATCGAGGACCCCGAAACGGGTGCGAAGCTCTCGATCACCGGGGATACGAGCTACAACGTCCCGCAGGAATCTCGAGACGTCCTCGCAGACCCGGACCTGTTGCTCGCCGATGCGATCGTTCCCGCCTCACTCTGTGAGCACCACCCCGCCGGCGGTCGCCACGAGAACGCGGACGGCGTCCCGCGAACGTTCGGGACGAAGCACATGACGCGGGAGGGTGCCCTCGAGTTGGCAGCCGAATTGAACGCCGATCGAACGCGACTCGTGCACCTGGCACACTACTATCCGGCCGCGGAAGCGTTCGAAGCGCCACTCGCAGTCGACGGCGAGCAGTATCGACTCACGCCAGCGGGAGTATCGCAGTCGGAGACAGATCGACCGGGGAAAATATGACAGCTGGTCGAGATACCGTCGACGGCCCATAGACACGGACTATCCTCGTCGCAGTGAACACCCAGACAACTATCAGTCTCGTTGGAGATAGGTTGATTCATAACCGTCAATTACGTGTGGACGGACATGGGAGCACGCGTTTCCTCGATAAGCAGCGGAGTTGACGGATTAGACACGATACTCCGCGGCGGGCTCGTCACCGGTCGACTGTATCTCATCCAGGGACAACCGGGGACTGGAAAGACGCTCCTCGGTATGCACTTTCTCGAGAAGGGCCTCGAGAACGACGAGACGGTGTTGTTCATCCACGGTGAGGAGTCCCACGAGGAAATCCTGGCGAACGGCGAAGCGCTCGGGATCGATATCGCCGACGCCGAGTTTCTCGATTTAGGGCCGGACTCGGACTTCTTCGTCGAGGACTACTCGTACGACCTGGTCAATCCGAGTGACATCGAACGCGACCGGTACACCCAGGACATTCACGAGGCGATCCGAGAAATTGATCCCGATCGAGTGGTCGTCGATCCGATTACGCAACTGCGCTACGTCGAGGCGAACGACCACCAGTTTCGAAAGCGCATCCTCGCGTTCATGCGGTTTCTCAAACAGCGGGAGGTCACCGTCATCGCCACCGCGACGTCGTCACCAAAACAGGAGTACGATACAGAGGTCCGCTCGTTGAGTGACGGGATCGTCAGGGTTACTCGAGGGAACGGTGGCCGGCGCATCCAGGCCGAGAAACACCGGGCACTCGGCCAGATGGAAGGCGACCACGGGATGGAAATTCGAGGCGATGGTATCGAAATCTTCCCGAAACTGGTTCCAGAACAATACGATCATCCTTTCGATCCGGACCAACTACGGTTTGGTATCGACGAACTCGACGAACTCATCGGCGGCGGATTCGACGAGCAAACCGTGACGTTCATCAGCGGCCCCTCCGGGACGGGAAAGACGTCGATGGCAACGCAGTTGCTGTGTCAGGCAGCCGAAAACGACCTCCGGTCGGCGGTGTATCTCTTCGAGGAGAACCACCAGACATACGAATACCGCTCGGAATCGATCGATATGCCCATCACGTCGCTTCGAGATGACGGGATGGTCGATGTCACCGAAGTCGAGCCACTCGCGATCTCGGCCGAAGAGTTCGCACACATGGTCAAACAGCAAGTCAGTCAGCAGGAGACGGACATCGTCCTGATCGACGGGATCGACGGCTACACCATCACGATCCAAGGCGACAAGAACGAGCTCTTGCGGGAACTCCTCACACTGACGCGCTATCTCAAGAGTCGCGGTGTAACCGTCGTCATTACGAACGAAATTTCCGAAATTACGGGCATCTCCCGGGCGACGAGCGGGAACATCAGCTACGTCGCAGACAACCTCATGTTCCTCAGTTACGTCGAAATGGACGGGAGCCTCCAGAAAGTCGTCGGCGTCCTGAAAAAGCGAACCGGCGGTTTCGAACGGAGCCTGCGCGAGTTCTCGATCACCTCCAACGGAATCCGCGTCGGCGAACCGCTGACCGGCCTCTACGGAATCCTCCAAGGGTCACCACGAGCCAGCGAACCGTCAGACCAGTTCCAACGCGAATGAATCGACTACAACATACCCCTATTGTGCCGCCCAACACGTATGAACTCGAGTGATCGTCAGCAAACGATTCAGTTGCTCGTCGGTGAGGACGGGAACCGCGCTGCAGTCCGTGAACTCCTCTCCGAGCACTACGACGTCATCACCGACCAGTCGGTCACGGAGGCCGATTGCTATCTCGTCGACGATTACACGTTTCCCGAACACCACTCAGACCTCCTCGAGCGAGTCGAAGACGCCTACCCAGTGTTCTGTCCGGTTGTCGCTATCCGACGGGAAGACAGCTCACTTCGGCTCACGTTGCCCGATCCGGGCGACCGTGAACCACCGCTGTTGGTCAACGAGACCGTCGACGCACCGATCGATCCACCCGTCCTCTTTCGGCGACTGGATACCCTGCTCACGCGACGACAGCAGTCGCTCGAGCTTCGTCACTACATCACGCGGCTCAAGGAGTCGAACAAGTCACTCGAGCAATTTGCATACGCAGCCTCACACGACCTCCAGGAGCCGCTCCGGATGATCTCGAGTTATCTCCAACTCATCGAGCAGCGATACGGAAACGAACTCGACGAAGAGGTCGACGAGTTTCTCGACTTCGCTATCGACGGGGCAAACCGCATGCGAGGGATGATCGACGGCTTGCTCGAGTACTCACGGATCGACACCGAAGGCGGCCAGTTGACGGAGACGGAGCTGAACGACGTACTCGAGGACGTCCAGGCCGACTTGCAGATGAAGATCGACGAACACGACGCAGCGATCACGAGCGATTCGCTCCCGCGCATCGAGGGAGATCCGGATCAGTTGCGACAGCTGTTCCAGAACTTGTTGTCGAATGCGATCGAGTACAGCGGCGACGAACAACCGGAGGTCGCCGTCGAAGCCGAACGATCGGGGACTGAGTGGCAGATCTCGGTGACCGACGACGGAATCGGCATCGATCCCGACGATCAAGAGCGAATCTTCGAGGTCTTCCAGCGCCTGCACAGCCACGACGAGTACGCCGGAACTGGCATCGGACTCGCACTCTGTAAGCGCATCGTCAAACGCCACGGCGGCCGAATCTGGGTCGACTCCGAACCCGGCGAAGGGTCGACGTTTACGTTCACGCTGCCGGCAGTCGACGCACCGCGAGGCTGACTCTCGAGTCACGGGTCACGAGTCACGGGTCACGAGTTGCGAGTTGCGAGTTGCGAGAAGTCGGAAAACGACGGGTGACGAGCCCACTCGAGACATCCGCGCATCCGTTAGACGCATCATGTCCGCTACCGACGGACGGTCAGCCGAACTGGTCCAATCCCGACTGCTGGCGGCGTTTGCCGTCCGGATTCGCCTCCCACGGCGTCCGACGCTCGCGCTCGGCCTCGAGGTCGACTGTCGGGAGCGAGTCCGTCTCCGGGTCGTACCCTGGACACGACGGGCTACACTCCGTGTTCGCGTCGACGAGACGGCCGTTCCACGCACATCGAGGCATCGTGAGGTCGCCCCCAGCAGTCGGCTCGCAGGCCCCGCACTCGGGAATATCGAAGGTTCGCCAGCCCTTGCCGTAGGCGCGTTCGGCGACGCGACGACGCTGGCGAGCCTTCGCTGCTGGCTCGACGACGGCGATATCGGTGCGACCGGGAAAGGACTCGAGCGGTTCGATTCCCGGCTCTGAGACGGGAAGCTGGTCGGGTTCTCGGAGCACTTCGACCTCGAGAGTCGACCCGTCGGCGGTCGTCTCATCAGCGGCCACCTCGTCGGCGTGCGCCGACTCCTCACGGTGGACGCGCCAGACGCCGACTTCCTCCGGAATTCGATTCAGGTGGGCGCGCGTCACGTAACTCTCCGTCGCGAGGATGACCTCGTCGACCAACCCGAGACTCACGTCCGTTCGCAGTTGAGCCTCGAGGTCGCCCGGTCGGCCGAGATCCGGTTTGTTCTCGATGCCGACGAGACGGTTGTACCAGTCGGGATATCGGGCGACCTGCCTGACGTACTCGCGTCCGTTTCGACGTTCGCGTTCGAAGAACCCGATCTCGCAGGCCCGTTCGACGGCGCGTTCGGCTCGTTCGGGATGGCAGTCGAACGCGTCTTTCCAGTAGCGAGCGCGGCCCGTCCCGACGTCGGCCTCGATCGCTGCGTCCGGAATCGTCGCACTCGAGAGGGCGACGCGATCCTCGAATTCGGGCCCCGGCTCGACGCAAACAACGTCGAGGATTCGGCCGCCGGGATTCGCGACGCTCGTGCCGAGTTGCCGGGCGAGGATTCCCTCACGACGGGTCTCGAGGTGGGCGCACAACTCGAGTTCGAACGCGAATTCGCTCACGTGTGCGTGCTATGGAGCCGATCGTGAAAAAGCGCGTGACTGGCGACACACGCCGACCTATCAACCCCATTGAGAGAGATAAAACGTGTCCGTTCTGGCCTGCCGATTCGCCCCCAGAACAGTAGGTTTATCAATCGCACGGCGGAAGCCTTACCTAAGATTACTCACCGTCTTATGGCAGGAACTCAACAACCGGAGGTGAACATCGGGCTCGTCGGTCACGTCGACCACGGCAAGACGACGCTGGTGCAAGCGCTCAGCGGATCGTGGACGGACCAGCACTCAGAGGAGATGAAACGCGGTATCTCCATTCGTCTTGGCTACGCCGACGCGACGTTCCGTCACTGCGATGGACTCGAGGAACCCGAATGTTACACCGTCGAGGAGGAGTGTCCGGACGGCTCGCCGAGTGAGCCGCTTCGGACCGTGTCGTTCGTCGACGCCCCAGGTCACGAAACCCTGATGGCGACGATGCTCTCTGGTGCCTCACTGATGGACGGCGCCGTGTTGGTCGTCAGCGCCAGCGAATCCGTCCCACAGCCCCAGACCGAAGAGCACCTGATGGCACTCGATATCATCGGGATCGACAACATCGTCATCGCCCAGAACAAGGTCGACCTCGTCGACCCCGAGACGGCGCGAGACAACTACGAACAGATTCAGGAGTTCGTCGAGGGGACCGTCGCCGAAGACGCCCCCGTCGTCCCTGTCTCAGCGGGACAGGAGGTCAACCTCGATCTGCTCATTCAAGCGATCGAAGAGGAGATTCCCACCCCAGACCGAGACCCCGACGACGATCCACGAATGCACGTCGCCCGGAGTTTCGACATCAACAAGCCGGGGACGACCCACGAGAACCTCAGCGGCGGCGTCCTCGGTGGCAGCCTGATACACGGCGAACTCGAGGAAGGCGACGCCCTCGAGATCAAACCCGGACGCGAGGTCGAGGAGGGCGGCCAATCCGAATACGTGTCGATCGAGACAACGATTCGCTCGCTGCAAGCAGGTGGCGAGTCGGTGGATTCGGCCACGCCGGGTGGCTTGCTCGGTGTCGGAACCGGCCTCGATCCGTCGTTCACGAAAGGCGACGCGCTGGCCGGCCAGTTGGCCGGTCCACCCGGATCGCTGCCACCGACCTGGCAGGGCTTTACGATGGAAGTCGACCTACTAGACCGTGTGGTCGGTGCCGAAAGCGGCGAAACGGTCGACGAGATTTCGACCGGAGAGCCCCTGATGATGACCGTCGGCACGGCGACGACCGTCGGCGCGGTCACGAGCGCCCGCGAGGGCGAGTGCGAGGTCAACCTCAAACGACCCGTCGCCGCCGAACCGGGAGCGAAGATTGCGATCAACCGCCGGATCGGTGCGCGCTGGCGACTGATCGGACTCGGAACGCTCGTCGAATAACGAACGCAACGGAACACGACGAATGAGTACGCCGACGCAAGTGGCACTCGATACGAGTGCGCTCATGATGCCGGTCGAACTGGACGTGCGGCTGTTCGACGAACTCGATCGGCTGGTCGACGCATACGAGCCGACGACACCACAGGCCGTCGTCGAAGAACTCCGTCGACTCGCCGAGAAGGGCGGAACCGAAGGGACAGCGGCGAACGTCGGCCACGACCTGGCGACCGAACGCTGTCTCATCGTCGACACGGAAGAATCGTACGCCGACGACGCGCTGGTCGAACTCGCCCGCGAGGGCGTCGTCGAGTACGTCGTCACGAACGATCGCCCGCTGTGCGACCGGGTGCTCGAGGAGTGTGTACCGGTAATTGCATTACGCGGGAGAAACAAGCTAGCGATCACTCAACCATAGATGTACAAACGGGCCAGACTGAAAGACACGGTCGAAGTACCGCCGGAGGCACTCGGTGACGTCTCGCCGAACCTCGTGAAGCGACTGCTCCAAGACAAACTCGAGGGGCGCATGGACGAAGAGGTGGGCAGCATCGTCTCGGTGACGAACGTCCACGATATCGGCGAGGGGACGGTCCTCCCGAACGAGCCGGGCGTCTACTACGAAGCCGATTTCGACGCCGTCACGTTCGACCCACAGATGCAAGAGGTCGTCGACGGTACCGTCGTCGAAGTCGTCGAGTTCGGTGCATTCGTCGGGATCGGCCCCGTCGACGGCTTGCTCCACGTCTCACAGATCAGCGACGAATACCTCGCCTACGACGGCGAGAACCAACAACTCGCCTCGAACGAGTCGAACCAGACGCTTGGCGTCGAGGACGCCATTCGCGCACGCATCGTCACCAAGAGCATCGACGAGCGCAACCCGCGTGACTCGAAGATCGGCCTCACCGCTAAACAGCCCGGCCTCGGCAAGCACGGCTGGCTCGAGGAAGAACACGAAAAGCGCGAAGCGACGGCTGAGGGTGAGTGACGATGGCATCGGATCGTCTCGTCTGTCGCGAGTGTCACCGGGTCAACGATCCTGATAACGAGACTTGCGACGCCTGCAACTCCTCGTCGCTGACCGAAGACTGGGCGGGCTACGTCGTCATCGCCCACCCCGAAGACAGCGAGATCGCAAGCGAGATGCAGGTCACCGAACCGGGCGCGTACGCGCTCAAGGTCCGGTAACGAATCGTGTCTCGCGACGAACACACGTCGGAGTCGGCCGCCGCTGACGCCGACGACCAGCGACTGGTTCTTCCAGACGAACTCCGACACGAACTCAAAGGCCCGATGGGCCCCATCGAGACCGACGCCGACGTCCTCCTCGAGGAGGTATCGGGACCGCTCATCACCGTCGGCGACGTCGTTACCTATCACATTCTCCAGGCCGGCCGTCACCCGGACGTCGCACTCGTCGACGAGCAGACGAAACGCCAGACCGTCGACGAAGAGATTCGCGAGGTCGTCACGGACGCGACGCACCTCGAGGCCATCAACCCACCCGCCGAGATTACCGCGGACGTCGTCGACGCCTTACTCGAGGGACTCGAGCGCGAGGAACCGACGACGATTCTGGTCGACGGCGAGGAGGATCTGGTTGTCTTGCCTGCGATTCTTGCGGCACCCGACGGCGCGAGCGTCGTCTACGGCCAACCCGACGAGGGAATGGTCCACGTCACCGTCACCGAGGACGTTCGCGAGGACGTTCGCGCGTTGCTCGAGCGCTTCAAAGGCGACGCGACGTGGCTGTGGGCTGCGCTCGACGCGTAAGGAACGATTTCTCAGGCGGCGTTATTCAACGACGGTGTGCTCGAGGACACCGATCCCCTCTATTTCGAGTTCGACGGTTGAGCCGTCCTCGAGCCACTGGCCGAGTTCTAATCCGCAGCCTTCACCGACCGTCCCGCTGCCGATGACGTCGCCGGGGGAGAGCGTCTCCGATTGGGAGATGTGTGCGATGATAGCCGCGAAGGAGTGGTACATCTCGTCGACGGTGCCCTCGGACCAGACCTCGCCATCGATACGGGCGGTCATCGGCGCCTCGAGCACGTCGATGTCGTCCGCGGGGACGACGTAGGGCCCGAGGCCGTTCGCGAAGTCCTTCCCCTTCGCCGGCCCCAGGCGAGCGGCCATCTCTTTGCCCTGCATGTCTCGAGCGCTGAAGTCGTTGAAAACGGTGTAGCCGGCGATATAGTCCTCGGCCTCGTCGGCCGGGATATCTCGCCCTCGCTTACCGATGACGGCTGCGATCTCGAGTTCGTAGTCCATGATCGACGAGTATTCGGGCCACTGAACGGTCGTATTCGGGGAGACGACGCTGTCGGCGTTGCCCTTGTAGTAGACCGGGATGTCGTACCAGACGTCGTCGATGTCGCCGTCCATGCTGTTCTGGACGTGTTCCTCGATGGCCATACAGTCTCGAAGTGAGTTCGGACGCGGCAGCGGGGAGAGCAGGTCGTACTCATCCGGTTCGTAGCGGATCTTCGCCCCGCCGGGACCGCGCTCGGCGTCGGTTTCGGACGCGTACTCGAGGGCGTCTCTGGCGTCCGCGAGAGCGTGGTCCCCGCGCTCGAGGAAGGCGATCATCTCCGGGGGGACACGGGCGTGTGCGAGGTCGATGGGTGCAGGTTCACCCTCGGCCTCGAGGCGGGCAGCGGTGGCGGCGGTGAGGTCGACGAGAGTTGCCTCCCCAGCGACGGCTGCGGGGCGTTCGCTGGCCTCGAGGACAGCACCGATTCGTTCGACGGGGCCGACGGGTGTCTCGACCTCGAAGGTCGCGAGCTTCACGGCTGCTCACCGCCAGTCTCGGAAGCCGTCTCATCGTCGCCGGTGTCGGCGCTCGAGTCATCCTCACCAGTGTCCGTATGGGTGGTATCGTGGGCCTCCGACTCGAGGAGAGCAACGGGGCGAACCCAGCCACCGCTTCCGTCTTCGATCGAAATCGGGAACGCGACGAGCGGGATATCGGTCTGCCGAGGCAGTCGATCGAGGTTCGCCATCTTCTCGATCTGGCAGTACTCCACGTCGCGGCCAGCGAAGTGCGCCGGCCACAGTTCGGCGTCGTCGCCGGATTCGGCGTAGCGCTCGCCCATCGCAGTGAACGGTTTGTCGAAGCCGTAGGCGTCGGTGCCGATCACCTTCACGCCCTGCTCGACGAGAAATTTCGTCCCCTCGCCGCTCATGCCGGGAAAGCGCGTGAGGTACTCGGGGGTGCCCCACAACTCGTCGGCTCCCGTCTGAATCAGAACGATCTCGCCGGGGGAGAGGTCGTGGTTCAGATCCGCGAGGGCGTCCTCGAGGTCGGCCACCGAAATCTCCTCGCCCGGGTTTTTCGAGCGGAAATCGAGCACGACCGCGTTTCCACGACACCACTCGAGGGGGACTTCGTCGATGGTTTTCGCCGGTTCCCCATCGACCTCGGGGCCGTAGTGCCAGGGGGCGTCCATGTGGGTTCCCGCGTGGGGGATCGCCTCGACGTCCTCCCAGGCGAGGCCCATCCCCTCGGGAAAGTCACTCGCATCGACGTCGTGGCCGAGGGTTCGAAGGTTCGCCGCGAGGCGTTCGGCGCCCGCCTCGTGATCGAAGGCCTCGATCGACGGCGGCGTCGGTTCGCTCGGCGAGCCGTCCTCGAGGCCGATACTCAGGTCGATCAGCGTCGCGTCGCCGGCTGTCAACGGACTGGTCATACTACCTCCGATTCGGGGCGGATATTTGAAGGTACGTGACAGAATCGACCGATCGTCGCTCGACGATCCGTGAGAATGCGTCGTCCGTCCAACCGACACAAAAAGCGGCGAGCGCTCACAGTGGGGACTCGCCCAGTGAACGTCGGGCGGAGCGTTTTCCGATGCGAGGTCGAAACTCGAGTCATGGCGACCATTGCCCGATTTTCGATCCCAGCGGATGACTTCCCGTTGGGTCGTATCTTCGACGATCTACCGAATACGACGGTCGAAATCGAGCGCGTCGTCCCGACCGAACAGGACCTGCTCCCCTATTTCTGGATTACAGACGGAGAACAGACGGACGTTCAGGGGTTCTTGACGGCCGAACCCGCGTTCGAGTCGGTAACGCGAGTCGACGCGCTCGACGGGCGCGAACTCTTCAGAGCCCACTGGAACACCGACGTAGAGGGCGTCCTCACTGCGATCCTCGAGAGCAAACTCACGGTGTTGTCTGCACTCGGTACGCACGAGCGGTGGACGTTCGAGTTCCGGGCCGACGATCCCGATCAAATTTCGGCATTTCATCGGACGTGTGCTGACTACGATATCGCCGTCCAACTCGAGCGACTACAGTCACTCGCGGAGAACCAACCGACCCACTCGCACGGACTCACTGCGAATCAACACGAGGCGTTGCTTCTCGCCTTCAACGAGGGCTACTACGATCAGCCGCGAACGACGAATCTCGAGACGCTCGCCGATCAACTCGATATTTCACGATCTTCGTTCAGCGACCGTCTGCGTCGCGGGTATTACAATCTCCTCGAAAATACGATCGCACATACATACACGGCCAATAACGCGGAATAATTCGATCTGTTGTAAACCCCCCTGCATAATTGCAGGGAAGGTCCATCCCCATCCGCTTCTTAGACCTCTACGTTAATGAGCAGCGAAGCCAGTCGTGGTGGTGATGATGATTCGACGACAGCGTTCGAATACGACGTGAATTCTAACGAAACGATGATCGAAGCGGTCCTCACGGCTGTCAGTGCCGTGACGAACGTTCCGCTGTTACCCTCGGAGACCGACGACTCGAGTACCGGCCGTCGCGAATCACTACCCCCACTGTACAACGCGATTGACCCCGAGGCACTGGGCAGTCTAACGCCCGATACAGCCGACAACACAGCTGAGTGGCGACTCACGTTTTCCTACGCCGGCTGTGAGGTGACGGTTACCGACTCCGAAACGATTCACGTAAGCGAGCATCCAATCGGCTGAATCGCGGGTGTTCCCAGCGGGTCGTCTGATAGGCCGTCCACTGCGTCGAGACGCGACTTCGAGGAGGGTTTGGGTGTGGACGCCGGCGAGAGAATCTCGAGAAGCTATTTACCTGCCGGCGAAAATCACCAGAACATGTACGACTTCGTCGTCGTCGGCGTCGGTCCGCCGGGGGCGCGCTTCGCTCGCCGGGCCGCCGAAGACGGCTACGACGTGCTCGCCCTCGAGAAAGGACAGATTGGCGAGCCACTGGCTTGCTCGGGGCACGTGAGCACGGATATCTGGGACTTTACCGGCGAAGGCGCACGCGAATCACTGTTTCAAAACGAGATCTACGGCGCACGATTCCACGTCGACGGTCCGGAAAGTGACGCCTACCCCTTCTACAAACAAGAGGTCGCCTCGAACGTCATCGACCGCGTCGGACTCGACCGACACCTCGCCGACCTCGCTCGCGAGGCGGGCGCAGACGTTCGCGAGGGGCACACGGTCACCGACGTCACGGAACACCGCGACCGCGTCACGGTCGTCGCCAACGGCCCCGATGACACCCTCGAGTTCGAGGCGAAGATGCTCGCCGGCTGTGACGGCCCGCGCTCTCGAGTCCGCGAGACGCTCGGTCTCCCCGAACCGGAGGAACTCCTCCACGGCGTGCTCGCGTTCTCCGAGGAGGAAGACCACCAGGACTTCGTCGACGTCCACCTCACCGCGCCGACGTTCTTCGCGTGGCGGATACCCCGCGGCGACGCCGGCGTCGAGTACGGCCTCGCGGCTCCGCCGGGTGTCGAGGTGACCAAACACTTCGAGGAGCTCATCGACGGCTACGAGATCGACGTCTCCCATCGCTGCTCGGGGGCTATCCCCATCGGCCCGCCGGATCGCGTCACGAGCCGTCGCGCATTCCTCCTCGGCGATGCGGCCGCCCAGACCAAGCCCTTCACCGGCGGCGGCATCCTCTACGGCATGACCAGCGCCGACCACGCCGCCCGCGAGATCGATCCCGATCGGCCGACCACCCTCGCGGCCTACGAACACGCCTGGCGCGAGGACTTGGCGCGCGAGCAGACGCTCGGCCACCTCCTCCGTCGAGCGTACTCGCTGCCGGCACCGCTCCAACACGTCGGCCTCGGCGCGCTCTCCGGTGAGATCGGCGTCCACATGGATCGGCCCACCTCGCTCGTCTCGCCGGCCCACCTGCGGACGGTGCTCTCTCGGCTGCTCTCCTGAGGAAGTCGGTCAGTTATTCTCGAGAATGCCCCGTTGCAACCAGTCGACAGACCGAAGGCCACTCTCACGAAACGACCGGTAGATGAGTGGACGCCAGACCGCAGTCGTCGAGTTCCTCGCGCGGACGCTCGAGCGCTTCGGCGTCATGGAGGCAAAGCGGTTTCATCCGACCGCGGAACTCGCGTGGCCCCGGATCGTCACCGGGTTCGCGATCATGTCCAAGCAGACGGCCGACCTCGCGATGGTCGGCATCGCTGTCGGGACGGCCGGAACCGCCGGACTGGCGTTCGCACTCGCGTTCTGGGAAGTTATCACGATGATCGGGTTGGGACTGGCTGGTGGCACAGTCAGTCTGGTCTCCCAAAACTACGGGGGCGAGGAGACCGACCGCGCATCGCTCGTCGTCACGCAGAGCATCTTGCTCGCCGTCGCCGTCGCGATACCGGTCGCACTCGTCTTCTTGTTCTTTGCCGGGCCGCTGATCGGGTTCTTCGGAGCCGACGCAGCCGAAACACAACACGGCGCGACCTACCTCACGCTCGTCGCACCGGCCGTCCTGTTCGAACTGCTGAACTTGATCGCCAGTCGAACTTACACGGGCGTCGGCGACACGTTCACCGAGATGGTCGCCCGCGCGGGCGGAGCCGTGCTCAACATCGTGTTGAGCGCCGTCCTCATCTTCGGCTTCGACCTCGGCGTCGCCGGGGCAGCCATCGGGACGAGCGTCTCCACCGGCTTCGTCACCGTCGTCCTCGCGTGGGGCATGCTCGGCTACTCCTACGGCGCGCTCGGAATGGAGCCCAGCCCCGTCCCCGTCACCCGTTCGGGGCCGTGGCTCGAGCCGACGCTGCTTCGCCAGATCGTCGAGATTTCGACGCCCGAAATCGGCCGGCGACTTGCGCAGGGACTCGTTGTCTTCCCGCTGTTGTGGATCGCCGCCACGTTCGGCCCCGTCGTCGTCACCGCACTCGAGGTCGGCCGTCGCGTTCGGAGTCTCATCAATAGCGTCAACTGGGGGCTCTCGCTGGCCTCGAGTTCGCTGGTCGGCCAGAAACTCGGCTCGAACGACGAGGAGGAGGCGGGCGCATACGGCGCGGGGATCATCCGCCTCTCCGCGGTGTGTTACACCGGCTTGGCCGTTCTGATGATCGTCTTCGCGGAACCCATCGCGAGCGTGTTCGTCGGCAGTGCCGAAGAGGTCGCGCTGGCAGCGACCTTCGTCGCCGTCGGCGGCCTCAGCGCAATCGGTGAAGGGATCGACGGTGCCGCTGCTGGGGCTCTCCTCGGCGCTGGGGACACCCGCTGGCCGTTCGTCGCCTCGCTGATCGGCCGATACGTCTTCGCACTACCCGCCGCGGCGATCGGGCTCGTTACCCCACTCGGCATCGGCGGACTCTACCTCGCCTTGTTGCTCGAAACGAGCGTTCCCGGCGGCATCAACTACTGGCTGTTCCGCAGCGGTCGCTGGAAAGCCGTCAGTCGCCAGTACCGGCCGTCGGCCGAAACCGATTGAAACGAGGCTGAACGCCGATGTCGAACGCAACGAGAGCTGAACGAGGACGGCGTTACTCGGTGTCAGTACCTGACTCGTCTCCGCCGATCGGCCCGAACAGCCCGTCCGGATCGTACCTGTTCGTGAGGGCGACGACTCGTTCGTAGTTGTCGCCAAAGCGTAGTTTCTCGGGATCTTCGTTCAAACCCGGGAAGTTCCCGTAGCGACCGCCGGCGACCGGCAGCGTCCGGACCGCAGCGAACACGTCTCGAGCCCAGGTTACGTTCGCGTCGTCGTCGACCGGGTCCTCCCAGTTCGCCTCCACGGTGAGCATGTAGGGTTTATCGCGGTGCCAGAACGCGCTCGCGTCCTGTGGAACCTCCTCGACCGCGTCGCCGAGGTGCCAGAGGTCGATCGTCGAGAGCGCAGACGGCGCGGCGTCGGTGTACCGTTCGACGATATCGATTACCTCGTCAGTGAGGTCTGTCAGGAAGATCGACTTCCAGTAGTAGCGCAGGCCGTCGGGATAGTCTTCGTCGAGCATCGACTGCAGGTCGGCGTAGGCCATTGTCCCGCTCAAATCGGCGATTGGCGTCGCCCGCTCTCGAAGCGAGCGGAAACGTTCCTCGGCACCCTCGAGATTGCCGCGGTACGACCCGAATAGGGCGACGGCGGGTTCACCCCACGTCTCTTCGGGAAACGCCTCGAGTTCGGGGACGCGTGCGGCGAACGCGAGCACGCTCGTATCGCGCGGTGCGTCGACGCTCCACTCGTGGAACTCCTCGAGTATCGCAGCCGTGTCGTCGCCGTGGAACCAGCAGAACAGCGAGTACACCTCGGGACCGACCTCGTGGAGGTCGAACTCGAACGACGTGGCGATCCCGAACCGTCCGCCGCCGCCGCGGAGTCCCCAGAACAGGTCCTCGTTCTGCTCGGCGCTCGCGGTTACGATCTCGCCGTCGGCAGTGACGACGTCGACGCTGCGGAGGTTGTCGGCCGCGAGCCCGTATTCGCGGCTCAGATGGCCGTAGCCGCCGTTGAGCGTCAATCCGGCGACGCCCGTCTCAGAGACGGCACCGAGCGCCGTCGCGAGGCCGAACAGTTGCGTTTCACGATCGACGTCGCCGAGCGTCGCGCCACCCTCGACGCGCGCCGTCTTCGCGTCACGGTCGACGTGGACGCTTCGCATCGCCGAGAGGTCGACGACGAGTCCGGCGTCACAGACGGCCGTCCCCGCGACATTGTGTCCACCACCGCGAACCGCGAGGGGCAGGTCGTGCGCTCGAGCGAAGGTCACCGACGAGACGACGTCTGCGACCCCGCTACAGCGGGCGATAATCGCCGGGTATCGATCGATCATACCGTTCCACACTCCTCTGGCGCGTTCGTACTCGGGGTCCGCCGGAAGGATCGCCGCGCCGCTGAGTTCGGTTTCGAACGATCGAACGGCCCCACTGGGGAGCGCAGCGAGCGCGTTCTCGCCGGGAGATTTCTTTGTCGAGGCCATGGTGGAGCGTACGCATCCAGCGACGATAAACGAGTTTCCAGGCCAACAGGAGTCTCAGGCGGGGAGATACGACCGCTTACCGACGAATTCGAACGCGGGCGACTCGAGCCGTGATGGGCGTCATCAGAACTCGAGAGTGAGCCAGCGAACGGACCGAATTACTCGTCCGGTCCGACGATACCACACGCGATCGCATCGGGTTCGGTCGGTTCCGTGCCCTCGATCGCGGCCGGATCCAACAGGAGCACGGTGTCGTCGGGCATCGCGGCTTCGACCTGCACGGTTCGACCCAACACCCCTTCCAACTCGTCGACATCACCGATCTCGAACTCGCGCTCGAGCAACAACTCGGCGTTGGCTCGCGAGAGCACGTAGACGAGGTTCGACGCCGTCGTCGCGTCGTTTTCGGCCGTCTCGCGCAGTTCGGCGAGCGAGTCGGGAGAGACGTCCTCGAGCGAGCGGATCGTGACGCGTTCGGTATCGGAGCCGGGTGCCTCGTCGGATTGCGTCCGAAGAGTCGCACATAGCGCCGTGAAGTCCGTCGACGGGTCGATCGGTGCGTCGGAACTGGCGTTCATAGCGGGCCTTTGGGGTCACCGTGCATGAGCGTCGGGCCGGCCAGTTCTGGCACGGCGCGTGCTCGAGGCGGCGTCGGTCCGTAATCACTCCGTCGGCGAGTCGGCTCTCGGCAGTGAACCACGTTGGGAAGCGTAGTAGAAGATGACGAGAAAGCCGGCCATCGGGACGATGATGCCCAGTTCGTACATCTCCGGGTTCTCGAGGTCGAGTCGTTTCGCGTCGAAGTGGACCACGATGGCGGCCGGGAACTGGAGGAAGAGCGCACTGGCGAGGAGAATCATAACCAGATCGGACATACGAGCGAGGACGGAGTTGACGGATAAATATCTTGTTCAGCGACGGACGACGCGTCCACGGGCGCGCCGCGAGCGAGAGTCGCGGACGTACCCTGAGAACTGGGTGCTATTGATACGCCGGCAACCGACCGGAGCGATCCGATCCGTCGACGAACGGCAGTTCGGTTACCGTCGCCGGTACCTCCTCGCCGTCGACGCGAACCGTGAGTTCCGTGCTCTCGAGGTCGTACTCGACGAACGCGAGCGCGACGACCTCCTCGAGCAGCGGGCTCTCGCCGCCGCGGGTGACCTCACCGACCGACGCGTCGCCGTCGAAGACTGCCGCGCCCGATTCCGGAACCGCGGCCGCCTCCGGATCGCCGTCCGAGCCCTCGAGCGTCAGGCCGATCAGCCGTCGACTCGGCTGTCCCCTATTCTCGACGCGGGAGACGACCTCCTGGCCGACGTAACACCCCTTCTCGAAGTCGAGGGCGACTCGCAAACCGAGGACGTTCGGAATGGTGCCCTCGAGTTCGGTCTCGAAGAGGGGCGTTCCGGCCTCGAGTGCGAGACTCTCGAAGGCCCGGTAACCAAAGGGGGCGGCGTTGAGGCCGTGATTGAGGAGGGTATCGTAGACGGCGTCGGCGTCGTCGGCCGCACAGATGACCTCGTAGCTCTCCTCGCCGGTGGGCGCGTCGGTGCGGATGACACTGACGCCCTCGTCGGACATCGTCCCCCGGACGAACGAGTAGTGCTGGTCCGGCGAGCCAGCACCGTTGAGGACGCTCGCGACCTTCTCCGTGGCTTTCGGGCCGTGAATGCCGAAGACAGCGAAGTCGTCCGTCCCGACGCTGATCTCGACGTCCTGAATAAAGACCTTCTCCGACCACTCCTCGGCCAAGGGCTCCGCCTTCGACGGCGGCGTAAAGAGCAACAGTCGCTCACCGGCGTTGTAGACGGAGAGTTCGATCTCGATTCGACCCTGCGGATCGAGAACCAGGGCGTAACAGCCCTGGCCGTCCTCGTCGGGCACGCGATTCGAGACGACGTTGTCGACGTACTCGAGGCGGTCCTCGCCCTCGACGACGACGATTCCGTAGGCCATCTCGAGCAAGCCAACCCCGTTTCGGACCGCCCGGTGTGTTCGGTCGGGACGACCGAAGTGCTCGACGACCGTTCTCCCGTCGCGCTCGCCGAAGGTAGCCCCGTGATCGGTATGAATGGACTCGATAACGCTCATGACTCGTTCGAGGGGCCAGATCCCCACAGGCGTTTCGATTCAAAAGGGCAATCGCTCGCGGAGCCATTCGCCGATAGTTTGGGTTTCCTCCTCGTCGGTCGGCACGTCCGGGACGACGCGGTCGGCGGGCTTGATCACCGTCTGACTCGTGTTCGATTCGACGCTGATCAGTCCGTCGTCGTTCAACGTCGCGAGTGCCGACTCGAGTTCGTCGATATCGACTTCGACGTCGGCACGGAGTTCGAAGACCGTCATGCCGTCGTCAACACGATCGACGAGGGCATCGAGAATCGCGACCTCCGTCTCCTCTCGATCCCGATACTCCCGCTTTGCTCTCATCCAGACGTTCCTTCGACGACCAGGGATTTGATGGTTGTCGTTTCGGCGGGCGAATACATGCAAAACCAGTTGCGCGGTCGTCACGAATTGAATTTCTGGAGGCAGTACGTTTTTTATGGCGTGACTGGGTACGATGGGATAATGGTCCTGCGATGTTCGCTGCTCGGGCACGACTACGGGGAGATCGACGTCGAACGCGAGCGCGAAGAACGTGGCAGTGAGGTCGTCGTTACCGTCCAGGAGTTCGAAGAGTGTGCACGCTGTGGCGACCGCCACGTTATCAGCGAGAACACCGAAGTGACGAGCCTCTCTGCCCAGACGGCCGCCGACGCACTGCCCGACGAATACGACCTCGAGTCCGAAACGCCACCGACGGAGAGTCCGTCCGAACCACCGGCCGAGACGGCCGTCGACGCTGGCGACGCCCGCGGTGACATCGGCGGTGACGTCGACGATGACGCCGCCGAATTCATCGACGCAGACGCCGGCAGCGAACCGGCAGCGCCGACAGCCGCCGGGAACGATCCGGCAGCGTCGGCGGAAACGCCGGAGTCGACGGACGAACTGGACGTCCCGACCGACGAAAACGGTGAGCCGATAACGGACGACGGCGAAATCCTCGAAGACGAGGAGCCGTTGCCGGACCGAGACCGAGAACACGGCGAGTGGCCCGACTCCGACGACGTCGGTCCACCCGTCGGTGCCGAAAACGAGCCAAACGAGTGGCCCGACGACGGCCCTGTAGACGGCGCTGGCGACGAGAGAGACGGGGACGACACCGCCGACGTCGACGTCGACGCCACCGACGACGGAATCCTCCTCGGTGAGGACGCTGGCGACGAAAGCGAGTCCCTCGCCGCCGCGAGCGCCAGATCGACCACCGCTTCGACACCGACTGCGTCGGATTCGAATCAGACGTCTCAGAGCGACGAACCCGAAGCGACTGGTTCTGGCATCGAACGGGCAGGAAGCGCGCCGACTCCCGGCGAGAGCCCAACAGCGGAACGTGACGACGTCCCGACCGAATTCTACTGTCCGAGTTGTGCGTATGTCGCGGCCAGCGACCGTGCGTCGCTTCGTGCGGGCGACATCTGCCCAGAGTGCAAGAAGGGGTACCTCGGCGAGCGAGAACGCTAACCCCAGTTTTCGGCAACGCTCGAGGGGAGTCTACGCAAGTCGACGAGGAGTCCCCGCTAAAGTCGTGTCGGCGGCTCTCGTGTGAGCGCAGAGACCGGCTATGAAAAGAGGTAAACACTCCGCCGTGTATTTCCAATCCATGAAGGAGTACAAGATGCGTCGCGGTGAGTATCTCGAGGAGCGAATCCCCGATATGGAGGCGTCGGTCAAGGACTACTTCGGTCCGATCACCGACACCGAGGAGTACAAGGGGAGCGACCTGTTCGTGATCGGCGAACCCGATAACCCCGTCTTCGAGAAGGTCGTCGCCGGGACGGTCGAGTACTCCGGCAAGAAGGACAAACTCGCCGTCGAGTTCTACGAACGCGACCCGACCGAACTCGGTCCAGACGAACTCGAGGCCGCTGCGGACGCCGTGGATGCGAAAAACGACTTTCTCCTCGAAGCGACCGGCCGTGACGCCAAATCGCGTCGCGACTCGTTGAAACGATCCGTCGAAGACGATCCTGATCACGACGTCGACGCCTGATCGGCCTATTCTATGAGTACACGTTTGCTGGAGCGTCCTCGAGAACCGTCTCCGACGGTCGCCGACTGGACCGACTGACGATAGCCCCGCGTCGCTCAGGTGTCGAGACAGTCACTCACACACAACCGTTCACTCCCTCGAGTCCCGACGCTCGTGGACGGAGACGAGGCCACCGCTGTCACGAAAGACGATATCGGCGACGTCGCCGACTTCGACCTCGTTAAAATCCTCCTGAACCAGCGTCGTCCGGTGACAGTCGTCGTTCGTCCCCGGCTCACAGGCGCGAATTCGACAGCTGATGGTGTCGAACTCCATCTCGAGGTCCTCGAGGAGAGACGCCGAGAGGACGAGTGGGTCCGATTCGTCGATCTCCTCTGCGAGTGCGTCGTGAACATCGCCATCGTAGTACGGCCCGTCTTCAGAGTCGTAGCGGCGGACGGCCGCGTCGATGGGCTCGTCCCCGTCTGTAGGCTCGAGGTGAACGGACTTCCGGACGATTTCGACGCGGTCGGCGAGCCCGAGTCGAGCCGCACAGCCGGCGAGGGCGACCGTTGGAACGACAGCGAGGAGCGCGCGTCGGTTCACACTCAACCGTTCGTGAAGCGGCCACAAAATCGTTCCCCGAGGCGAGTCCGAAACGGCTAATATCGAACCGCGACAGCACTCGAGCAATGGACCTCACTGCATTCGCGGTCGCGACGCTGAGTGCACACGTCGGATTCGCGATTCTCGTCACCGCCCACGCCGTGGTGACGGAACAAGACGCGGGGAAGTGGCCCTACATCACGCTCGCGCTCGGTCTCGCGGGCGTCGCCGGATACTTCTTCTACGACGAGTGGTGAGCGGGTCGCGGTTGCGGGCTGTAAAGCAAGTGGAGTCCTCGAGTGTATCCGTTAGATGCATGCCCTTGTGGCCGCATCGCTCCATCAGAATTCATCAATCCCCACTTTCCGGGTTGTATCGTTTACTGCACAGAGTGAAAGTACGGCGATGTTCGTGGTCAACTAGAAAACGTAGCCACAATTCTACCATTGGGACTCGGAACATCCGGTATGAATGCAAAGAGGAGGGAAAAAGATCTAACACTCCGATTTAACGGAGGGAAATCTGAGGAGAATCTGGTCTCCCTGATCCTCGCCCTTCAGATTTCCTTGGGAGGTATGCTCGCGGTTATCTTTGTGGAGTGGCTGTTCCTGGTCGGTGTTTCTCACACCTCTCCACATGGGGAAGGTGTGTTCTACCTTGAGACGATTTCTCTCCTGACAACGATAGCGTTGGCAGTGTCCCTCCTCAATATGCTGTTCGAGTAGGTCAACCTTTTCTTATTCATCGGAGTGTCGACAACACTTAAGACAGTCATAAATAGTTGATAGTCATGTCCATCGACCAGACAGATCCAAAGCTACGGTTCGAGGCGGGACGATTCGAGAGTTCGATTCTTACAGCAATATTGATGGCGCAATTGTTCCTAGTGACAGGGGCAGCGGTAGGTTTCTTCGCAGCCCTATTCCTGTCCCTTGACCTATGGTATATACTCGTCATTGTTCCATCTATTGTCATCTTATCGATAGCTGCTTACCTTCTCAGCTTCCTGTACGAGTAGTTGCTACTCACTCTCCTCGGATCCGGAGATGGTGAAGCCACTCCGCTTAGTTTGGTCGAATTCTTCCAGATCGATTTCGCTGACGGATTTCGAAGCACCACTGATTCGCTTTCTTGTCGTGATACCTGTGTGACCTATACTAATCGCTAGGAGGGATAGACCCCCCCATTACCTGAAGAGTTCAACGAAGCCGTAATCGGAGGAAAGAAAACTCGAGTGACTCGTCACTCGCGCGTCTCACTCAGGCGAGGAAGACGTGTCGCGGTCGGTCGACGAGAACGTCGCGGCCGAACTCGACAGCGTCGGCGAACGCGTCGCTGCGGAAGAACTGCATGGCGTCTTCGCGGGAGTCCCAGCGGCTGGCGATGAACATGTCGTTTTCGTCCTCGCGGTTGACGAGCAGGTCGGTCTTTCGGTGGCCGTCCATCTCGGCGAGCAACCCTGCGGCGTCCTCGAACGTGCCGGTGAAGTCCGAGCGGTGGTCGGGCTTGACGGTGTAGAACATGCCCATCGTGCCCCAGGAGTCCGCCTCGTCGTCTCCAGCTTGTCGAACGACCTCGGGGAGGTCGGCGAGGAATCCGGCGGCCGTGTTTGCGGCTCGCTCAGTCTCCCAGAGGCTAACGACGGCATTTTCCCCACTCTCGCCACCAACCTCGCTTGGCTGATAGACCGCCGTCTTCACGTGCGTATCGTAGTGATCGAAGTTCGTCCGAAGGCCGTCGACCTCCTCGAAGAGTTCCTCCACGTCGGCCGCGGAGTAGAGCACGACGGCGTGGACGTCCTCGCCGTGGGGCTGGCCCGCGTAGATGTCCATATCCTCGAGTTCGCTGCGGATTCCCGACTCGTCATCGCCGTGTGCGTCGGAATCGCCGTGGTGACTCGAGTCCGATTCTCCGTGGTGGCCGCTGTGTGAGTGACCGCTCGAGTCGCCGCCGTGGTGGCCGGCGTCCGAATCGCCGTGGTGACCGCCGTGACCCTCGGCGTGCGGATGCGCGTCGCCAGCGCCGTCCTGGGGAATGCGTTCGCCCTCGAGGAAGGGACGGAGGTTCTCCGGTGGGAAGCGCCGCCCCGAGAGGAACCGCCCGAACTCGGCGAAGCGGGAACTCGAGGGATCGAAGCGCATCTCGTAGAGCAGTTCTTTCACGTCGGTCGGGTCGTCGGCGAAGAGGGTGACGCCCCACTCGAAGTCGTCCAGACCGAGGCTGCCGGAGATGATCTGCGTGACGCGGCCGGCGTACTCGCGGCCGATGTCGCCGTGACTCGAGAGGTGCTCGGCGCGCTCGTCGAAGGGGAGGTCGTACCAGTTGTCCTCGGGGCCGCGGCGCTTGTTCATCGGGTAGAAGTTGACGAACTCACTGTCGGGAATCTCGGGTTTGAGCCGCGATTCGATGTAGCGAGCGATGCCAGTGTCTTCGACCTCCGCGTCGTCGTCGAAGTAGTCCTGAGACATGTATCCCGAGACCTCCGTCACCGAGACGTAGGAGTCGGTTCGCTCGGTGAACTCGGCGAGTGCCGTCTGCTCGAAGCGGCGCTCGAGCGCGTCGACGTCCTCGAGCGTCGGCCGGAGGTGGAGCACGAGGAGGTCCGCCTTGTGGCCGAGGATAGCGAACGTCGCCGAGTCACCCTCCTCGGCGTCCGCGACGGATTCGGCGGCGGAGAGGTACTCGATACCCTCCTCGATGGCTCGCGTGCGACGACGCTCGGGGGCGTCGCGCCAGGCATCCCAGTCGATCGACCGGAAATCGTGCAGGACGTACCAGCCCTCGTCGGTCTGTGGCGGCTGTCGTCGTTCCATGTGCCGGAGTTAGGACGGCGTGGCTAAGAAGGACCGGGTTTCGAACCGAGACAAATTCGCGCGGGCTAGCGATCGAATCGACCCAAACAGGGCCGAAACGCTTTACGTACGTCCCTTCAACTCTCGAGCACTATGCGGAAAAGCGGGCCGCCGAAGGGACTCATCGCCTACCTCGTCCTCGAGTTGCTCGAGGAAAAACCCCGGTACGGCTACGAGATTCTGACGGAGATTCGCGAGCAGAGTGGCGGCCACTGGGAACCGTCGTACGGATCGGTGTACCCGATTCTCTACAAGTTCGAGGAGAAGGGGTGGACCGATCGACTCGAGCGCGAGGACGAACCCGACCGGAAGTACTTCGAACTCACCGAGGCGGGATATACCGAACTCGAGGAACGACGCGAGCGCTCGACGGAGAAAGCCCGCGATTTCGCGGACGTGATCCTCGGGTACTTCCACGTCTATGCGGCGTTTTCGACCGACGAACGATTCGAGATTCCCGATACGGACGGCGAGTGGCGCTTCGACGAGACGTGCAGCGCCTGGATCGTCGAACAGGTCGTCCGCCACCACGAGCACTACTTCGACACCGACTTCGAACGGATCGAGGCGACCCCCGAAGCGTTCTACGAGCGACACGGCATCGACAACGGGGACGACGAGGGCGATAGGGACGGTGGGGACGGTAGGGATGAGGAGTGAGATTTCGGACTCGAGAGCGAACACTCGAATTACGCGGGCGTTTCGAACCGTCGTGCGCCGCGGATCATCCGAACCGTGAGCAACCCGACGCCGACGAGGTGAACGAGCCAGATTGCTCGGTACCCCGTCGGTTGCGTGTACTCGGCGATAGCAACGAGAGCCGTCAGTCCGGCGACGTACAGCGTATTCGTCCCGATAAACGTCGCCAGACCTGCCTCGTCCGAGACGGTCTCCGGGTCGTAGCCGCCGATCAGCGAGACCATTCCGAAGTTTCTGATCAGCACTCCGAGCACGGCGAGGACGAGAGCGACGAGAAGAACGGACCCTGTGGCGACGGTGCTCATGTGGATTCATTGACCACATCAAAAATATACGTTCCCTATTCCGAGCCAGGAAACGAGGAGACTACCAAGATCGAAATGATGGCGCTCGAGAGTCAGCGTCCCGAAAAGAATCGCCTCTGAGAGGCACCCCGTTCAGATGATGAACGGCAAGAACAACACGGTGAGGAAGCACACGAGCATCGTGAGTCCGACACTCGTGGTCACCGTCCTGACGTGGCCGCGATTCGTCTCGAAGGGCAGCCTCGAGACGACCGCCTCGGTGCTGGTCCGGAGGATGTGCCCCCCGTCGAGGGGGAACGCTGGGATGCAGTTGAAAAACCCGAGTTGGACGTTGATCCAGCCGGTCCAGAACAGGATGTTCGCGAGGATGAAGACCGTGCTATCGCCGAGGGCCGCGAGCGAGCCCTGCACCTCGTAGAAGTTCTCGACGCCACCCGTGAACCCGGCGAAGTTGAACGGTAACAGCCCGATGACGCCGATGACCGGCAGGAAGACCGAGAGGGCGATCTTGCCGAAGAACGAGTCGGTCGCGCCGCCGTAGCTGCCGTTCTCGCCACCGCCGAGAATCGCGAGGTACTCGTCGGCCGGGTAGAACTGGACGCCGATATCGCTGACGTCGAAGCCGGACGTGCCGGGGTTCGCGACGATGCCGAGGAAGCCGATATCGTCGCGCGGATGATCGTCGAGCGTGACGTCGACCGTCTCGGCCTCGTCGTCAGCGTACACCGTAACCGACACCTCGTCGCCGGCCTCGGTGTCCTCGAGCACGGACTCGAGTTCGCTGTAGTCGGTGACGCGTTCGCCATCGAACGCGGTGATGATGACCGTCTCGTCGGTGTCACCGAGTTCCTCCCCGAGTGGACCGTCGTCGGTCGTGTCGACGGCAGCACCGATCGGAACCTCCCGCTCGCTCGTCTCGCCCTCGGCGTCTTCGACCGTCAGCGTGACGACCTCGTCGTCGCCGATGGCGTCCACGAACTCCTGTTCGGTCGCGACCGGTTCGCCCTCGACTTCGACGATGGTTTCCCCGACGTCGATATCTGCGGGGCCGTCCTCGAGTGCTTCCGTGACGAAGACGGATCGATCGACGGAGACCGTCCGATCGTCGTCGAGTTCGAGTTCGACCGTTTCGCTGTCGCTCTCCTCGAAGTACTCGATCAGGTCGTCGTTGTCGTCGATCGCTTCGCCGTCGACGGCGGTGATTCGTTCGTTCGGTTCGATATCGGCACCCGCTGCGGGCGAATCGGGTGCGACGCCACCGACGGCAGCACCCGGAGCGACGGCGATCGAACCGACGACCGGCCCGAAGAGGAGCGCGAAGACGAGCAACGTGATCGCGAAGTTGTTCGTCACGCCCGCGGCGAACATCCGGGTCTGGGCCCCTCTCGAGGCGTCTCTACTGCTCTCCTGATCGGGTTCGACGAACGCACCGAAGGGAATAATTGCGAGCATGGCGACGCCCATCGATTTGATGCCCATATCCTCGACGCGACAGAGCAGGCCGTGGCCGCCTTCGTGGACCACGAGGCCGACGAGCAAGCCGACGACGATTCCCGGCGTCGCAGAAAGCGGGAGGAAGTCGTTGACGCCCGGGAACGGAACGACGTTTCGGGGCTGTTGGACGCCCTCGGCGGGCTCTGGCGACATGATCGCCGAAATGGCTGCGAACAAGAGCACGACGAACATCGTCACCATAACGACGACGGCGATGCCGACGCCGAGGTTCGCCCACGCCCGCCAGAATCGCTTCGGCCCCGAGAGCCAATCTAAGAACTTCCGGCCGCGTTTGGTTCGAAACGTGAGAATTGGTCCCTGCGTCCCGACGTACTCCGGGAGCAACTCCGCCCGATCGAGGGCGATAACCCCGGCCCAGTAGACGAGAAGGCCGATGACGACCCAGGTGAGCGTCTCCGACCCGTAGAGTTCAGGAACCGAGACAACCGCAGGGAAACCGTACTCCATTAGTCCTCATTCCGGGAGGGGGTCTCAAATGGCTTTTGTCTGTCCGCGACTCGAGTCGCCGAGGCTGGCGTGAGGTGACACCGATCAGCGTTCTCGACGGAGTCGGCCGACGACGAACGCCTGATCGACTTTCGCGAGGAACGAACCGAGTTTCGGCCCCTGATCCTCGTCGAAAAACAGTCGGTAGCCCGCGCCGAAAAACTCGCCGACGTCGACGTCGTGGCGGCGGGCAATCTCGAAGATCTCGCCCTGAATCTCGTCTGGGTCGTGACCCTCTTCGATGAAGTCGGCGAGTTCCGCGAGCGCGTCTTCCGTGGCTTCATCGAAGTCGTGATCGGGAATCTCGCCTCGCTTCAGTTCGTAATCGAACTCGTTTTCGGTCCGACGTGCCCAGTTTCGCGCCCGTTCGACGCGCTCGAGCGCCGCCTCGACGGCCCACTCCGGCGCGTCCTCGGGAATGTGGCCCTCCCGACGAGCGATCTCCTCGCGTAGGTCGGGATCCTCGGTCATTCCGAGAACGGCGGCGAACGTGTAGGGGAGGCGGATCCGTTCCTCGCTCGGGCCTTCCGCATTCTCGCTGGCGGACTCCGGACCGCCGGAATCCGTCGCCCCATCCATGACGAGCGGATAGACGCGCTTTGCGAACGCCGTCTCGTCTTCGTCCGCGTCGATCTCGTCGAAGTAAATCGCCTCGAGTCGGTCGAACTCGTCGACCAACTGATCGAGCCGTTCGATGCTGAAGTCTCGCGCCTTCGCCGGATCTTTCGCGAAGAAGTATCGGAGGACTTCTGGCTCGAGTAACTCGAGGACGTCCGAGACCAGAATTACGTTCCCCGCTGACGAGGAGAACGGTTCGCCGTCGAGCGTAAACCACTCGTAGACCATCGGAACGGGTGGCTCGATCTCGAGGACGTTGCGCGCAACGTCCTGTCCGCTCGGCCACGACCCTTCGGCGTGGTCCTTGCCGAAGGGCTCGAAGTCGACACCGAGGACCTGCCACTGGGCGGGCCACTCGAAGCGCCACGGCATCTTGCCCTCCCGAAGCGTCGCCGTGCCCTCGTGGCCACAGCCGTCGATCGTCTGGTCGCCCGCGTCCATGTCGGTACACTCGTACTCGACCGTCGGCGTCTCACCCTCCGTATCGACGCTCGTCACCGTCTCCGTCACCTTCCCACACTCCTCGCAGATCGGGTTGAACGGGACGTAGTCGTCGTCGACCTTGTCCTGATACTCGGTGAGAACCTCGCGTGCGCGCTCGCGATTGTCGAGGACGAATCGGGTCACGTCCTCGAGTTCGCCGGACTCGTAGAGGTCGGTGTTCGAGAGCAACTCGATCGGCACGTCGACGGCGTCGGCGCTGTCGGCGATGATCGTCGAGAAGTGTTCGCCGTAGGAGTCACAGCAGCCGAAGGGGTCCGGAATGTCCGTGTACGGCGCGCCGAGATTTCGACCGAGCGCGCCCGCGTCGACCTCGCCGAGGTCGACTAAGTTGCCCTCGAGGTCACAGAGCGTGCGAGGGAGCCCTCGGAGGGGGTCGCGGTCGTCCGCCGTGAAGACCTGGCGAACCTCGTGGCCGCGCTCGCGGAGGACTTCAGCGACGAAGTACCCGCGCAGGAGTTCGTTGACGTTTCCGAGGTGGGGGACGCCAGAGGGAGAGATGCCGCCCTTGATGACGATCGGTTCGTCCGGATCACGCTCGAGCACTCGGTCTGCGACCGTATCCGCCCAGAAGACGTGGTCGGTGTCCGTCTCTCGTTGGAGGGTGTAGGGATGCTCGTCGTCGCTCATTGGTCGTCTTGGGCCCAGTAGGTCGGTTCTTCGCCGACGCCATCAGGAATGACGTCGGTGCCGTCGTGCTCGCCGTGGCGGACGGCACGAGAGATTCGCTCCGGATCGGTGCCGTCTAACACGATGGTTCGCATGCCCGAGCGCTGGATGATCTTCGCCGCGAGCAAGTCGACGGGTGCCGACGCGCCGGCGTTCATCTCGAGGCCGGCGATGGCGTCGACGAGTTCGGTGGCGGAGAGTTCGTCGTACTTCGTCGCGTCGTCGGTTTCGTTGGGGTCGGCGCTGTAGACGCCGGGAACGCTCGTCGCGTAGACGAGCAAATCGGCGTCGACATACTCCGCGAAGGCTGCGCCGACGGCGTCGGTCGTCTGTGCCGGCGCGACACCACCCATGATCGCGAGGCCGCCGCGCTGGAGCGCTTCACCGGCTTCTTCGTAGTCCTTCGCTGGTGCTGTGATAGAATCGCCACTCAGTGCGGCGATGAGTAGGCGTGCGTTGAGTCGGGTGACGTCGATACCCAACTGATCGAGTTCGATTTCGTTTGCCCCCAGGTTGCGCGCGGCGCTGATGTACTCGCGGGCGACGCCGCCGCCCCCGACGACGGCACCGACGCGACAGCCGTCCGCGACGAGTTCTTCGACGACGGCGGCGTGTTCGGCGACCCGATCCGCTCCGGGTTCGGGCACGAGCACGCTCCCGCCGATAGAGACGACCACTTTCATACTATCCCGGTGTAACCGGGTTGCTATCTTAAGGGTTGCCAACTGGCCACCAGCGCGGGCCTCGTACGCACGGGAACGACTCGCGAACGCCGCGGAAACGCCAACGCAGTGATAGCATTCGATGTGACGACAAAACACGGACTCACGAGCGAAACGGTCGGTGCGATTGTCCCGGTTACACCGGACGGCCGCGGTCTCGAGAGTGGTCGAACCCGCTCCGCATCGGTCGACCCGTCACCGGGTACGCCCAGCACGAGCGCACAGAACCGCCGTCGACAGCTACAAAGTCCAACACCACCATGGTCCAGGTATGTACGTACTCGGCATCTGCGATCACGGAACGGACGGCGACGCACTCGAACGCGTCGTCGACCGAATCGTCGATCGTCTCGAGCAGGCGGGACGCGTCGGCGTCGTCAGATACGACGCGACGATTGCAGACGGCATCCAAGCGACCGATTCTCGGACCGTCGGCGGCGACGTTAGCTACGGGCTGGGCGCAGACGGCGACTGGACCGCCTCTGGCACCGGATTAACTGTCAGCGATGCGATCGACCGACTCGCGACCGACTGCGAGTACGGCGTCGTCGTCGGCGTCCCCACGCTCCGCTACCCGACGCTCGTCGTCGGGTCGGCCGACGAAGGCGACATCGGAACCGATTCCGGCTCCGTCATCGACGTAATCGAACACCCCGCAGACCTCGAGGTCGACGCCGTGAAAGCCGACCTCGAGCGAGCGGATCCCTACGAGACGCTCGAATCGCTCGTTTCCCGTGTCAAACGCTCGCCGAAGGCAGAGCGCTCGGGCGCGATCGCCACCTTCACCGGCCGCGTCCGCGCGAAAGACAGTGACGACGACGCGCGGACGACACACCTCGAGTTCGAGAAGTACGATGGCGTCGCTGAAGCGCGCATGGACGCCCTCGAGCGCGATCTCGAGGCTCGTGAGGGCGTGCTCGAGGTCGAACTCTACCACCGAACGGGCGTCGTCGAGGATGGCGAAGACATCGTATTCGTCGTCGTGCTCGCTGGTCACCGTGAGGAGGCGTTCGAAACCGTCGAAGACGGTATCAACCGGTTGAAAGACGAAGTTCCGCTGTTCAAAAAGGAAGTGACGGTCGACGACGAGTTCTGGGTGCACGATCAGACCTGATGCAACAGTGGGGGTGATCGTGGTTCAGGAACCGATATCGCTCGAGGGAGACGGTATGATAAGAATCAGTGCGTTTATTGAGGATATAATAGGTTAGAACGTGTTTTAAAACGTCTAATGGAACCTCAGCCTCCCTTAATGATGTACATAAAGGTGAGTAAAACGTCGATTACCCCCCAAATCGTTGAAGACAATCGAAACGCCGCTAAGCAACCTCCCTTTATAACCTATCCCCGTCACAAGGCGTTGATGTCGATGAGCACAACATCCCAACCCTCCACGGAAAGCAAAGAACACCGCCTGAAACACTACTTGCGCGAACGAGCTGCAGACGGTGAGATGTACTTCAAAGGCAAGTTCATTGCAGACGACGTCGGGATGTCGCCGAAAGAGATCGGTGCAGTGATGGTCAAACTCTCCGGTTCGGTCAACGACCTCGAGATTGAGAAGTGGTCGTACACGAGCGCGACGACGTGGCGAGTCGCACCCGCCTAACGTCGTGACGTGGCGTTTCGAAGCCCTCAGTCCCCCTGACGTCGAAACTCCGACCCCCCACCCTCCAAGCGAACACGCACAACACGCCACACGAGCGAACCACAAACCACACGAGCGAACCACAAACCACACGAGCGAACCACAAACGATCACTCCCTCAGCGGGTCCGAATCCCCTGTCACACCTCCTGTCGGACTCGTTTCCTGTCGTATAGTTTCCGGAGTCGAGTCTCCGGCCCGCCGACGACAGTCGTTTTATACGCACGGCCCTGATACCCTCAGTGATGGACGACGTCGAATCGTCCGGGTTCGAACCGACGCGGGAAACCGGGTCGACACTCGAGGCCGGACCGCCGCTCGAGCGCATCGAGTCGGTATTTTCGATCTACGAAATTCGAACTGAAGGCGACCAACTGGTGTATTATGGGAACCCGCTGATGCAACCCGAGCAGGTGATGCGCGAACTGTGGCCTGTGTTTCGGGAGGCGGGATACGACCCGCAGTTGACCACTCGTTACGGCGAGTTCGTGCTCGTCGCCGAACCGATCGACCTCGGTATCGACGGCATCCCGTGGACGAACATCGTTCTCCTCGTCGCGACGGTGTTCTCGACGCTGTTCGTCGGCGCGGCGTGGTGGTATCCGTCGCTCGATCCGATCTCGAACCCGGTCGATCTCGTTTACGCGTGGCCGTTCGCGCTCGCGGTCCTCGGCGTCCTCGGCGTTCACGAACTCGGTCACTACGTGCTGAGTCGCTATCACGAAGTCGACGCTTCGCTGCCGTACTTCCTCCCCGTTCCGACGATCATCGGGACGATGGGGGCAGTCATCAAACTCAAAGGCCTGATGCCAAACCGAAAGGCCCTCTTCGATATCGGCGTCGCTGGCCCCCTCGCCGGCCTGGCTGCGACGATCGTCGTGGCCGTCATCGGACTCCACCTCCCGCCGGTTACCGTCCCCGAATCGGTCGTCGAAGAAGCTGACGGCAGCGGCTTCAGGCTCGGAATCCCGCCCTTGCTCGAGTTCCTGGCGATGGCAGTCGATCAGCCGATGTACACCGACGATCCGACGCGCAATATCAACCCGGTCGTCATCGGAGCGTGGGTCGGCATGTTCGTCACCTTCCTCAATCTAATCCCGGTCGGGCAACTCGACGGCGGACACATCCTCCGGTCGATGAGCGACGGACTCTTCGACACGATCAGTTCGCTCGTGCCGACGCTGCTCGTCGCACTCGCAGGATACCTGTACTTCGTCGGTGGATACGGCTTTCAGACGGTGTTCATCTGGATTCTCTGGGCGATCCTCACGACGCTCTTCGCGTCTGCCGGAGCCGCAGAACCCGTCACCGACGACGAACTCGGCATGGGCCGACAGCTGATCGGAATAGCCACGTTCGGCCTCGGCTTGCTCTGCTTTATGCCAGTGCCACTCGAGGTCGTCCAGTAACAGCAGAATCCGTCGGTTCTTCCCCGCTGGATCTACCGCCTCTTATCCACTAGTCGCCGTGTGTGTACCCACAATCCTCGAGCGCGTCACCATCTAACGTAATTCCGTGTGCTGGTTCCGTCACCGAGCCAACGACTGAGAGGTCGACGTCGCTCGACGAACGGGCGTCGACGAGCGCGTCCTCGGGAATCGTCGCGACGAGTTCGAAATCCTCTCCGAACGTAATCGCGAGGTCGAGGGCTTCCTCGTCGGTCGCTGTTACCTCGAGAAGCGTCTCGTCGACGGGAAGCTGGCTCGAGTCGACGGCGAAGCCACACTCGCCCGCCGCCGAGAGTTGGTGAAGCGAGCGAGCGAGGCCGTCACTCGAGTCCATCATCGCGCTCGCGTGAGGAGCGAGCGCTCGGCCCGCCCCGACTCGTGGTTCGAACCGAAAGAGGTCGTTTGCTCGCTCGAGTGTCCCTGAGGCGTCCGTCTTCGAGGTGTCCGTTCCCTCGCTGTTCGTCTCCGTGGCGTGATCGAACAACTCGAGAGCGGCCGCGCTACGGCCAAGTGTGCCCGTTACACAGACGAGATCACCGGGCCGTGCGCCGTCTCGAGTAACCGGTGCGTCAGTGTGGCCAATTGCCGTCGTCGAGACGGTGAACTCCTCGTGACCGTCGAGGTCGCCGCCGACGTACTCGCTGTCGACGAGTTCACAAACGTCGCTCGCACCCCGAACGAAAGCGAGCAGTTCCTCGCGGTCGAATTCGGGAGCTGCGTAGGCCGCAACGGCGGCAGTCGCCTCGGCACCCATCGCCGCAACGTCGGAGAGCGAGGCACCCACGGCTCGCCAGCCCGCCGTGTAGCGGGTCGTTCCGGCCGGAAAGTCCGTCCGCTCGTGGAGCATGTCCGTCGTAATGACGAGGTCATCGACGACGGCGGCGTCGTCTCCGACGGACTCGAGTTCTCCCTCGAGTAGCGCCAGAGCGCCACGTTCGTCCATACCGTGCGTTTCGCGCCCAGCACGAAAAGGGACGCGGACCGAGTCGAGGGGCCACATCCCGAACAGATCGAAGACAAAATCGAGAGGATCAGCGAGCGGACGAAGAAGCTGCGAGGCTGCTGGCTCGGTTCGAGGTCGCTCGAAAAGCCGAGAACGGGCCGCCCGTTCAACGGTTACGGTTTACCGAAACTGTGTCCAGGAGACCACAGGACGGTATGCGGTCGGTCTGGAAACAACGGACAGTCGTCCGTCTCAGACAGACTGCGTATCGAGATTCCACCCGGGGTCGATGCCCGTCTGCTCGATCTGGTTCGATCGACACGCTGGGCAGTAATCGGGCGTCTCCGTGTGATTTCGGGGGACGTAGACCGCGCCGCCACACTCCACGCACGCATCGGAAACGATGGTCGCGCAGTCGACGCAAACGTTGAAATCGTCGACTGTGAGTTCGCGCAGGGGTTCGAGTTGTTTGTCCAAGAGATACTCGTCGATGACCGCCTGACAGTTGTGGCACGGTTTCATAGCGATGCAAATTGGTGCATGTGACAGTGGCACATAGACCTATCGCCTCCGGGGATTTTCTCGACGGACGACGGTGCACTCCGGCCGACGAGCACTGTCGGAGTAGCACGTCAAATACGCGGAGTGGCGAAACGCGTACGTCACGTCGTCACGCACCGCCACACGCCAGGACAACGATGGTCTTAAATGCCGCGGACGGAAACTCAACGCCAATGGCTACGATGTACGACGTTCCGGCGGACGACCTCATCGAGGCGCTCGCCGACGATCTCGAGGAACGGCTGGAGGAACCCGACTGGGGCAAGTTCGTCAAAAGCGGAGTCGACCGTGACCTGCCACCAGAACAAGAAGACTTCTGGGCAGTTCGTGCAGCAAGTCTCCTGCGCAAGGTCGCCGACCGCGGCCCTGTCGGTGTCGAACGACTGTCGACGGAGTACGGCGGCGCGAAAGGTGGCTCGAACCGCTACCAGGTCGCCCCCGACAAACGCGCCGACGGCTCGAAGAACCTGATTCGGACCATCCTTCAGCAACTCGAGGACGAAGACCTCGTCGAGACTGCAGAGGGAGAGGGGCGACGAATCACCCCCGAGGGACAGAGCCTACTCGACGACACCGCTGGCTCCGTCCTCGAAGACCTCGACCGACCGGAACTCGAGCGCTACGCCTAACACGGCGGAGATCAGTTTTCGCGTTGGTTCAGACGTGAGCGCCTGCAGTAGCCGCGCTCGTCCGTAATCATTTTCCACTGTGGCACACAACAACTACACATCACTATGAGTGGCTCACCCGACGAAGAGAAACTCGAGGAGCTCCGACAAAAGAAAATGGAGCAGCTACAAGAACAGGCCGACTCCCAGGGCGGCGAGGCCTCCCAGGAGGCAGCCCAACAACAGGCCGAAGCCCAGAAAAAGGCCGTCTTGCGCCAGCACCTGACCGACGACGCGCGAAAGCGGCTTAACACGGTCAAGATGAGCAAGCCCGACTTCGGCGAGCAGGTCGAACGACAGGTCGTCACGCTAGCTCGAAGCGGGCGCATTCAGGGGAAAATCGACGATCAGAAGATGAAACAACTCCTGCAGGAACTGAAGCCCGACTCGAAAAGCTTCGACATCAAGCGTCGCTGATGGACCTCGGCGTCCTCTACAGCGGTGGCAAGGATTCGACGCTCGCAGCGCTTCTCTTAGAGGAGTTCTACGACGTAACACTCGTGACGGCACACTTCGACGTGAGCGACGACTGGGAACACGCCCGCGAGACGGCCGAACGGATGGGGTTCGCGTTCGAACGACTCGAGTTAGATCCCGACGTTGCTCACGAGGCCGTCGAGACGATGTGCGACGACGGCTTTCCTCGCAACGGCATCCAGCAGGTTCACCTGCACGCCCTCGAGCAACTTGCTCAGGCGGAGTACGACGCAATTGCCGACGGGACGCGGCGTGACGACCGAGTGCCGACCGTCTCGAGAGCGCAGGCACAGAGTCTCGAGGATCGCTTCGACGTGGACTACATTGCACCGCTCTCTGGCTTCGGCCGGACGGCAGTCGACCGACTGGTCGACGCGACGCTCGAGGTGACCGTTGGACCGAGCGAAGAGATCGACCGAGCGGACTACGAAGCCGAACTGCGAGCGATCATCGCCACAGAAGACGTTCCGGGGACCGTCGAAGACGTGTTTCCGCCTCACGAGCAGACGTACGTGACGGATGTCGTTCGGAACTGATTGAGTGGCGTTCGGGACTGATTGAGTGGCGTTCGGGATTGATCGAGTGGCGTTCGGAACTGATTGAGTGGCGTTCGAGCCGGTTCGAGTGACTCGTTCGCGGGCCATCCCCAAACAACAGGATAGAAGTTCGCCCTCGGCGAACCGCTACTCATGTACGACCGGATCAAGGGCTTTCGTGATTTCTACCCCGGCGAGATGGCCGCCAGACGAGAGGCCATCGACACCCTCGAGGACACCGCTCGCGGCTACGGCTTCCGCGAGATCGGCACTCCCACTCTCGAGCGCGCCGAACTCTGGACCGACAAGAGCGGCGACGACATCGTCGACGAACTCTACTCCTTCGAGGATCAGGGTGGCCGCCACGTCACGCTGACGCCCGAACTGACGCCGACCGTCGCGCGGATGGTCGTCGCCAAACAACAGGAGCTCTCGAAGCCGATCAAGTGGGTCTCGACACGCCCGTTCTGGCGCTACGAGCAGGTTCAACAGGGTCGCCAACGCGAGTTCTACCAGACCAACGTCGACATCTTCGGCTCCTCAGAGCCCGACGCCGACGCCGAAATTCTCGCCTGGGCCGCCGACGCGCTGAGGAACCTCGGGCTCACCGGCGAACACTTCGAGTTCCGCATCTCCCACCGCGACATTCTGGGTGGCGTCCTCGAGAGCTACGACGCCGACATCGACACCGAAGCCGCAATTCGCGCGGTCGACAAATCGGACAAGCTCTCTACCGCCGAGTATCACGACCTGCTGATCGGTGCCGGACTCTCGGCCGACCAGGCAGTCGAATTCGACGACCTCATCGCCGACGGCGACCTCGAGCGAGTCGAATCCTTCGCGGCGAACGAGCGAGTAACGGACGCGGTCGAGAACCTCCAGAACGTCCTCGAGGCGGCCGAGGACTTCGGCGCACGCGAGTACTGTACGATCTCGCTCGAGACGGCACGCGGACTCGATTACTACACCGGCGTCGTCTTCGAGTGCTTCGACTCGACGGGAGAGGTCTCCCGGTCTATCTTCGGTGGCGGACGCTACGACGACCTGATCGAGAGCTTCGGCGGGCAGCCAACGCCAGCGGTCGGTGTCGCCCCCGGCCACGCGACGCTCTCGTTGCTCTGTCAGCGAGCGGGCGTCTGGCCCGAAGAGGCGGTGACGACCGACTACTACGTGTTGCAAGTCGGCGACACGCGCCCCGAGGCGGCACGAATCGCCCGCGACCTGCGCGAACGCGGTCACGTCGTCGAGACGGACGTCGCCGGTCGCTCCTTCGGTTCGCAACTGAACTACGCCGACTCGATCAACGCGGAGACGGTCGTCATCGCCGGCGAACAGGACCTGGCGAACGACGAAGTGACGATCAAGGACATGGACACGGGCGACCAGACGCAGGTGCCAGTGGACGACTTCCCCGGCGACCTCGAGCGACCGACGTTCGACGACCTCACGTAAGCACCGCCGGTACGGGTACTTGGTGTAGTTCAGGGCCCACCATTAACTTCGGTGTCGGTGTACGCCGCCCGATGGCCGATTTCGACACGCCGAACGTCCTCTTCGTGCTCACCGATCAGGAGCGATACGACTGCAGCGCCCCCAACGGACCACCGGTCGAGACGACGGCGATGGATCGGCTCTCGAGCGACGGAATGCGATTTTCACGGGCGTTCACGCCGATCAGCATCTGCACGAGCGCTCGAGCGTCGCTCATGACGGGCCAGTGGCCACACACGCACGGAATGCTCAATAACAGCCACGAGGCGGACGCGATCCAGCCGAATCTCTCCCCGGAGACGCCGACGTTTTCGGAACTGCTGGCCGACGCCGGCTATCGGCTCAGCTATACGGGAAAGTGGCACGTCGGACGAGACCAGACGCCGGGAGACTTCGGATTCACGTACCTCGGCGGCAGCGATACGCACCACGACGATATCGACGAGGCGTTCCGCAGGTATCGCAGCGACCGCGGCGTTCCGGTCGACGAAGTCGACTTCGAGGAGGAGATTTACACCGGTAGCGATCCACGGGATTCGACCGACGGGACGTTCGTCGCCGCGAAAACGCCCGTCAGCGTCGAAGACACTCGCGCGTACTTTCTCGCGGAACGAACGATCGAAGCGCTCGAGGGCCACGCCGAAGACGATCCCAGCAGCGACAGCGACGACCCGTTTTTCCACCGAGCGGATTTCTACGGCCCCCATCACCCCTACGTCGTCCCCGAACCCTACGCCTCGATGTACGACCCGAGTGAGATCGAGCCCCCAGAGAGCTACGCCGAAACGTACGAGGGGAAACCCCAGGTGCAGGAAAACTACCTCCACTACCGCGGTGTTGAGGGCTTCGAATGGGACATTTGGGCCGAAGCGATCGCGAAGTACTGGGGGTTCACCACCTTGATCGACGACCAACTCGATCGGATCCTCGATACTCTCGAGCGACTCGGCCTCGCCGAGGAAACGGCCGTGATTCACGCCTCAGATCACGGTGACTTCGTGGGCGCGCACCGCCAATTCAACAAGGGGCCGTTGATGTACGACGATACCTACCGAATTCCCCTGCAGGTTCGCTGGCCCGGCGTCGTCGAGCCGGGATCGGTCTGTGACGCGCCCGTCCACCTCCACGACCTCGCGCCGACGTTCCTCGAGATGGGCGGTGTCGACGTCCCCAATTCGTTCGACGCGCAAAGTCTGGCACCATTGCTCGAGGCGGGCGGCGACCCCGATGACGTTCCCAACGCGTGGCCCGAATCGGTCTTCGCGGAGTACCACGGCGACGAGTTCGGGCTCTACACCCAGCGAACGGTCCGAACGGATCGCTACAAGTACGTCTACAACGGTCCGGACGTCGACGAGTTGTACGATCTCGAGGCCGATGCGGCCGAACTCAACAACCTGATCGATCATCCCGGATACGCCGACGACCGACGGGAGATGCGCCAACGACTGATCGAGTGGATGCGGGAAACGGACGACCCGAATCAGGGATGGGTGCCAGACGTGCTCAGGGCGGCGAACGACGGTGCGTAAGTCGGTTGTTTCGACCGTCTGAGTGCCGCCTCTAGTCGAGCACAACGCTCAAATATGCTAAACGAGAGTGAAATTCTATTTGAGATATTCGTAATACCCATACTATCTTGGGAGAAATAATAAATACGAAGACATATATCATTGTTGAAGATGCAAGATCTGTACGGTGTACGACGCAACCGCAACGAGCGCCGGAACCGTCGAATAACCGCGCTTGCAGCGATCGCCGTGTTACTCGCGGTAGGCGCTATCGGAGCTGCCGCGTTGCCCCTCGCTGTCGGTGGTGAAAGTCTCCTCGCGAGTGGGAGTGACGAGCCGAGCGAGGCGACACCACCGGACGCGACGCTCGAAACGACGGCGAGCGAACACGACGACGCCACGCAGCCGGTTCAGGCCTCGAGCGACTCGTCAGCCGAGTACGAGGTAACGCCGTCTGACGCTGAGGGCGAACCGGGCGAGCGGGTGAGCGTAGACGTGGACGCACGGACGCTGACCGACGACGATGACGCCGACATTTCGGGATACGATCTTCGTATCGACTACGACGACGAGCAGGTCGAACTCACCGACGCTGACACCTATCTCGACGACGACGAGGAACTCGAGGTCGACGCGAACGACGGGTCGGCCGACGTCGAGTGGACGCCGAGTGGCCTCGAGATCATCGGCGACGAACTGACCGATTCGATAACCGACGGCGACTCGATGGAGAGCATGAACGCGACGATCGTCACGCTGGAGTTCGTCGTCGTCGGCGAACCCGGCGAAACGGGCGACGTCGATATCGACGACGACTCGCAGATCTGGGACGGGGCGACCGGCCTCTCCGAGTATGACGACGACGAACTGAACTGGGGCGAGGGGACCGTCGAGGTCGCCGGCGAGTCGGACGAGGGTGACGACGGCGAAGACGAAAACGAGACCGACGAGGAGTCACCCGAGAATCAGCGGGTGGCCGAGTTCTCAGCCGTGAGCCAAGACGGATTCGTCGCGTTCGACGAGTCGAGTCAGAGCGACGCCGAGAGCGAGGGCGTGTCCTTCCCCGCCGAGGACGACGGTGAGACGCCGATCGAGTTGGACGGAGCCGTCTACGGCGACGGCACCTGGGAGTCGACCGACGTGTCGTTCCCGACGCTCGACGCCGGTGCGGCCGACGCCGACGTCGAGGCTCGCAACGGACTCCACGGCGAGTTCGACGAGGACGCCGACGAGATGACGGTCGAAGGCGAGTTGACGGTGCTCGTCGACGGCGACGAGGATCGCTCGTTCAGCTTCGATATCGACGGAACGACTGGCGATAGCGGTGAGTTGAGCGGGAGCGGTGACTTCGACGATTCAGCCGCGTCGGCCTCGCTCGTCGACAACGAGTTCCTCGTCGAAGATACGACCGGCGACACGGTCATCGACAGCGCGCTCGGGTTGCCGTCGACGAACGAAGGCGACAACTGGTTCGACCTCGCGCTCGACCTCGAGATCGAAGAGAGCGACTCGGTCACGGGAACAGTCGAGGGGACCGTCGAGGACGACGACGGCGAACCGATCGACGGCGCGACCGTCGACGCGGCCGACGGTGGTCCCACAGCCGAGACTGACGACGACGGAACGTACGACCTCGTCCTCGAGTCCGGAGCCACCGAGTTGACGGTCGACGCCGACGGCTACGCCGAGGAGACCGTCGAGACGGACGTGGGCGAAGCCGAGACGACCACCGAAGACGTCACCCTCGAGGGCGAGGAGTCGTCGACTGCAGTGTCGATCGAGGCCGACGACGCGACGGCGGGCGAGACCGTGACCGTCGACGCGACCGTCGAGAACGTGGGAGACGACGCTGTCGAGCAAGAAGTGACGGTTTCGGTGAGCGACGAAGAGACCACGGAAACCGTCGCGCTCGACGCCGGCGACTCGGAGACGGTGACCCTCGAGTGGGACGTGGACGAAGACGACGTCGACGAGCACACGGCGGAAGTCGAGAGCGAGGATGACCACGCGACGACCGACGTCAGCGTGGACAAGTCCTCGAAGAGCGACGGCGAATCTCCAGAGGGTGAGGAAGGCGACGTCGACGAGGACGAAGATGCGTTCGTCGCCACCAGTCAGGGAGGGTTCATCTCCTTCGCCGAGGACGCCGACAGAGAAGTCGCCCTCGAGGAGGGCCTCGAGTTCCCGTCGGCGGATGAAGACGACGAGTACATCCAGATCGTTGGCGTGATCGACGACGGCACGTGGGAATCCACCAGTACGTCCTTCCCGAACCTCGAGACCGACTCCGGTATCGAAGCCGAGGTGACGGCGCCCGACGGTCTCGAGGGTGAGATCGACGAGGAAGGCGACGAAATGTCCGTCGAGGGCGAACTCGAGGTCGCGATCGAGGGAGACTCGGACAGGCAGTTCTCGTTCGAAATCGACACGACCACGGGAGAGAGTGAGGATCTCACCGGAGACGCTGACTTCGAGGACGACCACGCGACGACCTCGCTCGTCGATAACGAGTTCCTCGTCGAAGACGAGACCGGCGACAGTATCATCGACTCCGAACTCGACTTGCCAGCCGACGAGGCCGGAACGAACTGGTTCGAACTCGATCTCGACCTCGAACTCGACGTCGACGACGAAGAAGTCGACGACACGGAGTCCTCCAGCGACGCTGAATCTGACGACGAGGACGACACTGATGGCGAGAGCGCGACCGGCTCGTCGACCGCCGTTGCTGGGTTCGGCCAGCTCCTCGGCGCACTCGGCGTGATCGCGGCCATCGGGGCACTCGGTATCGGCGCGTTCAGTCGGTTTACTCCGTGACCTGAAACGACGGTCGCGTCCTCGAGCGACGCGCTCCACTCGTGTTTTTCGACGGAAGTACCGAGCCAACACCTGATTCGTCACGGTCGCGGTGACAGTTGACACCGTTGCGGGAAAGACGGCGGAGTCGACACCGTCGCGGGAAAGACGGCTCTCGTTCGCAGATACGGTTCGCTCTCTTCGCGTTCGTCGTCTCGTCCGATCGAAAACCGCGTTCGTACCGACGTTCCACCGCCGTCTACTGGGAAGCGGGTTATTCGTCCTCAGTTTCACTCGAGTCGCGCTGTGCGCTCGTCGACGCCGCGGGTCGAGCCGGCGGAATCGCCGGGTGATTGGTTCGGATCGTTCTGGTCACCGCTGCCGTTAGCACGCCGGCAATCGCGCTACCGACGCCGCTGAGGCCAGCCAGCCCAAGGAGGTCCATCGCGCCGAGTCCGGCCCCGCCGTCGCCGCCGGTCGAACCGATGAAAATGCCCGCGGCGAAGACCAGTACCGTCGCCCCGATGAAACTGCCGACGCCGACGAGGAGGACGTCCTCGCTCGAGAGAACGCGCTGCCCTTCGACAACCCCAGCGAGACCGGCGACCACCGGTGCGGCGAGGGCGGCAACGAGGAGGAACACCAGCGGCGTGTAGCCTTCGACGATGAGCGCTTCCGTCCCGTCTTGTTGAGGGAGAACCGCCGATTCGATCCAGAACCAGCTCAAGAGGCTGGTAGCGCCGAGACAGAGTCCGACGACGAGCATCGTCACCGAAATTCGTCCGAGCAGTTCGATCGAACGGTGTGAAATCGTGAGGTTGAAACTCTGAGTCGTCTCGATTTGCTCCGAGTTACCCTTTGACATAGTCCATCATTCTTCGAGTATGGTAATTAACGTATTGGATAATTATTTATTATCGTTACTGTCTCGAGTCGTCCGCTTACGGTATGTATCGGGCTCGAGTCGGAACGTCTCGGGTTTGGCGCGAGTAATATGACGCATGAGAGAGGAAAAGAGCGAAAAAGGGTGTGTGAGCGAGAAGGGGGAGCAAGACGGTGGTTACGCGGAGAGAATAATCCGTTCTCGTTCGAACTGATCCTCGCCTGCGCGCCATCGCCACGACCCGATCTCGAGGGGTGAAAGCGAGACGATCAGATACGAGCGATCGGGCCACGTCGCGGCAGCGACGTCGGTCGCACTCGGTGCTAGTGTCCCGCGGGGATGAGAGTGATAGAAGCCGACGATCTCCTCGCCGGCATCCTCGAGTCGTTCGAACGCCTCGAGTTGGGCCTCGGGATCGATCCGATAGCGCGTTCGCGGCGACTCGGCGACGTTCTCGGTGGGATAGTGTGAACGAACGCGACTCGTTCCCCCGGGAGCGTCGTCGTACTCGCCGCCGAAGATGCCACAGATTTCCTCGGGGGACTCCGCTCGAGCCCGCTCGAGAATAGTTTCGCGGATCTCACTCGGGAGCACGAGCGCGGGCCCGGCGTCGGTGGGCAGATCGTCGGTCATGGTCGCAACTCGGCGTCCGCCTCGCGACGGTCGAGCAGGTCCGCGAACGGAACCGCGATTTCCTCGAGCGCTTCGGGCGGCGTCTCCGGGTCGAACGATTCGGGCTGAACGATCGGTGCCAGCGCCTCGAGCGTGTCCACCAGCCGCGGGCCGGGGCGATTCGAGTAGTGGTGACCGTCCATCGCCCAGACGCGACCGTTTTGGACGGCCGTGAGGTCCGCCCAGCCCTCGCGGTCGGTGAGATCCGTGGCGTTTTCGGCAGTTTGCTCGAGGCCGAAGCCACAGGGCGCGACGACGACGAGTTCGGGGTCGTACTCGCGGATGTCAGCCCACTCGCGAGGTGTGGATCGCTCGCCCACCCCGGCCAGTCCGTACTCGCCGCCGGCCCATTCGACCAGTTCGGCACTCCAGTGGCCCGCGATCATGACGGGGTCGGTCCAGTCGAAAATAGCGACCCGCGGACGCTCCGCTGGAGCGAGATCCGCGGTTCGCTCGCGGATCGCGTCGATTCGGGACTCGAGGGCAGCCCGAACGTTTCGGCCGCGTTCCTCGTGGCCCGTCGCGCGACCGATTCGCTCGAGATCGTCCAGAACGTCACCGACGCTATGCGGGTCCGTGGTAAGGATTTCGGGGTCGGCCTCGATCTCCTCGACAGCGTCTTCGACGACCACCTCGTCGACCGCACAGACGTCGCACATGCCCTGCGTGACGATCAGATCCGGCTCGAGGGACTCGAGGAGAGCCGTGTCGACGTCGTAGACACCCGAATCGGCCTCGTCGTTCCCGCCGTCGCCAGTCGCTTCGAGGACCTGCTCGTCGATCTCGCCGCTCGAGGCGTCCACGTCGATTCTCGAGGACGTGACCGACGGGATCGATTCGACGCCGGACGGGTAGTCGCACTCGTGGGAAACGCCGACCGGCTCGAGACCGAGGACCGCAACGAGTTCGGTCGCCGAGGGCAGCGTCGTGACGATTCGCATGACCCGCTGTAGGTGGGGGAGGGTCAAAAGCGAACGGCTCGTGGTCGGAACAGTCCCGTTCGTCAGCGTCACCGGGGCTGGCGAGGGCTCGAGCACGCCTTGAGAGCTGATCCATGCTTTCAAAATTGAGCTATGCTTTCAGAATTGATCCGTAACTCGAGCACACTTCTCGTACTGCCAACATGGATTTCCACGTCCTCCCCAGCCGATTGCGGTCCTCGCTCCTGTCGTCGCTGCGGTCCTCACCCCTCGCACGGCTTCGTCGATCGGTCTCGCTCGCTCTCGGCCGATCGACAGCGCGCGCCACGACACACGAATGGGGACCGTCTTGTTTCGTCGAACGATTGTCTCTGCTGTAGAAACCGACGTTTCGTAGCCTACAAGAACTTCACACCGACATCGTGGAGTTCCTCGTTGTACTTCGCGATGTTGATGACGAGGGGGGTAACGCTCTCGACTTCGGCGGCGTTAGCAAGCGGGCCGGAGTCGAGCGCGCGCAGCCCCTCGATTTCGTTCGAGAGGTTGCGAACGGTTTCCTTTGCATCGTCGTCGTCCGCGACGAGTAGCGTGTCGAGATCCAGTTCGTTGTCGAGATTCGAGAGGGCGTCGGCCGCGAGGTTGTGGAACGCGCCGACGACGGGGACGTCCTCTGGCGCGCGCTCGGCCACGAGTTGGGTCACGCTGCCGGTTCCGGGCGGGTGGTAGTGCAGGCCGTCTTCGTCGCCTTGCATGCCCACTGCGGGGGTGACCAAAATCGTGTCCTCGTCGAGGGAGTCCGCGACGGCTTCGACCGTGTCGCCGGCGTAGTACGGCGGGACGCTGAGAACGACGACGTCGGCGCGATCCGCCGCCATCTCGTTGACGAAGCCGGTGATTTTCGCGTCGACGCCGCGCGAGTCGAGCGTCTCCTCGTATTCCGCGACGGCTTCACGCGCCTTCTCCGGGTCGCGCGAGCCGATGATGACCTCGTGGTCCGTATCGTGTGCAAACCGCAGGGCGAGGCCCTGCCCGATGTCGCCGGTGCCGCCGAGTAGTGCAATTCGCATACCTACCTTCGGTGGGGCACCCGAATAAAAGGGGTGGAGGGCGGCCGTTCTCGCCGGGTTCTGGGACGGTGGCGAACCCGAGCGAGAACGTTAGCCTCGAAACGGTGGAAGCAAGTCGAACGCCGCTGCAGTAATCGCGAGCCCGAGACCGACCATGACGCCACCGAACGCAACGTTGACGGACGACGGTGTCTCGACGATTGCCTGCACACCGACACCGACCAAGAGCAAGGCGAGAGCCAACAAGAGGACGGTCCCCAGCACGTCGAGTAGCGCGTCCTCGATTCCGGTTCGAACGGCCGTGTAGAGTTCGTCCTGATCGATCTCGACGGTAACGGTAGTATCCGTCTCCGCGTCTCGGCCCGATTCGCTCATGAGTGCTCGGTTGCAGCCAGTGCCTATCAATCCACTGTTATATCTCGAGTCCGACCGTCTCGTCGTCTGACGGTACGTTGCCGTCCTCCGGATTCGTCGCCATCCGACGACACCCCGTCATTCTACGGTGCGTCGCCGTCCTCCGGGTTCATCGCCGATCCGAGGCCGCTGTCGTAGGCGTCGCGGTTTTCCACTTCGCGAATTCGTTGGTCGAGTCGATCCTCGAGTTCGCGTCGACGTTCCTCGTCGACATCTGCGGCAGTTCCGAGGTCCTCGAGATCCTGTCTGGCCGTTCGCAGGACGGAGACGGCCGCTTCGGTCTCCAGTTCGGTCGCCCGATTCAGACTCCGTTCGACGTCCTCGAGCGTGGTCTCGGTCATAGTGGAGAGACGGGCTCGAGGCCCCTCAAGGCTCGGCCGTCGATAGTCACCTCGTCTCATCCGGAAAGCGGACACACTTATTCGACTGCGCCCAACCACGAACGTGGAGCTATCGATCGTCGATCTCGCGCCGATTCCGGAGGGTGGGGACGCAACGGACGCGTTCGAGGGGACCGTCGAACGCGCAAAGCAGGCCGAACGACTCGGCTATTCGAGGTTCTGGGTAGCCGAACACCACGACTTTCCGGACTCGATCGCGAGCACGACACCCGAGGTACTGATTCCCCACGTCGCGGGGAAAACGGAGGACATCCGCGTCGGTTCCGGAACGGTCCTGCTCAATCACTACAGCCCCTACAAGGTCGCAGAGTCGTTCAGCGTCCTGGATTCGCTCGCCCCCGAGCGCATCGATCTCGGACTCGGACGAGCGACCGGCAACCCGACGCGAGACTTGGCCTTACAGACGGATCGAAGTCAGCGACGGAATCCGAACGATCACGCCGAGAAGATCGAGGAGGTCACGAAACACCTTCACGACGGCTTTTCGGCGGAGCATCCCTTCAGCGGGCTCGAGCTTCCTAGCGCTGATGACACGAAACCCGAAACCTGGGTCCTCGGCTCGAGTCCCTCGAGTGCGAAGATCGCCGGCGAACTCGGACTGCCGTATTGCTTTGCCGCGTTCATCCGGCCGGGGCCGGCCGTCCGCGCCTTCGAGGTGTACCGAGAACACTTCGAGCCCTCGCCGTTCGGTGCGGGCCCGGCAGAACCGTACGGGATGCTGGCAGTGAACGCGACGTGCGCCGAAACCGACGAGGAGGCCGCGCGGCTTCGGGCAGCGACCGACGCCTCCTCTCGAGCGCTCCGACGCGGCCAGGTCGATCAGTTGCCGATTCGATCGGTCGAGGACGCAATCGACTACCTCGGGTCGGTGCCAGAGCCGACTGAACTTCCGCTCGAGCCAGGCGAGTGGCCGCGAGCGGTTTCCGGCAGTCCGGAGACGATACAAGAAATTCTCGAGGAACTCACGTCGCAGGTCGGCGTCGACGAAGTCATTATCCAAAACCAGATTGCGGACCCCGAGGACACGCTTCGTTCACACGAGCTCCTCGCTGAAGCTGTCGGACTCGAGTCGCGATAACAGGCAATCATCCCGAATGCGAGCCAGCCTCGTCTTGGGTTCGATCTCACTCTCACCAGGGCCGAGCGCCACACCAATGAGTCCGGAGAGAGACGTGTACGCATGGCCACTCCGACCGTCATCGCTCACCGCGGCTACGCCGGCGTCGCACCCGAGAACACCCTCGAAGCGGCCGCCGTCGCGGCCGATGACGACCGAACGGCGATGCTCGAGATCGACGTTCAGCCGGCCGCCTGTGGAACCCCCGTCGTGATCCACGACGAACGACTCGAGGGGGCGCGCGACGGACGGCCGCTCACCGACGGTTCGGGACACGTCTGGGAGACGCCACTCAAGGAACTCCAGGAGACGCGCGTGCTCGGAACTGACGCGACGGTGCCGACGCTCGAGGCGTTCCTCGAGTCGATTCCCGAGACGATGGGCGTCAACGTCGAGTTGAAGAATCCGGGGACGACCGACGTGCGATTTGCGGAGGCGTTGCCGGCCGACGAGCGCGAGGAGCGACGTGCGGTGTGGGCTCCGTTCGTCGAACGAGTCGTCGACGCGTGCGAGGCGTTCGACGGCGAGATTCTCTTTTCGTCGTTCTGCGAGGGAGCTCTCGCGGCCCTTCGCGACGTGGCTCCCCGGTATCCAGCCGCGACGCTCGTCTGGCACGACCTCGAGGCGGGCCTCGAGATCACCCGTCGCTACGACTGCGAGGCGGTTCACCCGCCGCGAAACGCGATCCTCGAAACTGGACTCGAGCAGACCACGTACGCAGGGTTTTCGGGAGAGGCGGCTCCGAGTATCGACGTTCTCGAGGAAGCCCACGGGGAGGGACGAACGGTGAACGTCTGGACGGTGACGACCTGGAATCAGTTCGAGGCGCTCGCCGCGGCGGGCGTCGACGGGATCATCGCCGACTACCCCGGCCTCGGCTCGTTTTCGGACGCGTGAGGACGTCGGCGGGTCCAGCCGGACAGCATTAGGGAACGTCCATCCGAACTCCGAGCCAGCAGGCACCGCCTTGAACGGCGATAGCGAGGGCACCCGCGACTGGATCGACCGCGAACCACGTCACGTCGGCGAGGACGCGCGCAGCGACGGGGGGCGAGCCGAGCGCGACGACAAAGACGCCGATTCGGAGGAAGTCGTCCGGCGCGAGTGACAGTCGCTCGAGGCCGCCGTAGAACGCGAGCCAGCCGGCAAACAGTGTCGTCGCGAGGATGAACGCGGCGTCGAGAACGCCCGCACTGTTGGCGACGGCGTCGAGGGCCACTCGCGTCGGGAAGAATGCGAGTGGTACGAAGAAGATGGCCAACCAGACGAACGTCAAACCCCCGCTCGGATCGGCACCGAGACGGTCGAATCCGCCGTCGACGAGCCAACTCGTCACGACGAACGCGACGGCGAGGACACTGATACCGAGCCACTCCGCGGGGACGGCCGTCACCGACGCGTCGCTGACTCGAGCGAGGACGGTTCCCGTCACGACGCACAGCCAGGCGACGCCGGCGAACATCCCGAGGAACCGACCGAGGTCGACGAGGGCCGACGAGAGGGCTGGAACGCGTGTATCCGCCAGTATCGAAGACTCGTTCGATATCCTACATAAATTGTCCGACTACGGGTCAAAATACACGGCCCGCAGTTACTGATCGGAATGCGGTCACCGGTTCGACCCGGGTTCGGAATCCGATGGCGGCCCATCGAGTGACTCCCGCTTCGGCAAGTCGTCGGTCGCCGGCCCCTCGAGCACGTCGCCGTCGGGGTCGAACCGAGAGCCGTGACACGGGCAATCCCAGCTTCCTTCGGCGTCGTTCCACTCGACGACGCAGTACATGTGCGTGCAAACGGCGGACGTCGCGTGGAGTTCACCGTCGTCGTCGCGCGAGCAGGCGACGGGTTTGCCACCCTGTCGGACGACCCGACCCTCGCCTGGGTCGAGGGACTCGAGGCCGGGCGAGAGCAGCGAGCGCGCCCAGTCGGTCGCGAACTGGCTCATCGCGTCGGCGTTTTCAGTGAGCGCCGAGCCAGCCGAGGTCTTCGGCGTGAATCGAAGCGGGTCGAACAGGTCGCGTTCCGGGGGCTCCTCGCCCGTAACGAGCTTCGCGAGTAGGGTTCCGGCGGCGACGCCGTTCGTCATCCCCCAGCCGCGAAAACCGGTCGCGACGAGGACGTTTTCGGCCCCGCCGACGCGACCGACGAACGGCACTTTGTCGACCGGTTTGTAATCCTGCGTCGACCAGCGATAGGCGACCTCGTCCACGGGAAACCGTTCACGAGCCCAGCGCTCGAGTCGCTGGTAGCGCTCGGCGGTCGAGCCGCCCTGGCCGGTCTTGTGATTCTCGCCGCCGACGAGCAAGAGTTCGCCATCAGTGTCGCGATGGCTGCGTACGGATCGATAGTTGTCGCTCGAGCGGTAGTACATCCCCTCGGGCGGATCGCCCGCGAGACGGATCCCGAGCACGTACGAACGCTTGGGGTGCATCCGTGCGAAGTAGCCGATCCGATCGAGGATGGGGAACCCGGTCGCGAGAACGACTCGCCGCGCCGTCACGGTCCCCTCGGAGGTGTGAACGCGACACGGCGTCCCCGGATCGAGGTCCGTCACGCGGGTGCGTTCGTAGACGCTCGCGCCCTCGTCGTCTCGCAATTCGTCCGTAATCGCGAGCAGGTACTTTCGCGGGTGAAACCACGCCTGGTCGTCGAAGCGCACGGCCGCCTGCGCCCGCTCGAACGGCGGCACCGAGGTCACGTACGTCGCCTCGAGTCCGGCAGCCTGTGCGGCATCCGTCTCGCGCTGGATCGCGTCGGGTTCGTTGCTGTAGAGGTACGACGGCTGACGTTCGAACCCGCAGTCGATGTCGAGGGCGTCGACCAGTCCTTCGACTCGATCGATCGCGTCCTCCTGAACGCGAGCGTACTGTCTCGCCTGTCGACGGCCGAACTCCCGACGAAGGTGGTCGTATATCTCGCCGTGTTGGCTGGTCAGTTTCGCCGTCGACTTCGCCGTCACCCCGCTCGCGACGCGATCACGCTCGAGGACGGCGACCGTTTCGCCGCGTTCGCGAAGCGAGTACGCCGTCGAGAGACCGGCGATTCCGGCACCGACGACCGCTACGTCGACCGACTGGTCGGTCGTCAGCGTCCTGGTTTCGTCGTCCTCATCCCCTGCTTCGTCACCTTCTCTCTCACCACCTCCCGTCTCATCGTCTCGCGTCGACTCTGGGGTGCTCGCGAGCCACCACGATGTCGGTTCGCCGGGAAGATCGTCTCGAGTGAATTCGGCCATCTCCCGACGTGCTACACCGACGAGCGACAAAAAGCGGACGGGGGTCCTGCAAGGAAACACGGACCAGGCGATCCTGCAAGGGAAGACGGATCGCTCGAGTATCCCCACCTACGACTCGAGCAGCGACGGCAGTTCGTCGATCGACTCGAGCACGGCCGCCGCGTCTTCGGCTTCGTACGCACGCCGGCCCGCCTCGCCCGTGAGACCGCCAGTGAGGACACCCACGCCGTGGTACTCCCGGTCGGGGTCCACGTCGGCCGCGTTCGTGGCCGTTCGAACGTCGTCCAAGGTGTCGCCGACGAAGACGACGCTGTCGGCGTCGAATCGCTCGGCAAGCGTGGTCAACGCGTGGGGATGTGGCTTTCCTTCGGCCCAGTCGTCCATCGTGAATCGGTGCTCGAGTGGAATCTCGCTCTCGAGACCGACACGCTCCAGCGCGATTTCGGCCTCCGCTTCCGGCCGGCCCGTGACGACGCCGACGTCGTACTGTTCGAGGATGGCCTCGCGCGTCCCTTCCCCGAGCAACACCGGTTCGTCGTGGATGAACCCGGGCGTCTCTCGATCAGGGTCCCCGCCCTCGAGGCCCCGATAGAGGTCGGCTCCGAGGTACAACTGCTGGAAGACGTCGCGGAGTCGCTCTCGATCCCAGCGCTCCGTGACGCGCTGGGTCGCCCGCGCGCCGAGTTCCTCACGAATCGCGCCTTCGGCGGCCTCGAGTCCGCCGCCTCGAGCGGCGATTTCGTCAGTATACTCGTCGATGGACGTGCTGTACCCTTCACCCGTCGCGAGGACGTACAGCGCTGCGGCGTACGTCAGTTCCCAGTCGTTGTTGAACCCGCCCGCGTCTTTGAACTGCTGAATGTCGGGCTTGCGGATCGTTCGGTCGTAGACGGTCTCGATCGACTCGACGATCGCACGTCGGTAGGAGTCTTCCACGTCGACGAGCACGCCATCGATATCGAGGACGACAGCATCTGCGTTCATACTCGAGTAGAGGCAGGGGCAGGAATAAAGACGGTCGGATTTGGCCTCGAGACGGGGACCGAGGGTCACGGCTGCAGTTGAATCACAAACCGATCCAGCCGACGACGGAAAACGCGGCGACGCCGAGCGCCAGCGCGTAGAGCACGTCGGCCCACAGCCACGAGAGCAGGTTCGCGACGTAGATGACGACGACGACGGGAACGCCGAGCAACACGAGCGGCGACTGGCGCCACTCGGAACTCGAGCGCGTCCAGAGCGTTTTCGCGTCGCCGGTGCTCGGAAACGCCTGCATCCCAACGGAGAGTCCCAGCCACCCGCTGAGTCCGACGAGCGCGAGTGTTTCGGGTGGGGCGACACGCAGGTCGGCAACCGCCGCGGAGACCGACGCGACGTCGACGGTCGTCGTCACGAGCCAGGCGAACCCGAGGAACGCGACGAGGGAGATGATCGTGTTCACCAGAAACGGCGCGACGCTGATGAGGAACGACGTGCGATAGCGCTTCGGGTGGTGGTGGCGAACGTACCCCGGCGGGTCACCCAGTCGGAAGTACACCACCTCCGCGACGGGAACCCCGGCAGCGTCACAGGCTTGTTTGTGGGCGAACTCGTGGACGACGACGCCGGGCGCAGAGAACACTCGAAGCACTAACCAGAGGAGGTAGCTGAAACCCGAAACTGCCACCGCCACGGCCACGAGCGCAACGACGAGCGCGACGGCAGCGACCACGTACTCACTGGCCATTAGTGTGCGAAAGGAAGTACACCCCGATAATTCGTTCGGAGCGATCTGTCACGCGTCCCACTGGTAGTTTTCTGGTAACATTCCTCACACCTGAGCCAAATCGATCTCACTCGAGCCAGGTCGATCATCGAGACTCGCTCGAGCGAGCCACGTACAGCGTCCCCGAGTCGATGGTCACCCGCTCGACGGGAACCGCGGGCTGGTCGCCACCGAGCGTCGTAAACAAGAACGCAGCGTCGACCTCGCGAGCGACGTCGAGTGCCGGGCGATGTAACTCAGGAGGGAGGTTTTGTGCGTAAATCGCCTCGACACCCTCGTAGATCGGAAGATTTGGATCGACGATATCGTCCCGGACGAACCCCACGCCGTCCGGAACCGATCGATCGTGAACGTCCGTCGCGGTGACGTTCGCGCTGCGAGCGACGAGGGCCGCCGCGATATCGCTTCGACGGCCGATACCGACCTCGACGAGTGACTCGAAATCGGCCAAGGACTCGAGCAACGTCTCCGGGTTCCGGCGAGAGTGGGACACGGCGGGACGTTTATGCCATCCGCCGCCATAGCACTTGCTATGCTCGTCGATATCGTGCCGGTCGGAAACGTCCCCGCCAACGTCAAACGGGCGGCTTCTTCCGCGTTGCGATCGGTATACGATTGCGACGTGACGATCAACGACGCCCAACCGGTCCCCAACGGTGCGTACGACGCCGACCGAAACCAGTACACTGCAGAAACCTTCATCCAACTCGCCGAACGCGTCGGCAACGGCGAGAAGAACATCGCTATCACGCCACACGACCTCTTCTATCGCCGTCGAAACTACGTCTTCGGACTCGCTTATCTCGACGGCAGCGGCAGCGTCGTCTCGACCTATCGCCTCCAGACCTCGAGCGACGGCGGCTTTTCGAATCAAAGTGCAGCCGACATCTTTCAAGACCGCGTCCGTAAAGAGATCGTCCACGAAATCGGCCACACCTACGGCCTCGAACACTGTGACAACAACCGCTGCGTGATGAACTTCTCGCCGACCGTCCGCGAAGTCGACATCAAAGAGGAGAACCTCTGTGGCAGCTGTCAGCGATTGATTAGCTAACTTGGCCCTCCTCTCGGTGGCAGCCTGCTACCCCACACCCTCACCGATTAGATTGCACTCCACCCAGTTCGGATCTGTCTGTGTGTCTTCGAGGGGGACGTGTTCTCGAAAGCGTGCCGGGAAAGGTGAGCCGGCTGTCAGCCTGTCGCAGGGATGCAAGAGACGGGAACGACTTACCTCGCTCGCGCCCGTACGCTCGAGACGACCATCCCACTCGTGACCGACGAACCTACCGAACCGAACGATATCGACCGCGAGACCAGCGATAGCGACGGTGAAGTCGAAATCGAGGTCACTCGCGGACGCGACGAGCGATTCGACGACGCTCCCGGTTCACTCAGTGACCGACGACACGACCGAGAGACGACTCACGACCGACTCGAGGGGAATGCCAGTGAGTCCGTTTCGGACGGAGCCCTCGCCGACGAACTCGGTCGGATCGACATCATGACGACGCCTGAAGGGTACGTCGAGGGTCGCATCATCGACGTCGCCGGCGTCGATTCCACCACAGTCGAACTCACTGTCTCTCTCCCCCACGGCGAGACCGCCTCGTTCCCCCTCGAGAAACCGATTCCGTGGTCCCGGGAGTTTCTCCTCGCCCGACTCGTCGAAGACATCGGCTACGACGCTGCCTCGATCGACCACATCGTCGGCGAACCCGTCTACGTCCAGCGAACGGATCTCGAGGCCAACGACGAGGAGTGGTGGGCGTGGGAATCCTCGCTCCAAACCGCCAGCGACGCGTTGCTCTCCTCACTCTCGGGCGGGCGATACCGACTCGAGCGAGAGCAAACACCCGAGTGGCGACTCGTGGATCCCCTCGAGCGACCGGAGCCGAAGGCGGAACCCGACTCGACGCTCGTCACCGACGAACGCCTCGGTATCGCGTTCGTCCTCGTGGGAACGCTCGTCGCTGCGATCGGTGGCGTCCTCGGCGCGACCGGGACGCTCGTCGTCTCGGCGTCCGTACTCGGAGCCCTCGCTCTCGGGCTCGCGATCGTGCTGGTAGGACTCGCTATCGGCACTCGCGACTCATCGTGAGGTGTCGTGAGGTACCGTCGAAAGAATCGCTTCGAATACAGACCAATTCACGCCCCAGCGTCAGGGCGCGTAGTAGTACTCGCCGTCTGCTTTCTGCTGTTTGTCGAGTTGCGAATCGGGCTTGTTGATTCGCGGACGCGACGTACGCTCGTCCCGGCGGAACGTGACCTCGAGATTCGCCAGGAAGTCGTTCATGCCCTCGCGCATCGGTTGTGGCCCACTGGCCCGACCGTGTTCGGCTGGTTCGCCGTCGAAGACCATCAATCGGTCCGCGAGCAGGTCGATCATGTACGTGTCGTGGTCGATGACCATGACCGTCGCGTCCTGTTGTTCAGCGTAGCGCCGGATCGCGCTCGTCGCCTGCACCCGCTGTTCGACGTCGAGGTGCGCCGACGGTTCGTCGAGGAGGTACAGATCCGCGGAGTCGGAGAGACAGGCCGCGATTGCCACCCGCTGGCGTTCACCGCCCGAGAGGTCTGCGAGATTCTGCTCCATGATCCGCTCGAGTTGGAGCGGTTGAGCGATTTCGGTGTTCCAGTACGACGAACCGAACTGGTCCGTGATCGACGAGAGGAACGCGTCGACGCGCATGTGCTGGTCGATCGTCACGTACTGTGGCTTGTAGGAGATGTCGAGGTCGAGGTCCGCGTCCCCTTCGTCTGGCTCGAGGTTCCCCGTGAGAAGTTTCGCGAACGTCGACTTCCCGATGCCGTTCGGACCGACGATGCCGAGCACCTCGTTCTGGCGGATCGTCCCGCCCTCGACCTCGAGGGAGAACTCGCCGTCGCCGTAGCTCTTAGTGAGGTCGGGGTACTCGACGAGCGGCTCAGTGTGACTCGCCGCTCGAGGCGCGTGTTCTTCGAACTCGATGGGATCCGGTCGGATCCGCATGTTCTCGTTGTCGAGGTAGCCCGAGAGGTACTCGTTGATCCCGTTTCGGACGGATTTCGGGGCCGTAATGACACCGTAGGCACCGGGCTCACCGTAGGCGACGTGGAGCGTGTCGGCCAGTAAGTCGAGAATGGCGAGGTCGTGTTCGATGACGAGCATCGACCGATCCTCTTTCTCGGCGAGGTCTCGGATCAGTCGGGCCGCCGTCACTCGCTGCCCGATATCGAGGTACGGCGTGATCTCGTCGAGGAAGTAAAAGTCCGTATCGCGAGCCAGCGTCGCCGCGATGGCCACACGCTGGAGTTCCCCGCCGGAGAGGTCGTCGATCGATTGGTCCATCACCGGCCCGAGCGAGAGTCGCTCGACGAGTTCGTCGAGCGCCCCACGTTCGTTAGTTTGCTCGAGCAACTCGCGTGTATTGCCATCGAACGTGTTCGGAATCTGGTCGACGTACTGGGGCTTTCGGGCGACCGTCACGTCGCCGTCACGGACGGCTGCGATGTAGTCCTGGAGTTCCGTCCCGCGATAGGCCTCGAGGACGTCGTCCCAGTCGACGTCTTCGTCGTGGCGTCCGAGATTCGGCTCGAGTTCACCGGCTAAAATTCGGATGGCAGTGGTCTTCCCGATACCGTTCGGGCCGAGAATCCCGGTGACTTGCCCGTCCTGTGGTGCTGGGAGCCCATAGAGCGAGAAGGCGTTCTCGCCGTAGCGATGGGCCGGATCGTTCTGGAGTTCCTTCGGGAGGTTGATGATCTCGATGGCGTCGAAGGGACACTTTTCGACGCAGATTCCGCAGGTTTCGCCCAGACAGATCTCTTCGGAGATGTGAATCTGTTCGGGTTGCCCTTCGTCCGTATCTTCACCCCGAAGGGTGATACACTCCTTTCCCGTCCGATTCGGCGGGCAGTAGTTCTTACACTCGTAGCTACATCGATCTGGCTGGCACCGATCTAAGTCTACGACGGCGATACTGTCATCAGCCATTGTTAGACGCTTGCCCCCGTGGTGAGCAGGATACCAAACGTCACGAACCAGAACGAGAAGGTCATGAACACGATGTACAGGTAGTGTTTCGCCCCGAACTCGTCGTCCCCGTAAATGCTCGTGAAGTCAAAGAGGATGAACTGGGCGAGGATTGCCCCCAACACGAGCAAGAGCCCTCGCATATCCGACGCTGCCGCGTCTGCCGAAGCGGCGTCGCCGGTAATCGCCAGCGAGGCAAACCCGGCAGCGACGCCGAGCAGCGCCGACAGCGCCGTCACGCTGATCGAGCGAATATGCTCGCGTCGGTCACTAATCGATTCGGTCGACATGCGAATAACTCCGAGTGCGGGGCTAAAAAGGCGTTCGGGTCGCCGCCGAGAGACGATAGCGTCCAGAATTGGGGACTCGAGATAACGACGTTGCGACTGACGAGCGAACTCGATCGTAACTGATCGCCAACAACACGAACATGCAGGTATTATTCGTCATATTCGTCAGGAAGAGCCTCCTTTGTTTAGTCCGATAGGCTACCCAGGAGGACCGCCACCACCGGGACCGCCACCGCCGCCAGGGTGGCAATTGTACTCGAGATCGAACTCGAGAGCGATGTTAGAGACCGTCATTGCTTCGGATTCTGCCTCTTCAACGAACACATCAACCTGCACCGTATTACCATCGTGTCCGCCAATTCCGTCCACACACTCAACGACGATCTCACCTGATTCTTCTGGGCCGAGGGTATCAGGACTGCTCTCCACCTCGAGGTCGTTACCGAGTCCATCGACTACGATATCAGGGTTGGTAAACTCCGTGCCAACGTTGTTGTGAAGGTAAACGACAGTGGCGGCATCACCGTTTCCTTCAATTTCCTCACCAGTTGGTTCGACACCCAGGTACGCACTTGAGTCGCCCCCTGTACTGACGTCCACCCCTCGCTCAGAGCTCACGGTGGTAAACCCGTAGATCGGACCCGCCAGTAACACGGCACCTATCACGAGGAACGCAATGGCGAGTCTCGAGAGTCTGAGCATTAATTACGGTGGACGCTCCATTCGTCCGAGTTGCTGCTTTCGGGCCTGAAACGCGTGGACGACGGCCGAAACTCCGAACACCGAAAAGACCAGCGTTCCCCAGAATAGCTCTGAAACGGTCTCCGTTGGTATCGCCCCCAACCAGAGTCCGCTCACGACGACCGCGCCAATCGCCGTCAACCCGAGGTAGTACATTGCCCACGGAATCGAGCCCGACGGGACGATATCGAGGTAGATCTCGAGGTCCGCCGCCTCGTCCGTCAGTTCGATCGTTCGGTCGTCGAACTCGATCACGTCCGCTCGCTCGAGCGTCGGCAAATGTGTCTGCTGTAAGGACGTGTACACGCGCTTTCGCTCTGCAGACGTGAGTTCTGTGACCTCCTTGTCGAGTTCCCAGGCCGCCACGTGTTCCGCCAGGTCGCCGATCGTCACCGGTTCGTTCTCGCGTTTACAGTAGTGAATCGTATAGCGGCGACGCTGATTGCTCAGCAGATCGAATATCTCCCCCTTTCTCGAGTCGCTACTCATCGGTGTCGCCATTGGATATCGTACCCCCAATGAAGAGTGACGTATCTATCGTACATAATGTTTCTTGCCGGGAGACGACAGTACTTTTGTGTGTGACAGGATGGAAATTCCCACTCAGTATGCGCCTTATCGACTGAATTCAATTGAGCAAGTCAATCTCGATATTGCCACCATCCACAATTTGTCAGTTTTAGCGAGCGAGTCAGGAGTCGATCTCGACGACCTGTTCGCTGGCACTGACAGCGTAGTCTGCCGTCACGTCTCGTTCGTGTGTCGCAGTAATTTCGACTTCTGGTTCGGCATCGACCTCGACTTCTTCTTCCGCGATGGTCTCGAAGAGATCGAAGAGTTCCTCGGCGTCGTCCGTGCTGTGGAACGAGCCGCCAGTCTGTTCGGCCCACTCCTCGAGTTCGTCTTCCGGAATCGGATCGTGCTCGAGGCCGCCCAACCCGACAGTGTAGAGCGTGACGTTGAGTTCGTTCGCGCGCTCGACTTGCGCGTCCATCGCCGCATCATCTTCGGGATAGTTGTTCTGTCCGTCGCTCAGCAGAACCGTAACTCGCTCCTGGTCGTCTTCGCCGTAGTTCTCGTAGTCGTTAAGTGCGAGTTCGAACCCGTCGGCCATGTTCGTTCCGCCGTCTGCGTGGCCTTCGACGTTCGCCTGCGCTGCCTCGAGGTCGTCGTCGAGGTGATGGAGCACGTGTCCGTCTCGGTCGAAGTCGTAGACACCGGCGCGGTCACCATCGGTCTCGTTCATCATGCCGATGAAATTCCGAGTCGCGTCGACGCGTTCACTGGTCGGGTCGTTTCCGGGGTGATTGTACAGACCGAGCGACGCTGTACGTTCCCAAAAGGACACCCCGGAATGGTCGTCGGGATGGACACGAACGTCCTCCCAGTCATCTGGATGAGCGTAATCGCGATACTCGAGTCGCTCGGTGTTGCCGTCCTCGTCTCGGAGTTCGACGTCACGTTCGTTCGATCCCAGGAAACCACCCTCCATATTCCGGAAGGGGTCCCCCGTCGGAATCGGTTCCCAGTCTTCGCCGACGTCGACTTCGTCGTTCGGATTGTACGGATCGACCGCGTCGTTCGGGTTGTGTGGCCCCATCGACCCGGATCGGTCGAGCACGAACGTCGCGTCGAGTGGCATTCGTTGCTCGCCGTACTCGAAGTAGAGGTCCTCGTCGGAGTCCGTAAACGGCGTCTCGGTACGCAACGATTCGTCGAAGTTGACCTCGACATCGTACTCCTCGATGTCATCGTCTTGTGGGCCCTGTGGGTTCTGGTTTGAAGATTCGAGATTGCCATCCCCAGCAACGACTGCACCGTCGATCGTTACGTCCGCAGCAATGTCGATATCGGCACCCGGCGCGTAGACGACACCCTGGAAGTCGTCGTCGATAGTGATTTCTGAATTACTCGAGCCGTAGATCCACAGCGAATCAGCGCTGTCGTCGGGTTCGATTTCGACGTTTCCGAGTTCGACGTTTCCATCGACGTAAAAGTTCGTCTGATTGTCCCCACTGACTGTAATAGTGTCCGACTCGTTTATAAGTTCAAGCGCGTTGTGTCCGTCGACACCGACATGGACATCACCATCAGACGAATCGAGTGAGTCAATGTCGGAGGCCCCATCGAACAACCCTTCTTGACCGTCACCGTCGGTGGCGGAAACTTCACCATCCGCTTCTGGTTCCCCATCGAGATACTCATCATGCAATTGCTCGAGTTCGTCGTCGATACGATCGATGTCATCGAACGGTTCTGAGAGCTCCGTTGCAAGTGCATCTACCTGGTGAGGTTGAGCGTTCTCATCTGGATCTGGCCGTAATTGGTAGACACCGTCAGCCTCGCCTTCGGAACCAACAGGATGGCCATCGACAGCCGTTCCGTAACCGAGTTGCGAAATTACTGGGTTACCATTAGATCCGAGTGTGCCGTTCACGACGGGAATTCCATCGACAGTTGCGTGGTTGTGGAGATCGTACGACTCGTAATTTGCGAGGAACAGGTCGTCGGAGACGTTCTCTTCCGTATCGTCATTTTCGTAGGAATTTACGTCAAGCGTCGAATCGAGTTGGCCCTCGTCACCCTCGAGGAACAGGCCGCCGAAGATGGCCGGTTCGATATCGACGAGGTCTGCGAGCGGCGCGTCGCCGTCGACGGCGGCGACGACCGTAACCGACTCTGCCGACTCATCGTGGCAGATAACAGTCACTTCACCACTGGCCGAGTCACAGTCGTCGTCTACGTCGGATTCGTCGACCGCATCGAACTCGTCCTCCAGGAATGAGTACCAGCCGTGGTGGTAGGCCGTCTCGGTAACCTCGACCGTGACGTGGTCCACGTAGTCCATGTCGTTACCGAGGGTGTCGAATTCACCTGAATTATCGTCTTGGGGTTGTTGAACCGTGTGTTCACCGGAGCCAACGGTTCCCTCGAGCGAGAGCGGCGAAATGTCGATTCGACCGACCTCCTCGTCGTCGATGGTTTCTTGATAATAGTCGATGTTCGGCGTCGACATCGGGGTCGCACGGTCGTCGTGAATCTCCCAAACGCCACCTGCCTGATAGGCGTACTCGTTTCCACCGTCGTCTTCGGCCGCGAACGTTGTCAAATTGGTCGATTCAGTGTCAGTTCGGTACCCATCCGACACGGTCACTTCCAACTTACCGTCATCGACGATTTCGCCGTCGAGATCGTCGAGGTAGACCGATCCCGTTTCACCCTGTGCAGCAATCGTCGTGAGATCGGAGTCGAACTGCTGGAGGTCCTGTTCGGTCTTTTCTCCGTGCGTCTGTGATTGGATTGTATCCATCGCACCCATTCCGACGACGAATACGAGCGTCCCCCCCACGAAGACCATCATGAACAACAGCACGATACCGAGTTGTGGATTAACCCCCCGATCCCGGTGAGCGTGCGAAGATGGTCTATTCCCAACACTGTTCATTCTACAATACAATCTCGCCCTAAATTATATAAGTGTACTGTATAGTCATCATAGACGAACATCTATTTTATCAGAAATTAGAGAAAAGAGTAGGTCGCGTGGACGAGTGCTCACTACCGCACTATTCAGGAATCTCGAGATCGATTTTGACGGGGAGCTCTGCGCCAGGGTCGTCCGGGTCGAGTCCCCCTACGTACAGCACAACAGTCGCTGTTTCTCCGCGCATGTCGACCTGGCTAAACGCGCCACCAGTACGGAACTGCTCGAGCGTAACTGTGGCCTCGTCCCCACTTTCGAGCACTGCCTGATCACCGAGATCGTATCGGGGTGCACCGTCGCCGATTTCGATGTCGTCATCGAGACTTCCGTCTTCACTCGCGTCGATGATGAGTTCTGAGCCGCCGGTTCCGGTGTAGCCGATTTCACTCGCCGCACTCGAGGTTTCTCGTACTGAGATTCCAGTCACAGTTCCATCACCTTCACCCTCGTATTCGATGTCGAACATGACTGCCGATTCCTCGCCAGTATCGACGCCACTCGAGGTCGCAGTTTCGGGTGGACCGACGAGTTCAAGGCCGGAATCGTCGATTGGAATCGGCGCTGGGTAGTCATCGGCGGGTGGCTGGTCGCCTTCGCAATCGAAATTGACGCCAGATACCGTAAACGCCTCTCGGTCAACAGAAGCACCAGATCCGTCTGTAGTAACCGACAAGTCGACCGTCGCGTCGTCCGCCGCCACGTCGACATCCTGACTACACTCGAGTTCGATCGGCACGGCGTCCCCTGAGTTGAGGCCGGCGTGATCATCGGTATTCGCGACCGAGAGGACACTGCTATCACCGCCGCCAGCCCACGTCGTACCGCGAACGTGTACGTCCGCAATCTCGAGTGGGTCGTTTGCGTTGTTCGTTATGGATGCGACCTCAGCGCTCACATCGGTGCCGCCAATCGGCCCCCATCCACTATCGTATTCGATTTCCGGCCCGTCGTACGTTTCCTCGAGACCGAGATACGCGTATTGGTCGTTCTCGGCGACGGAGACGCTCGTTTCTCTGTCTGCGACTGACGAGTAGCCGCCGAACAGGGGTGCGACGACGATTGCGCCGCCGACGAGGAGACAGATCACGCCCAGCATCGTGAACGCGTTTCTCACGGCACGATCCCCCTATCGATCGAGTGGAGTCGACAGCCGTGCCGATCCGTTCGCCCTGCGTCAGTCGAATTCGCGCTCGAGTGGTCGCCCCGATCACGGCCTCGTCTCGAGTCGACCACCGAAATGGTCACTCCCTGTCGTTCCCCAACACGTGCTCCCATAGGGCTCGAGATAGGACGGGCCCACAATAATTTTTCTGCCGAACGGGATAGATTGTACTATTGAAGACTGTTCGTATTTGGCAGTGGCTCGTAAACAGAATCGAACGGTTTCGACGCCGAACAGAGCCGTTCAAGCCTACCCTGAGCGAGTGTATGGCTCACCGTTCAGCCCTTCTGGCAACCGAATACAAAGTGGGTGGCATATCTACCGGTTAGTACGGACCGCGTACCGGCGTCCGTCCTCGAGACGAGACGACCGGCGCGACAGAACGGAGATCATATACATGAGAATGAATCGACGCAACGTGTTAGTGGGATTAGGAACGATCGTCGCGGGTGGTGGGGCTGCACTCGGGACGGGCGCGTTTAGTACCGTAGAAGCAAGTCGGGACGTCTCCGTCGAAATCGCAGACGACGCGAACGCGTTTCTCGCGATCGACGTACACGAAGACCGTGACGGAGATGATGAGTTTGACGGAGACGATGAGTTCGTCGAACTCGACGAGGACGGTGATCACGACACCGTCGAGTTCGATTTCAGTGGCACTGATGATTCGGACGGACTCAATGAGGATGCGGTAACCAGATTCGATAATCTCGTTACGCTCACGAACAATGGTTCGGAGCCAGTAGAGATCACTATTGACGCATACACGGAAGACGATGACGGTGAAGTTGACAATGAAATTTCGGAGGGCTTCACCGCGTACGAAGGAGATACCGAAGACGATGTTATCGACGACAAGACGCTCGATGAAGACGACGACGAGCAGCTTCACGTCGGTTTCGAGTTCGACACCACGACGGACGACGACGTTGAGGATATCGACATAATCCAAATCGAAGCCTCTGCCGAGGACTAGTGGGCCAGGTGAGTAGCACTAGCTAAGGCTGTTACGCAGTACACCGAAACCACTGGGAATGGGGTGAACTTGCGTAGACGGCGTGCCGGCCCAGGTTCGGCTGGCACCCGACAGCCGTTTGAGACGAGCCGAGTGACGAATGCGAACTATACGGCGAATGGTATCACCGAAGGCGATATGGACCGTTGTGGCGGCCTGTGTAGTACTTACACTGGCAGTGCCGACCGTGGCGATTACGATGGCCGAAGATACCACCAGTGACGACGTCGTCCTCGAGCCAACGACATCCTACGCGTCGGTCACGGACGAGGGTAAGCTCGAGGTGGATCTCGAGCGTCTCAACGAGCAGGCGGTGACCACGTTCGACGATGTATTTACGATCAGCGTCGGTGACGATGCCGTTTCACGAGTCTGGATCGAAGACGTCGAGGGGCTCACCTTTTACGAAAACGGGAACCAACACGCAGAGCTGAGCGAATCGTCACCGCTCGAGCCGGAGGCTGGCGAGAGCGCACGGATCGGTGTGAGTATCGATACGCACGTCGACCACGCAGAGACGGAGAGGTTCACGGTCCACGTCGAGTACGAAGACGACGATGGGAAATCGGCCGGTGTCGTTACCCTCGAGGACCTCGAGGTCGAGCCGGAAACGGTCGAAACGGGAGCGAACGTCACGGTGAACGCGACCTACGAGAACGTCGGCGAGCGGACGAAGACGACCGACGCCGAGTTGACGGTAGACGGAGCCGTCGTCGATTCCGAGTCAGTGACGGTCAGTCCTGGAGACACAGAGACGGTGCATTTCGAGCGCCAACTCGAGTGGCCGGGGGAGACCGAACTCGGCGTCGACGGCGTCGAACACGAGACGGTTTCGGTCGACGGCCCGCCGGTCGACGTGCTCGAGGCATCGGTCGTCGATACCGAACTCGAGGCTGGCGAGACGGGGGAAATCGAGGCGACGGTCTCGAATCCGACCGACGAACCGGTCGATCGAACGCTCGAACTCGCGGTCGACGGCATCGTCGTCGACACGCAAACGGTGGCACTCGAGTCCGCGAGCGAGCAGACGCTCACGTTCGAACACGAGTTCGACGGCGAAGGGACGACGCCCGTTGCAGTCAGCGGCGTCGACGCCGGCACGGTCACCGTCGACGAGCCGACGTTCGAGATTCAAAACAGAGAGCTGTCGGCGACGACAGTGGCTGCGCTCGCACCACCGATGGCGGCGAGTTTGCTGATTGTCGCGACTGCCGCGAATCGGCGGTGGGTGAACAAATGACTCGCGTACCCGAACGAAAACTGGGGAAGCGAGTACAACCAGTGTCGAAGCGAGCACGGTCACCGTCGAGGCGAAGACAGCCGAACGGACGCCTTCGGGTGGTCAAACCGTGACGACGAGAACGATCCTCAAGCGGGTGCTAGGCGGTGTCGTCGCGCTCGTCATCGTCTTGTTGTTGGTCGGCCAACTCCTCGGCCAGCCCATTTTGCTCGGGTACGTCGCGACCGGCAGCATGGAGCCGACGATGGACGCGGGAGACGGCTTCGTCTCGGTTCCGAGCGCCGTGACGGGATCGCCCGAGGAAGGTGACGTGGTCGTCTTCGAGGCTCGAGAGTTACACGACGGTGAGTTGACCACGCATCGAATCGTCGACGAAACGGAGGAAGGCTACGTGACGAGTGGCGACGCGAACCCGTTTACGGATCAAGATAGCGACGAGCCACACGTCACCGACGACCAGATCGTCGCGACCGCGTGGGCACCCGGCGGTGATCCCGTCACGATTCCACACCTGGGGACGGCGATTATGGGCATTCAGGGTGGCGTGGAATCGGCGTTCGGAACGGTTGCGTCGACGGTCGGGCTGTCGGAACCGACCGACTTCGATTCGGTCGGTGCGGTGCTCGTGGGTCTCGGTGTCGCCTTGCTCGGCTTCGGAATCCTCCTCGAGCGACTCGGGCCCGGACACCGGGAGGCGACGCGAACGCGCTCGCGACCGAACGTCATCGCGTTGTGGACGGTGTTGGGGGTCGTCTTGCTCGTCTTCGTGACAGGGGCGACGGCAGCGATGGTGATTCCGTCGGGAACCGTCGAGTACGGACTCGCGAGCACCACGTCTCCGAGTGACGACCCACAGGAACTCGAGCCCGGTGAGACTGGCGAGTTGACACAGACGGTCAACAACGCGGGCTACCTGCCGATCGTCGCCATCCACGAGAGTGATCGCGAGTCTGTCGGTACCGATCCGGATCGACAGACGGTCGGCCCACGCTCGAGTGGGGAGGCGACGGTGTCGCTTACCGCACCCCAGGAAACTGGCGAATACACGCGTGCCGTCGAGGAACACCGATATATCGCACTTCTGCCACCGTCCGTGATCGAGTGGCTCCACGATGGGCACCCACTCCTCGCAATCGCCGCCGTCAACGGCGTCATCGTTGGTGTTGCCGTTACGCTCGTCCTCGCCGTGTTCGGACGAAACGACATTCGGATTCGAAGCACTGGCGTGCACGTCTCGCTGACGACTCGAGTCCGTCGAAAAATTCGGGAGTGGCGATGATCGGGTTCGAACGCGATTTCGGCCGCGTCGGACGATCCAACACGGCGACAGTCGCCCGTTCCGATTTGGCCAGTATAGTTATAATGGACGAAAGTGATAATTATATTCAAGTGATACTTTCAACCGTTTGCGGTTGGGAATTACTGCGGGGATGGAAAGCGGAGGGCCAGCACCGCTGTCTCTCCAGGGGTAACTAACTGTGATCGATAACGCACGACTCGACTTGCTGTTCGCCGAGTATGGGAGAGCGATCGCGATTGCACTGGTCGTGATCGGTACGCTCGCACTCGTGGCGTCGGGATGGGCCGTTGCGAACCCATCGACGACGACGGAAGCACAGTACGCGGACGAACACGTCTCGACGGAGTTGCACACGAGCGCCGAGGTCGTTCAAGACGGAACGCTCTGGAACGAGGGAGAGTATCTCGAGAACAACGACGTCTACATGCTCAACGACTCGCCGATGTTGACCCTCGAGCCCGAGACGACGGTTCAGAGCGAACGCGAAGACGTCTCGGTCGACGATGCGGAGATCACACACGAACTCGAGGCGCGCTACGAAGCGACGCGAGACGGCGACGTGTTCTGGAACGAGAGCCATACAGTGCTCGAGGAAACGCCGACCGTCGAAGACGGCGTCGCGACATCCTCGGAGACGATCGACGTCGAATCGTACCGAGACCGACAGGACGAACTCGAGCAGGAACTCGGCGGCGTCGGCGACGTGGACCTCGAGTTCGTGTTGTCGGTGGCCTACGATACTGGTGGCACGGAAGGAACTGACGAGGCGACGACGCCGTTCGAGGTGACCTCGACGGCCTACTGGCTCGGGGATTCGGCGTCGATGTCGGAGACGGCGACCCAGCAGACGGGGACCGAGGAGACGACTGAATCGCGCTCGCTCGCGTTGATCGCCGGACTGTCACTGCTCGGGACGATCTCACTCGCCGGGGCGGTGGGAATCGTCCGGCGCACGCCGGTCGACGAAACGGTTGCCCGGCGCAAAATCCACGAACGCCGCTACGCCGAGTGGATCTCGAAGGGGTCGATCCCGATGTGGATCGGGAACTATCACGTCTCGCTCGATACGCTCGAGGACGTCGTCGACGTCGCGATCGATACGAACGAGCGCGTCGTCCACGACACACAACGTGGGCTCTTCGCCGTGGTCAACGACGGCGTCGTCTACTACTACAGCGAGCGTGGACAGTGGGAGGAAACGGCCTGGCCGGAGATGAACCTCTCGGAGCACGGCGACTCGAGTGGCGACGGTGATGAACCGGCGATTACACCCGAAGAGATGGATCTCGAGGGAATCGACGACTTCTCAGATCTGGACGAGGAAGGGTTCGAAGACGACGAAGACGTCTGGAAGCAACTCTAACCATCTCACAGCAGCCAGGGACGGGTACTGGTCCGAGCGGCGACGGAGGTGGGGCAGTCGTTTTTGACGGGCGAGTCGAGGGGGAGTAACTCGAGTGAAACTGCGTCGGGAAAAGCGGGATTTGGGGCAGACACACCGGGTCGCTTGCCGGTGATTTTGGTCGTGAAATCGGAGAGTCGGTTCGCCCGGTGATCGAAATGCGTAAATGATCGATCGTGATAGATTAGCGTGTATGAAAACGCCACTCATCGTCACCGATTTTCTCGAGCAGGCACGGGCGTACTATGGAGACGAAACGGCGATCGTCGGGACTGCGGGGGAACGATTCACGTACGAGGAGTTTGGCGAGCGAGTCGATCGATTTTCGGCGGCGTTAGCAGAACGCGGAATCGAGAAGGGTGATCGAGTTGGAGTGCTCGATCCGAACACGCACTATCATCTCGAGGCGGCCTACGGTGCGATGCAACTGGGTGCGATCTTTACGCCGCTGAACTATCGGCTGACTCCGGACGATTACGAGTACATTCTCTCGGATGCGGGCGTCGACGTGGTCTACGCGGATTACGAGTACGCCGAAAAGATCGAGCCGATCCGCGAGGACGTGCCGACGGAGACGTTCGTGACGAACGAGACGGACGCGGTGGACGGTCAGTGGGAGGACTTCGACACTGTACTCGAGGAGGCGGGGACCGAGTTCGACGCACCCGAGTTAGCCGAAGACGAGATCATTACGATCAACTACACCTCGGGGACGACGGGCGACCCGAAGGGCGTCTGTCGAACGCACAGAACGGAAACCGTTCACGCGTACCTGATGTCGATGTATCACGAGATCACCGACGACGACGTCTACCTCTGGACGCTACCGATGTTCCACGTCAACGGGTGGGGCCACATCTACGCGGTGACCGGAATGGGTGCGACGCACGTCTGTACCCGCGGCGTCAACGCCGACGAGGTCGTCGAGGCGATTACAACCGAAGACGTGTCGTTCCTCTGTGCTGCACCGGCAGTGCTCAATCAGTTGATCGACTACTACGAGACAAAAGACGAACCCGAGATGATGGGCGAACACCGGGTGCGAGTGACGACCGCAGGCAGCGCGCCGCCGGAAGCGACCATTCGCGCCGTCGAAGAGGAGTTCGGCTGGTACCTGAAACACCTCTATGGAGCAACCGAAACCGGGCCGCTGATCACCATTTCCGATGCGAAACGGCTTCTGACCGACGAGAATCGCTACGAACTCAAGAAACGCCAGGGAATGGGCGTCCTCGGTACCGACGTCCGCGTCGTCGACGAAGACGGAAACGACGTCCCAAGAGACGACGCGACGCTCGGTGAAATCGTCGTCCGCGGCAATCAGATCATGGACCGCTACTGGAACAAGCCTGACGAGACGGAGGAAGCGTTCAGCGGCCGTCTCGAGGGATACTTCCACACCGGCGACCTCGCGTCGGTCGACGAAAACGGGATGATCGCCATCCGCGACCGGAAGAAGGACATCATCATCTCCGGCGGCGAGAACATCTCGAGTATCGAACTCGAGGACACGCTGTTCGATCACGACGCCGTTGGGGACGCTGCAGTCATCCCGGCTCCGAGCGAGGAGTGGGGAGAGACGCCGAAAGCGTTCGTCGTGCCCTCGAGTGGTTCGGCGGATCAACCGCCGGTTTCACCGGAGGAGTTGACCGAATTTACCCGCGAGCACCTCGCGAGCTACAAAGTGGTTCGGCAGATCGAATACGTCGAAGAGCTACCGAAGACTGCGACCGGAAAGACACAGAAGTACGAACTTCGCGAGCGCGAGTGGGAGGACGAGGATCGACTGGTCGGTGAAGGATAAGTAAGTAACCAAGTGAGCGGGTGATCGTCAACTCTCGACTCCCGCAATCCTCGCCATTGACTGACTGGCCAGTCAAATATGTATTTCTAGCACCTGAGTCCCCATTGAGGCAATATGCAACAGTACTTCTGACGGAATTTATGTCGAGTGATCCCGCTGACGAGGCTCAACTTTTATGCTTCTGGGACCTTTCGATTCGTAGTATGGCACAGACCGACGGGGAGAACATCGAAGATTTGCCACCGAGTGCCAAACTCGTCTTCAAGGTACTCGAGTACGATGGTCCGTTGACCCAAAAGCAGATCGTCGAAGAGTCGATGTTGTCTGCCCGAACCGTTCGCTACGCACTCGAGCGGCTAGAGGATATTGGAATCGTCGACGAAGATATTTACTTTGCTGACGCCCGACAGAGCCTCTATCGGATCGAGGAACCCGTCGCGGCCGACGGAAACGGCGTCGAGGAGTCACCGAAGAAGGACGCCTGCTGCGCCGAATAACCATCAGCAAATAGGAGGATTATTTTGGCGGCGGAATCGTCTTCCTCCATGGACAAGGAATCGCTTCCACGCTGGGGCTGGCTCTTAATTGGCCTGTTTGGGATGGTGCTCGTCGCCGAGTTGCTCAACTTCTACGTGTTCAGACCGGCCGGAGTACCACAGTCGTTCGAGGTGATTCCCATCATCACCGCGATGGCACCGGTATTGATCTTTATCGGTCCCTGGTACGACGAGGAGCGCCAGCACTACTGGGAGCAATCACAGGCGCACATCGTCGGAGACCTCCTATTCGTCCTCGTCGGTGCTGCCCTCGGCTCGGCGATCGTACTGGCCGCAATCGTCACCATCGGCCTGCCACGCATCGTTCAGGACATCCTCGCGATGGGTGGCGGCTTCATGCTCTCGTGGGGACTCTTCTGGTGGCGCAACACGGCGCTGTACGCCGGAACTCTCGAGTGAATCGACTCGAGCCAACCGATCGTCCGAGTGAATCGTTCGTCCGATTCAGCCGATCGACGCGAGATCGTTACACGAGCGGACGGTCCGCGATACCGGGTGTCTGTGGCATTTCGCGTTTGTGCTGTGTTTCAGCACAGAGCCACGCGATCGACCGGGCCGTCTGCCGATCGATGCCGAGCGCGTCCGCGGCATCCGTGACCGAGGTACTCTCGTCGACGAGTTGGTGAAGCAACGGATCGATGGTGTCGTAGGTCGCACCCAGCTCGTCGGCGTCGGTCTGTGCTGCCCAGAATCCGGCGGTCGGCTCCTTACTGACGATCCGTTTTGGAACGCCGATTCGCTTTGCAAGTGCGCGAACTTCGGTTTTATAGAGGTCGCCGATCGGGTACGTATCGGCCGCGCCGTCGCCATACTTGGTGAAGTAGCCGAGCAACAGCTCCGAACGGTTCGCCGTCCCGAGGACGAGTCGCCGCTGGCGATTCGCCGCGTAGTACGCACAGCACATCCGCAAGCGAGCGATCACGTTGCCGATCGCGTGATTTCGCTCGTGAGGGCGATCAGCGTCGGCCTCGTCTGTCCAGGACTCGAGCGAACCGACGACCGTCTCCTCGAACGCTTCGCGCATCGGCCGAAGGCTGAGCTCTTCGAACTTGATTCCCAGTCCGTCCGCAATGGTTCGAGCGTCGCTGACGTCGACGTGCTCAGTTTTGTGACACGGTAGGCCGAGACCGAGCACGCTGTCGCTTCCGACCGCGTCGACGGCGAGTGCGGTCGTCACGGTCGAGTCGATTCCGCCGCTCATCGCGACGACGACGCCCTCCGCGCTCGCGTCCTCGACGGTCGTCCGAATGTCGCTGACGATCCGAGATCGGACGGCCTCGAGTCCAGACCGGTCCGTTACGAACGATGTACTAGCTCGTTCGACACTGGCGCTGTCGACTGTTTCGACGTTCGCGTTCACGGGAGTTGAACACCACGTTTTTCCATAGATAGTTAGACAAACGTCCCGTATAAGTGCGTGTCCCTTAAACACCTAGTAGCTCTACGATAGGTTGCTGTCGATATGCACAACCAGTATCGACTCGTAATCCGCCCAAACCCCTCACACACTGGAAACGGTTCACGACAAACACCATTATAAGATGTCAGAAGAGATGACAAGCAAGCGTTTCCACACATGGCTCTCTCCACCGACCGCGAACTCCATATTCGGATGCTCCTCGCACTCGGCTTAGTCGTCTGTCTGCCGTTCGCATTCGTCTACACGTTTCTCTTCCTCGTGAACACCGTCGGTATACCGCTACTCGAATGGGCCAACGAACGACCGTACCACGGCGAGTTCTACATCGATCCGCTCGTCCTGTCGGTCGTCGTCCTCGGCGGCCTCGCCGTCCAGTATCGGTATGGGCCCCAAACTGTCGTCGACTCGCTCGGTGCCCGTCCCGTCGACGCGAGCGCGTATCCGGAGCTTCACGCGACGGTCACTCGACTCTCCTCGCAAGTTGACGTAGCGAAACCAGCCATCAGCGTCATCGAGAGCGACGTCCCCAACGCCTTCGCCGTCGCCGGTGGCGGCGAAACGGGCCGCGTCGTCGTGACGAGTTCCCTCCTCGAGTCGCTCTCAGATGAGGAACTCGAAGCCGTGTTAGCCCACGAACTCGCCCACCTCAAGAACCGAGACGCGAACCTGATGACCGTCGCGTGGTTATTGCCGACGATCACCTACTACCTCGCGATCGTCGCGTTCTACGTTCTCTATGGCTTCTACCGGCTACTCGGAGCCGGCGCGGGTGGACGCTCAAGCGGAAGCGGCGACGGGCGGGGTATCGTAGCCGTGATCGTCGTCATCACCGTCACAGCCGTCGCGACGTTGTTGGTCTCGGCGATGTTCTGGATCGCGAGCGTGCTGTTCTATCGAATCCTCTCGCGCCAACGCGAGTACGCCGCGGACGAGGCCGCTGCCGCGATCACCGGCTCGCCGGCAGCCCTCGCGAGCGCCCTCGAGACCATCGACGAGACGATGACGGCCGTCCCGGACGAGGATCTTCGAAAGCTCGACGGCGGCACCGAAGCGCTGTATCTCGCCCCACTCGAGGACCGGGCGTTCGACTCGAACGACCTGCTCAGCACGGACATCTTCCCGGATACGCACCCGCCTACGGCGGTTCGAATCGAGCGACTGCGCGAACTCGAGGGTGAGCGGTCGTGAGCCGTGACTCGCTCAACCGTCGTGCGCTCCTTGGAACGCTCGCGACCGGAGTCGCCGCCAGCCTCGCGGGCTGTGGCTATCAGCCGGCTGCGGGCGAGTACAAGTGGAGCGAGAGCGTGTCTGTCGGCCCGAGCGTCCCGTTTTCGGACGGTGAAAGTACCTGGCTCGCCGGAACCGATCGTCTCTACAGCGTCGCCAACGTCTCGGGACGGACACCCCAACCCGGCGAAGACGGGTGGCGAGAACTGGACGAAGCATACGTCAGCGCCTTCGATAGCTCGGGTGAAGAGCTGTGGACGACAGACGCCGCTGAGCAGTACGTCGGCGACCCAGTCTTCGCCGACGGAACGATCTACCTCGCACTCGAGGGCGGTAGCGTCACTGCGGTCGGTCCGGGATCGGACGACGAGGGAGAAGTCCATTGGACGACCGAAGTTGACACGGACGACGGTAGAGATGAACGCGACGAGGAGTCCGACGACGAACGCGGCGAAGCTGGTGACGACGTAGACGGCGAAGGCAGTGACGACGATGATAGCGGAGACGACGAAGACGGAACTGACGACAGCGAAGAGGAACTCGAACTCGCCGCCGGCTCGCCACTCGTCGTCGCCCTCGGTGACGGTGAACTGTGGGGATTCGAGGCGGCAACTGGCGAAGAGCTGTTCGAAGCCGAAGTTCCGGCCTCGCAGAACGCGACCGCTATCGCCGCCGCTGGCGAGTACGCCTGGGTCGCCTTCCTCGAGGACGACGAGCACCACCTCGCAGTCTTCGACACCGGTGGGGAGCGAGAAACGCGCTCGCTTCCCGAGGGCCCCGAGTGGCTCGTGGCCGGGGACGACCTCGCTCTCCTCGGATTCGAGGACGAATCCGCCGTCTGGGGGGTCGTTCCCGACGGAAATCGGCAGTTCGAACTCGAGTTCGAACTCGATCCCGGGCCACGCTCACCCATCATCGTCGACCACACGGCCTATCTCGAGTCCGGCGGCGACCTGCTCGCCATCGACCTCGAGGCGGGCGAACGCCTGTGGGACCTCGACTCGCCGCTCAGCGGCGGCCTCGTCGCCGACGCCGACAGCATTTACGGCTGGGCAAGTGGGTCCGGTTGCGGCCTCGCCAGCGTCGACTCGAGCGGCGAGTTCCAGTGGGACGCGACCCTCCCCGACGAGATAACCTGTCGTGACGACCTCTTCGTCCTCGAGGATACCCTCGTCGTCGCCGGGTCGAACGGAGACCTGACCGGATTCCGAACCGAATCCGGCCGTCGCTATTCGGTCGTTTCCTGAGCGGTGACTCGGGCACGTACCTTTTTCCGCGTCGGGTTCGCTCGCTTCGCTCACTCACCACTCGCGCAAAAATCTCCTCCAAAAAGGCCGCTCACTCACTGCGTTCGTTCGCGGTGTGACTACGACGGAACGACCGTAATCGGCTCCTCACAATGGACCTTTTTGCGCTCAGGTTCACGCTGTTCACCCTCACGCAAAAATCTCCTCCAAAAAGGCCGCTCACTCACTGCGTTCGTTCGCGGTGTGACTACGACGGAACGACCGTAATCGGATCTTTGCGATCGACCGCTTGCTCTAACTCGTCCGCAATTGCACTGCCTCGAGAGACTTGTATTTCGCCGCCGCGACTCACCGTCGCGGTGAAGAGGTAGTCGCCGCCGGCTTGCACCTCGACGGTCTCGCCGTGGTTGCCGTCGACGGGGACGACAATGTGTCTCGAGGTGATCTCGGGGGTGACCATCTGGCCTGCCGCCTGGCCACCGCCTGCGCCACCGTCCGCGCTGGCTCCGCCGCCACTCGGGGCACCGTAGTTGGGGTTCTCGTCGTGGGTCCGAACGTCGATGTCGATCCCGAGGCGGTTCTCTACGTCCGAAATTCGACCGCCGCCCTTGCCGATGACGCTCGAGATGTCGTCGTCTTCGACGTAGACGACCGCCGTGTCCTGACTCTTGAGTTCGACGTCGACGTAGCCCTGGGCAATCGAGCGAATCTCGCGTTCGATCTCCTGTTTGGCGATTCGGTCGACGCCGGACTCGTTCGCCGGGCCGCCCTCTTCGTCTGTGAGCGGCACGGTGACGACCTGACGGTTGAAGGTGTAGATCTCGTACTCGGGTTCGCCCGTCTCGAAGTTCGTGACCTGGATGACCGGCCGCGCGAGGTCCTCTTCGGTGAGACCGGCGGGGACCTTGACCTCCGTCCGGACGTCGTAGACGGTGTGAACCTCACCGGCTTCGATGTAGACGACGGTGTCGACGACCTGTGGGATCATCCCGAGTTCGACCCGACCCACGAGCCGCTGGAGGGCGTCGATCGCCCGAGTCGCGTGGACGACGCCGATCATGCCGACGCCCGCGAGGCGCATATCCGCGAAGACCTCGAAGTCGTCCGTTTTGCGGACCTCGTCGTAGATGGTGTAGTCCGGCCGAACCATCAATAACGCGTCGGCCGTGTTGGCCATCTCACCGGCCAGTTCGGTGTACTGAGTGATCTCGGGACCGACCTGCAGGTCCCGTGGTTTCTCCATCGTCTTGACGGAGTAGTCGTGATCCGAAATGTAGCGAGCGACCGCCTGCGCGAACGTCGACTTCCCGGCACCCGGCGCACCCGAGATGAGGACGCCGCGTTGGTGCTCAAGCAGGCGTTCTTTCAATTCGTCGGCTTTCTCGTAGTCCTCGATGTCGGTCTGGGCGATCGGACGGACGGCCGTGATCTCGATGCCGTCAGAGAAGGGGGGCCGACCGATCGCGATCCGGTAGTCCCGAAACTGAACGATCTTCATTCCCGGCTGGGAGAGTTCGATGAAGCCCTCGGACGATTCCTTGGCCCCGTCGACGACCTCGCGAGCGTACTCGTCCATGGTCGCCTCGTCGAGTGGTTCGTCGGCGATCGGTTCGTAGCGCATCTCGCCGAGTTCGCCGCGTTTGGCCTTCGGAACGGCACCCGCCCGAAGGTGGAGGCTCATCGTCTGGTCGTCGAAGTAGCTCTCGACGGTGAGCGTCCCGACCTCTCTCACTTCCGGAGAGACGCGCTCGACTTCGAGCCCCTTGGCGCGAGCGACTTCGGCCTGAACGACGTCGCTGGTCATGAACGTCGCCTCGAGTTCCTCTGCGAGGTCGCGAATCAACGCGTCGATCTCGCCTTCGGAGGCGTGACCGCGCTCGATGGCGTTGGGCCGCTCGCCGACGTACTCGAGGTCGATCTCGCCCTCGTCAGCGAGGTCGGCGAGTCGCTGAAGCTCCTCGAGACCGTCCCAGCCGCTATCGATCCCGTCGTTTGCCTGCGCCTCGAGTTCTGCGACGACGGCTTCCGGCACCGATATCGTCGCTCCCTCGAACTGCCCGTCCTCGATCGTCGCCGAGACGCGGCCGTCGATGACCACGCTCGTATCCGGCACGACGTGCATACGCTAGCTGGTCGACGGACACGTATAAGCGTGTCCCACCGGGGAACGGCGCTTTTCGGCCCTCCGACGGCGTGTGTGGCGGGCACACGATTCGGGTGATCGACCGGGAAGAGAGTCACCCTCGAGTGATGGTCATCCGAAGTGTCGAATTATATATCCACGTGTAGTGCGAACGAGTGTCTCGATGAGTGAGTTTACGACACCGGCGTTCGGGACGACGACCGGCGCACAGGCGTACGAATTCCTCGATACGACCTCGTTCGTCCGGGTCCCCAGCGAGGCGACGGACGGACACCACTCCGTCGTCGAAATGCGACTTCGGGAGGGCCACGCCCCGCCGATGCACGTCCACGAGCGAGCGGACGAGGTCATTCACGTCGTCGACGGCGAACTCGAGGCGCACACCCCAGACGGGGTAATTGTCGTGGCTGCAGGCGGTTCGATCGTCTTCCCGCGAGGTGAGGAACACTCACTCGTCGCTCGAGAAGAGACGACGATCGTCACGTCGGCGACGCCGGGAGGATTCGACGAGTTCGTGAAGACGGCGGGCGAGCCGACGGACGACGAGTCGGTTCCGAGCCGGCCGCCGGATGAGGACGCAATCGATCGAGTGATGGAAGCGGCTCCGGTGCACGGAATCGACATCGTCGGACCGCCGCCGGGTGGCTCTCAGTAACCGACGGTATCACTCTTTGAAAATCGAGTTCTCGGATCCTTCCTCGACGAGTTCGCCGTCGATTTCGATCGCACCCGTTCCGTAAACCGTGACGGTGTGGTCCGGGACGCGAAACGTGAGTTCCCACTCGGGTTGCTTGGAGGTCATCAACAGTTCGAGCGCCTCGGTGTTGATACAATTGTACAGGGAGTACTCGAGTTCGTGGGGCTCGACGCCCTCGATTTCGGCGAGCACTCGCGCGACTCGCAACGAGACGCTGGTCGATTCAGGTCCCACGCGATACCTCCCGAAGACGGTTGCAGTCGACGATGAGGTGGTGTGGCAGCCCGTCGTGGTCGTGAATCGCTTCGATGACCACCGCCGCGTCCTCGAACGACGACCCGCGAGCGACCCGAAACGGCTCGTGCTCCCACGCAACGAAGTCGTGTTCTGCAAGCACCGGGAGGTGTCGGTGAACCAGTTCCGTCTGGAGTGCGCCCTCGTCGTCCGACTGGTCAGTCATCGCCGCTGCGGGGAGTGAGACGGACGCGTCCGCCGGGGCCTCGAGGAGCGCTTCGATGATCTCTCGACGCGGGGTTTCAGAGACTGCCCGGAAGATCCGCCGCCATTGTTGTTGTGAGTCCGCCACCATGGTCACTCGATAGTAAAGAGTCCCGCTCAAATAAAATCACGGTCTCAGAAGCCCTGAAGCTATCGATTGCGAGCGATGTTCAATCGCGCTGTCGGTCCACCCGAGGCGACACTCCAGTCCATCAGCGAACGGAGCACCTCACTCGACCAGCAACCCGCCGTTGACGGGGGTTCGCGTGCCGGTGACGAACGAGGCGTCGTCGCTGGCGAAAAGGGCGACCGTTCGCGCGACGTCTCGTGGCTCGGCGAGGTCACCCATCGGCGTCTCGGCGATCAACTGGTCTTCGAACTGTTCGAGAACGTCCGCACTGGCTTCCGTGCGGACGGGTCCCGGCGAGATGACGTTCGCAACGACGCCTTCCGACGCGAGTTCGGTCGCAACCGACCGAGCCAACCCGTTGAGCGCCGACTTCGCCACCACGTGGGAGCTGAACCCGGGCCTGACGGTTCGCGTCGCCTCGCTCGAGACGTAGACGATTCGACCGTATTCGTGCTCGAGCATGCCCGGTGTGACGGCCTGCGTACAGTTGTATGCCGCGCGAATTTCACCCACGAGTTTGTCTCGGAATTCGTCCCAGGGGTGCTCGAGGAAAGGCGTTCTGGAAAAGGAGATGTTCGCGTTATTGACCAACACGTCGATAGTACCGAACGCCGATTCGGCAGTCGCGACCAGTTCGTCGACGGCGTCCGGATCGCGAACGTCCGCTTGGACGGCGATCGCCTCCCCGCCGGCGTCGGTGATCGAGTCGACAACTGCCTCGGCACGGTCCTCACTCGTGCGATAGTTGACGACGACGTCACCGCCTCGCTCGGCGAGTTCTTTGGCAGTCGCTGCACCGATGCCGCGGCTGCTGCCGGTGACGAGAATTGTTCGGTCGCTGAATTCGTCGTGAGTAGTGGTGTTTCGTGACACGAGAGACGACAGACGGTAATCGACGAAATATGTATCGACCGGAAATTGAGTGAAAGGAATTGTGGGCCGAACTTCCCAACTGATAGGAACTCACGACAGTCATTCACGGTGAGACTACGCAATCACAGTCAATGAATCCGACAGAAACGTTCGGGACTGGGGCACTCAACGACGCGTTCGACACGGCCGAACTCGTCGAGCGAATCGGACTCACCGAGGACGAACTCGCCTGGCGAAAACACTTCATCGGATTCGACGAGTCGGACGAGCGGCGACTCGCCGACCTCGAGCCCGTCGTCCGCGACAATCAGGACGCGATCGCCGACGATTTCTACGAAAATTTGCTCGGATACGAGGGGACTCGAAACGTCATCGAACGGTCGCCGAAGGGCGTAGAGGCGCTCAAACAGACCCAGCGGGCGTACCTCGTCTCGCTGTCGACCGGCGACTACGACCAGCAGTTCTTCGCGAACCGGGCGCGCATCGGCAAGCTTCACGAGCTGCTCGACATGCCGCTCAAACACTACATCGGCCAGTACGGCGTCTACTACGATCTCTTGCTCGAGCGGCTGAACGAACGAATCCAGCGGCAGGTGATCGAGGAGATCGAAACGTGGACGGCCGAGCGAGACGACGATGGCGGAGCGCTCGGTGGACTCGCCGGTGCGCTCGGCTTCCGTGGCGACGAATCCGACGCAGACGGCCTCGAGGCGAGTTTCGAGGAGACCGTCAGAGACGCGATCGACGACGGCATGCACGACGTGCTCTCGCTGTTGCGCATCATCAATCTCGACGTCCAGATCGCGACCGAGACGTACGTCGACTCGGCCGCCCAGGACCTCGAGGAGTCGATCGCCCGCCGGCAACGACTGGCTCGAGAGGTCGAGACGGACGTGCAGGCCCCGATCGAGGAACTCCACGACGCCGGCGAGGAAATCGCGTCCCGGGCCGAGGCGATCAGCACGCACACCGATCGACAGGCCGACGAAGCGACCGACGCGGCCGCCGAACTGGGCGAACTGAGCGCCGCAATCGAGGAGGTTGCCAGCGTCACCGACGCCGTCAGCGCCGAGAGCGAGCGGACCGAACGCCTCGCTGCTGACGGTACGTCGGCGGCCACCGACGCGATCGACGATCTCGAGAAGATCGACGAGGCCGCCGAGACGGTCTCCCAATCGGTCGACGAACTCGCAGCTCGTACCGACGAAATCGAGACGGTGCTCGAGCGACTCGAGGACGTCGCCGACCGAACGAGCGTGCTCGCGAAGAACGCGAAGATCGAAGCGACGCGCACGAGAGGCGACAACGCGCAAACGATGAGCGTCATCGCGGAGGAAGTCGACTCCTTCGCCGAACAGACCAGACGCGACCTCGAGCGGGTCGAAGACGCGCTGGAAGGCGTCCGCGAGGCGGCCGCCGACACGGTCGATGCGACCGACGCGACCGTCGAGCGAATCGACGACGGGACGACCCGAATACGGGCCACGATGGAGTCGTTTGACGAGATCCACGCGGCGGCGCGAACGACGGCGGCACGGATGGACGACGTTGCAACGGCGACGGACCAGCAGGCGCACAACGTCCAGTCGGCCGCGGCGACCGTCGAATCGATCGCCGAGACGGCCGGCGACGTGTCCGGCGCGGCGCAGTCCGTCGCGGCCGCGAGCCAAGAACAGACGGCCAGCCTCGAGTCGGTGAGCGAAACAGTCGCTCGACTCACGACGGTCGAGACAGATGCCGACGTCCCCGTATACGAGCGACTCGAGTGAGAGTAACCGGTGCAATCAACCCCGTCGACGAGAAAGGCACGCGTATGAGCGTCGTCGAACTCACCCGTGAACTCGTCTCCATCCCCAGTCACGAGGACGAAACGGCCGCGGGCGACGTCATCGAGTCGTGGCTCCGGGAGGAAACCACCGCGACGGTTCGCCGGGACGAGGCCGGAAACGTGATCGCTCGAGCGGGACCGACCGGGTCCCAGAGGGAGTCCGTCGACACGCTGGCACTCGTCGGCCACCACGATGTGGTCGACCCAGCCGAATCACAGGTCGACGGCGGCGAGTACGTCGTCGAAGCACGAGACGGCCGACTCTACGGGCGTGGCACGGCCGATATGAAGGGAGCCATCGCGGCCGCAATGCTCGCCTTTCGTGACGCGACGGCAGCGACCGACGTCGAAGCGGCGACGGGCGAACTCGTCTTCGTGAGTTTCGTCGGCGAGGAGGTCGGCGGCGTCGGTGCTCGCCACGCCATCGACCGCGGATTCACACCCGAGTACGCTATCGTCGGCGAGGGATCGACGGGCTACTCGAGTCCGGACGTGACCGACGTCGCCGTGGCGCACAAAGGTCGTCGCGGAAGCACGATCACGGCTGTCGGTGAAGCCGCCCACGCCAGCGAAGTCGGGGCCGGCGAGAACGCGATTTACCGGGCGACCGACGCCGTCGACCGAATTCGAGAACTCGAGGTCCCCTCGGTCACCGCGGCGGGCGAGACGCTCGCGGGGAGCCTCGTCGTCACGGAAATCGAGGGCGGAACGGCGATGAACGTCGTTCCCGACCGGTGTGAGCTCACGATCGACGAACGAACGGTTCCGGGTGAACGCGTCGCCCTCGAGCGAGTGGCGGCACTCGAAGGTCTCGAGTGGACCGTCGATCAGGACCTGCCGCCGATGCGCTGTGGGGACGACACGTTCGCCGAGCGCGTCCTCGAGGCAGCCGCGAGCGTCCAGTCGGGGTCGCCGGAACTGGTGACGAAGCCCCACGCGACCGACGCTGGCTGGCTCTCTGCGGCGGGAACCGAGTGCGTGATCTACGGCGCGGCAGAACCCGGCGAGGCTCACACCGAAGACGAGAGCGCCTCGATCGACGTCCTCGAGCGGTGTCGAGAAACTTACCGACGGGTTTCGAATGCGTGGCTCGAGTGACACTCGAGAGCGTGAAAGCGAGACGACGTCGAGCACTTGCTCGCGGAGCAAGCAGTTCACCGCCGGAACGGGCCGCTCGTGAAGGTGGGGATGTCTATACGCCCGGTACGCCGATTGCGTCGAAGCCGGTGATTCCGACGGCCGCGAGCGCGTAGAGGACGGCCAGCACGACCACCCAGGCGAGGAGGCCGATCATCGCCGCCGCAGTCCAGTCGCCGGGGTAGCGGAACTTGATCACCGCGATGTACGCGAGGAGCGCGAGCAGCGGCCCCAGGAGTGGAATCCACCCGACGAGGTAGCCAACGACTGCCCAGACGACCGCCCCGATCAACGCCGTGACGATTGCGTGATCGTAGTCGCCAGCGCCGACGATGACGCGTGCGCCGATGTAGATACCCAGTGCACCGATCAACAGACTCGTGACGAAGACGATGGCTGACGCGACTACCATACTATGGATGAACACATCAACTCGATAGAACAGTTCTCTGCTTGCACGTTCCACACAGCTATCACCGGTCGGAGCGGAACACCACGATTCATACGAGCACATCACAGTAACGGCACGAAGACGACACACATCTCGTTTATATCATATTTTGATGAATTGTGTGCTCGAGTGAAATCGCTGTCACGTCCTCCTTGCCCGTACTGGAGGGAATCGATAGCCCCACCGCACCACCGGAACCACGACGTTGATATCGCGTTCTCCCAAACGAGGGACATATGTCGACCGAACAGGACACCCAATCGACTGCGGCCGAGACGTACACCGAACTCGAATCGCGAATTCGTCGCATCTCGAACATCTCTCACGCGGGCGGCGTCCTCCGCTGGGACCAGGAAGTCGTCATGCCCGAAGACGGCACGCCCGCTCGAGCACAACAGCTCTCGACGCTCTCGTCGATCGGTCACGAGTTACTGACGGCCGACGAAACGGGCGAGTTGCTCGAGGCCCTCGAGTCCGAAGCCCTCTCGGACGAACAGGCGGCCGTCGTCCGCGAGGTCCGCCGACGCTACGACCGGGAGACGAGCGTCCCGCAGGAACTCGTCGAGGAGATTTCGGAGACGACGGCCACCGCCCACCCCAAGTGGAAAGAAGCCAAGGAAACCGACGACTTCGAGGCGTTCGCGCCGACGCTCGAGAAACTGGTCGAACTCAACCGCGAGTACGCGGCCCACATCGACCCCGACGCCGACCCCTACGAGGTGCTCTTCGCGGAGTACGAACCGTACCTCGACCTCGAGACGGCCGAACGCGTGCTCGAACGTCTGCGCGACGAACTCGTCCCGCTGATCGACGCGATCGACGACAGCGAAGCCGAGATCGAGACCGACGCGTTCGCGGGCACGTTCGAGGACGACGATCAGGAGGCCCTCGCACGAGACGTCCTCGACTCGCTGAACTACGATTGGGATCGCGGCCGACTGGATACGGCACCGCATCCGTTCTCGACGGGCACGCAATTCGACGCCCGGGTGACGACTCGCTTCGAGGAGGACGACCTGCTCGGCTCCATCACGTCGACGATCCACGAGTTCGGTCACGCGAACTACACGCAGGGACTCCCGGACGAGGGCTACGGAACGCCACTGGGCGAATCCCGCGACCTCTCGGTCCACGAATCCCAATCGCGGCTCTGGGAGAACCACGTCGGTCGCTCTCGGCCCTTCTGGGAACACTTCTTTCCCATCGCCCGCGAGCGATTCCCCGAACTCGAGGCGGTCTCCCCGAAAGAAGCCTACGAGGCGGCGAATCAGGTCTACGACGACAACCTCATCCGCGTCGAAGCGGACGAACTCACCTACCACCTCCACATCGTCATCCGCTTCGAGGTCGAGCGAGCCCTGATCTCGGGCGATCTCGAGGTCAGTGAGGTTCCCGAGGTCTGGAACGACAAGTACGAAGAGTATCTCGGCGTTCGTCCCGAGACCGACGCGGAAGGCTGTCTGCAGGACATCCACTGGTCACACGGCTCCTTCGGCTACTTCCCGACGTACTCGCTTGGCTCCGTGCTCGCCGCACAGTTGTACGCGACTGCCGAAGACGAACTTGGAGATCTCGACGACGATATTCGGGCTGGCGAGTTCGAGGAGCTAAACGGCTGGCTCCGCGAGAACATCCACCAACACGGCTGCCAGTACACCACGCCCGACCTGATCGAGGAGGCGAGCGATGAAGCGTTCACGGCCGACTACTTCCTCGAGTACGTCACCGAGAAGTACGGCGAATTGTACGATCTCGAGGCGTACTGACGAACGGATCACACGTTCCGGTGGCTATTTTTGTCGCCTCGACGTACAACTCGGGCGAATATGGTCGAAACGTCACTCGAGTCGAAGACGGCGATCGTCACGGGAGCGAGCGCGGGCATCGGCGCGGCGACCTGTCACGAGTTCGCGGCCGCGGGTGCGAACGTGGTCCTCGCGGCCCGTAGCGAGGATACGTTGGACGCCATTGCGGATGACCTCGAGTCGGCCCACGGTGTCGAAACACTGGTCGTCCCGACGAACGTCCGCGAGGAGGAGGCTGTCGACGCGCTGATCGAGGAAACCATCGACGCCTTCGGCGGGATCGACGTCCTGGTGAACAACGCCGGACTCTCTCGAGGGAGCGACGTGGAGTCCATGTCGACCGAGGAGTACGAGACGATGCAGGAGACGAACGTCGACGGTCTCTTCTACGCGACGCGGGCCGCGATTCCCCACGTTCGCGAGCGAACGGGACACATCGTCTTCGTCGGCAGTTTCGCGGGCCAGTACCCGCGGTCGTTCAATCCCGTTTACGCCGCGACGAAGTGGTGGACGCGGGGCTTCGCCAAGAGCGTCGCCGCACAGGTCGGCGACGACGGCGTCGGCGTCACCGTCGTCAACCCCGCGGAGGTCCGCTCGGAGTTCGAAGCGGCCGACGGCAAGACGTTCGCGGAGCACTTCGAGGAGGGCGAGGTCAGCGAACCCGAGGAGGTCGCCGAGGCGATTCGCTTCGCCGCGAGTCGCGAGGGCTCGAGCATCAGCGAGATCGACGTCAACCGACGAGACAAGTTCGCCGACGGGTTCTAACGGAGAGACACGTTCGAGAGTTCGACAGAGTCGGCGAACTCAGCCTTCGAGAAATCGATTCAGTTCACGAAATTCCGTCGGTGAGAGAATGATTTCGGTATCGAATGCATCGAATCGTTCGAAGTCGTGGTCGATCGTCAACACAGTTTTGACCCCTTCGTCGATCGCGACCTGTGCGTAGTAGCCGTCCCATCCGCCAACGTTCGCGTCATTCGACCGGGAAAACCCATCCAAAACGACGGCTTCGGATATCCCGTCGTACCAGTGGATCCGCTTCGCGTCCATGAAATTCTGTAACAGCCGAGATGCGTCCGCGTTCGAACGGCCGTAGTGCGTCGTCAAGACGGTATGTGCTCCGAACAGCGCGGGATACGGAACGACGGCATCGATATCGCCAGCGATGGCATCTCGAACGTACGAGAGCGCACTTTCGCGAACCGGGGCCTGTGTATGGGCGAGGGCAATCACTCCAACATCGAACAGGTACGGCCCACCAGCGTCACTCATCCGTACGTTTCTCTGCACCGCGTCGAACAGCGTCTCTGTGCTTGCGGGCAACCGGGTCGACCCCGTCCTCGAGCGACGTCGTCCCCCCACGCTCTGAAGCCGTTTCCTCGAGGAGTCGATCCATCCGTTCGATAATCTGTTCAGGGTCGTCCTCGGGCTCGACGACCGCTTTCCCGTCTTCTTCGTGGATCTCCACTTCTGTCCCAGGAGTGATACCGAGGCGTTCTCGTACTTCCTGTGGGAGGACGATCCGCCCCTTCGAATCCACTTTCGCCATATTCCCACAAAGGGTGGGAAAGGGTATGGTCGTTTTGGTTAGCATGCTGACCTCGCTCGATGACCTGAATCCGAAAACTAGGTGCCGAGTTACGCCCGACGGTCCACCCAACCAGCTCTTAAAAGGATAATTGCACGTGCCGGGTGTAGACTCACCCGCGACGGACCCCTTGCGTGCGTATGCGCCTCTCGATTCCAGGCCTCCCCGGCGTCTACTACGACACCGACTCCGGCACGACGGCGATCGGCGTCGCGACAACCGCGCTCGGCCGCAAAGCACCGAAACCCAAGGGCTACGCCATCCAACTGTTGCCCTACCTCTGGTCGTTCAACGTCGACCTCCACGAGGTTCCAAACGACCACCCGATTCAGTACCTCCACCCCGAGAGCGCTCAGAGCCTCGGCGAACTCTCGCCCGAACGCGGCATGCGTCAGGCCGGCACCGAACTCGAGTCCGTCCTTCGGTTCGTCTGGTCGGTCAATCAGGAACTCGAGTCGACGACCAACCAGTTGATCGGCCGCCCTGAACAGACGGCCGGCGTCGTCATCGACATCGAGGACGGCAGCGTCAGCGTCGACGGCGAGAGACTCGAGACCGACGAGTTCGACCTCGAGGGAGACTCTGGGCCCGAAACCGAACACGAACACGAAATCGAAGACGAGAGCGAGAGCGAGACCGGCGTCGACACGTTCGGCGGCACCGAAGAGGCACCCGGCGAGGAGTTCGAGGCCGACGACGATCCGAGCGTCGACGACATCGATCCGGACGAGCCCTAACGTTCTCTTTCACCGAGAGAGGTGACAAGAGAGTCGCCACTGGCCGTGTAGCGAAATACCGCAGAAAACCACTCGAGTCCGTCGCTTACGCGCCGGCGGATTCGAGTGCGTCTTCGATATCGTCGCGCTGGGTGACGCCGACGAAGCGCTCGACGATGCCGTCGTCGTTCTCGATGACGAGCGTCGGCAGCGACCGAACCTGATACTCGTTGGCCACGTCCTGTTGCTCGTCGACGTTTACTTTCTCGACTTCGAATCGGCCCTCCCAGTCGTCCTCGAGGTCCTCGAGGATCGGATCCTGGGTCTTACAGGGGCCACACCAGTCAGCGTAGAAATCCTTGAGTGTGACAGTCATCGGTTCACCGCTAGTTCCGACGCGTCGCGCATAAGGGTTTCCCACCAGTTCTCGATTGCCGCAATCGGCGACAGAGGCGGACAGACCGGGCCGAGCCAGCGGGCTCCTCGAGCGGGGCCAGACGCTCCCAATTCGGAAGGACCGTCTCGCGCGAATTAAATCAGTCCCCCTCCAAAGACCGGGCAGACAATCGATGGTCGTGACGCTCCCCGAGACGGTGTTGTCCCAGTATCGGCGGTTTTCGCTCTACAACTCGCCGTATCCGGCCCACGACGAGGGCTGTGCGATCGACTTGTATCCGGGCACTCTTCGAGACGGACGAACGACGGCCGCACCCAGTCCGGTGTCTGGAACCGTCCTCGAGACAACCGCCGTTCGCGCGCCGCCGAAGTCGTACGCCCCCGAGCACGACTACCTAATCCTCCTCGAGTGCGACGGCCCCGGCGACCTCGCGGGGCTAACGGCCCGGGTTTTGCACGTCGAGCCGTCGGTCGAAGCCGGACAGCGCGTCGAGCGCGGCGACTGCCTCGGCGAACTCGTCCGCGCGGGCTTCTTCGCCCCGTGGGTCGACAACCACCTCCACGTCGGCTTCCGGCGACCCGACCAGAACCCCCGACGGGCGTCTGGCTCCCTGTCACTCGAGGTCGGCGTCGACGTCGAGGGACTCGAGTGGGACGGAACCGGCACAGTCGTCTCGACGGGGGAGACGTACGCCGTCCTCGACGCTCCAGTTCACCCCAACCCGGGCGAGACGTTCGTCGGCATCCGAGCCGACGAGGGCGGCGTACTCGACGGTGGGTTGCCCCACTACGACGGCGGCGGGATCTACGGACGGGACAGCAGGGTTCGCTCGCTCGAGCAACCGGTGTCGCTAAACGATGACCGACTCGGCGCTGTGGCTGGGCGAACGATCGCATGGGAAGACGTGGTCGTCACGGCCAACGGCGAGGCGATTACCGGGCTCTCGCTGTTTTGCGCTCGAGACGACGCGTTCGGGGCGAAGCTGATCTGCCCGGAGACGGCGTTTTCGGTCGGCGACTCGGTTCGAGTTCGGGTACGAGTACAGGAGACCGGCGAGTGAGAACAGGGTGGCAGCGACTCGTCCCGGATGGGAACTCGAGGAGCGCCCGTCGATTACGGGTTCTGGTGTTCGTCTTTTGCTCGCTGGTAGCGCTCGTCCTCGCGAACGCGTTCCCAGTAGGATTCGAAGACGAGGGCCCCAGCCCGCTTGTCGGGATCGGCCCACTGCTGTGGCTCGCGTTCCCCGCCGTCGCTCTCGTCGTACTTCCTCCCGCCGGGGTACTTCGCGTACCGCATCGCTCGTGTGTACCCCATCTGGAGGTACTTCCGGGCCATATCCATTCCCGGAAAGTCGTCGTTCGCTCGGTAGCGTTCGTAGCGCTCGTAGATGTCCTGTGCTGACTCTCGAGCAGCGGCTTCGTCCGCGTAGGACCACAGCGGCAGGAGTTCGCTCTTGTACGGTTCGACTTTGAAGACGCCTTCCTCGCCGCGACCGATCTCGTATCGCTCGGGCTCGTCGCGAAAGTCGATATCGTACTCGGGGCCGTCGTCTCCCCCCTGATCGGTCGCGTCGCCGTCACCCGCGCTGTCGTCGGTCGGATCGGGCATGGGCGTGACACGCGCTCGAGTGATGTGAACCTGCGGCCTGGATGAACGATCGACAACGGGAACGTCTGGAAGCGGAGCCGTAAAGAGCGTCGGTCTGCGACCAGCAGCTATGACCGAAGACGTGCAGACGATGATGGCGGAGTTCGACGACGTCGGCGAGTTACTGCAGTACTTCATCGACGAACACCAGGAGTTCCTCTCGTGGATCGGCACGACCGTCGAACACGTCGGCGACGGCACGATGACGCTCGAGATTCCATACGACGAGAAGCTGAGCAACACCCGCCCCAACGCGCCGGAAACCGAGCGGGCGGACCTCCACGGCGGCGTCGCGGCGACCCTGATCGACACGGCTGGCGGGCTCGTCCTTCGAACGGAGGTGGACGAACCCTTCGACATCAGCGTCGCGACAATCAACCTGAACGTCAACTACCTTCGGCCCGCGACGGGCGACCTCTCGGCGACGGCCGACGTGATCCGCGTCGGCGGCAGCGTCGGCGTCAGCGAGATCACGGTCGAGAGCACGACCCCCGACGGCGAGACGAAGGAAGTCGCGACCGGACAGGGAGCGTACCGGATCTTCCGGTAAGAGCGAGCGGTACGCAGCTTTCTGGCGTGGTGTTCTGTCCGCTGCTACTGCCGTTTCAACACGTCCGGCGGCAATCGACAGCCACAGGGGGCGACCTGTGCCGCCGTCGGTTCGACGAGTGCGACGACCATGACCGATTCGTGGCACTTCGGGCAATGCGTCCAGCGTTTCATGCCGTTTCGATCGTGGTAGCTGTAGGCCTCGTACTCGCATAGCGGGTCGTCGGCGCTCGAGTCCGGATTCTTCCTCGACTCACAACCGCTCCTCGAGTCCGGAGGAAGATCCGAGGATCGATCTGCGTCGTGGTCGTCGGTCATAGATGGTCCTCCGTGAGTGGGTGTGTGGCCCGTCGTGGTGTGGAATTTCGCTGCTGTTCGGGACGTTTATATCGCCGGAGTAGTAACGTAATCATGGCTTTTGAGTTCCCTTTCGGGAATAGAAGCCACGTCTCGGGTGGTCTAGCACCCGGGACATTTCAGGGATAGTGCCCCTTCGGCTTGCTGGAGCGTGGCTTCCGTACTAATTACTGTCGTAAATTATCTTATACCTACTGGTTTTTTTATGAAATAGAGGGGCGTGGAGCCGTCTCCGACCCCTCTCGAGCGCGTTACCCACTCGAGTAAACGACGGTACTCGAACAGCCACTAACACTCGAGTAAACACGCTCGGACACCGAAATAGCCCAAACATGAATGGGAAAAACCGATCTGCGTTACCCGTTTAACCGCGACCCGTCGTCCTCGGTACCGTCAGATCGCTGTTGCGTGCCAGACTGCGAGCACGAGGCGAGCCAGAGGCGACCGTGGAGGTACCAGCCAATCGCCGCGACGAGCGCGAAGTAGCTGTAGATAGCCAGCTCGACGTAGATGGAGGACTCGAGCATCGACGATGGCTACGCGCGAGTCCCTAATACACGATGACCTGCAGTAGGTCACGCTTCGTATAGTGGTGGCTATCGCGCCACCGAACAACCGCTGGGGACTCGAGCGATCACTGATTCGAGACCATCCAGTAGCGAACGCCGAGATAGACCATGACGAGGCCGAATGTGACGGCGAACAACGGCGAATCGTCGGTGACCGCATAGACCAACGCGCCGGCGTTCAACACGATGCCGAGGATGTACATCGATTGCAGGCGGCGGTCGTTCACGCTGGCGCACCTCCGAGCGAACCAGGGAGTGTGGCCGAACGCTCGAGGCAACCCAACCGAGCATGTCGGGAGCTGTCCATATCGGATCGTTTCGGCGGGGCCGTTGAAAACGCTCGCATTTCGCGTCGGAGGCGTCGATCTGAACGGCGCTCGAATCGAACCCTTCGACGGCCGAAGGTCGACGAAGACCTCGACGACGGATTCGCTCCACAACGACCGCTACTCGCCCTCGAACTCGAGATCCTCGCTTTCGACGACCTCGCCGAACAACCAGTCGGCGTGCTCGAGAGCGTACTCCCTGTGGTCGTCTTCGATCGACCCGATGCAGTCTTCGACCATGAGCGGCCGGAAGTCCCGCAGACCGGCGCTGCCGCCAGTGTGGAGCACGCAGACGTTCGCGAGGGTACCACAGATGACCAAATCGTGGATCCCGCGGGCGTTCAGCCAGCTCTCGAGTTCGGTGTTGTAGAAGGCGTCGTAGGTGTGTTTCTCGAGGACGTAGTCGTCGTCCTCGACGGAGAGTCCGTCGACGATTTCTGCTTCCCACGATCCCTCGAGGACGTGCTCGCCCCACTGCTCGAACTCGTCGTAGTAGTGGGCGTCCTCGAACTGTTCGGGTGGATGAACGTCTCGCGTGTAGATGACCTGCGTGTCGGCGTTCCGGGCGCGTTCGACGAGGGCTGCGATCGGTTCGATCACCGACTCGCTGCCCGGCGCGTACAGCGAGCCATCGGGATGACAGAACCCGTTTTGCATGTCGACGACCACCACTGCCGTATTCGCTGGCTCGAGGTGCATATGGGAGGTCCTACGAAGGGGCGCGTGAAAACGTTCGTGGGCGCGACGCTGTCGGTCTTCGACGCGAGACGGTGATTCCGTCCCGATCACGTCAACCGGCGGTCTTTTTACAGGCCCGTTCGTAGTCGGTGTCATCGTTTCCAAATGATGGAAAAAGTGACGCGTTCGCGGGTTCTCGTCGCGACAGTTGTGGCTGTGATACTCGTGATCGGAATTGCGGCGGCCGCGGGTGCAGTCCCCCTCTTTGCGAGCGGCGATTCGACAGACCGCCCCGACGATCCGTCGACCGAGGAGACGGTCGGCTACGTCGAGGGCTACTGGTACGACGACGAACTCGACGCGGACGACGGTGCTGACGCCGTCATCGACGACGAGGACGACCTCGAGGAAGTGATCTACCGCTCGATGGCGCGCGTCGAGGAGATTCGCGAGCTGACCTTCGAAGAGGAGGTTCCGGTCGACGTGATCTCCCGCGAGGAGTTCCAGGAAGATCACGACGACATGTTCGTCGAACTAGAAGAGGACGAGGAACTCCAGCAGAACGTCACCTACGAGGCGCTGTTCATGGTCGACAGCGAAACCGACGCCGAAGACGAGTTCGAGGCGATGTACGGCGATAGCGTCGGCGGCTACTACGATCCCGCGACGAACGAAATCGTCCTCGTTTCGGATAGCCCGGACGAACCCGAAGTCGACGAGGTGATTCTCGGGCACGAACTCCTGCACGCGTTGCAGGATCAACACTTCGATCTGGCGAGTTACGACCGAGAGACGATCGATCAGGACGCCGCCAAAAACGGCCTCATCGAAGGCGACGCAGTCACAGTAGAGCAAGCGTACGACCAACACTGTGACGCCGAGTGGGAGTGCCTGCCGAGTGCACAGCCACCGGAGAATCAAGTCGGCGACCTCAACTGGGGCATCTACTTGCTGCTCATGCACCCCTACGAAGCCGGGCCAGAGTACGTCGACTCGCTGCTCGAGGGAGACGACTGGTCGGCAGTCGACGACGCCTACGACGACGCGCCTGCGAGTTCCTCAGACGTGATTCACACCGACGAGGATCGCGAGGCCGGCGACGTCACGGTCGACGACGACTCGAGTGACTCGTGGGAGCAACTCGAGACGGACGACGGACTCGCGAACGAGACGGTCGGAGAGGCGGGGATGGTCTCGATGCTCGGCAGCGACGCGATGGACCCCCTTCGGTCGTCCGTGATCGAAGAAACCGACCTCCTCACGGCCGATCTACAGGGTGTCGATTACGACCAGCCCTACACCGACGGCTGGGCCGGTGACGAACTCGTCACTTACGTCGATTCGGACGTTACAGACACTGACACCGTTTCCACGAGCGAGGAGGCCGGCTACGTCTGGGAAACCGAGTGGACCTCCGAGGAAGACGCCGACGAGTTCGCAGACGGCTACACTCAGTTACTCGAACTCAACGACGCGCAGGTTCTCAACGAGAGCGAAGGCGTCTACTCCGTCGACGACGGCTACCAGGGCGCGTACGCACTCGACATCGACGGCGAGTCCGTGACGATCGTTCGCGGCCCCTCGGTCGACGATCTGAACGCCATCGAAGACGGTGTCGTCGCCGAGGACCTCGAGGTCAGCGACGACCCCGACGAACCGACGGACGGTGATGCTGGTACCGACGACGACACCGGCTCCGACGACGCCGACGAAGAGAGTAGTGACGCAGACGACGCAGATGACGCGAGCGAAGCCAGTGACGCGGACAACGACTCGATCCCCGGCTTCGCCGCCTCGAGTGCTGTCGTCGCGCTCGCTGTCGCCGTGCTCGCTGCGCGGCACAAACGGTAGCGGCTGTAGCCGCGTCGGCAGACGAGTAACTTTTTTGTGTCCCACGGGAAGTCGTCGGTATGTCAAACCCGTTCGGAACCATCTCAGCGGAGGCGATTCTCGAGGGCTCCGCGACCGACGCCTACTTCGAGCGCACCCGGACGACCCTCGAGCACGCGGGGAAGAACCCCCGCGTCGTCGCCGAAGTGACCGCAGACCAGTTCCCGACCGGTTCCTTCGACGTGTTCACCGGCGTCGCTGACGTCGCCACCCTCTTCGAAGGCCGTAACGTCGATATCGACGCCCTCCCCGACGGGGAACTCTTCGACGGCGGCCCTGTCATGCGGATCGAAGGCCCCTACCTCGAGTTCGCCGAACTCGAGACCGCGCTTCTGGGCTTTCTCTCTCAGCCCAGCGGATTCGCGACGGCCGCCCTCGAGGTGCGACGGGCAGCGCCCGACTCGCAGGTTCTCTCCTTCGGTGCTCGCCACGTCCACCCCGCCATCGCTGCCTCGGTCGAACGCGCCGCGTTGCTCGCCGGTCTGGATGGCTTCTCACACGTGGCAGCGGGAGACGTACTCGGTCGCGAGGCGGGTGGAACGATGCCCCACGCGCTCATGTTCTGTTTCGGCGAGGGCAACCAGGCCGACGCCTGGGAAGCGTTCGACGAAGCCGTCTCCGAAGACGTGCCACGAATCGCGCTGACCGATACCTTCTGGGACGAAAAGAGCGAGAGTCTGCTCGCCGCGGAGACCCTCGGCGACGACTTAGACGGCGTTCGAATCGACACGACGAGTTCGCGTCGGGGCGACTTCCAACACATCATCCGAGAAGTCCGCTGGGAACTCGACGCACGCGGCTACGACGACGTCGACATCTTCTGTAGCGGCGGCCTCGAACCGGACACGATTCGACCCCTCCGTGACGTCGCAGACGGCTTCGGTGTCGGCAGCCACATCACCGGCGCTGATTCGGTCGACTTCAGTCTCGATATCGTCTCGCTCGAGGGCGAACCGATTTCCAAGCGCGGCAAACTCTCCGGCGTGAAAGACGCCTACCGAACGTCCGAGGGTGGCCACCACGTCGCGCTGGCTGAGCGCGAGGGTCCCGAAGGCGGCGAATCGCTGTTCGAACCGCTCGTCCGCGACGGCGAAGTCGTCCGCGAGTTCGACCTCGCGGACGCGAGCGAACGGTGTCTCGAGGCCGCCGAGGTAGTCGGGTTCGATACGGGTAGCGAGTCGTCATAACCGAGTGCGGAGAGACGTTTCACACCCCATTCGATAATTGGACGGGAAGAACCTTATTGAACGAGTGAGAATCGAACATGTATGTCAGACGTCGGTGAACAAACGGCGACACTCGGAGCGACCGTCGGTGCTGTGCTCGTGGGCCTCGGAATCGGTGCGTACGTCCTCACGGGTTTCGCGAGCGTGACGGCACTCATTCCAACCATCTTCGGCGTTCTCATCGCCACACTGGGCACGCTCGGACGCGACGAAAGCCGGGAACGAGGTGCACTGTACGGCATCGGTGCCCTCGCGGTTCTCGGCGCGTTGGGTTCGGCGCGGGCCGTGCCCGATATCATCGCGCTCGTCTCCGGAGAGTCGGTCGACTCCGTCGTCGCGACGGTCTCTCAGGGCGCGATGATCGTATTCTGTCTCGTCCTCGTCGTCGGCGTCGGTCGGTACGTCCTCGAGACGCGCTGAGGTTCGCCGAACAATCGGAAGGAACGTCGTTTTCCATCCCAGCAGAAGCCGGGGTCAGGACACGCATCTCGCGCTACCGGTCGAGACTCGAGTGGCCGAACGACCCCAGGAAGACGCGGCTGAACTGACCCACCAGCCGTGCGAACAGGTTCACCATCGAGAGCGCGAGGAGGAAGAAAACGATCCCGACACTCGAGACGACGAGCGCCTGCGGAAGGCTCGTCACGCCCCACTCCACGAACGACCGCACGAACTCGACGCCGAAGAACAACTCGTAGACGGGGAGTTCTACCGACGCGACCGTGGTCGCCTCGCCGCCGGTGTCGAAGCCTGCGAGCGTGTCCGGCCTCGCGTAGTAAAGTGGCGTCAACACGACGGCGATCGCGGGAAGGAGTACCGTCGTCACCAATACGAACGAGACGAGGCCGATCGCGGCCTTCGTCGCGAGAAAGCACATCGCCATGTACGTACCCAGACTGAACACGAGCGAGCGGATGCGTTCGAGTTCGGCGTCGGACTCGAGAAACGGATAACCCGGCGAGTCGATGTGCACGCCGAGGAGTCGCCGAGCGATCACGCGTTCGACGGTTGCGAGGACGTGGCTCGTTCCCAGGACGAACAGCAAAATTGGAACGCCGACGACGAAGAGTGCGAGTGTGAGCCCGATCGAGAACCCTGCAATCAGGAAGGTGATGTAGAACGCTCCCAGCGGAATCGCGAGCAGGAGGTAACAGAGATTGGCGTACGTCTGGCGACGAAACGGGCTCAGAGCAGTTACCAGCAGCGCACGAGTGAACGCGTTCGGTCTGTCGGGTTCTGTTCCGTCGCTCACGTCAGAACGCGCTCAGTCGGTTCCGATAAACGTGACGAAAGGGCGAACGGCCGACCAGAGAGACGGGCGACGACGAGTGAGGTACTCGCGAATGCGAATGAGACCGCGGGCGGAATAGACCAGTGTGGTCATTCGAACGGACCCGCACTCGAGTGCGTCGCGAAGCCGAACGAGTCGGCCTTAGAGTTCCTCGATGCTGCCGTCGGCGTCTCGCTCGCGGAAAACTTGCCCTTCGAAGAGCGTGACGACGACGTCGTCGTCCTGCCAGGCACTCGGCGCGAGTTTGGCTTTGCGACACGTTCGGTCGAGGTACTCGCGTGCACTCCAGCCGTTTTCGACCGGCACGGTCGGGTAGAGCCACCCGCCCTCCCCGCCGTCGATGGCGACGCCGTGGGTGCCGAGTTCGAGGTCTGCGAGCGGGTCGTCGGTCAGGACGACGTTTCGAACGGCACAGACCGAAACGGTGAGATTCGGTAGTTCGGAGGGGGTTACTTCGGAGCCACAGGAATCCTCGCTCGCGGCTTCGATTGCCGCGTCGACGATGACGTGACCGAGTTGTTCACCCGAACGATACCCACCAGCACAGCCACGCAGGCTCCCCCGCCCGCGTGTGGACTCGAGACGAACGAACGCACCAGTTCGTTCGTAAAACGCCTCGCGCATGCTGCCCGGTTGTTCTCGTTGACCGTGTTGTACGAAAGATTCGACAGACTCGCGTGCGAGTTCGACTGCACGCGCCCCGTCTTCGTAGGAAAGGTCGACGCCCTGTCGCTGGGACATACAGATATACATGGGAATTGTGCTCCTAAAGCGCTTCCATTCGGCGCCGGTGAACTGCGGGCGAACCGACCGAGGGACTTATTCGGCCGACGGTCCTACAAACGGTGGGAGAGAGAGCCTGGCTGCCGCGGCGACTGGGTCGGCAACGATCCAGTTGTACAACGTGATGTGACTCCTCGAGTCGCATACCGCACACACCGTTGCCCGGCTCGTAGAGCCGCGTAACGCGCGCGAGGAAAGTCCCCCCACCTGTTCGGGCAGGTGACCGGATGCAAATCCGGAGCGGGAGACCGCTGGCTCTGGAACAGAAACGACACGTCTCGACCCGACCCATGATGCGTGCGAACCCGACCGAGAGGAAGGGGAGTTGACCCGCAGAGGAAGGGCGATTCGCGCGTCTTTGACGCGAGCGTCGCCGACAGGTGCGCGGCCACAGCCGCGAACCGCGTGTGGTCGCTTCGTTACACGGTTCGAACCCGTGGATCGCGTTCGACGCGATCGACCACACTCAGACGGTCGAGGATCGATGGAACGGCGAACCCTCACCGGTGCAAGTCCGTGCCGTGGTAGCCCGAACGCCCCGCGGCCTCGCCGCGGACGGCGCGGACGCTCAGCCGAATGCCGGGACGAACAGAAGGGGGCTTACTCCTCTCACCTACCTTTGACCCTCGAGTGACGACGCTTTGTTTCACTCGAGCGAGGCGGAGATCGTTGCTATCGCCGCGGATGTAGTGTCTTCGCTCACTCGAAGTCGTCGACGATTTCGGGCACGCAGCCGACGTCGGGTTTCGTGTAGTCACAGTGGTCGTCGACTTGCTCCGAAACGTCGACGTCGGTGTAGTTCTCCGGCGTCGAACCGCTATCGCTGGTGACCAGACCACCCTCACAGTCGCTACCGCCACAGCCCAGACCGCTCGAGAGCGACTGGATGTCATAGCCGTAGCAGACGCTGTCGTCGTTTTCGGAGTGGTAGTTGGCCACCGCGTCGGCACTGGTGGCGATACCGTAGGCGTATTCGCCGTCCGTACAGACCGAATCGTCGTCGACTGCTGCCCCGACCAGCGCGACATCGTCGACACTCTCCTCCTCACCGAGCGCCGCCAGCGTCTCGAGGCACACCCGACCGCCGAGGGAGTGGCCGACCAGTCGAACCGTCCCGTCTTCGAGGTCGATCCGATCGGACTCGAGCCACGACGCCAATCGCTGGCCGGCCGTCTCGGACTCGCTTTCGGCACCCCAGTAGTTCAGCGTGTCCGCCTCCCAGGACGCCGCGACGACGGACACGTCGAAGTCATTCTCCGCGAACGCCTCCTCGAGCGTGTACGCCTGATCGGTGCTGGTCTCGAGTCCGAGCCAGCCGTGGACGTGGATAACGAGGTCGTCGTCCTCCTCGAGATTCGACGCCGTCGGATTCGAACTCATCAGGTCGATTTCGGGGTACTCCGCGGGAGCCTCGAGCCAGTCGTCACAGCCCGAAAACGTTCCCGCTGCGGCAGTTCCCGTCGCGCCGGCAACTCCGGCCCCGGCGACGGCCGTCACTGCCGTCGTTCGGAGGACCCGCCGTCGACTCACGCGCCTCGAGTTGGCGTCGGTTTCGTGTGAATTTCTCCCCGCAGCAGTCTGCTTCCCGTCAGTGTCTCTCATAGGTTGGACAGGAGTGTCGAGCCTACCTCAGCGTCCCAGACGGGTCCGCTCCCTGCAGGCACATTCCGGTTGCTTGTGGAGGAGGGAACTCGCGGGGAGCACCTGCTACTCACTCGAGATGGGACATAGCGAAGTGTTCAATTAAAAGCGTCCTGACGGAGTCTCACGCGAACAAAGTGAGCGTGAGGCACGGAGCGTCAGAGACGCTCCGGAGATTTGAACTCGCCAAGACGGTTCGGGTCGCTCACTTCGTTTGCTTCCCGGGCTAGGACTTGTCTGCTCAAATCTCCGCACTGAAGTTTCGTCGACACAAGTCGCTCGCTAAGCCCGTGAGTTTGTGTCGACAGAAACGTCCTGACGGAGTCTCACGCGAACGAAATGAGCGTGAGGCACGTCAGGACCGAACGACGAAGCGAGTGCTGAACAACGTGAAGCACTCGCAAGGAGTGAGCGTCCTGACGGAGATTTGAACTCCGGTCCCTGGCTCCGCAAGCCAAGAGCCTCGTTATGGATACAACCACACTAAATGGCCGTATCAGGGGCTTTTGACTGTTTACCAGGTTGTTTTCGTCCGTGACAGTTCATAAATCGGACTGTGGGTATATAAAACCCATTGTATTGGAGTGGGACCAACGTACCATATTAGCTGCTACCAACTGGAAGGCGATATAATAAGTCAGAATGTACCGTTACTTCTTATCTGAGATTTCAGAGGCCAAATATTCTTTCGCTTTTGCCACCCATTCTTCACCGAATTTTCTCTGGTACATCGGTGATGCAACCCTTATACTTCCGTTTTGTAGAATGAATTCCCCACTCCGTTCTTCATCCGTAACTTCAAAGATTGAGGCATCTTCGTCAGGTATACTAATGATATTCGAGTTTTCAACAACACTGTGGTTCAATTCTCCTACTACTTCCGGCTTATCTGCTTCTTCTGTGCTGTCTAATTCATCTTCTCGGCTATCACTGAGCGCATCGTCATGGTTTCCTACGATTTCATCATGATTAGCTTTCTTATCTATGAGATCTTCACACATGGATGCTATTGCAAAGAACAGGAAATACGATATTCCCAAAGCGACAACAATGGAGGACAGTAGTCCTAATATTATGTTAACTGCGAACAAGACTGCTGAAATAATGGCACCGATGAACCAAATTCCAACTGATCCAAGTAGGAAGTTTTTGAAGTATGGGTTTACGAAGTCACTTTCCATTATTGTATTTCATTTTCATGACTGGTTTTGAGAATTGTAAGTGTTATTGCCGTATGGTTATTATCGAGTGTAAACCGCCTAAATTGATATGTCCCAATAATTATCTCCTATATGGATATGTCTCTAATCATGATTACAACAAATAAATATAAGTATTGATATAATCCAATTCAAATTAGATGATGTCTCGAGCAGTCATCAACCAAAACCTTACTGACCGTTGACAACAATGGGAGGCAAATTAGTTAGAACATTAAGCAATCTGACTGGCCACCGGCCAAGCGCAACTCACTCGCAAATTTTCGGGATTTTGAGAGCCATTTGTATAGATGTTTAAATATAGACAGGTAGAAAAAGAAGACAACTCCTCATTCTCGACTGGAAGGGGGAAACCAGTCTATCCCACTACAAGTGATCTCCTATCTTAACCAGCTTATTGGCAAGCTGATTCCTTGAGTGTTTCAGTAGAACTGGAAGTAGCTATAGTAACTACTGAGTGAGGTAATGAAAGTTATTGCTACGTGCATATTTCACTACACATATTGATGAATCATATGAAAGGTTTTATGATGATAGGAAACCTTTGATAGAGAGGACTGGTAATTCTATACCAACGGTCAGTTAGGAAACGTTACTTCTACTGCGCACGAATAACTCCATTTAACAACTTTAGAGTGCATATAACGTTTTCTAAGGCCTTCCCTATGGAAAAGATATTCTTGAGGATGAATTTATCGGCAATATTTACCAATCCAGTACGCCGTTAGATATGGTTAGAATAGATCTAATCTGTTCTAATATGATCTCTTATGGGATATTTATATGCCCGTGTATTACTTAGGGTGAGGCAGTATCCCCGGTGGTCGCTCACGCCGTTCGGGGATTCAAACCGGTTCTGATCGTGAGCTAAGCAAGTTCCCGTATTTGGTCAAGCAAATTAATCCACAGGGTTAGTTTGCTCGCTCCGCTGTGATGGATGGTGAGAGGCCATATCTGTAGGCAATGCCGGGGAATACAACCCGGAGTAGCTAATGAACAGGTGTGGTAAAACATCTCTTAGGTAGCGTCCCAAGCAAGAGCGGCTGAAGGGAACTGGCTTGGGGCGTTCTGCAACTTTGAAAAATTGTGGTATTGAATACCACAGTGGTCAGTAACAAAATATATGTTACAATAAATGTAGTAACGATACTTAATCAAACCTTCAAAAGACATACCTTAGCGACTGGAAGGGACCCTAATCCCATCACCTAACTATTTTCACTTCTATTCATTCAGTGTAAGAATTATATTACGGTTCCAATGGAAAGAGTAGATGAAACTCTCACCCCTTCCCGTCGCTAAAATACTCTGAATTGATTTCTATTGCAATTGTATCCTATTCAAAGTTAGAAGGGTTGCACACATTGTGACGAAGATTGGTAAGCAACCTACGTGGCACGAATTTCAATCACACTAATCAATGAGCGAGGGTCATACCTCGGATTCAGACGAAGGGCTTCATTGATCTGGTTGAGAGGAATACTGATGGGATTTATTTATCCGATCTGATTGGGATGGAAGTTCCTCATAAGAAGTTGGCGAAGAAATTCCTTTACTCACCAAATTCAATATTCTTCTAACAAGCTTTCTTTCTTCTCTTCAAATTCCCTATCTGTGATGATCTCTTCCTCCTTAAGGTCTTTAAGTTCACGGAGTTTTGTAGATATATCTGTGATTTGTTTCAGTTCATTACTCTCTTCTGGAACACTTTCTTTAGATCTAAGCGCGATTCTTTCGGTGTTTTTCTTCTTAGATAGTTTCTCATAGGCGACATTGCCAGCACCAAACGTCCACAGGCCGGTTGCTAATCCAGTTAATGTATGGCCACCAATAGTACCGCCACTTGTATTCTCCATCACTACACGCTCGTTCTTTTGATCTATCTCCGCGATCTCCCACCCTTCTGCTTGTCTATCTTCAACTTGTTCCCTTAACCCTGGATCACTTATTGATTCTAACCCTAATTTTTCTTCAGATTTAACGTCATCTACAAGCTTAGAAAACGATTTGACCACTTCTCGCTTAGAAGCTTCGTACCCACAGCTATCACAGTAGTAGTCAAATGGAGTGAAAATGCGTCCGTTAGCAAAATCAAAAACACTTTCTCTTGTTCGGTAAATTTTATCTTCAGAACACTCTGGGCAAGGCTTGAAAATATCGTGTTCACCAGGCTCACTCTCCAATTCAAACATACCCATAACTGATTCTTAAAGTCATTCTACTTAATACCTTTCAACATTTGTCATTTGAACGTTGGGAATAGTAGATGTATAATCAGCCCATTCGATTGAGGGCATCCCGTCGATCCTCGACAGGTGTTTGATCGTATCGTATTGTGGTTCTCTCTGACTTGTGGCGTAATTGGGCTTGTGCTGCTGCTAACCCTTCCTCTCTCGTCATATACGTACCGACACTGTGTCGAATCGTGTACCAGCTAACTTGCCGGTTTTCGGTTGGAATCTCTGCTATTTCAAACAGTTTCTCTAATACCTGCCGGAGAGAACTTGTCTGATAAGGGTTCCCAAAGCGTGTGAGCCATAGCTGATCCGTCCCTTCATACAAGTCGTACTGCTTTCGCTCTTCTAACCATCGGTCAAGGGCCTTTGCTGTTCTGTCCTGTAGCCCAACAGTCCAATGGCCCTCATTTTTTGAACTCTCTTCTTTGGGGATTCGTAGTACTGCGTTATCAATGTCAATCCATGTCGTCTTTGCTCGCTCGACTTCCACCGGGCGAAGTCCAGCATCAAGACTGACCCATACCATGCTCGGGAACTTCCAACTGTTTGCTCGCTTCCAGTCGTCGGGGGTTACATCGGACTTGTTCTTGCTGAACCGTTGAGCAAGGTACGCTTTCCACTTGTCACGATTAGCAGCTGTTAGGTCGCTATACGCAGGGATTGAACCGTATTCTAAGGCCGCTTCTCGTATCTTACCGCGTTCCTCACGGGTTAGGAAGTCACGAGGCTCGCTACTACCCGAAGGTTCTGTGAAGACAATATCCGGTTCCCACAATTCGCTATTTCGTTCGTGGTGTTTGTACTTGAACAAGCGTTTGATGGAACTTTGTGTATTATTCCGCGAATAGTCACTTTCGTCCCTTCGCGCCAACTCCTTCATGTAGTCGTTGGCATGGCTATGAGTGATTTCGGTCGTGTACCCCTTCCCGTCGTTCCAAGTCCACCGATAAAACTTGTCTAACCGGGCTGCGGTGTTTTTCACTGTTGCTTCCGCATACCCTTCGACCATATCCGGGTCTTTACCGAACACCAGCAACCACTCTACGAGCTTCTTTCGGTGGTCTTTGTAATCGAGTACCTGCCGGTCGTTTAACCACTCTCTCGAGGGTTCGGGAACCAGTTTGATACCGTCAGTGTCTACCATAGTTCCCACCCACAAGCTTCCGGCTTTGGAACGATAGACTGTCCCGTTTGGTTGATATTGGTGTGACAACTTCCGATAATCGCATGACGGAAGCCTATTCGACTATTCCGATTAACCGTATTGGCTATAGGCATGGCTTCTGTTCACCTTTAGCCACGGTTGAAAACTGCAGGACGGGCGTAGCCCGTTACGTCCTGACGGAGATTTGAACTCCGGTCCCTGGCTCCGCAAGCCAAGAGGATAGTCCACTACCCTACCAGGACTCATCTCTTCGTAACCGCGTGCACATTAAAGCCCTTTCGAAAGGGACCGGTCGCCGGCTGGCACTCTCGTGCACAGACGCCGCGTAAACGGGATTTCTCGAGGGGTTTCGTAACCCCCCTACGGAGCACTCGATACTGCCAGTATCGGAGATTCACTCCGGGCTGGCTCGCAGAGAAACGAAGCGTGCACTTGGACTCGAACAGGTTCCACCATATATTATACTCACTCACAGTCACAGAATTTAATTAATTATGGTGTTATATTTAGTATTCCAAGGTACTCGGAGGGAAGTGGAATGGGACCAAATGACAATCACGATGATGGACTGTCCCGTCGAACGGTGCTCGGCGGCATCGGCGGGACCGGAATCGCCTCACTGGCGGGACTACCGGCAGTGACGGCAGGCGCTGGCGACGGGCCGACGACCCTCGAGACGAGCACCCACACCCGGGAAACGTTTCGGTCGATCGTCGACGCGATCGTGCCCGAAACGCCGGGTCTTGCCGACGAACTCGGGTCCGAACACGGACCAGGGGGACTCGACGTCGACCTCGAGGAGTTCCTCATCTGGAACTACAATAATTCGGAGGAGTTGCGAGCTGAGGGACTCTCGTGGCTCGTCGCGTCGGCGCTGAGCATCGACGTCGACGAGAGCGACCTCGAGGAAATTCTCGAGGACGTTCGTGACGATCATTCGACGATCGAGGGGTATCGAGTCCGACAGGCCGGGTTGACGGACGTCGACACGGTATTCGGCTCGCTCCGCGGCCTCGAGATCGACGTCGACCGACCCGGCAACGAGGGGACAGTCGACGTCGAGTACGCGATTACGACGACCGAGGAGACCGTCGACGGCGAGTCGGTGACCTTCCCTTATGCACCAGTATTTGCAGCGATTTTCGACCTCGTCGCACTCGAGTTCGTCGCCCGCGGCGAGCCCGAAGACGACGTCGAAGCGCGCTCGGCGTTCGACGGTGGCGGGGCGTTCGTCCGGCTCTCCCCACGGGATCGACTGCGCTGTCTCGAGTGGCTCTTCGGCGGCGAGCCAGTCGAGGCGCTCGAGGAGGAACTGGCCGAATTGATCGCCGCACCCGAAACGATGCCGGACGTGGTCATGACGCTGCAAATTCTCACCGTGATGGGCTACTACAGCGAGTGGGCTGGCTACGGCGAGACGAAGACTGACCCGCCGACTGAACGCGACCTCGAGACACCGATCGACGAGGTCCAGAGTCGCCAGCAGACGAACTATCCCGGACTCGAGCCGGGATACGCGGCGTACCGGGGCGTCGAAGTGAGCGAATTCCAGGAAAACGACTACTAACAGACACGACACTCATGACAGAAAATCCAGACGTTATCGTGATCGGCGCAGGCGGCGACGGACCGGCACTCGCGTGGCGACTCGGCGACCTCGGTATCGACACGCTCGTGCTCGAGGCGGGGCCGTGGCACGGCAACGAACAGTGGGAGAACCCACACGAAGCGGCGGGCGGGACCGAGAGCAGTGATCCGAACGATTTGAGCGGCGAGTTGCTCGACGAGCAGTTCGATCTGCGCGAAAACGCGACGAACGACTCCAATGGCGGGCGATTCCGATTCGGCCCTGCGAACCGCGACCGGCCGGAGTGGGATCGTTCGACGGCGGACCCGATGTATATCTCTCAGATCGCGGGCGTCGGCGGAACGACGTTGCACTACTTCGGGAATCACCCGCGGGCGTATCCCTACGCCTTCGAGGAGCAAGATCACTGGCCAATCGACTACGAAGAACTGGTGCCGTACTACCAGCAAAACGAGGACATCTGCGACGTGCACCCCGCCCCGACGACGGCCAAAGAGCGGGTCTTCTACGAGGGGGCAGCAAACGCTGGCCTCGAGTTGATCGATCAGCTAAATGTCGTCGACGCTGGCTATCGCCCACAGCCGAATGCAGTCACGCCGCCGGACGAAACCATGCAGGATCCGGACTACGACGGGCCGTTCACCTATCCCGACGTCGAGGGAGACACCCTCGCGGGCGACCACTACCAGGGTGCGCCGACGCCACTCGAGGCACCCGTCTCGGAAAAGTCTCGAAAATCGAGCAACGTGAGCTACGTCCCGCGGGCGCTCGAGACCGGCAACGTGACGATTCGGCCCAACACGTTCGTCACGAACGTCACGACCGATTCGGCGGGGTGGGCTGGCGACCCCGAGGCGACCGGCGTCGAGTACCGGGATACGTGGACTGGCGAAACCGGCGAGATCGAAGCCGACGTGGTCGTGATGGCAGCAGGCTGTATCGAGACGCCGCGTCTGTGGCTCAACGCCGACCTGCCGGACAACGGAAAGGTCGGGACGGGCCTGACGACGCACTGGTTCGACTTCGTCACCGGCGTCTTCGACGAGGAGACGCTCGAGGAGGTCACCGGCCAGCGAACGATCGACCCATTCGTCGGCCACAACGCAGCCGCGCGCTACGACGAACCGGGTGTCGGCTGTTTCGAGATGGTCGGCGGGACGCCGGGCATCGCGAGCTTCCAGAACTACGGGTTCAGTCGGGCAGGGTACGCCTTCGACGTCGACGTGGACGCAGACGCGCCGTGGGACAGCCGCGGTTGGGTCACCGGCGAAGACCTCAAAGCGCGAATGGCCGACTATCGGCGGTCACTGTCGATTCTAATTATCACGGACGATCTGCCGCGCGAAGACAACGGCGTCAGCGTCGACGAGGATGCGGCCGACGAGCACGGACCGGTCGCCGACGTGACGTGGGAGCCACATCCGGACGACGACGAGAAACGCGACCAACTCGCAGAAACCGCGGCGGAACTCCTGCAATCCGCCGGCGCGAGTCACGTTCACCGGGCAGACGCACCACCGCTCTTGCTCCACCTACAGAGTTCGATGCGGATGGGCGAAGTCGTCGACGAGAACTGCGAGGCGTACGACGTCGACCGACTCTTCGTCGGCGACCACAGCGCCATGGCCAACGGCCTCGGTGGCCCGAATCCGACGAACACGGGACAGGCGCTGGCGCTCCGAACGGCGGAGCAAATCGAATCACTGTACTTCTGACGACCCCTTCTTTCGTTCGGAGTTGGTATGCGCTGAGATTTATATATGGTCACGCGGCCAACGATGGTATGCAGTCTCGCTCGAGGTCACTCGAGAGACCGATCACAGCCAGTTCACTCGACCGGCCGATGGTTCGACAGACGGGTGCTGACAGCCACGTCAGCGCGCTCAGTAGTGGCGGTTCGATACGACGAATGAACAACGCTTATGCGCGGCCTACTCATGCACGAACATAGAATGAGCGACATCGAGGGCGTGTACGAAGACCTCGAGGCCGACGTCTCCCTCGAGGAGTTTCGCGAGGCCGTCGAGGCGAAAGTCGAGCAGATGGGGGGACTCGCGGACGAGGAGACGGCGGCGATGCTCGTCGCTCACGAAGTCGGCGAGAGCGAGGTCGGCGGCATCGCCGACATCGAACCCGGGATGGAGGAAGCGAAGTTCGTCGCCAAAGTCATCAGCATCGGCGAGGTTCGGACGTTCGAACGCGACGGTGAGGACGAGGACGGTCGCGTCGTCAACGTCGAAGTCGCGGACGAGACCGGCTCCGTGCGAGCCGCGTTCTGGGACGAGCACGCCGAGGCCGCCATCGGAGAACTCGAGGAAGGACAGGTACTCCGAATCAAGGGGCGACCGAAGGAAGGCTACAGCGGCGTCGAGGTCAGCGTCGACGATGTCGAACCCGATCCGGACACCGAAATCGGTGACGTACAGGTCGCCGATACCCACACCGTCGAGGCGCTCTCGCTTGGCCTCTCGAACGTCAATCTCGTCGGCGTCGTCCTCGACACCGGCAGCGTTCGCACGTTCGACCGCGACGACGGCTCCGAGGGGAAGGTCTCGAATCTCGTCCTCGGCGACTCGACGGGGCGGGTGCGCGTGACGTTGTGGGACGAACAAGCCGAGACGGCGACGGAGATCGACCCCAGTACCACCGTCGAGGTCGTCGACGGCTACGTCAAGGATCGAGACGGGAACCTCGAACTCCACGTCGGCAACCGCGGCGCGGTCGAAGAAATCGACGAAGAAGTGGAGTACGTTCCAGAGAGTACGCCGATCGAAGCGATCGAAATCGACCAGACGGTGGATATCGCCGGCGTCGTCCGCTCGGCAGATCCAAAACGAACCTTCGACCGTGACGATGGCTCCGAAGGACAGGTTCGGAATATTCGGGTCCAGGACGCGACCGACGACATCCGCGTCGCGATGTGGGGCGAGAAAGCCGACATCGACATCGGCCCCGGCGACGAAGTCGCCCTCGGCGACGTCGATATCCAAGACGGGTGGCAAGACGACCTCGAGGCCTCCGCTGGCTGGCAGTCGACGGTCACGGTACTCGAGTCCGATTCGGAGACGACGTCCGCGGAGAGCGAAGACGACGGAGGAGACGAAAATGCTGGACTGTCGGCGTTCAGCGGCGACGGTGACGACGACACCGAGGGAGCCAATGCGACCGATGCGGGTTCAGATACCGATGGCTCGAGTGACGATTCCGCTGGGAGCGACGAACCGGACGCAGGAGAAGAAATCGAGTTCACCGGCGTCGTCGTTCAGGCTGGAAGTCCGGTCGTCCTCGACGACGGCGAGACGACGATGAGCGTCGAGACCGACACCGACGTGGGCCTCGGCGAGGAGATAACCGCCAGAGGCGTCGTCCGAGACGGAACGCTCGAGGCAAACGACGTGTTCTGATGTCCCGAGGAACCTCCTCGAGCACTTAGGAAAAGCGTTAAGGGCGTTTGCTTCGCCTATCATGATATGAACGTCGAACTCCCGTTCGCCCCGGTTGATACCATCATCCGGCGGAATGCGGGCGAACTTCGGGTGAGTGCCGACGCGTCGAGGGAACTTGCAACGCGGATCCAAGAGCACGGCAGTGAACTCGCGATCGACGCTGCCGAGCACGCGACCCGTGACGGGCGCAAGACGCTGATGGCAGAGGACTTCGGCGTCGAGCGGGTCGTCGACAAGACCGACCTCGAGTTGCCAGTCGCTCCCGTCGACCGAATCGCCAGAATCGATATCGACGATCGGTATCGCGTTTCGATGGACGCCCGCGTCGCCCTCGCGGATATTCTCGAAGACTACGCGGACAACGTGGCACGAGCAGCCACGATCCTCGCTCACCACGCCGACCGACGTACGATCACTGAAGACGACATCGAGACGTACTTCTCGCTGTTCGAGTGAGATGCAATTCGGCTACAGCGAGACTTGTCTCGCACACGATCCCGGTTCGCGCCACCCGGAGACGCCGGACCGGCTACGAGCGATTCGAGAAGGACTGAAGAAAAAACACGGTGTCGAGTACGTCGAAGCAAAGCCCTGTGATATCGATCGCATGGCTGCCGTCCACGACCGGGACTATCTCGAGTCAGTTGAGGAGTTCTGTGCCGATGGCGGTGGCAACTGGGACCCGGATACGACTGCCGTCGAAGAAACGTGGGATGCAGTCTGTCACAGTTCCGGCCTCGCCTGTTGGGCGGTCGAAGCCGCACTCGAGGGAGCAACCGGCCGTGAGACGCCGTTTTCGATCGGCCGACCGCCGGGTCATCACGCCGTGTTCGACGACGCGATGGGCTTTTGCTTCGTCAACAACGTCGCGGTCGCCGCCCAGCACGCGCTCGATTCGGACGAGTACGACGTGGAGCGAGTTGCGATCGTCGACTGGGACGTCCATCACGGCAACGGCACGCAGGACATTTTCTACGACCGAGAGGATGTCTTCTTCGTCTCGATTCACGAACAGGGGCTGTATCCAGGAACGGGCGACATCGACGAGACCGGCAAGGGCGATGGCACGGGAACGACGATGAACGTCCCGATGCCTGCGGGAACGGGCGACCGAGAGTATCTTACGGCGGTCGAGGGGCCTGTTCGTCACGCGTTGACGGCGTACGATCCCGACCTCCTCCTCGTCAGTGCGGGCTTCGATGCCCACCGCCACGACCCCATCTCTCGTGTTCGCCTCTCGACGGAAGCCTACGCGCTGCTGTCCGACCGCCTCCGAACGCTTGCCGACGACACCGACGCCGCGTTCGCGTTCATCCTCGAGGGCGGGTACGGACTGGACGTCCTCGCCGACAGCGTCTCCATCGTTCACGAAACGTTCGACGGCCGCGAGCCGATCGAACCCGACTCGACGTGCGGCGAGAAGGCTCGATCGGTACTCGAGGACGTAATCGATGTCCACGGACTGGAGTTAGATCTCGAAGTGGGCGAGTAGATCGGCGGAGGAATCGCGCGAGTGAGCGTAAAAGGGGTATCTCGAGTGGGAGTAGAACGGGTATCGCCAGTGAGATTAGGGTGACGGGTCGAAGTACGCCGACAGTTCTCGGCCGAATTCTTCACAGAGGCGGGTGAGTTCCTCGCCGGTGAGCACCGTGTACTCGTCCTCGAGTGCCGTCTGAACGTGGGCACCGAGGCCGACGTCGAAGAGGCGATCACTCTCGAGGAAGTCGCGGGCGGTCGTGAACTCTCGGGGTCGTTCGGTGACGTAGCGGTCGCCGTCGATGTACGGGCCGTAGGTGTCGGGTGCGTCGACGTACGCCTCGTAGAAGCCGTCGGCGTGCGAGCGGACGTGAACGGGCGGGCCATCGTGGCGTTCGATCGCCGGCCGTTCGCTGACCGCGAGCTCGACGAGGATGACTGCGGTTTCGTCCGCGATTGCAGTTGCACGGAAGACGTCGAAGCCGCGGTCGTCGAGCCCTGTGGTGATACCGTCGAGTGACTTCTGAAGTTGGGGATAGAGCTGATCGTCGACGAGGTCGGGGGCATCGGTTTGGATGGCGACTGGAGTCGTGCCGCGACGCTCGAGGTGCGTTTGCAGCGCGGATTCACTCAGCGGTGCCGGTTCGTCGGATTCGAACACGTCGGTCCGAGGCGCGTCGAGAAACGACCGGGCGTAGTGTTGGAAGCGAGCGACGTTCGTCGGTGAGCAGACGGCGGCGACGTTACGCTCGGGATCGGTCGGGTCGATGACGACGAGCGGGTCGGTGAACGTCGTCCGGCCGTGTGCTTCGGGGTCGAGTTCGACCTGTGGGTGCCACGCCGCCGCAGCCTCGAGTAACGGACGAAAGCCGCCGTACTCGAGGACGAGCAGTTCGGTCAGGTAGCCACTGAATCCTCGCGTTCGGAGGTCGCTGCCGTAGGCACCGATCCCCTTCAGGAACTGTTTCGTCAGCCGAACGTCGTCGGCGAGTTCGTCGTCGAGTCGCGCCTGCAGGTATTTCGTGTGAAACGGCGTTCGGTCGACGGCCGATCGAATGTCGGTCGCCGACTCGAGGCGAAAGCAGGGGACGACGTCGATATCGAACCCCTCGACGGTCCCTTTGACGTAGGGGTGTTCTGCGTACTCCTCGTGGCCGCCGGGTAGCGTCTCGTGGCCGACTTCGAGCCCGTAGCGCTCGAGCGTCTCGCGCTCGAGGTCGGGCGGGAATCGGACGAAGATGTCGATGTCTCGGTCGCCGCTGACCCAGGTGTTTCGAGCGGTCGAGCCCACCTGCAGGACGTCCACGCCCTCACAGCAGTCGGCCGCCGCCGTTTCGGCGCGCTCGACGAGCCGGTCGGCGACCTCGCGGAGGCGAGCGCGTTCGTCCGCGTCGGGATCGATTCGGTCGTGAATCTCGGTCGTGACCGACTCGACGGTGGGGTCACCGCTTTCTGGGTCTGGCCCCTCGTCGGCAGCGTCCTCCTCGCTCATTGGATGGGTGTACTCGAGCGGTGCGTGAAAGGGTATCGAACACGGAGCCGGCAAAACGAAAGCCCTATCAAATACACCCTGTTATCTGAAGATGAGCCGAAGTAGCTCAGATGGTAGAGCACCTCGCTGTTAACGAGGTTGTCCCAGGTTCGAGTCCTGGCTTTGGCGCTTCCTACTCGTAACTCACTCTCGAGGAGCCGTGGCTCCGAGGAGCTCCCGGCAAGAAGCAAGGAACAGGAACTCCCGGCAAAAAGCAGGAAATAGGAGTGACCGAACGGCCAGTTCTACCCTGCGTTCTGTTCACGTGGCAATAAGGGATTCCTCGTCCTCCCCAGCCGATTCGTTCGGTCACGACGTCCTCACTCATCCCTCGCGTGGAATCGCTCGACGGTTCGGCGACCGGTCGCCTCACCGTCTCACAGCACGCGCCACCGCAGGAACTCCGTTCTCCGTCGCTGTGTTCCACCCTTCAGTCGTTTTGTAACTGTCCGATCGAGTCCACCGTGACCAGCGAGTAGTCGACGGTCTCGACGGCTTCGATTGCACGGAGTTTGCCGACGAACGTAGCGATCACCTCGAGGTCGGACTCGAGAACGAATAGGTCGACGCAGTAGTCCGCGACGTGACTGTGGTCGTTCGAGACGATGTGAGCGTCGTACTCGTGGCGCAACTCGGTTACCTGGCGTTCGACGGGGTGGGTGTCGAAGTCGTAGAAGACCGTGACGACGCCAGCGAGCGGTTCGGCAGCGAGGGCGTCGTCGTCGAACTCGGTCAGAAAGGCACGTGCACTCTCACGGATAACCTCGCTGCGGCCGGTGTACTCGTGGTTCGCCGCGTGGGTATCCAGTCGCTCGATCAGACCGGCCGGCATCGAGACGCTAACGACAGGCATCGGTTATATGAAAAGCCCACCATAGAATAATAGCAATTGTTATTCAGTTCGCAGCCGTTGCGTAATAACTAACATTAACAATGGCGCGCCCCTTATTCACAACGACGCTATGAGTTCCAACCGTATTCCCGTAACTGTCCTCAGTGGCCCACTCGGAGCCGGAAAGACGACGGTCCTCAATCACGTCCTGACCGCCGATCACGGCCTCGAGGTAGCCGTCGTCGTCAACGACATGGGCGACGTCAACGTCGACGCCGAACACGTGGCTCAACAGACCGACCTGGGTGGCAACGAAGAGATCATCGAACTCTCCAACGGCTGTATCTGCTGTCGTCTCCGTGGCGACATGTTAGACGAGGTCGGCCGACTGGCCGAGCGCCGTGACTTCGATTACCTCCTGGTCGAATCGTCAGGGATCTCGGAGCCGATTCCGGTCGCCCAGACGTTCGCGATGGGGTTCGAGGACGCTGACTACGATCCGACCGACACGTACGAACTGGACACGATGGTCACCGTAGTCAACGCCCACAGTATCTGGGAGTCGTTCGATACGGGAACGGCACTGACGGACCAGCAACTTCAGGGCGAAGCAGGCCGCGTCCCCGAAGAGGTCCTGCTGGATCAGATCGAGTTCTGTGACGTGCTCCTCTTGAACAAGTGCGATCTCGTTCCCGACGACGCCCTCGAGGAGATCGAGGCCGTCCTCGAGCGGCTACAGCCTCGAGCCGACATCGTTCGAACCGAGTTTGGTGGCGTCGATCCCACTGCAATCCTCGGGAGCGGTCGGTTCGATTTCGAGCGAGCCAAGGCGGGTGCCGGCTGGAAACACGAACTCCAACACGACCACCACCACGATCCACAGGAAGAACACGGGGTTACGTCGTTCGTCTATCAGCGTAACCGTCCGTTCCATCCCGAACGCATTGCTGCCCTGCTTTCCGAGCTTCCAGACGAACTGATCCGTGCGAAAGGATTCTTCTGGAGCGCCGGCCGCGAGGACGTCGCGATGGGCATCGACAAAGCCGGAACGTCCGTCCGGGCTGGACCGGCGGGCCAGTGGCTCGCGACGCTTCCGAAAGCAAAGCGCGAGCAGTACTTCGCCGCCCGGCCGGGCCTGAAAGACGACTGGGACGACAAGTGGGGCGACCGGATGACCCGACTCGTCTTCATCGGACGCGAGTTCGACGACGAAACCTTGATCGACCGACTCGACGACTGCGTGCTGACCGAGCGGGAAATGGACGACAACTGGGACGCCTACGCCGATCCCTTCGGACCGGAAGACCGACGTGAACTCGCGCTCACGACACAGTAAATGAGCGTTCCCGTCACCATCCTCTGTGGCGAACTCGGCGCGGGCAAGACGACGCTACTCTCGAGGCTCCTCGAGGAGGCGGACCGAGAGATCGCGGTATTAGTCAACGACGTCGGCGCGGTCAACGTCGACGCCGACCTCGTCGAAGCGCGAACCGACCTATCGACTGGGGAGGAAGTCCTCGCACTCGAGAACGGCTGTATTTGCTGTAGTCTGGGCGGCGAGCTGTCGCGGTCGGTGATCCAACTCTGGAAGGAACACGATTTCGAGTACCTAGTCGTCGAAGCGTCCGGCGTCGGCGAACCCGAACCCATCGCGCGGCAGTTCGTCCGTGGTCCCGCTGGGGGCCCATACGACCTCGACGCAGTCGTCACCGTCGTCGACGCGCGACGGTTTCACGACCGATTTGGTGCAGAAGAAGGCGACGGGGCGGAGGGATCCGAGACGGCAGATCCACCAGAAACTCCGCAGCCACAGGGTCCCGACGAAACCGGGAGTCAACCGCTCGAGAACCTCTTACTCGAGCAAATCGAGTTCTGTGACCTCCTCGTCGTGAACAAGTGCGACCTCGTGAGCGACGAGGAACGCGAGCGTGTCGTTTCCTTACTCGAGACGTTGCAGCCGCGAGCCGACGTCGTGACCACCGAGTACGGCGCGCTCGAGCCAGAGACGATCCTCGACAGCGGCCGGTTCGATCTCGAGGCTGCGGCCAAATCGGCGGGCTGGAAGCGCGTGATCGAAGCCGACGCCGACGAGCGAGACGACGATGGACCGCATGACGACCGGTCGGATGACGGCGGCAGCCACAGTGACCACGAGCACGGCCACGAACACGAACACGAACACGAACACGAGGACGAGGACAAGCACAACCACGAACACGAGAACGGAAACGAACACGGAACTGGACACGACCACGAGGACCACGTGCACCCACCCGAACGCTACGGGATCGAGGTCGATACGTATCATCGCCGGCGACCGCTTCACCCCAAGCGATTCCTGGCCTTTCTCGCCGACGTGCCGGTGGGACTGATCCGAGCCAAAGGACTGTGCTGGATCGCCGGCCGCGAGCGCCAGGCGATCACGATGAGCCTCGCCGGGACGGAGACGAGTCTCGAGGTCACCGGCCGCTGGATCGCCAGCCTCTCCGAGGAGCGCCAGGAGCAGTATCGAGACCAACAGCCCGACCTCTCGTGGGACGAACGGTGGGGTGATCGAGAGACGCGACTCGCACTAATTGGACGCGACGTCGACATGGCAGCCGTGAAATCCCGCCTCGACGACTGCCTGCTCAGCGACGACGAACTGGATGCGGAGTGGTCGACGTTCGAGAACCCGACGCCGACCGGAATGGACGAACGGACGACGGTCTCGAGTGACGGCGAGTAACAGCGGAGAGTGACGCAAATTCGTTCTCGAGACGCTCCGCGAGAGGGTGGGATTAATCGCCCCGCAGCAACGATACCAACGTATGACGACAGACAGAGACGACCGGCGAGACACGGACGATCACGGCCACGACATCATCGACCCGCTGTACGTCGGCATCGTGACGGTCTCGAGTTCGCGCGCACAGGCCGACGAGGTGGATCCCGACGACCCGGGCGGAGATACCGTCCAGGAGTGCTTCGAGGCCGACGGCCACGAGATTCGAGAGCGGCTACTGGTTCGTGACGATTACTCGTCGATCCGGACGGCGGTTCGCGGGTTGGTCGCGCGTCGTGACATCGACGTCGTCGTGACGACCGGTGGGACGGGAGTCACTGCCGACGACGTCTCCCCTGAAGCGACGTCGTCGCTGTTCGAACGCGAACTGCCGGGCTTTGGCGAACTGTTTCGGTCGCTCTCGTGGGACGAGATCGGGACGCGAGCGATGGCATCTCGCGCGACGGCGGGCATCGCCGTCGACACGCCGGTGTTTTGCCTGCCCGGGAGTACGGGCGCCTGTCAGACCGCCTGTGAGAAACTGATCGTTCCAGAAACGCCGCACTTGGCGGGACTGGCGACGCGTCACCGAACCGAGGCGACCGACCAGTCGCTCTCGGCGTACCAGGACGAGAACTAACTCCAACTACAATCTTCGCCGCCTATTCCGTTTTTCTCTCCGTAGCGACTGTAATCAGCCCGTAGCACCCAGCAACTAAAGTAGGATTTCACTTAGACAAGTATATTTGCTATGCGTGTGAACGACGCTGTATGACCGCATTCGGGACGGGACAGCGCTCGAGTCGCGTTCGGACGACCGATCGGATCACCGAACGGTTACTGGCCAAGTTAATATCTCTAAGTCCTATTTTAGTAAAATATATCAATATAGAGAATGCCTCTAGCAAAATATGACCGGGAGATACTCACGACGACACGTCCTCGCGGGGGTCGGCGTTGGCCTTAGTACGCTCGCAGGCTGTCTGAGCGATTCGATGGACGACGAGTCGATTACGGTCGCTCGTCCTCGCTCCTCACAGGACGGCGAGTGGAGCGTCTATGGGGGTGTGATCCCCTACTATTCACGCGTTTTCGAGCCGCTCGTCGGCACGAGCGACGAAATGGAGCCCGAGCCGTTGCTCGCGACAGAGTGGGAACAGACCGACGAGACGACCTGGCGCTTCGACATTCGCGAAGACGTCACGTTCCACAACGGCGCGGAACTTTCGGCCGAGGACGTGGTCGCTTCGTTCGAGGAGACCATCGACTACCACGACGCGACCGGCTGGATCAACGTCGAACCCGACGGCGTCAGCGCCGTCGACGAGTACACCGTCGAGTTCGAGACGGTCGAACCGTTCCCGACGCTCCCCGGCACAATTTCGCACAACTACTTCGGGATCGTTCACTCGGAAACTGATGCGGACGACGACACTGCAATCGGGACCGGTCCGTTTCGACTCGAGGAGCGCGCCGGCGACGACGTCACGCTCGTTCCCTACGAAGACCACTGGGATGTCGTCCCGACTGCCGAGGAACTGCATCTCGAGGTCGTCGACGACCCGACGACGCGCGTGCAGGCACTCGAGGGGACGGATGCCAACGTCGCACTCGAGCCACCACGGAGTGCCGTCTCGGGACTCGAGGACGCAGCGGAGACGGCGACCGAACGCCAACTCACGCCGCGGACGTGTTTCGGCGGCGTCAACATTTACAAGGAACCGACCGACGACGAGTCCCTCAGGCGGGCACTGGCGTACGCGATCGATCAAGACGAACTCGTCGAGAGCGTCCTCGAGGGAATCGGCGAGCCAGCCCGTGGACCGATCTCGCCCGAGATTCCGTTCGCGATCCACGACGACTTGCCGACGTTCGGCCCCGACCTCGAGGAGGCTCGCGACCTCGTCGAGGACTCGGCATACAACGGCGAGACGCTCTCGATCCTGATCGACGGCGGGGAGCCCGACGACCGGAACGTCGCCGAAATTCTGCAAGATCGATTCGACGAGATCGGCGTGGAGAGCGAGATTACAAGCGTCGAGTCGGCGGCGTTCATGGAGACGTTCACCGACGGCGACGCCCACGTCTCGATCGTGACCCTCGGCTCGAACAGCGCTGCGGCGGATTACCTCGTTCGGGCGATGTTCCACTCGGAGGGCAGCGACAATCAACAACTCTACGAGGAGGAGGGCACCGGCGTCATGAACCTCGGTTCGGACGTTGACGACCTCATCGAGGAGGGGTATCGGACGGACGGGCTCGAGGCGAAACGCGAGATCTACGGCGAGGTACAAGAACGGGTCGTCGAGGAAGGCGTCGTCCTCCCGCTGTACTACCTCGAGTACGTCGCCGGCTACGAGAGCGACCTCTCGCCACCGACGCTACACCCAGTCAGTGCGATGAGCGACTTCACCGAACTCGAACGCACCGACGACTGATGACTCGAGCGTGCCGGACGCCGCGATCGCACGCGAGGAGAACGCCGTGAGCTACCTGCTCCGTCGTCTCGCGAGTTCGACCGTCGTCTTGTTCGGCGTCACCGTCCTCACGTACGGCCTGATCCACCTGACGCCGGGAGACCCCGCGCGAACGGTACTCGCTGAGCAACAGGGCCGCCAGCCGGACGACGACGCAGTCAACGAGTTTCGGGCCGAAGAGGGGCTCGACGAGCCGATTCCCGTTCAGTACGGCAATTGGCTCGGAGACGCGTTGGGTGGCGACCTCGGCCGCTCGTACTACGGCGACGGCGACGTCCTCGAGTTGTTGCTCTCTCACCTACCGAATACGATCGAACTCGCGGGTGCATCGGTCCTCATCGCGGTCGCGATCGCCCTCCCCGTCGGCGTGATCAGCGCCGTCTACCGCGGCACGTGGGTCGACTACATCAGCCAGGTTATCTCCCTGCTCGGGCTCTCGATGCCGAACTTCTGGCTGGGCTACCTGCTCATCATCGGCGGCGCGCTCAGACTCGGCGTCTTCCCCGTTTACGGTGCCGGGACGCCCGCACACCTCGTGCTTCCGGCGATTACCCTCGGAACCGGCATGGCCGCCGTCCTCACCCGGCTCGTCCGCTCGTCGCTGCTCGAGACGCTCGAAGAACCCTACGTCGACGCGGCTCGCTCTCGCGGACTCGCGGAACGCGGCGTCGTCGTCGCTCACGCGCTCCGAACGGCGCTGTTACCGGTGGTGACGATCGTCGGTCTCCAACTGGGTGCCGTCCTCGGCGGGGCAGTCGTCGTCGAAGTCGTCTTCCAACGCCCGGGAGTCGGCACGCTACTGGTCGACGCCGTCTTCGCGCGGGATTTCCCTGTTATTCAGGGCGTCACCTTACTCGTCGGCGTGACGTTCGTCGTCGTCAACCTGCTCACTGACCTGGCCTACCGTCGGCTCGACCCCCGTGTTTCGCTCGGAGGTGGACGGGCGTGAGCGTCCTCGAGCGTCGAGACTCGAGTGTTTCGGCGTGGCTTGAGCACCCGACTGTGCGAGGCCTTCGGCGAAATCCGTCGGCCGTCGCGGGCGCACTCGTCGTCGCCGCACTCACCCTCCTCGGGGTCGTCGGCCCGTTTCTCACGCCGTACGACCCGAACGGCCAGCACCTCGACGCGCGGCTGCAGGGACCGTCGCTCGCCCATCCCCTCGGAACCGATCAGCTCGGACGCGACGTCGCGACCAGAATCGTCTACGGCGCCCGTCTCACGCTCGGCATCGCCGTCCTCGTCACGGTCGTTCGCCTCACGATCGGCGTCGTCGTCGGCGTCGTCGCTGGCTACTGCGGCGGCTGGATCGACGAAGCACTCATGCGCGTCGTCGACATCCTGCTCGCGTTCCCCGGCATCATCCTCGCGCTCGTCGTCGCCGGCATCCTCGGGCCGAGTCTCACCAACCTCGTCCTCGCGCTCGCCGTCGTTGGCTGGACCCGATACGCGCGCGTCGTCCGCTCGAGCGTCCTCGAGTTACGCGAGCGGCCGTTCGTCGCGGCCTCGCGGCTGACCGGTGCGCCGCGACGACGCGTGTTGCGTCGGCACGTCCTTCCGAACGTGGCGGGTCCCGTCGTCGTCTTGGCGACGCTCGATCTCGGCGGCGTGATTCTCGGTGCTGCCGGGCTCTCCTTTCTCGGACTCGGTGCACAGCCCCCAGCACCCGAATGGGGGACGATGCTCTCGACGGGTCGTCACCACCTCCAGGATGCCTCGTGGCTGGTCAACGCACCCGGGATCGCGATCGTCGTCGCGGTGCTCGGAACGAACCTGCTCGGCGACGGCCTGCGAGACGCGCTCGATCCGAACGACCGAGCCGAGCAAAGCGGTCGAACGGAGGTGAGTCGTCGTGAGTGAGTCACTGCTCGCGGTCTCGGACCTCCGCGTGCGCTTCGAAACGAGTGGGCGGACGGTCCGTGCGGTCAACGGCCTCTCGCTGTCGGTCGACTCCGGCGAGGTCGTCGGCCTCGTCGGCGAGAGCGGCTGTGGGAAGTCCGCGGCCGTCCGCGCGATCGCCGGCCTCCACGGCGACGACGCACGCGTCGAGGGGACCGTCTCCTTCGACGGCACCGACCTGCGCACACTCTCCGAGGAGCGCCAGCGTCAGATCCGCGCGACCCGGCTCTCGACGGTCTTTCAGGATCCCGCGGCGACGCTGACGCCGACGCGAACGGTGAGCTTTCACCTCAAAGAGGCGTTGTGGCTCGCCGACCGCCCAGACGATCGCTCGCTCCGGTCCGCGCTGGGGATCACGCTCGGTCCGCGCGATTTGGGGAGCGGTCGTGGAAGTCGTGAGCGTCGAGAGCGAGCGCTCGATCTCCTCGAGCGCGTCGGATTGGCAGACGCCGACTATCTCGAGCGCTATCCCCACGAACTGAGCGGCGGCGAGGCTCAACGAGTCTCGATCGCCGTCGCACTGGCGTCGGAGCCGGAGCTGTTGCTCGCCGACGAACCAACGACGGCCCTCGACGCGACGACTCGTGACGACATCCTCGACCTGCTCGAGTCGCTCGTCGCCGAACGGGATCTGGCGCTGTTGCTCGTCAGTCACGATCTGGGGCTCGTCGGCGAGCGTTGTGACCGCGTTTCGGTGGCCTACGCCGGCGAATTGATGGAATCCGGCCCCGCCGACAGAGTGCTCGAGGAGCCACGCCACCCCTACACGCGGGCCCTCCTCGACTGTCGACTCGAGGGGGCGAATCCCGGCGAGCGAGTGCCGACGATCGACGGATCAGTGCCGGATCCAACCGTCGAGCGAGCGGGCTGTCCGTTCGCCTCGCGCTGTGCCCACGCGACGGCAACCTGTCGGCAGAGCGCGCCGCCGACGATTGACGACGAGCGCGGTCGGGTCCGCTGTGGCGAACTCGAGTCGGTCACAAAGCGCGGAGCAGGTCCGGATACCAACGGAACGCACGTCCCACCGTCAGGTTCGACCGACGGAGCCCGCTCCGGTTCGGTGGAAGAAACCGAGACAGCGACGCGAGCGACGACGAGCGTGAGCTTCGACGGCGGCGTGGCAGCCGACGAGCCGGTTCTCGAGTTACGCGGCGTCTCGAAGCGCTATCCGATCGAGGACTCGTGGCTCTCGCGAGTGCGCGGACGGGATCGATACGCGAGCGCCGTCGACGACCTCTCGCTCACCGTTCGTCGCGGCGAGACCCTCGGCATCGTCGGCGAGAGCGGGGCTGGAAAGTCGACCGTGATCGACCTCGCCACCGGCCTCGAGTCGCCCACGGCGGGGGAGGTCGTGTTCGACGGCGACACCGTCGGTCCGATTGCGAACCGCTCGCGCGACCAACTCGCGGCCGTCGGCCGGCTGTTTCAACACCCCCGCTCGAGTCTCGACCCCCGACAGCGGGTCTATCGAGCGATTTCCGAGCCGCTCCTTGAGGCCGGCTGGCGTCGCGACCGGCGACGCGAGCGCGTCTCGGAACTGCTCTCGCTGGTCGGGCTGGACGACCGCCACACCGAGCGTCGCCCGCGCGAACTCTCCGGCGGGCAGTGCCAGCGGATTGCCCTCGCGCGAGCACTCGCCCTCGAGCCGTCGCTGGTCGTCCTCGACGAGCCGACGGCTGCACTCGACGTCTCCGTTCGCGCACGGGTGTGTAACCTGTTGCTCGAGCTTCGAGATCGCCTGGACTGTGCGTTCGTGCTCGTGAGCCACGACCTCGGCGTCGTTCGTCACCTCGCCGATCGTATCGCCGTCATGCGAGACGGGCAACTCGTCGAGTATGGCTCCGCTTCACGAGTCTGTGCCGAGCCGGAGTCCGCCTACACCGACGAGTTGCTCGCGGCCGCGAGCGGACTCGCAGACGAACCGACTGACAACCACGCCACGTTCCACCGCCACCGATGACACCAGACGAGACACTCTCGACAACGCCAGTAGCATCGACCACGACCGATTCGGCACCGACGCCGACGCATCCGACCTACGACGTCGCCGTCGTCGGCGGCGGCCCTGCCGGCTGCTCCGCTGCGGTCTTTACCGCCCGCGCGGACCTCGAGACGGTCCTCTTCGAACACGGCCGCGCATCCTTGCTGAAGTCAGCCCACCTCGAGAACTACCTCGGCTTTCCCGTCGGTATCCAGCCCGCACAGTTTCTCGAGTTAGCACGCGAGCACGTCCGTAAGGTCGGCTGCACAGCACATCGAGCGGAAGTCACGACGGTTCGACGCGTGGAGGGGGATAATGAATCAGGGTTCGTCCTCGAGACGGAGTCTCGAACCGTGCGGGCCGAACGCGTGATCGTCGCCTCCTGGGCGCGGACGGGGTTTCTCGAGGCCCTCGAGATTACGCGCGAACCCGAGGAGCCCGGGCCGGTGATGGTCGTCCCGACCGACGACGATGGGCGAACCGACTGCGAGGGGGTGTACGCGGCGGGTCGAATCACGAGTCGGAACCACCAAGCAATCGTCAACGCCGGCGATGGTGCCGACGTCGCGCTGACGCTCATCCGAGACGTACGACCCGACTACTACAACGACTGGATCGTCCCCGACGGCTACTACGAGTCGTACGAGATGGCGGTCCCCGAGGGCGCCGAAGAAATCTCCGTGGCCGAGCGACGACGCCGAAAAGAGCGAGCCGAGGATAAGATGGCCGCATTCTTTGGCAGTGATCGGTCACTCGAGCGAGACGGAGAGTAAGGGTTAACTAGGTTCCGCGGTTTCGTCTCGTGTACGGGCCCTTAGCTCAGTCTGGTTAGAGCGCTCGGCTCATAACGCGATCGGACCTGGTTCGGTTGTGTGGGATACCGAGTGGTCGATGGTTCGAATCCGTCAGGGCCCATGGAGCGAACCGAGCACTCCGCGAGGGTCGCGGAATGATGTCCTGTGGATTCGAACTAGACGACGGCGAGCGAAGCGAGCCGTCGGCGTAGTTACGAATCCGTCAGGGCCCATCCGCAAAAACCCGAAGTGTAGCCGAAACAGATTCGGCCGATAGTCGGGCCTTGAACCATCCGAAGCGCCGGTTCATTGTTTCGGAAACACCGGGTTTCAACCCTGAACCGAACCAGCCACTAGTTCCGATCACACGAACCGCAGCTCTCGAGCATATGCTCGGAACCCAAGCGCTGGCGGAAGATCGCCATGCATACGCGCTCGCCGCGCGCCGATATACCAAATTTTCGAGAGGAGTCAGTAGCGCTCATCGGTCGCGTCGCTCCCTCAGGGAGCGAGCGATAGGGCAGACGGTACGATTCAGTTTATTTGAATAACGTTTCCGTTCGACGTGATGTGTAAATCCTCTCCAAGCGTGTAGCCTTGATTAGACGCGAGATCGACGTATCCCGAAAGTCCGCTGAGGTCTTGGTGTGCCGGGATGATGTTCTCTGGTTGAAGCGCATCGAGCATCGTGTAGTGACCTTCCTGGCAGAGGTGGCCCGAAACGTGGATGTCGGAGTAAACGCGCGCTCCTTGCATGCCGAGCAATTTCTCCGCTTGATGGCGTTGGCCCACGTTGGTCGGCTCGGGAATGACGCGTGCGGAGTAGACTACCTTGTCGCCGGGCTCGAGTTCGAACTCGGTTTCGCCACGAGCCATTCGCGTAAGGAGTGCTCGCGGTTCGCCCTGGTGGCCAGTGACGATCGGCAGGAAGTTCTCTTTGCCCTCGTTCATGATCCGCTCTAAGGTCTGTTCGATGGAGCGGCGATAGCCAACCATTTCGACATCCGATGGGAAATCGACGCCGATCTGCTTGGCGGTTCCCGAGTACGTTTCCATCGATCGACCGAGCAAGATCGGCGTCCGTCCGATATCTCGAGCAAATTCGATGAGCGATTTGACTCGAGCGATATGGCTCGAGAACGTCGATGCGAGGATTGCACCGTCGTAGTCCTCCATGCTGTAGAGGACGTCTCGAAGGTGTTCTCGCGCGACGCTCTCGCTGGGAGTTCTGCCTTTCTTGTTCGCGTTCGTACAGTCTTCGATGTAACAGAGGACGCCTTCACGGCCGATCTCACGGAAGCGATCCATATCGATCGGGTCGCCGATGACAGGGTTGTGGTCCATACGCTTGTCGAGTCCGTAGACGACAGCGCCTTCCGGCGTGTGCAAGACCGGGTTGATCGCCTGGATGATCGAGTGGGTGACGTTGACGAATTCGAGTTCACAGCCGTGGTCACCGATCGTCATCGTTTCGCCGGCCTCCATTTTGACGAGATCGTTGTCGAGATCGAACTTCTGCTCTTCTTCGGCATCGTCGCTCACGAGTTCGATCGTGAACGGTGTCCCGACGATGGGTGCGTCGTATCGATGAGCGAGTTTGCTGATCGCCCCGATGTGATCGAGGTGACCGTGCGTCGGGACGATCGCCTGAACGTCGCCCTCTAAGTCGCTCATAACCCGGTCATCGGGGATCGCACCCATGTCGATCAGATCGAGACTGTGCATCCCTTCGGTTCGGATATTATCGTGAATGAGGACCTTCGAAAGGTTCAGTCCCATGTCGAAGATCACGATATCGTCACCGGCGCGGACGGCGGTCATCTGCCGTCCGACTTCTTCGTAGCCGCCAATCGTCGCAATTTCAATTTCCATTGGTAAACCCGATCATAGCAGTCCGTACGACACAGCCTCGCAGCCAGAATGGCCACCTCGTGGGTATCCGAACGTTCAGTAACGTGAGCGAGCAAGTCGAACACATCCGTGGCGATTCCAAAATCGAACGTTCGGTCCCGACTGTGCCAAGGACAGCGCCTCTTTCGGTTAGGTGGATAACGTCCTTCCACACGTAAGTACTCCCGGATTACGAGAGTGTAGAGCGGACAGCTGAGCGAGGAAATCGAACCACAAAACATATTCCGCTATCGATTGACCAATCTTGTAGGTAGGTGGACAACGGGTAGGGGTATCCGTGGATTATGTCCACCGATTTATCACCATCTAGAAACGCATATCTCGTCTATCTGATGGGACTCTTACCGACGACGTGCTGCAAGAGTCCGGTGCCCGCCGTCTGGCGATAGTAGCGAAAACGGATCGACCTGAGGAGATCGGAGACGAAGCGTTTATCCACGATTTCACGCCACTACTCACCATGCTCGAGGCAGTCCGAACCCGCGCCGAGACCTATTTCGAGGAGGCCCCACCAGCACACGATTGGCACCACGTCGAACGCGTCGACGCGCTGGCCTCGAGACTGATCAGCGACCACCCTGAGTCGAAACCCGTCGACGAGACCGTCGTCGCGCTGGCCGTAGCTCTTCACGATATCGGCCGAGAACGAGAGGATCGCGGCGAGATCGACGATCACGCGAGTTGGGGAGCCACGGAAGCGGGACGGATACTCGAGTCCCACGACGTCTCGTCGGACACCGTCGAGCACGTAAAGCAGTGTATTCGCGCTCACCGATACTCGAACGCGATCGAACCGGAGACGCTCGAGGCCGAAATCGTCAGCGATGCGGACAACCTCGACGCGTTGGGTGCCGTCGGGGTCGCGCGGGTGTTCGCCCACGGCGGCACGCTCGAGGAGGCGATGTACGATCCTGCCGTCCCGGTCGCCGAGGACGAGACGGCGTCGGGGAAGACGCAGTACAACCACCTCCACAAGAAGATCCTCGACCTGCCCGAGCGGATGTACACCGACGTCGGCTGGGAACTCGCGACGGAGCGGGCGCAGTTCGTGCGAACGTTCCTCGAGCAATTCGATGCGGAACGTGCCGGTGAGCGGTAGGTGGATACCTAGTCGCGGGAACCTCGAATCGAGACCATTCAGCGAGAAGACTCGAGGTAACGGCCGAATCGAGAGCGGCTAGTACAAAGAGACGAGTGAGAGCGGCCAGTACGAAGGGGCGAGTGAGAGGGGAGACGGACGAGGGACAGCCACGAACTCGACAGTCACTGCAGCGAGTCAGTTCGGTTTTGGATAGAGTCATTGCGACAGACGGCACGGCGTTTTTCAGTCGCTCTGTCGTATCACTACGTGCCGAGGTGAGATTGATGCAAGAGACAACCATCGACAGATCCGTTCCGGATCCACTCGAGACGTTGATTGTAACGCTCGCCGCGGCATCGAGATACGATGTCCTGCTGGGGATTATTCCCGTTGCATACGCGAGCGCGATACTCGTAGCGGGACTCTCGAGCGTTCCACTCGTACTGACGATGCTCGTCGCGTCACTCGTTGGCGTGGTCGTCATCGTCGACGCGTGTTACCTCAATCCGCTGACCGAGGCGCGCTCGTAGGGCCCCAGCAGATTCTCACAGTGTGTATCGGACCCGACCGAGAAAAAGCGAGTCGACTGCCGTCTCGAGGTGGTCACGCGGACAGTCGTCTTCGAGACGGCGAACCGTCGTGACAGCCTCGTGTGTCGCCCCGGAACCCTTTTACAACTCTCGCGTCTATTCGGATGCAACGATGGGACTGGGCTCGGATATGTACCGACAGCAGATTCTCGACCACTACAAGAACCCGCGGAACTACGGGCAACTCGAGGATCCAACGTTTACCCACATCGGCGAGAACCCGATGTGCGGTGACGAGATTCGGATGGACGTCGTCCTCGCCGACGACGAGGAGACGATCGAACGCGTGGCCTTCTCCGGTGATGGCTGTGCGATCAGTCAGGCCTCGGCGAGCATGCTCTCGACTGAGCTCGCAGGCAAGACGATCGACGAACTACTCGAGATGGATCGCGACGACGTCATCGACATGCTCGGTGTCGACATCTCGCCGATGCGAGTCAAGTGTGCCGTGTTGGCGGAGAAGGTCGCCCAGGACGGCGCGGAGATTTATCAGGGCGAACTCGACGTCGAGAAGACGACGACCGAGGACTAAGGCTCATTTTTCCGTATTGGGCTCGATCGTTGCGCTTCGTTTAGTGCTCCCCCGCAATTAGACTGAAAAGGCGCTCGCTCACGTTATTCACTCGCAGGTGTAACACTCCTCCCACCGTGGACGCCAGTCGCCTCGTTCGACACGTACTCGAGCGAACAGTCCAGTTGGGTGGCGTCCGATACGTCGATTACTCTGGCTTCAGGCCACCGTCTTGGACGCGCATGACGCCCTCACCGTCGGCGAGGTTTGGCGCGTCGACGAGGCGGACGATTCGTTTGTCGCCTTTGGATTTGCGGAGGTAGATTCGGAAGGTGGACTTGTGGCCGAGGATGTTGCCACCGATCGGCTGAGTTGGGTCGCCGAAGAACGAGTCGGGGTTCGAGGCGACCTGGTTCGTCACGATCACGGCGGCGTTGTAGAGGTTTCCGACCTTGTCGAGGTCGTGGAGGTGCTTGTTGAGTTTCTGCTGTCGGTCTGCGAGCTGGCCACGACCGACGTACTCAGCACGGAAGTGAGCGGTCAGTGAGTCGACTGCGAGCAGCCGGACGGGGTACTCCGAGTCCTCGTGTTCGCTGGCCAGTTCCTTCGCCTTCTCGGCCAGCAACATCTGGTGGTTGGAGTTGAACGCCTTCGCGACGTGGATCTTGTCGAGGATGTCCTCGATGAGTTCGTCGACAGCGGCCTCGTCGTCGGCCGAACCTTCCATTTCACGGTCCTCGAGGGTCGCGTTGATCGCTTCGTCTGGCAGTCCACGAACCATGTCGTCGATTCGCTCCGGTCGGAACGTGTCCTCACTGTCTACGAAAATCGCGCTGCCGTGGAGGCCGCCGACTTCCTTGGGAAGCTGGACGTTGACGGCCATCTGGTGGGTGACCTGGGACTTTCCGGATCCGAACTCGCCGTAGACTTCGGTGATCGACTGCGTTTCGATTCCGCCACCGAGGAGGTCGTCGACCTCGTCGATGTGCCAGCTTAGCTTGCCGATTTCGTTTCGTCGCTCGAGGACGGTCGAGCCGGTCTCGAAGCCGCCGATGTCGGCGGCGTCACGAGCGGCACGGACGATGTCGGAGGCGGTCGACTCGCCGACGTCGGCCGTGTTCGAGAGTTCGGACGGCGAGGCGACGGCCAGGCTCTGGAAGGATTCGAAGCCTGCGTCGTGGAGTTTGTCTGCGGTTGCCGGTCCAACGCCGGGAAGTGTTTCGAGATCTGCTTCGGGCATACTCCCTGCTTGTGCCGGACCCCCCATAAACCCTCGTTAACAGGAGGGTGAAAGTGAAAGTGCAAGACTGCGACGGGGTTGTGTTCCAACTAATCAACAGGTTTACCAGTGAAAGCGAGACGGTGTTCGAGCAGCGCCAGCAGCCACTGGGAGCGAAGACTCGAGCCGTAAATTTCTAGTCGAGGCGTCCGAATTCAGACCGATGGCTCGTCTATGTCCCACTCGAGGCGATAGAGTCGATCGCCGCCGACGACGAACAGGTGATCCGTTCCGAGCGCGGGGGGAGCCGTGATCGGGCCGTCGAGGCCGACGTGCCAGCAGGGGTTGCAGTCGTCGGTCAGGTCGATGCCGTAGAACGAGCCGGTCGAGTCGCCAACGCAGCAGATTTCACCGGCGACGGCGGGACTCGCCGAAATCGTCCCGTCGAGGGCGACGCCCTTCTTCGCGAAGAGCCAACCGCGGAGTTTGCGACGGCCGAACGTCGTGTCGGTGACGTGGACGTAGCCGTCGGTCGCGCCGACGAACGTCGTATCGCGCTCGGGAAGGACGGTCGGCGAGGAGGCGAACGACTGCTGGATTTTGTAGGTGAACCACGATTGCCCGCTGTCGGCGTGTAACGCGACGAGCGTGCCGCTGTCGTCGGCGACGTACACTCGATCGCCGGTGATCGTCGGTCCGTCGACGACCGTGCCGTTCGTCGGCGCGTCCCAGCAGGGTTCTCCGGTGTCAGCCTCGAGTGCGAGCACCTGTTCGTCCGCGGTGGCAACGCAGACGCGGTCTCGGTCGGCCGTCTGCGTCGTTTCCTCGTCCATCCGAGCGTCCTCGAGCGAGAGGAGGTCGAGTTCGTCCGGTTCCGGCGTGTCGCTTCCCCACTCGTCTCCGTGTGCTCGGTCACGGACGCGGTCGACCGCTGGCGTACCGACGACTGCGGCGTCCGTTTCGTGCGTCCAGACGACTTCGCCGGTGTCGGCCTCGAGTGCCGAGACGCCCGCCTCGTGACCGACGAAGAGGAGGCCGTCGGCGAGGGCGAGCGACGACTCGAGCGTGCCAGGGAGTGTCGCCGCCCAGCGCTGGTCGCCCGTCGTGGTTTCGAGTGCGCGAACGGTGTCGTCGGCCGAGGTGAGATAAAGGGTGTCGCGGGTGACTACGGGCGTACTCTCGGCCGCCGCATCAATCTCGACCGTCCAGCGCTCGCGTCCACGCGCTCGCTCGAGCGCGTGACAGGCCCGATTCGTCAGGACGTAGACGGTGTCGCGATCGTAGACTGGAGACCCGGCGTCCCCGTCGAGGTCGACCGTCCAGGCCTCTTGAACCCGATTTGGCCCCTCGAAATCGCGTCGACGCCCCGAGTGTCGCGGGTCGCCTTTGAACTGGTTCCAGTTGGTCACTGTCAGGGGCTACCGACCGGTCCGATATAATGGATGCGACAGCGATCGACGTTCGGCGCGTAGACCGATTATCGTCGGCGTCGACACTCGAGGGCTAAAAGGTGCGGCAGGAAACGAAACAACTGGTGTATGGCGCAGTTGAAGTACTGCATGACACAGTCGGTGACTGTCGTGATGTGCATGGCACGCAGTCGGTGACTGAGATGGAAGTGTTTCCTGCCGTAGTTCTACGTACTACGTCCACCGTGATATCTATAGTGCCAATGTGATTTGGTACGGCCGAGCGAGCACCCCAACAATGCGTGCGTTCTGTCGGCAGCCCGTCAGTTTTACCAATGGCGTAGTGACATTTTGAAACTACTCCCACGGATGTGTCCCACGCTCGCTCGGCCAGAGCGGATACCAGTACTCCTTCTCGCGTTCGATCTCGAGTTCGCCGTCGAGTGTCGCCTCGAGTTTGAACTCGGCACTCGAGTCGCGTTCGCGTCCGGATCGCGGCGCGAACGGGTAGTAGCGTCCGCGTCGGAACGAGTAGATCCAGTACGCCGGTCCGTCGCGGTGGGTGTAGGCGAACACGGCGGCGAGCAGGCGGGAGCCGTAGCCGTGTTCGATGAACGTGTCCGCGGCGAAGTGCATGCTCGTGATCAGGTCCTCGGGGTCGTCGTCTTCGAGGACGACCCAGTGATAGCCGTGGTCATCGCTCGTGACCGAGAAGTCGGTGCCGGTCTCCTCGCGGCCGGCCTCGAGGATCGCCTCGACTTCGTCGACGGCGTCGCGAAAGCTTCCCGAGTCGACGCCGGAGAAACAGAGCGCGCCGACATCCGCGGAGTCGTACCGAAGATCGGTCTGCATCGTGATGTAGGCAGTGCTCATCCCGAAGAGGTCGTCAGGGTCGGCGTCGCGTTTAGCATCGCTCTCGGCGCGAAGTCCGAGTACGGCACGAAGTCCATCCAGCAGTCCCATATCTCGAGTGTGAACCGCGTCGCCTTAGAACGCCTGCATTTCTTGCTCGAGGTCGCGTAGTGCCTCGACGCGGTTTTCAGTCGAGGGGTGCGTGCTGAAGAGTTTCCCGACGATGCCCGACTTGATCGGGATGATGAAGAAGGCGTTCATCTCGGCTTCTTCGCGCATGTCGTTTTTGGGCACGTTGTCCATCTCACCGGAGATTTTGAGGAGTGCAGAGGCGAGCGCGGAGGGGTTGCCAGTGATGGCAGCAGCCCCGCGGTCGGCGGAGTACTCGCGATAGCGCGAGAGCGCGCGGATCAATAGGTAGCTGATGATCCAGACGAGCAGGGAGACGAGGATAGCGACCATGATCCCGGCCCCACCTTTCCCGCCGCCGCGATTCCCGCCGCCGAAGAACGCGCCCCAGCGAACGATCATGAACGCGATGGTCGAGAGGAACGAGGCGATGGTCATCACCATCATGTCTCGATTCTTTACGTGCGCGAGTTCGTGTGCGAGGACGCCGTCGAGTTCGTCGTCGTCGAGCGTTCGCATCAGTCCCGTCGTCACTGCGACGGCCGCGTTTCGCTGATTTCGGCCGGTCGCGAAGGCGTTTGGGACGTTCGAGTCGATAACGGCGACTTTCGGCTTCGGAAGGTCGGCTTGCTGTGAGAGGCGTTCGATAGAACCGTGAAGTTGTGGATACTCCTCTGCAGAGACCGTCTGTGCACCCATACTTTTGAGCGTGAGTGTGTCGCTGTAGAAGTACTGCACCAGCGAGAAGCCGCCGAAGACGAGCGCGAAGACGATCATACTGCCGCCCATGTAGAGGGAGATTGCACCCGCGAAGACGATGTACAGTGCAAAGAGCAAGAACATCGTCAAAAACATCCGAAACCGAAGTCCCCAGTCCGCCTGCCAGTTCATACTGAAACCAATGGGCTCAGATACAATAAGTACCCTGACGGTTCGGTCGCGAGACGCGACCGTCGTGAACTGAACAAATCGAACCCGACTCGAGTTGTCGTTCCGTCGAGCGAATCACCGAACCCCCTCGTTTCGCATGGAAACCCGCAGACACGAGTACCGAGACGAACGACAAAATCGGGTGTGTCGGACGTGCGTCTGACGTTTTCGCCTCGGCAACTCGACGTAAAACCCCGTGATTTTGAAGTGAACAATCGACGCGTGAAACGAGATAAAACGGCGATTTTTCGATCGGTGTACTCGGCAGGTGCACACGGGGGATGGTTGTGAGTGAGCGAACAATTGCACGAGAGTGTGTGCCCAGAGAAACGATTCTATCGGACCGATAGGTAACGCGGAGCAATTTTATCACTACTGTATGGCAAACCAAACGAGGCGGAGCGTCCTGCAGTACGCAGGCGTGACGCTGACCCTCGGATCGCTCGCCACTGGTGCAACGGCGGCCAACGACGTGGCCACCGCCGAGTCCTCAGCGTCGGAGGAAGCTGACGGGTGGTCCTCACTCGGCGGAAACGCGGGCAACAACAGCGTCGTGCCCGCCTCGAGCGCTCCGGAGGAACCGGTCGACGTCGCGTGGGAGTACGACCACGGCGGCCCCGTCGCAGTCGACGACGGAACCGTGTTCGTGGTGGCCGACGGTGCCGTCCACGCCCTCGACGCGGCCGACGGATCGCTCGAGTGGGAAACGGAGGACGTGGGCGCGAGTGGGGCGCCCGCAGTGACCCCCGATTCCGTCCACGTTGGTGGGGAACAACTGACGAAGGTCGATCGGACCGACGGTGGGGTCTGTTGTCAGGCGGATCTCGGCCCCGACGAGGTGATTCCGTCGCCGACCATTGCGGACGGGCTCGTGATCGTCGTCGCGGAGGGGGCGCTGTACGCCGTCGACGTCCAAGATCACGAGATGGAGTGGTACGTCGAACCGAGCGAACCGCTCTACGAGCAACCGGTCGCCGTCGCCGACGGCGCGGTCTTCGCGACGAGTGAATCGAAAGCGTACGCGCTCGAACTCGACGACGGCTCGAGGCGCTGGATCGACGACGAACCGGAAGGCGACGACGAATACAGTCGGTTCCCTGAACCGGGTGCCAATCAACCAAACCACCCCGTGGCGACGGATGGCGTCGTCGCGATCGGTAGCGCAGATTCCGAAGACGGTTCGATCTACCGAGAGGGGCACGTGACGCTGTACGACACGGAAACCGGTCGGAAACGCGAGCACAACGAACGTGGGGCGTTCATGCCCGCTCTGGTCACCGACGACGCGTTCTACGCGTTCGACGCGTACAACGTGACGGGGTACGATCGCGAGTCCGGGTCAGAAGTGTGGGACACGGAGGTGAACACGTACCGCGTTCCCTCGATCGCCGTCGGCGACGGAATCGTCTACGCGGGCCTCGCCGTCGACGGCGAGGCGTACGGTCCGGATGAGGTACCCGAGCCCTCGGACGGCGTCTACGCTTTCGACGAGGAAACCGGCGAAATCGAGTGGGCCGTCGGCACCGACGAGATTCCGACCATCGCACTCGCAGACGAGACGATCTACGCCAGTTCGGAGACGCTGGTGGCCATCAGGAACGAGGACGACGACCGAAGCGAGGAACCGGACGAAGAGGAGGAAGAGGAGAACGACGACGGTGACGGCGGCGAAACTGACGACGACGAATCGGAAGACGAGAGCTCCGATGGCGACAGCGAGTCCGACGACAGCGACGGTGACGACGGCGACTCGAGCAGTAGTAGTGACGACGGTAGCAGTGACGAAGGTGACGACGACGCTTCGGGAAGCGACGATGACGACACCGAACGCGACGACGCAGACAGCGATGCGTCGGGGAGCGACGAGAGTGACGACGCAGACGATAGTGATTCCGACGACATCGGTGCCGGAGACGACGCGGACGACACCGGTGACGATGGGGACGATTCAGACGACGGTGACGGCGCAGACGATAGCGTACCCGGTTTCACCGCGGGTGCGGGTGCCGTCGGTGGCCTCGCGACCCTCGAGTGGCTCCGACGAAAGGCGGGTGACGCCGAGGAACCGGCCGAGTAACCGTCGGCGACCAAGCGGTAGCGACGGAAAGACGGGCGGAAGGCGGGCCGTTTAACTCACTCACTCTCCAAGCGGGGGCAATGAGTGAGTCGCGTGCGTTCTGTCCCCGGTGTGGGGAGGCAGTTCCCGAACGGTCGGCGAGCGACGCGAACGACGAGGACGCGACGGATCCCCTTCGACCCGGCGCGGACGTCGAACTCTGTGATTCCTGTTACTTCGACGACTTCGACTTCGTCGACGCGCCGGAGCGAATCGACGTTCGCGTCTGTGCGACCTGCGGGGCCGTCTATCGCGGAAATCGGTGGATCGACGTTGGGGCCCAGGACTACACCGACATCGCGATCGAGGAAGTGAGCGAAGCGCTCGGCGTCCACGTCGACGTAGAAGACGTCGCCTGGCAGGTCGAACCCGAACAGATCGACCCGAACACGATCCGGATGCACTGTTACTTCACGGGGGTCGTCCGGGGCACGCCGGTCGAAGAGCAGGTGACGGTACTGGTCAGAATCGCCCGTCAGACCTGCCAACGCTGCGGTCGAATCGCCGGCGACTACTACGCCAGCATCGTCCAGATCCGGGCCGAGGATCGAACGCCGACGAGCGAGGAACTCGAGCGGGCAGAGGAGATCGCGAACACGATCGTCGCCGACATGGAGGCGACCGGCGACAGAAACGCCTTCGTCACAGAGACGAGCGAGACCGACGACGGACTGAACATCAAGGTCTCGACTAACAAGATCGGGAAGAAAATCTCGAACAAGATGATCGAGGAGTTCGGCGGAACGGTCAACGACGCCGAAACGCTCGTCACGGAGGACTCAGACGGCAACGAGGTCTATCGCGTTACCTTCGCCGTTCGCCTGCCACCGTATACGCCCGGTGAGATCATCGACCTCGAGGACGACGACGGCCCGGTGATCGTCCGCAGCGCTCGCGGGAATCTCAAAGGCGTGCGGGCGACGACCGGGGAGCGATACGAAGCGAGCTACGAGGAGGGGAACTCACCGGATGCGCGCAGACTCGGACACCTCGCGGACGGGGTCGAAACGACGGTCGTCACCGTCGAGGACGACAACGCGGTGCAGGTACTCGATCCGGAGACCTATCGGGCGAAGACGGTCGCGCGGCCGTCGTACTTCGATCCGGACGCCGAAACGGTTCCCGTGCTCAAGAGTCGAGCAGGGTTGCACATCCTCCCCGACGACGGACGCGAAGACGATGAGTGACGACGACGCGACCCCCGCGAGGGGCGACGGCGAGTCGAGTTCCGAGAACGGCCGCGACCCAGAAACGACCCCCGAAGACGTCCTCGAGCGAACGCGCGCCGACGCGCCACTCGCCGCCGTCGTCGAAAAGCCGCGTTCGGAGACGGCTATCGAGTCGCTTCGAGCCGAAGGCGTCTACGACGATTCGCGACGAGTGCGCGAGGACGGCCCCGAACGGGTCGCACTACCGATCACGGAGCCGCCGACGGAGACGCCAGTACTCGAGGTCGTCCGGCAACTCGAGCCCGAGCCTCGAAACCCGGATCTCGAGGATCGCCTCGCTGCTCGTGGCTGGAGCGAGACGGCCCTCGAGTCGGCCCCCGGTTCGTGGGCCGTGATCGGGTCGGTCGTGATGGTGACGATTCCGGACGACTGTCCGGACGAACGGGAACTAGGCGAGGCGTTGCTCGAGATACACGGCGAAGCTGACAGCGTGTTGGCCGACGAGGGAATCGCGAACGACGGCGAGGCGGGCACGTTTCGTGAACCGAAGACGCGACACGTCGCGGGCGAGCGAGAGACCGAGACGATCCACACTGAACACGGGACGCGCTACGGCCTCGATCCGTCGAAGGTGATGTTCTCGCCGGGGAATCAGGCCGAACGGGCACGGATGGGCGAGCTGGTGGAGGCCGACGAACGCGTCTTCGACATGTTCGCCGGCATCGGCTACTTTACGCTCCCGATGGCTCGCGCCGGCGCGCACGTCACGGCGACCGAACGGAATCCGACCGCCGTTCGCTACTTGCTCGAGAACGCGATGCTCAACGGGGTCGAGACGCGCGTCGACGCCTACGTGAGCGACTGTCGAGACATCGCGAGCGACGTCGAGGCGGATCGAGTCGTCATGGGCTACTACGGCAGCGCGGCCGATGGTGGGGACGATGAGGGGCGAAGCGAGGACGGACAACGCGAGGACGGTCACGGAACCCGAGCCGACGAGGCTCACGACTTTCTGTCGGATGCCCTCTGTGCGCTCGTACCCGGCGGCGTCGTCCACTATCACGAGGCGACGCCCCGCTCGCGGCTGTGGGAGCGGCCGCTCAAGCGACTCGAGACGGCGAGCGAGGAAGCCGGTCGGGAGTTCGAGGTGCTCGAGAAGCGACGCGTCAAGAGCCACAGCGCCGGCGTCGACCACGTCGTCGTCGATGCGCGCTTCGAGTAGCGCTCGGTGACGGAACCGAACCCTCGAAGCCGGGTCCTTCGGCGGTTCGACGAAGCGTGTTTCTGTCTCGAAGCCACCGGTGAATGGTGATACGGCGGCGTCCCGTAGGGCACCTCGAGGAACTACGCGACGGTGTCGACCGTCATCGAGTGCCCCGGTTGGCCGAGCGGACTGTCGTGCTCGACCGTTTATTCGGGGTTCGGCCCTCGCGACCGGCCGTCCAAGTAACAGCCCGTTCGTTTCGAGTTCATGCACTCGAGTGGCCGACGCGAAACCGCAGATGCGTCACGTCTGAAGACTCGACTACCCTCGTTCGCTCCAGTTCGGTTCCGGCGTGAGCCGATCGCTCGAACAGCCTGATCCCGTCGCCCAGCAACACGGGTGCGATATGGACCTCGAGTTCGTCGAGCACGCCCGCCTCGACACACTGCTGGATCGTCCTCGCGCCGCCGGCGATCGAGACATCAGCGCCGTCGGCCGCCCCCGTCGCTCGTTCGAGGGCGACCTCGAGTCCGTCGGTCACGAAGGTGAACGTCGTCTCGCCCAGATCGAGGGGCGCTCGCTCGTGGTGCGTGAGCACGAACACCGGCACGCCGAAGGGCGGGTCCTCGCCCCAGTGGCCCTCGAAGGGATCGTCACCCCACGGCCCTTCGCCGTTGTCGAACATCCGCCTGCCCATCACCACCGCGCCGACGTTCTCGATGGACTCGGCGAATGTCTCGTCGGCCCGGCCCGTCTCGCCGCCCTCGAGACCGTGGACCTCCCGCCAGCTCGCGAGGTCGTAGATCCACTCGTGGAGTCGCTCGCCGCCGTCGCCGAGCGGGTTTTCGCGGCTGTCGTTCGGGCCGGCAACGAAGCCGTCGAGCGAGACCGAGATGTTCGCACGGACCTCGGTCATCTCAGGGCCACCTCCGCTCCCAGATTCGCCGTCGGTGGGGCCCGTCATCGGATCTCACCTGGATATCGCTTGCGGTCGTATGCTTGGAGACGCCGACGGCCCTCACGGCTCGGCCCCCGACTCGTCGACGGACGCCTCGAGCTTCTCGAAGCTCTGGCTCCAGCCCATTTCCATCCCGCCGAGGGCCTCCTCCACCGCCGGCGTCGCCGAGACGACGTCCGCTTCCAGCGTGAGATGGGTCTGATCGCCGTCGGCTTCGAACGTGATGGTGTGTCGGACCTCGAGTTGGTGACCACCGTCGTCGTCCTCGAACGCCCGGCTCGTGAGGACGAGCCGTTCGGGTTCGACGACCTCGTGGAACACCCCCTCGTCGGGGTAGACAGTGCCATCGGGCGCTTCCATGTCGATGCTGAACGCGCCGCCGGGGCGCGCGTCCACCTCGCAGTCGGGGACGGTGAATCCGTGGGGCCCCCACCACTCGGCGACCTGTTCGGGGTTGGTCCACGCCGCCCACACCGCCTCGCGGGGGGCGTCGACGGTTCGCGTGATCGTCGTGTCGTACTCGCTCGGATCGAATTCGTGCTCGCCGGTCGTGTCTTCGGTCATCGTTCTCGGCCCTCGTCGTTTCGCACGGTCGCCGCCAGCGTTTCGATCGCCGCCGTCCATCCCTCGGCGTGTTGCTTGGTGGTCTCTCGGTCCGGGAGTCCCTCGTGAGTGAGCACGACCTCGGTGCCCTCACCAACCTCGTCGAACTCTACCGTCACTCGGCCGACGTACCAGGTGTGGACGAGGCGCTCGCGCTCGGTTACCTCGAGGAACTCGCCTTCGATGTCGTAGTCGCCCTCGTCGTCACGCATGGTGATCGAGAACGAGCCGCCGGGTTCGGCCTCGAGCGCGTGGATCTCGACGTCCATCAGGTCCGATCCGTACCACCGACGAACCTCGTCGGGATCGGTGAACGCCCGCCAAACGCGCTCGCGTGGGGCGTCGACGGTCCGGCTGATCGTCAGGTGCTCAGCGCGCGATTCGGATACTGCTTCGGTGTTCGCCGTGTCGTCTGTCATTGGTCTGCTTCCTCCAGATGGTCCTCGAGTGCGTCGAACCGATCCTCCCAGAAGACGCGGTAGCGGGTGAGCCACCCGAAGGCGTCGCTCAGCGGCGCACCATTCAGATGACACCGACGCACGCGTCCGTCCTTCTCGACGTCGATGAGCCCCGCGTCCTCGAGTACCTGCAAGTGCTTCGAAACTGCTGCCAGGGACATATTGTGTGGCTCGGCCAGGTCGCTGACGCGATCCGGTCCGCTAGCTAACTGCTCGATAAGTTCCCGTCGGGTCGGGTGAGCCAGGGCTCCGAAGATCGCGTCGAGATTGAGGTCGTCCGATTCCCGTTCAACCATCTAGTTGAATAGATGCGGAGCTATTATTTAACCATTTAGTTGAATGACATGTACCTCTCGGAAACCGACGCGTCGAGAGCCACAGCACCGACGTGGATCACGTCGTCGTGGATGCGCGAATCGAGTATGGCTGTGAGCCTGTCCGCGAGTGAACACTCGGAGGATCGAACAGTCGTGACATTCATGCACTCCCAGCGCGAGTGGAACACTATGGACAGAAATCAGTTCATCGCGCTCGGTTTCGCGATCCTCATGATGACCTCGATGATCGCGATGGGCGCGCTGGCTGCAATCTGAACGACACGGCCGTCACTTTCTCGTTCCCGGATGCGGAGTCCCTACTGCTGTTTCGAGCGTCCTAGCCATCAGTATCCCAGACATCAGCCAGCGGGCTCGAGGAAGACGAACTCGACGAAGATCCTCGCGAGCGTTGATAGCGCGAGCGCTCTCGTGAGGAGTCCGTCGTCTCGGTCTGTGTCCCGCGGCCGGTCGCGCCGTGTTGGTCGGCGAGTGCGCTGGTTGGCTGGAACGACGGTAGATCCGGCTCACCCATTCGGGTGACTTGCGCTTCGAACCAGTCGGGCATATCCGTTCGGGCCCGCTCGAAGAGATCGAGCAGACTCGAGTCCGCGAGGTAGGTCGCGCCGTGGTCGTCGGGGGCGCGAACGACGCGACCACAGCCCTGGATGACCGTGCGGAGGGCAGTTCGGTAGTACCAGGCCCACTGGCCCTCCTCGAGTCGGTGGGCGACTCGAGAGTCGCCGGTGTTGAGGAACGGGGCTTTACACAGTACCTGCCAGCGACAGAGGTCGCCCTTGAGGTCGAGCGCTTCCTCCATCTTGACCGAGAGGAAGACGTCGGGGTCGTCGCTGGCTTTCCAGGCGTCGAGGGCGGCGTCGCGGCCGTCGCGGTCGTGGGTGCGGACGCGGTCGCCGACGCCGAAATCGGAGAGCATGTCGGCGAGTCGCTCCTGAATGTCGTAGGAGTGGGCGTGAATCAACCCCTTCTCGTCGGGGTGGTGTTGCATGAGCCGAACGATCGTGCGCGCGATCTTCGGCGTCGTCTCGTCGCGGTGCTCGTAGGTCATCTTCCCCTGTGTCACGTCGTACAGCGGCCGGTTCTCGACAGGGAAGGTGTGTTCGACGTCGACCAGCGCGACATCGTCCGGATCGAGTCCGACTTGCCGACAGAACGCCTCCTTGTTGAGAATCGTCGCCGAGAGCAGCGCGAACTTGTTGCCCCGATCCCAGACGGTGTGTCTGAGGTACTTCTCGGGGCTCATCGGCTTGATCGTGAGCGGGCCGCCGGCGGGGTCGTCGTCCTCGTCTCGCTCGTCCGCGCGAGCCCTCGAGGGTTCGGATTGATCGACGAGCCACGTCGTCGGACTCTGTGGGTCGCGATAGTCCGAGACGAACCAGTCGAGTTCGCCGATGAGTTCCTGCAGGCGGTCGCGTTCGCGGACCTCGCCGGGCGAGAGCGAGTCCTGTCCGAGTAAGTCGTCTTTCCGGCGGCCACAGGTCTGGGCGAGGTTCTCGGCGTAGCGAACGGCTCGCTCGAGGGAGTCGATCTCGGGAACGCGTAGGTCGTCCCAGAAGGGGACCGTTCGCGGGCCGAGTTGGATCGTCGCGTACATTTCGGCCCACTCGGCGAGGCCGTGGGCTTCGTCGACGACGACGACGTCCCGTTTGCGAAAGACCTCGCTACCGGCGGTTTGCATGAAGTACGCGAGCGTCATCGCCGCGATGGAGCGATTCGACGCGATTGCGCGGTCGGAGAAGTACGGACAGCGGTGTTTGACCGAACAGTCGTAGCCGCGTTCGCGAACGCAGGGGGCCTGATTGACGGGGGTGTTGCGCTCTTCCGGGAGGATACAGGAGTAGTTCGACTTCCCGCGGATGACGTTGAGGTCGGCCAGCAAGTCGTCGGCCGCCACGTCGTCGAGTTGGGAGACCTGGGGCGTCGTGTAGTACGCACCCGTCGGATCGCTCGGGTCGGCGTCGTCGACCCGGCGTGCACAGCCGGCGACGGCGCGGGCGAGCAGGGACTTGCCACTCCCCGTCGGCGCGCGAACCAAGACGACGTCGTTGCCGGACGCGAACGCGTCGCGAATGTCCCGCAGGGCCTGCTCCTGGGCACCGCGATAGCTGGGGGCGGGGAACGCCTCGAAGATCCGCTCGGGATTCACCGTTCGATGCACGGGGTGGCCACACCCTAAAGGCTGCGAACCGTTGCTCGTCGTGCAGTTTCTCCCTCCTACACTCGCCCGCAGGTGGGGACTCGAGACATGATCGAGTGGGTGACTCGGCCGCGAACGGACACCCTACCGCGACAGTGGACTCGAGTGTGCGCGGGTAGGCTGGGACTATCACCCGGACGTCGGCCGTAACCGAACGATTACAAAGACGGATCCGGCCAACGAATGCGAGTACGGAAGGGTCGCTCAGCGGAAAGAGCATCGCGGTGCCATCCGGCCCGCGGCGGCCATTGTGCCACGTGGCGTTCAAATCCCACCCCTTCCGCTTGCGGCAGCGACTGCCGCAGCGATCGTGGTTGTGGCTTACGCGACTCGAACACGGTCAGTCGACGAACGGTCTGCTTCGGCGACGGTGGCGCACTCGACTCACGTACCATCACGGCGAACCGGCACGCGAACGCCCGTCATTCGTCAACTGACGGATACGGGCGACGGCGGGGACGACCGAGACGTCCCATCACGGCCGGTTACCCAGTCATCGAGCGCCGATCCAACGCGAATTTTTTGTGACCGGTAGCCCAGAAGAGACGACTCAGTCGATCACTAATTGCGACGTCTCCGCGTCGACCTGTTCGAGCCGAGCAACGTCGTCAGCGGTCGGCTCGTCGGGAAGCTCCTCGAGACAGGGATAACACAGCAGGTGCTCCGTCCCGTCTGCGAGTTCGAGCGTGATCGCGGTGCCCTCCGCGCCGTCGCCGAACGTCCAGACGTTGGCGATGCCGCCGGCGACAGAAACCGTCCGTCCGCAGCCGTCACAGGAGTCCCGTGCCATACTCGAGGATGGGTTCTCGACGCTGAAAGTCGTTCTCCCGGGAGGGTGAACTCGCACTCGAGGGTGGTCGACGATGTGCACACCCACTCGACGGCGACACGAAGCGAGAGCGCAGACGCTCGCGATGCTCTCGAAACGCCAGACTGGGACGCCCTCGAGTGCTCTCGGGGAGCCCGGCCGACGTTTCAGGAACGCCAGCGTATCCGCTCACGAGAGGAGCGGGGAGTCTGACAGTGCGTCGGTAAAACGGCGCGTCGTTGCCTCAGTCGGATTTTATCTGCTCGAACTGATCGAGGAGGTCCTCCGCAGACTCACCGGAGTCGTACTCGACCGTTCCGTGATAGATCGTCCGCTCGTCGTCGAAATCGGCGTCGACCTTCGACGCCTGCTGCTCGCGCCGCTCGTGTTCATCTTCGTCATAGGCACCCATTGACATGGTAGCTATACACATGTTAGTTCGTGACGTACATTAATGTACCGATCACACCACCCGGATGCCGGAACTTTCGCTACGGCGGGTGCCGGACCGCTCCCTACGAGTTTCCGACTGGACTCCGCGAAGACCCGTCCCAGACGCGTAACACGTATGCACGCTCGCACCAAAATGAGCGTGTGGCACGGCCGCTTCGCTTTCGGTATTCGCCCACGTCGTGGAGCGAACAGAAAGTCCGACACGAGATTTTGCAACCCCTTCGCTCGAACATTGGCGCTCGAGCGGTTTCGCCCCGTTTCGAGATCGGCGCGAACTGGGAGACGCATCGCTTCGAGATGCAAAACGGCGACGTCGCGCTCTTCGCGCGAAACGACGACGAAGCCTACTGGATGGGAAACACCGAGACGCCCTCTTCGCTGTGGCGGACCAACAAGGTCGGCTGGCGAGAGGTTTCCTATCACGTCACTCGTTGGAGCAAGCGAGAACTCCTCGCGACCCTTCACGAGGAAGATCCGTGGCTCGCCGATTACCCACACATTTCGTGGTTCTTCCTCCCCGTTTTCATGTCCAAAGACGGCCGCGAGTCCACTCGAGCGTTCTTCCGGGAACACGCCGCCGGCTTCCCCGACGCCGGCCGCCGCGAGACGACGCGCTTTTTCGAAGACTTCCTTCAAACCGGTGTCCTCGACGAGTATCGACACGTCATGTCGGGCAAACTCGGGACCAGCGACCACGTCGACCGCGTTCGAATGAGCGCCGCATTAGGCGAGTTCATCGCGGCGAAGATCCTCACCGAGGCTGGCTACGCCGTCGAGCCTGAGATCGAGGTCACGACCGGTCACTCGCTGGATTTCCGGGCCGAAGACGAGTCGACGAACGTCCTCGTCGAAGTGACGCGCCCGCAACCGCCGGCTAATCGCTCGGCCTCCGGTCCCGTCGCCGCCGTGCGCGACACCGCCGAGACGAAGACCAACGGCCAACTCGCCGAACACGGCGGCGGTGCCGTCCTCTTCGTCGACTGCTCGAGTTTTCGCGACGAGGCCTGGAACGCTGTCCGCGGCGAACAACCCGACGTTCGCCACCGCCCCGCCGTCGTCTATCGCACTCGACCGAACGGACACGTCGAAGGCTACCAGAAGGGGTCGGTTCCACTCGATCTGAACGGTGCCTTGGAGTTGCTGAACTGAACGGGCCGGTTTCTCCGAATTCCTCTCAATTTCTGTGACAGTACAGACACGTATATGGTATGCGGTAGCAACAATCAACCCATGCGTGCAGCAGTTCTCGAAGAACACGGCGAACCGCTCTCGATCGAAGACGTCGACGCACCGGAGCCCGACCCCCGGGGTGCCGTCGTCGAAGTCGAAGCCTGCGGCGTCTGCCGGAGCGACTGGCACGGCTGGCAAGGCGACTGGGGGTGGCTCGGTCTCGAGACTCAACAGGGTCAGATTCTCGGCCACGAGCCCGCGGGAACGGTCATCGCCGTCGGTGACGAAATCGAGAACGTCTCCGAAGGCGATCACGTCGCCGTCCCGTTCAATTTGGGCGACGGTACCTGCCACGAGTGTCGTCGCGGCCACTCGAACACCTGCGAGAACGTGATGCCACTCGGATTCGTCCCGCCCGTTCAGGGGGCGTTCGCCGAACAGGTCCACGTCCCAGCCGCCGACCACAACCTCGTTCAACTCCCCGACGGTGTCTCGTCGGTCGACATGGCCGGCCTCGGCTGTCGGTTTATGACCTCGTTTCACGCGCTGGCCCACCGAGCAGACGTGAGCGCGGGCGACTGGGTCTCCGTTCACGGTGTCGGCGGCGTTGGCCTCTCGGCGGTCCACATCGCCGACGCCCTCGGCGCGAACGTGATCGCCGTCGACCTCAAAGAGCAGAAACTCGAGAAAGCCCAGGAACTGGGGGCCGTCGAGACGGTCAATGCGAGCGACGCAGACAACGTCGCGGCCGAGGTCAAAGCCATCGCCGACGGCGGTGCCGACGTCTCGATGGACGCCCTCGGAATCGAGACGACGTCACAAAATTCGGTCCAGAGCCTCGGCAACCGCGGCCAGCACCTCCAGGTCGGCCTCACCACGCAGGACGAACAGGGGATGATCACCGTCCCCTCCGACGCGATGGTGATGCAAGAGATCGAGTTCATCGGCTCGCTCGGCATGCCCCCAACTCGGTACGACGAAATCTTCCGAATGGTCTCGACCGGAAAGCTCCGGCCCGCTGACGTCGTCTCCGAGACGATCGACCTCGAGGACGTCTCCGACAAACTCGCGGCGATGACCGACTACGAAACCGAGGGCATCCCGGTCATCGATAGCTTCTAGGACGTACCGTTTTCCGCTTCGGGTTCGCTCGCTGCGTGTTCGCCCGACTCGTCGCACGAACACGCTACTCGCGAGCAGTCAGCGCAAAAACCGACACGAAAAAGGCCGATCGCTCGCGAGTACAGCAGTTACTATTCGTCTGCAGTGGAAGTCCAGCCTGTCCTCCCCACAGCAGTCATACAGATGCGCTCGGCCTGTTCTATCGACAGTTTCGACAACCCGGAATCTCTAGCGTGACGTGCAAACGGGCGTTTGACACGTGAATAAGCAATCGAGCGAACGGAATGAGCGAAGGCCTCGGTATAAAGCGTGTTAGAAGGAAACGGCGTCAGGCGCGTACGGACTGCCGACCGGTGTCGGGTCGCGGTCGCTGTATCCGATTCGGCCAACCGCCTTGTTGCTGACGCCACACGAGAGCGCGAGGCGAACGTCGTCCGCCGTTTCGAACGTCTCGGACTCGAGACGAGCGAGGACGTCGCCGACGGTTTCGGAACCGTTGGGCAGTTCGATGGTCCGGTCACCCTGCTCTTCGATCAGTTCCTCGGTCGTCACGGGGTAGTCGTAGTCAGCGGCGAATTCGCCAGCGTTGGTGGGAACCATTACACCCTATCCTCTGTGAACAATAATTATAAACATTGTCCATATACGTTTTCTAGTCGCACTGCATACCTAGTAGACCTAAATGATCCTTAGTGACACTCTCGAGGTGACCGAACGCGGCCGATTTCGAGGAGTAACACCTTTAGGAGCGTCGCACTTCGCATCGAGTGAGATGCCCTACGCCGACCTCCACGTACACACGACGCGCTCCGATGGCAGCCTCGAACTCGAGGCGGTTCCCGACGCGGCCCGTCGCGCGGGCGTGGAGGTCGTCGCGGTGACGGATCACGATCGGCTACAGCCATTCGACGCGCCGGTCGTCGAACGAGCAGGAGTGACCATCGTTAATGGGATCGAACTGCGCGTTGAGACGTCGAGTGGCGATCGAGTCGATTTGCTCGGATACGGCGTCGAGCCAACCGAGGAACTCACGGCACTCGCGGACGGGATTCAGCAAAACCGGATCGAACGCGGGCAAGCTATCGTCGACTGCGTCGAATCGCGTTTCGGCGTCGACCTGGGCTGTACCGTCGACGACGGCTTCGGTCGCCCGCACGTCGCCCGCGCGGTCGACAGTCATCCCGACCTCGAGTTCGACTACGAGGGGGCGTTCGACCACCTCATCGGCTACGGCGACCCCTGTTTCGTCGCGAGGGACGTCCCCTCGTTCGAGCGCGGACTCGAGATTCTCGAGGAGGCGTGCGCGCTGGTCTCGCTCGCGCATCCGTTTCGATACCGCAATCCCGACGCGGCGCTGTCACTGACGAGTCATCCGGCTCTCGAGGCCGTCGAGGTGAACTATCCCTACGACGGCGCGACCGTCGATCGGGAACTGCTCGAGGAGACGGTCGAGCGCCACGACTTGCTCGTGACGGGTGGCAGCGACGCCCACGGGGAGAGCCTCGGCGTTGCTGGGCTCTCTTCTCGCGAGTACGACGCACTCAGCGTTGGCGAAACATGACGGAAGTGCGGCCGATAGCGGAGGGTTCAATGCCCCGTGGGGCCAAGGTTCGGGCATGAACTGTCACTACTGTGACCACGAGGCCGCGTTCGCTGCGGAATCAGAGGGGCTCAAAGTCGGCCTCTGTGAGGAGCACTTTCGCGAACGGTTACAGGAACTCGCCGAAGCCGACGGACTCGAGACGTTGAAAGAGAAAGTCGACGTCGACCGCGCGGAGTAACGACGCGCTCGGCGAAATCTATCTGCAGTGGACGAAGAACGTGCGCTGCTCGAACGACCCGACGCTCAGGCCGTTCGGCCGGCGTCGACGTCGATCGCGTCGACCGGACAGACGTCGACACAGAGCATGCAATCGATACACTGGGCTTCCTTCGCCGGATCTGCCTTCTCCTCGCTTTCGGGGTGACCGGGGGTGTCGACCCACTCGAAGACGTCGACGGGACAGTCCTCAAGACAGGCACCGTCGGCGATACAGAGGTCGAAGTCGACTGCGACGTGGGTGCCGTGGATGCCGAGTTCCTCGGGTTCGTCGACCGGTCCCCAGACGACGTGGCCCTCGTGTTCGTCGACCTGTTCGCGATTCTCGTGAAACTGTGGATCTATGGCCATTGCTAACAGATGAAAACAAGCGGCGCGCACTTAAAAGTATACGCCCGCTGTCGGTCCGTACACTCCCCAGACAGTCTCGGAGTTCGACGGAACCACCCTCGAATTACGAGTCGCCGTCGAACGACGAAACGCGCTCGAGTCGGTCGTTGAGGAGTTCGCGCATCCAGACGGCGAAGCCGTGGTCGCGACCGTACGACCAGACGGCCATCTCGTTGGTCACGCCGGGAAGGTCGCTCTGTTTGAGTCCCGTCGCGATAATTTCCCGATTGTCCGTCATAAGTAGTTGACCCGGGAATTCGGCGTAGACTTCCTCCGTGAACTGAAGGTCGGGCGAGACGACGATAGTCGCGTTCGGGTCGTCGATCTCGAACGCGTCACGGTCGTCCTCCGTCGGCACTTCGATGTAGACGGAAACGCCGCGTTCGGCCGCGTTTGCCAGGCCCTCGAGGATTTCCTGACGCGCCATCTCGGTCGCCGGCGCGATGTAGTGGACGATCTCGTCGGCGTCGTCCAGAAACGTGACGATCCGTTCGGTCACGTACTCTTGTTGCGTGATCGCCCACATCCCTTCGTCCGCTTTGGACTCCGGGCGTTCGAGTTGCTCGAGGGCGTTTTCGGCGGCGTTGATTCGCGAATCGTAGTCCTCACGGATTCGACGGCAGGCCGTGTCGATCTCGACGGCGTTGTACTCGCGCGGATCGGTTTGTTGAACGTTGACCAGGCCCCGTCGTTCGAGGCGTTCGATCGTGTCGTACACGCGCGACCGAGGAACGTCGGCAACCTGGCTGATTTCCTTTGCGGTGCCACTCGAGAGTCGAGTGAGTGCGACGAAACAGCGTGCTTCGTACTCCGTGAGCCCGAGTTCGTGGAGTGTGGAAACGGCTTCCTCAGCGTCGGCCACGAGACGAAGACGACGCGCGTGATCAAAAATCTCGAGGCTTGCGTTCGCCACACCCGCGAACGGACGGGCGTTACTCGAACACGCGAAACGCGGTACTTCCACACGGACAGCCGTCGGCGCTTCCGATCGGTCGAACATCGTCGGCAGCCACCCAGACTGCCAGCGCTATGCCACAGTCACGACACTGTGCAGCACCCCGCTGACGCGATTGTGTTGTCATGAACGCTGATTTGCTCGTCGGACGGATAAGCAGTCTGCGAGTGTTCTCGAAGTACCGATGGTGGTGTTCCAGTCGTAACAACAGCCTCGATCGAAGCCACCCTGTCGGAAACAGAGCGCGCCGTTTTTGACCCGTCCCTCTATAGGTGTCACCATATGGATCTCACTCATCGCCCTCGCCGGCTCCGTCAGGACCGGGTCCGCGGGCTCGTCAGCGAGACGAGTCTCGAGCCCGCGGACCTCATCGCGCCGGTGTTCGTCGATGCGACGACCGAGGAGCGAGTCCCCATCGAGACGATGCCGGGGCACGAACGCGTTCCGCTTTCCGAGGTCGTTGACCGCGTCGAGGAAGTCCGCGAGACCGGCGTCGAGGCGATTATGCTGTTCGGAATTCCGGAATCGAAAGATCCCGACGGAACGCGCGCGTGGGCCGAAGACGGCGTCATTCAGGAGGCGACGCGTCGAATTACAGCCGAGACCGACACGTACGTCCTCACGGACGTCTGTCTCTGTGAATACACCGACCACGGCCACTGCGGGCCACTCGAGGAGCCACTCCAGAGCGACGACGAGCACACCGACAGCGGCCCGGCCTGTGACCCGACGCTGACGGTGGACAACGACGCCACGCTCGAGGCGCTCGATAAAATCGCCGTCTCCCACGCCGAAGCGGGGGCTGACATGATCGCACCCAGCGGCATGATGGACGGGATGGTCGGGGCGATCCGGGAGGGGCTCGACCGCGAAGGGTTCGAAAACGTTCCGATCATGAGCTACGCGGCGAAGTACCAGAGCGCGTTCTACGGGCCGTTTCGCGACGCGGCCGACGGCGCGCCGGCCTTTGGCAACCGCCGGCACTATCAGATGGATCCCGCGAACGCGCGCGAAGCCATGCGCGAGGTTCGACTCGACGTCGAGCAAGGCGCGGACGTGCTGATGGTCAAGCCCGCCTTGCCCTACCTCGACATCGTCTCGGATATTCGACGGGAGTTCGACCATCCGGTTGCCGCGTACAACGTCTCCGGTGAGTACGCCATGCTCCACGCCGCCGCGGAAAAGGGCTGGCTCGACCTCGAGGAAGTCGCGCTCGAGTCGTTGCTCTCGATCAAACGGGCGGGTGCGGATCTGATTTTGACGTACTTTGCGGAGGACGTCGCCGAATCGCTCCCCGCGTAAGTCCACAGACGGGGTGTTTCGGACGAACGTCCACCAGCGGTCGACTCTACCGTGAGCGAGGCAACATCTGCCGCGCGTGACGGGATGGATCCACAGTGTGACGGTGGAGCGGTGATTTTTGACGCGTTCGGGGACGAAAACGGTCTCGCCGGGATTGAGAAAGCACACATCTCTCGCGAACGACTCGGCCACGTTGCAGCGGCCATACCCTTATACACATAATAGTCGATCTAGATTTTTGCGTTTGTCCCTAATACACCCGTTTTACCATCCAAACATCAACGCTAATCGTTATATGTGACTGGCCCATCCCACTCAGACGTGATTTGGAACACATCTATGAGGCAAGTTGGAGAAACGGTGGACAAACAACCACAATACGCAGATAGTTTCGACGGATCAGTGGAGGGATGGGCATGATCGATCCCGTGCTCCTCGAGATTAGTGCCGAAGAGGTCGAGTCGCTCGCGACGGGGGTCAACCTCGTGTGGATGCTCGCCGCGACGTTCCTGATCTTCTTCATGCACGCCGGATTCGCGATGCTCGAGGCGGGACAGGTCCGCTCGAAGAACGTCGCGAACCAGTTGACGAAGAACATGCTAACTTGGGCGGTCGGAATTCTCGTGTTCTTCGCGATCGGAATGGGCATTTCGAACAACGTCGGGACGATACTCGGCGGTGGCAGCGGTTCCAGCGCGCTGACACAGTTCGGCGTCGATGGCGGCTACGACATGGCCGAAATCCTGTTTAGCGCGGTGTTCGCGATGACCGCCGCGACGATCGTGTCCGGTGCAGTGGCGGGCCGCGCGAAATTGCGCGCCTACGTCACGTACACGTTCTTGCTCGCCGCAGTCATCTACCCGGTCGTCGCCGCGATGGTCTGGTATGCACCAGGCGCCGACGCTCCGATCCTCGATAGTCTCGGCTTCGCCGACTTCGCGGGCGGGATGGTCGTCCACGGCGTCGGCGGCGTCGCCGGGCTAACCGCAGCCTGGATTCTCGGCGCTCGCATGGACAAGTACAACGACGACGGCAGCGTCAACATCATCCCCGGTCACTCGCTGACGTTTGCCGTGCTGGGGACGCTGATCCTCTGTTTCGGCTGGTTCGGCTTCAACGTCGGGACGGCCGCGACGGTGTTTAACCCCGAATCGGCCGCCGATGGGGTCCTCGAGCTCGGTGACTTCGGATACGTCGGCAGTGTCGCGATCGTCACCGCCCTCGGGATGGGACTCGGTGCACTCGGTGCCTCGAGCGTCTCGCTGGCACTGAACGGGAAGGTCGATACACTCTACGTCGCCAACGGCATGCTCGCCGGCCTCGTCGGCGTCACGGGTCCGACGGACCTCATCACACCGATGGGTGCGATCGCGATCGGATTTATTGCCGGCGCACAGCTGCCGATCGTCTTCAAACTCGTCGACGAGAAACTCAAGATCGACGACGTCTGTGCAGTGTTCCCGGTCCACGGGACTGCAGGGATGCTCGGACTGATACTCTACCCACTCTGGTCGCTCGAGGGAACCGCCATTGGTGGCGGCGTCATCTCCGGCGGCATCCTCTCGATCGAAGCGAGTGCGTTCGCACCACAGATCATCGGCGTTGCGGTCATTACGATCTGGACGGTCGCGGCAACTGCAGCCGTCTGGGGCGCCTTCAAGGCCATCGGTGAAGCTCGAGTCACGCCAGATCACGAACGCGACGGACTCGATCTCGCCGAGCACGGCGTCGACACCTACCCAGAGTTCGGTGGGCCAGACGTCGCGACCGACGGCGGCTACACCGACGATAAGGCCATCCGCACGGACGGCGGGGAGGTGAACGAAGAGAAACGATCCTCGTCAGAGCTCCGCGCTGACGGTGGTGAGCCGAACGACGGCGAACTCAAGCTGGTCACCGCGATCATCCGGCCCGACCGACTCGGTGCGGTCAAGAAGGGGCTCGCCGAAATCGGCGCGCCGTCACTTACCGTCACGAACGTCTCCGGACGCGGCTCCCAGCCCGCCAAGAAGGGCCAGTGGCGCGGCGAAGAGTACACGGTTGACCTCCACCAGAAGGTCAAAATCGAGTGTGTCGTCGCGGACATTCCGGCCGGCGATGTCGTCGACGCCATCGCGGACGCCGCGAACACCGGCGAACCCGGTGACGGGAAAATCTTCGTGATCCCCGTCGAGGGTGCCTACCAGGTCCGGACCGGAAACAGCGGACAGGACGCCGTCTGAAGTCAGTTCGCGAGGGGGTGCTGGTTTTCTTCTCGGTTTGACCTTCTGAGTTCCTCGCATCCGGATTCTGACGCTCCGATAGGCCGGAGACACGCCACGAAAACCACCCAATCTGCCAATACGTTTATTCGTCCTGATTGTGAGGTCTCGAGTGAATGTCAGGACAACGCGGTAAGGGGCGAGAACAGGTGGGCGGGACGGAGATGCGCTACGACGAATCGGACGGTGGGGAACGTGAATCCGCGCGACAGACGCGCTCGGCGAGAACGGAGATGGCGTTACTCGAGGACGAAACGGTGCTCGTCGACGCGCAACCGACGTGGTGGGCGTGGGCAGGTCACCTCGTCGTTGCAGCAGTGATCGCACTCGTCGGCATCGTACTCGGTGACGGTATCGCCGTTCTCAGTGTGCTCGTGAGCGTCGCGATTGCGGGGTACGTCTGGTATCGTCGAAGCCGGGTGCACTATCTCATCACCGACAGACGAATCGTCGTCGTCGCGGGATTCTCGGCGCGGACGACGACCGAGACGTGGATGGAAGACGTACGGAGCATGCAGACGAAGGCGTCCGCGTTCGGTCGCCACCAGGGCTACGGGACGATCACCGTCTCTCACGCCGTGATTTCTCAGCGATTCAGTCGCACGTCGGGACTACGATTGCCGGGCGTTCCGGAGTACGAGCACGTCGCCGAGACGATTCGGCGGCGCCAATCCGAGCGAAAGGCCGTCGAGTACTGACGGCTGCGGACAACGACCGAACCTCGGTACTACTTTCCCGGTTCACGCCGAAGCACCCGGGTATGAACGACGACAACTCGCGCGAGCTGTACGATCGGGCGCTCTCGGTCATGCCCGGCGGGGTGAACTCGGCCGTTCGGGCGGCGATCGAACCCTATCCGTTCTTCGTCCAGAAAGGCGACGGCGGGCATGTCATCGACGCGGACGGCAACCGCTACATCGACTGGGTGATGGGCCTCGGTCCGCTCATGCTAGGCCACGACCTCCCACAGCCGGTGCAGTCACGAATTCAACAGAAAGCCAGCGAGGGACCGATGTACGGCACGCCCACCGAAATCGAAGTCGACCTCGCGGAGTTCGTCGTCCGCCACGTCCCGAGCGTCGAGAAGATTCGGTTCGTCAACTCCGGCACGGAGGCCACCGTCTCGGCGGTTCGGCTCGCTCGAGGTGCGACCGGTCGGAACAAGGTCGTGATCAACCAGGGCGGCTACCACGGCGCACAGGAGTCGACGCTGGTCGAGGGCGACGCCGAGAGCGTCGCGCCCTCCTCGGCCGGAATTCCTCAATCGTTCGCCGAGCACACGATTCCGGTGCCGTTCAACGACGAGACGGCCGTCCGCGAGGCCTTCGAGGAACACGGCGACGACATCGCGGCCGTCATGACCGAACCGATCCTCGGCAACTACGGCGTCGTCCACCCCGAAGACGGCTATCACGAGTTCCTCCGCGAGATCACCGAGGAACACGACTCGCTGCTCATCTTCGACGAGGTCATCACCGGCTTCCGCGTCGGCGGCCTCGGCTGCGCCCAGAGCGAGTTCGACGTCACGCCCGATCTGACGACGTTCGGGAAACTCATCGGCGGCGGCTTCCCCGTCGGTGCCATCGGTGGCCGCGCCGATCTTATCGAGCAGTTCGCTCCCTCCGGTCCCGTCTTCCAGGCCGGGACGTTCTCGGGCCACCCCGTCACGATGGCCGCCGGGCTCGAGACCCTACAGTTTGCCGCGGAGAACGACGTCTACGACCACATCGACGAACTCGGTGACCGACTCCGTGACGGGCTCTCGGATATCGTCGACGATCAGGCACCCGAGTACACCGTCGCCGGCACGGCCGGGATGTTCAAAGTGATCTTCACCCGCGACGGCGAAGCGCCACGGAACGCCGCGGACGTGAAAAACGCCGAAACCGACCGCTGGCGGCGGATCTTCTGGGGCCAGATGAAAGAACAGGGCGTCTTCCTCTCCCAGAATCAATTCGAGTGTCAGTTCGTCAGCTACGGTCACACCGACGAAGACGTCGACGAGACGCTCGAGGCGTACAAACACGCGCTGTAAGCGACGAGCAGATCGTTCGGACGATCGCGTAGACGGGCACGGTAGCACGCACCCTCGAGATGAGAACGCACGTCGACGAACTCGGCTGGGAACGGGTGATCGAGCGACTGTTGTACCTGTTTCCGCCGGTGATCGGCGTCGGAATCGTCGGCGTCCTGCAGGAAACAGAACCCGGCGTTCCGGGCTTGCAGTTCGGGTTGCTCGTGCTGGGGAGTATCGGGTACACGGTCCTGACGCTCGGCGTCTTCGTCGCGATCTTTTTCGACGCGCGACGGATTCGGCGGCGGCCGCGAGCGAGTGGCAACTGGACGCCCAACCCGTGGCTCAACGCCGGCATAGCCCTCGTCTCTGCGCCGATCGCGGGCGTGATCTACCTCGCGCGTCGACACCGACGCTTTGGCACGCAATCGGGGTGGGACGGCTGGTGGCTCGTCGTTGCCCTCTCGCTCGTGACGACGGTGGGCGGGTTCGTCGCCGCCCTCGTGGCGATCGTGTTCACGATTCCGGGGCTCCTCGGCGCGGCGATCGGACTCGCGGGGGCGATCGCCTTCGGCACGTTCCCGGTCGCGATCCATCAGGACGCCGCCTACGTCTGTACGGAAGGAGGGGCGTGGCGACCGAATCCGGGCGTCTACCTGGCCATCGCGTTTCTCAGCCTTTCCGTGCCGGTGATCCAGCCCGTCGTCGCGGGCTACTATCTCGTTCGGCGACGAGGCGAACTGGGCACACCCTGAGGTCGCGTCGCGTTCGAACGGGACACCTCGTTCGTGCCACGAAGAGCGAGTATAGCGCTCGAGTCGGAACGTGAAACGCCTGGAGCGCCCGAAGCGCTCGACTCAGACACTCCCCGTAGAAACCTGGGTGCGGCCGGATCGTCGGCGCGATCGGCGACACGAGCCTCGGACGAATCCGTCGGAAGCGGCGGAGAGAAAGTCAGTTACCGTCGTCGTACTCGTACTCTTCTTCCGGATCCTCGACACCCTCGGTTCGGGAACCGACCCACGCGCCGAGCGAGAGGCCGTAGACGAGGTGGCCCGCGTGGAACAAGGCGAGTTCGTCGGCCTCGAGTCGGATATCGAGGACCTCCTTGAGCATGATCTGTGAGCCAAACGCCGAGAGGACCATGCCGTAGATCGACCCCCAGACGATGCCGCGCTGTTCGGGCTCGATCGATCGTTCGGCGTCCTGGAGGGCGAACAGCGCGCCGAAGATCGCTCCGGCCTGCACGCCGTAGACGAAGTGTAACAGGAGGCCCACAATCGGGTGATCCTCGGGGTCGCCGCCGGAGACGTACTGCGACCAGAAGTTCGCGGATGGCGGCAGCGACCGGAGGATCGGCAATCGAAACGCCGTCATGATGATCGTCGCGACGAACCCCGCCTGAAGCCCTCGAACCGCCGCGCCGCTCGCGTGTTCGACGCGCGAGTGCGAGTCGGCGGACTCCGGATCGGTTCGGGTGCGACTCGCCGAACGGACTCGCCGGACGAAATCGGAGACAATCATCGTGTTCTCGAGGAGTCCACGCACAGTGACTTAACACTCAGGTGTGCAATGGATGGGTCGACGGTGCGGTGAGCGCCTGAGCGGGCGAGCCACGACAACGCGCTTTTGCCCGTCGGGGACGAACGGCGGGATATGACTACGGTCGAGGCGAAACTCGAGGCCGCTCGGGACGACCTCGAAGGCCACGACGGCGTGTTAGTGGCCTTCTCCGGTGGGGTCGACTCGAGCGTCGTGGCCGCACTCGCACACGACGCCCTCGGCGAAGACGCGGTCGCCTGTACGGCAAAGAGCGAGACGCTCCCCGAGGCCGAACTCGAGGACGCCCGCGCGGTCGCCGAGGAAATCGGTATCCGCCACGAAGTCGTCTCCTTCTCCGAACTCGAGAGCGACGCCTTCGTCGAGAACGACGACGAACGCTGCTATCACTGCCGGACGATGCGACTCGGCGAGATGCTCGAGACGGCCCGCGAACTGGGGGTCGAGACGGTCTGCGACGGGACGAACGCGGACGACCCGGGCGCAGGACACCGACCCGGATTGCAGGCGGTCGACGAACTCGAGATCCACTCGCCGCTTTTGGCCCACGACGTGCGCAAAGACGAGGTTCGCGAAATCGCGACCCACTACGGCCTCTCGGTCGCGGACAAGCCCTCGATGGCCTGTCTCTCCTCGCGGATTCCGACCGGACTCGAGGTCACCGAAGAGAGGCTCACGCGCGTTGAGCACGCCGAAGCGCTGTTGCGCCAGTGGGGATTCGATCAGTTCCGCGTGCGCGATCACGACGGGTTGGCGCGCATCGAAGTCGCTCCCGACGAACTCGAGCGTGCGCTCCAACGCGAGTTCGTCGAGACGGTTCGCGAGGAACTCGAGGGGCTTGGATTCGATCACGTCACGCTCGACCTCCACGGCTACCGGACGGGGAGCGTCAGCCCCGAAAGCGAGGAGGCGAGTCGCGAGGACGCCGACGCGGCCGCGGACGAGCCACTCGTCGACGACGTCTTTGCCGCCGAGTCTCGAACGGACGACTGATCAGCCCCACTCGAGTCAGACTGAGGAGAGAAGAGATTGCAGATTCTCGATCGTTCGAAAGGCGAGACTCGAGTTCGACATAGTTCCAGAATATAACCGCCTTCTCCGTGGAAAACCCACCAATGGAGGTAGTTCTGCGTTTCCGTCCGGGAATATTGCACAATTCGATACGGACGTTGTGATAGGGGCGGTATCACTGGTTGATGGATGCAGACGTCCCGTTCGAGTGGACCACAGAAGACCGTCGGACGTACACTCCGGCCGACACGGACCGAGATATGCAGTATCACACCTATCGCCACGAGTCGGGTGATATCCGACTCAAGGTCGCCCCGGCGTCACTCGACGGCGAAGATCACCCGGGGTACGCGCTGACCGCGACGACGTATCCCGGCCTCGACCTCTCCGAGACGATCCGCGTTCGAACCGTTCTCACCTTCGAACGCTGTACGCGTATCGCCACCCAGTTCATGGATCTCTTTTCGGCCAGCTACGATGGCCCAGGCTCGCTCGAGGACGCCCTCGAGTACGCCTACCAGCGGACGCGAGAACATCGCTGAACTGAACGGATGGACCCGCGTCAGGCCAACACGTTCAGTTCGGGGACGGCGAAGAACAGCGCCCAGACGGCGATCAACATGCCGAGGTACGGCAACGCGTCGTAGGTCACGCGGAGGTAGTCGATCTCGGTAATTCCGCTGATGATGTAGAGATTGAGGCCGTACGGCGGCGTGATGAAGCCGATGGCGTCACTGATGATGAAGATGATCGCCCACGTCACCGGATCGAGGCCCAGTTCCATCGCGGCGGGCGTCAACAACGGCACCGTCAGCGCGATGTTCGGCACCGACGCCAGCACGGACCCGGTCGCGAGCATGATGAGCATCATCGCGAGCATGACGAGCCACGGCGAGCCAAGCGAGAGCAGGGCCTCGCTAACGGCTTCTTGAATGCCGAGGAACGACAGATTCTGCTGGATCGCCACCGCAGCGACCACGATCGGGAGGATGACGCCGATCAACAGCAGCGACGTGAAACTCGCGCTGACGACCTGCTCGAGTCTCGTAATCTTCCCGAGTGCGACCGACATGAGCAGGATGTAGAAGACGGCGACGGCGGCGGCTTCCGAGGGGGTGAAGATCCCGATGTAGATGCCACCCAGGAGGATCACGATCGTGCCGAGGCCGACTTTCGCCTGCCACGCCGTCTGTACTATTTCCCACGGCTGGAACTCGAACGCCGAACTGTCCTGGCCGTAGTCGTTTCGCCACGAGAGCGTTGTGTTGACGGCGACGAGACCGAAGAGGATCGCGATCCCCGGAACGATGCCCGCGATGAACAGATCGGGGACGGAGACGCCGTACATCACGCCGTAGACGATCAGTAGGACGCTCGGCGGGAGGACCGTCCCGACGATTCCGCCCGAGGCAATCGTCGCCGCGGCGTAGGATTCGTCGTACCCCTCGTCGTCCATCGGCGGATGGAGCGCCTTCCCGACGGAGGCGGTCGTTGCGGCGTTCGAGCCCGTAATCGCCGAGAAAATCGCCGAACAGCCGATCGAGGTGTTTCCGGTGCTGCCGGGGAGCCAGCCGATACAGGCCCGGGAGAACTCGATGATTTCATCCGAGATCCGCGCCCGGTTGATCAGGTCGCCGACGAGCACGAACAGCGGAATCGCGACGTACGTGAAGCTCTCGAGTTCACTGAACGCGAGGATGCTCATGTTGCTCGCCGGGAACTCCGGAACCATCGTGTAGAAGCCAAGCGCCCAGAGTCCAAAGACGAGGAAGATCTGCACCCCGCCCAGGAACAACAGGAGACAGAGAACGGTCAGCGCGAGCAATGCGAGTTCGAAGCTAATAGCGATCATTGGGTCTCACCGTCGGTATCGTCGACATCGTCGGTCGTGTCGTACGCCCGATCTTCGATTTCGATCGAAGCGGTCGGTTCGATGGTGTCGCCGCGTCGGTACCGTCGCGTCACGTGCAGAATCTCCTGGCCGACTCGCAGGAGGATCAACGCCGTCCCGACGGGTACTGCGAGGTAAAACAGCGTGTCGGGAATGCTCGTCCCGACGACGATGCGACCGGCTTCGGCGTGGCGCTCGAGTTCGGGGATCGAGTACCAGAAGATGGTGCCGACGACGACGAACCACAGCACCCACTCGACCCAGTACATCACGTAGTTGCGACGAGCGGACCACTGCTGGCGCAACAGGGTAAATCGCAGGTGCGAAGAGTGTCGAACCGCAAACGCCGCGCTGAGCCACGTGATCCAGATGAACAGCCCTTCGACGACCTCGAGCCCCCAGACGAACTGAGTGCCACGAACCGTTCGGTTGACGACGTCGACGAACACGAGGAGCGTCACGACCGCGAGCAAGACCATCGCGAGATAGCCCTCGAAGTAGCGCTCGAGCGAGGTCGTCACCTCGCCGTCGGCCACTCGGTTTCGAAGCGTCTCGACGACCGTCACGTTAGAGTTGCTCAAGGTACTCACCCCACCAGGCGTCGAGCGTGACATCGGCAGCCGAATCTGGAACACTCGATTCGCGCGCGATTTCCCAGATGTAGTCGTAGAAGTCGTCCACCGGAAGGTCCATCGCCTCGACGCGCTCGAGTTCTTCCTCGTACATCCCCGGATTCTCGGCGGGATCGACGGGATCGCGCCACTGCTCGAGTTCGTCGTCGTCGAGGTCGTTGACGGTGATGTCCTGCTCGCCGTAGCCGGTATCCTCCGGGGGCGGATCCGCGTGGCCGACGCGTTCGTCGACGATTTCGTCGGTCTGCTGGATGACCGATTCGCTCAGTTCGCGAGTCACGTCGGCGATGAGTTCCCGGTGGTCGTCGGAGAGCGATTGCAGCCAGTCGGTACTGACCCACATGACGCCCTGTCCGGCCATGAAGTCGACGAGCGTCACCTGATCGACGACCTCGTCCATGCCGCCGGCGATCCCGACTCCCGACCACGTCTCGAGGCCATGGACGACGCCCGTGTCCATCCCCTGGACGGTGTCGCCCCACGAGAGTTCGGGCGCGGTCGCCCCCCACTCCTCGAGCGCGACTTTCGGCGGTCGCGAGTTCGAGCGACGAAGCCGAATTTCCTCGAGGTCGTCGGGCGTTCGAACTCGTCCGTCTGCGATCTCCGTCGCCTCCTCCGAGAGCAAGAGATTCCGGAGCGACGGCGACCAGGCGTAAAACGGGAAGATGCCGTACTGCTGAGCGAAGGGCACCCAGTAGTTCTCCCAGATTCGCTCGTCGAAGAGCGTGTAAGAGAGCGACGCCCGGTTCGGAAACGTATACGGGAGTAACCAGATGTTGTTCTCCGGCCAGAAGTTGTTCCCGTTAGCAATCGAGGCGTAGCCGGCCTCGAGAATGCCCTGTTGGGCTTTCCCGCCGCAGGTCGTGCTGTCACAGACCTGGTCTTCCCCGTGGAGGTTCATCACCACGTCACCGCCGGAACGCTCCTCGAGTTCCTCGCTGATCGCCCAGCCTGGAGAGGGATCCACGCAGTCCATGCAGTGGCCGCCCTCGTGGGCGAACGTTCCCGCGGTGAACTCGGTCACGTCGTCGCCGTCGGCTCCCGTCGTCACGTCGATACAGCCCGCACTCACGCCCGTCGCTGCGAGAGTACCGAGGGTGCCGAGGTAGGCTCGTCGCGTCGGCGTCCCGTCGGTATTCGGCGAATCTCGTCTCGGTGATTCTCGAGCAGTGCTATCGCTATCTGTCGTGTCATCAGTTACGCGTATCACGAGTGTGCTATCGTCGCGTGTGCAGAGTTTCCATCGTAGTGGTACTATCAAATCGACCGATAACAGCAGCAATTGAGCCGATCAATGACAACTGCCCCATGATAATGACAGCGTCCGGAAAAGACCTGTGCTTTCGGAGGAATATGTCGAATATCGTACTTGAAATGAGATGGCTGTGCGTCGAGTCGACCGGAGACGGATTGGTGTCCGTCAGTCTCGGTGCAGTCACGCTCGTCCTGCAGTGACACCGATAAGTGCGCCACCAGACCGCTCGTACGAATCGCTGAACCGTTTTAGTGATGGTCGCTGCCCTAATCGAGCGATTGCCGGTACCGAATCACAACGGACCGTCTCAGTCGTCGGACGGAGCGACCGACCCTTCAGCCGCGCTCGCCGACGGTTCCTCCGCGAAGGGGTACCAGGATTGCTTCGCGTCGGCCATGTACGGTGCCTCGAAATCGGTCTCTTCGGGTTCGCAGAACTCAATGAGCGCCTCGGTGCCGACCGACTCGACCCACTGGCGGAACGTCTGTCCATCACTTCTGTGGGCTGCAAACGCCTCCAACAGATTGCGGATCGCGCCGGGTGCTTCGTCCGCCGGCACGCGCTGTTGGATCCACTCGACGAACGACGGGTTCTCGCCGACGCCGCCGCCAACGCCGATGTCGAATGCCTCGACCATCTGGCCGTCCTTCCGGGCGCGCATTCCCTGCAGGCCGATATCGGCCGTCATCGCCTGCCCGCAGTCGGCGGTACACCCGGAGTAGTGCATCTTGATCTTGCCCACGTCCTCGGGCAAGTCGACGTTCGCGTTGAGCCAGCGCAGCATTCGCGCCATCCGACCCTTCGTTTCCGTAAGCGCGATCGAACAGAACTCGGTGCCCGTACAGGCCATCGCCCCGCGCTCGAAGGGGCTCGGTTCGGGCGGGTACGAAGCGAGGAGCGGGTCCGCGAGCAGGGACTCGAGATCGTCGTCGTGCACGTCGACGATAACCGGGTTCTGGCGGCGGGTAAGACGGAGTTCGCCGGAGCCGTACTCGTCGGCGAGGTCGGCGAGGGCGACGGCGTCCTCGGCGGGCAATCGGCCGACGGGAACGCTCAGCCCGACGTAGTTGAGGCTGTCCTGTTTCTGGTCGTAGACGCCGACGTGGTCGTGTTTGCCCTCGGTCGTCGAACCGGCGTTGTAGGTGTACTCCTCGCGGAAGTCCTCGCCCGCAGTGTGCATCTCGAGGTCGACGTACTCTTCTTGGAGCGTCTCGCGAATTTTCTCCATTCCCCAGTCGTCGGCGAAAAATCGGGTCCGATTCTTCGAACGGTTCTGTCGACCGCCGTAGTCGTGGTAGAGTTGGACGAATCCTCGGCCGACCTCGAAGGCGTTCTCGGGGAGAACGAAGACGTCGAGTGGCGTCGCAGCACGGGGCTGTCGGCCGCCGAGGCCGCCGCCGATGCGCACGTTGAAGCCCTTGACCGTCTCTCCGTTGATCTCCTTTCTGGCCGGCTCGAAGCCGATATCGTTGAGCGAATCCTGCGCGCAGCCGGATTTCGTCCCAGTCACGCTGATGTTGAACTTCCGGGGCATGTTCGCGAGCGCGTCGTCACCGCGAAGGTCCTCCTCGAAGCGCTCGAGCAGCGGGCCGGAGTCGACGTACTCCTCGACTTTGCCGTGGAGGGCCGAGCCCGAGATGTTACGCATCGTATCGCCGCCCGCCGACCGGGAGTGGACGCCCTCGGCCTCGAGTTGCTCCCAGATTTCCGGCACGTCCTCGAGTTTGAGCCAGTGCAGTTGGACGGACTGTCGGGTCGTGAGGTCGATCCAGCCGTTCCCGAACTCGGGGTTTTCGACGGGGCCGGTGGCGTACTCGCCGGCAACTTCGCCGATGGCTCGGAGCTGTCCCGGCTCCAAGATACCACTGGCGTTCGTCAGTCGCATCATGAAGTACGACTCCTGTCCGCTGCGCTGGTGGAAGAGTCCCCAGAATTTGAACCGGGTGAACCACGTCTCGCGTTCGTCTTCCGGAATCGCCTCGTAGCCGCCGTTTTCCGCGAACTCGAGGATGTGTTCGCGAACCTCGTCGCCGTAGCAGTCGTCTTTTTGCTCTTCTTTCTTATGGACCATCGACGACCACCTCGAAACCACATTCCGACTCCGTACGCAGCGTTTCCTTCTCAGTTGTTTCGGAATTCATGTTTCAAGTCCACGTCTCTAAACCCTATAATAGTAATCGTTTACAAATAACTAATTTTTAGTCCCGTTAGTCGTCGAACGGAGTATCTACAATCGAATATTGACTGTATTAGGATGTGGATCGGAAGCGATCGTCGGCGCTAGTTGAAGATGTGAGGGCCGGACACAACTCGAGAAAGCGAGCGCAGCGACGCCGTGGCGTCAGTCGTCCGCGGGGGCCGGAACGGACGGCGTCGTCGGTGCTGGCTGGTCGCGATAGAGGGAGACGGCGATGGCGAGTGCGAGGAGTCCGACGACGAGGTAGACGACGAACCCGGTCGCGTAGCCGCTTACACCCTGCAAATCGACGAACAGACCGAGGATCGGCGGCACGACGAAGCCGCCGAACCCACCGAGTCCGCCGACCAGACCCGACGCACCGCCGACGGCGTCGGGAACGTATCGCGGCAGGAGCTGGTAGATCGCCGCGCTCGCGACCCCCAATCCGGCACCGAGCGTCACCGTGGCGACGATGGCGACGTATAGGTCGTGCGTGAACACGAGCGCGAACGTCGAGATCACGACGACGACGAAACTCGAGATCGTCGTCACTTCGCCGCCGAAACGGTCGCTGACTGCGCCACCCGCGGCACGAAAGAGCGCCGAGAGGAGCGTGAACGTCAAGGCCGTGACGATCCCTGCGGTCTGGATGTCCAGTCCGTGGAGATTGTGCCAGTAGGAGGGATACCAGGTGGTTAGCGCGAGGTAACCACCGAAGGAGACGAAGAACATCGCCGTGAGCATCCACGAGCGCGGGATCGTCGCCGCCGTTCGGATCGACTGCATCGCGTCACCGCTGGGGAACAACTCCTGGCCGGCATCCGCTGCCTTCGCTTTCGCCTCGGATTCCTCGAGGCCGCGTTTTCGGTACTGGAAGTACGGCGAGTCGACGGCGAACATCACGAAGACGACGGTTCCCACGAGGAGGAAGACGAACCAGGCGGCGTACGTCCCAGTCAAGCCCACCGCGCCGAGTGCGATCGGGGAGACGATCGTGAACAGGCCGGGCGAGGTCGTCCCGAGTCCGGCGAAGAGCGCGAGCATCGTGCCGCGGCGATTCGCCCGGTACCAGTAGGTAATGTCGGTGATTCCGACCGAAAAGGCCGCGATCCCACAGCCGCTGAGCGCGCCGAAGACGAAGATCAGCGGATAATGGGCCATCGACAATCCGTCGGGATAGGTCGTAAGCAGGATCGTCAACAGTCCGCCCATGCCGAGCGCGGACAGACAGAGCAGGATAGCGAATGGCTTCTTGGCACCGGCGCTGTCGGCCCACGCGCTGAAGGGAATGCGCAACAGCGACCCCGTCAACTGCGGGGCCGCGACGAGCAATCCGAGTAACACGCCGGAGAGTCCCAGCACGTCTTCGAATTCGGTCGCGACGGGGCCGTAGACGACGACACCGGCGAAGCCGACGAAGTAACCGATCGTCAGGATCGAGAGGGCCCGATGTGGTGTGCCACGGATAGCCGGAGTGTCGGCCCCGGTCATCGTCTCACCTGGACACTCGTCCAGACGGCGGTCCGCTTCGGGTATCCAGCCGTATTTCGGCTTTCAGCGGCCGATTTCACACACTCCGTCGACCAGTACTCACGCGTCACGGCGACTCACCTCGAGTGAACGATCCAAAACCTCGGTCGTTATTTTTCCTTCAAACACGCTTCAATTCACAGTATACGGTCACGTTTCTAAACCACATAACAGTGATCGTTTACACATGGCCGAATGTCCGGGAGTTTAGTGGAGAATTTCGGATATCAAATCGAATATGGCCAATATTATGACGATAATGCGATCGAAATCGGTCGCTGATTGACAAACGGAAACCGAAAATGACCCGCTTACGAGATCGAATCGGACACGCGAAGCGAAACTCGGCTCGAGGTCGGTCGGCGGTGGTCGCGTCGACGCGCGCTCGCATTTCGCTCATTCGCTCGTTCGAGGCAGGGACGCGACCCCCGACTTCAGGCGCTCACGTCGGCGACGGCGCTCGTCGGACGGTCTCGCGGGCGCTCGAGTCGGACCGCACACTGCTTGAAATTCGGTTCCTTCGAACGCGGGTCGACGGCGGCGACGGTGAGTTCGTTCACCGCGGGCTGGTGGATCGGTAACCAGACGACGCCGTCGGGGATCGACTCGTCCGATTCGACGCGAACGGTGATCGATCCGCGTCGAGAGACGACGCGCCCGTATCGCGCGTCGGCTTCGGAGTCGTCGGTCTCGAGTTCGTCGGCTTCGGAGTCATCGGTCTCGGAATTTTCGACCTCGAGTTCGTCGGCGAGGGCAACGGCCGTCGCGGGGCTGACGCGAGCCGTCGGTTCGGTATCGCGGGCTCGCACACCCGTGTTGTAGGCGTCCGGTCGCCGAGCCGTCGTCAGCGTGAGCGGATAGGCCTCGTCTGTGGGCTCGGGTAATGGCTGCGTCGTCCCCGTCGAGAACTGTGCGCGGCCGGTCGGCGTCGGGAACAACCACGATTCCGCCCGCTCGTCGTTAGCCGCCTCTTGCGTATCGTCGTCGTCACTCGCTGGGCCGTCGTAGTACCGGTACCCCGCGGAAACGTCGGGTTCGGGTGCCGGCCACCGAACCGCGACCTCGGCCTCGAGACGTTCGTAGCTGATCCCCGAGAGGTCCGCGGGAGTACCTTCCGTCAATGCAGCCAGTTCCGCGAAGACCGATTCGGGCTCGAGTGGGGAGTCGAACAGCGCGGGAGCGAGTCGGTCGGCGAGGTCACCGATCAACTCGAGGTCGGTTCTGACGCCAGAGGGCGTCTCCGTCGCCGCGCGAACGCGCGAGACGGTTCGTTCCATGTTCGTCGTCGTGCCCGCCGATTCGCCCCACGTCGCCGCCGGCAGGACGACGTCGGCGAGTTCGACCGTCTCGCTTCGAAAGGCGTCCTGGACGACGAGGAACGCGTCCTCGAGTTGCTCGCGGACGTGCGTCGTATCCGGCATCCCGGCGAGCGGGTTGGTCGCAACCGCGTAAACGGCGGAGACGTCCTCGCCGATGGCATCCACGATACCGACCGGTCCAGGGCCGGGGTCGGCGGGAAGTCGCGATTCGGGAACGCCCCACGCCTCGGCGACCGCGCTGCGGTGCTCGGCGTCGCCGAAGGGACGGTGACCCGGCCAGGTCCCCTTCGAGGAACAGACGCGCGTTCCCATCGAGTTCGCCTGCCCCGTCAGTGAGAACGGCCCCGAACCGGGGCGAAGGTTGCCCGTCGCCAGACAGAGATCGATCAACGCACCCGACGCGGCGGTTCCGTTGACGCTCTGATTGATCCCCATCCCCCAGTAGAGCAGCGTCGGCGACTCGAGTGCCGTTGCGATTCGGTCGACCATCTCGAGGGTGACGCCGGCGGCCTCGGCCGCGTCGGCGGCGTCCGGAAGCTGGTCGCACAACTCGTCGAATCCGTCGGTCGTGTGGGCGACGAAATGCTCGTCGACGCGGTCGGTTTCGACGATTCGGGCGAGAATCGCCCGCGCGAGGGAAACGTCGCCGCCGGGCTCGAGTGGCACGTGATAGTCCGCGACCTCGACGGTCTCGCTCTCGATGGGGTCGACGACGATCAGTTCGGAGTCCTCGGCGTCCGCGGACTGGTTGATCCACCGAAACATGACCGGGTGGGCGGCGGCGGGATTGGCTCCCCAGACGAGATGCGTCTCGGCCTCGGGGATGTCGTCGTACGTCGGCGGCGGGGCGTCGCTACCAAAGGCGTCGTAGTACGCCGTGACGGCCGAGGCCATACACAGCGTCGTGTTGGCGTCGTAGTAGCTGGTTCCGAACCCGCCGCGGGCGAGTTTTCCGAGCGCGTAGGCCGCCTCGTTGGTCTGTTGGCCACTTCCCAACACGGCGACGCTATCGGGGCCGTCCTCGAGCGCCGTATCGAGGCCTTCAGCCGCGCGCTCGAGGGCCGTCTCCCAGGTCGTCGCCACCAGTTCGCCGTCTCGTCGGACGAGCGGGCGGGTGAGCCACTTGTCGCCAGGATCGACGGATTCGCTGATCCCCCGCTGACAGGCGAGTCCGTTGTTGACCGGGTGGGCGGCGTCGCCACGGACGACGTCGAGGCCGTACCCCTGATCGACGGCTCGATGAACGTGTCCACAACCGACGGCACATCGCATGCAGGTCGTCGGCACGAGGTCCGTCACGCACGCCACCTCGAGTCGGCGTCGCCACGACGAGTGTGTGGTTTACAAACACACCAATCGAACGGCATTTTGCTCAAACTCATAGACTATTTCACGACGATAGAAAACGTATGAAGCTACTAAACGGTGATCGTTTACAATATCCCACTTTTTGTCTGAAGAAGTCGCCGATCCAGCAATCTACCGATGGATAGGGAGAATATAAGGACCGAATCGCTCGAGTACTGGCGGGTTTCTGTACGACCATCCACGGAATTCACCCCACTCGAGCGGGCGAACGATCGAGTTGAAGAAGAATGGTGTGGATGGGCCTACTCTTTTCCGAGCCACTTGAGGACGAGCAACGTGCCCTCGAAGAGCATGATCATCGTGATGGCGACCAGGATGGGGGCCATCATTGTCGGGTCCATGGTAAACATGAACGAGAGGCCGAAGAAGGCCGCCCAGAAGTACAGGCGTTTATCGGCCAGCCACCGCCGGGTCGTCACGCCCATCATGATCGCGAGCATGATGAACAGCGGAATCTGGAAGACGATCGCGAGGAAGCCGGTCAGCGTGATGACGAGATCGAAGGTCTCACCGAGTGCGTACGCGATGTCCGCACTCCCCTCCGCGTAGAACGTGAAGTACTCGAAGAGGATCGGCAAGACGAGTACGTAGGAAAACAACATTCCGAGCGCGGCGAGGACGACGCTCATCGGCACCGCCGCGAGGTAGTACTTGCGCTCGTTGGGGTAGAGTCCCGGTCGCATGAACCGGTAACACTGGTAGACGAACACCGGCAGCGCCATCATGATTCCGAGCAGGGCCGAGAATTTGATCCGGGTCAACCACAGCTCGAGTGGATGATAGATGTGTGGCGGAGGCGCGTTTTCGGCTGCGCCAGGGAAAATGTCGTCCCAGACGTAGCTGATCCCCTGTGAGGCGAAGAGCAAGCCGATCGCGGTCCCGGCGGCACCGACGAGTAAGACGACGGCGAATCGAAGGACCATCTCCTCGATGTGATCCGCGAGGGGCATCTCCTCGTCGTCCGGCGGCGTCGAAATGCCGCCGACATCGTCCGAGAGAGGATCGACCGGTTCGCCGGCGCTGTCGGGTCGGTCCTGGACGTACCCTTCGCCGTCGGTTTCGATCGATTGATCCGCGTCGTCGGCTTCAGCGTTGTCCGCGTCGTCGTCAGATTCGTCGTCGGCTTCGTCGTCGGCTTCGGCGTCGGGTTCGTCGTCAGCCTTAGCGTCGTCAGCGTCGTCAGCTTCGGCGTCAGCATCAACTTCGTCAGCTTCGGCGTCGGCCCCAGCGCCAGAATCGTCGTCTGCTTCACCATCGGACGCAGCGTCGGATTCGGTTGACCGGTCGGCATCCTCGTCGGCGGACAGGTCTTTCTCGCCATCCGTTTCGGATGGCAGCGGCTCGTCGTCGGTCTCCGTCGACCCCTCGGCGTCGCTAGCGGGATCATCGACAGCCATGTCGTCCGCCGGCTCGTCCGACATCTATCGGGATATCAAACGGCCACTGGTTATAGGCCTTTTTCTTACGGCCATTCGAAGAGAGCGACAAGGTTCCGAAACCGCTCATTGACGCTCGAGCACTCGAAAGGTTGATAACTGGATGTCAGTTAGCCACAGGCAGTAAATGAGTTCTGCCGTCGGTGAGGATACGGCCAAAGCGATCAATACCGGCCGGGAGACGATCGGAGCGGTATTGTCTGGCGCGCAGACCCATCTGCAGAAGGTGTTCATCGTCTTTACCCTCGGCTTCGTCGGGTCGTTCTACGCCCTTCGCGTCTGGATCTGGGACTTCCTCGAGGCGACGGCGAAAGCCGAAATGAGCGAGACCGTCGCCGACGCGACGGAGATCATTACCCGGACGCCCTTCGAAGTGATCCTGTTACAGGCGAAAATCGGGTTACTCGTCGGGATCATCGTCGCGATTCCGGCGCTGCTTTATTTCTCGCGCGAGGCGCTCAGAGAGCGCGGCGTCGAGTCGGTCGTCCCGGTCTCTCGGGCGTACATGGCCGGGTTCGCGCTGACCTCGATCGTCCTGTTCTGTATCGGCATCTTCTACGCCTACGCCATCTTCTTCCCGTTCGCGTTCGACTTCCTCGGTGCCGTCGCACACGACGCCGGTGTCAATCCGAGCTGGGGGATCACCGAGTTCACCGAGTTCATCGCCCTGCTCACCATCTCGTTCGGACTCGCCGCACAGTTGCCGCTGTTGATGAGCGTCCTTTCGTACACCGAAATCGTCTCCTACGAGACGTTCCGGGACAAGTGGCGCCACGCCATCGTCGCGATCACCGTCTTCGGCGCGATGTTCTCCCCACCGGACCCGTTCACGCTGATCATGTGGGCGATTCCACTCGTCGCACTCTACGTGTTCAGCCTCGGCCTCGCGAAAATCGTCGCGAATATCCGCCGACGCGGTGCCGCCGAACTCGATACCGGAACAGGTCTCATGAAACGGCGGCTGTACCAGTTCGTCGGCGCGCTCACGCTTGTGAGCGCTGCGGTCACCGTCTTCATCTCAGACGGTGGATTCGACTACCTCGAGGAATCCGTCTACCCGGCGTTCCCCGAGGGCTACCGGCCCGAGGGAACGTTGGGACTCGAGGCGTTCGCCGCCGAGTACGGCGTCTTCGGTGACGTCGCCGCCGGTGTGGTCGTCGCACTCACGCTCGCCGTAGTCGGGCTCATGGTGTACACAGTCCGCGTGCTCCAGGCACCGGTGTACCCGCGAGAAGGCGACATCAGAGCCGCAGAGGACCCCGACGACATCGACTTCGACACCATCGCAACCAACGACATCGAAGAGATTCCGACGCAGGTCTTCCTCGCGATGGACGAAGAACAGGCCCTCGAGCACTCTCGGCAGGCCATGTACGACGACAATCGGGACAAGGCCCAGGCCATCCTCGATCGCTTCGACTCGCTGCAAGAACAGCGAGCCAAGGCAAACGAAGCGGGCGACGGAAGCGGTGGCGGGGCCACAGCTAGCGGGGCGAGCGCGGGTGCAGCCGAAAGCGGTGGCGATGACGAAGAGAGTGTGTTCTCGAGCACCGCCGCGGGGATGCTCGATCCGTTCACCGAAGACGAGACGACCGAAGACGACATCGGCGGCTACGCCTACGACCTCGCGTTCATCGTGGACAGCCTGACCTCGAAGACGATCTACATCGTCGGCGTCTTCATGGCCGTCCTCGGTGGCACGTTCCTCGCGCTCTATCAGGGCGGCTTCGGCGTGATCCTCGCACAGTTCGTCGAACGCGTTCCCGAAGAGGTCCTCCTCGAGGTCGCAGAGAGCAACGACGCGAACGTCACCGGCAACGAGTCGACGACGGAGTTGATCGGCGACCTCGGGCTGGTCATCGCGTTACACCCCGTCGAAGTGCTGATCTTCATGGTGAAGGTGAGTACGATCCTCGCGATCATCGCCATCCTGCCGATGGTCATGTACTGGGGCTGGCCAGCAGCCAAGGAACGCGGGCTCGTCAGCGGCGGGGCACAGCGCGTGTTCCTCGTCTGGGGCGGGACGCTGTTCGCCGGCTTCGGGGCCGGTCTGTTTATCGGCTTCTACTGGCTCGCCCCCGCGGTGATTTCGTATCTCATCACCGACGCCGTCCAAAATGGCATGGAGGTCACCTACCGGATCAACAGCTTCTCGTGGCTCGTGATCTACACGACTCTCGGCGTCGGCTTCCTGTTCAACATCATCGTTACGATGGCGCTGTTCCACGTCGGCGGTATCGTCAGCTATCGGACGATGCTCAAACGCTGGCGGCCGATCGTCGTCGGAATCTTCACCGCTGCTGCGTTCTTCAGCCCGAAAGGCATCCTCACGATGTTGCTGGTCGCGATTCCGATCGCACTGACGTATATGCTCGGATTGGCCGTCCTCTACGTCCTCACCGGCGGCGGCAGACTGTTCGGCGGCGGTGGCGGCAGCACCGACCAACCTGCTGAACCAGAATCAGACGCCGGAACTGCGTCGGACTGACGGCGATTTGACTCCGCCGACCGGAGAGCACCCGTTTCTCGAGGGTCTCGGAATTCCCCTCGAGACGGAGGAAACGGCCCGATTTCGAACGAACATCCACGTGTCATCCGCGAACAGTCAGTAGTTCTTTACGCGATTGCCGTGACTTTCACGTACTCCCTAATTCGTATGCTCGAGGACCTCTCACTACCGGCACTACCGTTCCAGGACCCGATCATTATCTTCGCGATCGCGATGGTCGTCTTCCTCGTCGCACCGCTCGTCTTCGAACGCTATCGGCTCCCGGGAATTATCGGCATCATCGTCGTCGGGACGGCGATCGGACCGAACGGCTTCGGATTCCTCGATCGATCCGAGACCTTCGTCCTGCTCGGCGAGGTCGGATTGGTCTACCTCATGTTCCTAGCCGGCCTCGAGATCGACCTCGGCGAGTTCGTCGCGAATCGCGATAGAAGCCTCGTCTTCGGTGCGCTGTCGTTTCTCCTTCCCCAGGGGTTAGGGATGGCTGTCGGAGTCTGGTTCCTCGGGTTCGACGTCATGACCGCGGCGCTGTACGCTGCCATCTTCTCCTCGCACACGCTGCTCGCGTATCCGATCGTCAATAAGCTCGGAATCGTGAAGAACGAGGCCGTGACGGCGGCGATCGGCGGGACGATCTTCACCGACACGGCAGCCTTGCTCGTGTTGGCGATCGTCGCTGGGGCGGCAGTGGGCGACCTCACGATCGGCTTCTGGGTGACGCTCGTGGTTGGACTCGTCGCGTTGTTCGCCGGAATCTGGCTGCTCGTCCCGCGACTGGGCCGGTGGTTCTTCAGAAACGTCAGCGAGGAGAGTTACTTCGAGTTCCTGTTCGTGATGGCCGTCCTGTTCGTCTGTGCGGCCTTCGCCGAACTCGCCGGCGTCAAGCACATCATCGGGGCGTTCCTCGCCGGATTAGCGCTCAACCGACTCATCCCGACGACCAGCACCCTGATGAACCGCATCGAGTTCGTCGGCAACGCCCTCCTTATCCCCTTCTTCCTCATCTCCGTGGGAATGCTGGTCGATCCTGTAGTGGTCGTCGGCAGCACCGAGACCCTCGTTATCGCAGGGACGATCATCGTGTTGTTGCTCTTCAGTAAGCTCTTCGCGAGTTGGGTTACCGGCGCGATTTACGACTACACGACCGACGAACGCATGGCCATGTTCGGGCTTTCCTCGGGGCAAGCCGCGGCGGCGCTCGCGATCACCCTGATCGGCTACGAGGATCTGGGGCTCTTCGAAGAGCCGATGGTCAACGGCGTCGTCCTAATGATCCTCGTCGTCAGCTTCCTCAGCCCGGCGCTCTCGAAGCGCTACGGCCGCCAGATCGTCGACGCCGAGGCGGATTCCGAGTACGACCCCGGCGACCAGCCGACGCGCGTCCTCGTCCCCCTCGCGGGTAACCGCGACACCATGGAGCCACTCCTCGACTTCGGCATGCTCGTCCGCGAAACCGCGGGCAACGCCGAACCGTTGCGAGCGCTGACGGTCGTCAACCGCCGACCCACGCGGCTCAGAGCGAGTCGAACCGACCAACGCGAACAGGCCGAAACCGCAACCGCCGTCGCCGACGCCGAAGAGACCCTCGAGCACGCGGCCGAACACGTCGCCGGCGCGGAGGTTCCCGTCGAAACTCACACTCGCGTCGAAACGAGCGTCGCCGACGGCATCTCGAAGACGGTGCTCGACGAACGAATTACTACCACCGTCCTCGGCTGGGCGAGTTCCAGACGCTTTGGTTCCCGGTTCTTCGGGGACATCGTCGAGCAAACCCTCGAGCAAACGACGGTGCAAGTGCTCGTCTCGAGGCTCCGCGAACCGTTGAACGTCACGGAGCGCGTCGTTTGTGTGTTGCCCGCACACATCGCCTCCCACCCCGGCTTTTACGAGACGATTCACACCGTGAAAACGGTCGCCGACGAACTCGGTGTCGACCTCGAGTGTTACGTCATCGGTGGCAATCCCGAACGCTACGAACAGCTCGTCGACGCCATCGAGCCCGAGACGACGACGACCGTCGACGTCGTTCCTGTCGGCGACGGATTCGACGACGCCATGGACGACCGGATCGACGAGAACGACTTCGTCGTCGCACTCAGTCCGCGTCCCGGCAGTCGCGGTTGGGAAACCCGACTGCAATCGCTCCCGCGTCGACTCACGGCACTCGATGCCGAAAACGTCGTCGTCGCCTATCCGTCCGAAGAGGACACCTCGGATAAACGCCGATTCCTCGATATGGGGTGAAGCAAGCGAATCGGGATGAGGTGAAGTACGGTGGGGAACGCAGACGGTCACGGGCTGTTAAGAATCCCCCCACCCAATGACGACGCATATGCCGAAGATTAGCGTCGAAATTCCCCAGGAACTGCTCGACGATCTCGACGGGCACGTCGGTGACGACGGCAAGTTCGTCAACCGGAGTGACGCGATCCGCGCGTCGATCAGAAAGAACCTCGATATTCTCGACGAAATCGACGACCGACACGACCGACTCGAGACCGACGAGTAACTGGTACTCGCGCTACGCGGCCGTTTTCCTCACCCTCACTCCTCTTCGAGTGGCGCTGCGAATCCGAAGTTCGGCTTGACGTCCTCGATCTCGACGGTGAGAACGTCGCCTTCGGAGGTTCCGGGAACGAACAATCGGTAGCCCTCGACCGAAGCGATCCCGTCGCCTTCGCTGCCGACGTCGATAATCTCGACCTCGAGTTCGTCGCCGGGGGCCACGGGGGCCGTGAGACGGCCCTTGGCGATGAAATAAATCTCGGAGGATTCCTTGCGGCTGGCTTTCGGTGCGGTGGCGCGGACGTACTGAAACTCGTCTTCGACGTCGGCGCGGAAGTCGTCGACGTCCGGCCCTTCGAAGACCTTCACGACGAAGTTGCCGCCGGTGTCGAGGATCTCGAGTGCCGTCTCGAAGGCCTGCCTCGCGAGATACAGCGAACGAGCCTGATCGAGGGAGTACTCGCCGGACATGTTCGGGGCCATGTCCGAAATGACGACGTCGACGGGGCCGTCGGCGGCCTCGACGACGCGCTCTCGCGTCTTGTCTTCGGTCATGTCCCCGCGAAGCGTTTCGACCTGATCGGTCAACGCGGGGTCTTCGAGGTCCTTGATTCGCTGGAGGTCGACGCCGATGACGGTCCCCTTCGGACCGACCTTCTCGGCGGCAACTTGCAGCCAGCCGCCGGGGGCGGCCCCGAGGTCGACGACCGCGTCACGCCCGTCGATGACGTTCTCGAGATCGTCGAGTTGTTTGAGTTTGTAGGCCGCCCGCGAACGGTAGCCCTCCTGTTTCGCTCTGTTGTAGTAGTCGTCTTTTCGGGCCATAATCGCGTGTTCTTGAAACAGGGCTAGTGGTCCAGAACGGATAGGTGTGGCGAGATGCGGATTCCGGTTCACTCCTCGCTCGAGTCGCCCGAATCGTCGCTGGCCGACCGGCTGGAGCCCGGTTGATCTCGTCGCCCCACGTCCTCTCCGGGCTCGAGATCCGCCTCAGGGTCGCCCTCGGTCACCTCGTCGGGGTCAACATTCACGTCGACGCCCTGACTCGAGTCGCCCCCGGATTTGTCGGCCCGCCCCTCGGATTCGTCGGCTGATTCCTCGGATTCGAGAGAGTCCTCCGCAGGAGGGTCCATTTCCGCGTCGGGGTCGACTCGCGCATCCGCTTCGGGGGTGTCGTAGAACCCGTCGTCTTCGACCATCGGTTCCGATGCGCTGGACACGTCCGGACCAGTGCCGGCGTTCGAGCCGTCGTCGGGTGCCGACTCCGTTGGATTCGAGGCGACCGACTCACCCGGATCGTAGTCATCGCTTCGCTCGGTCGCGTCTGGGCCACCGTCCGAATCGGCGGGCTCGCTCCCCGTCTCGTCGTCGGCCGTACTCGCCGACGTGATCGTCTCCGCTGGAAACGCTGACTCGAGAGTGATCGCGTCGTCGGTACTCTCCTCGACGACGTCGTCGGTGACCGGAATGGTCTCGTCCGTCCCGCGGTCCCACTCGAGGACGGCCCGCGTCGAGTCGGGGACCGATTCCGCAGGCACGACGTAGGCCGTCTCCGGGTCGGTATCGGCGACGATGCCGAGGACGTCGCCTGCTGCGGTCTCGATCGACTTCCCGATGTCGTCGTCGGTGAACGGTGGACTCATACCACGACCTACCGGGACCCGCCGGAAGCGAATCCTGCCTGCATTCCACGGGGCGACTCTGTCGACGCGCTCGGAACGACTACAGGACACTCTATCGGTGGCCGACACGAACGTACTGTAAGGACTGCCGGACGAGAGTATTCGAACCTTTCCGGAGTGTATTGACGGCTTTCGACGATACCGACCGGTGGTTCGGAATACGGACGATGTGCCACCAGATCGTGACCGATCGCGGCGTCCGACCCATTTTGTGGCTGAAATTGGGTCGTTGCCAGCCAAACAGCGACTCGTGTGCCCGTTGATCCCGTGAGTGTTGTCCTCGACGTACATAGCCGATTTAATGAATGTAAAATGATAGAGATCGACACAGAATGGGACGGGAAAACGTGATCAATTTCGTATATGAGAAGCCACAGAATTCTCGAGTTGTGTCGCGTGAAACGTACCGTCGACGGAGTGTCTCGAAGCGATATATTTCGGCGTTTCTCGCTTTACAAGCTCTCCACCCCACATATACAACACATCTATTCGACTCGAGATGGGGTCAGGTCAACATAGTTTCATTACCTAATCGATAGTTCTGTCGAAAGATACGTTCATCGCGTACAACAGCCATAACAAGGTGTCACAGAAGCGAGCATACGTCCACCCCGAGCAGTGAGTATCCAATGAATTGCTTGATATTCAATAACACACCGGCGCACGTCCATCAGTACAAACACACGGTTACGCGTCTCGAGGAACGAGGCCACGACGTTCTCGTCTTCGCCAGAAGCGACGAGTTCACCGAATCGCTCCTCTCGTATCACGACCTGCCCTACGAGACCTACGGCGAACGAAGCGAGTCGCTGCACTCACTCGCCTACGAACTGCCCGCACACCTCTATACGATCGCACGCCGCGTTCGGGCGTTCGATCCGGACGTCATCTTCGGGAAAGGACCCTACGCTGCGGCCGCGGGGATGTTCTCGCGGACGCCCGCAATCGCCGTTCTCGACTCGGAAACCTCCTACGACCACGTCGTCGCGAGACCGTTCGTACGGGCGATTTTGACGCCCTCCGCCTTCCGGAAGGACCTTGGGAGTAAACACTACAAGTTCAACGGCGTCGCGGAGTCGGCGTACCTCCATCCCGACGTCTTCGAGCCCGATCCGTCCGTTCGCGACGACCTCGGCGTCGGGGCGGACGAACCGTACGCGATCGTCCGATTCAACGCGTTCAACGGCCACCACGACGTCGGCAAGCGCGGCTTCTCGATCGAGCAACGCCGACGGCTGCTCTCCGAGTTGTCCGAGCACGCGACCGTCTTCGTCTCGGACGAAGCCGGCGACCTCGAGTTCGAGGATCTCCCCGCCGAACGATTCGACCTCCACCCGGCGAAGATGCACGACGCGCTCGCCCACGCGGACTTGCTGGTCGCAGACACCCAGACGATGGTGACGGAGGCCGCACTGCTCGGAACCCCGGCGATTCGATCCAACTCGTTCGTCGGCGAGGAAGACATGGGGAACTTCATCGAACTCGAGGAACACGGACTCGTCCGAAACCTCGAGTCCTTCGAGGACGTCCTCGAGCAGTCCCAGGAGTTGCTCGCGGACGACTCGACCACCGACCGCTGGGAGCGACGCCGGGACGAGTACGTCGAAGACATGGACAATTTGACGGAACTGCTCTGTAACATCGCGACCGCCTACGGCGACAGACAACAGCAACCGACCGCGGGAACGGCGACGGGGGTGAACTAGATGCGGATCTGTTCGATCGTCGGCGCGCGCCCGCAGTTCGTGAAAGCCGCCGTCGTCTCGAGTGCGCTGAGAGAAGTCGGCGAGGAGATACTGGTTCACACCGGCCAGCACTACGACGAGGAAATGTCCGACGTGTTCTTCGACGAACTGGGAATTCCCGAGCCGGATTACAATCTCGGCGTCAAGTCGGACACCCACGGCCGCCAGACCGCGAAGATGATCGCCGAAATCGAACCGGTCGTCGAGGAGACCGAGCCGGACGTGATGTTGCTCTACGGCGACACTAACTCCACCCTCGCGGGGGCCATCGTCGGTTCGAAACTCGACATGGAGGTCGCCCACGTCGAGGCCGGCCTGCGGAGCTACAACCGCGAGATGCCCGAAGAGGTCAATCGGGTGCTAACGGACCACGCCTCCGAGTACTGCTTCGCGCCCAGCGAGAACGCCGTCGAGACGCTCGCCGGCGAAGGGATCACCGACGGCGTCTACATGACCGGCGACGTGATGTACGACAGCGTCCTCGCCGTCAGAGACCGAGTCGCGGGCAATACGGCCGTGCTCGAGGATCTCGGGGTCTCCGAGGACGAGTTCATCCTCGCGACCGTTCACCGACAGGGGAACACGGACGACCGCGAGAAACTCGAGTCAATCCTCGACGGCCTCGCCGCTGCCTCACAGCCCGTCGTGCTCCCGATTCATCCCCGGACCGTCGACCGACTCGAGTCCTACGGCCTCTGGGAGCGCGCGGACGAGGAACTCGAACTCGTCGACCCCCTCGGCTACCTCGACTTCGTTCGGCTGCTCGACGCCGCAGAGCGCGTCGTCACCGACTCCGGGGGCGTCCAGAAGGAGGCATTCTTCCTCGAGACGCCCTGCGTGACGCTGCGCGAGGAGACCGAGTGGGTCGAGACCGCCGAATGCGGCTGGAACGAACTCGTCGGTACGGACACCGACGCGATTCGGACGGCGCTGAGGAAAGACGAGTGGCCCGAGACGACGCCGAACCCCTACGGCGACGGCAACGCGAGCCAGCAAATCGCCGAAATCCTCGAGCGCGAAGTCGAGTCCGTCGAAGCCCAACCGCAGACGAGCGACTAACGGCGTTCGATACGGACTCGAGAGCGGGATTCTCGAAACGGTGACTCGCGAGAACCCACCACCGATTCCCGACGAGGAGCGCCAGCGGGATGAGTGGAACGTTCCCCCGTCTCACGTCACGCCACCCGACCGCCACTCCGTCCCGTCCTACTGGTGTCTTCCGCCCGCGCGTAAAGGGTGCCTTTTTATGCCGACCGTTCGTACCCATTGCTATATGTTCAAGGCCATCGTGAGCGCGGAAACGCTCACCAGTGCGCTCGATTCGATCAGCGTACTGGTCGACGAGTGTAAAATTCACCTCGAGGAAGACGGCCTCGAGATCCGGGCCGTCGACCCCGCCAACGTCGGCATGGTCGACCTTTCGCTCGATGCCGCGGCGTTCGAATCCTACGAAGCCGACGGCGGACTCATCGGTGTCGACCTCTCTCGCCTCGAGGACATCGCAGGCATGGCCGGTTCCGGCCAGCTCATCCAGTTCGAACTCGACGAAGAGACACGTAAACTCCACATCCAGATCGACGGGCTCGAGTACACGCTCGCGCTCATCGACCCCGACTCCATCCGCCAGGAGCCGGACATTCCGGACCTCGATCTGCCAGCGGAAGTCGTCCTCGAGGGCAGCGACGTCAACCGCTCGGTCAAGGCAGCCGACATGGTCTCCGACCACATCGCACTCGGCGTCGACGAGGGTGAGGAGTACTTCTACGTCAACGCGGAAGGCGACACGGACGACGTCCACCTCGAGTTGACCCAGGAGGACCTGATCGACCTGCAGGTCGGTCCGGCACACTCGCTGTTCTCGCTCGATTATCTCAAGGACATGGACAAGGCGATCCCCGCCGACACCGAAGTGACGCTTCAACTCGGCGAGGAGTTCCCGGTCAAGATCTACTTCGGCTTCGCCGAAGCGGACGGACAGGTTACCTACATGCTCGCCCCGCGGATCCAGAGCGAGTAAGCGACCGCAATCACTCACCGTTTTCTCCATCTGACCCACGACGCTAGGGCGAGAGTTTCTCTGTCGCCGTTCAACCGCATATCTGTGTGAAACCTTGTGAGTCAGAATCTCGACTGACGGTCACCGACCGAGACTGGTCAGTACTTAAAAACAACACATAGGAAGGTAACGCCCTACCCGTTCCATCACAGAATAGACGAGTATGCCCTCCCCAGACGATTCTCACGGTCCCGATAACGAACGGTACGTCTCGACGTTCGACCCCGAAGCCGGCGAACGGGCAAGCGTCGCCGTCGTTACTGCCGTCGAAACGGTGAGTCAGACCGATCCGCTCGAGTTACCGCCGCTTCACGACGTCGTCGACCCGGACGCACTCGACTCGCTCGTCGAACACGCTCGCCGTTCCGGCGAGGCCGGTCAACACGAACTCTGGTTCACCTACGCGGGCTTCGAGGTTGGCGTCCGAAGCGACGGACGGGTACTGATCGAAGAGTCGACCGTGGCGAATCCAAACCCCGAGTGAGCGCTCGAAACCAAGTAGCGAGCGTCTCGAGCGTCTTGAACGTACTGAGCGTCCGTTCGTCACTCGTGTTCCGCGAGGAACGCCAGCAGTTCCTCGTTGACCCGCGGTGCATCCTCGATGAAAAAGAGGTGTGACCCACCCTCGATTTGCTCGAGACGGGCGTCCGGAATCGCCTCCTTGAGCAACAACCCGTTCGAAGCCGGAACGACCTGGTCGTCGGTACCGTGAAGCACCAGCGTCGGAACGTGAAGTCGCTCGAGTCGGTCGCTCACGTCGAAGTTCAGGACGGCCGCAGCCTGTGCTTCGCGAGCCGGTTCGCCGGCGTCTTGCTCGAGTCGCCACTCGATAATGCGATCCATCAGGTGTGGGTTCCGATTCGTAAAGCGCTCGGAGAAGGCCGGACGCATTCGGTGGCGGAGTTTCTCGCGCTCGCTCGCCCCCTTGGGAGTGTCGAAGACGTGTTCTTGCGTCTCCTCGGGGACTGGAACAGCGTCAGGGCCCCCGTGACTCGTACAACACAGCGTCAGCGTCTTCGCCCGGGAGTACTCGAGGGCGTAGCGTTGGGCGATCATCCCCCCCATGCTCGCGCCGACGATGTGCGCCTCGCGGATACCCGCGTCCTCGAGCACGGCCTCGAGGTCGGCCGCCAGTCCGCCGATGGAGTAGCCGGCCAGTTTGAAGATGAGCGGTGTCCGAATCCGACCAGGCAGTCGAGAAACGAGCGGTGGCAAGCCGACGTCAGAACGCCCAGTTCCTCGATTGTCGGGGGCGATCACGTCGACGTCGTCGCGAACGGCTTCGCGTTGCCATCGCCACATCCAGCGGCCGTAGCCCAGTCCCTGCACGAAGACGACCGGCGTCCGCGCGCCGTCACCCACCTCGTGCTCGTAGTAAATCGACACGCCGTCGCTGTTGGCCCGTGGCATACTCGAGACTGACGTGTCGGACTCCCTTGAATTCGACCCTCGACTGCAGTGTGAGCATTTCACAGGGACGACGACCGATTTCAATCGTCGATTACTCCCACTCGAGAATCGACGAACAATCAGCGGGTTTAACCTCGCGGAGTAACACCACATTACCGATGCAGCGACTGCACGCCCGGTACCCGTTCCTCGAGGCCGCCCGCGACGCCGTGGCGACGGAGGCCGTCGATCTGGCCACCATCGTCGAACAGGATCGGGCAGTGGTCGACCGCGCCCGCGAGCGCGTCGTGGCGGCACTCGAGGCGGGAGAAACCGGCGAGCCAAGGCGAGAGACCCGAATCGAGTTACTCTCCTATCCCGTGGCCCGCGTGCTCGTCTCGATGGTCGAAGAGCGCGTGCTCGTCCGAAAGTACGCCCGTGCGGAAGCTGAGAGCGCCTACGAGCGTTTCACGGCCGATTTCGAGGAGACCACCGAACTCAAGAGCGTCGAATCCGCCGGTCTCGACCTCGAGACAGTCCTCGCGGAGTTCGATCTCCGGGAGCCGATTCGAGAGACACCGGAGGGGTACCGAGTCGACGTGGGGACGTACCTCGTTTTGGCCGAGGACTGCTGGGGCGACGAGTGGCGACTGGTTAATCGTGCTCTAGCCGACGGCGAGGTGCCGGTAACCGACGAAGAACTACTGACGCTGTTACAGGAAGCGGTTCGAAGCCGGATCGAAGACGGTCTCCCCTTCGACGTGCCGACCGAAATCGCGAGCGCGCTCGAGGACGATGCCGACGAGATCCGCGAGGTGCTCTCGGAGTTGGATCTCACTCGAGAAATCGACACTGTGGTCCCCGACCTCTTCCCGCCGTGTATGAAGGCGCTCCTCGACCAGGTTCAAAAGGGCGAGCACCTGCCCCACCACTCGCGGTTCGCGATCACGGCGTTTCTCGCGAGTATCGGCATGTCGACGGACGAAATCGTCGACCTCTACCGGGTCAATTCTTCCTTCGGCGAGGAGATGACGCGCTATCAGACGGACCACATCCGCGGCGACACCTCGCCGACGGAGTACTCACCACCATCGTGTGCGACCATGAAGTCCTACGGTGACTGCGTGAACAAAGACGACCTCTGTGAGCGCATTCCCCACCCGATGGCCTACTACGAGGAGCGAATCGACGAGGCCGACGACGACGTCGAAGACTGGCGGGAGACAGACGGCGAGGACGGACAAGAAGCGACTGGCGACTGACCGGCGAACGTCGCTGACGCCGATGGATTTCAACCCCCTGAACGATCACTTTTGGGACGGATCGTCCGTCAACTCGTCCGCCCGTCGCTGAATGTCCTCGAGCGCTCGTTCCTGTTCGCCTCGAGCGAGGCCACCGGATTCGACGTGTCGGCCCTCGTACTGCCGCGACGGAATCGCGTTCCAGACGTCCGAGTTCTCGCCGTCCTCATCGACAGCATCAGAATCGGTGTCGACGAGACCCTTCTGAATCGACGCCAAAGACTGCCCAGAACGAGCACTGCAAGCACGCCCACCAGCCCGACGACGAATGGGGCGACACCAGAAACCGAGCGGCGGAGGAAGGAGGACGCGAGGAGGACGAAAATCGTCACAACGGCGAGTGGCCGTACCCGAGATCGCGTCCGTTGCTCCGAGGCCGAACTCGTCTCACCGCTGTCCATACGTCGTATCAGCGATAGAGAGTGGAAAGAATTGCGCCGAGTGCTCAAACCGAACTCTGTGCGTCCGAATCGTCGGCCTCGAGACCGTCGCCGGGTTCGTTCATCACGAACGCGAGGGCAATACCGACGAGCGTCAAGAGGAGGATAAAGCCGATAATTGCGAAGACGAGCATCTCGCCGCCTTCCGTCGACAAGGCACCGTTGTCTCCCCCGTATTCGGAGCCAATTCCGATCATCGCACCGAGCATCAAGAGGACGGTAGAGACGGCGACGACGATTTCGATGATTCGGTCACGCTCGAGCATTATCGGATCGATTTCGGCGGCCCGGCAAAAAGCGCTTCGAAGGACGTGGGACGGGCGAGAGAAGCCGGCAGAAACACCCGATCGGAACCCGTGTTCGGGGCCGAATTTAGGGTGAGGCCTCGGAAAATGGCATATAATATCCGTGCCAGCACTCGCCGGCGCGGCCGTTATTTTGCTCGAGGCCCTACCACTATCGAATAGCCAGCCGACTGCCTGCTGTCAGATCACGACGCCGGAAGCCATCGCGCGCTGCCGGTCGTCGCTGATCGTCCCATCACTTCGACGCACTATGAACACAACAGCGTCACCGAAAACGCCACTGCCAGTACCGTCACGCGAGCACCTCGACGGACGGTCCCGCCGCGCTCGATCCGAGGCGATGTCCGTCCGTTCACTCGGGAGAGGACTCTACGAGGTCGAATCGGCGAGCGACCACACCTACCTCGTCGACCTCGAGAGCGGCCGCTGTACCTGCCCGGATCACATCTTCCGCGAGGCTCGCTGTAAGCACATCCGCCGCGTTGCCATCGAGATTACCGACGGCCGGACGCCGCCACCCGGCGAACTCGCCGTCGAATGTCACGACTGCGGAAAGATGTTCTTCGTCCCCGAAGACGACGACGCCGTCCACGGACCCGCCTACTGCTCGAGACACACCGTCTGGCCGGGCGATACGGTCGTCGACCGCGAGACGGGTGATCGACTCACCGTCGTCGACGTCTCCGACCTTCGAGCCGACGCCGTCGAGATCGGGGCCGTCGACACCTCCGTCGCCGAGTACGCCACGAACGAGCGCTACGAGCCGGACGTGCCCGTCGTCGGGGCTATCTACCCCCACGCGACGGTCGCCACGAACGGCGTCATCCCGGACTCGTTGAAGGTCTACGTCTTCCCGCGGACGAGACTCGAGAAAGCGGACTGAGAACGCCGACGCGAGCCTCGAGGGCGCTCGAGGCTCGCCTTCGGTGACGACGCCGTCGTGAGTTACTCGAGCACCTCGGCGGCTTCTTCGACGTCCATCACACCCTGTTCGACCGCGTTGAGCACGCGGAGGATGTCTTCGTCCGGGCCGTCGTCCGACTCGTCGCCGACTTGCTCGAGCGTGACCTTCTCGGAGCGACCGACGAACTCCGCGAAATCGGTGCCCTCAGCGATAGCCGTCTCCTTTTTGACTCGGTAGTTGCCGCCGTCGGTCACGTAGAGGTCGCCGGGGTGAAAGAAGTACCAGTCCTCGCGATCGAATCGAACGCCGATACGGGGCTTCGCGCCGAAGTTCTGTGCGAAGTAGATCAGTGCTTCGACCTCTTCGCCGGTGAGATAGATCGGGTCGCCTGAACTCGATTTCGCCTCGACCGCGTAGAAGTCCTCGCCGTCACCGGCGAGTACGTCGGGAAGTTCTCGTTCCGTCGCAGAACCGCTTGCGGGTGCACGCATCACCGCGAATCCGGACTCGTCGAGTTCGTTGACGAGTTCCCGTTCGCGCCGGTCACCCTTCGCCTGAGACATACACCGCACTCACGTGCGGCCCCTAATAAAGTGATGGACAGCGTCGCGCTCGCGGAAAACGGAGTGTGGCACTACAGGAGTGGAACAGCCGTGACCGCCTCGAGGAGCATCGACGGGGCAGGTTCCGCTTCGTCGATCTCGAACTCGATGGCGAGATACAAGATGGCGAACTGGAAGGCGTTGAGCGCGGCGTGGGCCGCGGTGGGAACGAGGAGGTTGTCCGTTTTCGCGTAGAGGTAGCCGAAGATGACCGAGCCACCGAACATGATGGTCAGCGACGCGAACGTCGCGACGAGTTCGCCGGCGAGCAAGTACATCGGGAGGTGAACGAGCGCGAAGATGACGCTCGTGACGATGACCGCATGCATTCGGGTGAACGCCGCGTACAGACGTTTCTGGATGACGTTCCGGAAGAGGAACTCCTCTGCGGGCGCGTTGAAGAAGAAGACGATGAAGATCATAATCAGGATCATCGTCTGGTCCTCACCGACGATGTCCATGACGTTGCTCTCGGCGGCGGGAACGTTGAGGAGGGTAAAGAGCAGACTGACGACGTAGAGGAAGACGATCGTCCCGATACTGCCGCCAATCAGGTACTTCCAGTCGTTCTTCGTCGGCACGTGGAGGTCGATCCACGACAGGCCACGACCGGTCGCGACCAGATAGATCACGCCGGCGAGTGCCATGCCGACGAAGTTGAGGATCAACAGGAGCGCCCGCCCTTCGATCGAGGCGTCCCCGAGTCCCTCGAGTAATGCTGGGTCGTACAAAAAGGCCGGAAGCGTCGAGAACTCGGCAACGAGAAGACCGAAGACCGTCAGACCGATGGCGACGAGCGTCGATCGAAGCGGTGCACCATCTCGATCGGTGTCAGTTGAGCGGGAAGGCGTCTCCATACCCCAGCGTACGGGTGGGGCCTCCTTGGGTGTTCCTTCTTCGGGTCACCGTCCGTCGGTGGGGCTACCGACGGAGTCTACGTCCCGTGATCCCACGAGCCCATGTACTCCTGTTGAGTATCCGTCAGCGAATCGAACTCGACACCCTCGGCCTCGAGTTTGATCTCGGCGATCTCCTTGTCGAGTTCGTCGGGCACGTCGTGAACACCGGCATCGTACGCCTCACCGTTCTCGAGCATCTCACGGACGCAGACGGCTTGAATGCCGAAACTCTGGTCCATGACCTCGACGGGGTGGCCGAGCGAGACGGGGGCGGCGAGGTTGACGAGACGGCCTTCCGCGATGACGTTCAGTCGACGGCCGTCCTCGAGTTCGTAGGCTTCGACGCCGTCGCGGGCTTCGTAGCGATCGACGGCGAGGTCGTCTAAGGCCTCGAGGTCGATTTCGATGTCGAAGTGACCCGCGTTGGCGAGCAAGACACCGTCTTGCATCGACTCGAAGTGCTCCTCGACGACGACGTCGCGGTTGCCCGTCGTGGTGAGGAAGACGTCGCCCACCTCGGCGGCGTCGGCCATCGGGAGGACCTCGTAGCCCTCCATGTGGGCCTCGAGAGCGCGGCGGGGCTCGACTTCGGTGACGACGACGTTCGCGTTCTGTCCGGCGGCCTTCTTCGCGACGCCTTTGCCACAGTAGCCGAAGCCAGCGACAACGACGGTCTTGCCGGCCCACGAGAGGTTCGTGGTCATGGCGATGGAGGCGAGAGAAGACTCGCCCGTGCCGTGGACGTTGTCGAAGAGGCGCTTCATCGGCGTGTCGTTGACGGCGAAGACGGGGTACTCGAGTGCGCCGTCGTCGTCCATCGCGCGCAGGCGGTGGACGCCGGTCGTGGTCTCTTCGGCCCCGCCGACGATGCCGTCGATCAGTTCGGGGTAGTCCTCGTGGATCGCCGCGACGAGGTCCATCCCGTCGTCGACGGTGACGGTCGGCTCGTGGGCGATGACGGCCTCGATAGCGTCGTAGTACTCTTCGTCGTCGACGCCGCGTTTGGCGTAGCTCGTGATGTTCTCGTGGGTGTCGAGTGCCGCAGAGACGTCGTCGTGCGTGGAAAGCGGGTTGCAGCCCGTCACTGCGACCTCCGCGCCACCCTCTGCGAGCGTCTCGACGAGAACCGCCGTCTTCGCCTCGACGTGCATCGCCATCGCGATGATCTCGCCCTCGAAGGGCTGTTCCGCGACGAATTCCTCGCGGACGCGCTCGAGGATGGGCATGTGCTGGGTCGCCCAATCCATCTTCCGTCGGCCCTCTTCGCGTGCGGACTCGAGGTCCGCCAGTTGCTCGCTGATCGGCGGATACGCAGTCTCGGTCATACGGTGAGTGAGTGCAAGCGCCGTCAAAACCCTACCGAAGCGATGGCGTCGGACTCGGGGCGAACGGTCCGAATCATCGCGGTCTGTCGTGTGCTTGAAAAGGAGTTTTCGACGATCGAAACGCCCGCAATCACGGGCGCTCGAGTGCACGAACGACACGACGGGGACGTGCCCCTGACAGCCTCACTCGAGTCGTCGGTCGCCGTTCGTCTTCACGGAATCGCTCAGCGTCGTTCGATCACTGTTCAGCGTGCTGGAAATACGGTCCAACGTGAGAGGATTACGGTCCAGCGTGGTTCGGTGGGCCGCTGTCGTCATCGTCCTCGTCGGCTTCAGCTTCGTCGTCGTCGCTCTCATCGCCGCCGTCCTCCTCGTCTTCATCGTCTTCGTCATCGTCCGCTGGGCCAGCGTGGGCCGGTGGGCCCTGTCCGTCGTCGTCATCGTCACCAGATGGACCGGCGTGGTCCGGCGGGCCGGCGTGGTCGGGTGCGTTACCCGGGTTGTTCTCGACTGCGAAGCTCGCAATCGAGAGGCCTGGTGGGCCATCGGAGTCGTTGTCCTGGGCGAACGAAGAGACGAGCGAGCCGAAGTTGTCGGCGTCAGCGTCCTCGTCCTCGTCGACCGGCTCGAGCGTTGTCGTCTCCTCGACGGACTCGTCGTCGACGGTCGTCTCGAGTGTGAGTTCGACGCTCTCGTTCCCGTCCGGAGCCTCGAGGGCGACCGTGCCGTTCTCGTCGGTCGTGTGCGTGCCGACGTCCGCGTAGGAGTCGTTGTCGTCGACGGTATCGACCGTCACGTTCGTGTCGGCGACGCCGTCGCCGTCTGCGCTGACCGTCGCGGTGACGTTCTCACCGTCCTGATCGACCTCGATGGATGGGGCCTCCTCGTCATCGTCGGACGCCTCGAGCGTCGCGGTCTTCGTCTCCGTCGTCGCGTCGTCGGCCGTCACTTCGAGACCGATGTCGACGTCGGAGTCAGGTGCGGGGAGTTCGACCAACCCATCGTCGTCGGTCGTGTGCTCGCTCGTACCGTCGTAGGAGTCGTTGTCGTCAGTGGTCGTCACGTCGACGGTCGCGTTCGCGACCGCGCTCTCGTTCGATTCGACCGTCACGACGTACTGTTCTTCGTCGACGTCGACTACGAGGTCATCTCCATTCTCTTCGTCTGTCGCCGCTGCCCCCAGTGGAGCCAGCGCAGACACGACCATGATCATCGCCAGTGTCGCTGCAAGCAATCGGTACCTGTTCATTCTACTCGGGACATTCAGGGTTTTGTGAATAAACCCCCGAGGCAGTTCTCGACAGTTGCCCGCAGTTGAAACGGTAGTAGAACAGTTTGTAGCGTTTATAACGAAATCTAGACGTTCAGATTTCGTTTTCGACTGTGAGGAGTGGCCGTCGCGAATGGGCGTCGGTCGTCAGTTTGCTGCGCGGTCGACGAGCGCCATCGCGGCCTCTCCCGCTGCCGTTCGAACCGACTCCTCCTCGAGCGTGAGGACGTCGCGATCACGCATGAGCACCTGCCCGTCACAGATCGTGTGGCGAACGTCGGCCGCCGCCGTGGCGTACGCGAGGTGACTCACGAGGTCGTGGTGTGGCGTGAGGTGGGGTTGCTCGAGGTCGATCACGGCGAGGTCGGCGGGGGCCCCTTCCTCGAGTCGGCCGGACTCGAGGCCGATGGCGTCGGCGCTTCCCTGCGTCATCATGTGGACGGCTGATTCGGCGTCGACGGCGCTCGCGTCGCCGTCTTTGAGTTTGCCGATCATGGCCGCGTCGCGTGTCTCGTCGAGCATCGAGAGATCGTTGTTCGAGGCCGCGCCGTCGGTGCCGATGCCGACGGTGACACCGGCGTCGAGCATCCGTTGGACGGGGGCGATGCCACTCGCCAGTTTCATGTTCGAGGCGGGACAGTGGATGACGCTCGTGCCGGCCTCCGCGAGCAGTCCGATCTCGCTTTCATCGAGGTGGACGCCGTGGGCGAGGAAGTCTCCCTCCTCGAGCATCCCGCGCTCGGCGGCGTAGGCCATCGGCCGCACGCCGCGTTCCTCGACGATGGGCGTCACTTCGTTTGTGGTCTCGTTGCCGTGGAAGTGGATCGGGACGCCGAGGTCGCGAGCCTTCGGGACGAATTCCTCGAGGTACTCGCTTCCGACCGTCGTCAGCGAGTGGGGCATGAAGGCCGTCGAGATCCGACCGTCGGCGCGCCCGTCGAGGGCTTCGGCGACCTCGAGTCCTTCCTGAGCGTCCGCGCGGGCTTCCTCCTCGTCGGACGCCACGGTGACGATTCCGTGGCCGAGTCGTGCGCGGAGGCCGGCCTCCTCGACGGCGTCGGCAATCTGGGGGACCATGAAGTACATGTCCGCGAAGGCGGTCGTCCCGGATTTGATCATCTCGAGCAGGCCGAGTTTCGCGCCGATGTGGACGTCCTCGGGGGTCAATTCGGCTTCGGTCGGCCAGATATCCTCCTGGAGCCACGCGTCGAGTGGCTTGTCGTCGGCGTACCCGCGGAGGAGCGTCATGGCGACGTGTGAGTGGCCGTTGACGAAGCCGGGCGTGACGAACGACCCCGTCGCGTCGATCGTTTCGTCGGCGTCGCCCGCCAGATTGTCGCCGATCTCGAGAATCTTTCCGCTGTCCTGATCGATCAGTACGTCCGCTCGCGTCACCGAAATGTCGGGTAACAGCACCTGCCCGCCGGTGATCGCCAGTGTCGTCATGCACGTGCGTTTCTCCCGAGACGGCGTTATACTGTCGAATGAGATTCTAACATGGTTACGATGAGTATCGCGGCGAACACCGCCAGTACCCGTCCCGCTCGTCGATTTCGTAGCCGACCGACTCGAGTGCCGTCGCCGTCTCGGCCGGCACGTCACCCGCCAGCCCCTCGTCGTGTGTCTCGACGAAAACGGTCGGTTCGTGACACTCGAGCGTCGCTCGAGCCCCGCGAAGGACATCGGGAGCCGCCCCTTCGACGTCGATTTTGAGCACGTCCGGCGGCGAGAGCGCGTCGTCCTCGCGGACGAGGTCGTCCAGTCGATAGCTCGAGACGGAACGCACGTCCGTGACGCTAGCTCCCCAGCGAGTTGCGCTCTCGCGGTCGAACGCCGACAGTTCGGGGTACGTCGAGACGTAGAACGGCCGGGTTCGGGTTTCCGCGCCGAGTCCGCAGGGACGGACGTCGATTCGGTTCTCGAGCGCGTTTGCCCGGATATTCGCCTGGAGACGCTCGCATGTGGACGGCGACGGTTCGAACGCGACGACGCGGCGGTCGGGCGATCCACTCGCGAGCGCGAGGGCGTAGATACCGACGTTCGCGCCGATATCGTAGATGACGTCCGTCGAGCCACAGCGAGCGGCCACTTCCTCGAGCATCGAATCATCCGCGTGGCGAGTCAGCGGTTCGTAACAACGTACCGTGCCTGCGGCCGTTCGGTTGGTTCGCGCGAGCAGTTCGTACTCGTAATTCGCCCAGGCGACTCGGTCGTACGTCCGATAGCCGACGCTCCGGGCGAGCGAGCGTGCCCGACTCACGACCCTGTCGGCGGACTCGAGCGGGCGCACGTGCTCACTGACACGAGCCACGCAGTTGATCTTTCGTCCGGGTGTCGATGTGTGAAGAGGCGAGACGAATACGACAGCGAGGGCCCAACATCGAATTCTCGAGCGATTCAGGCACCGACAGAAGCGAAGCGGGAGTGAGTCAACGAGTCGAGTTGAGATGTCAACACGAGATTACGGTGACAGACAGTGGTGGTGTCGATATCGCGTTGGCTGCTGTCGACCGTGGCGAGAGAACGGCTCTCGCTGTCGTTTTTCGCACTTGCTGAGCGAACGTACGACGATTCCAGCCACTCGAACAGTTTCATATCGTGAATGTATCGGGCGGTATATATCACCGAAGCCTGTCATCGAGATTCGATGATACATGTCAACAAATAACTCAGAGGGTGATGGAAACGTCGACCACGTCGAGTACGGCACCGTCGAACACGACGATCCAGGCCCGGCGAGCGACGACACGTGGAACACCGTCGAGGCGGACAGCGCATCCGTCGCGTTCGACTGGGGGTTCGAAGACCCGCCTGCTGTCATCGTCGAACCGGCCGAAGAGACCTCGGTGGGTCTCCACCGAGCGATCAACGTCTCCGCGACGGGGTTCGAAACGCGGTGGATGGTCTACGACGACGACTCCGAAGCCGTCGACGCCGACTGGGCCGCATTCGGCGAAGCAGCCCAGAGTCGCGGCCACGAACCCAGCGCGAGCGAGACGCACATCCGACCCGGCGGCCCCTGGCCGACCGAGACCCAGCAGTTGAACATCAACTCGTTACACGACTACGAGCAACTCGAGCGATCCCTCGAGCGAATCGAACGGAAGGGCAGCGGCGAGGTGACCGTCGAGTCCGTCGGGGAATCGAACGAGGGTCGCGACATCTACCTCGCGACGGCGGGATCGGGCGACACGGACGTGTTCCTCTTCGCCGAGCAACACGCGGACGAGGCGACGGGTTGTGAGGCGTTGTTGAACCTGCTCGACGAACTCGCTGCCGGGGGCAGGTGGAACGACCTGCTTTCGGAGTTAACGATCCACGTGATGCCCCGAGCGAACCCGGACGGCACCGAGGTCGGCGAGTTGCGCCACCGGTTCAACGTCGATCCGGACGCCCCCGCGAGGGACGAATCGGTGGGAATCTACACCGACTACGACGACGCCGGCGTCGGCTGGGACGTCAATCGCTACCACTGGTTCGACTGGACCGAGAGCGAACTCTACCAGAACCTGCCCGAGGAGTACCCCGAGAATCCCGTTCCAGAGGCCCAGATTCTCGTCGATACCATCGAGGAGATCGACCCCCTCTGGGTCGCCGATTTCCACAACCAGTATCACTACATCAGTGACGACGGCGAGAACATCACCGGCTCGGTCTACTGGCCGACATCACCCGGTGCCGACGACGACGCGGTCGACCTCTCGAAACAGCTCTGTCGTGGCATCTACGACGACGTCGACTCGCAGGGGAACACGACGCTCACCCAGTTCCCCGGCGGCGACGGCCGGGGCATCGCTCGAAACAGCTACGGCGAGGAGGGCATCGCCTGCGTCCTCATCGAGATGCGCGGCCAGACCGACGAGTTCGGCCAGAAATCCGGCGGCCAACTCATCAGAACCGCCTACGAGATGACGGTAAGCATGCTCGAGCGAACGGCCGACGAGTCCGTCTTCGACATCGACCCCGAGGCGGCCGACGAGATGCCAGAACGCGGCGAGCGCTACCAGCGAACGTTTCACCCCTCCGAGGAACTGGAAGCCGAACTCGAGGAGGATGAGGCGGAACTGGACGACGACTACTTCGAATGTACCTGCTAAGCAGCCATGACCAACGACACACACTCCACGGCGGACGACCCGAAGCGGACTGACGAATCGAAATCGATCAACGAATCAAAGCCGGTCGATGGGAAGCAACCAGACGAGGCGACGAGCGAGCGCGAGCGGTCCTCGAGCAGCGCCCAATCGTCGAGCGGGGCGATCGATCCGACGAGCGATTCCGGGCTGGGCCTGGCACTCGAGCGCCGACACGTCATCGCGAGCACCCTCGCGGCAGTTGGCCTCGCCGGCGCGGGCACGGCACAGGCGAGACACGAAACCAGCGATCAGGACAATGAGCAGGGTCAGGGCCAGGGCGATATCGACGTGAAGACGGGTCACATCTCCCACGAAAGTCCCGGAGCGGCCGACGACGGCACGTGGAACACGTACGAAGTCGACCAACAGACGGTCGAGTTCGAGCAATCGTTCGAAGCGCCGCCGGTCGTCTTCATCGGCGCAGCCGACTACACGACCATCGGCATGTTCCGAGCCATCGACGTCACGGAAAGCGGGTTCGAGTCCCGGTGGATGGTCTATCAGAGCGAGTCGTTCGCCCCGCCGGACGCACAGTGGGTCGCCGTGGGGCAATCATGAACGTCGAGTACCGCGAAATCGCCAGTTCGAGCGATCCCTCCGATTCCCACCCCTGGTACGACATCGCCGTCGACGAGGAAGCCGGCACGCTACGGATCGAAGACGAAGCCGACGGCGGACTGGACGCGACGCTCTCGAGCGGCGAGGAGACCATCGGCGAGGGGAGCGACGTCGACACCGACAGCGACCTGATCGTCGCGTTGACCCAGGAGGGCGACCTCATCACCTACAACACGGACGAGACCGAGGTGCCACCGCTTCGCGCGCATCTGGCCTGGTACGACGCGGCGACGGACACCCTCGAGGTGCTCGAGTTCGTCGAACCTGCGTAGAACCCCACGCTCGCGGAGACCGTAGAGACAACTCACGACGGCCAAACACCTTCGGCGAACGGCGTCGTTGCTCGAGCGTGGGTAGTAAATCGATGCCAACCGACCCGCTCGAGCGAATCGTCGAAACGGCGTTCGACGCCGACGTTCGCTCCTGCCGGCGACCACACTCCGGCTCGGTCGCCGAAACTGCAGTACTCGAACTCGAGAACGCTCGCGGCGACGTTCCCCGGCGACTCGTCTGCAAACGCGGCGGAGCCAGCATCTGGACCGGCGACGCGATCGAATCCGCCGTCCTCAGGGTACTCGAGCAGCGGAGCGACCTGCCCGTTCCGGGCGTGCTGGCGTCCGGGAAAATTGTGGGTGAGAGAGGGTCGGCGCGCGAGACCGACCCACTCGAGCGATGGGCGTGTTACGAGTTTCTCGAGGGGACCAATCCCGGCCCTGGGTACGCTACTCTCGAGCCCACCGTACGCCGGCGACTGGTGGCCGACGCGGGAGCGCACCTGGGGCGACTGCACGGAACGCCGGGACTCGAGTTCGACCGCGTCGGCGGGCTGGCCCGCGGAGAGAACGGCACCGACCTCGTCCTGTGCGAGCCGACGGGATGGCACGCCGTCGATTCGGATACACTCCGCGAGCAGCTCCCGATCTCGGTTCCGCCGACCGGCGATAGCGGCCGTCGGCCAGTGTTGACACACGGCGACTACCAGCCCAGCAACCTGCTGGTCGACGATAGCGGCGCGATCACGGCCGTCCTCGACTGGGGCAACGCTCACGTCACCCACGCCGAGTACGCCCTCGCGCGAGCGGAGGTGCGGTTCGTCGACAGCTACGTGGGGCGACTGTCTCGAGCGGAGCGGCGACGACTTCGATCACTGTTTCGAGCGGCGTACGCCCGGTACGCGCCACTCGAGGCGGGCTTCGATCGACGGGCCCCACTCGAGAAGCTGCGATGGGTGGCGCAGTCGGGGTCAAATTACGCCCGACTCCTCGGCGATTCTCGCGGGCGACGCCAACTGTGGCGACAGTTCCGTCGGCTCCTCGAGTGAGTCGAATAGTGGCGAGCGTGTACGGAGTCGGCGGATTTATCCTCGCTTTCGTCGACAGGTCAGGTATGAACGGGAGCGATGACGACCGTGACGGCTGGGCCGAGACGGAATCGGAGCGTCGCGAGGAGTACGGCGTCGCGACCGACAGGGAGTCCGAACGCGACGACTCGTGGGAGTCGGACCGTCCGACCGTCGACCTCGCCGACGACGATGGGAAGCGACGGTCCTCGAGTCCGACCCCGGCCGGTGAGCCAGGAGAAGGTCGTGATCCGTCGCCGGCGGATCCGCCCGATTCGGCGGCAATTCGCAACTGGACGCTGCTCTCGGCTGCGCTCGCGGTGATCTCGCTGGCGACCGCAGCGGCGATTTTCGGCACCTACGAGGCCCCGACAGCTACGGCCGGGGCCGTCGTCCTCGGCGCGGGATTCGGGCTGATCGCCATCGCCGGCCGGTCGTTCCCGCTGATTTTCGGCTACCTCGACGACGCGTGGTCCGAGCACCGACGGTACGTCGGGTTTTCGGCTGGGTTGTTCGCCTTCGGGATCCTCGTCGGAGCCCTGCTCTACGCCGCCGGGATCAACCTGATCGATCTGTTGCTCGAGATCGTCGCCGAGGAGTTAGGCGAGGAGGAACTCCCCGGCGGCGAGGGTGAACTAGCCGACGAGGAGACCATCGACCTCTCGGCAACGTTTTTCATCGTCAACAACACGCCGCCGTTTCTCGCGGCGATTTTCGGCGCGCTCACGTTCGGCTTCTTCACGTTCGTCATCATGGTCTTCAACGGCATCGTCGTCGGGAATATCGCCGCGTTCACCGGCATGGAAAGCGGGTTCGGGATCGTCATCGCCCTGCTCGCCCCCCACGGCATCTTCGAGTTGACGGCGCTGTTCGTCGCCGCCGGCGTGGGCTTTCGGTTCCTCTATCGCGCCGGGGAGCGAATCGCGGGGACTCGAGACGCCCTGTTCACGAAACGATATCTCGTGGGGACGCTCGCGTTAGTCATCTTCGCCTGGCTGGTGCTCGTACTCGCCGCGTTCGTCGAGGCCTACGTAACGTTCCTGGTTGCGGAGGCGTTGTTCCCGGACGCTGTGTAGCGCAATGAAAGTCCTGTTCGATCCCGACACTCGTTGTCTTCGGTACGATGACCTCGCGGAGTGAGTGGAATTGCAACAGGACGGATCGAAATCAGTTCACTCGTTCCAGAAACCGCGTTGTCGAATTTCGATTTCAGTGAGCACCGCCGAGAGAACATCACGCCAATCGAGCGGGTGTGAAGCGTCGACGCCTGGCGTCGGTGCATCAGGTCCAGGATGAACGTGATTACGTTCGTTGTGGTCCGATGGATGTCGGTCCCACTGATGGTCGAACGTTCCTTCGACGTGTTCTTCGTGATAGTGAAGGGTGAAATCACCGTTCTCGAACCAAACAACTTCCAACTGGGCCGTTCGAACGGTGCTCGGGTAGAATCCGGTGTTGTATACGCAGATCACTCGATCTGGTGCAAATTCGGGTTGTGCTTCGATCCGTTCGAAACGATCGTCAGTAGAAAGTCGTTCCACGATGACGTCGAGTTGGTCAAAGTCAACCGGTGCACCGGAATCGGTGTCAGGCGTCTCCGTTTCGTCCCCGTTCCCCGTCATACGGCGCTTCGTTCGCCAGCAAAATCACCAGATTCGATCGTCAATGCCCGCTCGAGGAGGGAGAGACGACGCCGAGTCGTCTGCCACGCCGACACGTCTTCCCACACGTCTGAAACCGAGCGATCGGTCTCGGCTGCGTGCCTCGAGACCGACACGGCAGTGGGGGTGGTTACGTCGAACCGCTCGGCAAAATCTTCGTCACGAGCAGCCTCAGCGTCCAGGTGAGAACGCAACTCCTCGGTCGTGTACTCGTCTCGAAGGTGTTGAACGCGACGCCAGCGAAGGTACGACTGGTTTCGGTTGTACGTCGCCGGCGAGTCGGTGACCTTTCGCACGATACCCATTCGTTCGAACCACTCGAGGTACTCCCTCGCGGCGTCGACGCCGTGGTCAGCACGGTCAGCCACCTCACGAACCGTTGCTGGGGAGTTCAGGCCGAGAACTGCGTCGAGGAAATCATCGCGCGTGCGCTCGCTACGAACGAGTTCGGTTGGAGACATCAGTGCGTCAAAATCCGGTGGTTCCGCACCCTCGTCGTCGTTCGCCGTCAGTTCAGCGCGTGGTTCCTCCATGGCTAGTGTCTCGACTCGAGACGGAATAAATCTTCCCAGCGCGGAATATTCCGTAATCGGTGGCATCTCCGGGACCGGTAATGAAGAACGAGAGATGATCGCTGAAACCGGTGCTTCGGCTCAAGCGCGTCGCCTCGAGCCCATATTCGCAGTAATTTCCCGCCACTTGTCGGTAGATATAAGCAACAGTAGTGCAACAATTAGCACGGAAGCCGTCTCCGACGGGGGTCTCGAAACGCCCCGGGTGTCATAGCACCCGAGACTGGCTTCCAACCCGAGAGGGTCAAAGCCATGATTACATCACTCCTCGCGGGATATAAACATCCCGGCACCCAGTCGTATCGACGGCGAGTACCGACAGCGGCCCCGAAATGGTGGTCTGCGTGAGCGTGGACGACGACGCCGAAGACGGATTGGTCGGATCGGCGTTCCCCGACTGCCCGCGCTGTGGCGACCCCATCCTCGCGACGGTCGTCACCGGGCCGAGCGAGGCCACGGCAACACCCTGTGGCTGTCGCGTTGCGCCGCCCCACCTCGAGCGCGAGTAACGTTCCGGAGGCCTCGAGTTTCGGCGGCCAGCCGACTCCTCGGTATTTCGAACGCCGGCACGTCGCACCACCCTGACAACCACCATCCGTCGGCCGGAGAATACGAGGAGTCGGCCCGTACGCGTGACTCGAGAGAGCAACGGAAACGGCGAAAAGACGAGAGTTGTTTGCAGACGATCGATCGACCCACGTATCGTTCACAAATTCGAACGAGACGGTCCGGAGACGGGCAGGCGAACTCGACTATCGGGCCAGCTTGTCGGTATTAGCAGTAACTAGTAGCACGGTATCGGTAGTCAGAAACAGGATGGATGTCAATAGCTCTCTACAGAGACGCCATCGAATAGCTGGAAGTCGTCCGTATTTTTCGTGACAACTGTCGCGCCTACTTCTTTCGCAACGGCGGCAATCAACAAATCCCCAGAAAGAGAGTTTATCTTGTCCCGGTTCACAGTTTCATCCCGGTGAAATTCAGCTTCTAACTCACCAGCAATGACGGCGTGTTCAACCCGAAACGGGAGGATAGTCGTCCACTCGAATTGTGACTCGATCTCAACTGGGTCGAGTACCCCTTGAATCTCCCTCCCGACTGCAATTTCTTTGATGTTCAGTGTCGTCGTTACAAACTCCTCTTCGTCGTGCGTTTCAAGGTAGTCTCCAACCGCTTCCCGCCCCGCCCAATAATGGATGAGAAACGTTGTATCAAGCAGTTTCATCGTCTGCCTCTGTCTCCGCAAACTCATCGAGAGCCTCTTGTTGCCGTGTGGAAAGCCCGTCACTCGTTTGCTCACGGGAGTCCGCAACGATCTGCTCGAGTTCGTCGGCTTCCCCTTCGGAGAGTGTTCCGAATCCCTCACGCCAATCGACAGTCGTGTCATCCAACAGACGGTCCATGAGGTCCGTAAAGCTCTCATCCTCTCGTTTTCGTGCCTTTAACCGCTCGTATACGTCCTCTCGGATGCCGATGGTTTTCGCCCCCATAGTTTGTGTATACACGCACAAACACAAAGTGCTTGTCGGTGTTTTCAACGCAGAACGAAATGAAGGAAGCGTACCACCTTTTTTCGCTCGAGTCCGCTTCATTCATCTCTCGCGCAAAAATCCGTCTGGCGAGAGCAGAGTTCTCGCTGACCGTCGCTCACGCCGTTCGCGAAGAGACCAAAAAAGCCGCTCGCTTCCGGTGGTCGCTCGCGATCTTACTTCTCAACCGTTTCTTCGACGATCTCAGATCCACCTTTTTCCGCTCGGGTTCACTTCGCTCACCCGTCGCGCAAAAACCTGGGCCAAAAAAGCCGCTCGCTTCCGGTGGTCGCTCGCGGTCCTACTTCTCAACCGCTTCTTCGACGATCTCGATTTCTTCCTCCGTCAACCCGTACAGTTCGTAGACGATTTCGTCGATCAGTTCGTCCGTTTTCTCGATTTTCGCTTCGAGTTCCTCGGCTCGCTCTTTCGTCTCGAGATAGCTTTCCAACCCGTCCCGAACGTCGTCGACGGCGGGGAGGGTGAGCTTTCGCAAGCGATCCACGAGCGAGTTGGTCTTCGTGGCGGTTTCGCGGAAGTTTGCAAAGCCGCCGGCTTCGTCCACCGCGACGGGGACGAACGCCTCGATCAGGTCGGCTTCGGTTTCCGTCAGGTCGGAAATCTCGAGGGCGGGTTCGGGGTCGGTTTCGGTGTAGCCCCAGCGGTCGGTTTCGAACTCGTCCTCGTTTTCGGGTTTGTACCGGGCTGTGAGATGAATCTCGAGGGACGTGGGTGACTCGCGTTCGATTTCGACGGTGCCGACGCGGAGGTTCTCGCGGTCCTCGGCGGTGTCGGTGAGGATGGAGTCAGCGGCTCCTTCTGGTGGTTAGTTAAGTCCCATATCTGACAAACTCATGCCATCATTATATGAACCAAAATGATCTCGTATGTCAAGATTTAACGACTTGTGTTTCTGATTTGCGTTCAATATCTTCCTGGCAGATTTGGAGAGTAGTTCATTTGCTGATGTCTTCTTGTCAATATCCGAACTTAAGCTCATATCAAGTTGCATCTTAATATCTCGAGCTATTTCCTCTTCAGACGGTATTCCAAATGGATAGAGGTAGTCTCGCTTAAATGTAAAGTATCCTCCCCGGAGTGCATACCCTGTTCGTGAAATGAAGAACCAAAGTAAATTGCTATTCAATATGGCTAATAATGCTTCTAGCCTGATATTCGAATTCTCTCTTAGGAGAATTCCGTAAACCTTAGTTTTATGATAGTTTTCATCTTCATCTATAGTGAAACTACCGCCATAACCTATTTCCGGGGTTAATATCTTGTCCTGTTCAAACTTTACTAAATTTTTTGGATAAACATAGTCGTACCACCGTTTATTGTCCATTTTCCCTCCTTCTCTCCCCCGTAATGAATCTTCATGCTTCTTCAAATATTGATATGCATTAGGGTACCTATTGCTTAGAGTGTTTTCAGGTATGAAATCTGCGTCTTTCTCGTTGTCTTCTCCTGCAGTTAGCTCATATGGGAAAATAACTCTGCGATCAGTGTCAATAGGATCATACCGTCCAACATCTTCACCCTTTAGGAACGGTTCTAAGATTTCCGACTCTAATTTGTGAACTTCACCATCTTCTTGACTTTTTACAAGCTCATGTTTCCCTTCTGACCCTATATGTTCCATAAGGTAGATACTATCAGCACTGGTCTGAAGGCCCACATATACCTCTGAAATGTCTTTGAGGGATCGTTCTTGAGAATCAATCTGTTCAAGAACTTGTGTGACGTCAATGGAGTTGAATATCCACTGAGATTCATCATAGTCAGATATTTTCCTAAAGTCAAGATCAGTAATAGAGGCCAATTCGCTTGGCGAAAAGCGAGCATAGGAGAAGTCATCAGACCTCTTACCAGAAAGGATTAGAATGCAAGTATAAACAGAAGCTCCTTCAAATACCTGCTCATGGCCAAATGAAATTATTTCATGTAACGCACTCTTATCTGATATGAACTTTCTTAGTCCTTTTCCAGAACGGTTCCTAAAGAATTTATGTGGCTCAATAAACCCGACCAATCCGTCTTTATTTATTAGTTCATATGACTTTTCGCTAAAGGACATATAGAGGTCAAAGTTTCCAGTGGACGAGTCGTACTTTTCAGACAGGTAAGCGGCCTGTTTTGGTGTATTGGATTTTAGCGACTGTATCCGGACATATGGCGGATTCCCAATAACCGCATCAAACCCAGCATCCTCACGTTTCTCCCCATCCTGATCGAAGAACACCTCGGGATACTCGAGTTCCCAGTGGAAAAACGCCTCCTCGGTACACATCGCCTGTGCGCTCTGGAACCAGCCCTTTTCGCGCACCTCGAGCCACTCGTCTTCGTCGTCGATCGCTCGAGCCATGCGTTCGTAGGCCCCTTCGGGCACGTCCAGATCGAACCGTTCGGCCGTGTGCACGTTGGTCAACTCGAACAGGCGCTGATAGAACGGATCAGCCCGCACCTCGTCGTACAACTCCTCCATCGACTTGATGTCCTCGAGCGTCTCGTTGTCGATCTCGAGTAACTCCTGCATCCGCTCCATGACGTGCTCTAAGGTATCCTGTCGGACTCGAGCCAACGCCTGCTGGAGGGTCAACTGTCCGTCGTTGGTTTCGGTGTCACTCGAGAGCACGTCCGTCACGTCCGAGCCGACCAACGAGTTGCCCGCCTTGAGGTGGTGATCCAGAAACGCCAGTGGCTGATCCGCCGCGAGCGTCTCGAGCCACATCGACAGCTTCGCGAGTTCGACGGCCATCCCGTTCAGGTCGACGCCGTAGATACACTCCTTCGCGACGTCCCGACGAACCCGCTGCTCGTCGAACGCCGTCGCCTCCTCGATCTCGCGCACCTCGCTCATCAACTGCTCTGCGAGGTACTCCGTCGCCCGCGTCAGGAAGTGCCCACTCCCCATCGCCGGATCGAGAATCTTCAGATCGGTCACCCGCCGATAGAACGCCCCCAGATACTCGTGGGTACCGGGCTCGAAGCCTTGCTCGGTGAGATCCGCTTTGATTTCCTCGACCAGCGGCCCCACCGTCTCCTCGACGATGTAGGTCACCACGTAGTCCGGCGTGTAGTACGCCCCCGTCGCCTTTCGCTCACCTTCGTCGTTGACCACGTAGAGCCCACCCTCGGAAACGGTTTCGACCGCATCCGCCACCGACACCTCCGTGGCCGGTTTCCAAACCTCGCCGCCGTCGTCCGTCACCGCGGCGTACTCCGCCGGCGCGATCCGAAACTGGTGCTCGAGCAACCCCTCGTAGACGCTCCCGAGGTGTCGCGTATCGAGATCCGCGTAGTCGGCCAACACGTACCGACCCTCGTCGTTCTCGGTCGTCGAAATTCGATAGATGACCTCCGCGAGGTGCCGGTTGCTCACCTCGTGGTCCGTCAGAAACCCGTGTTTCTCGGTGTTGAATAGCCCGCCGTTGTACGGCGGAATGCCGAGTGACTCCTCGCCCTCGTCGACCAACCGAAACAGGTCCTCGAGACGACTCCACATCGTCGTGGAGTGCTCGCTATAGGTGTCGAACCCGTCGTCGACCTCGCCGATCTCCTCGTGAATCTCGAGACGCAGTTCGTCCAGACTGAAGTTCTCCTCGTACTCCTCGACTGCGTCTGCCCCTTCGGGATGGATCAGGCCCCGTGATTCTGCATAGAGGACGAACATCAACCGGTAGAGCAACACGAGCGACTGCTCTTTGAGTTCCCCCAACCCGTCCTCGTCGTCGGGGTCGATGTCGAGGTCGTTCGTCTCGACGAACCCGCGTCCGAGCACTCGCACCGCGGTGAAGACGTTGTCCTGTAGATCCTCACCTAGCTCCTGGGCGACCGTCTCGCTCTCCGACCAGACCGAATCGAGGAACGTCGTCCCGCCACTCGCCTGAAACGCCGCCGGCCGGAAAAACAGATAGAAGTATTTGAACGCCTCGAGATCACCACGTTCGAGCAGTTCCGGCAAGTCGATCTCGTAGTACGTCTGCGTCTCGTAATCCTTGGTCCCGTAGAGTCGCCACTTCCGACCGTTCGTCAAGACACCCCACTGGATCGACTCGGGCGTCCGCTCGAGGTAGTGTTTGACCTGATGGGAGGCGTTTCGATACGGCCGTTGTTCACTGAAACGAGTCGAGAAGTCGGCGTCCCACTGTTTAGCTTCGACGAGACCGATCCCGCGATCGAACAGATCCGACGATTCTTCGGTTCGCAGATAGACCTCTGCGGCATCGCGTCGGGCCTCCGGATCGTCGAACAGCAGTACGTCGACGTAGCCCCCACCGTCGGGTAGCGTCGTCTCCACGTTCGTCCCGAAACCGAGCACGTCGAGTACCTCGTCGATCCAGTTGTCGATCAGCGGATCTTCCTTGTACCCCTCGACTAACCCCGACTCGAGGTCGTACAGTGATTGAAGCGCAGCCATCGCCTCCCCCGCAGCCTCATCACAGTCCCACTCCTCGCGATCCTGAATCCGCTCGTCGAGATAGTGCCCGGAGAAGAGATTCGAGTTCGCATACGGACGATCTGACAGCGTCGCCTGACTCATCTTGTCCCCTACCTCGAATTGTCACGACAAGAATCCACTGGTAGGGACGGTTCGAATTACCTACCGACGAATCCACTCGAGCGGGCGCAACACGGCCAGCCGATAGTCCTCGTGGGGGTCGTACGTCGCAAACGAGAGGCTGTTGGCCATCACGCTGACGCTCGAGGCGGCCATCGCCAGTCCGGCGAGCGCGGGGTTCAGGAGGCCGAGCGACGCGATGGGGATGAGCGTCGCGTTGTAGATGAAGGCCCAGAAGAGGTTCTGACGCACCTTCGAGATCGTTGCCTCCGAAATGCGGACGGCTTTCAACACGTCCGCGGGATCGTCCCGCATCAGCGTCACGTCCGCGGACTCGATGGCGACGTCGGTCCCCGACCCGATCGCGACGCCGACCTGTGCAGTCGTGAGCGCGGGCGCGTCGTTGACGCCGTCGCCGACCATCATGACGCTCGAGCCCTCGCCGCCCGCCTGCAAGTCGTCGACGTGGTCGGCTTTGTCCTCCGGGAGCACCTCCGCACGAACGTTCTCGGGATCGATGCCGACCGCCTGGGCCACCGCTCGAGCGGTCAACTCGTTGTCGCCGGTGAGCATCACGACCTCGGTGCCACGCTGTCTGAGCGCGCTGACGGTCTGGGTCGCACTCTCGCGAACCTCGTCGGCCACCGCGAGCACGCCCAACAACCGACCGTCGATTGCGACCGGCATCGCCGTCTTTCCTTCGCGCTCGAGTCGCGTCAGCGTCTCCTCGGCGGGTTCGGCGTCGATGCCCGCGTCCTCGAGCAGTTTGCGCCGTCCGACCAACACGCTGCCGCGGTCGGTCTCGGCGCGAATGCCGTGGCCCGGCACGTTCTCGAACTCGCTGACCTCGCCGACGGCGACGCCGCGTTCGTCGGCCGCATCGACGATCGCTCTCGCGATCGGGTGTTCGGAGCCGGATTCGGCCGTCGCGGCTGCGCCTAAGACGTACGACTCGAGGTCCCCATCGCGTTCGTCCGGCGCGGCAAGCGCGCCACCGTCGGCCGCAGTATCGTCGTCAGCCGCCGTCCCGCCATCTGGGGCCGCCCGCTCACCAACGAGTTCGACGTCAGTCAGGACCATCTCGCCGTGAGTTAGCGTCCCCGTCTTGTCGAAGACGACGGTGTCGATGCCCCGAACCTGCTCGAGGACGTCGCCACCCTTGAACAGGACGCCGTTGGTCGCCGAGAGCGTCGAGCCGACCATCGTCGCGGCGGGCGTCGCCAGCCCCAGCGCGCAGGGACAGGCGATCAACAACGCCGAGGCCAGCACGACCACGGAGAACTCGAGCACCGGCACGCCGACCCCAGCGCCGGGAACGGCGACTTCGGGGCCGCCACCGACCGGCTCGAGTACCGGAATCCACGAGCCAAGCGCCGACGACGCGCTGTAGAGCGTTTCGGGGAAGGCGAACCAGAGCAGCGCCCAGAAGACGGCGTTGACGATCACCGCTGGGACGAAGTACGCGCTAACCTGATCGACCAGCCGCTGGATTTCGGGCTGGCGCGACTGGGCTTCTTTCACCCGGTCGACGATCTGCTGGATCGCCGTCTCGGAGCCCACTTTCGTCGCTTCCACGAGGAGCACGCCGTTCTCGTTGATCGTCGAGCCGACAACCTCGTCGCCCTCGCCCTTCTCGACCGGCACGGATTCGCCGGTCAGCATGGACTCGTCGACCGCACTCTGGCCGTCGACGACCACGCCGTCGGTCGGGATTCGCTCGCCCGGGCGGACCTTCATCACGTCGCCGGGGTTCACGTCCTCGAGTGGCACCTGTCGCTCTTCTCCCTCCTCCACGACGGTCGCCTCGTCGGCTTCCATCTGCAGCAGTTCTCGCAGGGCGTTTCCGGCCCGTGCCTTCGAGCGCACCTCGAGCCAGTTGCCGAGCGTGATGAACCAGAGGATGAACGCGACGGCCTCGAAGTAGAGCCCGCCGGTGATCGCCCCCGCGAGGACCGCCGTACTGTAGACGTAGCCCGCCGAGGTGCCAACGGCCACGAGCGTGTCCATGTTCGCCCGTCGGTTATTGGAGAACGCACGCCACGCGCCGACGATAAACTCTCGGCCGAGCGTGGCCATCAACACCGTCGCGAGGACGAACTCGAGCCAGCCCGGCGGATGGGCGAGCGCCATCGGAATCGGTGAGGCGAGGCCCGCGAGATCGAAGAGCATCTCGACCATCATTGGGACGAACGCCAGCGTGAGGAGGCCGCCGCCGACGACGAGTTTGCGCTGGCGACGGAGTTCCTTCTCGACGGCGCGTTCGCGCTGACTCGAGCCCTGCGTCTCGTCGTCGGCGTCTCGCTCCTCGCGGACGGGGTCGTAGCCGGAGTCCTCGATCGCCGCGTGAATCTCGCCCAGCGAGACATCGTTCGGATTGTACGTGACGCGGGCTTCGTCCGATGCGAAGTTCACGTCGGCCCGAATCACGCCTGGGAGGTCGGTAACTGCGTCCGCGACGGTTCCCGAGCACGTCGAACACGACATGCCCATCACCGTAATCGACTCGGAGACCGATGCAGCCTCGTAGCCGGCGTCCTCGATAGCGTCGTAAATTTCGGCCAGCGAGACCGCGTCGGGATCGTACGCGACCGTCCCCTCGTCGGTCGCGTAGTTCGCACTCGCCGACTCCACACCCTCGAGATCGCTAACTGCGTCCTCGACGCTCCCCGAACACGTCGAACACGACATGCCGGTGATCTCGAGGTGCGCTCGTCTCGTACTCATTAGAGATAGATACGTGGTGCACGTTCAAGCGAATTGTGACTCAGAAACCATGAATTACTCTCTAGTCGACTTTCGAAAGTAAAGTGCGAAGCTGCCGATCCGGTAGTTGCCAAACTTATCGGACGAGAGTCGGGCGCGATCCTGTGAACGCACGTCCCGCCATCCTACCGACCACCGTCGTGATGTGCGGGCTGAGAGGTACGTTGTCTGACAACGTCGACGCCGAGGGCGACGATTGCCTTGCGGTCACGGCGACGACGGCATCGAGTGGCGTTCGGATCACAGCTCTCGAGTCGACCATCGTTCGGTACTTTCCTCGGTCCGTCGGTTCTTCCAGTGTGACGGGAAGTGTGGCTAACCACTAAGCATGATGGTCAATAACTAGCATGTATGTCGGCCGACGATTCCCTCGCACGAACGCTCCTGTTCGTAATCGTGGCAGTCGTTCTCGTCACGATACTCCTTCCACTGGTCGTGATGATCTTCCTGATGCCACTGACTGGCTTCGGGCACATGGGAACCTGGAACGGAACGACTGGAACGGGCTGGTCGTGGCTCCTCCCGTGGGTCGTGCTCATCGGGCTCGTCCTCGGAATCGGCTACGTCCTGTCCCGAACACTCCGCGCCTCGAGCGCAAACCGACCCGATCCTGCGCTCGAAGAACTCCGTCGCGCCTATGCCCGCGGCGACCTTTCGACCGAAGAGTTCGACGAACGCCGCGAGCGACTCGAGCAAAGCCGTGATCGGCGATGAGCGAATCAGGCACCGACCGCGATCAGGAAAACGGTTCGACTCGCTCGAGTGTCGACGAGACGCACCAAAAAAAGCCGACGGACCGCTACTGCTCGTGTTGTCGAGTCTGTGAGTGCTACCGGGATCTTCCGGAGGCTGGTGAGAAGCCAACCGAACGTCGCGCTGACGACGGGCGGGAAGCAGACGATGACGTGGCCGACGAAAGCAGTACAGACGACCACAGCGGCCCCGATCACGACCACGCAGACAATCGAGCAGACGATCACGACCACGAGAACCATCGGGCGGACGATCACGACCACGGTGAGCACGTCGACCACTCGGATCACGAGGACATGTTCCGAACGCGGTTTTTCGTCTGTCTCGTGCTCTCGATTCCGGTGTTGTACTTCAGCCCGATGCTCCAGGAGTGGTTCGGGTACGCCGCAGTGACGTTCCCCGGCAGCGAGTTCGTCGGCCCCGTCCTCGGCGTCGCCGTTTTCGCCTACGGCGGGATTCCGTTCCTCCGGATGGGCGCCGTCGAAGCCCGTAACCGTGAGCCCGGGATGATGCTCCTGATCTCGCTCGCGATCACCGTCGCGTTCGGCTACAGCCTCGCAGCAGTCGCGTTCGACATCGGCGAACCGTTCTTTTGGGAACTCGTGACGCTGATCGTCATCTTTCTGCTGGGCCACTGGATCGAGATGCGAAGCGTCAGGCGCGCGTCGGGTGCACTCGACGAACTCGCCGAGTTACTCCCTGACACCGCCGAACGGATCGACGAGGACGGCGAGACGACGGAGGTGTCGACTGACGACCTCGAGGAAGACGACCTCGTGCTCGTCCGACCCGGAGCGAACGTCCCCGCCGACGGCGTCGTCGAGGATGGCGAGTCGAACGTCGCCGAGGCGATGATCACCGGCGAGTCGAAGCCGGTGAAGAAGGAACCGGGAGACGAGGTCATCGGAGGGACGACCAACCACGACGGCAGCCTCCGCGTTCGAATCGCTGCGACCGGCGAGGAGACGACGCTCTCGGGCATCATGCGACTGGTCGAAGAAGCCCAGGAGAGTCGCTCGAGGACGCAGGTGCTTGCCGACCGGGCTGCGGGTTGGCTCTTCTACGCAGCACTCGGCGTCGCGGCTGTCACCGCGGTCGGCTGGACCACGGCCGTCGGCTTCGGGCTGCCAGTCGTCGAACGCGTCGTCACCGTGCTCGTGATCGCCTGCCCGCACGCGCTCGGGCTGGCCGTCCCGCTCGTCGTCGCGATCAATACCTCGATGGCCGCCCGGAGCGGGATGCTCGTCCGCGACCGCATCGCCATGGAGCAAGCGCGGAACCTCGATACGGTCGTCTTCGATAAAACCGGGACGCTGACGGCGGGAGAACAGGGAATCGTCGACGTGACGACCGTCGATGACTGGGACGAAGACGACGTGCTGGCGCTCGCGGCCGCCGCCGAGGGCGACTCCGAGCACATGATCGCACAGGCCATCCGCGAGGAAGCCGACGTGCGCGGTCTCTCGGTTCCCGACGTCAGTCGCTTCGAAGCACTCGAGGGCCGCGGCGTTCGCGCGACGGTCGAATCCGACGTCGTTCCAGCCGTCGCACCCGGCGGGTCAGGTGACGAGAGCGCCACAGCGACCTCGAGCGCTCGCGACGGCTACACTGTCTCTGTGGGCGGGCCGAACCTCCTTCGCCACCTCGAGATCGACCCGTCCCCCGACCTCGAGCGCTTCGCCGACGAGGCCGGCGCTCGAGGCGAGGGCGTCGTCTACGTCCTCGCGGCGGAGCACGCGGTGGGTGCAATCGCACTGGCGGACGTGATCCGCGAGGAGAGTTTCGCAGCGATCGACGCCCTCCACGAGATGGGCGTCTCGGTGGCCATGCTGACCGGCGACGACGAGGACGTCGCCCACAGCGTCGCCGACGAACTCGGCATTGACACCGTCTTCGCGGAGGTGTTGCCCGAAGATAAAGACGAGAAAATACTCGAGTTACAGGACGAGGGCCACCTCGTGGCGATGGTCGGCGACGGCGTCAACGACGCCCCCGCGCTCACTCGCTCGGACGTCGGCATCGCCATCGGCTCGGGCACCGACGTCGCCGTCGAGTCCGCCGACGTGGTGCTCGTGGAGAACGATCCTCGAGACGTCGCCAGTCTCGTCAGATTGAGCGCGAAGAGCTATCGAAAGATGCAAGAGAACATCGCCTGGGCCGCGGGCTACAACGTGTTCGCACTCCCGCTCGCCGCGGGAATCCTCGCGCCGGTCGGAATCCTGCTCTCACCCGCCGTCGGCGCGGTGCTCATGTCCGCGAGTACGGTGATCGTGGCGATCAACGCGCAGTTGCTCCGGCGGGCGGATCTATCCGTTTGAGTCGATATCCGTCTCCGATACGCCATGTCCGATGCTCCGTCTCCGATACGCCGTTTCTTTTCGTTCTGCGCGGGCCGAGGGGCCCGTCGTCTCGGTGGCGCACGCTGGCGAGCGCCTGAGCGAGTGCGAAGGCGCTCGTCGATAGCGTGCGAGGGATGAGTGAGTGAGCGCAGCGAGCGAACGAATCGGGTGGGGAGGACGTGGAAATCACCGTTGCCAGTGCGAGCGGTTCGCTCCTCGTCCGGCCAGTTCGCCCTCATCCGACCAGTTCGCCCTCGTCTAACCAGTTCGCTCATCGTTTGGGTTCTCGAGTCAGCGACCACGACCGTACCCGGATGAAAAGACAATTGCCAGACGGCCACTAATACGGACCAAATGCGAATCGCCGTTCCCAACAAGGGCCGCCTGCACGAGCCGACGATCGACCTCTTAGAGCGGGCCGGCCTCCATCTCGAGAACGGTGCCGACCGGAAGCTCTACGCCGATACCGTCGATCCGGACGTCTCCGTGCTCTTCGCCCGCGCGGCGGACATTCCGGAGTACGTCGCCGACGGGGCGGCGGACCTCGGAATCACGGGTTACGATCAGGTTCAGGAAGCGCGCGTCGAGACTGTCTCCGAACTGTTGGACCTCGAGTTCGGTCGCTGTCGACTCGTCCTCGCGGCACCCGAAGACGGCGACATCGAACGAATCGACCAACTGGCCGGCAAGACCGTCGCCACGGAGTTCCCGAACATCACCGAGGATTTCTTCGCGGACACGGGCGTCGACCCCGCAATCGTCGAAGTCACGGGAGCGACGGAGCTGACGCCCCACGTCGAGATGGCCGACGCCATCGTCGACATCACGAGCACGGGAACCACGCTCAAGATGAACCGCCTCGCCGTCGTCGAGGAGGTACTCTCGAGTTCGGTTCGGCTCTTCGGGCGCGAGGACGTCGTTTCGAACCCGAAAGTCGACGAAGTGCGGACCGCACTCGCCTCGGTCAAACAGGCCGAAGGGAAGCGGTACCTGATGATGAACGTTCCTCGTACGGAACTCGAGGCCGTGCGGGACGTGATCCCCGGCCTCGGCGGCCCGACGGTGATGGATATCGCTGGCGAGGACGGAGAGAACGGATCGGAAGACGGTGACGACAAGGTCGCCGTTCACGCCGTCGTCGACGAGCAGGACGTGTTCGAGACGATTACGGACGTGAAAAACGCGGGCGCGAGCGACATTCTGGTCACCGAAATCGAGCGACTGGTCGAGTAACGTCGAGTAAGCAACAGAGCGAGCGCGAGTCGACTGCCCGCGAGGGCGACCGTCACCGGATGTTACCCGGATTCGGACGCCGCCGAGTCGTCGACTCAGACGGTCTGCTGTGCCAATCTACGGCACAAGCGCAAAACGATTCGCGGTTGCGCCGGGAAACGGATAGCAGACCGTCTCACTGCGGGTCACGACTGGAGGTCTAACCGAGTCGTGATCGGTCGCTCGAGGTCACACTCGAGTGTGGATTCGAACGCCGAGAGCGAGACGTCCGGCGCGACGAGTCCACACGCCCGGTCGTACGAGAGGAGTTCGTGTCGCTCGAGTAGCGGAAGGTGGGTTCGACACAGCGAGACGTGGACGCGTTGGCGAACGTCCAGTAGCGACGTGATAGCCGTCGCGTCGTGTTCTGCGTCCGCGACTCGCGCGACGAGGGTGCGCACCTGTAGTGGCCCCTCCTCGGCGAGCAGACAGCGCAGTACCTCGCGTCGACGGTCGCTGTCGAGGACGCGACGGACGGCCTCACGCGGAAGCGCGTGCTCGAGGTGGTCGCGAGTGCCGGGTGCGTGTCGGTCCAGCACGGTCGCCAGTCTGTCTGTGTGAATGGGCATCGATAACTGACACTCAGCGAGGACCCAATAAACGGGGTCGGTCGTTCTGTTCGCTACCCGTCGATTCACCCCACTATGGATCGTTCAATCGTTCATCACGACGGTGAAACCGCGATTACTGAACCGTTTCACCGAATTCCATGGATGGATTTGATCCGCTCCGAGCAACCGACGCTAAACGATCGCTAATTCGAGCGAAGTAAACGAGACAGATAGCCGAACAGGACTACCATCGAGTATTAACTGACAGGAAGGGCTGAACGTACCGTTTTGGTGAACGTATATCGAGTATCTGATACCGTCGGCCGGGCGAGGAGACGACACCGACTCGAGACGAGAGAATTCGGTGAACGAGATGAGAGAATTCGGTGAACGAGATGAGAGAATTCGGTGAACGAGACCACACGATTCGGCAAACGAGACGAAAAATCCGGTGTTCGAACGGGAGTCGACGAAAACGAACCGAGTTGTTACTCGAGTAAGCCGAGATCCTCGAGTCGGGAGACGATCTTGTCGACGGCGTGTTCGGCGTCTTCTGGCTTCTTCCCGCCGGTGATGACGAGTTTCCCGGAACCGAAGAGCAGGGCGACGACTTCGGGGTCGTCGAGACGGTAGACGAGGCCGGGGAACTGCTCGGGTTCGTACTCGATGTTCTCGAGGCCCAGACCGATCGCGATCGCGTTCAGGTTGAGGTTGCGACCGAGGTCGGCGGAGGTAACAATATTCTGGACGACGATTTCTGGGTCCTCGTTGACCTGAATCTGGAGTTCACGGAGTTTGTCGAAGACGATACGGAGGCTCTCGTGAACGTCGTCGGTCGATTTTGCGCCGGTGCAGACGATCTTCCCCGAGCGGAAGATCAGTGCAGCGGACTTGGGATTTTGTGTTCGGTAGACGAGACCGGGGAACTGCTCTGGGTCGTAGTCAGCACCCTCCAGATCCATCGCAACGCTCTGAAGGTCGAGTTCCTGTCCAATGCCGGTCGACGCCACCACGTTTTCGATGTTGATGGTGTCCTTGGGATCCGTCATAAGTCGCTTAAAAAGACGTATTTAAGGTTTATAAAGGTTGGTACCGGCACCTGATATATCCGGTATATATGCCGGATTCCGCGAGCGCCCACCCTTCGGTTTCGAGATGGAGCGTAGTCGACACCGACACTCACGACTCGAGGAAGACAGTCCGAGAGTCACCGAAAGCGGTAGGCTCATTGTATCCCCACGGTGAGACAAAGGCGTGTATCTCCTCGAGCTCGGCGGCGAAGACGACGCGTTCGCAGCGCGCGAAGCCGCCAGCGCGGCGAGTGGCATTCGTCGTCTCGCCCCCGGACTCGCCCTCGCGAACGCAATCGCACCCGACCGGATTCGCGGGCTCGCGTACACCCACCGGGCGAGCGACCTGCTCGGGCGCACGGACGCCAGCCTCGACAGCGCCCGCAGACTCCTCGAGGCGGCCTCGCTCGATCGCGAGGGAACGGTCGCCGTTCGTGCAACCGACGTCCACGGCTCGAGCGGCGTCGACACCGCGCAGGCAGAACGCGACCTCGGCGGAATTCTCGTCGAGCGCGGGTTCGACGTCGACCTCGACGACCCCGATCACGTCCTCCGGGCCGCGTTTTCGATCGGCAGACTCGAGGACGACGCGAGTGAGGACGGGACGGACGAAGAGGATGTCTGTGCGCTGGGCTGGCTCGCAGCCCAGAGCGTCCGGGATTTCGGCTCGCGCGCCCCCACCGATAAACCCTTCTTCCAGCCGGGGAGCATGGACCCGCTGCTCGCCCGGGCCGTCGCGAACCTCGCCGGTGCGCGCCCCGGCGCGACGATTCTGGACCCGATGTGTGGGACCGGCGGCGGCCTCGTCGAAGCCGGACTCGTCGGCGCGGACGTGATCGGCACGGACGCGCAGGCGAAGATGGTCCAGGGCGCACGAGAGAATCTAGCCCACTTCCTCGAGCCCGACGAACCGTCCCCGACTGGCGTCTCGCGAGGGAGTTGGCACGTCGCTCGCGGCGATGGGACGCGACTGGCGCTCGCGGACGACGCCGTCGACGGCGTGGTCTTCGACGCCCCCTACGGGCGACAGTCCAAGATCGAGACCCACCGACTCGATGATCTCGTCTCTGGTGCCCTCGCCGAAGCGCGACGAGTTGCCCCGAGAGCCGTGATGGTCGCCGACCGACCGTGGGTGACCGAGGCGCGTGCGGCGGGGTGGGAGATCGACGCCTCGTTCGAGCGGCGAGTGCATCGCTCGCTGACGCGGTACGTACTGGTTCTCGAGCGCTGACGCGTTAGACGAGTGTAAAGTGAAAACGCGAGTTTCCGAGGAGTCTCTCCCCACAGCGACGGCTCACCGAAGTGCGGACGGAATCGAATCGGTCGGCAGCGGGACGCTCTCGAGGAACTCGCGAACTTCGTCGATATCGACCGCGCCGAAGGCGATCGAGAGCGCGAAGAAGATCACCGCACCGGCGGGTGGCACAACGATCAGCGAGAGGAACGAGTCGCCGAAGAACTGTGCGAGCAGGAAGATCGGAACGGCGGCGAACGACCCCACGAGAATGGCCCGCAGAACACGCGCGTCGGCGACCGGATAGAATCCAATCTCCCTCGCGCTCCAGATGTGAAACACGAACATGAGCCCGTAGCTGATACTGGTCGCGACTGCCGCGCCGTGCATGCCATAGCGGGGAATCAACGCCGCGTTGAGGACGACGTTGGCGAGCGCCGCTGCACCGGTCGAGACGATCAGAACGCGAAGGTCCCCTTTCCCCTGCCCGATCGCGAGAATCGGCCGTGCCAGCGCGAACCCGACACAGCCCGGGAGCAACAGGAGAATCGGCACGTAGCTCGCGATATAGTCGTCGGGATAGATAATCGGTAACGCAACCGGCGCGAGCGCAGCGAGCCCGATTCCGAGCAACAGCGTGAACAACAGCGTATACCGAGTCACGCGGGCCGCGATCGTGTTGATCCGCTCGCGATCGTGGTTCGACCAGATGTTCGAGGTTGAGTGCAAAAGCACGTTCTGGAGCGCCAGCGGAACGATCCAGAGGAACTCCGCGATCGTGAGCGCGATGCGGTAGTACGCGGTTTCCTGGGTCGTTCCGAGGAGACCGAGCATCATGACGTCGAGTTCGTAGAGGGACGTCAAACAGAGAATCAACACGATGCTGAGCGCGTTGAACGCGAAGAGATCCCGCCGAGGAAACTCTCTCGAGGGGATGTGAGTGAACGCACGGAACAGCGACACCTCGCGGTTGACCAGCGCGAGGCCGATGACCGTCGTCGTGACCGCGCCGGCCATGTGCCCGATCAGGACGCCGGGAATGCCGTAACCGAGATAGGCGAGGCCGACGCCGACGGTGATGAACAGGACCTTATCGAGAAAGAGCAGCGGCTCGGAGTATCGCTCGAGGCCGAATCCCATGAGCGTCCGTCGGGTGTATTCGCGAAACTGCGACGTGAAGACGACCAGCGAGAGGAGGTAGAAGTACGTCTGATAGGACGCGCCCAACTGAGAGGTGACGATCCCCGCTCGAGCGGCGAGCGCGAGGAAGAAACACCCGATCGCGGCGAGCAACAGCGCCAGACGGAGGTAGAAGCCGACGACGTCTCTATCCCAGTTATCGCGCTCGCGATCTTCCGCGACGTACTTTCGCACGCCGTCGCCGACCCCCGTGCTGACGAAGATCATGTAGATGGCGAAGACCGACATCAAAAACGCGTAGTCACCGTACCCTTCGCCCAGGAATCGGGTGAGCAGTGGCGATGAGAGGAAGTCGAGGCTAATGAGGAGAAACTTGATGCTGACGATCGAGAGAAAACCGCTCGTGATGCTCCGTTTCATGGCTGAGTAGTGTCCTCGGCCGGCACTCGAGCGAGTCGTGTCTCGAGCGTTCCGAGAACGTTCGGACCCAATTTACCCGAGCCGTCAGCGATGGACCCCCCGCCGGTTACGATGGCGTAATCGACGGTTCGGGGTCGTCCCTCGGTCCCGTCGGCTCGGACAGAGACGCACGCACAGCGTCGATCGAGTGGCCCGTGCACGCTCTGTACACGATGGTCTCGAGCACACGTGTTCACAACTCAGGGATATCGAAAATGTGCATATATGACTTGCGATCGGCTATATTTATCAACCATCGGACAACGTGATAAATACATTCATAAGGACGGGTTCGATGGGCGCGAGTCGCCACAACACAGGTCGTACGCGGCGCTTGGGCGGAGAGTGGTCGATTGCGAGTCTTCTCGAACGCGAAAATGCTTGCATCCGGGATTTAATAGACGGATAAGGCCTCGAGCGGCCCACAACGAGGGTCGAAGAAGAACCGAAAAGCCGGCACGCGGAGAAACGAGCGAAAACGGTTACGCCCGGCGGCCGTCGACGAGTCCCTCGAGTTCTCGAGCGACTGTCGGCGGAACGGCGATCCGTCGCGGACCCGCGACGTACTGGCCGTCGGGTTGGGCATACGCGAGTTTCAGAATCGTCACGTCGCCGATTTCGCGAGCAGAGGTTGCCTCGATGTGTTCGAGGTCGACGCGCTGGTCCGGGTCGTGGAGGTAAACAACGCGTTCCTCGCGATCCAGCGTGCCGACGGAGCGCAAGAACGACGCGAGCGCGAGCGCGACGAGCGCGAGTGGCAACAACAGGGCCGCCATGCCGGTGAAGGGGCCGGCCCCAACTGCGAGCAGTTCGCGCTGGGACACGTACCGGCCGATTCCCATGAGGGTCCCGATGATGGCCATCATCACGATCGTGCCGACGGCGGCGTCGACCGCCCTCGAGAGGGTCGCCTCGGACGGTTGATCCATCGGGAGCCGACGGGCGATCACCTGAAGTCGGGCTTCGGTGTTCGGTGCGAGTGCCAGCGCGAGAACCGTCGCAACGAGTGCCAAGAACACCGCGACGACGACCATCCCGGCACCGCCCTGTGCGGCGAAATCGTAGAATCGCCACGTGAGAACGATCATCGCCATCGCGAAGAACGTGCCGACGCCGAGTGACCACAGGAGACGAACGGTTCGAGACGTCGAGGCGTCGCGTCGCCACTGAATCGTCTCGGAACCGACTGCATCCGCGGGCGCATCCTCGTCCATACCTACACTCCTCACCCGTCCCTCAAAGACCGTTCGATCCTCGAGAATCCGGACCTCGCGGTGACTGTGGTTCGCTCGAGCGTCTAGAGCAGACGCTCACGGGATCCGGTGTTGGTTCGTGACCGAACTGACGGATGTCTCACTCCAGAAAGGGGTCGAAAAAACCGCAGAGAGAGATGCTCGGTAGGGCTGACCGACCTTCGCGGTCGGATCACAGGGCATGATGGTTGGTTGGTGTGCCGTGCGCTACTGTCGCGTGGTGGGACGCGACGTGTAGTACATTCGATTCGGGAAGAATCAACCCCCTCACGATTCCCAACGCGTTGGAATCTGATATGGGAAATCAGTGACAGTACACGGGCGGTGTCAAAAGCGGATCAGGTCGATGAGGACGTAGCCGCCGTAGGCGATGATGATCGAACCGACCAGCGAGAGGACCCACGCGAGAACGGTGAGTCCCATCTTCCGAGCGCTCACCCCACCACCGCCGGCACCGGCCGCCGCGTAGCCACTTCCGATGATCGAACTGACGACGATTTCGTTGAACGAGACGGGGATGCCAAAGAGCACCGCGGCCTGTGCGATAGCGAAGGACGGAATCAACGCGGCGATCGATCGCCGCGGCCCGAGCGAAGAGTAATCCTGCGAGATCGCTTTGATCATCCGCGGAGCGCCGGTCCACGAGCCGATCAACAGCCCGACGCCGCCACCGACCAGCAAGGCGGTGATCGGAAGCCCGACGTCACCCGACATCGGAATCAACGGTCCGATCGCGAGACCGACCTGACTCCCGCCGGCCGAGAAGGCGACGAGGCCGCCCATCACGAGGAGAAACCGTCGTTGGGCGCGCGCCGGATCGTTTCGAACGGCGAGTGCGGTCGGAACCATCCAGAGGATGACCATCGCGAGAGAGCCCGCGACGACCCCCGCAAGCACCGATCCGGGGAGCAGAGCGCTTGCAGTTTCGGCGAGCGACGCACCGCCGTCCGGCGGGCCGAGGATGGCGAACTCGATATTCGCGATCAACAGCCCGACGACGCCCGCGAGACCGATAATTACGTACCGTTCGGGAATCGGCTCCTCGCGCAGCGCTCGAGCGATCACGTACGCGAAGAAGCTGCCGACGAACGGCGTCAAGATCCACATCGCGGCGATTTCGGTGTACGTCCCCCACGCCGGCGTCCCGCCCATCGCGAGTCCGGCACCGATGACGGCACCGGTCGACGTGAACGCCGTCGCGATGGGATAGCCAAGGAAGACGCCGGTTGCGACCAGCGTCGCCGCGATGATGAGCGCAATCGTCGCCGCCATCGGCGACAGCGTCACGCCGCCGATCAAGTCCCCGCCCATCGTCTCGGAGACGTTCGCACCCTGTAACACCGCACCGGCAAAACCCAGAATACCGACGAGAAATCCGGCTCGCATCACCGAAATCGCGTTCGCCCCGACCGCCGGAGCGAACGGCGTCGATCCGCTCGAGCCCGCACCGATCGACCAGGCCATAAAGAGGCTAGCGAGTGCGGCCACCAGAAACGTCGCGACCGTCACGAACTCGACCATCTATGGCGACCTTCCAGCTAGCCCTACAAGTGTGTGCCGACCTGTATCGAATCGGAGACTGTGCCGTTCAGTGGGTGCGTCTGTCATCGACACGCTCGCGTCGTCGTCACCGTTCGTGAACATCAATTTCGGTCGTGAGTGTCGGTCTCGGTTGTGTGCGCTGGCCTCGGTCGTGAGCGTCGGTCTCGGTTGTGTGCGCTGGCCTCGGTCGTGAGCGCTGGTCTCGTGGAAATCGGAGTGCTCGAGTTACCATCGGTTGCGATCCCTGTCAGTGAGTGAGCCGACGATCGTCAGTTCGTCGTCGACTTCGAGTTGTCTTCGGGATCGGGCGGTGTTTCAGCGCCTTCGATCGCTTCGGCGGCGCCTGTGTCTTTCTCGACTTCGACGTGCCAGCGGTCGACCTCGTCCTCGTACTCGGCGAGTCGCTCGGAGACGTCGTCTTTGAGCACGTCGTCGTTGACGTTGACCTCGAAGACGAACTGCTCGCCGTTGTCGACGCCTCTGGCCGACTGCTGGATGTTCGCGCTGACGAGTTCGTTGTCGAAGTAATACGGTGCGAGTTGCGTCATCACGTTCTGGTACACCGTATCCTCGACGCGACGAAACGCCTTCCGCCCGGCGGAGTCGGCCGCTCGAGCGACGTAATCGATCGATTCGCGCCAGTTTCCCATCGCCGCCTCCGCGTCGTCGTGCTCGAGTCGTTCGTAGGATTCGGAGAGTTTCTCACCGGCCGTTTTGATGTCCTCGTCGGGCTCCTTGCCCGCTCTTTCGCCCTTTCCCTCCTCGATGCTCGCTTGCTCTGAGGTCTTCTCGCTGACGTCCGCCTCGAGGGTTTCGTGGGCTTTCGGACGCCACTCGTCCCACTCTTCGAACGCGCGAGTGAATCGTGCGTGGGAGTCGGTTTTCGGGTCGTGGACACCGGAATCGCGAAGCGCGCGCGTGATGCGTTCGCCGTGCTCGACGACGTCGCCCCAATCACCGCGGACTTTGAATCCCGAGATGCTCTCTTCCATCGGCTGGCGAGGGCTAAGCGATGGACGGCTATAAACTTCCGTGCTGCGACCCCCGGTACTCGCGGCGACGACACCGAGTAGGGTCAATACCGGAGGCGGTACCAGGGACGATAGAGGTCGAAATCGGTTTCGAGACGGTCCGAAACGGTGGACGCGTCGATCACATTGCGTTCGCGGGTGATCGATACTGTGAACTATCCGGCGACAGGCTGTAGAGATATGCCCATCGAAGACCGGGACAACGCGTATCTCGTTACCCACGCACTGGCGAAAGACACGCTCTCGCGGCTTCGCGACGTCGAAACCGAGCAGGTAAGCTTCCGGAAAGGACTCGTCAAACTCGGCCGCATCTGTGGCTACGAGATCATCGACGGTCGCATGGAAACCGAGTACGTCGAGATCGAGACGCCCCTCGAGCCCACGATGGGCGAGCGCGTCCGCGGGCTCGACGACGTCGTCATCATCAACGTGCTCCGCGCGGCGACGCCGTTCGTCGAGGGGCTGTTGAAGGCGTTCCCCCGCGCACGACAGGGCGTCATCAGCGCCAGTCGCGACGAAGAGGCTGGACGCGACGAAGACGGTTCGTTTCCGATTACGGTCGACTACGTCAAGCTCCCAGAAATTCACGAGGAAGACACCGTGATCGTCGCAGACCCGATGCTCGCGACGGGTAGTACGATGTGTACCGTCCTCGAGCACGTCATCGAGAACTCGCCCGATCCGGAGAACCTGATCGTCCTCTCGGCGGTCTCGGCTCCCGAGGGGCTGCTCCGCGTCGACGAGGAGTGCCCCGAAGCCGACTTGCTGACGGTCTCGATCGACGACTACCTCGACGACGACGGCTTCATCGTCCCCGGACTGGGCGACGCTGGCGACCGAGCCTTCCGGACGACCTGAGGTTCCGACGAATCGACATCGTTGACCCTCGCCGCCGGATTTTTGCTGGCTGGTGAACAGTCTCTCACATGGAATACACGCACGTGGATCCAGACGACCTCGAGCCAGTCGCGGACCGACCCTGTGACATGCGCCGGGTGAGCGAACCGACCGGACTCGAGCACGTCGCGATCAACCGATTTCGCGCGGAGCCGGGAGAACAGGTACCGCTGGCGTATCACTACCACGAAACCCAGGAGGAGGCGTTTTTCGTCTGTTCGGGGACGCTGCGCGTCGAGACGCCAGAAGGGGAGTTTACGGTCCCCGAGGGATCGCTATTTTCGGCCCGTCCCAAAGCACCACACCGGGCGTACAACCCCGCAGACGCGGAGTCGACCGTCGAAGTGATCGCCATCGGCGCTCCGCCCGTCGACGGCGACGCCGTTCACTACGATCCCGACGAGTAAATCCCCGACTCGATCCGAACGGCCACTCGGGTCAGAGAGCACCCATCACGAGGATTCTGACCCGCACGTGTCGATACCGAGGAGGGCGTTCACAGGACAGCGCTGGATAACGGCCGTCGCGAAAATATCGCTTCCGGCGATGAAGGCGAGCGTGCCCGTCGTCCGATCGCGATTTCGGTAGCCGAACGCGAGCAACGCGACTCCGAGGACGATCCGAAGAATCCGATCCATCCCGCCAACGTTTCGATCCATACTCGAGCGAATGTGAGCGAGCACCGTAGGCGTTTTTCTGCTTGTCGACTCCAGCCGAGTGCGGAACTCGAGGCGAAATCGCTCGTCGCCCGGCAGCCGGGGATGAACCCCTTCATTTCGGTTCGAGACAGCTCATTCCCCCGAAAAGGGGCGTCCCATCGGCCGTCGGTCCAGTCGAAACGGTGCCTTCGTGGCATTCGAGTGACTATTCAGTGGTCGCTCGCTGACTCTCCGTCGCGACTCGAGAGTCCCGCGTCTCGGTCACGCTCGAGGGCAGGCGGAGCGTCGTGAGAACTCGAGTAGCCGTCGAACCAGCGGGCGATACGCTCGAGGCGGTCAACGATGTGAGCCGGTTCGCCCGACCGAGAGAGTTCGTGACCCTCTCGCGGGTAGCGAACGAGGCGGGTGTCGACGCCGTGTTTCTTCAGTCCGAGGTAGAACAGTTCGGCCGTGTTGGCGGGCGTGCGATAGTCCAAATCCGAGTGCACCACGAGCGTCGGCGTGTCGACGTTCGGCACGTGGGCCGCTGGAGACTGCTCCCAGAGGAAGGCGGGGTCGTCCCACGGAGTCACCCCGAAGTCGCCCTCGATCAGCTTGAACGCGTCCGTCGAGCCGTAGAAACTGGTGAGGTCGTAGACGCCACGCTGGGAGACGGCGGCGCGAAAGCGGTCCGTCTGGGTGACCGCCCACGCGGTCATGAAGCCGCCGAAGCTCCCGCCCGTGAGGAACACCTGCTCGTCGTCGACGTACTCGCGCTCGCAGGCGGTCTCGACGCCTGCAAGGACGTCGGTCAGGGTGATCGACCCCCAGTCGCGCTCGATCGCCATCGCGTGATCCTCGCCGTACCCCGTCGAGCCACGCGGGTTACACCAGAAGACGACGTACCCCCGTGCCGCGAGGGTCTGGAACTCGTGCCACATCGTCCCCGCGGTCGTCCACTGTGCGTGGGGTCCGCCGTGGATCTCCACCGCGAGCGGGTACGTTTCGTCGGTGGCGTCCGCGTCGAATTCTGGCGGAGTGAGGAGCCAGCCCTGAATCCGGTGTGTGTCCTCGTCGCCCTCAACCGTGAACCACACCTCCTCCGGTTGCCGGACTGCTCGATCGGCCAGATAGTCGTCGTTGACTCGAGTCAGCCGGTGGCACTCGTTGCCGCCGCGGGTGGTGACGAACACGTCGCCCGGGTGATCCCACTCGCTGTAGGTGTACGCGACGGCGTTCGATCCCACCGAGAAGCCGTCGATGTCGACGCCGTCACCGTACACCAGCGCGGGTTCGGCGCTCTCGTCCGCCGGGATCGACCAGAGAACCCGCGAGCCTTCGTCCGGCGTCGAGACGTACACGGCCTCGCCGTCGGGAGCCCACTCGAACGAACAGCGACTGCCGACTGTGCGGTCGAGCGGGGCCGTCGGCGTCCACTCGTCACCGCTCTCGCGGTCGTGGACACGAACGTCGGTCTGGCGCATCGAAGCGCGGTCCTCTGGAGTGTACTCGAAGGCGACTCGGCCGTCCTCGGTCGCCTCGAGCGACGTGACCCAGCCCGTCGTCTGCGTGAACACCTCGACGGCGTCGGACTCGTTCGCCTCGTCGCCCTCGAGTCGGTGTTCGGAGAGGTCGTAGGTGAGCGAATCGTCCGGTTCCGGCCCCGTCTTGGCGGCGTAGTAGATCGTCTCGGAATTGCCCCAGGTGGGGGAGACGTAGTCGGTCTCCCAGCCGTCGGTGAGTCGCGTAATCGCGTCGTCGTCGGGTTCGTCGGCCGTCTCGAGAGCCACAGCGACGTCGACGACGTAGACGTGGCTTCGGTTCCCATCGTGATACTCGGTTCCGGCGCGGTAGATCGGCCGATCGATCACGCGCGGATCCGGCTCCGCTGGCTCGTACTCGGGATCGACCGCGGTGTCTCGGTTCGCTTCACAGTCGGCTTCCGTGACCCGTTGGGTGAAGCACAATCGGGAGCCGTCCGGACTCCACTCGAGGTCCGCAATTCCTCCGACGACGGACGTGAGGCGTCGGGCTTCGCCGCCGTCGGTCGGGACGACCCAGAGTTGCTGGCGGTCGGTCTCACCGCGGGTGCTGGCGAACGCGAGCCAGTCGCCGTCGGGGCTCCAGCGGGGCTGGCTGTCGACGCCGTCGCTCGCGGTGAACTGGGTGTGCCCGTCGCCGCCGACCGGGACGACGTGAATCGTCGCTACGTCGGATTCGTCGTCCTCGGCCGTGCGACGAACGAACGCGACACGCTCGTCGTCGGGAGAGAGTTGCGGGTCGGCTACGTGTGCGAGTTCGTGATAATCGGCTGCTCGTATCGTTCGCATTACCACAATGACACCGTCGCCGACCCTATATCTGGTTCGGCTTCGGCTGTCGTGGGGGCGATACCCGACAAATTCGACTCCTCGAGTAAACGATGAGTGACGAAACAACAGATTCAGTTACTGTAATTAGAAATTATATTTTTCACTCATTACCTCAAATGAGTAAGTATAAGTTCTATAATAAGGTGCGTTTGGTTGTCATGCAGAAGAAAATACCACGACGACGATTCGTCGCAGCGAGTGGTGCCTTGGGACTCGCAGCGACCGCCGGCTGTATCGGCGAAGATGCCGAACCGGACGACGACGACGATGACGACGACGAAATCGGCGAGCCAGATCCGGACGGAGGCGAAATTCTCGAGTGGGACGCCGGTGGACAGAGTGGGACCTACTACCCGCTGTCGGGTGACTTCAAGAGTATCATCGAGTCGCAGACGTCACACGGGTTGCAGGTGCAATCTACCGGAGCGAGCGTCGAGAACGTCGGTCGCCTCGAGCGCGGCGAGTCCGACTTCGCCCTGATTCAAAACGACGTCGGCTACTTCGCGTACAACGGCGTCGGGATCGACGAAATCGACGACGAGATGACGAGCCTTCGCGCCGTCGGCTCGTTGTACCCCGAAACAATCCACATCGTCGCGGATGCCGACGCCGACGTCGAATCGATCGAAGACCTCGACGGCGCGACGGTCAACGTGGGCGACGAGGGGAGTGGGACCGAGGTCAACGCCCAGCAGATCCTCGAAACGGCGGGCGTCGAGGCCGACGAGCAGACCGGAGACTTCGCCACGGCGGCCGACCAGATCCGAGACGGGGGCATCGACGCCGCCGTCATCGTCGGCGGCTGGCCAGTCGGCGCGGTCGACGAACTTGCAGAGACGACGGACATCACGTTGGTCGAGGTTCCCGAAGACATTCGGGCGGACTTGATGGACGAAGCCGAGTGGTTCTCCGAGGACGAGATCCCCGGTGGTACCTACGAGGGAGCCGACGACGACGTACAGACCGTGTCGGTCGAGGCGATGATCGCCACTCACGAAGGCGTCGACGACGAAATCGTCGAGGAAGTGACCGAGGCCATCTTCGAGAACACGGACGACGTCACCCAGAAAGAAGAGTACATCGACGCAGAATCGGCGCAGGACGCCATTCCGATCGACTTCCACCCCGGCGCTGGAGCGTACTTCGACTGATAGCGACGGCCGATCGAGGTCGACGCCTACCGCCGACTCGCGTTTCTGTCGAACTCGAGTCGCTGGTTGATCGACTCACCGACCGACTCACTTCACCCACTCTCTATCGTGGTTCGACTGACCCGTCGACGCGCGCTCGCCCTTACCGCGGCCACTGGAGCCACGGCTATCGGGACGATTGGGGCCGTCGCGACGAGCGCGTCGGCCGACCGAACCCTGATCGTCGCCGACGCCGCCGACGGTGACGCCCTCCTCGAGATTCCGGTCGACGACGGAGAAGAACTAACCCTTTCGTACACCCACAGCGTCGAAAAGACGCCCGTCGAAGACGTCTACGTCGTCGATGGAGACGTGCTCCGGATGGATCGGATGGTCTTTCAGTCGTTCGGCGCGGGCCTCCCCACCGACGATATCGAGCGAACCGACGAGGGGTACGTCCGCGAGAGCGACGAATCGACCGAGGAACTGCGCGTCACACCGGGATCGATCGCCGGCCACGAACTGGTCGTCGGGGCCGAACGGTACGATCTGGTGGAGCGATCTGACGGACGGACCGTCACGCTCTCGGTGACCGACCGAACGCTGCGAGACGCGCTCGAAACGACCGTCGACCACGAGCGATAGCGACGCGCTCCCTACTGCCACTATGAGCGAAGATCACCACGACGAAAACGCACTCTCTGAGGACGAACAGGACGAACTGCTCCAGGAAGTTCAACGGCGTCGAACGCTCAGCGGACTCGCGGCCGCGCTCGTCGCCCTGATCGGCATCTCGTTTTCGGCGTTCCAGATGTGGATCGCCGCCCGCAGTTATTACTTCGGCGCGACACTGCCACTGGTCGGCGAAATCGAACTGGGATCGCTCGAGCCCCTACAGATATACACGGTCCACGTGACGTTCGCGCTGGTCCTGGCATTTCTCCTCTTTCCGGCCAGTCGCGGCGAGGGCTTCGTCGCCCGCTCTCTCGGCCGAATCGAACCCGCCGTCAGTCGTCGAACTGGACCGGATTCGACGCTCGAGAGACTCGTCACTCGACTCGGTGACGCCGTGCGTTGGGTGTTCGTCGACCCGTCGATGAGTCGCGTGACGCCCATCGACGTCGTCTGTATCGTCCTCTCGATACTTCCCGCGCACTTCATCGTCACCAACTACGACCAACGACAGGATATGGCGATCGTCGGTATCGGCGACGTCGACGCGCTGCACGAGATCTATCCGTGGCTCGAGCCAGTCGTGATGGCCGTCGCCACGCTCGGGATCCCGCTCGACGAGGTGCCGTTCGGCTTCGTAATTGGGGCACTCGGCCTCCTGTTAGTGCTCGAGGCGACACGACGGACCCTCGGCGTGCTCCTCATGTCGCTCGTGGCGTCGTTCATCGTCTACGCGCGGTGGGGCCACTTCATCCCGCGAGACTCGCTGCTCGGTCCGCTCGCAATTACGCCCGAAACCTGGGGGAACATCGTCTACAACCTCTGGTTCACCACGGAAGCGGGCGTCATGAGCACGCCCGTCAGCGTCAGCGTCCGGTTCATCTTCATCTTCATCCTCTTCGGCGCGTTCCTCGAGATGAGCGGCGCTGGCAAGTGGTTCATCGATCTCGCGTACTCGCTGACGGGAACCCGAAAGGGCGGCCCGGCGAAAGCGAGCACCGTCTCGAGTGGCTTCATGGGAATGCTTTCGGGGTCGTCGATCGCGAACACGGTGACGACCGGCGCGTTCACGATTCCGCTGATGAAGCGCTCGGGGTACTCACCCGAGTTCTCCGGGGCCGTCGAGTCGTCGGCCTCCTCGGGCGGCCAGATGCTCCCGCCGGTGATGGGTGCGGCCGCCTTCCTGATCATGGAGTTCACGGGCACTCCCTTCGACGAGGTGATCATCGCCGCCACGCTTCCAGCGATCGCCTTCTTCTTCGGCATGTGGGTGATGGTCCACTTCGAGGCCGTCAAGAGCGGAGTCGGTGGCCTCCCGCGGTCGAAGCTTCCGGACGCGTCCGACGCGTTACGAACCGGCTGGTTCTACCTCATTCCCGTCTTGCTCCTCCTGTATTACCTCGTGATCGCTCGCCTCTCGGTCAACCGCGCCGGCTGGTTGACGATCGTCGCCGTCATCGCCGTCATCGCGCTCGTCGCCGCTTACGACGAACGGACGGGAATTCCGTTGCTCACGACGATCGTCGCGATTGCTCTCGCACAGGTCGGTGCGTACGCGACCGTCGGCGGCGGATTGGTCGACGCGGGACAGGTCTTCGCGGGCCTCGAGAGCGCCGCCGAGCCCTATGCCATCGGTGCCGCCGTCTCCGCCGCGGTGTCTGACCTCGGCGTGATCACGATCCTCGTTAGCGTCGCGTTCGTACTGGCTCGGCCGCTCGCCGACGCGCCGCTGCTCGACTTCGACGACGCCGTCGACAGCTCGGCCGAGCGCACCGCGAAGGCGATTGGCCGACCGAGTATGGCCTCGAGCAGGGCCTACCAGTTCGGTACCTTCGTGTTGAAGTCGATGGACTCCGGCGCGCGTACCGCGACGACGGTGGTCATCGCCGTCGCCGCGGCGGGCGTGGTTCCGGGCGTCATCAGCGTCTCCGGACTCGGGCCGAATCTCGCGTCGCTCATCGAGAGCGTCAGCGGGGGGTCGATGTTGCTCTTGCTCGTCCTGACCGGCGTCGCGTCGATCATCTTCGGGATGGGGATGCCGACGACCGCGATGTACATCATCCTGGTCGCGATGCTCGAGACACCGCTCGTCGAAGCCGGAATCGGACTCCTGGCGGCGCACCTCTTCATCCTCTACTTCGGGCTGATGGCGGACGTGACCCCGCCGGTCGCCGTCGCCGCCTTCGCCGGCGCGGGGGTCGCTAAAGCCGACGAGATGGCGACGGCAGTGACTGCGTTCTTGCTCTCGCTCAACAAGGTGCTCGTGCCGTTCGCGTTCGTCTTTTCGCCGGGAATCCTCCTCCTGCGCGAAGGAGAGGACGGCTGGGGGATGATCGGCTGGGCAGACGTCGCCGACCTCGGCTTCTTCGTCCCCGACGTGATGATCCCGGTGCTCGGGATGTTCCTCGGCGTCTACGCCCTCGCCGTCACGATCATCGGCTACCAGTACACGCGCGTCGACACCGTCGACCGGGCGCTGTACTCGGTCGCGTCGATCCTGCTCATGGTGCCGGAACTATCCCTGCTCGTCGTCGAGTTACTCCTCACCCTCCTCGGTATCCCCTCGCACCTGACCATCTTCGTGATCACCTTCCCGCTTCGCGTCATCGGCCTCGTTCTGCTCGCCGGCCTCACCTATCGCAACCGGGCTCGAGCGGACGAAGGTGAGTCGGCCGAGTCCACCGTGTCGACGCCGACGGTGAGTGACGCCTGACACGGCCGGCGTCGTTCAAACTTTTGTAAGATGGCAGAGAACAAGGTGATCGTGGCCGCCCACAACGCCCCCGATTCCGCCGGGAGTATCGATCGGACGCCCGAACGACCAGATAGAGTGTTTCAGGTCGCAAGCGGCGTCTACGGTGGCGTCCTCCTCGCCGGTCTCGCCACGATACTCGCCGGAGCGATCGACGGCTGGCCAGCCAGCCTCGAGTCCACGAGCGCGGGCGGGTTCGTCGCCGGTGCACTCGGCGGCATCCTCCTCGCTCGAGTCGATCAGCGCCTGCCGATTCGACTCGGTCGGTCGGCCGTTCGCCGCGTCGCGCTCGCGCTCCCGGCGCTCGTGTTTCTCGGGACGTGGTTCGCACCGTTCGACACGCCTGCGAATCACGTCACGCTCGTCATCGCGTTGCTCGTGTTTGCGACGGGGTACGCCCTCTCACAACTCGCCGGAAACCGCTACGTCGACGCGATGACCCCCGGCAGTCCCGACCGAACGTGGGAGTGGGAGCCCGTCGGCACGCCGGCCGCCGATATCGTCATCGCGATCATGTGGGCGGTGCTCGCGGTCGGCAACGCCGCCGTCGGCAACTGGCTCGCGGGACTCGGCTGGCTCACCATCGCCGGCTTCTGGGCTGTCAGCTGTCTCGTCGAGGGACGCTGGTCGTTCGGTCCCGGACGAGAACGGTGTGAAGTACAGTGCTACGACGGCGGACTCGTCAGGCGACGGCCGTACACGAAGGGCTTCGTCGCGTGGGACGACGTCGACCACGTCCGCCTCCGCGGCGGTGAACTCGTCCTCGATTCCGGGCTTCGCGACGTGCGATTCGATCGCGACGAACTCGCGGACCCGGACGCGTTTCTCGACGCAGTCGACAAACGCCTAGCGAGTGGAACCGAACCGAGCGACGGTCGGTGACCCTCACTCGAGGTCGACGCGGCCGCTGGTCGCGCTTCGAAGTCGATCGCGGAACCCCTCGGCCGCCTCGAGTGGCACGCGAACGTCGAACGCGACGGCCTCCTGGTACTCCGCGTCGAACTCGTAGCCTTCGCTCTCGAGGATGCTCCGAACGGTTCCCGAGTCGTCGTACGCGACGCCGATCGAGACCGTTTCGTGGGGTCGTTCTTCGACGACGCCCGCCGCGTCGACGGCGTCCTTGACTGCGCGGGAATACGCCCGGACGAGTCCGCCAACGCCGAGATTCGTCCCGCCGTAGTAGCGCGTGACGACGACCGCACAGTTTTCGATCTCTCGCTGGGTGAGGACGTTCAGCGCCGGCTTCCCCGCAGAGCCGGAGGGCTCGCCGTCGTCGCTCGAGTACTCGCGAAGAAAGCCGCTGTCTGCGACGTCGCTCGAGTCCTCGTCACTTCGCCCGGCGTCGCCACCGACGCGGACGCGATACGCGGGGACGTTGTGGGTCGCGTCGGCGTACTCCTCGCTGACGGTCTCGACGAACGATTCGGCGGCGGCGACCGAGTCGACGGGCCGAACGTGGCCGAGAAACTCGGACCCCTGCACGACGAACTCGGCGGTCGCAGGCTCGGAAACGGTCAGGTACGTTCGGCTCACGGACGGCCACCTTCCGCGTTTCGCCCCCGCCGTCTCGACCATCGCCAGCGTCTTCGGTTCCACCGCTCACACATGGTGATGCGTACACCCGCCCGCGAAAAGAGCGCGTCGGTCCGAGCGGCGTCAGTTCTCGACGGCCGACCGAACGGCGTCGGTCTCGGCCCTCACTCCACCGTCTCGAGGGGGTGGCAATCGAAGTGGCCGACCATCACGTTCTTACACCCCTCTATCGTCCATGTGTCTATGACCAACGATACCATTGACCAGACACTCGCCGAAGAACTCGAGAGCGTTTGTCGAACGGCAGTCGGCGACGAACTGCGAAGTATCACGTACTTCACCGAAGACGACGTCGACCAGCTCTATCTCCGTTCGGATCTCGATCAAACCGCCGATCTGGTCGGCTTCGCAGACCACGAGCGACTGGGCTTTCGCTCCCAGTCGGCGTACCGAAATACGCAACTCGGGGCGTACGAAGCCACGATCCGAATGTTCGAAAATGGCTACCTCTCGCGGGTGATCCGCGGCGAACACGGCGTCTGGGTGACGACCGATTCCATGTCGATGAATCGATTCGAGGAACTGACGAGCGCACTCGAGACGGTCCTCGACGAGTTCGACGACACCGAGTAAAACAGCCGACCGCTCACTGAATTTCGATCTTCCGAACGAACTCGAGTTCGCGAATCGCGGTGAACACGTCGCCCGGGAGTTCTTGGTCGGTGACCAAGTAGAGCTGTGGTTCGTCGGTAAACTCCGGATCCTCGCTGATCGTCTGGCGAATCGAGATATCGTGTTCGGCGAGCGTCCCCGTCACCTGCGCGACGATCCCTTTCTGGTCGGCGTCGTCGACGGCGATCGCGAGCACCGTCAGGTCGAGAACGGGTGCAAGGTCCATGAGACTCGGCACCTGCGAGATGTTTTGGAAGATCCGACGCAGTTCCGGATCCTCGAGGATGACGTCCGTCGTCGAGTCGACGACGCGACGGTCGACGCCGATTTCGCGCGCGATTCCCGTGTTCGGGATCTCGATGCCGCCCGAGACGACGCGGCCGTCGTCGTTGACGGAGAATCCGCGCTCTAAGAGCAAGCGAATAACCGCCTGCTGGCTCGGCGATCCCTCGAACTTTTCCATGATTTCGTCGAACATTCGTTCTCATCTCAATGCGCGCCGGGCTATAATGGTCGGTGTTCGACGCCAGTGCGTCCTCGAGCCACAATAGTCACAAAAATCCCACCATGGGACCGCCACTGTCCGGACGGATCACACGCTCGACGACTCTCGCCGGCACTGACGTGTCCGTCGTCTGACGGGCGATTTTTGACGGTCCAGCAACTACCAAAGCGCATGCGAGAACTCCGGACCTGTGACTTCTGTGGTGGCGACGCCGCCGGCACGTTCGAAGTCCTGCCACCCGAACTCGAGCCGACAGAAAGCGAACAACGGCGCGTCGTGCTCTGTGCTGGCTGTAAGCCGACGCTCGAGGAACTCCTCGAACCGCTCCTCACCCGCGCCGGTCTCGGCGAGGCGGCGACCGCCTCGAGCACCGAAGAAACCACCGCGGCCCCAGACCACGATCCCGCCACCACGTCGAATGCCGACTCAGCGACACGACAGGGACGAGAGACGACGGCAGAGTCGAGTGACGCTCCCCACGTAGATGACCGAACGGACACCGTTGGATCCGACGAATCCGACGAATCCGACGACGAGAGACACGCATCGACCGCCGAACTCGAGTCATCACACCGAGATGGCATCACCTTCGACGAGGTCGAATCCACAGACGCAGTCGACGCGACCGGCGACGAGGCGGCGGCTCCCGCGATCGAGACGAGCGACGACGCAGCGGCCAACTCGAGTGATGACACACCAGCCGACTCGAGCGACAAGACACCAGTCGACACACAACCATTACAGCAGTCGAAATCGGCGAGGAAACCGCCTGCAGCCTACGGGAAGGTTATTCGACTGCTGCAAAACCGCGAGTTCCCGATGAAACGGACGACCGTCGAAAACCTGGCTGCCGGTGCGTACGATCTCGAGGGAGACGAAGTCGAAGCGATCGTCGACTACGCGCTCGAGACGGGCGAGTTCGTCGAATCGGACGGAACACTGCAACGCGAGTAGCTCAGAGCGTTCCTTTCGTACTGGGCGTTCCCGTCCGTCGCTCGTCGACTCGCGTCGCATCGTCGAGCGACCGCGCGAGCGCTTTGAACAACGCCTCGACCTCGTGGTGCGCGTTTTCACCCGAGACCTCCGCGTGGACGGTGAGCCCCGCATTCATCGCCAGCGACTCGCCGAAGTGACGCGCCATGTCGCTCGTGAACCCGCCGATCTGGGCCTGCGAGAACTCGCCGTCGAAGTACCAGCGCGGCCGCCCGCTCACGTCGACGACGACACCGGCGACGGCTTCGTCCAGTGGGACCTGCCGGTCTGCGTACCGAACAATGCCGGACCTGTCCTCGAGTGCGCCATCTAACGCCTCACCGATTACGATCGCGACGTCCTCGACGGTGTGGTGATCGTCGATCTCGAGGTCGCCGTCGCACTCGAGGGCGAGGTCGAAGAGGCCGTGTTTGGCGAACGACGTCAGCATGTGGTCGAAAAAGCCGATTCCCGTGTCGACGTCCGCGTCACCGTCGCCGTCGACCGACAGGGTACACTCGATCGACGTCTCGGCGGTCTCGCGCGTGACGGTTGCCGTTCGCTCGCTCATATCCACATCGATGTGCCCGCCGGTACAAGGCGATTGCGTTCAGTGACTGTCAAAATAATGGTAGGATCGGATTATCGGCACCTACTCTGGACAAATGTAACTGGACAGTCCAGCCGGCAATCCACGGCCTGAAAAAGCGTTCTAAAAGTTTTAGCCGATTTTAAGCCGATAATCCCCACGCGTATTGGTACACTTTCTCGACTAAAACGACCCGAAACAACCCCAAGGTTCGACTACTTATATGATGGTTTCAGTGAAAGTCAGAGCTACGAAACGGTGACCCCCTGATGTCCAACTCCTCCACCCCCCTCTCGAACGACTCGATCAACCCGTCCAGCCCCGAATCAGACCGTCACGACCACCCTCGGCGCTCGCTCGTCGACTCGGTCAAACTCCCGGTACAGTTCGTGTCGTTTTGGGGTGCAATTGCCCTTCCGTTCGCCCACCTGCCACTTCTCGCGCAGGGACTCGGCTCACCACAGGCGACCCTGTTGTTCCTCGTCTTGCTCGCAGCCAACGTCCTCGCCCTCTACGTCGGCCACGGATACAAACGCTGACCGCGAGCCAACTCGAGTCACTCACACCGCCTGTAGCCGACCACAGAACCAAGACGGCCCCTCGCTTCGTTCCGAACCGATTAATGTCCCGCCACTCACAGTCACAGTCACTCGATGGGGATTCGTGTCGACTGGCGCTCGAGTTGCAGCCTCACCGGAACGGTGTTGAAGTGGCTCGCCGTCCCGCTATCCGTCCCACTCTTACTGGCTGTATTCGACGGCGATAGCACGCTTCCCTTCGCCGCCGCTGTCGCCGCCACGGTCGTCGTCGGACTCGGCCTCGAGCACCTGAGCGAGGAACGCGAACTGAGACAGCGAGAGGCGTTTTTGATGGTTGCATTGACGTGGCTCAGCGTCGCCGTTATCGGCGCGATTCCGTTCGCCCTCGTCGGCGTCGGCGCCCCCACAGCATCCGCGTTTTCGGCATCCGTCGGCGGCCTCGTCAACGCCCTCTTCGAGAGCACGAGCGGCCTCACGACAACCGGGGCAACCGTGATGAGCGGGTGGGACTTCGAGAATCAGTCTCGCGCGATCTTGCTCTGGCGGCAGTTGATCCAGTGGCTCGGCGGCCTCGGAATCCTGGTCGTCGCCATCGGCCTCCTCTCGAACCTGATGGTCGGTGGTGCCCAGTTGATGGAGACCGAGACCCAGACCCGTAACGTCCGCAAACTCCGCCCACACCTCGATGAAACCGCACGGCTCATCTGGGGGCTGTACGTCGGCCTCACCGTCCTCGCCGCGGCGACGTTCTACGCCCTGTACCTCCTCGGATTCGACGGCAACATGGACCTCTTCAACGCCGTCTCCCACGCGATGACCAGCGTCGCGACGGCCGGCTTTTCACCCGAACCGGAGAGCATCGCCGCGTTCTCGCCCGCCGTCCAGTGGGCCATCATGCCCTTCATGATCCTCGGGGCGACCAACTTCGTCTTGCTCTATTACATCACGCAAGGCGAGTTCAGTCACCCGTTCCAGTCCGAAGAGTTTCGCTTCTACGTCGGCATCCTCGTCGGGTTTAGCGCACTCGTCGCGGCCGTCCTCTGGGTCGACCCGACGATCGATGGCAGTCTCGAGGAGACGATCAGACACGGCCTGTTCAACGTCGTCTCGCTGGTGACGACGACGGGCTACGCCTCCGCCGATTTCGGCGAGTGGCCCTCCGGGGCGACGTTCATCCTCTTTTTCAGCATGTTCATCGGGGGGATGGCCGGGTCGACGACCTGTTCGATCAAGTCCCTGCGATGGCTGGTGACGCTCAAGGCGTTCCGACGGAATCTCTTCCTCTCGGTTCACCCGGAAGCCGTCCGCCCGATTCGACTCGGCGACACCGTCGTCGACGAAGACACCATCCGCGACATCTACGCCTACATCCTGCTGGTGCTCGTCATCTTCTTCCTGTTGACGGTCGTCGTCGTCGTCGACGCGGCCCGCTTTAGCGACCCCACTGTCACCGAATTCGAAGCGATCAGCGCGTCGGGATCGATCTTCCTCAACATCGGCCCCGCGTTCGGGATGGCCGGCCCGATGGACAACTACGCCGGCTTCCCCGTCACCACGCGAACCATCATGATCGTCATGATGTGGATCGGCCGCATCGAGATCATCCCCGTGCTCGTGCTCCTGACGCCGGCCTTCTGGAAGTCGTAGAAACGAAGTTTTGCGCTGCGGGTGCGCCAAAGGCGCACCCTCGGCAAAAATTCGATTAAAAGCACTCCTCCTTCCGTTCCGGCCGCTTTGCGGCCTCCACGTCAGTCGTCGGCCCGCTCGTTCGTCCTTCGGACTCACTCGCGGAGAGTACCGGTAAAGCGCCTGCCCTTCCCCGAGGAGCGCGGCTCTCGTGTTGCTCGAGCCGTGCTCCCGGCCAAACCGTGTGCCCGGCCGGTGCATCGACGTGGCGCGCGCTGTCAGCCGTCCGAGCGAGAGTGAGGCCGGCTGAGAATCCCGTGCGAGGGATGAGCGAGTGTAACGAGCGTTAGCGCGGAACCGGAGATTCCGCGAACCATTCAAACGGGCGCGAAGCGCCCGTGAGAAGAAATCGGCTGGGGAGGTTGTGGAAATCATTGCCGCCAGCAACAGCGGATAATCGCTCTCGAGTCGTCCTCGAAACGGAAAAGTCGTCCTCGAGAACGCATAGAATTGGCTTTGAAACACGTAAATCGACCTCGAGAACACGTGAATCGACAGTAAAACGGAACAGTCGGCTCTAAAAGTTACTCGCCAACCGCGTTTTGGGCGTCCTCGAGTGTGAAGTTCCCTTCGTACAGCGCGCTGCCGACGACCACAGCCGAAGCTCCAGCCGCCTCGAGTGCCCGGACGTCCTCGAGCGTCGCGACGCCGCCGCTGGCAATGATCGGAACGCCGGTCGCCTCGACCAGTTCTCTGACCGGTTCGGTTGCCACGCCCTCGAGTCGGCCCTCCACGTCGACGTTCGTGAACAAAATCGCCGCAGCACCCAGGTCCTCGTATCGCTCGGCGGCCTCGACGGGTGAGATACCGGCTCCTTCGGTCCAGCCCTCGACGACGACTTCACCGTCTTTCGCGTCCAGACTGACGACGACGCTGTCGGGATGGGTCTCGCTGATTTCGGCGACGATATCGGGGTTCTCGACCGCCGCAGTGCCGAGGATAACGCGGTCGACGCCGCGCTCGAGCAGGTCGATGGCGTCCGCGGCCGTGCGGATTCCCCCGCCCAGTTGGGTCGGCACGTCGACGGCCTCGAGGACGGCGTCGATGGCGTCGGCGTTCCCTCGCTCGCCGTCGAACGCACCGTCGAGGTCGACGAGGTGCAGCGAGTTCGCCCCCGCGTCGATCCAGCGGTGGGCTGCCTCGACGGGGTCGCCATAGGTCTTCTCGGTGCCGCGTTCACCTTGGACGAGCTGGACGACCTCGCCGTCCTGCAAATCGACGGCGGGAAGGACTTCGAACGCCGGAAACGTGCTCATGAGGGGGCGGAAGGCGGGGGCGCGCCTAAAGCCTCCGGAAGCCGCCGACGTCGTCAGTCGTGGTTGAAACAGATAGGGCAGGGAAAGCCGTACTCACCGAACCAAGAGACGCCCACACCGACTGGCTGAGAGAGCGAGAGACGGACTCCGGGTAGCACCGAAAGCACAGCGTCGGGAGTGCGCCTGACTCGAGTAGGAAGCGACGTCTACAGAACCCGAACAGTCTGGCGTTCGTGCAGAGAGACTACAGGTCGGGCCGTCGAGGATCGACACAATCGAATGTCGTCAGCGGTTTTCCTCGCTCAGGAAGCGACCACCCAGCCAGACCTGACGAGTGACATGCTCGTCGTCTTCGGCGTCGTTGGGCTGGCACTCGTCCTCTTCGTCACCGAGCGACTGCCGATCGACGTCACCGCGATCTTGTTGATCGTGATCCTCGTCGTCCTCGAGCCCTGGACGGGGATCGACCCGAGCACCGGCATTTCCGGCTTCGCCAACGACGCGACGATTACGGTGCTCGCGATGCTCATCCTCAGTGGCGGCGTCGCCCGAACGGGTGTCGTCCAAGAGGTCGGCCGGCGAATGGCCGGGTTCGCGGGCGACAACCTCCGGAAACAGCTGTTCGCGACCACTCTCGCGAGCGGGCCCGTCTCCGGGTTTCTCAACAATACGCCGGTCGTCGCGCTGTTGGTGCCGGTCGTCTCCGACGTCGCGAACCGCGGAAACACGTCGCCCTCGAAGCTCCTCATTCCGCTGTCCTACGCCTCGCAGGTCGGCGGCATGCTCACGCTCATCGGCACGTCCACGAACATCCTCGCAAGCGATATCAGCGGCCGCCTCGGGGAGGACTACGCCGAACTCCACCAGTTCTCGATGTTCGAATTCACGCAGTTGGGTGCCATCGTCGTCGTCGTCGGCTCGCTGTACCTGATCTTCGTCGGTCACTACCTCATCCCCGAGCGCGTGCCGCCACAGGCGGACTATCTCGAGTCCTACGAGGTCGGCGACTACCTCGCCGACGTGGCCGTCGTGGCAGGCTCGCCACTCGCCGGGTCGACGGTCGGGAACGCGACCAACAAGCTCGGTCCCGAAATCGATATCGTACAGGTCGTCCGCGACGGCGATCGGTCGGTCGCCCCCGGACGCGACACGCAACTCGGCGAAGGCGACATTCTCGTCGTCCGGACGGATCGAGACGCGATCACGATGCTCGAGGACGCATTCGGTGTCGAACTTGTTGGACGGCCGGCGTCGACCGCAGAGCTCTCACCCGAAGGAGGCGACGGCAGTATCACCGAACTGGTCGTCTCGCTCGACTCCCGACTCGTCGGCGAACGACTGGACCCCGAAGCGTTTCGCGAGGAGTTCGGCGCTGCCGTCCTCGGACTTCGTCGCCACGGCGAACTAATCGGCGACCGAATCGTCGGCCGGCGACTCGACGTCGGTGACACGCTGCTCGTACAGGCCCCCTCCGACACGCTGGATCGACTCTCGAGACGCGACGACGTGATCGTTGCTCGCGAACCGCCCCAACCCGACTATCGGGCCGCCAAAGCGCCGATCGCCATCGCCATCATGATCGGCGTCGTCGCCGTCGCCGCCCTCGAGATCTATCCAATCCTGCTCTCGGCGCTCGCCGGCGTCGTCGCGATGGTCGTCACGGGCGTCCTCGAGCCAAACGAGATGTACGACGCCGTCGAGTGGGACATTATCTTCCTGTTGGCGGGCGTGATCCCGCTCGGAATCGCCCTCGAGCAGTCGGGTGCGGCCGCCTACCTCGCTTTCCTCGTGGTCGAGACGGCCGGCTTCCTGCCGACGATCGTGGTCCTGTGGCTGTTTTACATCGTAACGGGGCTGATCACGGAACTGATCAGCAACAACGCGAGCGTCGTCCTCTTGATCCCGGTCGCCGCGGCCGCGGCGGCGGGTATCGGCGCGAATCCCTTCGCGTTCGTCCTCGCGGTCACGTTCGCCGCCAGCACGGCCTTTCTCGGGCCGATCGGCTATCAGACGAACCTGTTCGTCTACGGACCGGGGGGCTACCGCTTCAGCGATTACTTCCGCGTCGGCGCACCGCTACAGTTGCTGTTGTCGATCGTGACCGTCCTCGGCATCTCGGTCTTTTGGGGTGTGTGAGGCAGTGGTCGGGCCGAAGCGTTGGAAAAGATACCCTACCTTTGATTTAATAAGTTACAGGAAAGGTCAATATAACCAACGTTGTCGCTCCAGTAGATATTTCAGCAATACACACGTATAATTCGTAGATGGTCGAAACGCTTCTCCTGGTTGGAGTCGTTGCGTCGATTTTCGTTGGCTTCAATATCGGTGGCTCGTCGACGGGCATCACGTGGGGCCCCGCCGTCGGTGCCGGGATCGTCACGAAGACGGCGGCGGCAGCGATCATGACCGTGTTCGTCTTTCTCGGCGGGATCAGCGTCGGGCAGAACGTCATGGAAACGCTCAGCGAGGGCATTATTACGATCGACCTCACGTTGTCCGCCGGCGTCGCCGTGCTCTTTTTCATCGGATTGGGGATCCTCGTGGCCAATATCTTCGGCGTCCCCGTCCCGACGTCGATGACCACCGTCGGCGCAATCGCCGGACTCGGGTTGGCAACTGGCACGTTGAACTACGCGACGATCACCGAGATCATCTCCTGGTGGATCGTCACGCCGATTATCGGCTTCTGGATCGGCGGAATCATCGGCCGATACATCTATCCGGCGATCAATCAGCGGGTGACGATCGAAAAGACGGAGGGACCACTGCTGACTCTCGAGCGACGGGGCCCGATTCCGACGGTGGCGCTTGGTCCGAACACGACGCGATCGGAGATTGGGACCACGGCCGTCGTGTTCGCCGTCGGCTGTTACATGGCGTTCAGCGCCGGTGCGAGCAACGTCCCGAACGCCGCTGCGCCGCTGGTCGGCGAAGCGGGACTCGAGGTCAACACCGCGGTCGTCATCGCCACGCTCGCCATCGGCCTCGGCGGGTTCACCATCGCCCGGCGAACGATGGAATCGGTCGGGGGCGAACTGAGCGACATCCCGCTTCTCGCGGCGCTGTTCGTCATGGTGACGGCGTCGTCGATCACGACCGCGCTCTCGTATATCGGGATTCCGATCAGCCTCGTGATGGCGACGGTGATGACCATCGTCGGCATCGGCTGGGGCCGGGCGACCCGACCGATCACCGTCCGCGAGGCGGTCACCCGCGACAGCGAGATCACGGAGCGAGAAATCGTTCCGGGAGCGATCACGGCCGAGGAGATGGAAGGCGAACCATCACCACCGATCGGTGAGGAAGAGCCCGAGGAAGTGCTCGACGCCGGCGACCTGTTCAACCCGCGAGCCGTGATCAAGTACCTCTCGATGTGGATCATCGGCCCGTCGATGTCGACGATACTGGCCTACGGATTCTTTACGCTCCTTCCGGGCGTCGCCTGAAACGGACTGCTGGCAGTCGGTGTCGGTTCAACGGCGATCCGTTTTGCGATCGTGCCCGCAAATCGTTACAGCACTCCGTCCGACGAGGGATTTAGGCGCTGGACATCGTACCAACCCGTATGCTTTCGACGATCCTCGTTCCCGTCGACGATTCCGAACACGCCGGTCGAGCCCTCGAGTACGCACTCGACAACTACCCCGACGCCGAGGTCACCGTCCTCCACGTCGTCGGCGTCCCGTCGATGATGATGGGTGATGCAGTTGGACTAACCCTCGAGGACGACCTCGAGGAGGCGGCCGCCGAACGCGCCGAGTCGGTGTTCGAGCGAACACAGGCGATTGCCGACGACCGGGATCGCGAGATAGAAACGGCCGTCGGCGTCGGTCATCCGGCCCGGAACATCATCGACCGTGCCGAGGACTACGAGACGATCGTCATCGGCAGTCACGGCTCCGACTGGGATCGCGCGACGCGCCGGTTTCTGGTCGGCAACGTCGCCGAGACGGTGTCGAAGCGAGCGCCCGTTCCGGTCGTGATCGTTCGCTAAACCGACGGCCGCAGTCGTTCACTCCTCGTCAGCGTCGTCCCCGACCGACTCCTCGACGATCTCCTCGATCTCAGACTCTCGAGGGCGGCGTTCGACGCGTTCTTTGACGTCTTCGACCTGCGTCTGGACCGCTTCGACCTGTCTTTCGACCGTTTCCTCGACCGACGCCTCGACGACCTCCTCGACTTGTGTCTGGACGCCTTCGACCTGCTCTTCGACCGTTTCTTCGACTTGTGTCTGGACGCCTTCGACCTGCTCTTCGACCGTTTCTTCGACTTGTGTCTGGACGTCTTCAACTTGCTCTTCGACCGTTTCTTCGACTTGTGTCTGGACGTCTTCAACTTGTTCTTCGACCGTTTCCTCGACCTGCGACTGAACGCCTTCGACTTGCTCTTCGACCGTTTTTTCGACCTGCGTCTGAACCGCTTCGACTTGCTCCTCGACGGTCTGTTCAACCGCCTGCGTCATCCAGTCGGGATCGAACCGAGCCATCTTCCAGACGACGTGAACGACGTAGGAGGCGAACACACCGACACCGAACGCGATTCCGACGTTCGTCTCGACCGTTGCGATCAGGACGATCGAGAGGACGATCAACGCCCCGTACGCGAGGTCGACGACCGCGTCGACGCGAACCGGGTTCATCGCCATCGTCCTCCTGGAGCGACGGCGACACCCGTCACGGGACGTGTTGCTCGAGTCGAGTTACCCCACGTCGGCGTGACCGACTGACTTCGACGAATCGACTGCCACGGAAACATGATATCTACACGGACGAGACTGTTCACCGAAATACTTTGGACTCAAAAGCCGAAGATCGGGACGAACCGGAACGTCAGGAACGCGCCAAGCGTCGCGAGCACCGGGACGAAGTTCTGGACTAAGATCACCCGCGCAGTCGTCGACGGATCGAACAGATCCGACGCCTTCGGGATGTCCGCGGCTTCTTCCTCCCCAATTTCCGGTGCGGGTTCGCCCTCCTCCTCTGCGGTGAGTGCACCGACGGAGACACTCGTCTCCTCGCCGCCTCGAACGGCGTCCGTTACCGTCGTCGTCCGGGTCGCGCGCCCCCAGCCGAGCCCGATAATGCTCATCGTCGCGACGATGACCAACTGGACCGGAATCCCGATCGCCGAGAGCAGGGTTACGATCGTCGCCGAGACGGTCATCACGACGACCGCCGCCGTCAACGGCAGGTTCGTAATATCGTTCCCCATCGTCTCGAGCGTCCGTCTAGCGATGGTGAACGCACCGATGGTGACCGCGACGCCCGCGAGGATGACTCCCCACTCCATCGAGAGGGCACCGCTGCCGACGAGCGGTGCAACGGCGTTTGCGACGTTACTGGCCCCCGAGCTAAAGGCCATGTAACAGCCGATCGCGACGACGATCAGCGAGCCAGTGATCTCGCGTTTGTCCGTCCCCTCCGCGGCGGAGACTTTCGGAATCGTCGACGAGCGATCGACCACCCACAGGTGGGTTTCGCGTCTCGAGATAGCGACCCACTCGTTGAGTTGCGGGTAAAAGTAGCGGCCGATCACGCCGCTGACCCAGAAGGCGACGATCGGCGCAACGATCCACCACGAGACGATTTCGCCCATCGTGGCCCAATCGAGCGTCCCCGTCGCCAGTCCGAGGCCGGCAATCGAGCCGACCGCGGTCATCGACGTCGAGGCCGGAACGCCGAACAGATTGCCCGCAAATAACGCGAGGCCGATGAAAAACAGGACACCGATCCCCGCCTCGAGCGTCAGAATATCGGCTGGGACGATGTCCTCCCCGAGCGTTTCCACGACGGCCGGCCCGACGATCCAACCGCCGAGAAAGAAAAAGACCGACATCAGCGCGGCGGCCCCGAGTTTCGAGAGCACGTGGGCGCCGACAGCGGGTCCGAACGAGACACCGGTGGTCGCCCCACCGATATTGTAGCCGACGAAGGCAGCCACGAGAATACCGATCAGTAACAGTGTCTCGATCACAGCGGAGATAACGCAATCCTTCGGGATAAAGGATACTACTCATCCCACCGCACTCGTCGACTGACAGACAGAAACTGTCGCGGGCTGTGAGGCTATTTCACTGTGATGTCTCCAGTCGGACGAGACGGCGATGACTCGAGAGGACGACGGACGAGTGACTTCGGTATCGAGGTCGATTCCATCGATCTAACGGGGGTGCTTTCGCACATATGTGATCTTTTGGAGAGTTCCTTCGAGCCGTATGAAACATGTGTTTAAATCTCGAGCGGCGAACAGAGATATCCTGCCTGATAGACCAGTGAGGACCGAACAGCAAGCTATACCAGTGCGGGACTCGAACCGCCGAACGATGCCCACGGTAGAATACCTCAACTACGAAGTACTGGACGACCAGGGCTGGGAGATGGACGACGACGACCTCTTCGACCAGGCTGCCGACGCCGGTCTCGACGAAGAAGATTACGGCTCCCTCGACGTCGCCGAAGGGGAGTACATCCTCGAGGCCGCCGAGGCCCAGGGCTACGACTGGCCCTTCTCCTGCCGTGCAGGTGCCTGTGCAAACTGTGCAGCCATCATCAAGGAAGGCGAAATCCAGATGGACATGCAACAGATCCTCTCCGACGAGGAAGTCGAGGACAAAAACGTCGTCCTGACTTGCATCGGTTCCGCTGAGACCGACGAAGTCAAGATCGTCTACAACGCGAAGCACCTCGACTACCTGCAAAACCGCGTCATCTAACGGCTGCAACTACCGCATAGACGACCCGTCCCAGACGATGGGACGATTTTCACTGGTTTAGGCAAACGGTGACAGAAAACCCCAGCAACTGCTATCGTCTCGAGCAGTTCGTCTCCCCTACTCACCCCATTTTCGTGCAAAATTAGCTACACACTATACGAGCAAAATGGATGGCGATACCACAGCAGGCCACACGCAAGGTATCAACCGATTGCATTCCCAACAGACGCGAGCAATCGAACGGTTGTGCCGGGCCTCTTGAAAGACCGGTACCCGTCGTGAGTCTTTGAGCGAGGCGTGGACGTTCGATAGCGAAACTGTGTCTCGAGCCGGTTTCACTCGCGAACTGGACGACAGGACCTGGTTTCGAAAGCGACCACGGGTGTGCCAGGACCGTCGACACACTCGCCGACGGCAGACGGCGAAACGACGGTGGGTGACGATGGTCGATGGTGGGTGACGATGGTCGACGGTGGTCGTCTGAGACGTGACTCGAGAGTCGGCTTTCCGGTGGAAAATCCCATACGGCAGCCGGCGACGATCAGGAAGGTGGGGACCTAATTCTGGGAGGCAGAGAGAAATCATGTCTTGAACAGACAGGGAACTGTCGCTTCCAAAAGAACGCGGTGTAGTTCGTGTATTTAATTTTGATGGAGTCCGGATACGAGCGCGCTATCACGTGGACTCTCGACGGGAACGAACGACCAAGTACCCGGCGAGTAGCAGTCCGACCGCCGGGAACAGAGCGAGGACGCCAAAGAGCACTCCGACTCCACCGTAGGTGAGCGAGATACCGGCGACCGACGCGCCCGCGGCACCGATCCCGAAGACGCCGAGGTACGTATAGCCGAACGAGAGGCCGTGGACGTCGGCGGAAGCGTACTTTCCGATCAACGCCTGGTGGATTGGTGCCTCGACGTAGACGAAGAAGCCGAGGGCGGCGGCGATCACGAGCGTCGCGATCAACCCGCCCTGGGTCACGATGGGAAAGAGCAACGAGACGACGATCAACGCGACGAACGCGCCGACGATGGCCCACTCGGGCGAGCGGTAGTCGCTCACTTTTCCGCCCACGTACTGTCCGCCTGCGCCGATCAACAACAGTCCGGCGTAGACGTACTGGCTCGGCTCGAACGACTCTCCGGCGATCTCGACGGACGAAAAGACCGGCAGGTCAGCGAGCACGTCCGGCAAGAACGTGAAGACGCCCCGGTAGTACGTCCCCGCGAGCATCGCGATTGCGAACACGAGGATGAAACTGCCGACGAACAACACCTTCGTCTGCTCGAGCAGCGTCGAGAGTTCGGCGCGTACGCCGTCGCCATCGGCGTCCTCGTTCGAGCCGAGTCGATCGCCGCCGTCGCTCGAGGCAGTGGGTTCGTCGACGGCTGCAGTTTCGTCGAACGAGAGGCCGTACGCCGCGACGACACCGATGACTGCTGGCACGACGAAGAGGGCGGCGACGATCCGCCAGTCGAGGAGGGTGAGTGCGATGGCGGCGGCGAGCGGGCCGAACGCCGTGCCGACGTTTCCGGCGACGCCGTGGTAGGCGAGGACGGTCCCCTGTTGGCGGGCTCCGCGAGTGATGAGCGAGAGTCCGGCGGGGTGATAGACGCTCGCGGCGGCCCCCCAGACGACGAGAGCCGCGCCGAGCACGTAGACGTTGGGTGCGAGGCTCACCAGCGCGAATCCGCCGCCCATGCCGACCATCGACCAGACGACGAGTTGCTTCGACCCGAATCGGTCCGCGAGAATGCCACTCGGCAGGGCACCGACGCCGATGAGGCCGTAGCCGACCGCGACGACCGTTCCTAACACCGCCGCGGAGACGTCGAACACGTCGAGCCAGATGACGACGAATAGCGGGATCGTCAGCTCGTAGACGTGAAACGTCGCGTGGCCGATCATCGTAAACCGCGAGATTTGTCGGTCGTTTCGATTCATTGCTGGTGAGGGTGACTCGAGCGTCCGCAAACGATCATCATTGTGAACGGGGGTAACGTGAATCTACCGTCCGTACCACTATTCAGGTGCGTGAAACGACCGTACTTGCCGGTACATCCACATTGATTGGCTCCTGCTGAGAGGATTCGATCCAGAGCCGTGATGGTGTGTTGACGAACTGATGGCCTGGCAATACAAGTACACAGTCCTCGCGCTGTGTACGCTGGCGTTTCTCTCGACGACGGTTGCTCGACTCGCGATTAGTCCGGTCGTCCCGGCGATTACGGACGATTTCGAAATTTCGAACACAGTTATCGGATTCGCACTGACGGGCATGTGGATGGCCTACGCGCTCGCGCAGTTCCCGAGTGGCATCCTCGGCGACCGATTCGGCGAACGGGCGGTGATCCTCCTCGCGCTAGGCGGGACGTCGATCATGTGCGTGTTGCTCGCCCTGTCGCCCCATTTCGCCGTATTCGTCCTCGCCGTCATCGCCCTCGGTGGGGTCGCCGGCCTCCACTACAGCGTCGCGACGACGTTTCTCGGTCGGACGTTCGACAATCTCGGGTTCGCGATCGGCATTCACACGAGCGGATCGTCCGCGGCGGGACTCATCGCCCCAGTCGCCGCCGCCTGGATTAGCGTTCGCTTTGGCTGGCGTCCGGCGGTTGCGTTCGCGACCGTGATCGCCTTTCCGATCTTCCTCCTCTTTGCGTGGCGTATTCGACCGACCGACCCGCGTCAACCGGGAAAAGCAGTCGTGGAACGACTACAACTCGGGCCGGTCGTCGGGATACTCAAACGCCCGGAGATCGCATTCACGGTGGCGATCGCTGCGCTCTGTGCGTTCGTCTGGCAGGGAATCGCCTCGTTTTTGCCCGCGTTTCTCGTCGAGTACCGCGGCCAGTCTGAAGCGATCGCGGGAACCGTTTTCGCGATGTACTTCGTCACGCAATCGGTGACGAAGCCGAGTATCGGCGCGCTGTCGGATCGCTTGGGCCGCGACGCCGTCATCGTCGGCTGTATGATCACCGGCGTGAGCGGGCTGGGACTGTTCGTCGCCGTTCCCGGCCTCCTCGGCGTCATCGGCGGCATCGTCCTCGTCGGCATCGGCTTGAGCTGGGCCGTCGCGATCGAGCCACGATTCATGGAAAACATGTCCGAACAGGAACGCGGCGGCGGCTTCGGGCTCGTTCGGACGGTCTACCTCGTTATCGGATCGCTCGGCTCGCTCGCTGTCGGCCTCTTCGCCGACGTCTTCGGCTGGGCCGTCTCCTTTGGCATGCTGATGGCCGCGTTAGGGATCGTCGCCGTCGGCTTGCTCGCGAACTCGGCACTCGGACTCGAGTATTAGCGCCTGTTCCAGCACTCGCTCCTCGAGGGTCGCTTCAGTACTTATAACCCGAGACGGAGGACGCGATTGGTCGCGATCGTCGCACAGACGAGAGCCATGATGCCGGCGAGCACGGCGAATGCGGCTTCCCATCCGAAGAAGTCAGCGAGTGCGCCGACGGCGACGCTGCCCGACGCGCCGGTCGTCATGTAGACGGTTCGAACGAGTCCGAAGCCCGTGCTCCGTTCGGCGTCCGTAAACGAGTCCATGAACCGCGACTGGACCGGCGCGCCCCAACTCATCGCGAGCCCGATGAAACAGACGCTGAGTGCGTAAATAGCGAGGCTGTCGGCGACGACGAGCGCACCGTAGCCGAGGACGCCCGCACTCATCGAGACGACCGTCGTCGCGTCGCGGCCGAATCGATCGGAAAGCCAGCCGGTGAGGGGCTGCGTAAGGCCGTGGGCGAGAAAGTAAAGCGAGAACAGCGCGCTCGCGAGCGACGCCGAAAGACCTTGGCCGTCCTCGAAGAACGCCGGCAGGAACGACGCCGTCGCCTGCCACGTAAACGCACAGAGAAACGCGATGAGCGTCGTGTACGCGATAGACGGTCGAGAGAGTAACTCGAATATCGTGGTGATCTGGACGCGTTCTCGCATCGGTTGCTCCGGACGCGTCGGCGTCGTCGGTCGGATTCGCCAGATGAAGAGGACGAACAGTGGAATCGCGAAGAGCGCGCCGATGAGGATACCCGCTCGCCAGCCGTAGAAACTAGCGATCAGTGCCGCCGCGACGGGGGCGACGAGACCGGCGGCGGGACTCCCGGCGATGTGAAACCCAATCGCGCGACCGATATCGTCGAACTGCTTCGTCAGGTAGGTCGTCGCCGGCGTGTAGTGCAGGCCGGCACCGAATCCGAGCACGATCGCGAAGACGACGAACAATCCGAACGTCGGGGAGATCGCGAGAAAGATGCTCGCGACGCCCGTTAACCCGATCGCCGTAAGAATAACGCGACGCTCACCGAATCGGTCACCGAAGATACCGCTCGGAAACTGTGCAAGCGCATACGTCGCCCACATCAACGAGAGGGCGAAGCCAACGGCCGCGTTCGAGACGCCGAAATCGTCGGTTATCGCGGGGACGAGCGGACTGATCGACAGCCGCGCGACCATGGTCCCCATGAACGCGAGCGTACACAGCACTAACGCCGTATGGGTGTACCGCCACTTCACAGCCCCCCGTTTCGGGGGTGGGAAAAAGCGGCTTGCGTTCCCGGTCGATCTGTCCGGAGAATATTGTCCCAACGGACGTTCTTCGTCGCTTACCCGAGCGACGGGGCGTCCTCGTCCGGGGCGACCTCGAGGGCGTTGAGGACGACGGCGAGCATGCTGTAGTAACCGAAGGTCGCAACGAGTTCAGTTACTCCGGTGGTCCCGAACTGGTCGGCGGCAGCCTCGAAGTGTTCGTCGTCTACCTCGTTCGTCTCGAACAGTTGGCGGCCGAACGTGACGATGCGTCGCTCGTGGCTCGAGAGACCGTCGACGGCAACTCGCTCGCGAACGGCCTCGATCGCCTCGTCGCTGACGCCGGCGTCTCGCGCGATCGGTTCGTGGACGGCCCACTCGAACGGACAGTCGAACTCGCGTGCGGTCGTCAGGATCGCGAGCTCCCGGACGTCGTCGGGAAGGACGCTGTCGAATCGAATGTACGTCCCCAGGTGCCCCGCGCGGCCCGCCACCTCGGGGCTATTCAACAAGACGCCGAAGGGGCCGATCACGTCGCCGCGACTGTCGACAATCTTGTCGTAATTGTGGTATTGATCCTCAGGAATCGCCGCTTTAGACGCGATAAATGGGACTCTAGGCGAGTCATTGTCTGCCATTGTATCCGAATCGTTGGCACTCGAGGATATATAGCTAGCGGAGAACAGGCGACCAGACGTCGAAAGGCGAACCGACGCCGGTCGGTCGTCGGCTCAGTCGCTACCAACCGGTGCCGAGATGTCGACGTCTTCGGACGTGTAGTGACGGACCAACACGAGTGCGAGTCCGAGCGCTGCCGGCCCGTCCGTCATAATCCCCGGGACGAGCAGTAAGAGCCCGCTCGCGAACAAGATGAGCCGTTCGACGCGCGAGGCTCGTTTGAGCAAGAATCCTTCCAGGGAACTCGAGATGGCGACGACACCCGCACCGGCCGAGAGGACGCCGAGGATGACGGCTCCCGTACCACCGATGAGCAGCAACTCGTTCCCGTAGACGAACGCGAACGGAACGATGAAGCCGACGGCGGCGAGTCCAACGGCGTCTATCGCCACGTTCCACGGGTTCGATTCCGAGATTCCACTCGCCGTGAACACCGCGAGCATCACCGGCGGCGTGATGGCGCTTAGGATGGCGAAGTAGAAGATGAACATGTGGGCCGGGAGCGTGTCGACACCCAGTTCGATGAGCGCCGGCGCGCCCAGCGACGCGACGACGATGTACGCTGCGGTCGTCGGGAGGCCCATGCCCATGACGATCGACGCGATCATCGTGATGATGAGGCCGATCAGCAAGACGCCCCCCGAGAGCGTCGCGACGAGCGAGCTAAAGACCAGTCCGAGACCGGTCAGGGTAACGATACCCACGACGATCCCCGCCGTCGCACAGGCCGTCGCGACGATCAGCGTCATCCGAATGCCACGATCTAGCGCGCGAATGATCGTGTGAACGGCGTTGTACCCGATCGTTCCCACGGTGTCGAAATCACCGTTGGCCGTGGCACGACCGAGTTGTTTGACCGACGAGAGCGGAATCGCAACGACGAGCGTTAACACGATGGCGACGAAACCGGCGGTCATCGCGGTCCACCCCGAGAGCAACATGTAGACCAACACGACGATCGGTAGCAGGTAGTGGATCCCGTTGGTCACCAGCTCACGAGCGTCCGGCAGTTGACTGGCTGGCAGTCCCTCGAGGCCCTGTTTCTTGGCTCGGAAGTGAACCGAGAGGAGGATACACCCGAAGTAAAGCGCCGCCGGAACGGCCGCGGCGATGATGATCTCCGCATAGGAGATGCCGGTGAACGCAGCCATGATGAACGCGCCGGCACCCATAATCGGCGGCAGGATCTGCCCACCGCTCGAGGCGGCCGCCTCGACGGCTGCCGCGTAGCGCGGCTTGAAGCCGGTTCGGTCCATGAGCGGAATCGTGAAGGCACCGGTCGTCGCGGTGTTCGCGACGGCGCTGCCGTTCAGACTGCCCATGAAGGAACTCGCGATGACGGAGGTCTTGGCGGGACCTCCCGACATGCGTCCGGTGACGCTGTATGCGAGGTCGATGAACCAGTCACCGATGCCAGTCACCTCTAAGAACGCCCCTAAGATGATAAAGAGGACGACGTACGTCGCACTCACGTCGAGTGGGATGCCGTAGACGCCGTTCGTCGAGAGCATGAGGTGGGAGACGATGCGCTCGTAGCTGTATCCGGGGTGGGCCAGTTGCAGTGGCCACAGCGGACCGGTGTAGGCGTAGACCATGAAGACGCCTGCCAGTATGGGGAGGATGACGCCAGTCATCCGGCGGGTCATCTCGAAGACGAGGATGAGTCCAATGAATCCGAACAGAATGTCGATGCCAGTCGGATTCCCCGTCCGAGCGGCTAGATTGTCGTACGTGAGTGCCCAGGAGACGTACAAGATCGCCGGGAACGTGAGGAACGCGAGCACCCAATCGTACCACGGTACGTAGTCTTTGGGCTTCCCGGTGTGGCCTTCGTACCAGATGAACACGAGTGCGCCGAGGAACGCGAGGTGGATCGGCCGGTTGATCAACGCCGGCGGAATGCCAGTTCCTGCCGTGATGACGTGGTAGGCACCGACGACGACGGCCAAAAAGACCGCAGTGAGCTTCAGTTTCCCTTCTAACGGTCGCGGTGCCGTGCCGCTCCAGTGGCTCCCCGTCGTTATCGTCGATTCGTCTATATCTGTAAGTTCTTCTCCGATTCCGCCGTCGTTACTATTGGTGCTCATACCAGTGTCTGTCTATTGCTGTCAGTAGTTTGGTGCCGGGAAATCACCGGAACCGATTCATCGACGTCGGTGTCCGTTTGCCACAATCGAAGGCTGCAATGGAGGCTGCAAGTCGTGTGCGTACGCACGAAATTTTCGTGACTCATATCGAGGATATCTTCGTGTATTCTGGTGGGTGTCTCGCCGTGCCAGCATTCGCGTCGGACAGTCTCCTCGTTCGAAGGACACGCGGGCCATCGGTGTCAGTGCGCGTCGGAATCCACGGTCGACAGGCTTCGAGTGTTCTGCTTCTCGTTGTCGAGCCCGATAGACCAGGTGAGCCGACACAGTGTGTGGTAACACGACTCATCTATGAAGGTTGTTCACTAGCAACGCACTAAAGCGTTAAACCATTCGTTCGGCCAGGCGATAGCTCGGATTCGATCTGGTTACAGATCGAGATCGTCGAGTGCAGACTCTCCGCCTGGGTGGTATTCGGTTGGACTCTCACGGGCGTACTCTTCGAAGTCGTCCGCGGCCTGGTGGACGTCTGCCAGCCGGTCGATATTCTCGTAAATCGTCGTCGTGAGGTCGTTGGCCATCTCCTCGTCCATGTCTTCGTGAACGACGACGGTGTTGAGGACGCCGGGGTTCGGTGCAGCCTCGTCCTGTCCGTCGTACGTATCCGCTGGAATTTCGTGGGGCTCGTAGTGGTCCCACTCCTCGCTCATCGCTTCGAGGTCTTCTTCAGGGAACTCGACGAACGTGACGTCGGCCTGCGTGAACAGTTCGTCGACCGCCGGACCGGGGAGGCCAACGCTGTACATCCCGGCGTCGAGTTGGTCGTCGATCATCGCGTCCGTCGTCTCGTCGAAGGAGTACTCTCGAGCGTCGACGTCGTCGTAGTCCATGTCGTAGAACTCGAAGATGTCGGACGCCGTCATCTCGGTTGCACTACCGAGGTCACCGATCGACACCGAATGGCCCTCGAGGTCGTCGAACGTCTCGACGTCGAGGTCTTCTTGGACGACGACGTGTGTCGGATTCATGTACGCCCCGTGGAGTGCCTGCAGCGGAATCTCCTCGTCGAAGTCACCTTCGGCATGAATGGCGTCGTGGATGGCGTTTTCCATCATGAGGGCGACTTCGGTGTCCTCGGCGAGCAGTCGACCGTTCTCGACACTGCCACCGGTCGATTCGACGGACGTGTCGAGTCCGAGCTCGTCCGCCCAGACGTCAGCCATCCCGCCACCGAGCGTGTAGTAGACACCGCCGGTCCCACCAGTCGCGATCGTGACGAAGTCGTCACCACCGCCACCACCAATTTCGTCTAGACAACCGGCCATCCCGGTCATGCCAGCAATACTTCCCGCACTCACAGCTTTGATAAACGTTCTTCTATCCGAGCTATTGACCATGCTCACATCCACCATGCGAATCCAACCCTATAAAGGTATTGACCACCTATCACACTCAAAACACATTATATGGATATTAACAGCTAGTAATGAGTTTGGAACTGACTGGGATCTAACACCCCCTCGCCTGCTGTCGGTCCGTGGCCGTCGAGAACGACACGATACCTCAGCGAGGTGATTGAACTATGTGACAACACTAGCTGTCACTGCTCGAGGCAAGGTCGATGTGAAAGTATAACTGTGTGCTAACACTCACCACAAGACGTGACACGCATACTCGTTACGCACAGCGAATCGCACCCTATGCGCCTCGATCTCATCGCCGCCGAACTCGAGGATTGCGAGATTCGCGATCTCGAGGTGCCAGCAGGTGGACTCCGCCGAGACGTCGAATCGGAACTGATCGACGCGCTCGAGGGCTGTCAGGGGCTAATCGTCCGTCCGGGACTCGTCACGGAACGAGTGATTACCGAGAGCGAGGACCTCGAGATCATCTCGGTCCTCAATTCGGGCTACGACCACATCGATATCGAGGCCGCGACCGAACACGGAATCGTCGTGACGCACTCGCCCGACAATCCCGGACCGAGCGTCGCCGAGCACACGGTCGGTCTGATGCTCTCGATGCTCCGAAAGATTCCGAGCGCCGCCAGTCAGACGAGCAAGGGTGAGTGGGCGAGCGCGCGCGAGACGGAGCGTCTCGAGCTACAATCCTGTACCGTCGGCGTCGTCGGCCTCGGCGTGATCGGATTCGACGTCGCCAAGACCGTTCGGCGAGCGTTCGGCTCGGAGGTCCTCGCGTCCGATCCCTACGTCTCCGGCGAGCGCGACTCGGCGATTTATCCGCGCGTCGATCCAGCCCAGGTGAGCGACGAAGGGATCGAACTCACCGACACGGATACGCTCTTCGAGCGAAGTGACCTCGTGACGGTCCACGCGCCGTTGACCGAAGAGACGCGCGAATTCGTCGGCCGCGAGGAGTTCGACGCGCTCGCTGGCGGGTACTTCATCAACACCGCTCGAGGCGAAGTTATCGACGAGGCCGCGCTCATCGACGCGGTCGAAGCCGAGCAACTAGCGGGCGTCGCCCTCGACGTCATGACGAACGAGCCGCCGGAACCGGACAATCCGTTACTCCACTCGGATCTCGTCACGGTGACGCCACACGTCGCGGGCCTGAGTAACCGACTCCACGAACGCGGCGTCGAAAAACTCGGCCAGCGAATCCGAACCGTTCTCGCCGGTGATCGAACGGCCTACACGGTCAACCCCGAGGTGTACGACGACTGAGCGGGTAGCGTCGAATCGAGTCGGTCGTTCCTACTCGAGGTCGCGTTCGACGTCGGTCACGGCGTTGACGACGGTCCGGCTGATCTCGTCGGCGACGTCTTCACCGAGGGTCAACGGCGGCGCGAGCATCAGGTGATCCCCGCGGTGACCGTCCACGCTGCCACCTCCCGGGTAGGTGTAGACGCCCTCCTCGAACGCGCGTTCGAATATCTGCTTGTAGACGCCGAGATCGGGATCGAACGCCTCGCCCGTCTCGGGATCCGCGACGAACTCGACGCCGACCATCAGGCCGAGTTGTCTGATGTCGCCGACGATCGAGGAGTCCCGAAGCGGCGCGAGCCCGTCGACAAGCTGCTCGCCGCGCGCTCGAGCGTTCGCCAACAGCTCCGGCGTGTAGCGATCGACGACGTGGTCGGCGACGGCCGTCGCGATTGGATTCCCGCTGAACGTGTGACCGTGGTAGAACGAGTGCTCCGCGTCCTCGAGGGGCTCAAGGAGTTCGTCGCGGATCATTGTCGCGCTGATCGGCGCGAAGCCGGCCGACATGCCCTTTCCGAGCGTGAGCATATCCGGGACGACGTCGAAGTGCTCGCTGGCGAACATCGTCCCCGTCCGGCCGAACCCGACCATGACCTCGTCGGCGATGAACAGGACGCCGTACTCGTCGCAGATACGACGAACCTCCTGGTAGTAACGCGGATGGGGGTGGGCGACGGGGATGCTCGAGCCCGAAACCGGCTCCGCGATGAACGCGGCGACCGTCTCCGGCCCCTCCTGTTTGATCAGCGTCTCGAGTTCCCCCGCGGCTGCCTTCGCCTGTTCTTCCGGCGAGCCCGAGTACTCCCATCGGTAGGGGTAGGCCGGACCGATCTTCGGCCAATCCTGCAGATACGGCTTGTACGTCGTCCGGCGGCCAGTGTTCCCCGAGGCAGAGAGCGCGCCGAGTGTCGCGCCGTGATACCCTTGCCAGCGGCCGATGACCGCCTCTCGTTCCGGCTCGCCGCGAGCGACGTGATAGTCTCGAGCCAGCTTGATCGCGGACTCGACGGCTTCGCTACCGGAGTTCGAGAGAAAAGTGGTGTTCAACGAGCCGGGCGTCATCGCCGCGAGTTTCTCCGAGAGCGAGTCGACCGGCGGACTCGTGAAGTACGACGTCGAGGTGTAGCCGACTCGAGACGCCTGTTCGGCCATGACCTCGTCGACGCCGTCGGGCGAGTGACCGAGGTTGACGACGGCGGCTCCGGCGGCAGCGTCGATGATCTCCTCGCCGTCTTCGGTGACGAGGTATTCGTCGTAGGCGTCCGTGATGACGGGATGGTCGGGGTCACGACCGGCACCCCACTTGTACAACGTTGACATCCTGCGAATCTATATCATGGATGTACATATAATCAGTGTTCGCGTCGTCGTCGTGTGTGGAAAGTAACGATTTCTCGGTTAGGCGTTTCCGTCGGTTCCCACGACGCCTTGCTCTCTGAGTCGTTCAATCTCCGCCTCGTCGTAACCGTACTGTGCTAACAGGCCGTCAGTGCTCTCTCCGAGTTCCTCCGGGGGCGTTCCGAGGTGAGTCTGCAGCGAGGAGAAATGGACCGGGTGATCGATCACTTCGGCGTCGTCTCGCCCCTCGCGTTCCATCGTTCGCTTGAGGTTTCGCCGAACGACGTGTTCGTCCGCCCAGATCGACTTCGTGTCGTGAATCGGTCCGGCTGGAATGTCGGCGGCCTGGAAGCGATCCACCCAGACGTCGGCGCTCTCCGACGCCAACTCGGATTCGATGATCTCCGTCAGCACCTCCGGGTGCTGGGACCGATCGTGCATCGTCTCGAAACGCTCGTCCTCCAAGAGGTCCTCGCGCTCGAGGACGGCACAGAAGTCCGTCCACAGCGATTGCGTTCCGGCGGCGATGACGATGTTCTCGTCGCGACACGAGAAGAGACCGAAGGGAGCGATCGTCGGGTGGCGAGTCCCCAGTCGGGGAAACGGCTCGTCGGTGCCGAACGTGTGGCCCGCTCGAGCGCTGAGCCAGGAGATCGCGGCGTCGAGCATCGGCACTTCGATCCACTCCGAATCGATGTCACCGCGTTCGCGCGCGTAGAGGGCGGCGAGGATGCTCTGAGTGGTGTACATCGAGGTAATCAGGTCGCCACTCGGCAGGCCCGACCAGAGGGGCTGGCCGCCTTCCTCGCCGGTGACGCTCATAATACCGCTCATCGCCTGGACGAGCGTGTCCCACGCGGGGAGGTTCTCGTAGGGACTGTCGGAACCGAAACCGGAGATCGAACAGTAGATGATCGAGTCGTTGACCTCGCGAAGGTCGTCGTAGGCGAGGTTGAACGACTCGACGCGACCCGGTTTCGTCGATTCGACGAACACGTCCGCGTCGGCGACAAGTTCGCGGACGATCTGCTGGCCGTCTTCGGTCTTGAGATTGACCTCGATGCTTCGTTTGTTTCGGTTGATCGTGTCGAAGTACGCCGGCGTCGGCTGAATGCCCCGACTTCGGTCGCCACGGCCGACGGCTTCGACTTTGATCACCTCGGCACCGAGATCACCGAGGTTCATCGTTCCGAACGGCCCCGCGATCACCTGCGTGAGGTCGACGACGGTGACCCCGGAAAGCGGAAGGCTCTCAGGAGTGCGCTCTTCGGACATTGGGTAGGCATTCGCGCCGGTACCTATAGCGTCTTTGATCGCTCGAGTTTCTCCCCATCACGGATTTCCCCGCGGCGACCGTCCCCGCGTCATCATCACTCCCTCGAGCCGTCATCGCTTTCCTGCGTCGTCATCGCGTTACCATCACTCACCCAGTGGCACCACGACGATCGGTCGGTCGGCCTGGAGCAACACCGACTGCGTCGTATTGCCGAAGAGCGCCTTCCCGGTCGGCGAACGCTGTCGGCCCCCAATGACGATGTACTTGGCGTCGTTTCGTTCGGCGTACTCGACGATCGAATCCGAGGGTTCGCCCTTCAGACCGACGATATCCGTCATTTCGTCGAGTTCCGAGACGACGCCGTCGGCCAGTTCGGCTGCGATTTGCTCGCGAACGAGCACCCCTTCGTCACTCGGCGTGCTCGAGACGTGCTCGCGTTGCAGTTCGGCGAACTCCGTCGAATCGAGGGCGTGAACGACGTGGATTTTTTCCCCCATGTCGCTCGCGAGCGTTTGCGCCTGATCGATGATCTGCTGTGCGTCTTCCGATTGGTCGATCGCAGCGACGACAACCATACCTCACAACGACCGTGCGGAAAGTTAGCTATTGTGGTGGTTCGGGGATCGTTTCCACCGGAAGAAGGGAAATCAGCGGCCGAAACCCGCCGTTACCGAACGACGTCGCTCGTCACCGAGCCGACGGTGTCGACTTCCGCCGTCACCGTGTCACCCGGCGAGAGCACCGTCGCTCCCGGCGTCCCCGTCGAGATGACGTCTCCCGGCTCGAACGTCATCACGTCGCTGTGAAAGGAGACGAGTTCCATCGGCGGCGCCATCATGTTCCGGACTTCGTTTTCGGCCTCGACGGTCCCGTTGAGAACCGTCTGGACCGTGATCGACTCGAGGTCGTCGACCTCGTCCGTCGTGACGATGGACGAGCCAAAGACGATGAACGAGTCGAAGCTCTTCGCTCGCGTGAGAAATCGCGGATTCTTCTCGAGGATGTCCTCGGAGGTCATGTCGATGACAGGGACGTAGCCCGCGACGACGTCTTCGGCGTCCGCTCGGTCGACGTTTCGACACGTCTTGCCGAAGACGACGGCGAGTTCGGCCTCCGCCGTCACCCGGTCGGTAATCTCCGAGTCGGGGAGTCGGATCGGTCCCGCTGGCCCCGTCGCGGCCGAGGAGGGCTTCATGAAACTCGCCGGTTCGGTCGGCCGGTCTTCGTCGAGGTCGGAGGCGTGCTCGGCGTAGTTGAGACCGATTCCCCACAGCTTGCCGTACTCCGCGAACGGCGAGGCGAAGGAGATGTCCGACGCCGGGACTGGGTCGGCAGGCGCAGCAGCGGGGTCGGGCAACTCGCCGTCCGCAGCGAGGGGCAGTGCGTCCTGCACCGACTGCAGCGACGGGTCGGCGGCGCTGAGGGGGACGAATCCGTTCTCGTCGCCGAGCAACGGCGTGCCGTCGGCCCTCCGGGCGAGTCGCGTCACGGCTGTGGACTCACCTCACTCCGACGAGGTGACTGTCGCTGTGTACGATACGACCGTGTACTAGTGGCTGCACTCGCCGGCTGCGAGTTCGTCGCTCTCGAGTGAGTCATACGCTACGTGTGGCTCACTGGCACTGCTAAAAAGCATTGTGGGTTCGTGCGAGCCGTTCACGCCCGACAGTGGCAGGGAATCCGATTCGTGCACACCCCGCTTGCCGACGGCCATAGTGACGGTCAACGCTCGAGCGACGATTCGTTCACCGTCGACGTCGGGAGCTTCCCGTCGTGCACTCGCCGCACGGTCTCGGCCGCCCCGAGGCTCATCCGGCGGAGCGCCTCGACGGTCGTGCCGGCGATGTGTGGCGTCGCGATTACGTCGGATCGATTCACGAGCGGGTGGTCTGGTGCGGGCGGTTCGTCGACGAAGACGTCCAGCCCGGCCCCGGCGAGTTCGTCGTTCTCGAGGGCGGCCTCGAGCGCCTCCTCGTCGATGATTCCGCCGCGTGCGGTGTTGACGATGACGCCGGTATCGGGCAGCGCTCGAAGTTCTTCGCGACCGATGGCCCCTCGAGTTTCGGGAGTCAGCGGCGTGTGGACGCTCACGCAGTCGGCCGTCTCGAAGAGCTTCCGTTTCGTCTCGACGCCGGTGACGTGCAGCGGCAACTCGGCGTCCGTCACGTAGGGGTCGTACGCGACGCACGAGAGGCCGAGTCCGTTCGCCATCTCCGCCAACGTCTGCCCGGCGTGTCCGTAGCCGAACAGGCCGAGCGTGTCGCCCTTCACCGTCCGCGACCGACATGCAGAACGGTCCCAGCTCCCCGACTCGAGCGCCTCGTTCGTCGGCAGGAGCGTCTTTCGGACGCCCACGAGCAAGGCCAGCGCGTGTTCGGCGACCTCCTGGGTGTTCACGCCGGGGAGGTTCCCAACAGGGACGTTTCGCTCGCTCGCAGCCTCGAGGTCGATGTTATCCACGCCGACGCCGTGTTTCGAGACGACCCGGAGCTCGTCGGCTCGCGCGATGGCCGCTGCGTCGAGCGGACTGGTTCGAACGACGATGGCGTGATAGCGGTCGATATCCGCCGGCAGTCTCGCGTCGTCATCGGATCCGTTCGCGTCAGCCTCGTACTCGTTCCAGCGGGTGACGTCCGCGAACGCCTCGAGTTTCGCGAGACCCGCCTCGTCGATTGGCTCGGTAACGAGGACGTTCCAGTCGCCACTCATCGGCCGGGATCACCCGCAAGTCGGCAGTCGCTGTATCCCGTTCGAACTCGATTCGACTGCCGTGGTCGGCACCCTCCGGCGGCGACGCTCGAGCGAGGGCTCGTCAGACGATGGTTCATACGGACGAGTGGATTAGCTGGGCCCTTCAAACCGGTGTTCCTCGAGCACGTCTCGATCGAGTTCGACGCCGATCCCCGGCTTCTCGGGAACCTCGATGTAGCCGTCCTGAATGAGCGCTTCGTCGCGAGTGACGAGGTCGTCCCACCAGTCGACTTCCAGCGCGTGGAACTCGAGGACGTCGAAGTTCGGAATGGCCGCGCCGAGGTGGACGCAGGCCATCGTGCCGATCGGACTGCAGACGTTGTGGGGCGAAATCGGCATGTAGTTCTCCTCGGCTCGGTCGGCAATGCGCATGGTCTCGCTGAGGCCGCCGACGGTCGTCGGATCCGGCGTGACGATGTCGACGCCGTGTTCGTAGATCAACTCGGAGAGTTCGTGAACCCGGAAGCGGTTCTCGCCGGTCGCCGTCGGGGTCGTCGTCGACCCGTTCACCTCGATCTGGGCCGACATGTTCTCCGGCGGGAGCAGATCCTCGAGCCACATCAGTTTGTACTCCTCGAGTTCGTGAGCCAATCGCTTCGCGCTCTCGACGGAGTAGTCCCAGTGACAGTCGAACGCGAGGTCGACGTCGTAGCCGATCTCCTCGCGAACGGCCTCGACGATCTGGCGCTTGTGCTCGATCGCTTCGTTCGAGAGCCGACCGTTGAACGGGTCGGGATCGTTGTCCATCTCGAGGTCGAGGTCGAATTTGAGCGCGTCGAAGCCCAGATCGAGGACGCGCCGCGCTTCGTTCGCGTAGGCTTCCGGGGAGTACGCCTCGGCCTCAGCGTAGGCGGTCGCGCCGTCTTCGACGGCGTAGGCCTCGCCGGCGTGACAGTCGCAGTACATCCGAACTTCGTCGCGGAACTTCCCGCCGAGGAGCTGGTAGACCGGGACGTCGAGGATCTTCCCCGCGGCGTCCCAGAGGGCGATTTCGATGCCCGAGGCGGCCGTGACGACCTTGCCCGTCGTCCCGCCGTGGCCCGACATCTCCTGGACGATCTGTCTGAACAGTCGCTCCACGTCGAGGGGGTTCTCCCCGAGCAGGAAGCGCTTCGTGTACTCGACGAGTTCGGGAACGCCGCCGCCGCGGTAGGACTCCCCGATGCCGGTCACACCTGCGTCCGTCTCGATCTCGATGATGTTCCACTCGAAGTTTCCTTCGACGACGTGGGCGGTGATGTCCGTAATTTCGACGTCTCGGTCTGCGTCTCGGTGTTGAATGTGGTTTGAGTAATCTCTCATGCTGGTCTGAACGTCTCGAGTGCGTCTTTATCTAACTGTACGCCGTGGCCCGGTTCCTGTGGGAGGGGGATCGACCCGGTGTCGTCCGGTGACAGCGGGTTCTCGACGATATCGTCGAAGACCTTCACGTCCATGTCGCGGTAGAAGTACTCCACGAAGAGACCGTTCTCGATCGAGCCGACGAGCGAGGCGTGAAGGTTCCAGTTGTAGTGGGGAGCGAGTTCGATGTCGTAGGCTGCCGCGTGGTGAGCGATCTTGAGCCACTCGGTAATGCCGCCACAGACCGTCGCGTCGGCCTGCAAGACGTTCGCCGCACCGTCGTCGTAGAGGCGCGCGAAGTTGTACCGAGTTCCCTCGAGTTCGCCCGTCGCGACGGGGTAGGCGATCGCCTCGTTGAGTTCGGCCATCGCCTGCACCTTGTCGATCATCACGGGCTCTTCAATGAAGTACGGATCGTACGGTTCGAAGGCTCGACAGGCCCTGATCGCCTCGTTCGCGCTCGACCAGACGCCGTTCGCGTCGAGCAAGAGCGTTCGGTCCGGCCCGATCTCGTCTCGGACGGCCTCGACGCGTTCGACCTCTTCGGCGACCGACCGACGACCGACCTTCATCTTGACGATGTCGTGGCCTTCGTCGAGGTAGCGTTGCATCTCGGCGCGAAGGCCCTCGTGACCCTTGTCGTCGCGGTAGTAGCCGCCGCTGGCGTACGCCGGAACGGCGTCCGCGTACCCGCCGAGGAGCTTGTACAGCGGTTGGCCCGCCGCCTTCGCTTTCGCGTCCCAGAGGGCGATGTCGACGCTCGAGATGGCCCGGAGCAAGATCCCTTGCCGGCCGATCTGGACGTTTCCGTCGAACATCTTTCGCCAGAGCCGTTCGGTGTCTCGGGGATCCTCGCCGACGAGCAACGGCTCGAGCATGTCCTCGACCGCGTCGGCGATCAGGTGGGCACCTTCGTAACCGAGCGAGTAGCCAACCCCCTCGACGCCCTCGTCGGTTCGCACGTACGTGATCGCGTGATCGCGGTACGTGATCGTTCGATTCGAGAAGGAGACCGGCGATTCCAGTGGAATCTCTACCGGAAAGGATTCGACGCTGGTTATCTCCATGGGCCGATGTGTGACGGTTGTTCTCAAATAACTTGTTATCCGGGCAAGATCACGGTCGATCGACACGACGATCGGCGAGCCGTATGCGGGTTCGAACTGTCGAACCCGCGTCCGAACCGACGGCACTGTTTTAACGAACGCGCGTGAACGTCGCACGTAGACACCGAACTCATGGAGTTTCCCACTCGAGCCCACGTGGACGACCTGATCGACCCACAACCGCTGCCGCCGTTCGTTCGGGTGGCCTACGAACCGTCGGCCGAAACCGTCTCCGACCCCCTCGAGACGATCCGTTCGGAACTCGACGAACTGCCCCTCGACGACCTCGAGGCCGGTTCGACCGTCGCCGTCGGCGTCGGCAGTCGCGGCATTCACCACCTCGAAGCCTACGTCGAGGAAATCGTCTCGGCGCTGCAGACACGAGACCTCAAGCCCCTCGTCGTCCCCGCGATGGGCAGTCACGGCGGAGCGACGTCCGAGGGCCAACTCGAACTCCTCGAGGCCCTCGGCGTCACGGAGTCGAGCGTCGGCGCGCCCATCGACGCCGACATGGCCGTCGACGAACTCGGCGAGGTGACCGTCGGCGGGACGGAGACGACGGTTTCGTTCTCGAGCGTCGCTCGCGAGGCCGACGGCGTGGTGGTCCTCAACCGAGTCAAACCCCACACGAACTTCACGGGGAAACTCGAGAGCGGCCTGTGCAAGATGAGCGTCGTCGGCCTCGGGAAGCAACCCGGCGCGAAGTCGTTTCACTCGACGGCGATTCGACACGGCTACGTCGAGACGATGGAGGCCCTGCTCTCCGTCGTCAGGGAGGAGACGCCACTGCTCGGCGGGATCGCACTCGTCGAGAACTTCGACGAGGAGACGGCACACATCGAGGGCGTCTCGGCCTCGGCGTTCGAGCAGCGAGAGCCCGAGTTACTCGCACGGGCGAGAGCGGAGATGGCGACGTTACCGACGGACGACCTCGACTTGCTCGTCGTCGACGAGATCGGCAAGGAAATCTCCGGCGCCGGCATGGACACGAACGTCATCGGCCGGTATCAGGTGCTCAACGCCCCCGATCCGGAGACGCCCGCGATCGACCTCATCTACGCCCGCGGACTCACGGAGAGGACGAAGGGGAACGGTAACGGCATCGGTCTGAGCGACATCACGCGACGTGACGCGATCGAGCAACTCGACCTCCAGAAGACCTACGCGAACGCGCTGACCAGCGGCTCGCTGTCGAAGGCACAACTCCCCGTCGTCGCCCCGGACGACGAACTCGCGATTCGAACTTCCCTCTCGGCGCTCGGCGGCTACGACCCCGAGACCGTGACAATCGCGTGGATCGAGAACACTACCGAGCTCTCCGAGATGCACGTCTCACCCGCTCTGCTCGAGGAAATTTCCGACGACGTGACCGTCCTCGAGCGCGAACGACTCGAGTTCGAAGACGGCACGAGAGCGTTCGTCTCGGAGTGAGACGGCAGGCGATCGAACGAAGCAGAAGTTGGTGGCGACGTTCGTTACTCGCGGTCGGTCCAGAAGTCGAACGAACGCCCCGGGGCGAACACGTCCAGTCCCACGGCGCGTTCGTCTCCCGTGTTCTCCACGCGGTGTTCCTCCCAGGACTCGAGCAACACCGAGTCGTTCTTCTGGAGGGTTACCTCGTCGTCTTCGGTGTAAATCGTGAGTTCGCCCTCGAGACAGAGACACACCTGCTCGTTTTCGTGGTCGTGCATCGGCGAACTGTGACCCGGCGGCTTCTCGAACCACTCGAAGCTGAACTGGTCGCTGCCGGCCATCGAGACTCGTCGCCAGCCCTCGTCGGGTTCGTACGTCTCCGCGGTGTCGAAGTCGACCGGCTTCATAGGTTCGACGCCCCCGAGCCGCCGTCGATCGGCACCGATACGCCGTTGATGAAGCCGGATTCCGGCGAGGAGAGGAACGCGACGGTGTTGCCGAGTTCCATCGGGTCGCCGATCCGACCGACCGGGATGCCCGAACCGCGGGCCTCGAGACCTTCCTCGTAGCTGTCGTACTCGCCGCGGTCGACGGCCTGCTCGACGAGTTCTTTGATCCGAGCCGTCTCGTGTGGGCCGGGAAGAACGGCGTTGGCGCGGATGTCCGGCGCGAACTCCTTCGAGAGCGTCTTCTCGAGGCCGATGACGCTCATGCGAACCGAGTTCGAGAGGACGAGGCTGTCGATGGCCTCCTTGACGCTTCGGGAGGTGATGTTGACGATGGTGCCGCCGTCACCCTCCCGAAGGTGGGGTTCGGCCTCGCGAGCAAGCCTGACGACGCTCATCACGAGCAGGTCGTAGGCCTGGTACCAGTCCTCGTCGTCGGTCTCGAGGAACGGGCCGGAAGGCGGGCCGCCCGCGCTCGTCACGAGGTGGTCGAGTCCGCCGAACTCGTCGACGGTCGTCTGAACGAGTGCTTCGATGTCGTCTTCGTCGGTGAGGTCGCCTGGTTGGGCGACGACCTCGCCGGTCGCGACATCTTCGACCTCCGATTTGGCCTCCTCGAGTTGGGCCTCGTCGCGGCCGTTGATGACGACGTTGACGCCCTCTCGAGCGAGCGCCTTCGCCGATGCCTTGCCGAGTCCACTCGACGACGCCGTTACGAGTGCCGTGTTACCATGGATCTGTAAGTCCATCACGTCATACTGCGAGAGGACATTATAAAAAAGATTGCTGTCGCGTACAAGAGCAGCGAGCCCCCGCAAACGCGGAGCCGTCTTCGTGTCATGTAGTTGTAATTAACTCTACGTGCTCGTCAGGACTCGAGGTACTCGGCCACGGATTCGGCCGCGACTTTCCCGAAGACGGCGGCGTTGGTGAGGCCGGTACCGCCCGGATAGTTGTTGTAGAACAATCCGCCCGTGACGTTTCCGGCGGCGTACAGCCCCGGAATCACGGTGTCGGTCGTGTCGAGCACTTCGGCGTCGGGGGTGATCGCGACGCCGCCGAAGCCGAACGTCATGCCGCCGGTGACGGGGTAGCCGGTGTACGGTGGCTCCTCGAGGGGAAGCGCCCAGTTCGACTTCGGTAACTCGAGGCCGTCGGTCGCGTTGCCGTCGAGGACGTTCGGGTCGTAGCGGTCGCTCGCGTCGGGGTCGCAGGCCTCGTTGTACGCTCGAATCGTCTCGACGGCGCGCTCGACGTTCGCGATGTCGAGGCGACGAACGAGTCCCTCGAGTGAATCGGCCTGAATCGCTCGAGAGGGACCCATGTGAGCCACGTCGTCGACGACGGTCGAATCGACGACGATGAACGCCTCGTGGTGGGGCTGTTCGAAGATTCGCCGACCGAACTTGGCGTAGGTGTGTGCGCGTGCGTCTTGTCCTTCGTCGACGAAGCGCTCCCCGTCGTGATTGAGAATCAGGCCGTACTGATAGCCGTCGATGCGGGTGATTCCGCCCTCGACGTCGGGCGAGCCGGCGTCGATCAGGGCCATGTGCGCGTCGCCGAACTCGCCGGCGGATTTCGCGCCAACGTCCATCGCCGCCTCGATGACCTCGCCGGTGTTGTACCGGCTGCCGCGGACCTTCATGTTGCCGTAGCCGGGGCCGTAGTAGCGCGTTCGCTTCTCGGTGCTCGAGCCGTAGTCGCCCGCCGCGAGAATCGTCGCGTCGGCGGAAAACTCCGTTCGCTGGCCGTCCACGAAGGCCTCGACGCCGGAGACGGAGCCGTCGTCGGCTCGTAGGACCCCACGAGCGTCAGCCCGGTAGAAGATGTCGACGCCTTCGGCCTCGAGAACGTCCACGATATCGGCGATCATCTCGGCACCGTCGAGCCAGACCCGGCCAGCGGTGTATCCCGGATGTGGGGCGTCGTACTCCCACTCGAGGCCGTGGCCGGTCAACCACTCGAACATCGACGCAGCCTCGCTCGTGACGACCGAGGCGAGGTCGTCGTCGGCCCGGTAGTGGGTCACGTTCATGATGTCCGAGTAGAAGTCGGCGCTCGAGTAGTCCTCGACGTTGAATTCGACGTCCTCGAGGTCGATATCGGCCGTCGGGATGCGAAACGACTCGGTAAAGCGTGTGTGGCCGCCACGATTCGCTTTCGGCGCTTTCTCGAGAATCGCGACCGAGTAGTCCTGTTCCGTGGCGCGCAATCCGGCAGTCAGTCCAGCGATGCCACACCCGACGATAACGACGTCGTAGGCTTCCTGATCCATGGGTGCCATCGTCTAGCATCTGCGGACGGGTGCTTAGTGGTGCCGATTGTCACCACTCTCGTTGTGACAACATCGTTCGTATCGAGGCTCCACGTCGAACGAGTGCGCCCCCATATAAAGTCCCGTGATGGTGAACAGAATTGACGGCGTCTGCGAACAGAGTACACAGATGAAGACATTCGACATCATCACTGTTGGTTGTCGGTACCACTCAACCGAACGTCGCTAAAACATTACGAGCATACGTCTGTAACAGATAGGTCGCGGGGAGCGAGTCGATAGATCCGAATTTGACTCCTAGGAAATCTATAACGTCGGTGTTCGGCAATAGTGTACTTTACATGGGCGTAGTGTGTACACACCACTCATGCAACAGGATAGCGAGGAAAACGCGACCGAGGTGAAGTCCGTCACGAAGACGTTGGCGATCATCGAGACCCTCCAGGGCCTCGATGGGGGGCGCGTAACGGAGGTCGCGAACGAACTCACGTGGCCCAAGAGCACGGTCTACAACCACATGGAGACGCTCGAGCAGTGTGGCTATCTAGTCAAAGAGGGAGACATCTACAATCTAAGCCTCCGATTCATGGATCTCGGCGAGTACGTCAAAAACCGCGACGAGGTGTACAGCCTCGTCGAGCCACGAATCGAAGCGCTCGCAGAGCGAACCGGCGAACGGGTCCAATTCGTCGGCGAAGAACACGGGAAGTGCGTCTTCATCCGGATTGCGATGGGCGATAACGCCGTGAGCACCGGCAGCCGACTCGGCCGACGCCGGAAAATGTTACACGCAACCGCGTCCGGAAAGTCGTTACTGGCGTTCATGCCCGAATCGGAATCCGAGGCGATCATCGAATCGATCGATCTCCCGAAGCTCACGCCAAACACCATCACTGAACGGGACGAACTCCACGAGCACCTCGAGGAGATTCGTGACCACGGCTGTGCGTTCAACTATGAGGAACATATTAAGGGTTTACGAGCGGTCGCTGCGCCGGTCAAACGACAGGACGGCACCGTGGTCGGTTCGATCAGCGTCTCGGGGCCTGCCCACCGGATGAGCGGCGATTACTTCACCGACGAACTACCGAGTACCATTCTCGGCGTCTGCAACGAAATCGAACTCGACATCGTCTACCAGTAGCGGACTACTGCTTTCAGAAGTCGATGAAACGAACTCCGAGCGAGTGTCGACGGAGTATCAGTGTCATTCAAGGGTACCGGTGTCGAGCCCACTGTATGGCACGTGTTCCACTCAGGCGACAAGACGACCTCCCGGACGACTACCAGTATCTCCTCGGCGAGGACGCGTTGGGCGAACGCAACCTCCTCTGTGCGATGGCGAACAACCCCGATGCGTTGCAATCGTACATGCGCTACGGGACGACACTCTGGTCCGACGGCGGCCTCGAGGCAGACGACCTCGAGCGCTGCATCCTCACGATCGCTCGCGAACTCGAGGCGGTCTACGAGTGGCACCAGCACGTCCCGATCGCCCGGGAAAACGGCGTCTCGGACGACGAGATCCTCGCCATTGCCGACAAGGACCGAGACCGGTTCGACGAACGGGTGAGCGCACTACTCCACTACGTCGAGGCCGTCGTCCGCGACGAGGTCGACGACGACCGATTCGCGGTCCTCTCGGAATGGTTCGAGCCGACGGAAATCGTCGGCATCACGCTGCTCGCTACGCACTACCTCGCGACGGCCCGGTTCCTGAGCGCGCTCGAGGTGCCACTCGAGGACTCGTTCGTCGGCTGGAATCTCGAGGGCGAGTAGCCCGAAACGAATCGGGCGGCGGGAAGCGTTCGAGGGCCGCGACGTGTGAGCGGAAATAACGTGTGAGCGAGGAACGAAGTATTATACGAGACTGACTCGAACCCCGAGTACATGAGCGACCGAGTGCTCCTCGAGCGACGCGAGCAGATCGCGACGATCACCGTCAACCGACCCGAGAAGCGCAATTCGATGAACGTCGAGACCCGAAAAGAGCTCCGAGCGGCGTTCGAAACCGCCGTCGACGACGACGACGTGCGAGCGATCGTGCTCCGAGGGGCCGGCGAGGGCTCGTTCATCGCGGGCGGCGACATCGAGGCCTTCTCCGAATACGACCTCGTCGACGGCCTCGAGTACGGCGAGACGCACGGACAGGCGCTGTACAACTATGTGGCCGACGTGCCGAAGCCGACGATTGCCGCGGTCGATGGCTATGCCCTCGGCGGCGGGACCGAGATCGCACTCGCCTGTGACATTCGGCTCGCGACCCCCGACGCGGTGTTCGGCCTCCCCGAGATTACCATCGGAATCATTCCGGGCGGCGGCGGGACGCAACGGCTGGTCCACGCCATCGGGTCCGGCCTCGCTCGAGAGTTGATCCTCACCGGACGGACCGTCGACGCCGACGAAGCGGACGAAATCGGACTCGCAAATCACGTCTACCCCGACGAGGCGTTCGACGACGAAGTCAGGAAGCTGGCGACGCAACTCGCCTCGAGAGCACCGATCGCCCAGCAACTGGCCAAAGAGGCTATGGATCGAAGTCTGAATATCGAGGCTGGACTCGACTTCGAGCGCCTCGCGAGCGCGCTCCTGTTCGCAACGGACGACCAGAAGGAGGGTGCCGAGGCCTTCCTCGAGGGGCGAGAGCCTGAGTTCGACGGAAAATAAGCGCGCGAACGGCTGTGACGACTACGACGGGCGGTCGCCGATCTTCAGCCCGACGTTCTTCGTCGCCGTGAACTGCTCTACGGCCTCGAGGCCCTTCTCGCGACCGAAGCCGCTCTCACGGAAGCCGCCGAATGGCGTCTCGACGCCGCCGGCGAACCACTCGTTGACGTACACCTGCCCGGCGACGACGTCGCGGGCGAACCGGTGGGCGCGCTCGAGGTCGTGGGTGAAAATACCCGCCGTGAGGCCGTACTCGCTGTCGTTTGCGAGTTCGATCGCTTCTTCCTCAGTACTGAACGGGATCACGGTGAGGACGGGACCGAAAATCTCCTCCTGACTGATTCGGTCGTCGTTGCTCGCGCCGTCGAAGACCGTCGGCTCGACGAAGTACCCTTCCTCCGTTTCGTCGGGAGCACCGCCGACGATCGGCTCGCCAACCTCGCTCGAGCCGATTTCGATGTACTCGCTGACCGTCTCGTACTGGGCTTGGGAGACGAGTGGGCCGATGTCCGGATCGTCGAGGCCGGTGCCGACCTCGAGTGACTCCACCGCGTCGACGAGTCGCTCGAGGAACGCCTCGCGAATATCCTCGTGGACGATCAGGCGGTCGCCGGCCGAACAGACCTGTCCCGCGTTACGCGTGAAAATCGAGATGAGCGTCTGCTCGACGGCTTGCTCGAGGTCGGCGTCCGGGAAGACGACGTTCGGGTTCTTGCCGCCGGCTTCGATGTGGGCGGGCGTGAGCTGTCGGCCCGCAGCAGCTGCGACCGCCTTGCCGGTCTCGACGGAGCCCGTGAACGCGACGCAACTGACGTCTTCGTGTTCCGTCAGCGGTTCGCCGGCGTCGACGCCGTATCCCGTGACGACGTTGACCGTCCCGGAAGGAGCGCCTGCCTCGTCGAGAATTTCGGCGAGGACGAGTGCCGTCAGCGGCGTCTGTTCCGCCGGTTTGACGACGACGGCGTTGCCGGCAGTGAGCGCGGGGGCAACGGTCCGGCCGAAGATAGCCGCCGGAAAGTTCCAGGGGATGATGTGGCCGGTAACGCCGAGTGGTTCCTGAATCGTATAGTCGACGTACTCGCGACCGAGGGGGATCGTCTCTCCCTGAATTTTGTCCGCCATCCCCGAATAGTACTCGAAGTACCGACTGGCGGCGTCGATTTCCGTCCGCGCCTGCGAGATCGGTTTGCCGTTCTCGCGGGTCAACAATCGCGCGAGTTCCTCACGTCGGTCGGCGATGAGATCCGCCGTTCGACGCAGTATCCGTCCTCGCTCGGCAGGTTGGAGTCCGTACCACTCGGTCTGGGCCTCGAGTGCGGCGTCGACCGCCCGGTCGACGTCAGACCCCGATCCGGCCTGGATCGACGTGAACGATTCCTCCGTCGCGGGGTCGACGACCGAAATCGTCTCTCCGGATGCCGACTGACTTTCGGTCCCGTCGATGAACAGGCCGTACTGATCGCGAGCGGTTTCGTTGTGTGTCGCCATGTATCAGACGTACGCTCGAGTGCTGATTAGTATTTTGCACCAACGCCTGTCGAACACGGTATTGTCGAATCGACGACGAGACTCGATAAGAACGGGGGAGAACGGTGGCGACGAGCCGAGGTCGGCGATGACCAATCGATACTCGATAGGAGGGGATCAGTACGGCGGGAAGCCCGGACGCGAAACCTCGGGGATCGTGCGGGCGTCCAGCACGAGCGGGACGTCGGGGTCTGCGTCGTAGTACTCTTCGACGACCGAGAGGTCGTCCGCCGAACGAATCACGGCACCGTTCGCGCCGAATCCTTCGGCGATGTCGACGAAGTCGGGGCTGTCGTACGTGCTGCCCGTCTCGCGGTCGTGAACGAGGTTCTGGCGGTGGCGGATAATTCCGTAGCTGCTGTCGTTGAAGACGGCGATGAGCAGTGGCAACTCGAGGCGGACGGCCGTTTCGATCTCCTGAATCACCTGAATGAGTGCGCCGTCACCGGTGTAACAGACGACGGGGCGATCCGGTGCGGCCGCCTTCGCCCCCAACGCGGCGGGAAGCGAGTAGCCCATCGTCCCGAAGTTGCCGTTGATCAGCATCGAGGCGTCTTCGCCGAGTTCGTGGAAGACGGCGGGAAAACCGGTGTTGTTCCCCGAACCGACGGTGAGAATCGCGTCGTCCGGGACGCGCGCTGCGAGCTCGAGGGTGAACTCGCGGGGGTCGATCTGGTCGGGTCGCTCCTCGAAGCCGTCGGCCCACGGCGAGGGTGCCCGTTCGATGGTCTGGGCGACGCGGGAGGCTCGCTCCGGATCCGTCTCGCAGCGGTGGATAAGGTCGGCGACGGTTTCTCGCGCGTCGGCGCGGATTCCGATCGCGGGCTCCTGGTGGGTCCCGATCGACTCCTCTTCGATGTCGATCTGGATTACGTCGGCGTCGGCGTACAACTCGCCGTAACGGGTCGTCTTCCCGGACAGTCGAGCACCGACGACGACTGCCACGTCGGCGTCCCAGAGGAGGTCGTCGTTCGCCGGCGACATGAACGTGCCCGCGATGCCACTGACCATCGGGTGCGCTTCGTCGAGGAGCGAGCGACCGAAGTACGTGGTCGCGACCGGTGCGCCGACGTGTTCGGCGAGCGTTGCAATTTCACTCCCAGCGTCGGACCGAACCGCTCCCCCGCCCGCAAGAATGACGGGATGATCCGCGTCGTCGAGCAACGACGCCGCCGCTTCGACGTGGCGTTCGTCGGGCCGCACCCGCTGTCGTGGCCGTTCGCTCGGCGTGTACTCCTCGTCGGGTGCCTCGCCCTCCTGGACATCCGCCGGCACTTCGACCAAGACGGGGCCGCTTCGGGTTCGCGCGCGATCGAACGCCCGCTCGAGGACCTCGGGAATCGTCGACGGCGTTTCGATTCGCGTCTGGTAGACCGAGATCGGCGAGGCGAACGTCGGATGGTCCAGATACTGAAGCGAGGTCTCCCGCCCCTCGATACTCGTGTCCCCGACGAGGATCACCATTGGGATATTGTCGCGGTCGGCAGCGGCGATACCGGTCGCGCCGTTCGTCACCCCCGGGCCGTGAGTTAGCGTGCAGGCGGTGACGCCCTGTTTCGTGCGCGCAGCGCCGTCGGCCATCGTGACGCCGGCTTGTTCGTGACGAGCCTGCTGGAACTCGATATCCCGATCGTTGACTGCGTCGAGCAGGTGCGCGTTACCTTCGCCGATGACGCCGAACAGCGTGTCGATTCCCTCCGCAGCGAGTGCATCGAGGATGTACGCACTCCCCGTGCTAGCAACGTCCATGGCTCGAGCAAACACCCCGCCGGTCTTATCGTTTCGGTTTGTGATTTTGGCACGGACCCACGCGAATTACATCGATAGCAGCCGTGTCGAAGGAGAATCCGAACACGACGGGCGATCCGTGCGAGCAATTATGTGTCTGTCCGTGAGAGATGGTGGCATATGGATTCGGAGGTCATCGGGACGTTCAGGACTGTCGACTCGAGTATCGTGTCCGACGCGCTGGACCAGTACGGAATCGACGGCGTCGCGACCGAAATCGGCGCGGTCGATCCGTCACAGAAAGCGGTCGGGCGGGCCCACACGCTCCGGTTCGAGCCCGTCTCGAACCCGGGGTCGCAGACGAACTTCCCCTACGCCTTGCTCGAGGAACTGCGTTCGGACCGCGTCCTCGCCATCGACGGCGTCGGCCCGGAGCTCTCGTGTTGGGGTGGAAACGCCTCCGTACTCGCTGAACGCGCGGACGTCGAAGGCGTGGTCGTCGACGGGGGCTACCGCGACGTCCCGGATATTCGGTCGGGGACGTTTCCCGTCTTCGGTCGCGCGCCGACGCCGAAAACCGGCCAGCGGCGACTGACCGTCGAGGAAGTCGGCGGAACGATCGACATCGGCGGCGTCGCCGTCTCGGCCGACGACGTCATCGTCGCGGACGGAACCGGCGTCGTCGTCGTGCCCGCCGAGAGCGCCGCCGAGGTCGCCGACACTGTGGCCGAAATCCGTTCTGAGGAGTCGACCATCGAAGAGAAAATCGACGCCGGCGCGACCGTCGCCGACCTCGAGGACGATGACCACGAGTTCTGAGCCGCTGGCCGCGCTCCGAGCGATCCTCGCGACTTCACGGGTGATCGTATGAGCGCGGCTCGTCGCTGTTACGCCTGTGGCTCGCGCGAAACAGGCCTCGTCGCTCGTTGTTCCTGTGGCGAAGCGCTCTGGCTCGAGACCGACGCGGCGTCGTTCGAGTGGGACGACGTGACCGACGCACCCGGAATGTGGCGCTACGAATCGCTGCTCCCCGTAAGCCCGCCCGACGGGCTCTTCGAGGCAGCGGGCGGAACGCCACTCGTTCGCGAGCCGTCGCTCGACGCGTTCGCCGGCGCTCGCGTCCACCTCAAGATCGAGGGAGGTAATCCAACCGGCTCGTTCAAAGACCGCGGCAGTGCGCTCGGCCTCGCGGCGCTGCAGGCTGGCGACGAACTCGATGAGGCCGTCGACGCCGTCGGCACCGTCTCCCACGGAAACATGGCGATCAGCACGTCCGCCTACGCCGCCGCGGCGGGGCTGCCCTGTGTCGTACTCGTCCCCGAGGACATCCCGGAGAGCCGCCTCGAGACGATCTCGCAGTTCGATCCGACGGTACTCCGGGTCGCGGGCGACTACGGCCGACTCTACGAGCGGACCCTCGAGATCGGTCCCGAGCGAAACATCGCCTTCCTGAACTCCGACGTGGCGCTTCGCGTCGAGGGCCAGAAGACGACGGCCCTCGAGATCTGCGAGTCGTTCGCGCCCGACGCGCCCGACGCCATCGTCGTGCCGACAAGCAGTGGCGGTCATTTCAGCGGGGTCTGGAAGGCGCTTCGCGAACTCGAGTCCGCCGGCGTTCTCGCGGACGTACCTCGACTGTACGCCGTGCAGGCCGCGGCCAGCGCACCGATCGCCGAGGCGTACGAGCAGGGTGCGAACGAGGTGTCGCGGGTCGAACGCGGCGAGACGGTCGCCTACTCGATCGGCAATCCCGATCCGCCGAGCGGGACGCGCGCCCTCGCCGCGATCGACGAGACGGACGGCGCGGCCGTCGGGCTCGAGGATCCGGAAATCCTAGAGGCTCAACGGACCCTCGCCGGGGAGGCCGGCCTCAGCGTCGAAGCGTCGTCGGCGACCGCGCTGGCGGGGATTCGACGACTGGTCGACGCGGGTGAGATCGACGCGAGCGACGACGTTGTCGCCGTCACGACCGGGACGGGACTCACCGACCACCTCGGCTCCGGATCCGCCGACCTCGTCGACATCGAGGGGCTCGAGGAGCGACTCGCTGCATTCGGGGACGACTAAAGATTGGTCTTCCGGCTGGAGTGACACTCCGGGCAAACTGTTATGGCCCGCGGTATCGATACGCACGAACTAGATGAGCGATCCTGATCAGCAACCAGATCCAGAATTTTTCCACGAGAACGACCGCATCCGCGAGTTCGTCGACACCGTCCACGCCACCGCGGACGAACACGAGGAGGTCCCGGCACTGCTCGACGCCCTCGAGGAGCCCTTCGAAGAACTCCTCATGGAGGACGGCTGGCTGCCCGAACGCTACCAGCACCTGACGCCCGACGACATGGAAGACAAGGGCGACATGGGAAGCGATATCGCCCAGTGGCTGCTCTATCGGTTCGGAGAAAAACTCGCCCTGTTCACGCTCGTGCTCCCGCCGGGTGCGGAGACGCCCATCCACGACCACCTCGCGTGGGGGCTCGTCGGCATCTACGGCGGGACCCAGCGCGAGGAGTTCTACCGCCGCGTCGACGACGGCGGCCACGAAGGTGACGCGGAACTCGAGCACCTGCGGACCGAGGACAACGGCCGGGGCGACTTCTACCGGCTCGAGCCGCCGAACAACGACATCCACTCGGTGGAGACGACCTCGGACGAACCGAGCGTCAGCGTCCACCTGCTCGGGGCCGACGTGGGCTGTATCGAGCGCCACGCCTTCTGTGCCGACGACAACGACGTCGAACTGTTCCAGTCGGGCTACAGCAACGTCGAGTGCGAGGACGTCCGCGGGCCGCCGGAAGTCGGCCACGGACACGGCGGACACGGACACGCACACAGCCACGGAGAGGGCGGACACAGCCACGATCAGGGCGAACACTCGATCGAACACACCGCAAATGAGTAGCTCGCACACACTCGGAGACGCCCCATGACCGACGTGGTCGACCTCTCTCGCCTCGTCGCTCGCGTCGAGGACGGTTCGACGATCGCGTTCGGCGGCAAAACGTTACACCGAGCGCCGATGGCGTTCGTCCGCGAGTTAGTCCGAGCGGACGTCTCGGATCTCGTCCCGATTGGGCTCGCGAACTCGATGGATATCGACCTGCTCGCCGGAACGGGACAACTCGAGGCAGCGTGCTACGGCTACGTCGGCTTCGAGGCGTTCGGCCTCGCGCCGAACACCCGGCGAGCGATCGAAGACGGCACGCTCGAGGCTCGAGAGGGGACGTGTTACACCGTCGCGACGGCGTTGCGCGCCGCGATGCAGGGCGTTCCCTTCCTCCCGATCGCCGGATTAGACGGGAGCGACCTCCTCGAGATCGGAGACGACTACCTCGCGGAGGCGACGGACCCGTTCACCGGCGAGTCGACGTACGCGGTTCGGCGGGTCGAGCCGGATATCGCCGTGATTCACGCGACGGAAGTCGACACCGACGGTAACGCTCGCTTTGACGGCGCGGACCTCACCGAAAACCTCGTCGCGAAGGCGGCGGATCGGGTCTTCGTCACCGCGGAGCGAGTGGTCGACGCCGACGCGTTCACGGACGATCCCGGCTCGACTGACGTGCCGGGGGTGCTGGTCGACGCCGTCGCCGAGGTACCCGACGGTGCCCACCCCTGTAGCTGTCCGGGCAGCTACGACTACGACCGCGAACACCTCGAGCAGTATCTCGAGGCCGCGAGTTCGGGCGATCTCGAGGCCTACCTCAGCAAGTACGTCGGCCCGGACGAAGACCACTATCGCGACCGTGCCGTCGCCGACCGACGGGAGGTACTCGAGTGGTCGGCCCGTCAGTCCGCAGTTTCGAGCGATGGTGGGGTCGACGACGGCGGCTCGATCGAAGCGGAGTCGAGGACGACGGACTCGAGCGGTGCAGTGACGAGCGAGACGGCCTCGAGCAACGCAGCCTCGAGCGATCACCGGCACGATCCGGAACCCGCTATCGACTGTACGATCGCCGAGGTCATGACCGTCGCAATCGCTCGACGACTCGAGGAAATCTCGGTCGCGTTTCAGGGGTTCGCCTCGCCGCTGCCGACGGTCGCCCTCCGGGCGGCGCGCGAGCGGGCCGGAACCACCCATCTGAGCGCGTCGGGAGCGATGAACGGATCACCCGCCGAAACGCCGCTCTCGACGGAAGACGCGCGGCTGCTCGAGGGAGCGCCGGCGCACTTTTCCTCGCCCGAGGCGTTCGATCTGGCGGCGCGTGGGGGCGTCGACGTGATGTTCGTCGGCGGGGCACAGGTCGACCGGCGCGGCCGGCTCAACAACACCGTCGCGGGCTCGTGGGCGGATCCGACGGTCAAGTTCGGCGGCGGCGGCGGTGCGGGCTCGCTGCTCCCCCTCGTCGAGGAGGCCTGGGCCTGGCGAACCGAGCACCGCGCCCGCTCGCTCCCCGCCGAGGTCGACTTCACGACCGCGGAGGGGAACCTCACCTACCTCGTGACGCCGCTGTGTGAGTTCGAGCGCCGCGACGGTGAGTTGCAGGTCGTCTCGATCCATCCCGGCGTCTCTCGCGAGGAGATCCGCGAGCGAACGGGGTGGGACGTGCGCTTCGCCTCGAGTGAGGTCGACGAGACGCCGCTTCCGACTGACGAGGAACTCGAGGCCCTCGAGCGCGTCGATCCCACCCGTGTCCGTCGGTCCGGATTCGAGACGCTCTCGGCCCTCGAGTGAGGTGCCGAGCGGCGACGGTGGAATTCGCCCGACCTCAGAAATTCGCTCGAAGGTATCGGGGTGCACCGTGTGAACACCCCAACACTTATGCGAACTTCTCGCAAATGTCCCGGCGATTGCACCACAATGGAGCTCGACCTCTCACCAGAGACGACGATGCTTCGCCGGGAGATCCGGCGCTTCGTCGACGAGGAGTTTCGGCCGATACTCACCGAACTCGCTGACGACATCGACCGATATCACGACCTCGAGCCGGAGAACCCGGAACTGACCGACAACGTTCGGCCACACCCGATTAAGATTCCCGAAGACGACCGAGAGCGACTCAGGCAGAAGGCGAAGGACGCCGGCTTCTGGGCGATGGGCGTTCCCGAGGAGTACGGCGGCGGGGGACTCAGCCTCGTCGAGCGCTGCGTCGTCCTCGAGGAACTCTCGAAGCACCGACTCGGCCTCTATCAGCCCGGACTCGGCGTGATCGAACTCGGCCCCGGCCTGACGGTCGGTGAGCCCTCTGCGTACCTCGGGGCGGCGAACGAGGACCAGATCGAGCGTTTCTTCCAGCCGTGTATCGACGGCGAGAAGCAGAGCTGTTTCGCGCTGACGGAGCCCGCGGCGGGTTCGGACCCGCGCGGAATGGAGACGCTGGCGACGAAAGAGGGTGAGGAGTGGGTTATCGACGGAACCAAACACTACATCTCGTGGGCGGGCGACGCCGACTTCCTGATTCTCTTCGCGCGAACGGAACCGAAGGGCGACGACATCTCCGACCACGGCATCACCGCATTCCTCGTCCCGGCAGACGACGACGGCGTCTCGATGCGATCGATTCCGGTTATCCGGCCGGAGTACCCCTTCGAGGTGACGCTCAACGACGTTCGCGTTCCGGCGGAGAACGTCCTCGGCGAGGTCGGCTCCGGGCTGGGACTCGCGAAGGAGTGTCTTGGCGAGTCTCGAGTGCTCTACGCGGCGAACTCGCTGGGCCCGATCGATCAGTCGATCCGGCTGGGCATCGAGTGGGCCAACGACAGAACCGTCGGCGGGAAGCCCCTCGCCGACCGGCAGGCGATCCAGTGGAAGATCGCCAAATCCGCCGTCGACTACCAGGCGGCGAAGTACTCCGTCTACCACGCGGCCCAGCAATTCGACGACGGCGAGGACATCCGTCACGAGTCCTCGATCACCAAGTACCAGACCACCGAGTCGCTCTGGACCGTCCTCGACCGAATGGTCCAGATCCACGGCGGTGCCGGCGTCGACGCCGACCTCCCCCTCGAGCGGTGGCTGCGGGAAGCCCGCGTCCGCCGAATCGGCGAAGGCCCCTCAGAGATCCACCTGAAGACGATCGCGCGAAACCTGCTCAACGGCTACGAGGACCCGGATCCGCTTCCCCTCGAGTGAGTCTCCGACCGAGATGAGGACCCGATCGGTTCGCATAGCCGGTGCTGGATCGATCGCCTCGTCCGATCAGTGTCGAACCGATCGACTCGCTCAGCTGGCGCTGAACCGGACGATGGGTGGGGTAACCGGTTGCTTTTAGTAACGCTCGAGTGAACGCTCGAGCAACATGTTGGGTTCGCTTCGACGGGTTACCGAGGTCGACCGACCGACGGTCGTCGCCCCGGTGACGGCTGGCCACGGGGTCAACGAGTTCTTCTCCATCGTTATCCCACCGATTATTCCACTCCTGGTCTCCGATCTGGGTATCACGTACGGACAGGCAGGCGTGTTGGTCACCGTCTTCTTCGTCATGTACTCGATCTTCCAGCTTCCCGCGGGGATCGTCGCCGATTGGGTCGGGAAAAAGCGCATGTTCGTCGCCGGCCTCCTCGGGATGTCCGCGGGCATCGTGCTCGCGACCGCCGCGCCGACCTACGAAGTATTGCTTCTCGCACAGACCGTCGCCGGCATCGGCGGCAGCACCGTCCACCCCACCGGCATGTCGCTCATCAGCGACGTCGAGGGGAGCGAAACCGAGGGCAAGGCGATGGGCGTCTTCGGCTTCGGCGGCGCGCTCGGGACGATGTCCTCGCCCCTCGTCGTCGGCGGGCTCGCAGCGGTCGCGGGCTGGCGAGTCGCACTCGCCGGCGCGCTCGTCGTCGGGTTCGCTGTCACGGTGTACATCATGCGGGTGTTTCCAGACGACGAACCGGGAACGACGCGAGCGACTCGAGCGGACGGTGGTCGACCTACGTCGGTTGGCGAGACGATACGTGCCGCGAAGGGGGTCCTCGACGTTCCGCTGACGAGAGGAATCGTCCTCCTGTTTTTCGTCACGCTCGTGCTCTCGATGCAACATCGGGCGATCCAGACCTACACGACGTCGTACATCACCGCCGAGACGGGAACGTCCGCGACGATCGGCAACGTGGCGTTTTTCGCCCTGCTGGTCGGCGGAAGCCTCTCCTCGCTGTGGGCGGGAGACCTCGCCGACCGGTTCGACCGCAAGCGACTCGGGATCGCCGCCTCGGTCGCCACCGCCGTCCTCGTCGCGGCGACCCTGCTCGTCACGCCACTCGTCGACGGCGTGCCGTTCGGGCTTCTCCTCGCCGTGCTCGTCGTCTGGTTCTCGATCATCGGCGTGATGATGTACGCGAGCTACCCGGTGAAGAACGCGCTCGTCTCCGAACACGCCGAGGCGACCTCGAGCGGCGGGCTCTTCGGCGTCATCCAGACCGGTTCGGCCCTCGGAAGCGCGAGCGGGCCGGCGCTGTTCGGCGCGCTCTCGACGCAGTGGGGGATCGTCGCGGCGTTTCCCGCGATTGCCGGCGTCAGCGTCGTGCTCGCGGCGCTGTTCGTGGCGCTGATGGTGATCGACTGACGAGGGAGAACGAAACGAGGAGATTCTCTTACGCTACCGTTCGCGGCGTCTCGTTACTCGGCGTCGAGGACGTTCTCGCGCATCTCCTCGGACATCGTCCCCATGAGATCGGCGTTGGTTTCGACTTCCTGCATGACGAACCGTGACGACGTTTCGTTGACGCCCTCGATCGCGATCACGTCGTCGATGAGCGTGTTCATCTGGTCGCGATCCTGGACGCGAGCGAGGATGACGAAGTCGACGTCGCCCATCGTGTAGTAGACGTCGACGATGCCGTCGATATCGGCGAGTTGGTCGCCGATATCGTCCGCGTAGCCCCGCTCGTGAGAGACTGAAACTTCGGTGATGAGCAACATGTTCAATCCGAGCGCGTTCGGATCGATCGAGACGGAGGGCGTCGAGATCACGTCGTTCTCTTTGAGTTTGTTGAGCCGATAGTGGATCGTCGATTTCGAGATATCGAGCTCTTCCGCGAGTTCCTCGAGGCTTCGCTCGTAGTCGTCCTCGACGGCCTCGAGGATTTTGAGATCGGTTTCGTCGAGATCGGGATTCATTTAATACGACAGTTGTCGGGCCGGGCTATATTTGCGTGTCGTTTCAAACACAGGACTCGAGCCTCGAGACGTGAGTTTCCGGGAAATCGACACGGGAGCCCGTCTCAGTCCATCGCCGCGTCGGAGACCTCGAGCGCGTCGTCGAGGACGTCGATCGCGTCGTCGACGTCGGATTCGGTGATCGGCAGCGGCGGCGCGATGATCAACGTGTTGATCATGTTCGCGACGTAGACGCCGTCTGCGGCGGCCGCGTCGGCGACCTCGTCCACCACGGTCGAACCCGTCGAGATCTTGTCCGAGCGTTCGCCGAATGGGACGCGTTCGTCCTCGCTCTTCGTCAACTCGATGCCCCGGAAGAGGCCGACACCACGGGTGTCGCCCACGCTCGGGTGGGACTCGGCGAGTTCCTCGAGTCGGTCGCCGAGGTACGCGCCGACATCGCTCGCGTGTTCGATCAGGTTCTGTTCCTGGTAGGATTCGACGGCGGCGAGGCCGGCGGCACAGGCGACGGGGTGGCCCGCGTACGTGTGGCCGTGACAGAACATCTCGTCTTCGAAGTGGTCGGCGATTTCGTCGGTGACGATCGTCGCGCCCAGTGGCGCGTACGCACCGGAGAGACCCTTCGCCATCGTCATAATGTCCGGCGTCACGTCGAAGACGTCACAGCCGAACCACTCGCCGGTGCGCCCGAAGCCGGCCATGACCTCGTCACAGATCAAGAGCGCGCCGTGCTCGTGAGCGATCTCCTTGAGCCGCGGCAGGTACTCCTCGGGCGGGACGAGGATGCCGTTCGAGCCGACGATCGGCTCGACGAGGACGGCGGCCACCGTATCGCCCTCGAGCATGAGCATCTCTTCAATGTAGTCGAGACTCTCCATGGGATCGAGCGTCGAGCCGTAGGCGTAGGGGTCAGGAGCCTTGATCGTACCCGGGATGCCGGGTTCGGCCTTCAGGCGTCGCGGGTCGCCGGTGACGCTGATCGAGCCGGCGGTCGCGCCGTGGTAGGAGCGATAGCGAGAGATGATCTTCTGCTTGCCCGTGTACATGCGAGCGATCTTGATGGCCGCCTCGACGGCCTCCGTTCCGCTCGTCGAGAAGAACGTCTTCGAGAGGTTTCCGGGGGTGACTTCGGCGAGTTTCTCGCCGAGGCGCGCTCGAGCCTCGGTCGCGAAGCCTGGTGCGAAATACGCCCCCTTCTGGGCCTGTTCTGCCATCGCGTCGGCGACGGCGTCGGCCGAGTGGCCGAGGTTCGAACACATGAGCTGTCCGGAGAGGTCGAGGTACTCGGTGCCGTGTGCGTCGGTGAATCGGACGCCGTCGCCGCCGACGACCTCCGTCGGATCGACTTCGTTCTGGTAGGACCACGTGCCGAAGACGTACTCCTTGTCGAGTGCTTCGACGTCGGTGCGACCGTCTTCGTCCGTCGATCGAGTCGAGTCTGTCATGGGATATCACTGCAATCGTTCACTGGTCTCTTAGTCTTTTCGAGGAGGGAGCGAATATGTAGTCTGCTGTCTAGATTTGGGACTAATATTGAGACAACTTCCCCAGATATCTACGTTAGGTAGAATATCGTACATTCGCACCGAAGTCTTTATTTCCTCGTCGAGATGATACCCCGTATGGTCGACTTGCGCGAACCCGACGGCACCGAGGCGGTCGAAAACTACGTTGACGGGGCGTGGCAGACGCCAACCGGCGACGACGAACAGGCGCTTTCGAACCCGGCGACGACGGAGCCACTCGGCTCGGTCACGTTCAGTTCCGAATCGGACATCGACGAGGCAGTCCGAGCCGGCAACGAGGCATTCGAAGAGTGGTCCCAGGCACCCGTCGAAGAGCGAATTCAGCCGCTATTCAAGCTCAAGACGCTGCTCGAGGAACACCAGGACGAACTCGCAGAAATTCTCGTCCAAGATCACGGAAAGACGCTCGCGGAGGCCCGCGGCGAACTCCGACGCGGGATCGAGAACGTCGAGGTCGCCTGTGGCATTCCCTCGATGATGCAGTCGGGGTCGCTGCTCAACGCTGCCCCAGAGATCGACGAGAGCGCGGTTCGCAAGCCACTGGGCGTCTTCGCCGCGATCACGCCGTTTAACTTCCCGGGAATGATCCCCCTGTGGTTCCTTCCCTACGCGGTCGCGACCGGAAACAGCTTCATTCTCAAGCCCAGCGAGCAGAACCCACTCGTCGCGACCCGGCTGTTCGAACTGATCGACGAGGCGGGCTTCCCAGACGGCGTCGTCCAACTGGTCAACGGCGGCGTTGACACGGTCAACGGCCTCATCGACCACGAGGGCGTCGAGGGCATCTCGTTCGTCGGCTCGACGCCGGTCGCGAAGCTCATCTACGAGCGCGCGGCGGCGAACGGCAAACGCGTGCAGGCCCAGGGTGGCGCGAAGAACCACATCATCGTCACCGAGACGGCTGATCTCGAGTTCGCCGCGGAGAAGACGGTCTCCTCGGCGTGTGCCTGTGCGGGCGAGCGCTGTCTCGCGAACGACATCGTCCTGGTCGAAGACGGCGTCTACGAGGAGTTCACCGACCTGGTCGTCGAAGAGACGGCCTCGCAGGTCGTCGGCAACGGTCTCAACGAGGAGACCGACATTGGCGCGCTCATCAGCGAGGAACACGAACAGCGCGTTCGAGACTACATCGACACCGGCGTCGAAGAGGGTGCAACGGTACTGCTCGACGGCCGCGATACAGAGATCGACGGTCACGAGGACGGAAACTTCCTCGCACCGACGGTGTTCGGCGACGTCAGCGAAGAGATGACCATCTCTCAAGAGGAGATCTTCGGCCCGGTCCTCGGGCTGGCCTCGGTCGACTCGGTTGACGACGCGATCGAGCGGATGAACCGCAGTCGGTTCGGCAACGCGGCGAGTCTGTTCACCGGAAGCGGTGCGGACGCCCGCAAGTTCCGACACGAGGGTGAGATCGGTAACCTCGGCGTCAACGTCGGCACCTCAGCGCCGATGGCGTTCTTCCACTTCGGCGGCTGGAAGGACTCGTTCTTCGGCGACCTGCACGCTCAGGGCGAGGACATGATCCACTTCTACACCGACAAGGCGGTCTATATCGAGCGCTGGCCGGACGCCTAAGGCGTCCCAGTACGGCCCTCTCGACTCGAGGGAGGCGGTGACGACGATATACACACCGTTCGTGTTTGGCCGAAACGACTCCTGCCATCACTTTCGCGGCGGACGGTTCGTAGTGCGGTCGATTTTGTCGAGAGCCGTCACTACCGAGAATCGACGACGCTCTCGGCCACAACACCTATAACGTCGAGAACCATGGGTGATATTGACAGCCAAGATCCGACGCGACGACCCGTGACTGGTGAGCCAGCACTCGAGTGCAAGTCTCGAACGCGGGCGTTCGGACGCGTGTGTCGGCTCGAATACGCGTCCATCCCGATCACGCCTGACGCCACGAAACGGCGTCCAGCGGCCTGTAAGCGGCCCGAGACGACGCTTGATCGACGGGCACCTCAACGGCTACTCGTTTGCCACCCGGGATCGGTCTGCCGACGTCACGAGAACGTCGATTGCAGACGTCCTCACTGTGGATGATCGAACTCGTTCCCGGTTGGTCATCGTCGAGCCACACTCTCTGCCATCAGCGTTTTCCGAACCAGATTCGACCGAACTGACCGCGGAGTGAGTTCCACGCGTCTCCTCGAGTACTCCTCAGACGTCGATCGAAAACACCCAGGTGAGAACGAACGACACGAAGACGAGCGTCAGCAACACGGCGAGGAGGCCAAACGAGACGCCCCAGCCGAACACGTCGGCGGTGAACCCGACGACGAGCGAGCCGACGGAGGCGGTGAGCACGTACACCGTTCGGATGAGTCCAAAGCCCGTTCCCCGTTCGGCCTCGGATAACCTCGAGAGAATTCGCGGCAAGAGCGGGGCCTCGAAACTCATGCCGACGCCTAAGAGCAGTATCCCTAACGCCGCCGCGGTGAGCCCGGGACCAGCGACGAGGAGCGCGAGGCCGATCGCACCGAGCAGGAAACACCCGGCAGTCGCGAGGTCGCGACCGAAGCGATCGGAGACCCAGCCGACGCCGACCTGTGCGAACCCCTGGGAGACGAAGTACGCCGAGAAGCCGACTGCTGCGAGCGAGGAGGAGTACTCTCGGTGCTCGATGAGAAACACCGGTAGGAACGACGCGGCTCCCTGCCAGACGAACTCACCGACGATGGCGACGAGGACCATGAACGTGATCGCCGGGCGCGAGAGCACCTCGGCGAGTGCGTGAAAGTCGAACTGCTCGCGCATCGAAATCGACGGTCGCTGAGGTTCGGTCGGGTCGACGAGTACGTAAAAGAGGACGAACGCTGCGGTGGCGACAACCGCCGTGGAGGCGAGTGCGACTCGCCAGCCGAAGGCGACGGTGAGCCACGTAACGATTCCGGGCGCGACCAATCCGGCGATCGTCGCACCGGAGTTGTGGATGCCGACGGCCGTCCCGACGTTGTCGTGAATGCGCGAGAGGAGCGTCGTCGCGACGCTGTAGTGGAGTCCGGCGAACGCGCCGAGGACGACCGTCGCGGCCACGAATACGACGAAAACGGGTGCGCCGGCGATGAGCAAACACGCGACGGCGGTCCCGCCGAGCGCCGTCAGGATGACGACGCGCTCGCCGAAGCGGTCGCCGACGACGCCACTCGGAAACTGGACCAAGCCGTACGCGACCCACATGCCCGTCAGCGCGGCTCCGATCGCCGTGTTCGAGACCTCGAACGCCGCGATGATCTGCGGGACGACCGGGCTGATCGCGACCCGAGCGAACATCGTCACGAAGAACGCGAGCGTACAGAGAGCGAGGACCGTGTTCCGATAGCGCCAGCGCCTCATCGATCGCGGATCCCACGAGCGCGGACGGCTACTCCTGAATTCGAAGCCACCATCATTTCGAACCGACTGTTCACTTGCCACTGAGCCGAACGGACCAAGAGTGTACTGGTACCTGCAACACAGCGACGGCGCGATGGTTCGCCTCTCGTCGCCTCAAAATTCACCGGTGTGCCTCACTCGTCCAACGATTCGATCAACTCGACGACGTAGCCCGACGGATCGGTCACGAACGCGATCAGCAAATTCGAGCGTTCGATCCGTCGCGGGCCGTCAACCACCTCGCTGCCGTAGCCCTCGACGAGTTGCTCGAGCGTCGATTCGACGTCGTCGACGCCGATCGCGATGTGGTCGATCCCCGAGGGCTCGAGGGCGAGATCGCGGTCGGCGTCGTGTTTGAACTGGATCTCGCTCTCGCCTTCTCCCTGTACGTAGTAGTTCGTCACGCCGTCGTTGCCGACGAAATCGCGCGTCTGCTCGAGGTCGAGGCCCTCGCAGTAAAACTCCATCACCGAGTCCACGTCGTCGATCCACACGGCAGTGTGTAACACGTCCATGGCTGAGACACTCAATGGCAGTACAAAAGCGTGGCTGTCCGCTTCGTCGTCGAGAGTCCGTTCGACTTCCGCCAACGGAATGCCTTTGGGATCCCCGCTCGTCCGTTACGCCTATGACTCGAGGGTCCTACGACGCGATCGTACTCGGCGTCGGCGGAATGGGCAGTGGCGCCGTCTATCACCTGGCCAAACGCGGCGTCGACGTGCTCGGCATCGAACGCTACGACGTTCCACACAGTCACGGATCGTCCCACGGCGACACTCGAATATTTCGGCTCACACAGCCCGAACATCCGTCGTACGTCCCGCTGGCAGAACGCGCGCAGACACTCTGGCGGGAGCTCGAGGCGGAGTCCGGAGCCGACCTCCTGACCCAGACGGGTTCGATTCACGCCGGTCCCGCCGGCGGCTTACACGTCGCAGACGCCGTCAATTCCTGTGAGACACACGACCTCCCCCACGAGGTGCTCTCGGGGGACGCCATAAACCAGCGCTTCCCCGGGTACAAGCTTCCCGACGACCACCGGGGCGTCTACCAGCCTGACGGCGGATTTCTGGCGTGCGAACGGGCGATTTCGACGCACGTTCGCCTCGCTCACGAACACGGCGCGACCGTCCGGGCTCGAGAGCGGGTCCTCGAGTGGAAGCCTCGCGAATCGGGCGTCGAGGTGCGGACGGATCGAGGAACCTACGAAGCAGACCACCTCGTCGTCGCCGCCGGCGCGTGGGCCGCGAATCAGCTCCCGGTGCTCGAGGACGCGCTCTCACCTCAGCGGCGGGTGATGTGCTGGCTCCAGCCGGAAACGCCGGCGCAGTTCGCCCCCGACTCCTTCCCGGTGTTCAGCGTCGACGTGCCCGAAGGGAAGTTCTACGGCTTTCCCGTGGCCGACCGGCCGGGATTCAAGTTCGGGCGCACCCCCGCCCAGCCCGAATCGATCGACCCCGACGACTGGGCCGACGAGCCGACGCTCGAGGACGAGCAGCGACTCAGGAAGTTGTCCGCGAATCGCTTCCCGAACGGGGACGGGCCGACGCTGCGTCTCGCAACCTGCATCGTCACTCGCTCGCTCGACGGTCACTTCTACCTCGACACGCACCCGGAGTACCCGCAGGTCTCGATCGCCGCCGGATTCACCGGTCACGGGTTCAAGTTCACCAGCGTCGTCGGCGAGGTGCTGGCCGACTTTGTGACCGACGGGGAGACCGACCAGCCGATCGACGTACACCGATTGGGAACCCGACTGGCGTGAACTGACTCGAGTGAGTTCAGCGCTCACGCTCGTGCTCGCGCTCACTACTGTGCGACGAGCACACACGTTCATAGTGACACAGCGTGAAGACGACGAGTATGACATCCTTTCGCACGGCAGCGAAAACAGTACTGTTCACGATCCTCGTTCCCGGAACGGTCGCCGTCGCGGTTCCACAACTCCTCACGAGGTGGCGACCGCACCCGAAACTGCCGATAGACTCGAGCGTCGCCGACGCGGTCGGAGCGCTTTCGCTCGTCTCGGGGATCCTGTTGTACCTGCACACAGCCCACGAGTTCCTCGCGGAGGGGGACGGAACGCCGTCGCCGAGTGACGAACCCGACGAGTTGGTTACGAGCGGCGTCTACGCTCGAACGCGGAATCCGATGTACGTCGGCGTCCTCCTCGTGATCGTCGGGCAAGCGCTTCGACGGCGATCCGTCTCGATCTGCTGGTGGGCCGCCGGCTGCTGGATCGGGTTCCACAACAGAGTCATCCGGTACGAGGAGCCACACCTGGCCGAGAAACACGGCGACGCGTACGAGCAGTATCGAGAACAGGTCCCACGGTGGTTTTCGCGTCAGTAAGCTCCCCTCAGGCGACCTGATTCTCGAGGTCGGCGTCCGGCCCCTCCTCGTCGATTCGCTCGAGGTTTTCGACGAGGATGTCCGCGACGCGATCCCAGTACGCCGGCGTGTAGCCGGAGTTGTGCGGCGTGATGTAGACGTTGCCGAGACCCCACAACGGGTGGTCTTCGGGGAGCGGTTCGGGGTCGGTCACGTCGAGTGCGGCGGCGTGGAGACCCTCGTTACGAAGCGCCGACAGCAGTTCGTCGGTGTCGACCAGCGGGCCGCGGCCGACGTTCACGAGGACGGCGTGGGGTGGCAGCGTTTCCAACTCGGCGGCGCCGATCAACCCGCGCGTCTCGTCGGTCAACGGACAGGCGAGCACGAGATAGTCGACGTCGACCAGCGCTTCCTCGATCTCCTCGAAGCCGTAGACCTCGTCCGCCGGGCCGCCTTTCTCGGGCGAGTATCGAACGCCGACCGTCTCGACGCCGAAGCCCTCGAGGCGCTCGAGGATCGCCTGCCCGATCGCGCCGAGGCCGACCACGCAGACGCGCGAGTCGTGAAAGTCGCTCATCGCCTGAAAGTGACGCCACTCGCGGCGCTCCTGGCGGCGCATCCCCTCGTCGAGTCGCCGCGTGATCATGAGTATCCAGCCGATCACGTGCTCGGCGATGTTGGGGCCGTGGACGCCCGACGCGTTCGTGACGGCAATTCCCCGCTCGCGGAACGCCTCGAGGTCGAGGTGGCCGACGCCGGCCGACGAGCACGCGAAGAGTTGGAGGTTTTCCGCGGCCTCGAGCAACTCCGGGCGGAGGTCGCGACCGACGACGACGGCGGCGTCGCGAACGAGTTCGCGTTCCTCGCGTCTCGAGGACGCCTGTCGAACGTCGGCGTCTGGCAGTCGGTCGCGAAGGCGGTCGCTACACTCCTCGGCCGGAATGCCGTGTGCTGTCGTGTGGAGCACGACGATGGGATCCATGGATTGGCCTCACGGTCCAGCGAGTTAAGATTGACTGGCTCACCTCAGGAGAGCGGAGACGGCGCGTGGTCGACCGTCCACTCCGAGTTCGGGATCACGGCCTCGATCTCGATTTCGATGTTGCCGCGGACGATCGAGCCGATCTCGAGGAGCGAACTCGCCGGGAGGTGCTCGCGCTCGAAGAACTCGCCGCGAACCGCGTGGATCGTCTCGAACTCCGCTTCCATCACGTCCTGGACGAACACCCGAATTCGGACCGCGTCGGTCATCTCGCCGCCTTGTTGTTCGAGCAACGCCTGAATCGTCTCGAGAACCTCTCTGGTCTGGGCTTCGATCGAGTCGCTCGCCGTCTCGACGGGCGTCACGCCCGACAGGAACACGCGCGTGTAGCCGTCGAATTCGACCGCGACGCCCCTCGAGTATGCAGTTTCGCTGACGGCGTCTGAGTCTGTCAATAGTTCGTTTCCGGCGTCCGGGTCGATGATCGTCTTTCGCATGTGCATTGGTATCGTTTGTCTACCCGGCCAATAACTATGCGCGTCAGTTTTCGGAGAGGTCGCCGATTCGACGGTCGAGGGTTAGCGTCGATCCCCACTCGAGCCGTCGGCAACCGAATCAGCCGACCCCTCGCTGTCCGCTCGAGCGAACAACTCCGGATCGAGAAAGAGCGTCGCGTCCGCCTGTTCGGGCGACTGCTCGTGGGTGTCGCTTCGGTCGGTGACGTAGGCGTCGATTCGGGCCGGGAGCGCCGAGGTGTCGGGACGATCGACCTCGAGTAAGTTTCCGGCCGGGTCGCGGAGGTACAACTGGACGGTGCCGTCGGGCAACCGGTAGAGCGGATAGCCGCCGTCGGGTGCGAGCGCGTCGTCGAAACACGCTCGCTCCTCGGCGGCGTCGAACACCGCCTCGAAGTCGTCGACGGCGAGCGCGAAGTGGTGGTACGTCGGGGCGTCCGTCTCGCGTCTGACGAGATGTAGTTGTCTGTCGCCGAATCGCAGCCACCTGACGGGGGCACCGAGGTTCGGTGCCTGAATTCGTTCCATGTCGAACACGTCGGTGTAGAAGTCAACCAGCGCCTCGAGGTCGTCCCCGTAGACGGTCACGTGCGTGAATCCAATCGCGGCCATTGATCGAGACTCACGCTCCAGTGGGTTATAGCTGCACACGACTGACGCTCGTCGCGACTGACTCGTGAGCACCCGCCCAGTACTCGAGCACGCAGCAACGTCGGACGACACAGCAGCTAAGACGGTCCGGTGCGTGTGACTATCACACATCATGCGCGTCGCTGCACTCACGAGCACCGAACTGCCGCCCGAACTCGAAGTACAGGAACGGTCCACACCGGAGCCGAACGCGGGCGAGGCGGTCGTCCGCGTCGAAGCCGCCGCGCTCAACCACCGAGACCTCTGGAAACTCGAGGACGACGACCGACTCGACGAGTCCGACCTCCCGTTCGTTCCGGGCGGCGATCTGGCGGGCGTCGTCGAAGCGACGGGAGCCGACATCTCGAGCGTGAACGCCGGAGACCGAGTCGTCCTCTGTCCGCTCGAGACCTGTGGCGTTTGTCGGGCTTGCCGAAACGGCCCAGAGAACAGGTGCGAGAACTACAACAGTTTCGACGGCGCGTTCGCCGAGCAGGTAGTGGTCGATGCGACGCGACTCGTCTCCCTCCCCGACTCGGTCGGATTCGTCGAGGCCGCGGCGCTGCCAATTGCGTACACGACCGCCTACCGAATGCTACAGCGAGGCGACACCAGTGCTGGTGATCGCGTCTTCGTGCCGGGTGCGACCGGCGGCGTCGGCGTCGCGGCGATTCAACTCGCGACCGTCCTGGGTGCGGAGACGATCGGCACGTCGACCGACGAGGACAAACTCGCGGCCGTCGACGCGCTCGGCCTCGATCACGCGATCCACACCGGCGACCCCGAGGAGATGCGCAAGCGGGTCGGGGCGATCGGCGACGTCGACGTCACTATCGACCACCTCGGCGGGCCCTACACCCGCGTCGGGGTCGATCTCCTAGGGACCAACGGGGCACACGTTATCTGCGGTCGAACCGCGGGCCAGCACCCGTCGTTCGACGCTCGAGACCTCTACTTCGGGCACAAACGCATTCTCGGCAGCACGCTCGGTACGCAGGCCGACCTCGCCCAACTCGTCGAATTCGTCGCCGACGGTCGACTGGACCCGGTCGTCGCCGACGAGTTTGCCCTGGGCGAGACGGAAGCGATGCTCTCGGCAATGCGCGATCGTGATATGGTCGGAAAACTCGTGCTTCGCCCCCAGCAGTAATCTGGAGTCGCCGTCTGGGAATCGACCCCCTCAGAACGTGCTTTCGATAGCGTCCTCGAGCGCGTCGACGGCCTCGTCGATCTCGGCTTCGGTAACGCACAGCGGCGGCGAGACGATTATCTGGGTGTTCGGTCGGCCCATGCCGAACAGCGCACCGTTCTCGCCGGCCGTCGAGAGCACCGTCTCGACCGGGTTGTCGTCCTCGTCGCTCACTCGAGGGTCGACGAACGGCTCGTCGGCCTCGGGGTCGGCGAACGCGACGCCCCAGTGGAGGCCGCGGCCGTGGACCGACGAGACGACGTCGAATCGCTCCTCCAGGTCGGTGAGCCGGGACTCGAGTCGTGGCGCGACCTCGCGCGTGTTCTCGAGGAGTCCATCCTCGTAGACGTCCATCGCGGCCAGTGCGGCGGCGCAGCCGACGGGGTGGCCGGCGAACGTCTGGCCCACGTCGAAGCCTTCCGCAGCGACGTACTCTGCGAGGTCGTCGTTCATCATCACGCCGGCGAGCGGGACGTAGGAACTCGTGAGCCCCTTCGCGAACGTCATCAGATCGGGCTGGATGCCTTCGGACTGCGCACCGAACCACTCGCCGGTGCGCCCGAAGCCGGTGATCACCTCGTCCGCGATCAACAGGATGTCGTACTCGTCGCAGATCTCGCGAACGCGTTCGAAGTACCCCGGCGGGGCGGTGTACGCGCCGCTCGAGCCCGCGACGACCTCGGTCAGCAGCGCGGCGATCGTGTCCGGGCCCTCGTTTCGGATGACGAACTCGAGGTGGTTGGCCGCCTTCTCGGCGAGTTCCTCGGGCGTCTCGGCGTCGAAGGCTTCCGGAATCGGCGGGAGGAACTTGGCGTTGCCCGTCGTCGTCGCGTGCGGTTCGATGTAGGCGCGGGTGTCGGTGTCGCCCGTCAGACTGGCCATGCCATACGTCGCGCCGTGGTAGGAGTGCCAGCGGGTGAGGACCTTCGAGGCGTCGGCGTACTCTCTGGCGAGCATCACGGCCGTCTCGTTGGCCTCGCTGCCGGAGATCGAAAAGAGCGTCTGGGCCATCGACTCGGGGGCGACCTCGAGGAGGCGCGCTCGAAGCTCGTTTCGCGTGTCGTTGTGCTTCCCAGAGGAGACGTAGGGAATGCGAGCCAACTGGTCGGCGATTGCGTCGATGATCTGCTGGTTACTGTGGCCCGCGTTGACGCAGTAGAGCTGTGACTGGAAGTCCAGATACGCCGTTCCCTCCGAATCGTACACTGTCACATCCTCGCCGTCGACGATCGTGGGAATATCGTCGTCCCCGTCGTACCAGTGGGGAATGGCCGTCGGCGTCGTCTCCGTCTCACTGTCGAGTCGTTCCATTGCCATAATCCCCCATATGACACGCGTTCACATAAATATCAGGTGATTGGTTTCCCTCCACTACCGATCAGCTGTTGTTGAATTGTGTGGGAATACCCTACCCAAAATTTGACTATAATCACGAGCGAGGACACGAGCGTCCGCGGCGGTGCATCTTTGTAACGCTGTGACAGAGGTCATGGTACCCGCTGATGGCTTCTCAAACCGATACTGAGACCGACGAGACGGTCGACACGGCCTCGATGACACTGTATCGACTCCACGGCTGTCCCTACTGCGAACTCGTCGTGCGCCGACTCGAGCGATACGCCATCTCCTATCGCTCGCGGTTCGTCGCGGGCGAACACAGCAAGCGAGACGCCGTTGCTCGAGCCTCGGGAACGCGGTCGGTTCCAGTCCTCGTCGATCACGACCGCGACGTCACGATGCCCGAGAGCGGGCGCATCCTCGAGTACCTCGATCGGACGTACGGAGAGGAGGGAAGCGACGAGTCGGCGGTGCCGGCCGGGACCGAACTGGTCGAGTTTCCGCCGACCGAGCACCCGACCGAAGGGGAGCAGGCACCGGATTTCACCCGTCCGCTCGTCACCGCGGAGTACTGGGAGGACGCGTCGCTGTCGGACCTCGTCGCGGAGGGCGGACGCGTGCTGGTGGTGTTCTTCCCGCTGAACTGGGGCGGGAAGTCCGTCTACTGGTGGGATGAGTTGCAGGATCGCGACTGGGTACCCGACGTTTCCGTCGTCGGCGTCGGCATCTCACAACCGTTCGACCACCAGCGGTTCATCGAACGACGGGGCCTCGAGTATCCGCTCTTTTCCGATCCCGGAAACGACGTGGCCGAACTCTACGGCGTCGTCCACGACCTCGACGGCATGGCGGGGATCTCGGAGCCACGGCCCGCGATGTTTCTGGTCGGGCCCGACCGAACCGTCGAGTACGCGTGGGTCGCGAGCGAGTGGCCGCCCTCGCCGCCGTTCGACGACCTCGAGGATAAGGTGCGACTGGCCGGGGAGTGAGTAGGCACCCAGTGGTCGACCCAGGAACCGGAAGAGGCAGGCGTGATTGCCTCGACCCGATGTTTTAATCGGTTCCTGTTGGGTGACAGTGTATGGCAAGTCGGTTCTGGAAACTCGTCTCGCAGGTTACTATCTGGCACGTCGCGGCCAGTATCTGTTACTACGCGATCTACGCGGGCACGTCGCTGTTCAGCGACGCGTTCTCGCTCTCCGGGTTCGAAGTCGGCCTCGTCATCACCTCGCTGACGCTCGGCTACGCGATCTTTCTGTTACCACTGGGGGTCGCGACGGATCGATTCGGTGAGCACACCACGCTGACACTCGGACTCATCGGCCTCTCAGTCGGCACGTTTCTGGTCGCGCTCGCGCCGAATTACGGCCTGTTGCTCGTCGCCGTCTTCGTGCTCGGCTCGGCGTACGGCACCGCCACGCCGGGGACTAACAAGGCAATCTTCGACAACATCAAACCGGAGCGACAACACCGAGCGATCGGCGTCAAACAGATCGGGCCGACCATCGGCAGCGCGGTCAGTTCCCTCCTCGTGACGGGACTGGTCGGCTACCTCTTCTGGCAGGCCGGTTTCCTCGTCGCCGCGGGCGTCGGGGTCGTCTGTGCCCTGCTCTTCTATCTGACCTACAGTGGAACCAGCGCGGCCGCGACGACGTACCCCGATTTCGGAAAGTTGCTCTCGAATCGGACCTACCTCTTCCTCGTAACCGCCGGCGTCTGTATCGGCGCGGGATTTTACACGACGACCGGCTACACCGTCCTCTACGTCGACGAAGGCATCGGTGCTGCGGTCGCGACCGGTGGCATCGTCCTCGCCCTGTTGCAGGTGTTCAGTAGCGTCGGCAAGGTGCTCTCGGGCTGGCTCGCGGACACCCTCCCCGGCACACCCCGGCGCAGAATCGGCGCCATCCTCTTCGTCCAGGTGTTCCTCGGCGGCTTCGTCTTCTTTCTCGTGACGCTCACCGAGACGCCACTCGAGGCCACGGTCGTCTTCTCGGTCCTCGGCTTTCTCGTGCTCGGATCGACGGGCGTCTACTACTCCTGTATCTCGACGGTCGTCACGGACGACGAAATCGGGGCGGCGTCCTCGGCGGGCCAGTTCGCGATGACCTTCGGCGGGTTGCTCGCACCGCCCGTCTTCGGGTTCTTAATCGACACCACGGGGTACGCCGCCGCGTGGTCGTTCCTCGGCGTACTCGCGTTGCTCGGGTCGGGGTTCATCGCACTCGTCGTGCTCACTGCGGAGTGAGTTATTCGGCTGTGAGTGGTGTGGATCGTCGAGGTGAAAACGGAGACCGCTCGAGTCCTCAGGCGCTCGCGTCCGTCGTCGTGGACTGTCGGTGGCTCACCGCGACGTGCAATCCGATCGACAGCGCGGCACCAATCAGTGCGAATCCGGAGAGCATCGCGAAGAAGTAGACGAGTTCGAACGAGCCGAGGACGAACCCGCCGGCGGCGATACTCGCGGAGCCGAGGCCGAACTCGCCGAGGTAGGTGTACCCGTAGGAGAGCCCGCGCGTATCGGCCGGCGTGTAGACGGCGACGGCCTCCTGATAGAACGGCTGAATCGCGAAGAGGAAGAAACCGATCACGCCACAGAGTGCGAGCAGCGGCACTAATCCGATCGAGGAGACCGGGACGAACACCAGCGCGAGGAGCGCGAGAATGGAGAAGATGACCATCAGTCCGCGCTCGGCGGCGAAACGATCCGTCAGTTTCCCACCTGCGTACTGACCCGCCATCCCGACCACGAGCAAGCCGACGTAGATGTAGTCGGCGGGTTCGATGCCTTCGAGTCCGGCTCCGATATCGATCCCCTCCATGACGGGCAGTCCGTGGAGAATTTCGGGCAGGTAGGTGAGCATGCCGCGGTAGAACAGTCCCTCGAACGTGACGATGACGAAGACGACCGCGAACGCGCTCGCGAAGAGCGTCCGCGAGTTCGAGAGGAAGTCGTCGAGCGTCAGCGCGTCGTCGGAACTGGCGTCGACGTTATCCTCGACGGCCGCCGTCGCATCGAAGTCCGCCTGCAGGCCGTAGACCGCCGCGATGAAGCCCGGGATCGCGAGGATGGCCGCGACGTACTGCCACTCGAGGAAGATGAGCAACGTGGCGGCGACGAACGGGCCCAGCGCGATACCGATGTTGCCGGCGATACCGTGCCAGGCGAAGACGGTGCCCCGTTCCTCGACGCCGGTACTGATGAGCGCGAGTCCGGCGGGGTGGTAGACGCTCGCGGCGAGCCCCCAGAGGAGCAAGCCGAACGCGATGGCGTATATCGAGTCGACGTAGGCGGCACCCGCGATGAGGACGAAGGCCGCGCTCATGCCGGCGAGACAGAGCAAGATCAATCGTTTCGGTCCGAATCGGTCGGCGAGGACGCCGGCTGGCAGTGCACCGAAGCCGAACAGGCCGTAACTCGGTGCGAGGACGAGTCCGAGAACCAGCAAGGAGACGTCGAATTCGGCGAGCCAGACGACGAGAAAGATCGGAATCGAGGTTTCGAACCAGTGGACGAGCGAGTGACCCGCCATGGTGAATCCAGCGATCGACCGGTCGTTCGTGTTGAGTCCCATAGATACTGAGTCGTACTGCGGTGGTAGCGTCTCCCGTTGAAAGTAGTTACCGATCCGTAGACGCGCAAACGGCGCCAGTCCGACGCTCGAGACAAGGATATCGACACGACAGTTCGAACATCGACACGACAGTTCGGCCCAGTTCGCATCCGCCGACCGACGCTACAGTTCGGACGTCGACGTGTAGGCGAACGACGACCCGGAAACGTCGAACCGATCTGCCCGAAATGGCGCGGTCGAAAACGGTGCTCGCTCGCCAGTCAGTCGCTCGCGGATCGTCGGTCCCACGATCGGCGACGTCATGATCCCCAATCCGTTGAATCCCGTCGAGACGACCAGTCCGTCGGGGGCGTCCGGCGGCTGGTCGACGATCGGCCGCGTATCCGGCGTCGCCACGTCGATCCCGGCCCAGCCGTTGACGAACCCGGCGTCGTCGAACCCGGAAAGCACCGACGGCACGACGGAAGCGACCTGCCGGGTGAACGACTCGTCGGCGTCGCTCGAGGCCGCGAGCGGGTCCGAAACCGTCTCGTGAGCCCCGCCGACGAGCAGGTCGCCGTTGTGCTCCGGCCGGAAGTAGAGGTGTTCGCTGCCAATTCGGCCGATCGGCGTCGCCTCGTCGAGGGGTTCTGACGGCTCGAGAACAACGCACTGCGTCCGATACGGTCGAATCGGAAGGGTGAGACCGGTCGGGAGGAGTTCTTGCGTTCGCCACCCGGCAGCGACGACGACGGCGTCGGCGTCGTACCGGCCGGCAGTCGTTTCGACGCCGGTGACTCGTCCGTTCGCCGTAGTGATTTCGGTGACCTCGACCCCGGTCTCGACGCTCGCGCCGCGCGATTGGGCGTCCGTGCGAAGCGCGTTCGCGTAGGTGTAGGGATCGACCCAGCCCGTATCCCCGTACAGTATCGCGCCGCCGTCTTCGGGAGAGTCGATTCGCGGAAATTCACTCGAGAGCCGCGATCGCTCGAGGTAGGTGACGTCGAAGCCCGCCTCAGTCAGTTCGGAGGCCGTTTCCCGGGCGTCCTCCGCTTCTTCGGCCGAGACGAAGTCGAGTCGGTGGCGTTCCGTGAACGAGAAGGCGTCCGTGCCGTCGAACTCCCGAACGAACTCGTTCGCGTGCCGTGCGATGTCCGGCAAGTCGCCGTAGAACAGCGTCGGCGCGACGACTCCAGCCGAGAGGCCCGTCGCGCCAGCCGCGACGTCACTCGACTCGAGGAGCGTGACGTCGTGATCGCTCGCGAGTTCTCGAGCGGCGTGACAGCCGCCGATTCCAGCGCCGATGATTACGATCCGCTCGAGGGCGTGCTCCGCGTTCACAGTCATACGCGGACAGGATACGTGCTACCAAATAGCAATTTCGACTCGAGTGAGATACCAGCCTCGAGGAGACGAGAGTGCGAGTTGCAAAGCCGTCGGTGCGTACCTTTATCGGGTTGCTCGCGGAGGTCGAACTATGCGCTGTGGAGTCACGACACCCGTGCAGTGTGGAGTGCATCGGCCCGATTCGAACCCACTGCGGTCCGATACGGGGGGCACGCACCCCCGTGATAACCGATGAAAGTCGGTATCGTGGGCGGCGGCGTCTACGGCCTCGCCGTCGCCTACTACCTGAGCGAGTTCGGGGACGAAGACGTGGACGTCGTCTGCTTCGAGCGCGGGTCGCTCGCGAGCGAGTCGACGGGCTACTCGGCCGGCATCGTCCGCCATCACTACACGAATCCCGTCCAGATCGAGACGGCCATCCGCGGGCGCGAACTCCTCGAGGAGTTCGAATCCGTCGACGGCGGCGACGGCGGCTTCCGCCAGAACGGCTACCTGTTTCTCGCGGACCCGGACGCGAAGTCCGAGTTCAGAACGGTCGTCGACCGACAACGACGGGCCGGCCTCGAGGTGGAACTCCTCGACGCCGACGAAGCCGCGTCCCTGTTACCCGCGCTCGATCCGGATGGAGTCTCGCTCGCGGCGTACGAACCGCAGGCGGGTTTCGCCGACCCCTATCTGGTCGCGACGGGGTTCGCCGCGGGGGCGCGAGACAACGGCGTCGAGATCCGAACCGACACGCCGGTCACCGATATTCGACTTGAGGGCGAGCGGGCGACGGCCGTCGAGACCCCGGAAGGAGTCGAGTCAGTCGACTACGTCGTCAACGCCGCCGGCGCGTGGGGTGGGGAACTCGCCGAGATGGTCGGTGTCGACGTCCCACTCGAGTGGTACGAGTCGAAAATCGTCGTCCTTCAATCGGAGACGTCCTACGGCCCCGACCTACCGACGCTGTCGGATCACTCGCGAGCGCCGGATATGTACCTGAAACCCGAGCCTAGCGGCGACTTCATCGCCGGCGGCGTCGACCGGCCGCCTGTCGATCGGTCCGTCGGCCTCCGGGGCGTCGGTGAGTCGTTCCTTCGTGCCGTCGGCGAACGCCTCGAGGGGCGCGTGCCGGGGTACGCCGACGCGAGCGTCGTCGACTCGTGGTCCGGCATCATCACCGTCACGCCGGACTCCCACCAGATCGTGGGCGTCCCGGACGGCGTCGAGAACGTCTACAACGTCCTCGGCGGCAGCGGCCACGGGTTCAAGGAGTCGCCCGCGTTCGGCGAATCGATCGCGCTGGACATCCTCGGTCGGTCACCCCGGATCGACCTCGAGGCGTACCGACTCTCGCGATTCGAGACGGGAGACGGCCTCTACGGCGTCAGCGCGAAATCCTACGGCGACGGCCGTGACGAGTGACGGACGTCCAACCGACCGCTTGCGTCTCGACTCAGTCCGCTCAGATCCCGCCGAAACCGAACCGTATACCTGTACGGGTCGTGTGAGATTCGCTCGCATGACAGCTTCGACGCCGGTCGTATCGGGAGTCACGCAACTCCCCAACGGGACGCACGACGCGCCGGAACAGGAACTCGCACTCGAGGTGATCCTCGACGCGCTCGATGACGCCTCGACACCCCTCTCAGCCGTCGACGGGCTCTACATGTCCGCACCGCGGCCGTGGACGGACCAGAAGTTCTTCTCGACGGCGCTGCACCACCGACTCGGTCTCGAGACGACCCGAACGCTCGAACTCTCGACCGGCGGCACGAGCGGCGGACAGGCCTTTCACGCGGCCGTCTCGGCCGTTCGCCGCGGCGAGGTCGACACGGCCGTCGTCTTCGCGGTCGAACGCAATTCCTCGATCGAAACGACTGACTCCTACTTCGAGTACGCCCTTCGGATGTTCGACGTCGAATTTCAATCGCCGACGGGGCTCTCCGTCCCCGGCGTCTACGCCCAGAGCCTCCAGCGCTACCTCCACGAGTACGATGTCGACCACGAGGCCGTCGCCAACATCGTCGTCGAGAAGCGCACCAATGCCGCCGACGACCCGAACACCCTCTTTGACGATACCGTGACGCGAGCGGACGTCCTCGAGGCCCGGCCCATCGCCGACCCGCTTACCCTCCTCGAGTGTCCAGCACCCTGTGACGGCGGGGCCGCCCTCGTCGTCTCGAGCGCCGAGGAGGCACGCGACGAAGAGCGAGCGGTCGAAGTCGCCGGCATCGGCTCTCACCACGCCTCGAGTCACATGCTGGTGAGCCACGGCGAATCGGTGACCGAACTGCCGGCCGTCGAGTCCGCCGCAGACGCCGCGAGCGAGCAGGCAGGCGTTCCGACGGACGAGGTCGACGTCTACGAGCCCTATGCGCCGTTCCCGCACATCGAGGCGATGACGGTCGAAGCGTTGGGCCTCGCTGTCCGCGGCGAGGGCGTCGACGCCTGTCTCGAGGGGAAGACCGCACCGGACGGCGAGTTCCCGATCAGTCCCTCCGGGGGCTGCATCGGGCGCGGCCACCCGCCCATGGTGACGCCGCTGCTCAATCACGTCGAAGCCGTGAAGCAACTCCGCGGGACGGCGTCGACGCAGATTCCAGACGCGCGAAGCGTCCTGACGACGGCGGAGCACGGACACGTGAACGGGGCGACGGCAACGATCTTTCAGACGGAGGCCTGACCGATGAGCGAACACACGGACACCGAGCGAGCCGAAACGGACGCCTTCGGAACCGACCGATTCTGGGACGCATTGGCCGACGATCGATTCTTGATCCGGCGGTGTACGGACTGCGAGGAGGCCTTTTTCCCGCCGGGTCCGATCTGCCCGCACTGTCACTCGAGGGCCGTCTCCTGGGCGGAGTCGAGTGGCGTCGGGACCGTCTTCTCGTTCACGCGCCAGCACGCGACGGCACCGATGTTCGACGACGAACTCGTCGTCGGACTCGTCGAACTCGAGGACGGACCGCGGGTGCTCTCGGCGTTCGAGAGTCGCTACGAGGACCTCGAGATCGGTGCCCCCGTCCGCCTCGAGGCGGTCGAATACGACCAGGAGTTCGATCGGGGTAGACGCGAGGACGAGCCGTTTTTCGTCGCGACGCTCGAGTAGTCAAGGAGCGACTCGGCGAGTATCGTCGAGAAACGCGGCGAAAAATGCGGCGGCACGAATCGGGATGTGGCGAAGCAGATCGAGTCGGTGCGTGTTAGTTTTCAGCCGATGCTTCCGCAGTCATCGACTGCGAGGCGAACGGGTTGTTGGTCTGGAACAGGTAGAGCACGAGGATCCCGACTAGCGCGCCGACCCGAACGGTGTTCTCGGGGAAGATAATCGCCGTCGTCCCGAGAACGAAGAACACGCTCCGCATGACCATCGTCGGTGGCATGCTCATGTTGATCGAGCGTGTGTTCAGGCCGTGGACGACGCCCAGTGCGCCGGCCAGCGCGATTCCGGCGGAGATGAGCGTTTCGACGGTGAATCCGTCGACGACGAGTTCAGGGTTGTAGATGAACGCGATCGGCAGGATGAACAACACTGCTGAAACCTTGAGCGCCTCGAAACACGTGCGCCAGAAGTTCGAGCCGGCAATACCTGTAGCCACCACCACCGCAATCGCAATTGGTGGCGTCAACCCGGAGAGAATCGCCGAGTAGAACACGAAGTAGTGGGCGGCCATCTCCTCGACGAGGAACTGACTCGCGAGTGTCGGTGCGATGAGGAACGCCACGACGATGTACGCCGCGACGGTCGGCATCCCGAGTCCGAGCAGGATGCAGATGACCATCGCGAGGATCACGGTCAGTGCCATGTTGCCACCTGCGAGGTCGATCAAGGCGAGCGACATCGTCCCCGGAAGCCCGGTCTGGGTGAGGATGTCGACGATGCCGTTGACCGCAGCGACGATGATGACGATCGGTGCCAGCGTAATTGCACCGTACTTCAGCCCCATCGCTGTCTGTTTGACAACGTCCCACGTCTCCGCTCGCATCTGGCTGCTGTCTTCGTACGCCTGCTGGGCGAGTGGCACGCCAAATCCGGTCAGAAGCATCGTGATGACGGTGTACATCCCCGCAGTCATCACCGTCCACTGTAGGACACCGAGCGTATAGACGAGCACGATGAACGGGATGATGAATCGCGCAGCCTGAACGAGTAACTCTTGGGTGGTCTTCGCTTCGTCGAGGTAATCGCTCGGGTCGACCTCGACGGCCTGGCCGACCTGTTCGACCGTCGTGTAGTGGACGGCCATGACCAGCGAGATGTAGAAGATGAGCGCCGGAATGATGCCCGCGATGACGACCGTCAGGTACGTCGTCCCGAGAATCGAGGCCATCACGAACGCTGCCGCACCCATGACGGGCGGCATGATCTGTCCACCCGAAGACGCGACGGATTCGATCCCGCCAGCCGTGTCGGATCGCATCCCGTGTTCTTTCATCAACGGAATCGTGAACGAACCGGTAATCGCGGTGTTCGCCGCCTGGCTACCGGTGATCGAACCGATGATGATGCTCGCGGTCACTGCAGCCTGACCGACGCCGGATTTGATGTACTTCGTCGAACGCAACGCTGCTCGAAGGATCAGATCGAACGCCCCGTAGCCGCGCATGAGTCCCGCATAGAGCAGGAACAGTGCCACTTCGGAGGCCATGATCCGGTGGATCGTGCCGACGAATCCTTCCATGTCGAGGACGGTAACGAGCAACAGTCGTTCACCGCTGAATCCGCCGTGGTTCAGCAGGCCCGGGAAGTAGTTCCCGAACATGCCGTAAATGAACGCCAGGACGACGACCAGGAAGAACACGAGTCCGTACGATTTGTACGTCAAGTACAGAATCGTGAACATGAGTCCCGCTGCGAGGGCGTACTCGTGCGTGTGGGCGTACCCGACCCGCGTGTAGATCAGGGCCTCGTAGTAGTACGTCATGTACACCGTCGCAACGACCCCTAAGATCCCTGCGAGGACGAGTAAGCCGACGTGTATCCATTGTTCTTCTTCGATAGTCTCCTCGAGATTGTCGAAGACGGCGATCGCGATCATGAACCCGAGGAAGATCACACCGTATCGGGCCTGTGCGATCCCCTGTGTCTGTGCAAACCAAAGTGTGACGAGCCAGGAAACGGTCGCCGCCACGAACAGTGCTCTGTTGACGTTCTGTATCACATTCATTGTTGATCCTCCATTACTCACCGATAGTGGTGAACACCGATTCGTGCAACGTTGCGAATATCATGTGTGTCAGGCTGTGTATTTAGATATAAACGGTGGATGACGTCACGTACTGAAAAACGTGCGTCTCAGTCACCACGTTCCCAGTCGTCGTTCCAGGCGTCGTTGTCCTCGAGGAAGTCGGCGGCACCGGGATGGACGGGAATGTTCTCGTGGTAGTATTGGGCCATATCCGCTGGGTCGGAGTGATCCATGTAGTTGTCGTCCGCATCCTGGATCTCTTCCCAGTGTTCGTGGCTGATCTCCATGATCTCGTAGACGACCTCGTCGTCGATGTCGGAGGCGAAGTACGTATTGTAGTCTTCGGTCCAACACTGAATCTCGTCCGCGTCGATGTCCTGTTCGTACCCGTACGGTTCGACCTCTTCGTACCCGGCCGCAGAGCCTTCGATCGCCTCGACGTAGTCGTCGCCCATCTCGAGGGCGTAGAGATCCTCTCGAGAGTCGGCTTCGACGAGCCAGCCGGGGAGACCGTTGAAGTTGGTTCCGTAGCCGAAGAAGACGTCGATGCGGTCTTCGTCGATCTGTGCGGCGACGTCCTCCGAGGCGACGTCGACTGGGTCTTCGATGTCGTCCCAGAGACCGGCGTCGTCTAGAAGGGTCGTACAAAGCGTTCTGAGCCCCCACCCTGGCGGACCGACCCAGATGTTGAGGTCGTCGTCGTCGATCGCTTCCTCGATGCTCTCGACACCGGAGCCGTCGACGGCCAGCCAGTGCATGTGGAGCGTGAGGTACGAGAGCGCCTGATAGGCGAAGTCGTCGACGGGTTCCTCGTCGAACGGTTCGCCGTCGTCGAGCGCCTGATTGAAGACGAAGTTACCCGCCGTGTACCCGTCCAGTTCGCCCGCGTCGTACGCCCGGATCGAGTCGGGGTCTCCACCAGGTGCCGTGATGTTCAGTTGCGCGTCTTCCGCGTGATTCGACACCGACCGCTGGAGGGCGTTCATCGCGCCGTACGACGCAGACCCGTCAGATGAGGCCCCAACTGTAACCGTTTCGCCACCATCGCCGAGACATCCCGCCAAGCCAACGACACCGAGGCCGGCACTCGCTTGAAGCACAGTGCGGCGACTGACCCTACCCTTCGCTTCGTGATTGGAATTGCTCGTCATTCTATAGCACGGTATATGGTCGTCGTAATAACTATATAAATCCTTCCAATCAGTACACAACAATGGTATAAAATTTCGTATTTTTTCCAAAAAGAGGTAACTCAGATATGCGGCAATATAATCCGATTCGTGGGGAGGCGAGAGCGACGACCGACGGTTTTCCGGCACAGAACGACTCTCACGTCGTCGAACGTGAGTCCCCGAGCCGGCGGGCGACTCACCGGCGAGTGGTTACTGCGAGGCGTCAGACTGAGAGGACACCTCGAACGCCTCGAGCCACTCGAGGACGGCGTCGAGAATCAACAATCGAAGTTCCAGCAGACTCCCGCGGGTGGGGGGGACGGACGACTCCGACGGTTCCTCCTCGTGGCGCGACTTTACCGTAAGCAGGTGATCACGGGTCTCCAGTACCTGCGCTTGGAGTTCCCGAATTTCCGCTTGCCTTCGCTCGACCGGCAGGTGGTGTAAAAATCCGAGTTTCACCATGAGGTGTGAGCGAGCAGAGGGGTGGGAGACGTCGTCGATCGATCGGTCGAGCAACGACTGAAGGCGGTCCCGTCCATCCGCGGTGATCTCGTAGCCGTACGTCCCGTCGGCCGAGACGGCGCTAACGTGGCCGTCTTCCTCGAGTTGTGAGATCGTCGGGACCAAAATGCCGGTACTCGCACCCCAGTATCTGCCGTGTCTGTGTCTGAGCGTGTCGTGAATCTGGTCGACCGTCGCAACCGACTCCTCGGCTAACACGCCGAGGACGGCGAGACTCGCGAGTTCTCGTTGCTCCATACTGAGACGGTCGTGACGGACGTTATTAAACCCGGTCACCCCCAGCAGCCGAGACCGACCCGTCGAACGGTTCGACGCAAAAGAACGATATGGGCGCTCCGTCATTGGGGTGGTACCGATGAACATTCAGGGAGAGATCGCTCTCGTGACGGGTGGCAGCGTCGGAATTGGACGGCTAATCAGCACCGAACTCGCGAGCCACGGCGTCACCGTCGTCGTCGCCGACCTCGAGGCAGAGGCCCGTCGCGACACCGTCGCAGAAATCGAAGCCGCCGGCGGCACGGCCCTCGAAACCCACCTCGACCTCACCGATCCGGACGGGGTCGCCGACACCATCGACGGCGTCCTCGAAGAGGTCGGCACGATCGACATCCTGGTGAACAACGCCGGCGTCGCCGGCCCGACGGCACCGCTCGAGGAGACCTCTCTCGAGGCGTGGGATCGAACGCACGCGGTCAACCTTCGCGGCGCGTTTTGTTGCACGAAAGCGGTGATCGGCGAAATGAAAGCCCAGGGAGACGGCCGGATCGTCAATATCTCCTCTGCCTCCGGAAAGCGAGCGGTTCCCAACCGGAGTCCCTACACGAGTTCGAAGGCGGGATTGCTCGGACTCACGCGCACGGCAGCGGCCGAGGGCGGCCCCCACGGCGTCACGGCGAACGCGATCTGTCCGGGGTCGGTCACCGGCGAGCGAATCGACGACGTCATCAAGAAGCGAGCAGCGAACTCGTCTCACTCGCCCGCGGACGTCCGCGAGGAGAAACGAAAGGAGACGCTGCTTCACTCGTTCGTCGATCCGGAAGACGTCGCCGCGACGGTCGCCTACCTCTGTTCTGACGCGGCCGATCGGGTCACCGGGCAGGCGCTGAACGTCTCGGGCGGGAAGACCATCGACTGACTCCGTTTCGACTGACTCCGTTTCGACTGACTCCGTTTCGACTGACTCCGTCCGCCCATCGGTTGTCGGCGTCGGTGGGACGCGCTCGACGGTTGTAATCCGTGAACTACAAGCGGGATGATACCAGACACCACCCATGGTCTCCGGGATCGGTATCGCACTCGCAATCGGTGCTGCGTGGTTTCTCGCCGGACAGACGCTCTCTATCAGGCTCGCGACCCGCAAGGGACTCGCGAACGACGTGCTCGTCGTCGTCATGCTCGTGAACGTCGTCGTCTTGATCCCGCTCGCCCTCGTCCTCGATCCGAATCCGACGATCACGCCGCTGTCGATCCTCGCGTTCGGCGTCGCGGGCCTCGTCGGAACGATGGTCGGTCGCGCGTTCTTCTACGCCGGAATCAAACGCGTCGGCGCGAGCCGCGCGGAGCCGATCAAGGCCTCGATGCCCCTGCACGCGACGATCTTCGCGGTGATCTTACTCGGCGAGCAGGTGACCGGCCCGCAACTCGTTGGCATCGTGTTGATGGTCGGCGGCATCGCAGCGGTCTCCTGGGAGGGCTCCTCGGCAGAGCGCGCCGCCGGCACGGCAATTCCCTGGTTCGGACTCTCACTGCCGCTGATCGCCGCGGTCTTCTTCGGCCTCGAGCCGATCTTCGCGAACGTCGGCTTCGACGAGGGGACGGGTGTGCTGACGGGACTCGCGATCAAGACGATCGTCGCGTTGAGCGCGTTCGTCCTCTACTTGCGCTGGCGAAGTCAACTTCCCCACCCGAAGGGATTCTCCCGTGAGGAACTCGTCTGGGGAGCGGCGGCCGGCCTCGCGAACACCGCGTTCTTACTGGCGTATTACGCGGCCCTCGAGATCGCTCGCGTCGGCGTCGTCGTGCCGATCATGCAGACGAGTCCGCTGATCGTGATCGGCGTCTCGGCGCTCTTCCTTCGACAGGTCGAAACCGTCACCCCGCGACTGCTCGGCGCAGCGGGCGTGATCGTCGCCGGCGGCGTGTTAGTGACCCTCGGCGGGTAACGGACTCGTGCCGTGTCGATCGACGGGTAATGGACTCGTGCCGTGTCGATTGTCACCACCACACAACTATTTGCGTCCGACCATCTACCGTGAAGACATGAGCGTCGACCTGACTCTCGACTCGAACCGACCCCACATCGCACACCTGACCATCGACTTCGGGAAGTTGAACCTGCTCACGGCACAGCGACTCGCCGAACTCGAGGAAACTCTTCGAGACCTGCCGGAGCAGGTCTCCGTCCTCACGATCGGGCCGGAACACTCGCCGGAAAAACTGACCGGGCTGACCGGTGGCTTGCACCTCGAGCGCGCGAAAGACATGAGCGTCGTCGAGGCTCGAGACGTGTTGACGACGCTCCACGCCACGATGCAGACGGTCCGAAATCTTGACGCCGTCACCGTCTGTGACTGCGGGACGCACGCCCTCGGGGCCGGCTTCGAACTCGCGCTCTCGTGTGACTTTCGCGTCGCGACTCGAGACGCCGTCCTCGGCCTCCCCGAAATCGACGTGGGGCTCGTGACGGGCATCGAAGGCGGCCTGCTGGTTCGGTTCGTCGGCCTCCAGCGCGCGAAGGAACTGATCTACCTCGGCGAACCGATCGACGGCAAGCAGGCCGCCGCGGAAGGGCTCGTCAACGAGGCGACGACGCCCGAAACGCACGACGACGCGCTCGAGGGAATCGTCGAGCGACTCGCCGAGAAGGACCCGACGATTTTGCAGTACCAGACGGAGGTCTTCCGGCAGTGGCGCTCGAACGGCCTCGAGACGGGGATGGACCACAGCTTAGAACTCATCGCGGCCTGTTTCGGCACCGAGGCCCAATCCGAGGCGATGGAAGGGTTCCTCGAAGGACGGTGAGACGGGCCCTCCAGACGAGGGAGGGCCGTCGCCTACACTGAATGCGATGGGAAAAGATAACACACAGCAACGATAACGAAGAGGTGACGGCTATGCAACCACTTGAGGGTATCGACGTACTCGATTTCACACAATCGATCGCCGGACCGATCTGCACGCAATCACTGACAGCGCTCGGTGCGAACGTTGTCAAGATAGAACCACCGGACGGAGACGCCTTTCGCCCGCTGATCGACGGGGCGATGTTCGCCTCGTGCAATCGCGGGAAACGGAGTCTCAGTCTCGACCTCAAAAGCGACGAGGGCCGTGCACTCGCCCAGGAACTCGCGGCCGAAGCCGACGTCGTCGTCGAGAGCTTCCGGCCCGGCGTGATGGAACGCTACGACCTCGACTACGAGTCGGTGTCCGAGACGAACGACGACGTCGTCTACTGCTCCGTGACCGGTTTCGGGCAGGACGGTCCCTACGAAGACTATCCCGCCTACGATCCCATCGCGCAGGCGATGTCGGGACTACTGAGCGTTACTGGCCCGGCGGACGGAAAACCAGCCCGCGTCGGGACGAGCGCGATCGACTACACGACCGGGCTGACGGCCGCGATGCTCGTCATGGGCGGCCTGCTCGGTCGACACTCCGGCGGCAGCGAACACATCGACGTCTCGCTGTTCGAGGTCGCCACGACGTGGATGGGTTACCGCGTCGCGGAGTACACCGCGACCGACCAGGTGCCGACGCGCTCCGGCGACACCATCGACGGCATCGCTCCATACGGTATCTTCGAGGCGGGCGACGGCGATCCGTTCTACCTCGCCACCGCCTCCACGAAGCTCTACCACCGACTCTGTCGAACCCTCGAGCGCGAGGACCTCCTCGAGGACGAGCGATTCGAGACGCTCAGCAGCCGCTCGGAGCACCGCGAGACCCTCCGAGCCGAACTCGAAGAGGCGTTCGCCGAGTACGATCGACGGGAACTCGTCGAGCGACTCGTGTCGGGTGGCATCCCGGCCGGGCCGGTACAGTCGATCGACGAACTCGTCGAGGAGGACCCACATGCTGAGTCGCGAGACTTCTTCGTCGAGACGTACAACCAGCACCTCGAGGAACCCTGCCGGACGACCCGGCTACCGTTTAGATTCGAAGACGGGCCGGTCGACGACCTCGAGTCGCCGCCGCGACAGGGCGAACACTCGCGGGCCGTCCTCGAGGAGTGGGGCTACGACGATGAGACGATCGAAGCGCTGCTCGCAGACGGTGTCATCGTGGAATCGTAGGTGGAGAGGAGAGGGCCTTGAGGAGTCGAGGCCACCGCTTTGGACGCCAGTCGAACGGTTCCGAAACCGCTCATTTCAGTAGCTTTATTAGCTGTACGGAAAGATCACTTTCGAGTGACGGAACCTACGTCAGGCTATCTCTCTGCTGTCAGTCGGAGCGTCCGCGATCTCCTCGCTGGTCGCCGCGGAACGGTGTTGATCGCGATCGCGGGCGGGTGGTTCCTGACGATGGGCGTCAGAATGATCTACCCCGTGATGGTGCCGTACCTCCAGTCGGCCTACGACCTGGATCTGACGACGGCTGGCCTCCTGTTGACGGTGCTCTTTATGGCCTACGCCATCGGCCAACTCCCGGGCGGCGTGCTGGCCGATCGAATCGGCGAACGGCTCATCCTCACCTCGAGTATGCTCATCTCGGCGATCACGCTGGTGCTCGTCATCACCGCCGGGTCGGCGATCGTGCTCTTCGTCGCGACGGCGCTGTTTGGCTTCGGTGCAGCCCTGTACGCGGTCGGTCGGTACACTATCTTACCGCAGCTCTACCCCGAACAAATCGGCGCTGCGAACGGCCTGACAGCGTCCTCACAGGATGCAGGGCAGTCGGTCCTGCCGCCGCTCGCGGGCATCATTGCGGCGGGGCTCGTCTGGCAACTCGGCTTCGGTTTCGCCGTACCGCTGTTTCTCGCCATGGCCGCCGTGCTCTGGGTCGTGACCCCGAAGCGCTCCGCTGACGATGCCGACGACGCCGAAGCGCTCTCGCTGTCCGGCCTTCGGTACATCGCTTCGATACTCCGCCAGCCGGCGATCGTCTATCCCACGACGATTCTCGTGCTCGGGCTCTTCGTCTGGCAGGCGTTCACCGGCTTCTACCCCACGTATCTGGTCCAGGAGAAGGGGCTCTCGCAACCGCTCTCGAGCGGCCTGTTCGGGCTCTTCTTCGCGTTAGGAATACTCATCAAACCGCTCTCCGGCGGCGCCTACGATCGAATCGGGGCGCGACGGTCGTTGTTGTTCTTGACTACGGGACCGATCGCCGCCTTTCTCGCACTGCCGTTTTTCGACAGCTTCTGGGTGCTCATCGTCGTGACGGCGTTCATCAGCACGCTCCTCGGCTTCACGACCGTCACGGAGCCGTTCTTGCTCGAGCACCTGCCCGAAGACATTCGGGGAACCGGCTTCGGTATCCTGCGAACGATCGGCTTCTCGATCGGCGCGCTCGGTCCGGTCTTTTTCGGGGCTGCGGCCGACAACGGCTTCTTCGACGAGGCGTTCATGGCGCTGGCCGCCTTCGCCGGCGCGATAATGCTCCTCGCGTTGCGAATTCCGGCGGAGTGAACCCGCCCTCGCGGTCGGATTCTCCGTGAGGAAAAGGACTAATAGCCGAACTCACTATCAATCGATAACGCATGGGAAACCGATCGATACTCGACCGCCTCGTCGAACTCGATAACAAGGTGCACTCGGCGATGCCGGGGAAGGATATCTACAGCAAACTCTTCTTCCGGACGATTCTGTGGTTCGCGTTCTTCTTCGGCGTCTACCTAATCGTCTCGAACGCGTTCTAACCGTCGACGGAACTCGCGAACTCTTCCGGCGATTCAGTCGGTGACGAGACGCCACCGAAAACGGGTACCCTTTCGTCTGCTCGCGACGATAGTGTAGTGTGAACGAGACGCAACGGGATGGCCAAACGATGCGTGCACTGGTCAAACGACGGCCCAAACGGGGGATGACGCTCGAGCAACGGGACGTTCCGACCCCAGGAACAGGCGAGGTCAGGATTCGCGTCGAGTCGGTCGGAATCGACGGCGGCGCGGAAGCGCTGATCTACGACTGGCACGAGAGCAAGCACCACTACGAACCGGCGTTACCACAGCTGTTCGGCCACGAGTTCGCCGGCGTTGTCGACGAGGTTCACTCGAGCGTCGAGCGCGTTCAGGCGGGCGAGCGCGTCGCCGTCGAGCCAGTGGTCGGCTGTGGGACGTGTCGACACTGCCGAAGAGGGGCGTTCGCGATCTGTCCCGATCGACGGCTTATCGGGCTCGACACCGACAGCGACGGCGCGTTCGCCGAGTACGTAACCGTCCCACAGGAGACGCTCTATCCGATCGGCGGGCTCGAAGCGGACGTCGGCGTCTTCCTCGAACTCCTCGCGCTGGGAGTCCACGGCCTCGAGAAGTCGGAATTCGAACTGGGCGATCGAGTGGCGATCGTCGGGCCCGGTCCGGTCGGAATCGGAACGCTCGTCGCCGTCGTCGCGGCGGGTGCCGGCTCCGTGACCGTCGTCGGGACCGACGCCGACACGGAGGATCGGCTACCCCTCGCACGCGAACTCGGTGCAACGACGGCGGTGACAGCGGACGACCTCGAGGCGGGCGCATCCTTCGACAGCGTCTTCGAAACGGCCGGGAGCCCGGCCGCACTCGACCTCGCGACGAAGCGAGTCCAACCGGGCGGCGAAATCGTCCAGATCGGGCTCTTTCACGGACAGGAGGGAGTCTCCGTCGATCTCACGGGATTGGTTCGTCGCAGCGTCTCGATCACGACGGTGTACGGCCGCCGAGCCTCGAGTTGGCGTCGAGCGATCGCGATCGCAGAACAGGTTGATCTGTCGCCGGCGCTCGGCCCGTCGTTCGACCTCGAGGCGTACGAATCGGCGTTCGAAGCGGTCGCTACTCGATCCGGAATCAAGGTCACGCTCCACCCCTAATCCGACGTGCGACGCACGGTCTCAGTCGTCGACGATTGCGAAGGCGCGAATCGGGCTCGCCGTCGCGTCGTCGAGGGGCAACGGGGCCGCGCTGAAGGTGAATCGGTGGGCGGGAATGTCGTCGATGTTTCGCAGATTTTCGACGATGAGCGTGTAGGAGTCAGGCGCGTCGTTCCGGAGAAGTACCTGATGGGCCGGCATCGACACGTCGCCGGCGATGTCGACGTTCCCGCAGTCGATGCCGACGACGGTCACGTCGCGCTCGTAAAGCCACTCTGCGCCGGCTTCGGAAAGCCCCGGGTGGTCCTCGAGGTACGTCGCCCTGTCCTCGGGCAGGTACTCGTCCCAACCGGTGTACAGCAAGACCGAGTCGCCGGCACCGACCTCGACACCGGCGTCGGCCGCCGCGGTCTCGAGTTCGTCCGGGCCGATCGCCCCCTTGGCCCCGGCGTCGGAGACATCGAGCCAGACGGCGGGGCCGTGACACTCCTCGAGGTCGAGTTCGTCGACCGTCTTTCCCTCCGGGTGGAGGTGAAACGGGGCGTCGATGTGCGTCCCGTTGTGTTCGGCGATGTAGACGAAGCCGTTGACCAGCGAGAGGTCCTCGACGCCCTTGCCACGCCAGGTGTCCTCGGCCTGGTCGTGGTTCATCCGCGTGCCGTCGAGAAAGAGCGGGCTCCGGCCGTGGTTGGGATGGTTCGTCATCTCTTCCGTAATCGTCGCTGTGAGGTCGATCAGTTGCGACACGATAGCACGTGTGGCCGGTTCGCTAATAACTGTTGTCGGAAACCGTCAGCAGTCGACAGCTGAGAATCGATCGCCCCGACAACTGGCGGCTGACGACGGCGTTCGGCGATAGCCCCCGGCGACTGCCAACTGCTGACTGCCGACTGCACGCCGCAGTTACTCGTAGAGTTGGTTCGCGACGACGACGCGATTGATCTCGTTCGTCCCCTCGTAGATCTGCATCCCCTTTGCGACGCGCATGCGACGCTCAAGCGAGTAGTCCTTGGAGTAGCCTCGAGAGCCGTGGACCTGGACGGCCTCGGTGGTGACGTCCATCGCCACGTCCGTCGCCTTCGTCTTCGCCATCGCGGCCTCGGCGGTGACGCGTTCGTCTCGGTCGCGTTTCGCCGCCGCGGCGAGAGTCAACAGCCGCGACGCTTCGATCTCGATCGCCATGTCCGCGAGTTTGAACGAGACCCCCTGAAACTCACGAATTGGCTGGCCGAACTGCTCGCGCTCGTCCGCGAAGGCCGTGCTCTCCTCGAACGCACCCTGTGCGACGCCGACACCCTGTGCCGCCGTGCCGATTCGACCGATGTCGAGCCCCTCGAGCACGTATCGAAGGCCCCGTCCCGGTTCGCCGATGACGTTCTCGACCGGAACGCGAACGCCGTCGTAGCGAATTTCGGTCTCGACGGCCGTCTCGCCTTCCATGCACGGAATGTCTCGGACGAACTCGAGGCCGTCGCGCTCGGCTGGCTCTGGCACGCCGATCAGGCTGACGCCCTCGTCCGTCTGGACCCCGACGACGAGGAAGTCGGCGATGCTGCCGTTAGTCGTCCAGACCTTCTCGCCCTCGAGGACGTACTCGTCACCGTCTCGCGTCGCCGTGGTCTCGAGTGAGCCGGCGTCGCTACCCGCGTTGGGTTCGGTGAGCGAGAGGGCAGGAATCCACTCACCCGAGCAAATCCTGGTGAGCCACTCCTCGCGTTGCCACTCCTCGCCGAACTCGTGGATCGGGTAGCCGACGAGGCTGCCGGCGACCGAGGCGGTGCCCGCGAGGAGTTTCCAGCTTCGGGAGAGCTCCTCGATCGTGATTGCGTAGGAGCGGTAGTCGAGCCCGAGTCCGTCGTACTCACTGCCGTACTGCACACCGTGAAATCCGGCGTCTGCGACCGTCTCGACGACGTCCATCGGGAACGTGCCCGACTCCTCGTACTCCTCGATGTGGGGTTCGACTTCGTCCTCGCAGAACTGGCGAACCGTCTCTCGATGCTCCTCGTGTGCGTCCGTGAGTTCGAACGATGAGATCATGGTTTCAGTGACGACCCGAACGATCGTACGTTTCCCTTCTCGAGAGCGCACATAATTCCGTGGGATTAGCACACTAGTCGACACGCTCGAGTGCTGTGGCGTCGTCCGGATGAGGTGCCAGAAGTTCCCGCTGTCGCTCGACGCTCGTTGTATCCGAAATCGAACCAACTACCGGACGGCAGCGTTTTAACGGTGTGCGCGGATACCCTCGTGTGTGACACAGCCAACCACTGCTGACGTGCTGGGCCAGGCTGCGGCTCGGTTCCCGGACCGACCCGCGCTTCGCGACCCCATGCGCGACGAAACCGTCTCATTCGCTCGTTTGGACGAACGCGCGCGAGACCTCGCTTCGGGACTGCTCGAGACCGAACTGGAACCCGGCGATCACCTCTCGGTGCTGACGAACGACTCCCTCGAGTTCGTCGAACTCCTGTTCGCGTCGGCTCACGCGGGCCTGGTCTTCAACCCGATCAGTTACCGCGTCCCGCCGAAGCGACTGGCGTACGTCCTCGAGAACGCCGGTTCAGCAGGACTCGTCGTCGACGACGCCTGTCTCGACACCGTTCGCGCACTCGAGGCCGAGGCGTTGCCCGAGTTGCTCGTCGGAATCGACGTCGACGACGAGCGAGCGAGCGTCTCGTACGAGTCTCTCCGCGGTGAACGGACATCTCGCAGTGACGACGGCGATCTGGGTCCGGTCGTCGACGTCGACGAAGCAGATCCCGCGTTGCTCCTCTACACCTCCGGGACGACGGGCCAGCCGAAGGGGGTTCTCCACTCTCACCGAACTGTGGTGAACGCCTCGCTCGTCTCCCTGCCGTACAATCGTCTGCGACCGACCGACGTCAACGTCGCGCTCGGCCCGCTCTACCACGTCGGGCCGCTGCTCTGTAACGTCCTGCCCGCGCTGAACGCCGGCGCCTGTAACGTGATCCAACACGGTTTCGACCCCGAGACGACCCTCGAGCGAATCGAATCGGAGGGCATCACGACGATGTGGGCCGTCCCGACGCACATCCGAGCGCTGGTCGACGAACCGTCGATCGAGACGCGAGACGTCGAGCACGTCCGAATGATCCAGTACTCTGGCGCGGCGATGCCCGAAGCGGTAGCGAGGAGAGCACGCGAGCACGTCTCCGACTGTGACTTCGTCAACGCCTACGGCACGACGGAGATCGTCTTCGGGACGCTCATCCACCCGGAGTTCCACGACGAGAAACTGGGGAGCATCGGGCAGGCAGCACCGAACGCGGCCGTCCGCGTCGTCGATCCCGAAAACCCCGTCCCCGAGGCCGAACTCGAGGCGAACGAGGTCGGCGAACTCCTCGTGAAGAACACGACGCGCATGCTCGAGTACTGGAAGAACCCCGAGGCGACCGAGGAGGCGCTCGTCGACGGCTGGTACCGAACCGGTGACCTCGGGCGCAGAGACGAGGACGGCTTCCTCTACTTCGTCGACCGAAAGGACGACATGATCGTCAGCGGCGGCGAGAACATCTATCCCGCAGAGGTCGAGGATCTCCTGCACAGCCACCCCGAGGTAGTCTCCGGCGCAGTCGTCGGCGTCCCCGACGACGAGTGGGGCGAAGTCGTCACCGCCTTCGTCGTCCCCGACGGCGACCTCTCGAGTGAGGACCTCGAGGAGTTCTTCGTCGACTCCGAGGAACTCGAGTCGTTCAAACGCCCTCGAGAGTACGTCTTCGAGGACGAACTGCCGAAGACGAGCAGCGACAAAATCGATCGACGGGCGCTGCTCGAGTCGATCGTCCCGGAGTAGATTTCCGACCCCATTTGCTGGCCGCCGTTGACGGGCAGCGCCACCTACTGCATTCGCTGGCCGCCGTTGACGTTCAGCGTTTCCCCCGTGACGAATCCTGCATCGCGGAGGTAGGCTGCTGCCTGCCCGATATCCTCGGGCGTCCCGAGACGGCCGACGGGGATGACCTCCTGGCGTTTCTGTGCTTTCGACTCCTCGGAGGTCGTCGCGTCGGTCATATCCGTCTCGATAAAGCCCGGCGCGATGGCGTTGATCCGAATCGTCGGCCCGAACTCGAGGGCGTGACTCTTCGTGAGCGCGATGATCCCCGCTTTCGAGGACGCGTAGTGGGGTTCGTAGTCCGCTCCGGCGTGAGCCAGTCGCGAGGAGAGGTTGATCACCGACGGTCCCTCGGGAACGCTCGAGTCCTCGAGGTGGGAGAGCGCGGCTTTCGTCACCGCAAACGTGCCGGTGACGTTGACGTCCAGCAGCCGCTGGAACTCTTCGGGGGAGAGGTCGGGCGTGTACCGGTGTTCGTTGATCCCGGCGTTGTTGACGACGTGATCGAGCGATCCGAACGCGTCGACGGTTTCCTCGACACAGGCCTCGACGGCGTCGGGATCGCCGACGTCCGCCTGCACTGCTCGAGCGCGCTGGTCCGTCTCGGTTTCGATCGTGTCGACGACGTCCCGGGCCGCCCCGTCGCTGCTTCGGTAGTTCACCGCGACGTCGTAGCCGTCGGCTGCGAAGCGACGGGCGATACCGCGACCGATTCCTCGAGACGCACCGGTAACGAGTGCTGCGGGCATACTCGAGCATTCGCAGGCGCGTGCTAATAGTTTACTCTCGACACCCAGTGCGACGCTCTCGAAATCCATCGCGACGCAGCAAGTAAGAAGTCGTTGACCGAACGGTCTCAGTCGTTATTCGCTCCGGCCCGTGTACTGCCCGTCTGGGTCGAGATCCTCGCGAATGATTCGCAGTTCCTCGTCGTCGGGTTCGGGCGTCGTCTTCACGTCGTCGGCGAAGGCGATGTCCCAGCCAGTGTTCTCGCGAACTTCCTCGCGGGTGGCCTCCGGATGGAGCGAGTCGACGTACATCTCACCCGCTTCGTCGAAGCGACAGACGGCGAGATCGGTGATGATGGCCTCGGGGCCGCCCTCGAGGCCGAGTTCCCGCCGTCCCTCGCGGCCGCCGACGAAGCCGGGACTCGTGATGAAGTCGACCTCCTCGGGGAATCGTCGCTCTGAGTGGGGCGTGACGACCAGTGTGCGATCGACGTGACACGCGATCTCACAGGCCCCGCCGCTACCCGGCAGTCGGACGGCCGGATCGTCGTAGTCGCCGATGACCGTCGAATTGATATTTCCGTGCTTGTCGATCTGTGCGCCGCCGAGGAAGCCCACGTCGAGGCGATTCGCTTGCAGATAGTAGTTGAAACCGTTCGCCATCGGTTCGATCGAGAGTGCACCGGAGGCCAGCCCCGGATCGCCGATCGACAACGGCGGGGACTCCGGATTCGAGCCGATCGTCCCCGACTCGTACATCATCTGTAACCCTGGCGCGTGCGTTCGCTTCGCGACGTTACAGGCGAGGTTCGGCATTCCGATCCCTACCAGGACCGAATCGTCGTCCGTGAGTTCTCGTGCCGCCGATACGACCATCAGTTCGCTGTTCGTGTACGTCATCGTGTCTCGAGTGTGTCGGTTGTGTCAGTTGCGTCGATTGCGTCGGTGTTACCACCCACATCGGGTGCGTCGATTCTGGGTTCGTGCGCGCTGGTGCCCGCCTGCACGGTCAGTATCGCCCCATGTCGACCGGCGTGGCGTAGTCGCTCTCGGGCTCGAGCTCGAGCAGCTGTGAGGCGCCGAGCTTTTCGACGTACTCGCGTCGATCTTCGACGTCGTAGACCCACTCGTCGAGCCAGGCTTCGACCTGGTCGACGTCGCTCGCGATTTCGGCCCACTCGATGTACGCCTCGTTGTCCCGGCCGTAGTAGCCCTGTGCGTAGGAGGGGTGAGAGCCGTAGGGATCCTCGACGACGTAATCCACGTCGTCACCCGTGAGCAGCGTCCGGTTGGGATCGCTGCGGATCGTCTCCTCCGAGCACAACTCCTCGACGGTGAGGATCACCGTGTCAGCGGCGAGCGCGGCGATCTTCTGTTCGCCCTGAATACCCCAGAGGTGTGCGTTGCCGTTCTCGTCGGCTCGCTGGGCTCTGACGACGGTCACGTCCGGCTCGATCGGCGCGACGGCGTAGACGTAATCGTCGTCGAAGGGACTCTCGACGCGCGCGATGTTCTCGTTGTGTTCGGGCAGATCAGAGCCGATAAAGCCCCGAAGCGGCGCGAACGGTAAATTCGACGCCCCCGCCTGCAGAGCCGCGATCATCCCGAAGTGCGTGTACTCCTCGAGTTCGATTTCGGTTGGGACACCTTCCTCGGCGGCGCGTCGAAAGGCCGGGAGACTCCCGACGCCCGGATTTCCCGCCCACGAGAAGGTTACCTTGCTCGCACACCCCGCGGCGATCATCTGGTCGTAGATGAGATCGGGCGTGGCTCTCACGAGGTCGAGGTCGCACAGGCCCTGCCTGATCATCTCGTGGCCCGCGGCGAATGGGATGAGATGGGTAAATCCCGCGAGATACACCTGGTCGCCATCGGCGACGCCATCCGAGACGGCGTCTGCCATCGTCGTAACGTTCGTCATAGCTGGTCGCAAGTACGTGGAACGTGGGTCAATGTCATGATAAGGATTTCCATTGGTAAACTGAGCGAACGTACAATGCAGATAATTGAGACGAACAGGCAATCGGCTATACGAGACGGTGTCGAGTACAAGTGTGAAAAGCAACGGTCGGGGATTCATCACTGATGAAGTTCCAGCCTAGTCGCCTTCCGCGCTCGAAGTAACCACTGTAGTGTTGGTTACATTGATCAGTTGCATCAGTCGCTGAACGAGTGAGTTCAGTTCGTGAAGGTGGAGGCGAGACGGTCGATGGCAGCAACTTCAGAAGAGAAGTCGATTCAAGGGGATCAACAACACTCAACACAGGGAATGATTTCGGTAATAGCAAAATGAGTGCTAATGTTTTCCGCATTGTTTTGAGGACCCAATTCAACCAATATTGAAGAAATCGACCCCGGTGTGCTCTATGGCAGTATTTTCCAAGAGTGCGCTGAACAGTAGATTAGCGCCATTGTAAGTGGATCTCGGCTTTGGCTTCTACTTTCGATGATACCGAAGTACAGAGAAGAGAGTTGTCCCATTCACCAGGGTTCAATCCGCGGGGTTCCAGAATCACGGGAGTTTTCGGCTAGGTCTTCACGTGATGCATCCCACGCTATATGCTGTTCAACATGTCTCAAAGAAGTATCACCATCTATATAGGAGATGGAAATAATAGAACGTGGGAGAAAATTATAGACACGATGGGCTATTCCCTCAGCTATATTTTGCATAATACTCCCCTCCAGATCAGATTAGTAATAATACCAAATATAGTATATTTTTGGCAGATTAGATTCGAAACTGATGAAGACAAGAGTGGTCATATGGACAGGTAGAATAACCCAAAGGGTCACGCATCCACCCATTATAATTCACTATTATTTTTATGATTTTAGTTGTGTATGGTGGATTTAATAACCGCATCTTCCGAACATGAGCCGGTATTGTTTTGGTATAGCCAAAGTCTATCCCAGATTTGCGGAGGGGCCTAGATTTTATACTAAACTATCGGTCAAAATCGACCGCGATTGGATTGGTGAGTTTCTCGCCGTGCGAAAAGGCCTCGGGCATGAGTGGACAGAACGTTCGCCACGGTGACGAAATACGGATGAGCTCGACGAGTCGCGGTTGGTGGTATGCTGTACTATGAATCGAGTCAATCAGTAATCGAACTGGAGAAGCCTAACAGAAGTACCGTTGTTATGGTAAGGTGAAATCTGTTTTGATCGACGGAGCATCAGCGGAGAATTGCGATTGGACAAATGGTTCGGATAGCCACATCGTCGAACGGAACGTAATCTGGCGCCCACAACCGCATTACCACACACAGCGACTGAAGCGGTTCAAAGGGTTCATCTTCGCTTTCGATCATGCGGTAACGGATATCAACACTGGCATCACCGTTCCTCCAGCACTCCGACCCCACTCGACGTGATCGATACCCGCTCACTTACAAACCTGTTTCAATTCGATTCGCTCAAGAAGTGCGTACCGTGCTTCGGTACGTCCGGGCATCAATGCTACGCAGTCGAGAGCAGGTGGTACCATACGAAAAGAGTACTTGCGTCAGTTTTGTATAACACCGGTACCAGTGTTATGGTTAGGGTAGTTGTTAGGGAATACGGTTGATTTGCGCAAAGGTCCCATAGCCGTCCGTCCGCTAATCGGTAGCGGAGCGAACACAGCAGATGCGTTTACTGCTAGTAGACGGAGTCCAAGAAATAGAGATCGGAGAGTTAACTAGAGTATTTCCCAATATCTCCTTTAAAATATACGACCATCCAAATAACCAGGGTTTAGAGCGATTATTCAAAGTAATCGGTAAAAATATACCACATTCAAAAATATAAGACACCACCGTTTCACGAGATTTTTGTTTACTGTCAGTAGACGGTGAACGAGTTGACGTCAGGTAGGTGAATAGAGAATTCAACGGGTCCGATTGATACACGCATGATACGAAAAATTCGAGTCGGTTCTCGCCGCTTCGCGAGTTCCCGACTCACTTGCTAAATTTTAGTTTTAGGTTAATTTCTTCGGTAGTGGCGTCGAGTTCGTCGAGGTATTTTTCTTCGGAGTCAATATTAGAGAAGTGCGTTTCAGGGCCCGTAATACTAACTGCGCCGTAGAGATCCTCTTCCGGGGAGTACAAACCCGAACCGATGGCCCACACGCCATCGATTCGCTCGCCGCGATTGATTGCAAACCCTTGCTCCCTGATCTCGTTCAGTTCGTTGAACAGGGCCCCTCTCTCGGTAATCGTGTTCTCTGTCTTCGAATCGAGGCCTCGTTCGTCGAGAATGTCTTCGACCGTCGCGTCCTCGAGTTGAGCCAAGATGCTCTTTCCGGCAGAGCTCGTATGAAGATCGAATCGCGTTTGGCCGTGTTTGTTGTATGCAGAGCCGCTGAGGTCGTATTTGTCGTTGTACGAATAGAGGTAGACTCCGTAGTCGTACTCCTTCACTGAGAGCGTCACGAGTTCGTCTACTCGTTCTGCGAGATCCTCGATATGTGGTTTCGCTATCGAAATAAGGTCAGTGTTCTCGCGAATGTACGTTCCGTGATCGAGAAATCGAAAACTGAGACGATACTCTCCGTCCCTCGATTTCACGTACTTCTGTGCTCTGAGCGTGTTCAGGTGTTTGTAGACGGTACTCTTTTTCATCCCTAGATGAGTGGCGAGTTCCGTCACGCCAGCCCCATCGAGGTCCTGTAATGCGTTTATTATCTTTAGTAATCGAACGTCGGATTGAACCAGATCGGTGTCAGTTGGCATGAGATGGAGTAACAGTGGGATAGATATAACGTTTACTCAGAGTATACGATGAAGTCCAGCAACGAACCGGAAACGGGGTGTCACTCCGGTGATCAATTCGATCGGGGATCGAGCAATTCGATAGGATGTGGTGGTTCGGTTTCCGTGAACGCTGCAAGTTGGTCGCGACACGACGTCCCACTCGCAACGATTTGTCCCGGTGGAAGGGTCGCGTTGAGTCGATCTCCAATGTCCGTGCTGAGTTCGTAGTACTCCTGTTTGTACCCGAAACTACCCGCCATTCCACAACACTCAACCGATGTCGTCTCGACGTCGTAGCCAACTCGTTCGAGGACGGTGACCGTGTATGCCGCAAGGTCGAGTGTTCGTTGCTGGCAATGGCTGTGGTACGCGAGCGAGTGATCGGAGTCTACCCCCGCAAGCGCTTCGAGGTCCCCTCCGTTCTCGAGAAGACCGTAGACGTACTCAAGGACCTCGTAGCTGTTCTCGGCGAGGTGTTCCGCTGAACGGGCGGGGAGGAACTTTTCGTAATCGTCGCGAAACATCGCGAGGTCGCTCGGTTCGATTACGACGATATCCCGTTCGGCGTCGATGTGCTCAGCGAGTCGTTCGTAGATATCGCTCGCGCGTTCGTCTGCCGTCTCTATCATTCCCTGAGAGAGCGGCGCTCGACCGCTCTCGGGCAAAGATGGGACGCGAACGGCAACATCGAGCGCCTCCAGCACCCGAACGGTCGCTCGGCCACGTTCTGGCGCGAAATAGTTCGTATACACGTCCGGATAGAGGATCGCTGTTCGGTCGGCGTTCGACGAGTCGACGCGCGAGCCTCGTTTCTCGAACCAGTCTTGAAACGTCTCGTCGGCAAACGTCGGTAGCGCTCTCCGGTGATCGATCCCTGCTGCTCGCTCGAGGAGCGAGCGAACGGGACCGGTATTGGCCAACATGTTCGATAGCGACGGCGCGATACTGCCGAGTTTCGCCACGGTATCGATGTTACCGAAAACGCGTTTTTGGACGTCCACTCCGGCGGGTTCTTCGTCCGGCGTGAGTCCATCGACCAAAAAGTCGAACGTTCCCGTTTCCGTATCCTGATTCAATCGACTCCGGACAACGGTGTTGATCCAGGGAATGTCGATTTTCACGGGACACTTCGGAACGCAGCGAGAACAGCCAGTGCAGAGATCTTTCATGTCCTCCGCCGCGTCCGGGCCGTGGACGCCGGCTTCCCACCCGGTTCCGATCCCGCCGGTATACGTTTCTCCGCCGAATGCGTGCCCACCGACGCTCTGAAAGTTCGCGCAGGTGTTCGCACACGCACCACAACGGATACAGTAGAGCGTTTCCCGGAGTTGCTCGTCCGCTCGCATCTCGGTCCGTCCGTTATCAAGCAACACGAGGTGAAACTCGCGCTCTTCCCCGTCGCCGAGTTCATTCGCGTCGAAATCGACGGTTGGCGTTTCGACGGGTGGCGAGATGAGCGAGACGTACGACGTAATATCCTGGCCGGTTCCCGACCGACCGATGAGTTCGATGAACGGACGAACGTCGGAGACGGTCGGTAGCAATTTTTCGATGCCAGCGACGGCGATGTGGACCGGCGGCGTAACGGCTGTCTTTCTGGCGTTACCCTCGTTCGTTACCAAACAGATCGTCCCCGATTCGGCGGCGACGAAATTCGCGCCAGTCAGCCCAACGTCGGCCTCGAGGATTCGCTGGCCAACCTGTTTGCGAGCGAATTCCGTGAGTTCCTCGGGGTCGGCCTCGAAGGGGGCTTCCGGGTCGAACACCTCGTTGAACAGTTGGGCAATCGATTCGGTCGATCGGTGCATCGACGGGCCGATGAGGTGTGATGGCGTTTCGTCGGCGATCTGCACGACGAACTCCCCGAGGTCGGTTTCGGCGACTTCGTAGCCGTCGGCCTTGAGGTGGTCGTTCAGATCAATTTCCTCGGTGGTCATCGACTTGCTCTTGGCGATCGTCTCGGCGTCGTTGTCGGCCATTACGGAGGCGACGTAGCGATTTGCGTCCGCAGCGTCTTGAGCGACGTACACCGACCCGCCGTTTGCCTCGACAGCCTCGGTCACCGTGTCGATGAGTGACGGAAGGTTCTCGATGGCTTGCTCCTTGATATCTCGGGCGGTCTCGCGGAGTGATTCTGATTCTTCGAACGAGTCGAGTGCTTCGCCGGCCCCCTTATTCCGTTCTATTGCCCGTACGCTCACTGCCTCGCCGTCGGTTTCCATGACGGACCGGATTCGATCAGCGCGTTCGCCTCGACTCATTCTATCGATCCTCCAAAACGACGACAGAGATGTGTGCTGGGCCATGAACGCCTTCGATGAGTCCACCGAGATCGCCCGTCTTGCTGGGTCCGCTGGCCAGGATGTGCGCAGTGTTGCCTGAGGCGAGATCGTCACCGAGTCGCTCGAAGGCGACGGATAGGTCGGGGACGATATCTGATGCCCCGACGACGATGACGCACCGGTTAGGATAGAGGCTGATGAGTTCGTCTCCCGTCGGTCGCGATTCGATCGTGAGCGTTCCGTACGACGCGACGCCGAGTCCGGCGGGAACGACGCCAGTTTTGGCGGTACGGATCGCTTCGGCGCTCGGATCGGTTTCGACCGTCGTTCCCTCGAGCGAGACGTCGTCGAACGGCATCGGAGCACCGACTGCGGGCGCTTCGATTGCGTCCTGAATCGTACGTTCGAATTCGTCCGCAGTCGTCCGGTAACAAGAATCGACGTACTCCTGCAGCGATACTTCGAATGCGGTAATCGACGCTGATGACATACTGATTGGAGTGAGACCTTCTCCCTTCTAAAGATACTGGTGGTACCAGTCAATATCACCGGAAGCGGCGTACTCGACGAGCGCGCAAGCGAAACAGGGCGGCTATCGAACCGAGGTGGGCGTAGAACCCCGTTTAGGGAAGAACGGGGCCGAGAGTGGCAACGTCAACGCACGGTCAGACAGAATACCGCCGACGAACGACGGGCCAAAGATTTACGTTGGCGGATCAAAATGAGAGAGCTATGTCGAAGAAAATCCTCGACGGAGTTACCGTATTAGACCTGACGACGTTCGTTACCGGCGGCTTCTGTTCGCTCATGCTCGCGAATCAGGGTGCTAACGTAATCAAGATCGAACGACCAGAAGCCGGTGACGACATTCGTCACTCGGGGCCGCCGTTCGTCGGGGACGAATCGCCGTACTTCTGGACGGTCAACTACGACAAGAAGAGCGTCGAATTGGACCTCCAGAGTGAGGCGGGGCGGGAAGCGCTGTACGACCTCGCCGCAGAGGCCGACGTCTTTATTCAGAACTTCCGACCGGGGACTGCACAACGGCTGGGTGTCGACGGAGAGACGATCCGTGAGCGCAACGACGAGTTGATTTACTGTGCAATTTCGGCGTTCGGTCAGACGGGACCCTGGCGGAAACGTCCCGGGTACGACCTGTTGGTTCAGGGACTGAGCGGAATTATGGACGTAACCGGCGAGTCCGACCGACCCCCAGTGAAAGTCGGGTTACCCCAGACAGACCTCATCACGGCAATGTGGGCCGCCTTCGGGATCACGACCGCGCTGTACCGGCGAGCGGAAACCGGCGAGGGTGAGTACATCGATCTCGGCATGTTGGATGCGGCGCTTCCGTGGTTGACCAAGCAAGCCGGAAAAGTCTTCGCCGGCGAGTCCCCGGACCGAATGGGGTCGCGTGATCCGGTCCTCGCACCCTACCAGAGCTACGAAACCGAGGACGGATTCATCAACGTCGCGTGTGGCAATCAGCGCCTCTGGCGCGACTTCTGTGCGGCGATAGATCGAGAGGACCTGCTCGAGGATCCATCCTTCGAGACGAACGCCGATCGTGTACGAAACATGGACGACCTCGAGGACGAAATCGAATCGACACTCGGCGGGGCGTCGACCGCCGAGTGGACGGCGATTCTCCAGGATGCCGGAGTGCCCGCGGGGCCAGTACAGTCCGTCGAGGACGCGATGTACAACGAACAATCGGAGGCTCGCGGGAGTATCGATACCGTCGAGGACCGCGACCGAGGGGAAATACCCGTGATCGAGCACCCGCTTAAATTCCAACACGCCGAGAGTGGGTTCGAGTCTCCGCCGCCGACGCTGGGCGAACACACCCGCGAGGTCTTCACTGACATCGGCTACTCCGACGACGAACTCGACGAATTCGAACGACGGGGCGCGTTCGGTGGTGAATCCGAATGACGATTCGATGGACAGCCAAACGAGCCCCGATCGAGCGTTCGGGAACGCGCCGATGATGCTATCGAACAACGGTATCGGTGACGCCTACGCCTCGGAAATCCGGTGGCGGCTCTTCGAACGGCTAACGGATATCGGGAGTCGGATGCCAGCCAGCGATGGCGAACGACGCGGGGCTCAAATTCTCGAGGATCACTTCGACGAGCACGGGTTGACAGACGTGTCCACCACCGAGTTCAGTGTTCCATCGTGGAGCCGAGGAACATCGTCGCTCGTTCTCTCGAATCCCGTCGACAGAACGTTCGCCGGCGAACACGAGGTGCTCGCGCTACCGGGCTCGCCCGCCGAAACGGTTACCGGGGAGATCATCGACGTTGGGGCTGGCCTCCCGGAACACTTCGAATCGAAACCCGTGGACGGCAACATCGCGCTCGTCTCGAGCCAAAACCCGGCCGAATACGGCCGGGCGATCAACCGGATCGAAAAGTACGTGCTGGCCGAAAACGCGGGTGCCACAGGGTTCGTCTACTACAACGACGTCCCCGGGAGCATCGCGCCGACCGGCACCGTCGGATTCGGCCGGAACGGACCGGGGAAGATACCCGCGGTCGGAATCACTCGAGAAGTCAGCCGTCGGATCAAACGATGGCTCGATCGCGGGACGGTTTCGGTTACGCTCTCCGTCGACGCAGATATCGGCCGCGGCACGTCACGCAACGTCGAGGCGGTGCTCGGGCCCGAAGGCGACGAAGAGGTCCTACTCACCAGTCACGTCGATGCCCACGATATCGGAGACGGTGCGCGTGACAACGCCGCCGGATGTGCGCTGGCCGCCGAGGTAGGTCGGTTGCTCGCAACCGTTTCGGAACTCGGCTGTCCCGTGCGTGTCGTCTGCTTCGGAAGCGAAGAGATCGGACTGTACGGGTCGACTCAGTGGGCGAACGACAACGACCTGGATCGAATTAACTGTCAGGTGAACCTCGACGGAATCGGGTTTAGCCGATCGCTGATGGTCACGGGGACGAACCCGGTCGTCGATCCGTTCGTCACCGCCTCCGACGAACTGGGGGTGCCGATTCGAACCGAGACGAAAATGAGTCCGTTCAACGACGCATGGCCGTTCGCCCGCGAAGGGGTTCCGGTAGCTACCTGCCGGTCAGCGCCGAAACAGTCCGACCGAGTCGTTCGGTACGGGCACGAAGAGTGGGGACACACCCACGCCGATACAGCCGACAAATTAGACAAACGGGACCTACGAGACCTCTCGATTCAGATCGCAGAAGGTGTTGCAACCGCCACTCGAGTCGTCGACGGCGAACGACTCACACCGGCCGAAACGGTAACTCACCTCCCTTCCGGAACGGGTCGATACTTCGAACTCTCCAACAGAGAAGACGGGCTCTGACGGAAACGACACGAAAAGAAGGGGAGCATGGATTCTGGGGTACTTGATGGTAACCCCACTGCAACATCGAATTCCTATCACAGTCGGAGTCGATTCTACTCGCCGACGAACTCCGGATCGTCACCCGCGTTGAACGATCTGATTCCTTCCTCGTGGTCGGCGCTCTTGAACGCCTCGTCACGCACTCTCGAGACCCAGTCCTGTTCTAAGTCCGATGGCGTGGTTTTCTCCTCGAGGTTTCTGAAGATCTTCTTCATGTATTTCAACGACAGCGGCGCGTTCCCGGCGATCGTCTCCGCCAGGTCGTACGTCGTCTCCTCGAGTTCGTCTCGGTCTGTCAGATGGTTCAACAGTCCGATCTCGTCCGCCCTGTTCGAGTCGATTGGTTCCCCGGTGAACAGGAGTTCTTTCGCGTAGGGGTAGCCGACGACGTCGATGACTCGCTTGATCGACGTTCCCTTGTAGACTAACCCGATTTTTGCGGGAGTAATTCCGAACGTTGCCCCGCGCACACCGACACGGAGGTCACACGTCGAGATGAGTTCCATCGCACCGCCGTACGTGTCACCGTTTATCATCGCAATCGTCGGGTATTCGTACTCCTCGAGCGTGCTGATCATGCGAGGCCAGAGTTCTTTTTGCTCCTCCGTCTGTTCCGTTCGATCTACCGATAAGTCGAACCCAGCGCTAAATGCATGGTCTCCCTCTCCCGTGAGGACGACGACTGGATAATCGTCTCGCTGGTCCAACCGCTCGAACTGTTCGATCAACTCCTCGAGAATCGTGTATCCGATTGCGTTTCGTTTTCCCGGGTTGCTAATCGTCAACGTACATACGTTACCGTCTATGTCGGCCTTGACAGTGCCGGTCATAGGTGAAGTGTTACACAATGGCACAAAAAGATTGTGATTAGCTACACTGTGTCGCGCCGGACAGTTCGTCGTAACGGGATTAGATTACGCCCTCTTCTTCCAGTTGCGCGAGTTCCTCCTCTGAAAGGTTGAGGCGTTGGCCGAGTACTTCAGCGGTGTGTTCACCCAGGTCAGGTGGTCCGGAACGAATGTCTCGCTCGCCGTTCGAGAAGTGAAGCGGATGGCCGTGGAGGAGAACTTCTCCTAATCGGTCGTCGTCGTACTCGAACACGTAGTCTCGAGCGCGCGCTTGCGGGTGGTCAACGACGTCACTCACCTGATTGAGTGGGCCACACGGAAACCCATACTCGTCCGAGAGGGCGAGCCATTCCTCGGTCGTTTTTTCCTTGACTTTCGGGTTCATGACGTCCATGATTTCGTCGTAGTTGTTTTGACGTGCCTCGGTCGTATCGTACTCCGCTAACTCGGGTGCATCGAGCAATTCGGTAGCGAAGGTTTCCCAACCGACGCCGAGCGTGTTTATCACCACGTGGCCGTCCTGCGTCTCGAACAACTCGTAGGGGACGCTCGTTTGGTGTCGAGTACCCATTGGCTCGGGATCCTCCCCCGTCATTCCGTACATCGTGATGTACTCCTCCATGAACGAGAGGATGGTCCCGAAGAGGTTCGTTTCGACCTTTTGGCCGGTTCCGCCGGTATCTCGTTCGTGCAACGCCGCCAGAATTGCAATAGTGGAGTACAATCCGGCACCGATATCGCCGATTGCCTGACCGACTTTGACCGGATCACCGCCTTCGGGACCGGTGACGCTCATGATCCCCGCTTCGGCTTGCATGACGAGGTCCACCCCCTTTTGATCCTTGTAGGGTCCTTTTTCGCCGTACCCCTTTATCGACGCGTACACGAGGTCGGAGTTAACCTCCGAATCGAGATACTCGTAGCCGAGGCCGAACTCTTCCATGACGCCCAGGCTAAAGTTTTCGACGAGAACGTCCGCATCTGCAATCAGGTCCTCGAGGAGTTCCGTCCCTTCCTCACTCTTCAGATTGATCTCGACGCTCTTCTTGTTCCGATTTCTCGAGATGAAATTCACGCCCATTCCGTCTCGTTCCGGGAAGGAACCGCGAGCAGTGTCACCGACGTTGGGTCGCTCCACCTTGATTACTTCTGCACCCAGTTCGCTCAGGATTTGTGTACACCAGGGCCCGGCCCGTACACGGGTCAGGTCAACTATGGTAATGTCATCTAATACCATACCGCGTAATTCCATCGCAATGACTTTAATGCTATGTTCACCAAAGTGAGTTGTTCATCCGCAGCTATAGAAATAATATATTCCTTCGTAATCTCAATTGTATTTAGCCGAGATTCATTTTCCGACGGTGGAGACGACGGTCGTATCCGCGTTCAAAATTATGGATTGAGAGACGCTCCCGAACACAGCCTTCCCGGTCGGCGATCGTTTTCGTCCGCCGGTCACGATATATCGTGCGTCGCGTTCGTCAGCAAACTCGATTACCCTCGAGCTGGGGTCACCCACCAACCCGAGCGATTCGTGCGGGACGTCAATGTCGACGGTCGCTTCTTCGGCATATTCTGCCGCAAGTTTGGAGATTGTTTCCATGTCAACTGCAGTTCCTGTTTCCTCGGTATGATTTCGCTGAATGTCAGTGAACTCGGACCTTGTCATCACGTGAACCACGTAGAGGTCCTCCTCGAAGGCTGTTGCGAGACTCTCAGCTTCTCTGACGACTGCCTTCGCTTGATCTGAACGGTCAACTGCGGCGACTACGGCCATAGGTACCGTTCCAGTTGGAAGAGCATAAGTGTTAGAAGGGTATTCGAACGGGAAGTTGATTCATATACGATAGCTCACAGAGTGAATTAACCTCGATGGGGTAAATGTTACCGCTGGTTCAGGTTGACGGGAGGCAGCCGATGTGAGGGGAACAGGTGCTAGTATAAATATAGTCAATATCGGATCATAACAGTATTGGAAATTTCCAGAAAGTGTTTATAGTAGCGTTGCATGGTTGAGATTGTCATGCAGCGACGCAAGTTTGTACAACTGGCAGGCGCTGTCTCGCTGGCCGGTCTAGCGGGATGCAGTGGTGGTACTGATGACGGTGATTTCCCCAGTAGCGATCTCAGGATCGTAATCCCGTACTCCGAAGGGGGTGGGAGTGACATGTACGCTCGTCAGATTGGTGGTGTACTCGAAGACGAAACTGGAGAGGCAATAACGCTAGAAAACCACGAGGGGTCGGGTGGAATGATCGGGGTCCAAGAAGTTGTGAACTCGAGCCAGGAAGGACACGATATATTCACACACAATTTGCCCACTATCGCATTGGAACACATGCAACAGGACATCGATATCTTCGATTTAGATGATCTACGTGGGCAAACGATCGCAGTATACGCGACCGACGTGCGAATGACGGTCAAAAACCCTGACCTGGATGTCGAGACCTACGAAGACTTGATAGACATACAGGATGAAATCGACTACGGTACCCCCGGCGGCACGGAAATGGGTATTCTCCAGAAGGCAGACGAACTCCACGGATTCGTACCGAATAACCACGTCACGTACGACGGAGGTGCAGATGCGGCAGCAGCGGTCGCATCCGGCGAACTAGACATTGCTTCAGCCCCCGAAGGGAACTTCGAAGGACCGATCGAATCGGGCGACGTCGAACCGTTTTTCGTGTGGGCCAGTAGTGGTTCTAGCATCTACGAGGACGTGCCGACGATTGCCGATGATGAAATGGGAGGGTTCGAGGAATTCGACTGGCTTAGTGAGACCCAACGTGCCTTCTGGAGCAGTCCCGACGCTTCGGACGAGACACTTGAGTGGTGGGAAGACGCCCTCGAGGACACGATGACGTCCGACGAAATGGAATCGTGGTCCGAGGAAACTGGCTCGCCGATTCAATTTGATGGAAGGGACGACGCGAACCAGGCGTTCGAAGATGCGATCGAAGGGATGGAAGAAGATATCGACATCGACGAGCTGTAACTGCTCCGATATCAGTGAGCCGTAAGTGACTTTCCCCACCTACCATGATTGAAAAAACATACAGTTTAGATGACGTGATTGCAATAGTACTGGTCGTGATAGGGTTACTAGCTTTTCATGAAGCCCGGACGTCGTTTCCGTTTGAAGAAGGCGTGTTCCCGATGATCGCGTCGGCGATTATGGCGGTTTCAGCTGCCATTTGGCTTCTTCGACCATTTCTCCCGAGTTTTCTCCATTCAGCGTTGATCGAGTACGACGAGCCCGCAGAAATCGAGGAACTCGAGGACGATTTAGAGACAGTGACCCACGACGAAGAGACGACGAACGAAGCCGATACAGGCCTCGTCGATGATAGAAATATGATGTATATGCTGATCTCCATAACGATCGGGTACGTCGTCCTCTCGTATCTCATCGGGTTCCTATGGGCGAGTCCGTTCTTCATCGTCGTGTACGGTATGTTGATGGGATTCGACCTCCGGGATCATGCCATCATCATTGCGGTAGCCTTTTTGGTCGTTTTGGGATTTGCCTATTTCACTACCGCGCCAGTCGACGAGGGAGTGTTGTGGGGGGTTAACATATGATCGGAGCGCTTCAAGAAGCGCTCGCGATCATCTTCAGTGGAGACACACTACTGTGGTTGGCAGCGGGATTGTTGCTCGGGATATTCGTCGGGGCTATTCCTGGGGTCGGTACGTCCCTCGGCATGGCCATTTTGCTACCGCTGACCGCACCGCTAGAGAGCCAAGACGCAATTATTTTGCTCGCAGCGATATACCTCGGTGGAAACTACGGGGGAAGTGTTGCAGCAATCTTGATAAACGCACCCGGGACCTCAGCAGCTGCTGCGACGACGCTTGACGGCTATCCGATGTCACGAAAAGGAGAGGCATCGCGCGCGTTAGCCATGTCCGCAATCTCGTCGACCCTCGGCGGCTTTATCGGACTCGGTTTTCTTATCCTCATCTCACCAGTTGTGACGGCACTCGTCCTTCAATTCCGTTCACAAGATTATTTCCTTGTGTCGCTGCTCGGCATATTGATGATAACACTGATCGCTCGAGGACCGCTGATCAAGGGTGTTGCCATCGCCGGCCTCGGATTACTATTGACCACCGTCGGCGTCTCGCCGATAGGGCTCGAACAACGCTACACATTTGGGTCCGTATACTTGTTCGACGGAGTCGATTTCGTTGCGATCCTTATCGGCCTCTTCGCCGTCTCCGAGATGTACAAACTGATGACGGAGTCCGGTGGGATATCAAAAGGGGATGTCGGTGTAAGCAGTGAAATCGCACCGGGTATACGAGATGCCTTGAACCGGCCAAAGACGATATTCAAATCGTCGCTCATCGGCATCGCGGTTGGAGCGATTCCTGGTGCTGGCGCGTCAATTTCGACGTTTATCGCGTACGGAGAGGCCGTCAGAAGCTCGAACGAAGAGTTCGGGAATGGAAATCCAGACGGAGTTGTCTCTGTCGAGTCCTGTAACAACAGTACAGTCGGTGGGTCACTGATTCCAACCTTTTCGTTCGGTATTCCAGGCGGGGCGGCAACAGCCGTCTTGCTCGGTGGGATGTTGATGCACGGACTGGTTCCAGGACCGCAGATGTTCGACGCAGACCTGCACATCACCTACTCGATCTTTACCGCGTTGTTCTTGGGCAACTTCATCATTCTCGCAGTAGGATTGCTAGTGATCACGCGTATCGGAATCGTAACCCAAGTCGACACGATGTACATCATCCCAGTTGTTCTCGTCGTCGCACTGAGCGGGTCGTACCTGCTCCGGATGAACTGGGTCGACGTCCTTACGGTGTTGTTCATGGGGATCATCGGGTACTACCTCCGGGAGAACAACTGGTCGGTTATCGCACTCGTCCTTGGGGCTGTCCTCGGTGATCTTATGGAGTCGAACTTGAATCGTGCACTCCAATTGTCCGACGGGTCGTTCATGATCTTCGTCTCCCGACCGCTGTCTCTCGCTCTTGTTGTCGCCTGCTTCTTGGTCCTCTTTGGAGGACATCTCAAGGAGAGAGCAAAGCGAATTACGGCCAGGTGAAGGCAATCTCGGAGAAATCGTCTCCGTGGTTCGGGTCGGAGTCTAATTAGGATTTTGACGGATTCACTGTAGTTGAGTTCAAACACCGGGAGAGAACGTGCCGACCGTCCGTGATACGATATCGTCGCTGTACAACAGCCGAAAGGGGCCGTCGTCGCGTGATGGGCAATTTTATTACGCCTGCAATCAGACTACGTCCCATGCTACCATCCGACAGTACGTTCAGTTTCGAGTACGCAGACAGCACTGTACACTTTGGGCGAAACTCGGTCGCGAATCTCGAGGAATGTTTAGCAGAACACGGAGCGCAATCGGCCTTGATCGTCTGCGGGTCGAACGTTGGGGCGAACGCCGACTTGATGGGGCCACTTCGAGAGGGATTGGGAAGTCGTCTCGGTGGCGTATTCGATGGAACGACGCCCGACAAATCGATCGAAGACGTGTTTGCTGGTATCGAAGCGATCAGGGAGTCGGATCCGGACGTGTTAGTCGGAGTCGGCGGAGGGAGTAGTCTGGACATCGCTCGTCAGATGAGTGTCCTCGAAGCGGATGGACGGTCACTCGAGGAGATCAAACGAGCGGCACGGGAAGGTGGACTTACTCCACCGGAGCCCGAAAGGCCACCGAAGCCAGTGATCGTGATCCCGACGACGTTTGCCGGTGCGGCCGACTCGTCGGGTGGTTCCATAATCGTCCTGTCGGCCGATGAATCACCGACAGCGCAGCCGGTTCGAATCGGTGGGTCGCTTCGGCCAATCGCGATGTTCTACGATCCCGCCCTGTTCGAAACGACTCCGACGAGCGTCCTCGCTGGCTCGGCGATGAATGGGTTCAACAAAGGCCTCGAGACGATTTATTCGTCCGCTTCGAACCCGATCACCGACGCTACCGCAGTTCACGGCCTTCGATTGCTGCAGGATGGCTTTACTCGCCTCTCGAGTGATCGACCAGACGGAATGGACGAATCCGTGGTCGGAACGATACTGGTCCAGTTCGAACGGAACACGAACGTTATCCACGCGTTCGGCCACGGGTTTTCCCGTCGGTATCCCGTACAACAGGGGAAGATTCACGCGATCGTCGCACCGCACGTGCTCGAATACCTATTCGACGAGGCCGATGCGAGACGAAACGTCTTGGCGGAGGGGTTGAACGTCGATACCGCTCGCGCGTCCGACCCGGCGATCGGTGAAGCGATCGTCACCGAAGTGCGGAAGGTGCGAAACGGATTCGAGTTACCGACGCGACTGCGCGACCTCGAGCCCGTCAGGGAAGAAGATATTCCGAAGATTGCCGAGTTCATCGTCTCCGACACCGCGATGGCCAGAGCCCCCGAATCCGTTCCGATGGGGGAAGGCGAGGTCGAGGAAATCATTCGAAGCGCTTGGTAAGGCGGCCCGCAGATTTGGGTCTCCTCGACCCAAAGGTATTACGAGCTGGAATGCGTTCTTTGGTATCATGTGGCAAAAGAAGATCGAAAGCGCCGGGTTTAGATCGATATCTGCGTTTCGAAACGTGAAGAAGCCCTTAGAACCGAACATCGACCAGGACGAAGAGGTGTTGATACTGACGGACACTGAACACGATCCCGCGGTGTGGAAACTGATTGCAGCGGCGGTTCGAGATCTGGGTGCGCACCCAATCATTTCCATGTTCGAGGCACGGGAGATGGATTACTACGACCCCCCATCTAGCGTCGGTCAGCAGATGAAAGACGTCGACATGGTCATAACGTGTACGACGACGGCAATGCTACACAGTCCGGCAGGCGAAGCTGCAATGGAGTCCGGCGTCCCGATTATCGCCATGGACGGTGGGCTAACGATCGATATGTTGACGAACGGTGCAGCGACCGCCGATTACAACGAAGTCGAACGCTTGGAGTACGAAATTGGAAAGCGAGTGTTCGAAGGAGGGAGCGAAGCACACCTTACCAGCGAACACGGAACCGACCTCACGCTCAGCGTGGAGGATCGGGTGTTTCTCTATCGAGAGCCAGATCCCGACGACCAGCCGCTAGAATTATACGAGAAACGCCCCGGGTTCCACGCCGTCGTCTTCCCACGCGGCGAGTTCAACGTCCCGCCGAATCCGAGTACCGCGGACGGAACGATCGTTTTCGATACGACGATGCACCACCTGGGTCGACTCGAGGAACCGATCGAACTCACGATCGAGTCTGGAACGATCACGGACATTGACGGCGGCTATCAGGCTCGAGAACTCGAGCGAGTGCTGGCGGAGTACGGAGACGAGGACGCGTATCGGATGCCGACCGAATTTTCAGTCGGTGCGAACCCGGACGCACGGGTGACGGGGTGCCAGCGCGAGGACAAAAACATGCTGGGGTGCATTCACATCGGACTCGGGACGAACGCCGACGTCGGTGGAGAAGTCCACAGCAAGCTCCACATGGACGGCGTGATCGCGCGACCGACGCTGAAAATAGATGGCGACGTGATGATCGACGAGGGAGAGATCACCGTTTTGGACTGAGGACCCCCGTCGTGTGCGTCGTTAGTCGCCTCTATCCTCCGGAACGATGGTAGGAATTGGGTACGTCCCGCCGTTCGCGTGGACTACTTGACCGGTGATGAACGACCCCCGCTCGGATGCCAGAAAGCTGACTACCTCGGCGATTTCCTCGGGCGTGCCGAGGCGGCCGAGCGGCGTCGAATCGACGATCGCCTCCTTTTTGCGTTCGAACGACTCGGACCGATCGCGGTTCGTATCGATCAACCCCGGCGAAACGGCGTTGACACGGATATCATCCTTCCCCAACTCCGTCGCGAGTTGGCGAGTGATCCCCTCGATGGAGAACTTCGTGCCGTAGGAGTGAACGTGTCCCGGATCCCCCAGGTAGACGAGAGCTCCGATGAGGTTGACGATCGACCCACGACCGGCGTCTAACATATCGGGGACGACGTGTTGGCTGGTGAGGATCTGCCCGCGGAAGTTGACGTTCGCCGTGCGTTCGATGTCCTCGAGTTCGAGGTCGAGGAAAGCTTTCTCCGGACGGTAAGTGGCGTTGTTGATCAGCACATCGATCGGGCCCAATTCCTCTCGAATATCAGTAACCATCGTCTTGACGGCATCCGGGTCTCCCAGGTCTGCAGTTGCCGTCGCCGCCGTTCCGCCAGCGGATTGGACTTGGTGAGCAGTTTCTTCACAGCCTTCCTCGTCGGTTCGTGACGTGATGCCGACGTCGGCACCCTCTTCAGCCAGTTTGACAGCGATAGCGCGGCCGATGTTCCGGCTTCCACCGGTAACGAGCGCGGTCTTTCCATCGTGCTCCATGGAATGTCATTCGGGAACATAGCACCATATCATTACGCATAGCGGTAAGTCGTCGCACACGTACCGCGTCGAAGTGTTCGTACGCGTTAAGCTCGAGAATCGAACGCCGAAACCATGTCAACAGGAAGGGTTAAGTCAACCGTTGGCAATGAACCGGACATGATCCGATCCTACGACGGAACGACGCCGACGATCGCAGAATCCGCGTATATCGACGACGACGCCACCATCATCGGTGACGTCGTGATCGAAGACGACGCAAGCATCTGGCCCGGGACGGTTCTGCGGGGGGATCACGGCTCCATCGTCGTGCGGGAGGGGGCAAACGTACAGGACAACGCAACCCTCCACGAGGGCGTAGAAATCGAGCAGTACGCGACAATCGGACATAATGCGATCGTTCACAGCGCGACAGTGGGGCCTCGAGCGACGGTCGGTATGGGCGCGATCGTCCTCGACGGGTCGACGATCGGTGAGGAAAGTATCGTCGGGGCGAACAGTCTCGTCACGGAGGGGACGACCGTTCCGGAATCGGTGCTCGTCGTCGGATCGCCGGCGGAAGTGTTAAAAGACCTTGAGGGGTCCGACTGGGCGTCGGCAGGAGAGCGCTACGTCGAGTACGCCAACACGCACGCCGAAACGTCGGAGGTCCTCGATAGAGACGACGTTACGACCGGTGAATGAGCTCGAGACGGATGGATGAAAACGGACGCGAAACCGTGCACGTGTTCGGCACCGAGTACGAGAGCGAGCGGATCCAACGGGTGTGGTCGCTGGCCGCGTTGATCGGGATTCTCGAGATCATCGTCGGCGTAATTGGAGTACTCGTCACGGACGCTCGCCTGTTGGATTCCGATTCGATATTCGCAATCCTCGTCTTCGTGGGGATCGGTTGGTACGCGCTCGTGATCCTCTCCAAGCACCTCCTGTTAAGCAGGTAGGTCAGCGATAGACATGCACACCCGAACATGCCACGATACGCGAGGAATCGCATAACTTATTCTGGCGTGTGCTAGATACCCACGGTATGACACGCCATTACGAGGACCTACAGGTCGGCGACGTGTTTGAGGTAGGAAGTTGTGAGGTAACGAAACTGGATATCATCTCCTTCGCCGAACAATTCGATCCACAACCGTTTCACGTCGACGAAGAGGAGGCTACGGATTCAATGTTTGGTGAATTGGTTGCCAGCGGACTCCACACACTGTGTTTATCGGTCCGACTGTTCGTTACGGAATTCGTACAGAGCGAAGAGGGTCTAGCTAATATGGGCGGCCTCGGAATGGACAAACTGGAGTGGCACAAGCCGGTGTATCCCGGGAATACGCTCAATCTTCGAATCGAGGTACTCGAGAAAACGCCCTCGAGTAGCAGATCCGATCGGGGATACGTGATGTTCGGTCGGGAGGTATGCAATGAACACGGCGAGGCCGTGATGACGAACGTTTCGAACAACGTGGTTCGACGGGCTACGGCCGAATAATCCGACTTTCGAGTTTGGCACAATTGTTGGCGAATGTACGCAAAGGTCAAACGGTCGGTACAGTTGAGCAGCAGGCGTATCAGTACGAAACGAACCGTCGAGTGCTACTCGAACGCGCAGGTGTTCGTCAACTCGCCGAGTTCGTCGATCCCGATCGTCACCTCGTCGCCGTCCTCGAGCAAGACAGGGGGATCCCGGTAGACGCCGACACCCGGTGGCGTGCCGGTGAAGACGAGGTCGCCCGGGTTCAGTGTGAACGCCTGGCTGCAGAATGACACCAACTCGTCGATCCCGAAGATGAGGTTGTCGGTCGTCGACTCCTGTAAGCGCTCACCGTTCACCTCGGCCCAGATCTCGAGGTTGTGAGGGTCTGACACTTCATCCGCGGTGACGAGGTCGGGGCCGATCGGGGCGAAGCCGTCGAGGCTCTTCCCCCGAACCCACTGCCCGTCGCCGTGTTGGAGGTCGCGAGCCGAGACGTCGTTACCGACGAGGTAGCCCGCCACGTGCTCGAAGGCCTCGTCTTCGTCGACGCGGCGGGCTTCCGTTCCGATGACGACGACGAGTTCGGCCTCGTAGTCGACCTTCTCGGTGAGATCGGGGTCCCACGAGATGGTATCACCCGGTCCGGAGATCGTGGTTGGAAACTTCGAGAAGAGCACGGGTTCGTCGGGGATCGGGTTGTCACCCTCCTCGGCGTGATCGCGGTAGTTGAGGCCGACGCAGACAATCTTTTCCGGGTCCGCGATCGGGGCGAGGCGCTCGACCTCCGCGGTGGAGTACACGGCAGTATTCGTCCCCCGAACGTGCTCGAGGGCTCGTTCTACGTTTCGCTGCCACGCGTCGTCGACGGGTGCCTTCGATTCCGTTTCTGAGAGATCGATGCCGGCAGCGGTGCAGGCTTCCGGGACGTTGACGATCTCCTGGTCGGATATCGAGACGCCGTACCAGCACTGGTCAGTCTCCGCCGTCGTGAACCGTCCGATTCGCATACCGGTACCTACGGCCGCGAGTATATTGTTCTTGGGTTGTCTCCGAAATACGGAGAACGCGTCGAATCCCGTCTAGAACTGTAAGGAGTCGACGAGCGCCTCGACCACCGGCCAGTAGAACAGCCAGCTTCCCAATACGACGATAGCCGAGAAGCAGACGGTCATCAGTCCGAGGAAAAACACGTCTTTGATCGACAGCGGCCCCCGCTCGTAGGCGAGCAGGACCGTAGAAATATTGAACGGGAACAACGACGTCGAGACGAGAACGAGCATCAGTGAGAACGACGAGTACAACGCGTTGACGCCGAGCGTAGCGGCGAACTCGAGCAAGATCGGGAGCAAAATCGCGATCGCGGCCGCGACCGAGGAGAAGATGGCTCGGACGGCGACCGCGAAGACGAAGAGCACGCTCATGACGAGGACCGGCGCGCTGTGTATCGAAACGAACGAAAAGAGCACGTCGACGACAAGATCGATCGCCTCGAGTTCCTCCATGACCTCGAGAATCGAGAGCATCGCACCGACGAGAAAGACGATTCCCCAGCTAATCTCCCGGAAGTCGGCCGGAGAGAGCACCCGTATTCCCGGAAGGTAAAAGATGAGCACGACGATCATCGCGGGGATGATCGCATCGATCCCGAGGAACGACCCGAGGATCCACATGGCGATCGCCAATAAAAGCGTCCCGAAGACGAGTTTTTGTTCACGATCCAGTGATTCCGAGGACGATCGATCGACGGGTTCGGGATCTGGGTCGGCAACGTGCTCTGAGGACACCGCGTCGGTCGGGACGCGATACACCCAGATGCCACACAGTGACGCGAGCACGAACAGCGAAGCCGCCGGTGGGATCATGAACAGCGCCCACTCAACCCAGGTCAACTCTCTAACCATCGAGTTGATCAACTCGGCGGTCACGATTGCCATGCCGCCTCCCGTCATCAACGCCGTCGATCCGATGTGGTTCACGTGTCCGATAATGTAGTACGAAGCGGAACGAAACGCGCTGTCGGGACCGAGCCCGTACTGCTCGTTTATCTGATCGATGATAGGCATAAACGTCACAGTTCGAGCCGTGCCAGACGGCATGACGAACGCGAGGAGGAGGATCGTTCCGGTCAATCGGTAGAGTGAACCGCGGATCGTACTCGTCTCAGTAACCAACCGATCCGAGATCCACTCGTCTAGATCAACGCGGACGATGCTCTTCCCGATCAATAACAGGAGAATGAGGAAGAAAACGAGAGACGATGCAAAGCCGACGACTGCCGCTTCGAACGTTTCGGTGACGCCAAATCCATACAGTAAGACAACACAGAGGAGACTCGAGATCGAGTAAGGGATCGGTTTGGTCACCCACAACACGATCGTTGCGGCGAGGATAGTAAACAGGAGTTGAGTTCGATAACCGATCGTTTGAGGCGTTTCGATAACGGTGCCAATCAGTAGTACGAGCGCTGATACCACCAGTCCGGCGAACTGAATTCGATCGACCGACCGAAGGGCCACCGACCGGTTCATAGGACAGAAACGACCGAGTGATGTTCGGGATCGTCGAATTGTCGAATCGATGGGAAAGCGGCCCTCATCGTATGGCTCCGCTCCTATTCGAGGAAACAGTAGACGTACGCGTCACTTCGCACCTGCCAAAAGTTGCTGACGTGTCGACCATTGATTTCCGTGCTCGGAGTGGATTCGCAATATAGTTATACATTTCTGTATATTCAGACCCCAATCACCGTTATTTGAAGGAGGATCGATGTAACCCAATATAACGGGAACGTGATCAGCAGTGTCTCGACACTCGTTTCCGACCTGATTCTAAACGGAACACGTACGTTTTTCTCGGTATGGATCAACTGCCCACTTATGCGCGAGATAACCACCACATACATCGTGGAACCGTCGCGCGGAGCCGTGTGTGAGGTCTTGACCCCACGGACAATCGTCGAGAGCTCCGAGTTGTACGAGATCAGATCACACGACCGTACGGCAGCGCGCGAGGAAATTGTCGTCGAATTCGACGACACGGTCCTTCGGTTCGGATTTACCAAACGGAAGAACGGATACGAGTACGAACTCGTCGGCGACTCCGACCTCTTCGAGGAGTATCACACGAGTGTAACCGTCGTGGAGCGTGAGGAGACAACCATTACCGCCACGTGTCGGTATACGCTCGACTCGTGGTTGTCGTTCGTTCTGGACCGACTGGCGGCTAGTACGGTCGAGACCGAACTCGAAACGATGCTCGCGAATATCGTTGAAAAAGTTCATCAAGGCGAATCGAGTGAACAGTGAGGTTGATCTGCCGCCGAAACACGAACAGAATGTACGTGTGACTTCCAAAATTGCGATAATATACCGCTCAGCGGTCGCAGGCGCAAGATGAAACGTGGATAGAGAGGGCGTTCGGCCAATCGTGTTTATCGTCTATCATCACGTCCTAACCTTTACGCTGCATACCAACACAGTACACGTATGAACGTCAACGAGGCGATTATCGAGTGTCTAGTGAGCAACAACATTGGAACCCTATTCGGCATCCCCGGCAAGCAGTCGCTACCGCTGAACGAAACCATCAGCGAACGCAGCGACATCGAGTTCGTCATGGCTCGTCACGAAACCGCCGTCTCCCACCAGGCGTGGGGTTACGCCGAGACGAGCGACTCGATGGCCGCGACGGTCGTCATCCCCGGCCCGGGTGACATGAACGCGATGAACGGGCTGAAGAACGCGCTCAACGACTGCACGCCCTTGCTCCACATCGCCGTCGAGACCGAACCCGAAATCCGTGGCGGCGACGGTATCCACGAGACGCCCCCGGACACCTACGACAACGTTGTCAAGGAGAACATCACCGTCGAGACGCCCCAGAGCACGGTCGCCGAACTCCAGCGAGCGATCGACATCGCACAGACGGCCCCGACGGGCCCCGTCCGCATCGGCATCCCGAAGAACTTCCTCAAGATGGACGTCGAAGTCGCCGAACCCGCCTCGAGCGAGCGCCAGGAAGCCGGCAACCCGCCGGAAGCGAAGGTCGAGCGCGCGGGCGACCTGCTCGCGGACGCCTCTGCTCCGATCATCATCGCCGGCGGCGGCGTCCGCGCCTCGGGTGCGAGCGACGAACTGCGACGCGTCGCTGAGCGACTCGAGGCTCCCGTCGTCCTCACGTACAAGGGGAAGGGCGTGTTTCCAGACGACCACGACCTCGCGGGAGGCGTCCTCTGTGGCGGCACGGGGACGGCACAGAAGGAGATCATCGCCAACTCCGATGCCGCACTGGGCGTCGGCACAGACTTCGACGCGGTCACCATGCAGAACTGGTCGATCGATGTGCCCGACGACCTGGTCCACGTCACGCTCGACGCGGACGACATTGGCACGGGCTACGATCCGGCCGTCGGCATCGTCGCCGACGCCAGCCGAACGCTCGAGGCACTCGATGCGAGCCTCGCAGAACGGACCGTCCAGAGCGAGAACGGAACCCGACGAGCACGGGAGACCCGTGACGCGATCGACGACCGACTCGAGGAGCTGCGCGCGGTGACGGAAGCGCCGCTGACGTCGGTCAGTGCACTCGATGCGATTCGAGAGGGAACGCCCCGAGACTCGATCATCGCCGTCGACGCTGGCGGGTTCCGACTCTGGACGCTGCTGACGTTTCCGGTGTACGACACGCAGAACTACGTCAATCCCGGCTCGTGGGCGACGATGGGGTCGGGCGTCCCCTCGGCGATCGGTGCGAAGAAAGCCAATCCCGACCAGGACGTCGTGGCGCTCACCGGCGACGGCGGCCTGATGATGTGTATCCACGAACTGCACACGCTCGCGGGCGAGAATATCGACGTGACGGTAGTCGTTCTCAACAACAGCGACTACGCGATCATCAGCGAGGAAGCGGGTCGGAGCTACCGGATGGACCCCGGCGAGTACGGCTGGGACTCCGCGCCGGTCTCCTACACCACGGTCGCGGAGGGCCTCGGCATCGACACGATGTCCGCCACGACGACCGACGAGGTGGCTGCAACGGTCGCCGAGGCCATCGAGAGCGACGGCCCGACGCTCGTCGAAATTCCGACGGATCCCTACGAGCCACAGTCGAGCGTCCACATGAACGACTGACCGATCGCGGAAAGAACACACGCAGTCACGGCTGACGGATGTCAGCCGTATCAGAAACGATCCGCCGAGATCCTTACTCTGACGCGCACTCGGCGTAGCGCTCGCGGATTCGCTCGCCAGTTTCGATGAGCGACGTCATGTCCTTGCCCGCGATCTGGTAGTCGAAGCCGTGTTCGGCCCGATCGGCGATATCCTCGGCTCGGACGGTCAGCGTTCCTACGGGAAGACCGGCGGCGTTACCGGCGTCGACGACGCGAGCCATCGCGGACTCGAGTTCAGGGGCGTCCCACTCGGCGAAGACGCCAAGCGACGCCGAGAGATCGGCCGGCCCGATAAAGAGGGAGTCGACGCCGTCGACGTCGGCGATCTCGGCGGCGTTCTCGACGCCGGCCGCCGACTCGATCTGGGCGACTACGAGCAAGTCGGCGTGACCGTCCTCGACGTAGTCGACGAAGTGCTCGCCGTAGCCGGCGGCCCGTCCCGATGCGACGCCGCGCTCGCCGTTCGGTGGATATCGTGTCGCGCTGATTAACTCCCGTGCGTCATCCACCGTGTCGACCTTCGGGACGATGATTCCGTCGACGCCGATGTCGAGCACGCGTTTGATCCGAACCGGATCGTTCGACGCGGGCCGGACGAAGACGGCGAGATCACCGGGGACGCCGGCGGCCGTCCGAACGAGTTCGGCGACGGTCTCGAGGCTCATCGTCGTGTGCTCGGTGTCGATAGCGACGTAGTCGAAGCCCGCTCGAGCGGCGGCCTCGACGAGCGCCGGGTGGCCGATCGAGAGCCACGTCCCGAGTGCGTCACCGGCGAGGAACGACTCGCGGAAGCCGTCGCTCGCGTCCGCGTCTGCGAGCCCAGTCATCCGGATTCCTCCGGTTTACAGCAGGTAGTCTGCACTTCACGGCGGGTAGTCCGCACTTCGCGACGGGGAGTCTGCGCTGCTCGAAACGGTCCGCGAGTCGACGCCAGCCGTCGGTTCGAACGACGGACTGTCTCGGCTGTCGGTTCGTTCATCGTCTGGTCATTCGATGCTAGCAGCAAAAGCGTGGGGGTCGATGGCACGACGCTCGAGCCATCGCGCGAACTCACTGCGAGGTGACTCTCGTCGAAACCATTATGAGCGTTAGCACGGAGCAATTGGCATGAAGCCTTTAGACGACATTACGGTCGTCGACTTCACGCAATCGGTCGCTGGACCAACCTGTACACAACTACTCGCCGAAATGGGGGCGACGGTCATCAAGGTCGAACCGCCCGCGGGCGATGCCTTCCGCAATCTGATGGGCGGAGATATGTCCGCGCCGTTCAACCACGGCAAACTCAGCATCGCCGTCGATCTGAAGTCCGAAGACGGTCACGCCGTCGCCACGGAACTGGTCGACGAGGCCGACGTCGTCATCGAGAGTTTCCGCCCCGGCGTCCTCGAGAAGTTCGACCTCGACTACGAGTCGGTCCGAGAGCGAAACGAGAACGTGATCTACTGCTCGCTGTCGGGCTTCGGCCGAACCGGTCCCTACAGCACCTTTCCGGGCTACGACCCCTGCATTCAGGCCGTCTCCGGCCTGATGTCGATCACTGGCTACGAGGACCGCCCACCGGTCAGAATCCGCGCGAGCCTCATCGACTGCGGGACGGGCGCGAACGCCGCCGTCGCCATCCTCGGGGCCATTCGACAGCGCGACCGGGCGGACGAGGGAACGCACATCGACATCTCGCTGTTCGACGTCGCCGTCGCCTGGATGTCCTACTGGATCACGAACTACGAGCGAACCGGCACCCTACCGGAACGAGCGGGAAGCAAAGGCATCGGCAGCGCGCCCAACGGCGTCTTCGAAGCCGGCGAGGGCTACACCTACGTCGCCACGCTCACCGAACCGATGTACGACCGACTCTGTGACCTCCTCGAGCGACCCGACCTCCTCGAGGACGAGCGATTCGAGACGCTCGAGGATCGTATCGATAACCGCGAGGCGCTCCGGGACGAGCTGACGGCCGAGTTCGAACGCTTCGAGTCGAAGGAACTGGAGCAGTACCTCCTCGAGGCCCAGATCCCCTCCGGGGCCATTCAATCCGTGGCGGATCTCGTCGATGACGACCCACACGCCGAGGCTCGCGAGTCCCTCGTCGATTCCACGAACCCCGAAACGGGCGAGGAGATCACCGTTCCTGCCCTCCCGTTTCGGTTCAGTTCGGACATCCACGACGGGACGTTCTCCTCCGATCCGCCCGCCGTCGGCGAGCACACGGTCGACGTGCTCGAGTCCCTGACGTACGACGACGGAGAGATCGAACGGATGCTCGAGACCGGCGCGGTCGTCGCGGGTACCGCCCCGGAGACGTAACAGCCGCGGTTGCTTTCACCAGTGGCACAACAGACAGGACAATAACTCGAGCGTCGACGGGGCGGACGAAGACGGTGAGGTCGGGTTGCATCTCGGCGCGTTTTTCTACTGGGTGCGAAATCGACACCCGTTCGACGGACCCTCCGTTTCGCGTACATTGATATCAGCAGCCCCGGTAGAGGCTAGCGATGATCACGCTCAGTGACGAACAGGAACTGCTCGTCTCGTCGTTAGAAGACCTCGCCGAGCGGGAGTTCACGGACCGCGCGTTCACGTGGGACGGCGACCCGCCGTGGGAGAACGTCGAGTTGCTCGCCGAACAGGGCTTTCTCGGAATCAATATCGCCGAGGAGTACGGTGGCGGGGGGATGACCGAGTTCGACGCGATGCTCACCATCGAAGCCGTCGGCCGCGTCTGTCCCGACACGGCAGAGTTCCTCTACAACCAGCAGATGGTCGCCCCACGCGCGATCGAGTTGTTCGGTACGGACGAGGCTAAAGAGCGCTACCTCCCGCCGGTGGTCGCCGGCGAGGACAGCATCGCCATCGGCATCTCCGAACCCGAAGCCGGTTCGGACGTGGGTGCAATGCGGACGACGGTCGAAGAAGACGGCGACGACCTCCGTATCACCGGCGAGAAGACGTGGGTGAGCAACGTCGAGCACTCGAGTGCCGTCCTCGTCTGGACGCAGTTCCCGGAGGGCCTCGGCTCCGTCGTCGTCGACTTCGACGCGGCGGGCGTGAGTATCGAGCAACACTACGAGAACATGGCCGAGCACCACCAGACGCACTTCGTCATGGAGGACGTCGTCGTCCCCGAAGAAAACGTCGTCACGCGCGGCTCCGAGGGGTTCAAGAACCAACTCCGCGCGCTCAACTGGGAACGACTGGGCAGTGCGACCCTCGCCAACGCCATCGCCAGTTGCGCGCTAGACAAGGCTCTCGAGTACGCCGAGCAACGAACGCAGTTCGACCAGCCCATCGCCGACTTTCAGGGTATCGAGTGGAAGCTCGCGGACGCCGCGACCGACCTCGAGGCCTCGCGCTCGCTCACTCACCGCGCGGCGATTCAGGCCCACGAACGCGGCCGGATCCCCGACAGGCTCGACGCCTCGATGGCCAAACTTCGCTCGAGCGAGATGGTCGAACAGGTCGTCAGCGAAGCCCTGCAGGTCCACGGCGCGAACGGCTACCAGCAGGGCCACCCGCTCGAGTACCTCTACCGGCTGGCGCGGGGCCGTCGATTGGCTGCCGGCACCGACGAAGTCCAGAAGAACCAGATCGCCTCGGTGTTGAAACAGCGCGGATTGCCGGACCTCGCCTGAGCAATTCACCGTAAGGTGCTGGCGAGCGCGAACTCAGTACTCGCGGTCGAACGCCGGTTCTCGCCCCTCGCCGAAGGCCGCGATCGCTTCGTGGTGTTCGGCGTCGTTCACGCACTCCCACTGGTACTCGATCGCCCGCTCGCAGTAGTCCTCGAACGTCTGCTCTGAATCGACGAGTTCGTTCGTCCGCCGAACGGCGTGTGCCGGCAGCGAGAGGACGTCTGCCGCGAGGTCGAGGGCCGCCTCGAGTGGCTCGTCGGCTTCCTCGACGGCGAGGCCGAGGTCGACGGCGTCGTCGGGTTCGATATCCTTGCCGGTGAGGAGGTACTCTTTGGCCTTCGACTCGCCGATGAGTCGCGGAAGCAACCACGCGCCGCCGTCGCCGGGCACCAGGCCGACGCGGACGAATCCCTCGCGCAAGATCGCGTTAGGGCCAACGACGCGCATGTCACACGCCAGCGCGAAGTCACAGCCGGCACCGATGGCCGGCCCGCCGACGGCGGCGATGGAGGGTTTTTCCATCGCTCGAAGCTGACGGACGACGTTCTGGACGCCCCAGAGGTAGCCCGCGTAGTCTTCCTTGGACATCTCCTCGTGCCAGTCGGGCATCTCCGTGATGTCGGCACCGGCACAGAAGCCGTCTCCGGCCCCGGTCAGGACGACCACGTAAACGCGCTCGTCCTCGTTCGCGACGCGGATGGCGTCGTTGAGTTCCGCGATCGTCTGCTCGCGAAACGCGTCGAGTACGTCCGGTCGGTCGATCGTGATCGTGGCGATTCCGTCGTCGGTCTCGTATCGAATGTCGTCGTACATGGGAAGTTGGAACGTGATAGCGTACTATTGTGATTTTTCGTCGGTCGTGCGTTACTCGTACGTTCGGCGGCCGATTTCGCGCTCGAGGATGTCGTCCCAGTCGTACTCGACGCCGAGACCGTGGCCCTCGGGAACCTGCACGCAGCCGTCCTCGTCGACACAATCGAGCATGTCGGAGTACTCGCCCTCGTAGACTGGTGGTTGCGTATTCGGACAGTTCGGGTGGACGAGCGCGACTTCGTAGTAGTTGCTGTTGCGCGTGGCCGCGAGACACTGTCGCTGGGCCGGCCCCGGCGCGTGGTACTCCACGTCGAGGCCGAAGCCCTCGGCGACGTGGGCGATTTTCATCGCGCCCGTGATGCCGCCGTCGTACTCGGGATCCGCGCGAACGAAGTCCGTCGCGTCGGCCGCGATGAAATCGGCGTGAGGCTCGAGGCCGCGGACGTGCTCGGTCTGCAAGAGCGGTGTCTCGAGTGACTCTCGAAGCTTTCGGTGGGCGTGGTGTGAGACGCCGCCGTCGCGGTAGGGGTCTTCGTACCAGAGGAAGCCAGCGTCGTCACAGGCCTTGCCGATCTCGAGCGCGTCGGCGTACGTGTTCGGGTTGCACGCCGGATCGATCATCAGGTCCATCTCGTCGCCGACGCGGCGACCGACCTCGCGGACGGTCTCGGCCGACTCCTCGGCGTCGGTCCAGTCGCCGCCCCAGTCGTGGATTTTGAACCCCTGATATCCCATCTCGAGGCAGTCTTCGGCGAAGTCGGCGTACGCCTCGGGGGAGTCGAGTCCGCCGTTTCGATCACCTTGGTACGTCGACGCGTAGGCGGGGAACTCGGTCCGGTAGGTGCCGATGAGTTCGTGAATCGGGGCGTCGTGGTACTTGCCGGCGAAGTCCCACAGTGCGATGTCGAGCGGGCCCATCCCCATCCAGTCGTACTTCCTGAGCGCGCGTTTGAACGCCGACCAGTGGCGCTCGCGCTCGAGGGGGTTCTTCCCGATTAGGTAGTCCGCGACCATGTTGATCTGGGCCGCGGCGGGCGAGTTGCCGCCGACGTACTCGCCCGTGATCCCCTCGTCGGTGTGAATCCGGAGCGCGAAGAGCTTTCGTTCGGTGGTCGTTCCGGGTTCGTAGACGATACTGAATCCGTTCGGCGCGTAGCCGACGTCCGGTAAGTCGTAGCCGAACTCGACGGATTCGATCTTCGTGATAGTCGGTGCCATCTACCCGTCCATTGACGACTGTTACCAAATCGCTTTCCCTCTCGGAAATCGGTGGCGGCCCGTGCGCCGGTCGGTCGAACGCGACAACGAGTTGCACCCGAACAGCGTCGGACCGACTCACTCGTCGCTCGAGTGGACGACCGTTCGTTCCTCGACGGTCGATTCGTCGACGACGATGCCGAGTCCGGGTCGGTCGTCCAGCGAGAGCGTGCCGTCCTCGGGAACCGGCGGGTCCTCGAGGAAGAACTGGAAGCCCTCGTTCCACTTCACGAGGTACTCGAGCATCGGCGAAACGGTCGGCGACTGGGCAGCGGTGAGGTGCAGGTTGGCCGAGACCGAGTGGCCGTGAGGGATCACGGGAACGTCGTGAACCGAGGCGAGGGTACAGATTCGCTGGAGTTCCGTGATACCGCCCGCCCAGCACGTATCGGCCTGAATCACGTCCAGCGCGTCACGTTGGAGTAACTGGTGGATTCCCCATCGCGTGTACTCGTGTTCGCCGCCGGCGATCGGAATCGGCGACGTCGCTCGCAGGTCGGCCAGTTGGTCGAGTTTGTCCGGGTGGACGGGTTCCTCGATCCAGCGCGGGTCGTACGCCTCGAGTTTCCGGATCGCCCGCTCGGCGTACGGTCGATCCCAGCTCATCCAGCAGTCGAACATGAGGTCGTAGCCCTCGCCGACGGCGTCTCGAGCGGTCTCTGCGAGTTCGACGTTTCGCTGGAGCCCCTCGGTTCCCGAGCCGGGGCCGTGGCGGAAGAACCACTTCTGGGCGCGATAGCCCGCCTCCTTCATCTCTTGCGCCCGCTCTCGGACGTCCTCCGGCTCGACGGAGTAGCCGAGCATCGAGGCGTACGCCGGGATCTCCGTTCGAGTCGGCCCGCCGAGCAGTCGGTACACCGGCTCGTCGTAGTACTTGCCCTTCAGATCCCACAGCGCGCAGTCGATCACGCTGATGGCTTTCATCGTCTTCCCCCGTCGACCGTGAACCTCGTGGCGGTACATGAGGTCCCAGAGTTTCGCCGTCGCCAGCGCGTCCCGTCCGAGGAGAAATTCGGCGATCGGGGCGACGAGACCAGCCCACTCGCGGTCGATCGGCCCCGCGACGCCCTCGAGGCCCTCGTCCGTCCGAAGGACGAGATACGTCTGCGTGATCCGAATCTCCTCGTCGGTGACGTACGGCGTCATCACGTCGTCCGACCCCATCAGATACTCCGCACCGACCGTTCGGAACTCCTCGTAGACGTCGAGGGGAATCGCCAGGCGCTCCTCGTAGAACGACTGCGGATCGTCATACCCCTCGAGCGTCCCCGTGAGTTCGACGCACTCGTAGCCAGTTATTTTCATTGCGTCACCCCCCGTTCGACCCGGGTACCGCCGCTCGAGCACGTGATCGATCGGCCGCGTTCGTGTGCCGTGTTCTGTCGTGCCATACTCTCGAGTCGGCGAACGAACAAAAAGCCGTTGTGGTGCACACGGCCCGCTTCGGGGCGCAAATGGCCCGCGAAAAGCGGGGCAACAGTTACGGTTACACCGCGAAAACTGAGAGGTATGGTATCACACGGCTACGTACTGCCGACGCGCGGAATCGTTCTCTCGGCCGACGACGGACTCGAGCAAGCCGCACGCGCCGATTCGGAGGTCGTCGAACTCGCCCAACGAGCGGAGGGACTCGGCCTCGACGCGGTCTGGGCCGGCGACAGCGTCCTCGCGAAGCCCCGACTCGAGCCGCTATCGGCGCTGAGCGCGATCGCCGGCGCGACGGACGCCGTCACGCTCGGCACGGCCGTCTACCTGCCACAGCTTCGCCATCCCGTCCACGTCGCCCACCAGGCGGCGACCGTCGATCTCATGAGCGGCGGCCGCCTCGCGCTCGGAATCGGCGTCGGCGTCGGCTCGAGCGTCGTCGAGGAACACGAGCAGTTGGACGTGCCCTACGGCCGACGCGGCGCGCTCCTCGACGAGGGCCTCGAGATCGCGACGGGCCTGTGGGAGGACGAACCCGTTACCGTCGACGGGGAGTTCTTCGACCTCGAGGACGCCGACATCGGACTCAGACCCTGTGGCAGCCCGCCGCCGCTGTACATCGCCTCCGCGACGTTCGACCCGCGAGACGGCTTCCCGCGACCGATTCGCGAGCGCATCGAGAACCACGGCGGCGGCTGGCTCCCGATTGGCATGACCCCCGAGATGTACGAATCCGGGCTCGAGCGCGCCCGCGAAATCGTCGACGACGCGGGACGGAACCCTGCCCTGTTCGACGCGGCCTACTACCACGACGTCGTGATCGCCGAGACCGAAGCCGCGGCCATCGAGGAGGCCAGAGACTTCCTCGAGCGATACTATCCGGCGAAAGCCCCCTTCAGCGACGACGAGATCCGCGCTCGCGGCGCGTTCGGCCCGCCGTCGGTCGTCGCCGAGCACCTCGAGCGATACGCCGACGCCGGCGTCGAATCCTTCGTCACCCGATTCGCGGCGAGCGACCAGCGCGAGCAGCTTCGACGCTACGCCGATATCGTTGGCTGATCGGGTCGAAGTGAATCGCACGCAGCGCCCCTCACTCGAGCGATTACGACAGATCGTAGACGAACGAGTAACAGTACTTCTCGTAGCCCATTCGCTCGGTGTAGAATCGGTGTGCGTCCTCTCGCCAGCGGCCGGACTCGAGTTCGACCGCCTCACAGCCCCGTTCGTCGGCCCACTCGTGGACGTGCTCGAGGAGGCGTTCGCCGTGGCCCTTCGATCGCTCCGCTTCGGTCGTGACGAGGTCATAGACGTAGGCGTGACGACCCAGGTAGAAGTTAGTCGAGACGGTGACGCCAGCCACGGCGACGGGCTGATCGTCGTCGTAGACCGCGAACAGCCGGTATCCCTCCTCGGCCATCTGCTCGTACAGTTCGAGGTACCGCGTCTCGTCTAAGTGATCTCGGAGTTCGGCGACGATCGGAAACACCTCGCGAACGTCGTCGATTGTCGTGAGTTTGCGAACGGTTGCGCTCGACATGAGATACCGTGAGCGGCGACGTTACTTAGCTACACGGACAACGCCGTCGTTCAGCGTCGGTCCTCGCCGGTGAGCGCAAGCGGAGCGCTACGGCAGTCGACCCGTGAGCGCCTCGCTCGCCGGTGCGAAGTCGATCGTCGAGCCGAGGTCGGCCTCGAGCGCGCGCTGGTAGAGCATGTTCGCCGCCGCGGCCGTCTCGATGCCCGTCCCGCCGCTGTCGAAAACGGTGATCTCGTCGTCGCTCGTTCGGCCGGCAGCGCTTCCGGCGACCACCTCACCCAGATCCGCGTGGACGTGGTCCTCGTCGATCACGCCATCCTCGAGCGCCGCGAGGAACGCGCCCGCGTCGAACGTCGCGCGCTCGCGGAGGTCCGGCACGTACGTCGCCCGCTCGATGGTCGTCGTATCGATTTCGTGGCTGCCCTCCTGATACTGGCCCATCGCCGTCACGTGCGTGCCGGGCTCGAGGTCCTCGCCGTCGAAGACGGGGTCACTCGACTTCGTCGCCGTGATGAGGACGTCCGCGCCCTCGAGTGCCGCCGCGCTCGAGTCGACCGCTCGAACGTCGGCGGCGAGTTGCTCGTCGAACTCGCTCGCGAACGCCTCACGGTTCTCGGGGGTCGGCGAGAAGACGCGAACGTCCTCGAAGTCGCGGACCGTCGCGGTGGCGTGGACCTGCCCGCGAGCCTGCGAGCCGCTGCCGATGACGGCCAGCGTCGTCGCGTCGTCTCGAGCGAGTTCGTCGACGGCCACCGCGCCGGCGGCCCCGGTCTTGAACGGATTCATGCTCGCCCCGTCGAGGACGGCCAGCGGTTCGCCGCTCTCGGCGTCGAACAGCGGCGTCATGAACCACGCGTTGCCGGCACCGAAGCCGGAGGTGTACATGTAGCCCCCGACGACGCCCGTCTCGGGGAGCAACGCAGCGTAGCTGGTGAACATCCCGTCCGGATCCGAGCGGAAGAACTTCTGGCGCGGGTATGCCGGTGCACCCTCGCCGACCTGTCGATAGCCCTCTCTCACGGCGTCGACGTACTCCGCCGGCGTCGCGAGTCCCTCGAGTTCGTCGCTGGTCAGAAACAGCGTGTCTGTCATACGCTGACACTCACACTCGAGGGAGAAAAAGCGTGCCGATACGGTGGGCCGGTAGTCGAACGGAGAGAAGCGCCGAGACCTACAGGCTACGTCTTTCGGTGTTCCTCGACGACGTCCCAGTCCAGTTCGATGCCCAGTCCGGGCGTGTCCGGCACCGTAATGCGGCCGTCCTGAATCAACGGCTCGTCGGAGTCGACCAGGTCGTCCCACCACGGCACGTCCCGCGCGTGGTACTCGAGGGCGAGGAAGTTCGGCACGGTCGCGCCGACGTGGACGCCGGCCATCGTCGCGACGGGGCTGCCGACGTTGTGGGGCGTCAGCGTCATGTAGTACGTGTCGGCGAGTTCACCGATCTTCTTCGTCTCCGCGATACCGCCCGTTTTCGGGATGTCCGGCGCGACGAACGACACCGCCTGCTGTTCGACGAGATCCTGGAAGCCGTGTCGGCCGTAGCAGTTCTCACCGGTGAGCAGCGCCTGACTCACGTTGCGGTTCAACTGGGCCATCGCGTCCTCGTTCTCCGGCGGGAGCGGGTCTTCGATCCACGCGAGGTCGTAGGGCTCGAGCGCCTGGCACAGCTTCTCGGCCGCCTCGACGCTGAAGTTCCAGTGGAGGTCGACCGCGACCTCGGCTTCGTCGCCGACTTCGTCGGTGACCGCCTCGACGAGCGCTCGCTTGTGTTCGATCTCGGGACCGTCGAAGTGGCGTGCGAGCGTGTCTATCTCCCGGCCGGAGGGCACGTCGAGGTCGAACTTGACGATCTCGAACCCGTCGTCGACCGCGGACCGCGCAGCCTTCGCGTAGGCGGCGGCCTCGTAGGCCTCCGTCGGCTGTTCGTCCAACGCTGCCTCGACCATCCCCTCGCCCGCGTGGCAGTCCGCGTACAGTCGAACTTCCTCGCGCATCTTGCCGCCCAGTAGCTGGTAGACGGGTTGCTCGAGGATCTTACCGGCGGCGTCCCACAGCGCGAGTTCGACGCCGCTGATGGCGATAGTTCCCATTCCCTGCTGGGAACCCCGCCCCGAGAGGCTCTCGCGCATGAGGTGGTAGAGTCGTTCGACGTCGAGGGGGTTCTCGCCGCTCAAGACGGGCTGTAAGTAGTCCGTGATCACCTCGTGGACGCCGGGAGAGGGGTAGGCTTCGCCGATGCCCGTCACGCCGGCGTCGGTCTCGAGCGTGACGATCGTCCAGGGGAAGTTGCCGTCGACGACGACGGTCGAGACGTCGGTAATTTCGGGTGTCCCCGTGTTCCGTTCGGGCGTCTGGTCGAAATCTGGCCACATAGTCGTCGCCAACCGGGCCGCGAAATCAGAGTACATGGTACCGTGGCACATTTTACAAGCGTTGGCATTACTCTTGTGGGAACTGGTGCCACAGTCGTGTTATTCCGACGACGGCTCCGGGATGACCTTCTCGGGATTCAAGATCCCCTTCGGATCGAGCGTGTCCTTGATCGAGCGCATGAGGTCGAGTGCGACGCCGTGTTCTTCGGCCATGAACTTTCGTTTCCCGATGCCGACGCCGTGTTCGCCCGTCGCGCTGCCGCCTAACTCGAGGGCCTTCGAGACGACGCGTTCGTTCAATTCGTGGGCTCGAGCGACCATCTCCTCGTCGTCGGGGTCGACCAGCGGCGTGTAGTGGAGGTTGCCGTCGCCCGCGTGGCCGACACAGGAGACGGTCAGATCGAGGTCCTCGCCCGCGTCGGAGACCTCCTGGACGATGTCCGGGTAGTTCGAGATGGGGACGACGACGTCGCCCACGAGCGCGACCTCCCACTCCTCGCGGTAGGACGTCGTCGCCCAGTACTTGTCGCGACGCGCCTGCCAGATGTCGTCGATGTTCTCCTCGGCCGCGGCCGTCCACGACTCCATGCCGTGATCTTCACAGATGAGTTTCGCGAACGCGAGATCCTCCTCGATGCCGTCGTTGTTCGCGTGGAGTTCGATCAGCAGCGTCGGTTGCTCCTCGAACTCGAGGTCGTCGTGGTAGGCGTTGAGCATCCGTATCGACATCCGATCCATGAACTCGATCGCGCCGGGGACGAGCGCCGAACCGATCGCGTCCGAAACGGCTCGAGAGGCGTCCTCTCGCGACGGGAACGTCACGAGCGCCGCCCGCCGGTGTTCGGGCACGCCGACCAGGCCGACGGTCACCTCGGTGACGACCCCCAGCGTCCCCTCGCTCCCGATAATGAGGTCCTTCAGGCTGTAGCCCGCCGAGGTCTTCACCACGTCGCGCCCGCACTCGACGATCCTCCCGTCGGCGGTCACGACCTCGAGTCGGCGGACGTGATTTCGGGTCTCGCCGTAGCGAACCGCGTTGAAACCGCTCGCGTTCGTCGCGACCATCCCCCCGAGCGTGGCGATGTCGCCGCTCGAGATGCCGGGAGCGAACCGGAGGCCGTGCTGGGCGAGGTGCTCGTTCAGGTCGTCGTAGACCACGCCCGCGCCGACGGTCGCGTGGAGGTCGTCCGGCGAGACGCTGATCTGCTCGAGGTCCGCAGTGGTGAGAACGATCCCGCCCGAAGCGGGGATAGCGTTACCCTCGAGACCGGAGCCACCGGACCACGGTGTCACCGGAATCTCGCGGTCGTTCGCCGCCGAGAGTACCGCGGCGACCTCCTCGGTCGAGGCCGGCCAGACGACGGCGTCGGGCAGACGACCCGCGTGCGGACTCGCGTCTACGGCGTACTGTTCGCGAACGGAGGGCTCGTCAGCCACCCGTCCGTCATCGATTACGTCCTCGAGAAACCCGCACTCGTATTCCGCGTCAGTCTGCGTTCCCATTGGTTCGTCATGACACGCCAATGTCCGTATATGTGCCGGTCCGCGGAGCCACCGTCTGCATATGCACCCAGCAGGGAACCAGAACGAGGAGTCCAATCCGAACAGTCGCGAACGCGCTAACGGAACGACGGCCGATACTGAGCCGACCCAAACGTATTCATGGCTCTCATTCGTTGTGAGAGCTATGACGTGTCCACACCTTTCCTACCGCACGACGGACGGCGACCGCGAGTTCGAGACCGAACGAGCCTACTGCGGCGTTATCGAGGAGTTCGTCAGCCCGATGCGAGCGGACGTCTGTAACGACCGCCACGAGTTGGCTCACGATCGCGACTGTGAACACTATCGTACCGCCGAGTAACGCCTACATCCCGAGCAGTTCTCGAGCGTCCGCCGGCGTCGCCAGGTCTCGCTCGAGTTCGTCCGCGATTCGAACGGCGCGTTCGACCAACTGGGCGTTGCTCTCGACTGGTTCCCCCTTACGGAAGTAGAGGTTGTCCTCCATCCCGACGCGGATGTGTCCGCCCATGACGATTCCCATCGTCGTGAGCGGCAGTTGATGACGGCCGATGGCGAGCACGTTGAAGATCGAGTTCTCGGGGAGGTTGTTGATCATGTTGACCATGTTCTCCGGCGTCGGCGGCGTGAGCGTGCCAGGCCCAAAGATGATGTTGATGTAGTAGGGTTCCTCGAGCAGGCCCTTCTCGATGAGACGATAGACCTCGTTGAGGTGGCCGTTGTTGAACACCTCCATCTCCGGTTTGATCCCCTTCTCTTGCATCTCCGCTGCGAGCGTGTCGATCATGTGGCGGGTGTTCTCAGCGGTGATGTGCTGGTAGCGGTTCATCGGCCCCATATCGAGCGACGCCATCTCCGGCAACGGATCCGTCCGAATGCCCTTCACTCGTTCCTCGAGTGGCAGGCCCGTCCCTCCCGTCGTATTCTGGATGATGATATCCTCACAGCGCTCGCGAACCAGTTCGTTGATCTCCTGTAATCGACCGGCGTCGCGCTCGCCGTGTTCGTCGCGTCCGTGCAGGTGCACGATCGACGCCCCCAATTTCTCACATTCCCGTGCCGCGTTCGCGATTTCCTCTGGTGACTCCGGCAGGTTCGGATTCGCCTCCTTGCCCTGCACGCCGCCGGTCGTCGGCACCGTCAGGATCAAGGGTTCGCCCGCGAGGTAGTCTTGGTAACTCATCTACCGGAAGAGAGCGTGTCAACCATAAAAACTGTACTGGAAGTGGGAGACGGTCACACACTCGAGCGAACGACGAATCGCCGAGCGATCACCCGACTCGGACGACGCTGTCGAGGTCCATCGTCGAAGAATTATGTGGATGCAACGTGAGGAACAAACGAAGCATGTACCACATCGTCATCCCAGTCGATACCAGCGAAGAACGCGGTACCAAAGCGACGCAGTACGTCATCGACCTCCTCGAAGCGGGCGTGATCAGCGACGCCGAAGCGATCAGCGTCACGGTGCTCAACGTCTTCGAGAAGTTCAAAGCCGTCGACGACGGCGGCAACGTTAGCTCAGCGGAACTCTACGACGAAGACGACTACCCTGACGCGGTCGTGCGCGCTCGAGACTTACTCGAGGACGCGGCGATCGAGTACGACCTCGAGCGTCGCCACGGCGATTCGGCCGACGAAATCGTCGACTTCGTCGAGGAGGCGGACGCCGACCTCGTCGTCATGGCCCCTCGAAAGCGAAGTTCCGTCGGAAAAGCCGTCTTCGGCAGCGTCGCCCAGAACGTCCTGATCAATACGGATCGGCCGACGCTGATCGTCTAACCGACGAGACGATCAGAAGCCGACCGCCGAACCGTCTTTTCGCGGGTCGCTACCGCCCGAGAGGACGCCGTCCGTGTTACGCGCGATCTGGCCGCCGCCGAAGTGTGCGGGCGGCATTACCCGAACTTCGTGGCCGCGACGAGCGAGTTTCGTCTGAACACGCCCCTCGAGTCGGCCTTCGACGGCGAGTTGCCCGTCGACCTGGTAGCGCCAGCGCGGGAAGTCGATCGCTTCCTGAACCGACATCCCGTCGTCGAGCAGGTTCATCAGCACCTGGAGGTGCCCCTGTGGCTGGTTGTAGCCGGCCATGACGCCGAAGGCCGCCCAGTCGTCGTCCTCGAGTTTGGCGATGCCGGGAAGCAGGGTGTGGAACGGCCGTTTGCCGGGTTCGATCCGGTTCGGGTGGTCGGGATCGAGCGAGAACGAACTGCCGCGATTCTGGAGGGCGATGCCGGTGTCGCCGGCGACGATGCCGCTGCCGAAGTCCTTGAATCGGGAGTTGATGAACGAAACGACGTTCCCTGCCTCGTCCGCGACCGTGAGCAAGACGGTATCCGCGTTCTCGGCACTGTCATTCTCGAAGCCGATCTCCACGTCCGAAGAGGCCTCCGCGTCGATCTCCGCCGCCCGCTCGGCCGCGTACTCCTTCGAAGCGAGATCCGGCACGTCCTCGAACCTCGGATCCGTGATGTAGTGGTGACCGTCGGCCATCGCCCGCTTCATCGCCTCGGCACCGAGGTGGATCCGTTCGGTCGACCCTGCCGGGTACTCGCCCGCGCCGAGTTCTTCGGCGATGTTGAGCGCCTCGAGAGCGATCAGGCCTTGATTGTTCGGCGGAAGTTCGTAGACCTCCGCGCCGTTGTACGTCGTACTGACGGGGTCGACGAACTCGGGTTCGAACGACGCGAGATCGTCGTGCGAGAGGAAGCCGCCGCGGGATTGGACCGTGTCGACGATTTCGTCCGCGATGTCGCCCTCGTAGACGACGTCGGCACCCTCCTCGGCGATACGTTGGAGGCTCTCACCTAGTTCCGGCAGCGTGACAGAATCGCCGACATCCGGCGCGTCGCCGTCGAAGAGGTACGCGTCTCGAGACTGCTCGCCGTCGAGCACGGAGGCGGCCTCCGCCCACTGGTCGGCGATGATCTCCGAGACGGGAAAGCCCTCGGTCGCGTACTCGATCGCCGGCTCGAGCGTCCGCGCCAGCTCGAGTTCGCCGAGTTCCTCGACGGTTCGCTCCCAGCCCCGAGCCGTGCCGGGAACCGTGATCGTCTGCGGGCCGTAAACCGGCATCTCGGCGTCTTCGGGGTCGACGTCTTGCTCCGCGGCGACGGCCTCCCGAACGCGCTCGAGGGTCGCATCACCCGGCGCACCGCCACAGCTTCGGAACGCGCCGACGTCGCCGTCTGCAGTTCTGTAGAGGGCGAAGAGGTCGCCACCGAGTCCGGTGCTCGTCGGTTCGACGACGTTGAGCACGGCCGCCGTCGCCACGGCGGCGTCGAAGGCGTTCCCGCCGTCTCGTAACACGGCGATTCCCGCTTCCGAGGCGAGTGGCTGGCTCGTCGCGACGATACCACGAGGCGCGCGAACCGTCGACCGACGCGACGTAAAGCGATCTAAGTCAGGATTCGAGTCCATATCTGGGCATCCGCGAGCGATGCCAAAAGCATTGGTATCGTCATGCATCCTCGAGTGGCGGGAGCGTCGTCGAAGTGCTTCGCCGAACGGGACCTCGAACGTAATCGAACTACTCGAGGTCGGCCGATCCCAGCTCCGCGAGCAACGACGCCGTCGTGCGACAGCCGGCGCGGAAACACGAGAGTTTGATGTTCTCGTTCGGAGCGTGGTTGTTCTCGTCTTCGTTCGCGTAGGGAATCACGAGACACGGGACGTCGAGGGCGTCGGCGAAGACGTAGGTCGGGACCGAGCCGCCCAGCGACGGTTTGAGGATTGGGTCGTCGTCCCACGCGCTGTCGACCGCTCGAACCGCGGGATCGACGACGGGACTAGCCGCGTCCGTCCGCTGGGGGTCCATCGACGCGATTTTCGTGAGTTCGACGTCGACCCCCTCCGGCACCTGCTCGCGAGCGTGGGCTCGCAGTGATTCGAAGACGGCTGCGGGGTCCTGATCCGCGACCAGTCGGAAGTCGATCTTCGCACTGGCTTCCGAGGGGAGCACCGTCTTCATCCCCTCGGCCTGATAGCCCGCGTCGAGGCCCGCGACGTTGAGATTCGGCCGAGTGAGCAGTCGTTCGACGTACCCCTCGTCGGGGTCTAACTCGAGTGCCGAAAGCTCGAGGTCGGCTTTGATCGCGTCCTCGTCGACCGAGATTGCGTCGAGCACCTCACGGTCCGCGTCGGTCACGGCCCGCACGTCGTCGTAGAATCCGGGAAGTGTGATCCGGCCGTCCTCGTCTCGAAGCGACGAAATCACGTCGACGACGGCCGTCGCCGGATTCGGCACCGGCCCGCCGAAGTTTCCGGAGTGGAGGTCTCGGTTCGCCCCGTTCGCGTCGATGTCGACGAACAACAGGCCCCGAGAGCCGAGCAAGACGTGTGGCCGTCCCGAGGAATCGACCGGGCCGTCGGCGACGATGGCTACGTCCGCCTCGAGGTCGCCTCGACGGTCCCGGACGAGGTGCTCGAGGTGCTCGCTGCCGCTTTCTTCTTCGCCTTCAACCAGGAGGACGACGTCGGCCGGCAATCCGGTCGTTTCGCGGAGTGCCTCCACGCCACAGAGGTGAGCGAACCACTGGCCCTTGTTGTCGCCTGCGCCGCGTGCGTACAGGCGTCGGTCGCCGTCGGACCCCGCACGAATCGTCGGCTCGAACGGGGGTGAGTACCACTCCGAGGGCGAAGCGGGTTGCACGTCGTAGTGGCCGTACAGCAACACCGTCGGCACGTCTCCCTCGGTTTCGACCGCGTCGGGGTCGGCCGATGCGCGGGCGATCACCGCCGGTCGTCCCGGCGTCTCGGCGATCTCCGCGTCGTCGAAGCCGTATTCGAGACACGAGCGTCGGACCATCTCGACGCACTCTTCGATTCCCTCGCCCGTCGCGCTGATCGACGGCTGCGCGAGGAGATCCTGCAGATCCTCGAGATGGCGCTCACGGTGGTCTTCGAGTGCCTCGAACGCGTCCGAACTCATCGATCGATCACCGACTGGCGTGCATCCAGCATGCGTGTCATGCTGTGGCATTTCCCGGCGGAGTACAAATGGTTGTGGTCCTCGGTCTACTCGAGGCGTAAATGAGAAAAAATCGACGCCAGAGCGCTACTGGTAGGCTTTGAGCCCGGTGAACGCCTCGCCCAGCACAAGCGTGTGGATGTCGTGGGTGCCCTCGTAGGTGTAGACCGTCTCGAGGTT